>CABIYQ010000001.1 GCA_902362965.1 Oscillospiraceae bacterium
AAACAACAGGAATCCATTCTTTGTATAGTATTCGGAATAGAAATATATGTTAAATTACTGCATTTATAAAAACACATTTGACCAATGTTTTGAATTCCTGAAGAAATATAAACTCGTTTAATTGTACTATTCTCTCTGAAAGCATTTTGACCTAAACTTGTAACGGTATATGTTACACCATTGTTAGTGATCGTAGATGGAATAGTAAGATATTCTGATGAGCCTGTGTAACCTGTTATTGTTGCAGTTGTTCCTGAAACAGTGTAAACAAATCCTGAACTGGTCGTTTCCGCACTGGCTGATATTGATAGATTCTTAAATACAAGAATACTATCATTTGATGTAATTGAAAATGCAGCAATAAAAACAATGGAAAGCAAAGCGGATATAATTTTTTTCGTTTTTTTCATAATGATTCTCCTTAAATTAATTTTTTTAAGCATGCTTATAAACACATTATATACCAATAATTTACAAAAATCAACATATAAATATAAAATTAATCAAATATTTACATTATGTCTATATTTTGTATAAATATAAAGTGTAAAATATAAATGTAGTTTATGACTGTTTACCATCTTCTCATTATAAGTCCCCACTTGACTTATTAAGTTCAAGTGGGGATTTTAATTTTTAAGACTTTATGTTGTATATCTGACAGAGCGATAAAGGTCACATTTGAAATGTTACCTTTTGTAAAAACATCAAAAGCCCGGTTATTCACCGAGCTTTAATGTGTGGTAGGTAAAGTGTAAATTTGTTTTTAGGTACACATGGAACAGTGTGAAAGCCTAATTGAAAAAATTATAGTAAAGAATCAAACAAAGTTTGAATTTAACTTAATTGGTGGTATAAATTTTACGGAGAAAATAATTAAGTGAAGAATGGAATTGAAAAAATGAAGAAAAACCGAAATATTCCCTTTGGATATACCATGCAAAAGGGGGAAATAATAGCAGAACCTACAGAGAGTCAAGCGGTTAAGGATATATTTATCCTTATTTTTGACGAAAAGAAAGTATGATAAAAATGAATAAGCCGAAATAGCGGTATAACCGCTGTCTGCCGGAGATGGTTTACCGGGACTGAAGAGTTAGACCGAAAAGAAGGTGAATGTAATGGAACTGGAAAAATTCAAGTATGAAGTGAGGCTTCAGGTTTTAAGATTGAGCAAAGCTTATGACGGAAACTGCTGAGGACGAGAGTATAAAAAAGAGCCGCAGATTCAACATAAAATTGTTTCTACGGCACTCACACTGTTGATCTACGTATAATCTTTTTTGCAGTTAATGACCATCTGTGCAAAATCTTCTAATGAATCACCATTTCGTTTCTCTGCATTCGAGGTGAGATTAAAAAAGCAATTTGGTATTTCTTTCAAACGCAGATTTTTGCTAATACATGGGGCGCAACCCTTGTTATGCTTTGTAGGGTGTAAGGGGCAATTCAAATTTTCGCATGTGCAAAACGGACTGATATTCCCCATTAATACTGCCTCTATTTTAAGCGGTCAACTTTTCAAAGACAGATACAACATACTCGGCAATATCGCAATCTTGTGTCTCTGAACCACCGCCGACACCGATCCCGCCGACAATTTTACCATTCACAAACAAAGGATAGCCACCGGCAACGAGAGTGATTCGTGGGTCATTTGTTTGAATTGCCATAAGCGGAGCGCCCTCTGCGGCAGCACCGGCTACATCTTTTGTTTTACATTGTGTTACAGCGGCGGTATAAGCCTTGCCCGGTACGAGTGTGATACTCAGCACCAGAGCCTCGCCGTATCTACGATATGCCCTCGGAAGTCCGTTTTCATCGCTGATTGCAAAGCTAATGTCAATACCTAACTCTTTGCTTTTTTCCCTCGCAGAAGCACACAGCTTATCGCACAATTCGTCTGTTAAAATCATTTGAGATTCCTCCATACTTTTAGATTGATACGAGAAATAATATTTCTCTATACCAATTATAGTATATCAGAACACTATGTACGATTGCTTGCCTGCTTCTATGAAAAACTTGCCTATTTCTTTAAATGCTTTTGAATATTCAAAATATCCTCTTTCGGTGCAGCCCTGAAAATTCTTCGATAGTCCCGGATAAATTGTGATAAACTTTCGTAGCCGACTTCAACGGACGCTTCCGTAACATTCTTGCTTTCGTCCAGCATAAGCCGCCTTGCTTCTGTAAGTCGCAGCCGTTTTTGACATTGCAGCGGACCCATGCCAACTGCACTTTTGAACTTTTGGTGAAATAACGATACGCTCATATTCTGCCTCTTCGCTAAATCTTCTACTGCGAAAGAGTTATGAAAATTTTTCTTGATCCAACTGTTCGCCTGATAGATTTTCTCTGCCTGTCCGATACCTGCAATACTTTGAATAAACTGCTTTCCACAGGAGCCGCAAAGGACATAATAGGTAATTTCCTGCATGATATTCTTTCGGATAAATTCTGAGGGAAAGGTTTGGTGGTTCATTACAGAAAAAAGTCTGCTGACAGATTGAAGTACCTCGCTGTCTGATAAAGTCATTTCTTGTTCTGATAACTGTTCAGACATAATTCGTTCCGTAAGTTCGTTTTCTAACTGTAAAATTGTATGAATGATATCACTCGGAAAAAACTCAATAGAAATTGCCAAAAAATCCTGCTGCTCTGAAAAAGCAAGCACTGTCCCGGATAAGGGGGTATCAATTTTCGATACAGAATACTGTCCGGCCATATAATCCATAATTCCTGATGGGGTGTAAAGTCTTAACATTCCATCAAGCACAATGTAAAGATACGGATTATCCGTTTGGGGCATTTCTATTCTTTCGTCAGTGAAACGGTAAACTTTTACGGCTGATATCTTTGGATGATTTTCACCATCCATAAAGAAACGAGTGCGCAACTCGTTTTGTAATTCTTTAATAATATTCTCCATATTTCCTCCGTTCAGTTTTAAGTCTGCTGATTTAATTTTAGCTGCTTTCTTGTATCTAACGGCTTTTCTTCCTTTGGGAATCAGTCAATCGAATCAACCTTATATCTATATTATACTTCGTTTTTACGTAGGATACAAGCGTGCGGAGTTTTTTGTGGTTTAAGCCTTTGCAAGTAATGAGTATTTTACCGCCGTGCTATCCTGAAAATCGTGATAACAATAGCCTGAAATTAACAAAACGGCAGGGATTTTGTTCCTGCCGTAAAACTTGTTAGGGTATGGAAAAACCGCATAAACACTGTGTCTATGCGGTTTCTCAACGAGGAATGCATTTAATGTGTAAAATGAGAATAATATTTCAAAAATTATCCCTGTAAACCACATGATATAATTTCTCCTGAAATATTTGCAGTGATTCCTAAGCCATGATCAGTAAACATTTCGTCTAAATTATAATCAAAGTAAACTTCTCCGTCTGGGTATATCCACATAAATCCAAGTGATATTCGATTGATAAATTCGTCTTTGGTGATGGTTTGAGGTAAACTATCATTGTTATTTTCGTCATTTCCCCATATCTCGATCATTCCGTTATCATCAGAAAACTCATCTGCACCATATTGTCTAAGCTTTTTATCCCACTCAGTGGCATTTTCAGCAATTTTGCAGAGAATTTCTAATGACTTGTCAGCCATAAGTGACTCTGTGCTGCTTGTATGCAATGAAACGTCAACAATATCATCAAGCCAATTTATTTTGCCATCAAAAACTACTCCATTTTTTCCGAATTTATGTGATGTGAATATACCATACTTGCTCTCTATAACAATTGATTTATGCTTTGTCTTTGATCTAGACTTAAATAAACTGAATATTGACATAAAAGTTCCTCCAATTAAATTTTTTTGTAGTTCAAGTTTGCAATGTATCATAATACGGGAATTTTGTTACTGCTGTAAAACTTGTTAAGGTATGAAAAATCCGTATAAACACTGCGTCTATGCGGTTTTCCGATGTTAGAAGCACATGAAAAAGATATTTTAGCGTTTTTAGCGGAGAGATTTAAACCCTAAGTAACACGCAAAAAAAATTGGCAGTGGCAGAGAGCCGCTGAGGTGTACACGAGCGATGATACTAGGCAATTTATTGACTTACTAACAGCCGAGGCATCGAAGCAAACGCCGAATCTCCAGCACCCCTTTTTCCTGCGACGTAATAATGGCTTGCAGAATAGAGTCAAGTTCCGGGCAGATGGGATACTGAAGCACATTCTTTGACATCTTAATAGCGCCTTGATGGTGTGGGATCATTTCCCTCATAAAGTCCGCATTTATATTATTGTCGGAGCAGGCATTGCACATTTGTGAAAACATTGTTTGCGTAATTTGGCGGAACCGTCTGTCATATAGGCACAGATCCTGTTCCGAGTTTGAAAGCCGTGCACAATGAGACAAGACTTTTTGCATGTTTTCAATACTTTTGGTTTGTTCATTTATGATATTTTGCGCGATATGCTGCAAAGGGACAAAGGTAGTAAACTGCAGAAGATTTTCCGACATTTCGATAGCTGCCCGGTGATGCGGGATCATCTGCACGATAAAATTATGGGATAAGCTGTTTGTAAGTTCCGCATTGGTCATCCCTTCGATCATTTCATCGAGTATTTTATAGAAACGGCATAAATAATTTTTGGTAACATCGCTAAACTGTTGAATGCAACTCATTCAGTATTCCTCCTATTCTTTCATAGTTTATGCACTGAATGTAAAATATGTGATTCTGAAAATATGCCGCCTATGGTTAAACAGCAACAAAGGCGTGGTGTAATCTTTTTCTAAAAAGAAGACGCTGAGGAATAAGCATGCCGGTGACTTTGGTAAAAAAAGTCGGAGCAAACGATATAAAACTTGCTCCGACATGGCGGAAGCGGTGGGATTCGAACCCACGAGCCCGTGAGGACTACCTGATTTCGAGTCAGGCCCGTTATGACCACTTCGATACGCTTCCATATTAAATTTTAAGTAAGGAGAGTAAGAATAATTCAATGTCGCTCCGCAATAAAAATATTATAACATAAAATGAAAAAAAAATCAAGAATTTTTTTCTGAACTCTTGACTATAACTGTACTACATGATACAATACAATATAGGAATATAATTGAGTATAAAAGAGGCAAGAAATGAAAAAGGAAACAAAAAGAGCAAATAGTACTATATTTTGGCTTTTAATAATGATCGTATTGCTGCTTATTATAGCTTTCGGCATAACTTTACTTACTAAAAACACTGAAACTTCTGCCGGAAGTAATAATATTGAAGCTTCTGACAATAACAGTGAATCGATAGCAGAATCGGAAACATATGAAACTGAACCGTCTGCTGAACCGGAAACAGAACCTTTAGCTGAACTTAATATATATGATTCTGAAATTTACAGTGATACTGCGTTGCTTATAAATCTGAACGGTGAAATTCTATACAGTAAAAATGGAAGCAAACAAATATATCCGGCATCTTTAACAAAAATTATGACTGTGATTGTAGCGTTGGAAAATATAAATTATCTTGATGAAAGCGTTGTGATCCCGGGAGATATATTTGATTATCTGTCCTCTGAAGGAGCGTCGACTGCCGGATTTTCCGCATATGAAAGCGTTACATACAGAGATTTGCTTTATGGTGCTCTGTTATCCTCAGGAGCTGAATGCTGTTTGACTTTGTCTTCTTACCTTGGGGGTTCTGAAGAAATGTATGTACAGATGATGAACGAAAAAGCAGTGGAATTGGAAATGAATAATACGCATTTTACAAATTCCATAGGTCTTCATAATTACAATCACTATTCTACTGCTGAAGATATTGCAAAGCTTTTAATTTATGCACTTGATAATGAAGAATTTCGTGAGATTTTTACAAGTCAGAGTTACTATACCGAAACAGATTATCAGCCTTATGGCATAACGCTCAGTAGTACAATGTTTTCAGAACTGGATTCAGAATACTTTACTGGCGGAGTTTTCCTGGGAGGTAAAACCGGATATACAAGTGAAGCCGGAAATTGTCTTGCTTCACTGGCAAGAGTAAACGGAAAGGAATATATACTGATTACAACAGGGGCAGAAAGTTCTGATTACATGGGTTCGCTGCGTATTGCCGATGCGGTAAATATTTATGAAACACTTGCAAAAAATACATAAATAAAAAAGCGGTTTTTACCGCTTTTTTATTTTTATTCATACAGTAGACAGGCAGTGAGAATTAGGTCAACACACCTTAGTACCGTCATTATCAATATGAAATTCTCTTACTTCCCATCCGGTCAATCCTGCATTATCGAGAGAAAACTTCATTTTTCCGGCAAAATATGTATTATTTTCATCTACAATTGCCACAATTGTCGGTCCGGCGCCGCTTATATATGAAGCATATGCTCCATGATTATACGCAATATCAAATACTTCTCTTGCATTCGGAATAAGCTCCATTCTATAGGGCTGATGCAGCTTATCATGCACACCGGTTCTCAGATTTTCAAATTTACCTGTCAGCAGCGATGCTGAAAACAATGCGGCTCGGGACAGATTATAAACAGCGTCTTTATGTGAAACCTCTGTTGGAAGGCATGCCCTTGCTTTTTCAGTTTTCAGTTCAAAATCCGGTATAATTGCCGCAAATTTAAGCTTGGTATAAACTTCCTGTTTGACCCAATGTACTTTTTTACCGTCAAATACAGCAGTTACAATACCGCCTAGCAAAGCGGGAGCCGTATTATCAGGATGTCCTTCAATTTGCGCTGCAAGATCAACAAGATCGTCCGCTGTAAGCGGATTTCCAAGCAATGTGTTTGCACCCACAAGTCCTGCAACAATACATGCTGAGCTTGAACCAAGTCCTCTTGCCATAGGTATATTATTTGTCTGGCGGATTTTTAATCCGTTTATTTTTTTGCCGCATACATTAAACAGATCCTTAGCGGAAATATATATCAGATTATTTTCATCAACAGGAACTTCTACATCATCAAGAGAAGAAATGTCAATTTTATCAGATTCTTCCATTTCTACGTAATTATAATAAGTTAATGCAAGACCAAGTGCGTCAAATCCTGCACCAAGATTTGCTGATGTTGCAGGAATTTGTATTTTAATCATATTATTTTGACTCCATTCGTGTAATATATAATAATATTCTATCATATTTCAATATTTTTTTCAATATAAAAAGTGTCCGTTATAACGGACACTAATTTTATTAGATCTTTGGAAGCTTGTTAATACTATCTTCCAGTTCCTTATCAGTCGGAATATAATCTGACATAGCTCCGTCATTATACTTCTGATAAGCAACCATATCAAAATAACCAGTACCGGTAAGTCCGAACAGAATAGTTTTTTCCTCTCCGGTTTCTTTACATTTCAGCGCTTCATCAATCGCTACTCTTATAGCATGACTGCTTTCCGGTGCAGGAAGAGTTCCTTCAATTCTAGCAAACATAGTTGCTGCATCAAATACAGAAGTTTGTTCAACTGATCTTGCTTCTATCAAACCTTCATCGTATAATTCAGAAACAACACTGCTCATGCCGTGATAACGCAATCCGCCTGCATGATTAGCTGACGGAATAAAACCGCTGCCAAGAGTATACATCTTTGAAAGCGGACATACCATTCCCGTATCGCAGAAGTCATAGGCATATTTGCCTCTTGTCATTGAGGGGCATGAAGCAGGTTCAACAGCAATAAATTTATAATCTGCCTCGCCTCTGAGTTTACGTCCCATAAATGGTGAGATCAGACCGCCGAGATTTGAGCCGCCACCTGCACAGCCGATAATAACGTCAGGTTTAATATCATACTTATCACATGCTGCCATTGATTCAAGTCCTATAATTGATTGATGAAGCAGAACCTGAGATAATACTGAACCCAGTACATATCTGTAACCCTCGCTGGAAACGGCAGTCTCTACAGCTTCTGAAATTGCACAGCCCAGTGAACCTGTTGTACCTGGGAATTGTTCAAGAATTTTTCTTCCTACATTTGTAGTATTTGAAGGCGACGGTGTAACAGAAGCTCCATAGGTTCTCATTACTTCACGTCTGAAAGGTTTCTGTTCATAAGATACTTTAACCATGTAAACCTTACAGTCAAGGTCAAAATATGAACAAGCCATCGACAAAGCAGTACCCCATTGTCCTGCGCCTGTTTCAGTAGTTACACCTTTAAGTCCCTGCTTTTTTGCATAATATGCCTGAGCGATAGCGCTGTTAAGCTTATGACTTCCGGAAGTATTGTTACCCTCAAATTTATAATAAATTTTTGCCGGTGTATCTAAGGCCTTTTCAAGAAAATATGCACGTACCAACGGTGACGGACGGTACATTTTATAAAAGTCACATATTTCTTCCGGAATGTCAAAATAAGGAGTTTCGTTATCAAGCTCCTGTTTTGCCAGTTCTGTACAGAAAACTCCACTCAGTTCCTCAAGGGTCATTGGTTGTAACGTACCGGGATTTAAAAGTGGTGCAGGTTTAGTTTTCATATCTGCTCTGACATTATACCATTGCTTTGGCATTTCATTTTCATCAAGATAAATTTTATATGGGATTTTATTTTCCATTAATTTCATACCTCGCAATCAAATTTTTATATCTAATTTTAACACTATTTGTGCATTTTGTCAATAAGTAAAAATCGGCGAATTATTCCGCCGATTTCATAATATTACTTCATTGATGAAATTTTAATTCTATTCAATGCACGTTTTAGCTTTAATTCCGCCAAACGATGTTCAAAATCACTCTTGCTTTCATTAAGCCTTTTCAATGCATTTTCCTGAGAACGCTTAGCCCAATCCGGATCAATATCTTCTGCCCATTCAGCAGCCATTGCCAGAATAGTTACAGCTTCCTTTGAAACCTTGAGCGCTCCTCCTGAAATTGCCGCAACTTTAAATTTGCCGTCTATTTTTACACGAAAAGGTCCGGCTGGCAAATCTGCAACATAATTTTCATGACCTGCCAAAATACCGATATCGCCCTCAGTAGTACGGACAATAATCTGTTCTGTTTCTTCATCAAAAAAAACTTTTTCAGGTGTAATAATTTTTAATTTAAAAGACTTCATCAGCTTTCACCTTTTTTAGCCTTTTCAATTGCTTCGTCAATAGTACCTACAAACAGGAATGCAGATTCCGGAAGATCGTCATGCTTTCCTTCGATAATTTCTTTAAATCCTCTTATAGTTTCCTTGATAGGTACATATTTACCCTTCATACCCGTAAACTGTTCTGCAACAGTAAACGGCTGTGACAGGAATCTCTGAATTTTTCTTGCACGGTTAACCGTCAGCTTATCCTCATCGGAAAGCTCGTCCATACCCATAATCGCAATAATATCCTGAAGCTCCGTATAACGCTGAAGAATTGTCTGAACAGATCTGGCAACTTCATAATGCTCATATCCGACTATTTCAGGAGACAGAATTCTTGAATTACTCTCCAGCGGATCAACTGCCGGATAAATACCCAAAGACGAAATTTGTCTGGAAAGTACAGTTGTTGCATCCAGATGAGCAAAAGTCGTTGCAGGGGCAGGGTCAGTGAGGTCGTCAGCCGGCACATATACTGCCTGAACTGATGTAATTGAACCCTTATTTGTTGATGTAATACGTTCCTGTAATGCACCCATCTCCGTAGCCAGCGTCGGTTGATAACCAACGGCGGAAGGCATACGTCCCAGAAGTGCTGAAACCTCTGAACCTGCCTGAGTAAAACGGAAAATATTATCAATAAATAATAATACGTCCTGACCTTCAACGTCACGGAAATATTCTGCCATAGTAAGTCCCGAAAGACCGACTCTCATTCTGGCGCCCGGCGGTTCGTTCATCTGACCGTAAACCAGAACAGTTTTATCAATAACTCCGCTTTCTTTCATTTCATTGTAAAGATCGTTACCCTCTCTTGTACGCTCACCAACACCGGTAAAAACGGAAATACCGCCGTGCTGATTTGCAACGTTGTTAATAAGTTCCTGAATAAGTACTGTTTTACCTACTCCGGCGCCTCCGAAAAGACCGATTTTACCGCCTTTAAGGTAAGGGGCGATAAGATCTATAACCTTAATCCCTGTTTCAAGTACTTCACTTGAAGCTGTTTGTTCTTCATAACTCGGAGCTTCTCTGTGAATGCTCCATTTTTCCTTTGTTTCAACAGGAGCCCCTTCGTCAACAGGTTCTCCAAGCAGATTAAAAATTCTGCCCAAAGTTTCCTTACCGACCGGTACTTTAATCGGCGAACCGGTATCAATTGCCTCCATACCTCTGACCAGTCCGTCAGTACTGCTCATAGCGATACATCTTACAATATCGTCGCCTATGTGCTGTGCTACTTCAAGTACCAGCTTTTTTCCCTGATTATCAACTTCTATAGCGTTAAGCAAATTCGGAAGACAATCCTTAGAGAACTGAATGTCAACGACAGCACCGATTATCTGTACTATTTTTCCGGTATTCTGCATAATTTCCTCCGTATAAAAGCGATTTAAACCGCATTAATATTTGCACTATTCCTGTGCATTTGCACCACTTACAATCTCAGTAATTTCCTGAGTAATTGCAGCCTGACGAGCCCTGTTATACACAAGTGAAAGATTGCTTATCATTTCATTTGCATTATCAGTTGCATTTTCCATTGCTGTTCGTCTTGCTGCCTGTTCAGCCGCAAATGAATCTACAATCGCTCCAAACAGAACGCCTGCTATATATCTGGGGATAAGAGAATCGAACACCGCTTCCGGCGACGGTTCATAATTTGTCAGACTGACATTGCTTCTGTCCACTTCAATATCAAGAGGAATAATAGGAATATGTTTTTCTTCCTGTACAAGAGGAGAAATACAGTCTGTATAGAACAGCTCTACTCTGTCTATTTTATCCTTATTGTAAACATCAATTATTTTATCCGCAATACTCATTGCACCGTAGATAGAAATGCTTTCAGATATATTTTCATATCTGGTCATAATTCTGAAATTTCTCTTTTCAAAATACTCAACTGCTTTTCTTCCGATCGGCAGTATTACAACTTCCGAATTCACAGAAAGCTCATCGTATCTGCTCTGAGCAAGCTTTAAAACATTTGCGTTAAAGCCTCCGGCAAGACCTCTGTCACCGCCTATAACAATCAGCAATGTGACATTATTTTTTCTTTTCCTGGTATAAATAGAATTAAATGTTGCGTCTTCTTTTACAATTTCGCACATTGTATCATACAAGGTATTGAAAAACGGTTTTGCATTATCTGCTTTTTCTTTTGCTTTTCTCAGCTTTGATGAAGCAACGAGTTCCATAGCTTTGGTGATCTGCTTGGTGCTTTCAACACTTTTTATGCGGCGCTTTATATCTTTCATGTTTGATGAAGCCATATATATCTCCATTCATGCCGCCTAGCCTGCGGGCGGCACGCCGTATTTTATCAGTGTAAACGCTTTACAGCGTATAACTATTATTTATTTGACATATATTTTTCAGTGAAATCTGAAAGCACTTCTTTTAAAGCATTTTCATTATCACTGGTTAAGTCTTTAGTTTCAGAAATTGATTTGATAATATCAGGATACGAATTATCAATATGATCAAATAATTCCTCCTGAAATTCAGATATAAGATCTACAGGAACATCTTTAAGATAATTATTTACAACTGCATATATTATAATAACCTGATGCTCTACTGTCAAAGGTGAATTTCTGTTTTGTTTTAAAACCTCCACAACTCGTTCACCTTTAGCAAGTCTTGCTTTTGTATCTGCGTCAAGATCCGAACCGAACTGCGAGAAGGACTGAAGTTCACGGTACTGTGAATACGTCAGCTTAAGCGAGGACGAAACCTTTTTCATAGCTTTGATCTGTGCAGCGCTTCCCACTCGTGATACAGAGATACCGGGGTTTACTGCCGGACGTACGCCTGAATTGAACAGGTCTGTTTCAAGGAATATCTGACCGTCAGTAATTGAAATTACATTAGTCGGAATGTAAGCGGAAACATCGCCTGCCTGAGTCTCAATAATTGGGAGAGCTGTAAGACTTCCGCCTCCGTAATTTTCATTCAGACTGCATGCTCTTTCAAGGAGTCTTGAGTGCAGATAGAATACATCGCCCGGGTAAGCCTCACGTCCCGGGGGACGTTTAAGCAGCAACGACAAAGCACGGTAAGCAACCGCATGCTTTGAAAGATCGTCATAAATGCAAAGTACATCCTTGCCTTGGTTCAGAAAGTATTCACCCATAGCGCATCCCGAATAAGGAGCGATATACTGTAACGGTGCAAGCTCCGAAGCACTGGCTGACACTACAATCGTATATCTCATAGCTCCTGCTTTTTCAAGGGTTTCAACAACGTTTGCAACAGTTGAACGTTTCTGACCGATTGCAACGTAAATACATATTACGTCCTGATCCTTCTGATTAATAATGGTATCAAGCGCAATAGCCGTTTTACCTGTTTGTCTGTCGCCTATAATCAACTCACGCTGACCTCTTCCGATAGGAATCATTGAGTCAATAGCCTTGATACCAGTCTGAAGCGGCTTATGAACAGATTTTCTTGTAATAATACCAGGGGCTATTTTTTCAATCGGTTCAGTTTTATCTGTAACGATTGTACCTTTACCGTCGATAGGCTGTCCCAAAGCGTTAACGACTCTTCCGAGAAGTTCTTCACCTACAGGAACTGATACGATTCTATTAGTTCTTTTGACGGAATCGCCTTCTTTAATTGCAGAGTCGGAGTCCAGCATAACCGCACCGACAAAATCCTGTTCCAGGTTCAGCGCCATACCGTAAATACCGCCTTCAAATTCAAGAAGCTCACCGGACATACAGTTTTCAAGACCGTGTACTGTTGCGATACCGTCGCCGACGGTAACAACTGTACCGATATCTTTAAGTTCCAGCTTGGAACTGTAATTTTTTATTTGTTCTTTAATTATACCAGTTATTTCATCCGGGCGTAAATTCATTAATACACCTTCTTCTAATTATTGTATTTTAAGCTGCTGTGCAACAGCTTCAAGTCTGCCTTTAATACTGTTATCAATCTGAGAATTACCCATTCTGAGTATAATTCCTCCGATTATAGACGGATCAACCTTTTCGTTAAGTTTAACAGTCTTTCCGGACTTCTGTTCAAGCTTTTTTATCAGTCTGGCTTTAAGATCCGGTTTTAGTGGTATGCTTGTAATTACGGTCATTTCAGTAATATTATTATGCTGATTGTAATGTTCAATAAAAGCGTCTGTTATCTTGTCGAAGTAAGATATTCTGTTTTTATCCGTAACCAGACAAATAAAGTCGTGAACCATTCCGCTTTCACCGAAGATCTTATTAATTACCTCATGCTTTTCCGTTTTCAGGATTACAGGAGAACTAAGAAGCTTGACAAGCTGCGGATTTTCATCAAAAATTTCACGGCACTGTTTCAGCTCAGAGCAGACATTTTCTAAACTTTCCGATTCAAGACTTAGTTCAAAAAGCGCCTGAGCATATAATTTTCCTACGTCGCCCGTCATTTCAAATCACCCACATTTTCAATAAAGTCATTGATAAATCGTTCGTGATCAGCTTCGGTAATTTCCTTTTCAACAACTTGCTGTGCCACTAAAACTGCAAGCTCAGAGATTTCTCCCCTTAGATCATTCTGCGCACGTTTCTTTTCTCTTTCAACATCTTCACCGGCTTTTGCCAATATTGCGGACGCTTCGCTTTTTGCATCGGAAATGATCTCATCTGAACGCTGCTGCGCTTTTTTGGATGCTGCTTTGATCATTTCAGCGGATTCTTCTTTTGCACCTTCCATTAATCCGGTATACTCAGATTCTAAAGATTTAGCATGCTCCATAGCTTCATCAGCCTTTGCGTATGTTTCAGATACGTCGTTTTGACGCTCGTCTAAAATCTTATACACTCTTCCGAACAGAAAATGCTTAAACACCCAGACAAGAATCAGCAAATTGCATATTGTAAAAAGTATCGTGCCGATGTCGATGGATAAAAATTCCAGCATTTATATTCCTCCAGCTTTATTATTTTATTTTTCAGCTTAGAGTTTACCCAAAAACGGATTGATGAACATAAGTATAAGCGCTACAACGAAAGCATAAATACCTGTAGATTCTGCAACCGCACAGCCTATAAACATTGTTCTTGTTACTGCTCCTGAAGATTCAGGCTGTCTGCCGATAGCTTCACAGGCTTTACCTACTGCAAAACCTTCGCCTATACCAGGACCAATACCGGCAATCATAGCCAGTCCTGCGCCGATAGCCGATGCTGCTAATACTATTGCTTTTTCCATAATTTACTCCATTTCTCCTCCGGATTGAATTAAACTAAATAAATTCACCTCTTCCGGGGCAGAGGCAATTAATCTTCTGTTGTTTTTGCACTTGCAATATAAATCATTGTAAGCATAATAAAAATAAATGCCTGCATAAATCCTGAAAACAAATCAAAATACAGTGACAGTACTGCCGGAAGTCCAATTGTAAAAATCGGAATATCACAGTAAAGCGCAGTTGAAAGTCCTGTAAGAGCAAAATAAATAAGGGTAGTAATAATCATACCTCCGGCAATGTTTCCGAAATGACGGAATGACATAGACACCGGCGTTGAGATCTCGCTTACAATATTCAGCGGATTAATAAAGCTTTTTAAATATCCGCCAACTCCGTTCGCCTTGATTTTAGCTGCTTCAATCATTACAAAGCTCATCAAAGCCCAGCTCAGCGTAGTACTGTAATCAGCCGTTGTAGATCTCAGACCTATCAGGCTTACCAGACTGCCGAATATTGATGAAGCAAACAGTGCGGCAATATACGGTCCAAACGATTTATAACCTTTACCCATTGTATCTTTAACAAGATTATCTACAGTTTCAACAATAAATTCCGCTATTACCTGTCGTTTCTTTTCAGGTTTTTTCTTCATGTTATGAGTCAAGAAAAGTACAAGGAGCGTTAATCCAATAACAATACCCCAGCTTATAATTATTGTTTCAGTAATATTAATGTTAATACCAAACAATTTGAAAGAACAAGCTATTTTAGGACCGCCTACTTCAACTTCTTTTACACCCTGAAAAAAATCAGACACTTTCATTAAGTCTTTCCCCCTTTCCCGAATAATGTTTTTCCCGCATAAATCAGTTTAGGATAAAAATAAGGAATAACCGCACCGATGGTGCAAGACAGTTCAAAAAACATCGTAACGGAAATTAATGCCATAATTATAAACATTCTGGCAATGTATCCGCCGAACATTCTGCTGCTGCTCTTTATTCCTCCGCTTTTTACAATTTTGTTTACTGACATATTCAGCAGAAAAAGATTAAAAAGCATACCGGATGTTCCCAGAAGTAATCCGGCTGCCATTGAAAAGGTAAAACCAATAAATACAACTGAAATCAGGTATGCCGCTAAATTCAAAAATAACGATCTAATAAAAATAAATAATAATTCTTTTTTCAAATCCTCTTTTTCCAAAAGCGTCCTCCGATTTATAATTTTACCCTTTTTATTTACAATTATTATTATAACATATTTTTTTTAAAAATCAATAAATTTTTTTCTTGTATTTACTTTTTATTATGTTCAAACTACATATTTAACAATCGTAATTTTCATTAAAACTCTTACATTTTTCACGAAATTTGCAATGAAAATGGCTGCTAATTTAATTTCATAAAGTATTTGATTGTAAATATTATTAATTTTTATTTAGTATATCAGTTAAAATTTGTGTAAAATAAGAAAATTTATTTAAATGTAGAAATTTAATTGAATTTTTCATTATTATAGTATAAAATAATATTATAAAACGAACCGCAGTATGTTACATACGCTTTAAGGATGTAATATGCATTTTTATTTATTTTTGGACAGAATGGAGAAAGTAATGAATACTTTTGACAGATTTTATAAAAAAACAGTAATACCAATTCTTTTTATATATGTTTTATCATATATTGTCTGCTATAATGTCATCGCTTACGATACTTCGATTGAAAATGGAATATATATTATTTCTGATGCAAACGACCTGCAAAGCTTTGCTGAATATGTGTCAGACGGACATGCCGGTAGTAATGCAAAATTAATTGATGATATTGATTTATCAGATATATGCAGTCAGACGACTGAAGGCTGGATTCCTATAGGTTCCGAATCTGAGCCGTATACGGGTACATTTGACGGTCAGGGTTACTCAATAAGCGGTCTTTACATTAATTGCTCGCTTAATTACTGCGGATTATTTGGAAGTCTTGAAGGAACGGTCAAAAATCTTTCAGTTGAAGGCGAAATAAAAACATCATCAGGCAGTGCCGGAGGTATTGCAGGATATAACGGAAATGCGGGAATAATTGAAAATTGTATATTTATCGGAAGTACCTGCGGCAGCATTTATTCATGCGGTATTGCAGGAAGCAACTATTCAAACGGTCTGATATCAAATTGCTGTGTGAAAATGCAGGCAAACGCAACGATAAATCAATACCCTATATCAAGTCCGGATGGCGGCGGACGTTTTAAAAACTGTTATTATAATGATGAACTGAACGACGATGGCATATCAAGAACCACTTCAGTATCCTCATATGCTTTTTCATCCGGAGAGCTTTGCTGGCTTTTAAATAACAGTATCGGTAAAACAATATGGTATCAGGATATAGACTGCGGAACAGAAAATGATTATCCGATTCCGTCACCGAGATTCCATGAAGTTTATAAAACAACGTATTGCACATCTGAAGACACTTATTATTCAAATTATAATATGATTCACCATAATTTTTTGTCGGACAAATGCAGTGAATGCGGATTATCCGGTATAACCACTGAAAGCGCCAGCATAATTTTAAATGATTCTATAGATATGAAGTACTATTTAACGGTAAATAATCCTGATTATTTAGACAATAACATTGCTTTATGCTACTCATACGATAATGATAATACTGACTTGTCAGTATTATGCAAAAATGAATATAATAACATTTTCTCAGCTGTTATACCGTGTAAAACAGATAAAATGAACAGTAATATTTATACTCAAGCTAAAGTATTAGAAAACAATCAAATAATATATAAGGATAATTTCTCAACCGAATATTCCATACTCAAATATGCCGATAATATACTGGAAGATACAGACGGCATATACAGCAATGACTGCAAAGTGCTGATTCTTAACATACTTCGATACGGAAGTGAGATACAAAAGTATTTTTCAAATGATAATACTATGGAAAATATTATAAATGATGAATACATACGCTTTTTTGAACAATATGATGTAACTTGTGCCGATGCTGATAATCCTGATTTATCTTACCTTTTTCAGTCTGCCGATTCTCCGCATACGTCTATTGATTCAGTATATCTTACGGTTGATTCAAAAATTACTATAAATATAAAGGTAAAGGCAGAGTCTACAGGATATTTTCTTCAATTTACTGATACAATAACAGGTGAAAGCAGAACAATACCTCTTGTTCAGACAAGCGAATCAGGTAAATACCTTGCTAAAATTAAAGATGTATCTGCTGAAAGTCTTTTGCATGACTTTACATTAGCTGTTATAGATGAAAATAATAATGTTTTAAGCCATACTTTAGGATATAATATTGAAAAATATATTTATGCAGTAGAAAATTCAAGTAATGAACAGATAAACAAAGCTTCAGACGTATGTCTTGCTTTGCTGGGATATGCACGGTCAGTAAAAAATTACTGTGAAAATTTAAACAGTTAAAACGGAGAAAAAACTATGAAATCAAGAATAAAAAAAGAATCACCGCTTTTGATAGGATACATGATAAAAGAAAACAAAATCGAAGTGCTTTCTAAAATAGCATACGCTGTGAAAGCAACTTTAAAGCTATACTCAAGAGAGTCTGCCGGGGAAAAAATTGGATTTCTTGCAGGTTTTACCGGATTTGAAAAATCTGGTAAAATCCCTCAAAGCATTAATGAAGACGAATGTCTTATAATATCTGGATTTAATAATAAAAGTATTGATAAGCTTTTATATGAACTGAGATTGAATAATATTACTTTTCCGCTTAAATGTATTGTAACTCAGCATAATCAAAGCTGGACGCTTAACAATTTAATTGAAGAACTGAAAAAAGAACATAAACAAATGAATAGGTAAGTTGTTTAAAAGTAAAATATAAGAAAAAAAGTAAAGCCCGGTAAATAACCGGGCTTTTGATATATAATTTTGCAGTAAAGATAAGCGGAAACTGTGTACAGTTTATTCTGTACACAGTTTTCTTAGCTCATTAGATTTAATTTTTTAGAGTTTTTATTTATTATGCAGTTAATCAGTCAAAATCTTCGTCACCGCTTGGAAGCTTTGCGCCGCAAACACCACAGAACTGGAACTTTTCCTGTACTTCTGCCTGACAATTCGGGCATATTTTAAAGCCCTTCATTGTTTGAAGTTCAAAACGCATTTTCTTGATTCTTTTTTTTCTTGTTTCGATATCATCACAGTAGGCTTTAAGTTCATCAACTTTATCAGGTGTTTTATAGTATGTTTTACCAATGTCAGTAAATATTTCCACGATTCTTTCTTCCTCGTACAGAATCTTTCTTTTCAGATTACTCGTGTCTGACATGTTTTTTGTTTTTTCATTTACATTTCTGCTGGCGCTGCTTGCTGCTTCTCCGATTTTATTTAAGATTCCCATGATCTTCCTCCATTACATATCATAAATTTCTTTGCTAGTAAGTAATTTGATACCTGCTGATGTCAGTACATCTGCCGCCCTTTGATTATCTGCAACTCTTAGTATAACATAAGCAATGTCTTCAGATTTACTTACAAAAGCATACATATATTCAACACTTATAGCATTATTGTAAAGTGTATTCATAACAACTGAGAGTCCGCCCGGTTCGTCTGATATTCCAACTGCCAGAACATCTGTTATTGTAACTGTACATTCTGCTCCTTTGAGTACGTTACACGCTTTATCCGGGTCATTGACAATAAGTCTGAGTATACCGAAATCTTTAGTATCAGCAATGGAAAGCGCTCTGATATCAATATCGTTTTGTTTAAGAATATTGGTAATATTACTAAGTCTGCCGGGTTTGTTCTCAACAAAAATTGAAATTTGTTTAATTAACATAAAATCATCTCCCTTTATTTACGTTTATCAATAACTCTTATTGCCTTACCTTCGGTACGTTGAATTGTTTTAGGTTCAACCAAACGGATTTTTGCTGCAATACCCAGAGTAGACTCAACTGCTGATTTAATAATTTTTTCCTGATCCTCAAGACTTTTTACAGTATCAGAGAACATTTCCGGAGAAATTTCCACTTGAATTTCGAGGGTATCGGTATTATTAACTCTGTCGACAATCAATTGATAATATGGAGCTGTATTACCTAATTGTAAAAGGACACTTTCAACCTGTGACGGGAATACATTTACGCCTCTGATGATGAGCATATCATCGGATCTTCCGGCAGGCTTCATCATTTTAATAAGTGTTCTGCCGCATGAGCATTTTTCACGCTTTAGTATTCCTATATCTCTTGTTCGATATCTCAGAAGCGGAAATGCTTCCTTGCTGATACAGGTAAATACTATTTCGCCCTGTGTGCCTTCAGGCAGTACTTCTCCAGTATCTGGGTCAATAGTTTCTGCTATAAAGTGGTCTTCGTTTATATGCATACCGCTTTGTTCGCTGCACTCAAAAGCAACGCCGGGACCAATAATTTCAGTAAGACCATAAATGTCCAGTGCTTTTAATCCCAGTTTTTCTTCAATTTCATGACGCATTTCTTCTGTCCATGGTTCAGCACCGAATAATCCTGCTTTAAGCTTTATATCGTCTTTGGTAATGCCCATTTCTTCCATTGTTTCGGCAAGGTACAGTGCATATGACGGAGTACAGCAAATATATGTAGAACCAAAGTCTTTTATAATATTTATCTGTCTGTTTGTATTGCCTGTAGAAACAGGAATGACGGTCATTCCTACCTTTTCAGCTCCTCCATGAAGTCCCAGACCGCCGGTAAAAAGTCCATATCCGTAAGAAACATGCATAAAATCTTTATTTGTTGCGCCTGCTGCCGTCAGTGCTCTTGCGCAGCATTCCGACCACACGTCAAGGTCATTCTGAGTATATCCTACAACAATTTGCTTTCCTGTAGTACCGCTTGAAGCATGAACTCTTACAACGTCTTCCATAGGAACGGCAAATAAACCGTACGGGTAGGTATCTCTCAGATCCTGTTTCATAGTAAATGGTAATTTTTTCAAGTCCTCAACACTGTGAATATCATCGGGCGTTACTCCTGCTTTTTCCATTCTTTCACGGTAATAGGGGACATTATTGTAAACCTTTCTCACTGTCTGAGAAAGTCTGAAGCTTTGCAGTGCTTTCATTTCATCTTTTGTAGCGCACTCCATGTTTTCATTCCAGTATCTTTCCATTGGTAAAGCTCCTTATATATTTTTTCCTAGATCAAATGCTTTTAGATTGAGTTCAAGAAACCTTTCGGGAACACAGTTTTTTATTGCTTCTTTCCATACACTTTCATCAAAACTCATCTTTGATGCAATGAGTCCCATAAGAACAACGTTTGAAGTCTTAGCATTACCTGCTTCTTCAGCAAGAGCCAATGCGTCTGCGGCTATAATATCAATGCCCAGATTTTTTATTTTTTCTATAATATTTTCAGGATACTTTGCTGCTCCAGTAATTACTGGCATAGGGTCGAGAGTTTGTGTAGAAGTAATCAAATGGCCTCCTTTTTTTAGATATGAGATCCATCTTGCTGCTTCCAGCAGTTCAAATGAAACTATAATATCAGCTTCACCTTTTTCAATTACAGGAGAATAAACCTTATCGCCGTACTTTACGTATGTAACAACAGAACCTCCTCTTTGAGACATTCCGTGAACCTCGCTGACCTTCACATCAAATCCCTGTGACAGCAGAACATTTCCGATAATTCTTGATGCAAGCAGACTTCCCTGACCGCCGACTCCGACAATCATAATTGATTTTGTTTCCATTTATTTTAAAACCTCCCTGAAGTTAATCTGTGATAGCGTCACATTTACACATTTCTGTACAGATTCCACAGCCTACGCATAAAGTTTTGTCAATTTCCGCACCATTATTTTTTATTGAAATGGCAGGACATCCAATTTTCAGGCACATCTTACATGATTTACATTTATCTGGATCTACTTTCAGAGCTGGTTTGTGTTTTACATATTTAAGCAATGCGCATGGACGTCTGGATATTACTACCGACGGTTCTTCAGCTGAAAGCTCTTCCAGTACTGCTTCTTCTGTTTCCTTCATATTATAAGGATCAACAACTCTTACCCTGTTAATGCCGACAGCCTTACAAAGAGCTTCAAGGGATACCTTTGAGGCGGGATCACCTTTTAAGTTGTAACCTGTTGTAGGATTTTGCTGGTGACCTGTCATACCTGTTATGGAATTATCCAGAATAATAACAGTTGAATTAGTTGCATTGTAAGCAATGTTTATCAGACCTGTAACGCCGCTGTGAATAAATGTAGAGTCACCGATTACAGCTACATTTTTCTTTTCGCCGTCAGACCCCATTATCTTGTTCATACCATGCAGAGCGGAAATAGAAGCACCCATACAAATAGTAGAATCCATAGAATTAAGCGGTGCAGCAGCTCCTAAAGTATAGCAGCCGATATCGCCTGAAACTGTAATTTTATTTTTTGCCAGCACATAAAACAAACCTCTGTGAGGACATCCTGCACACATAACAGGAGGTCTTACAGGTACAGATTCTGAAAAATCAATATAGTCGTTTTTCTTGCCGATTATTTTTTCAGCAATAATTGACTGTGAAAGCTCTCCGATAAATCCGAAAAGTTCTTTTCCGATAACATTGATACCAAGTTTTTTGCAGTGAGTTTCAATAATATCGTCAAGTTCTTCAATTACGTAAACAGTTTCGCATTTTGCTGCAAAATCCTTAATAAGATCAACAGGAAGAGGATTTACAACACCAAGCTTGAGATATGAAACATCATCGCCCAGTGCTTCTTTTGCATACTGGTAGGCAATACCGCTTGTAATAACGCCGATTTTTCCGCCGTTTAATTCTATTTTATTTAAAGTAGAAGTTTCAGCATATTCAATAAGTTTTTTTGTTCTTTCTTCAACAAATACATGTCTTGCCTTTGCAAATGCCGGCATCATAACATATTTCTGAGGATTTTTTACATAAGGTTTTGTTTCAGCATTTTCTCTTTCACATAATTCAACAGAACTTTGTGAATGAGAAACTCTTGTAGAAAGTCTTACGATAACAGGAGTATCATATTTTTCAGAAAGCTTGAATGATTCCTTTACAAAATCCTTACACTCAGCCGAGTCGGAAGGCTCTACCATAAGAACCTTTGACGCAATAGCGTGATGGCGACTATCCTGTTCGTTTTGCGAGGAATGCATGCCCGGATCGTCTGCCACGGCGATGACCATACCGCCTGTAACCCCTGTATATGCAGCAGTATAAAGGGGATCTGCCGCAACGTTAAGTCCTACATGCTTCATTCCGCAGAAACTTCTTGCGCCTGCAATTGATGCTCCAAGTGCGGTTTCCATTGCCACTTTTTCATTAGGCGCCCATTCTGCGTACATTTCTTCGTATTTTGCACCGAATTCTGTAATTTCTGTTGAAGGAGTACCAGGATAGCTGGAAATCAACTGACATCCTCCTTCATACAAACCTCTTGCAAAGGCTTCATTGCCAAGCATTAATTTGTTCATTTATTCAAATCCTTTCATATAATTTTTCTTTATCCAGAAAGCCACTGAATCCGCATTATTACAGTCTATAACTTCATCAGCAGCAGATTTTACTTCTTCCTTTGCATTTCCTACCGCTATGCATTTATCGCATATGTGAAACATAGGAAGATCATTTAGATTGTCTCCAAAGCATGTCACATAATCAAATGTGCCGTATTTCTTTAAAAACTTTATGCCATTTGATTTTGAGGCACGGTTTGAGAAAACTTCCAGAAACCATAGTCCTTTATTGTAAACGTCCTTGTAAAATGCACTACTAATATTATTAATTTTATCAAGGCGGTTTTTTACTGGTGCAAGACTTTCATACTCTCCCAGAGTTGTAAAATAAACAACGCTTTCATCAGCTTCACATGCTAAATCAGAACATTTTATAAAGGGCTTGTCATATTTGTCACGTCTTAAAAGAAAAAATTCATACATTTGCTTGTTTTCAAATCCCGTATATAATGCAAAAAGTCTGTTGTTTTTAATTTTATACATAAACGGCTTTATATTACACTGCTTAAAAATAGCAGCCACAGTTACAGCAGTGCCGTTATTTATATACTCATTTTTTATATATTTTTTCTTTTGTATATCGTAAATGCTGACGCCGTTCATAAGTACGCATGGAGTATTTATGTTTATTTTTTCAGTTATTTTTACTGCCGATGAAGCAGTGCGGGCAGTAGCAAATGTAAACGCTCCGCCTGTTGAAATAAATTGATTTATTATTTCTGCGGAAATATCAGATAGTTTGCCGTTTGAGTCGAGCAGTGTTCCGTCCAGATCGGTAATAAGAAGTTCTTTCATTATTGTTTTCTCAGATCAATTATTCTTTTTGCCTTGCCCTGGAATCTTTCCAGCGACTTATGTTCTACCAGTGAAACCTTAGTATCAATTCCGAGAACTGTTTTAAGATTATGGTGAATTAAATTACGCAGCTGTTCAAGTCCGGCATAATTTTCGAGGAGCGATCCATCAGCTAGTTCAACCTTGACCTCAAGACGGTCAGAGAAATTTTCTCTTGTAATCACTAGCTGATAATGGGGAGCGATCTGATCAAATCCCATAAGTACGCTTTCAATCTGAGATGGAAAGACATTTACGCCTCTGATCTTAAGCATATCATCGGTTCTGCCCATAATTTTAGCCATCCTTGCAAAAGTTCTGCCGCATTTACACGGTTCATAGTCAATTTTAGTAATATCCTTAGTACGGTATCTGAGCATAGGAATGCCTTCTTTTGTAAGGGTTGTTACAACAAGTTCTCCCTGCGAACCCCTTGGCAGAACTTCAAGAGTGGTCGGATCAATAATTTCGGCAATGAAATGATCTTCATTAATATGCATACCGCATCTTAAATGACATTCACCTGAGACCCCGGGACCCATAAGTTCGCTCATGCCGTAATTGTCTGTAGCGAACAGTCCGAGAGTTTTTTCCACCTGATTTCTCATTTCTTCCGTACAGCCTTCTGAACCAAACAAACCGAGCTTTAAATTCAGATTGTCTATTACACCCATTTCTTTTGCTGTTTCACCGATAAACTGTGCATATGAAGGCGTAGCGACCAGTGCGGTAGTCTGAAAATCCTGCATCAGCATAATTTGTTTTTCAGTATTGCCGCTTGATGTGGGGACAACTGTGGCTCCAATTTTTTCAAGTCCGTAATGAAGACCCAGAGCACCCGTAAAAAGTCCATATCCAAAGGCAATCTGAACTATATCTTCATCAGTTGCGCCTGCTGCCATGCAAAGTCTTGCCATACAGTCGCTCCAGTTGTCAAGATCGTTTTTTGTATATCCGACTACAGTCGGTTTTCCTGTAGTACCGCTTGAAGCATGAATTCTTACGATATTTTTTATTGGCTGTCCAAAGAGACCAAAAGGATAATTATCACGTATATCGTCCTTGGTTGTGTATGGTATGTACTGTATATCGTCCAGAGTTTTTATTTTTTCAGCAGTTACTCCTGCTTTTTCAAGTCTGTCGTGATAAAACGGTATGTTTTTACAGCAATAATCCACCAGCCATTTTAGTCTGTTAAGCTGAATTTCTTCAATTTGTTTTCTTGACATTGTTTCAGCGTCTTTTTGAAAAAACATTTTATACATCCTTTCCGAGTAAACGAATGAATAATCATTCTAAAAACTTATTATATCATTTTTTTTGACAAAAGTACATAGTTTAATAGATTACATTTATTTATTTGTGAAATTCCTTGTAAATCCAAGGCTAAGTTTTGTACATATTTAACAAAAAGAGGGAAGTGTTTTTTATTATATAGAACATTGATAAATTTTTCCGAATATAGTATAATATAAATACTTTAAATTTATGAAAGGTTTATGATATGAAATACGTTAAAACAGATTCTCTCAATAGGATTATAACTGAAAATCCACGTAAGCTTGTAAATGATTCGGAGGGAAATTATTATTGTCAGCTTAATAATGTGTGTGGAGAAATATCGAAAAAACGCAATACTCATCCTGTTATTTTAATTTCCGGTCCTTCGGGTTCGGGAAAAACTTCAGCTGCAAATGAAATGTCCAGAATTTTAAAAAAGAATTATAACTGTGACAGCAATGTTATTTCACTTGATAATTACTTTCGCTCAAATACTTCGCCGGATATGCCAAGAGATAAAAATGGCAATATAGATCTGGAGTCTCCGTTATGTACAGATTTAAAACTGCTTCAAGAGCATCTGGTGCTTATGAATGAAGGCAAAGAATTTATGATGCCGGTATTCGATTTTAAAAAACAGTCGCGCAGCAGTTATGTTCCGTTTAAAAGAGAGGCGGATTCTTTAGTAATCATGGAAGGGATTCATGCGCTGAACCCTCTTGTGACCGGTGAAAACAATTTTGCGACCTGTATTTATATAAGCGTACGTACAAGACTGAAAGACCGTAACAACAAGATTCTTCATCCTCGCATCATACGGCTTATAAGGCGGCTTTGCAGAGACAGTCTTTTCAGAGGAAGGAATCTGGAATCAATTTTTTCTTATTTTGAAAGCGTATCGGAGGGAGAAGATAAATATATTTTTCCGTTTAAACGTCGTGCTGATTTTCAGATAGATACGTTTATGTCTTATGAAGTGTCGGTTTATAAAAGCTTTCTTTATAGAAAGCTGTCAGAGGCAGAGCAGATATTACGCAATAATCATTATTATAATAATATTATTGAATTTTTTAATATATTACTTCCTGTCAGTGAAAAGGAAGTACCGTCAGATTCTTTGATTCGTGAATTTATAGGGTGAGATCTAATATTACTTTTATACGTATATTTTAAATTATATTCGGCGGAACTAATTTATTATAACATTTTTATATTATGCATGTAAACATAAAAACGGCTGTACAGAATTTCTGTACAGCCGTAAATTTTAATTATTTAAAGTATCTTACACCGTTTTCAAAAATTCCCTGATCCTTGATGCCTGTAACATTTTTGCATACATCAAATCCGATACGTTCACTGTGTCCCATTTTACCGAGTACACGTCCGTCAGGGGAGGTTATGCCTTCGATGGCTTCCATAGAAGTATTAGGATTAAATCTGATATCCATTGACGGTTTTCCGTTCAGATCAACATATTGTGTTGCTATTTGACCGTTGTTTGCAAGCTGTACTATTAAAGATTGAGGAGCTACAAATCTTCCTTCGCCGTGTGAGATCGGGATAGCATGAATATCGCCTACATTACTGTTTGCAAGCCATGGAGATTTGTTAGACGCAATTCTGGTATTTACCATCATTGACTGGTGTCTTGCAATGGTATTGAAAGTAAGGGTAGGGGATTCGTTGGTCATATCGGTAATTTCACCGTAAGGAACAAGACCTAGCTTGATAAGAGCCTGGAATCCGTTACAGATACCCAACATAAGACCGTCTCTTTTTTTGAGAAGTTCATGTACGGCGTCCTTAACCTTTGGATTTCTGAAAAATGCAGTAATAAATTTACCGCTTCCGTCAGGTTCGTCGCCGCCGCTGAATCCTCCGGGAATCATAATAATTTGTGACTGTTTAATGATTTTTGCAGCTTCTTCAATTGAATCTTCAATATCAGAAGCGCTGAGATTCTTGACTACCATTATCTGTGCTTCAGCTCCGGCACGTTCAAATGCTCTTGCGGTATCGTATTCACAGTTAGTACCCGGGAAAACCGGAATAAATACCTTAGGAACAGCAGCTTTAATTGATGGGAATGCACGTTTAGCAGCATTGAACTCATAAGCTTCAACTGCCGAAAGAGTAGTTTTTA
Source organism: Oscillospiraceae bacterium (assembly GCA_902362965.1). GTDB lineage: Bacteria > Bacillota > Clostridia > Oscillospirales > Ruminococcaceae > Porcipelethomonas > Porcipelethomonas ammoniilytica. The sequence continues at coordinate 27,083 of CABIYQ010000001.1, forward strand.
TTCTGCAAGGGAATACAGGTTCAAGTTTGTTTTCCCATGTTTTCTGGAGCGAGTCAAGAGAAAGAGTATAGCTCTTTGTAAAGATATTATATTCTTGTTTTGTTTTACCCAGAACAATTTCATTTTCCAGTGCTTCGCCGTCAATTTCAATAATGAATGAGCCGTAGTGAGGCAGGAACAGTTCTTCTTCGGAAAGTTTGTTTTCAAATGCGAAACCGATCCTGTTACCGAAACACATTTTAGCGATACCTTCGGCAACACCGCCGCCTGAAACAGTCCAGACTGCTTTTGCTCTGCCGTTTTCAATCATGTCTTCTACATAAGCAAAGCAGTTCTTTACGCTTTCAAATACCGGCAGACTGTTTTCGTCGTAATCAGGCTTGATCATGATTACTGTACTGTCAGTGTCCTTAAATTCAGGTGAAACGATTTTTCTGCTTGAAGCAGTGGAAACAGCAAAGGAAACCAGAGTAGGAGGAACGTCTATGTTTTCAAATGTACCGGACATGGAATCCTTACCGCCGATAGCTCCGCATCCCATTTCCAGCTGAGCCTTGAATGCGCCGAGAAGGGCTGCCATAGGCTTGCCCCAGCGTTCCGGATTGTTCTGAGTTCTTTCAAAATATTCTTGGAATGTCAGCCAACAGTGTTCATATTTACCGCCTGCGGCAACGACTTTGGCAATTGATTCAACAACAGCAAGCATTGCTCCGTGATATGGACTTTTTTCACTGATAAATGGGTTGTATCCCCAGCCCATAATCGAACATGTATCTGTCTGACCCTTGAGTACAGGAATTTTTGCAGCCATAGCCTGAGTTGGTGTAAGCTGATATTTTCCGCCAAAAGGCATAAGCACAGTTGAAGCGCCGATTGTAGAGTCGAACTTTTCAACCAATCCTTTCTGTGAGCACACATTAAGGTTAGCCATAAGAGCGTCCCAGCCTTCAGGATTGTCCGTATAAGTATTGAGAACTTTGATGTCAGGCTTTTTGATTTTAATATCTGTATATTTAGGTGCACCGTTGGAGTTTAAAAATTCTCTTGAAAGATCAACGATTGTAACGCCGTTCCAGTTCATTTTAAGACGTGGTTCTTCCATAACATCTGCAACGACTGTAGCTTCAAGATTTTCTTTGTGTGCTTCATTTAAGAATCTTTCCACATCTTCCTTAGCGATCACAACAGCCATTCTTTCCTGTGATTCGCTGATTGCAATTTCTGTACCGTCCAGTCCCTCATACTTTTTCGGAACGGCATTGAGGTCGATTACAAGACCGTCGGTCAGCTCGCCTATTGCCACAGATACACCGCCTGCACCGAAATCGTTACAGCGTTTGATCATTTTTGTAACGTCAGGATTTCTGAAGAGTCTCTGTAATTTTCTTTCCTCAGGAGGATTACCTTTTTGTACTTCAGCTCCGCAGTGTTCAAGAGATTCAAGAGTATGAGATTTTGAAGAGCCTGTTGCGCCTCCGCAGCCGTCACGACCTGTTTTACCGCCCAGCAGAACTACAACATCTCCCGGAGCAGGCGCTTCACGTCTGATATTTTCAGCAGGAGCCGCACCTACAACAGCGCCGATCTCAAGTCTTTTGGCAACATATCCCGGGTGATAGATTTCAGATACATGTCCTGTAGCAAGACCGATCTGATTACCGTATGAACTATAACCGTTTGCAGCGCCCAAAGTGATTTTTCTCTGAGGAAGCTTACCGGAAATAGTGTCTTCAACGGGAACAAGAGGATTTGCCGCACCTGTTACTCTCATTGCCTGATATACGTAAGAACGTCCTGACAGCGGATCACGGATCGCTCCGCCCAAGCAAGTAGCTGCACCGCCGAACGGTTCGATTTCTGTAGGGTGATTATGAGTTTCATTTTTGAACATCAGAATCCAGTCTTCTTCACCGTTTTCAGTATTTACTTTTATTTTAACGGAGCATGCATTGATTTCTTCACTTTCGTCAAGATCGTTTAGCTTACCGTCAGCCTTAAGCTTTTTAACGGCAAGAGTAGCCATGTCCATAAGTGTTACAGGTTTTTCTTCTCTTCCAAGCTCAGAACGAATTTCGAGATATTCATCATAAGTTTCCTTAATATAAGGAGTTTCAATATCCACGTTTTCAATATTTGTAGAAAAAGTTGTATGACGGCAGTGATCAGACCAGTAGGTATCGATCATTCTGATTTCCGTAATTGTAGGATCACGCTTTTCAGTATCCTTGAAATATGACTGACAGAACTTAATATCATCAAAATCCATTGCCAGACCGAATTCCTTGATAAATGCATTCAGTCCTTTGTCATTAAGTCTGATAAAGTTTTCAAGGACTTCGACCTTTTCAGGAATCTCATAATCTGTATCAAGTGTTTTTACGATATTCAGCGAAGCTTCACGGCTTTCAACTGGGTTGATAAGATAGGATTTAAGTCTGGTGAATTCATCGTCTGTAAGACTGCCTTCAATAATATATATTTTTGTGTTTTTGACACGGCAGCGGTCTTTCTGTGTAAGTATCTGTATGCACTGCTCACAGCTGTCTGCACGTTGATCAAACTGTCCCGGCAGAAATTCAACTGCAAATATTCTTTCATTATTTATAAGAACAGGCAGTTCAGAATAAGTAACGTCTACGGCAGGCTCTGAAAATACAGTGTTTACGGACATTTCAAAGTCCTCACGGCTGAGTTTGTCAGCATCGTAACGGTTTAAAATCCTGACTCCTGAAATATTCAGACGAAGAGCTGTCTGAATATCGTTTAAAACAGATTTTGCTTCAACAGCATATTCAGGTTTCTTTTCAACATAAATTCGGAATACAGACATATTATGCTCCATTCTCCGCAATTAAAGTGTATTGTATATATTTAAACGGTATACTTGCGGAAAATACCGTTTCAGACTGTCGGTAGATTTAATTAAACCAATTCACCTATACAACAGTCTTTTTTACTTTCTACTATTTTAACATAAAAAATCATTCTGCGCAAACTTTTTTCGGATTTTTTTGCCGGAATTTTTATTAATGTGTAATTTGGTGTAAATCCTTGGTGAAATTCAGGAGAGCTTTCACGCTCAAAAAGTACCGGAACTGTCATTCCGACTTGCGTTTTCATAAATCTTTCCGTTAGCTGTGATCCGGCTGATTTCATTATTTTAGCTCTTTGAGCTTTGATATTTTCGGAAACCTGATTTTTCATTTCTGCGGCTTTTGTGCCCGGTCTTACAGAATATGGAAAAACATGTATTTTTGAAAATCCTATTTTTTCTGCAAATTTCAAAGATTCTTCAAAATCTTTATCGGTTTCGTCCGGAAAACCGACCATTATATCGGTGGTAAATGACGCATTGCTAAAATATTTTCTTATTCTGCATACAAGGTCGTAGTATTGTTCACAATTATAATGACGGTTCATATTTTTCAGCGTTTTGTCACAGCCGCTTTGTAGAGATAAATGAAAATGAGGACAGAATTGAGGAAGCTTTGACAGACGTTCAAGGTCGCTGTCAGTAATGATTTCCGGTTCAAGAGAGCCGAGCCTTACACGTTCTACGCCTTTTATTTTACAGCATACTTCAACTGCATCTGCTAGGCAGAGGTCAAATTCTTTTCCGTAAAAGGCAAGATTTATCCCTACAAGAACAATTTCCTTATGACCGTTTGCAGCTAGTTCTTTTATTTCTTCTTTTAAGGTTTCAATAGGTTTAGAACGGCATCTTCCTCGTGCATAAGGAATAATGCAGTAGCTGCAAAATTGATTACAGCCGTCCTGTATTTTGACAAATGCTCTTGTTTTATTTTTAAATTCGCTGCATTTGATATTTTCAAAATCATCGCATTTTTCGTATGATGTAATGTGAATGATCTGCTCTTTTTTTTCAATGTGCCGTTTTACAAGCTCCGGAATTTTATTTCTGTTTCTTGTTCCGGTTACTATATCTGCTTCCGGAAGCTTGTCTGCTATATCCGGAGAAGCCTGAGGGAGACAGCCGGTAAGAACTATAACGGCATCCGGATTCAATTTTCTTATACGTTTTAAAGTATGAATCGTTTTGCTGTCTCCCGAGGAGGTTACAGTACAGGAATTAATTATGATTACGTCGGCATCGGCAGGAGTATCCGAAATATCGTAATTTTCCGATATAAAGATTTCTTTAATGCTTTCGGTTTCATATTGATTTACTTTACAGCCGAAGCTGATAAAATGAGCATTCATATTTTTTACCTTTCGTTAAATAATGTGTTTATGTTTAACAAATTTAAACAATGTATATTGTGCAGACATTACAAAATAATCAAGGTGAATAAAAACAGACTGAATGTCAGCTTATTCATTATACTAAATTTACGAAAATATTTCAATTGTATTGACTTTATTTTTTAAGAGTGGTATTATTTATACAGCGGAAAGAAATTATAAAAATTCCGCATGAAGTAATTGCTTGTAATTTAGGAGGTATAATTATGGTAACTTATAAGATTTCTCTGGCAGCAATCAATGATGTAAAAGATTTTGTGAACATGGTAATGAGATATGACTTTGACGTTGATTTGATTTCAGGCAGATATGCTGTAGATGCAAAGTCAATTATGGGTATTTTCAGTCTTGATCTTTCAAAGCCTATCGAACTTAAGGCTCATACAGATGAACCCGGTGATTTTGCAAAGGATATTGAAAAATATATTGTAAAATAATAGTAAAGTAATATTGTGGAATTTGCTTTTAAGCGCAGATAGTAAAAGCCGTCGGTAAAAGAACTGACGGCTTTAATTTTTTTTAAAATATTTGCATATAATTTCCATAATAATACTTTTTTGGGAGAGTTGTTATGAAAAAAATCATATCATTGTGTATATCTGCGCTTTTATTTATTATTACTCCCTGTACTTGCTTTGCGGAGGAAGAAACCAAGAACTATGTACAGTGTACTCTGCTTATGGAAGCTTCCACAGGGACTGTAATAAGTGAGGAAAATGGCTATAAACGTGTTCCTCAGGGTACGCTTAACAAGCTTATGACTGTTCTTCTTACAGCTGAGGAAATTGAATGCGGTAAGATATCGGTTGATACGAAGCTTACAGCCAGCGCTAATGCAAATCAACAGCAGGGAGCGGTAGTATGGCTTATGCAAGGAGAAACAATAACTGTTGACGAATTGCTTAAAGCCGTTATAATCGGAAATGCAAATGATGCGTCAATGGTGCTGGCGGAAGAGATCGGCGGAGATGAAAATGAATTTGTCGGCATGATGAATGCCAGAGCATTTGAACTGGGGATGAGAGATACTGTATTTAAAAACTGTGCCGGATATGATGCGCAGGGGCAGTATTCTACCGCCTATGACACAGCTTTGCTTACACGTGAACTTTTAAAGTATGATTTTCTTAAAAATTATATGACTTCCTGGATGGATAGTGTACGAAACGGTCAGACAGAACTTGTAAATGAAAACAGACTGGTGAGAACATATGAAGGTATTCTGGGAGTTAAGGCGGGGCATTCTGAGGAATCAGGATATACTTTATCACTTGCGGCAGAAAGGGACGGTCAGGTATATATATCAGTTGTTATGGGATGTTCGGACAAGGATGAAAGATTTGCTGTGGGGAAATCGCTTTTAGCGGCAGGATTTTCTTCGTATAAGGTAACTACTCCGGCGTTCTCAAATGAATTTTTAAAGCCGCTTTCAGTTCATCACGGCGTTGACGATGCTGTTGAAATTGAAGCAGAGGATCTGACGGGATTGGTCGTTCCTAAAAGCGGCGATGAGCTAAGTTCTGTTATTTTTATACCGGAATATGTTGAAGCACCTGTAAAAAAAGGTCAGAAAATTGGTACGGTAGGCTTTTACAACGGAGACGCATTGCTTTATGAAACCAATCTTATTGCTTCGGAATCAGTTGAATGTATGACCTTTTCAATAGCATTGAAAAAATATTTGTACATTATGTATAAATAAATCGCTTGATAATTGTAAGTAATAAACAATAATGAAGTTATGTCTTGAAAATAAAAAGGAAATATAGTAAAATGATAAGGGTAAGAATATATTGAGAAAAATTTTAATTATGCTTATTATTGACTGGAGGAAACTGAAATGTCTTTGAAGTTGAACGGCAAATATGTTCAGAAATTTGTTAACGAAGATGAAATGAGCGGTATCAAGGCTCAGGTGGAAACTGCGGCTAAGGTTCTGCATGACAGAACAGGTCTTGGCAATGATTTTCTTGGCTGGCTTGATCTGCCGGTAGATTACGATAAGGAAGAATTTTCCAGAATTAAGGCTGCCGCTGAAAAGATTAATAAAACAGCCGATGTTCTTATTGTAATCGGTATCGGCGGTTCTTATCTTGGAGCCAGAGCAGCTATTGAACTGCTGAAATCTCCATTCTATAATAATATGAAAAAAGATACTCCTGATATTTATTATGTCGGCAACAATATTAATCCGACATACCTTCAGGAAATTCTTTCTATTTGTGAGGGTAGGGATATTGCGGTAAATGTTATATCAAAATCCGGTACAACTACCGAACCTGCACTTGCTTTCAGAATCTTCAAAAAGCTTGTTGAAGATAAGTATGGACGTGATGAAGCAAAGGAAAGAATTTTCTGTACCACAGACAAGGCGAGGGGAACACTTAAAAATCTTGCCGATGCCGAAGGATATGAAACATTTGTTATTCCTGATGATGTAGGCGGACGTTATTCAGTGCTTACAGCAGTAGGACTTCTTCCAATTGCAGTGGCAGGCTGTGACATTGACGGACTTATGAAGGGTGCAGCACAGGCAAGAGAAGATTTTTCAGCTGATTTTGACAATAACGACTGTTATAAATATGCGGCTCTTAGAAATATTCTTTATCGTAAGGGTAAAGCAGTTGAGCTTATGGTTTCATATGATCCTGCATTCTGCATGATGTTAGAATGGTATAAGCAGCTCTTTGGTGAAAGTGAAGGTAAGGATAACAAGGGTATTTTACCGGATTCAGTTGTATTCTCAACAGATTTGCATTCAATGGGTCAGTTTATTCAGGACGGTTCCAGAATTATGTTTGAAACTGTTATTGATATTAAAAATCCTAAGCAGGATCTTTTCCTTGAAGACGATGCTGAAAATATTGACGGTTTGAATTTCCTGACAAATCAGAATATGTCAGTAGTAAACAGAAAGGCTTTTGAAGGTACTGTATTAGCTCATACAGAAGGCGGCGTTCCTAATATTATTCTGGAGCTTGACAAGATAGATGAAGAAAATCTCGGATATATGATTTATTTCTTTGAAAAGGCTTGTGCAGTATCAGGATATGTTATGGGGGTAAATCCGTTTAATCAGCCGGGCGTTGAAAGCTATAAATCCAATATGTTTGCACTTCTCGGCAAGCCGGGTTATGAAGATCAGAAAGAGGCACTGGAGGCTAAGCTGAGATAATTAAAAAACACTTATATGAGTGTCCTTGAGGATATTCATTTAAGAATGCTGTGACCTGATTTAAGGTCCTGCAATAAAACGCATTATACAATGCAGCAATATTTATGTCATGCGTATGACGGAAGGAGTTTATAAATGATTAAGTTAATAACAGGCAAAAAGGGTACAGGTAAAACAAAAGTTCTTATCGATATGATCAATGATGCAGTTAAGTCAACAAACGGCGATCTAATCTGTATTGAAAAGGGAGCTAAGCTTACTTATGACATCAGCTATAAGGTAAGACTTGTTGATGCAGAACGTTTTAATGTTTCAGGTTACGATTCATTCTATGGTTTTGTTGCCGGAATGCTCGCAGGAAATTACGATATCAAGGAAATCTTTGTTGATTCAATTCTTAAAATCGGCGGTACTGATTTTGATGAATTCGGCATTATGCTTGATAAGCTGGACAAGCTTACAGGCGATGACACACAGGTTATTTTCACAGTTTCAGCTGATAATGAAGAACTGCCTGCAAGTGTTACAAAATTTGCCGATTAATAAAAAAAGTATTGACAATAAGCGACGTTTTGTATATAATAGAATTTGTGATGCTTGTAAGGGAGTAAATTTATGACAGCGGATTTACGTCAGGTTTTTAATATAATCGGAGAGCGTAAGGAATTTGAGTTTGAAATTCCTCTTGCCGAATTGGAACAGTCATGCGGCTATGATTTTGCAGGATCTGTAACAGTTTCCGGAAGCTTTTATAATCGTGCTGACGTTGTTCATATGGATTATTCCGTAAAGTTTACATTAAATATCGTCTGTGACAGATGCTTGAAAGAATTGAAAAGGGATTATTTCTATGAATTTAAGCATGTAATTGTCAGTGCCTTAAATTCTGACAACGATGAATATATTGTTGCGGAAAATTATAGGGTCGATGTAAATGAGATTGCTCTTTCGGACTTGCTTCTTGAACTGCCAACCAAACTGCTTTGCAGTGATGATTGCATGGGACTTTGCCCTGTGTGCGGCTGTGACTTGAACGAATCCGAGTGTAATTGCCAAAAAAACTGAGCTTTGTTGAAGCAAAGCTGTAAGGAGGTGCCGGAATGGCTGTACCAAAGAGAAAAACTTCCAAGGCTAGACGTGATAAAAGACGTTCTGCTGTTTGGAAGCTGGATGCACCTGCGTTCAGCAGATGCGATAACTGCGGTGAATTAAAGGCTCCGCATAAGGTTTGTAAGAATTGTGGATTCTACAAGGGCGTTGAGGTTATCAAAATGGATGCCGAATAATGCTTGAGAGGAGGAGAGGAGGAGCAATCTTCCTCTCCTTTCCGTTTATATAAGATTTTTTATGTTAAAACTAAATAAAGAAAGGGGATGTTTAAATGTCATTGCCTGTAGTTGCAGTGGTTGGACGTCCAAATGTCGGAAAATCAACACTGTTTAATAAATTGGTAGGTCAGCGGATTTCTATAGTTGAGGATACTCCCGGCGTTACCAGAGATAGAATTTATTCAAAATGCGAGTGGCGTGCCAGAGAATTTATGGTAGTCGATACCGGAGGTATTGAACCGGCGTCCGACGATATTATCCTGTCCCAGATGAGACGTCAGGCAGAGCTTGCTATTGAAAGAGCTGATGTTATTGTTCTGGTAACGGATGTCAGGTGCGGAGTGACTTCAACTGATCATGAGGTTGCTTTAATGCTTCAAAAAAGCGGGAAACCTGTGGTGCTTGCAGTAAACAAATGTGATACTATCGGTGAAACTCCTGTTGAAATATATGAATTTTATAATCTTGGTCTGGGAGATCCTTTTCCGATCTCTTCTCAGCATGGTCATGGAACAGGAGATCTGCTTGATGAAATATTTAAATATTTTCCTGATGATAAAACAGAGGATTACGAAGAGGATTACATTAAGGTTGCTATTATAGGAAAACCGAATGTGGGTAAGTCTTCTTTGATAAATAAAATAGCAGGTGAAGAACGGGTAATCGTTTCAAATATTGCCGGTACTACCCGTGACGCAACGGATACTGTCATTGAAAATGATGAAGGTAAATTTGTATTTATTGATACGGCAGGAATCAGAAAAAAATCAAAGGTAAATGAAAGAATAGAACATTACAGTGTGCTGCGTGCATATATGGCTGTTGACAGAGCTGACGTATGCGTTATCGTCATTGATGCTGAAGTGGGATTTACTGAACAGGATTCAAAAATTGCCGGTTATGCTCATGAACAGGGAAAAGCGTCAATAATTGCTGTAAATAAATGGGATGCAATTGAAAAAGGCGATAATACAATGAAGGAATTTCAGACGAAATTGGAAAATGACTTTAGCTTTATGTCATATGTTCCTTTTATTTTCATATCTGCTAAGACCGGACAAAGAGTGAATAAGCTGTTTGAGATGATAAAATATGTCAATGAGCAGAATTGTATGAGAATTTCAACAGGTATGCTAAACGATGTTCTTGCATATGCTACTACAAGAGTACAGCCGCCTTCGGATAAAGGCAGAAGACTGAAAATTTATTATATGACGCAGGCGTCTACTAAACCGCCTACATTTGTAACTTTTGTAAATCGTTCTGATTTATTCCACTTTTCATATCAGCGTTATCTTGAAAATCAGATAAGAGGCACATTCGGACTTTCCGGTACGCCTGTAAGATTTGTAGTAAGGGAACGAGGAGACAAATAATGGTTTTACAGATTCTTATGGCAGTTGTATTTTCAGCAGTAGTTTCATATCTTTTGGGCAGCTGTAATTCTTCGATTATAGTAGTAAAGCTTTTGAAGGGTGAGGATATCAGAAAGTTCGGCAGCTTTAATGCCGGACTTACCAATACACTAAGATGCTTTGGCAAGCTTCCGGCAGCGTTTACTCTTATAGGAGATCTGCTTAAAGGTATTATAGCTGTTATTATCTGTAAGCTTATATGCGGCTTGTTAGGAGTGGGACTTGGACCTGATAATGACGTGCATTTTATCGGTTATATTGCCGGCTTTTTTGCGGTTATCGGTCATATTTTTCCGCTTTATTACGGATTTAAGGGCGGTAAAGGCGTACTTGTAGGAGTTTCAGTATTTTTAGTAATAGATCCGATTGTATTCGGAATATTAATTTTGATTTTTGCAGTTATTCTGGCATTTAGTAAATATGTTTCTTTATCGTCAATTATTGCTACGATTTGCTGTCCGTTTATTACTTTTTTAATGCAATATTTTGCTGAGGGTACTGCTTTAAAATTGTCTGTTGTTTATGCAGTATTAACGCTGCCTATATGTATACTGGTAATATTTATGCACAGAACCAATATTACCAGACTGAAAAATGGAACTGAAAATAGATTTTCATTTCATAAAAAGGAGGAATAAATATGGCAAAGATAACAATACTGGGTTCCGGAGGATTCGGAATGTCTCTTGCTGTTATGCTGAACCGTATAGGTCATAAGGTTACAGTCTGGTCGGCATTTCAGAAAGAACTTGATAATATAAAAGCCGACGGAGAACATAAGTCAAAGCTGCCGGGAGTAAAGATTCCTGAATCAATTGAGCTTAATGCAGATATTTCATGCGTAATAGGCAGCGACATTGTTCTTCTTGGAATACCGTCTCCTTATGTGAGAGACGTGGTCAGAAAAGCATCACCTTTTATAACTGAAGAAATGGTAGTTGTCAATACCAGCAAAGGACTGGAAAACGGTACTCATAAGCTTATCAGCGATGTTATCCGAGAAGAAGTAAAGAAATCGCCTATTGTAATTCTCTCCGGACCGTCTCATGCCGAGGAGGTTGCTCTTGGTATTCCAACAACCGTGGTGGCAGCTTCGGAAGATATGGAAGCGGCGGCTTATATTCAGGATACGATGAGCAGTAATGTTTTCAGAATTTATATAAATAGTGATGTGGTAGGCTGTGAAATAGGCGGAGCTCTAAAAAATATAATTGCGGTCTGCGCCGGAATATGCGACGGTTTAAATTACGGCGACAATACCAAAGCTGCTCTCATGACAAGAGGTATCACTGAAATCGGAAGACTTGGCGTAGCCCTTGGAGCGTCTGCCTCAACCTTTGCAGGACTTACCGGAATAGGCGACCTTATTGTTACATGTACCAGTATGCACAGCAGAAACAGACGTGCGGGGATTCTTATCGGTCAGGGAGTAAGCCCCGAAGAGGCGGTAAAGCTTGTAGGTACGGTTGAAGGCTATAACTGCTGTAAAGTGGCTCTTGAGCTTGCAAATAAAGTAGGAGTTTCCATGCCGATTACCGAGCAGCTCAATAACGTACTTTTTAATAAAGGCAATGTTAAAGAAGCTTTGGGAAAACTTATGTCAAGACCTAAAAAATGTGAAACAGAGGAAATTATTTAATTTAATCCCTTTCAGAAAGTAATTTTCTGGAAGGGATTTTTTTGTGTTGAAAAATTAATAAAAAAATGTTAAAATTATAATATACTTTTTTGAAAGGCAGTAAATTATGGACATTAATAAAAAATTAGCGGAAGAATTCAAATTAAGACAGGAACAGGTTGACAATACTGTAACACTTATTGATGAAGGTAAAACGATACCTTTTATTGCAAGATACAGAAAAGAGCTTACAGGTTCGCTTGACGATCAGATTCTCAGGGAACTGAATGACAGACTTTCATATCTGCGTAATCTGGAAAACAGAAAAAATGAAGTAAGTTCGTCAATTGAAGAACAGGGTAAGCTGACTGAAGAAATTTCAGAGGCACTTGAAAAAGCTATAACGCTTGTTGAAGTTGAGGATATATATAGACCATTCAAGCCCAAAAGAAAAACCAGAGCAAGCGTAGCCCGTGACAAGGGACTTGAACCTCTTGCAGAATTTATTATTGAACAGAATATCGACAGCGATCCGGAATCAGAAGCTGAAAAGTATATAAATTCTGAAAAGGAAATTGAAACGGCAGACGCCGCATTGCAGGGCGCAATGGATATAATTGCGGAGGACATTTCAGATAATGCGGAACTCAGAAAGAAAATCAGAGCGCTTTATGAAAAAGCGGCAAAAATAGAATCCAGGGCAACAGATGAGGAAGCAGAAACAGTATATCAGAATTATTATGAATTCAGCGAGGGCGTATCCAGAGTTGCCGGACACAGAATCCTTGCCCTTGACAGAGGTGAAAAAGAGGGAGCATTAAAGGTTTCTGTAGTAATTGACGAGGAATTTTGTTTTTCTGTTGCTGAAAAAATGTTTGTTAAAAATAACAGCAGGTGCGGAGAACTTGTTAAAACTGCCGCACAGGATAGCTGTAAGCGTCTTATAATGCCGTCTGTGGAACGTGAGATCAGGTCGGAATTGACTGCTAAAGCCGCTGAGGGAGCAATAAAAGTATTTTCTTCTAATCTGAGACAGCTGCTTTTACAGCCGCCTGTTAAAAATCAGATTACTCTGGGCTTTGACCCGGGTTATTCTCATGGATGTAAGATGGCAGTTGTTGACAGTACTGGTAAGGTTCTTGATTCGGCGATAGTATATCCTACGTTCCGTAAGGATAAGGACAATGCTGCAAAAGCCAAAATAAAAGCTATTATTGAGAAAAACGGCGTAACTGCTATTGCTATCGGTAATGGTACGGCTTCAAGGGAAAGCGAAGCTCTTATCGCTGAAATTCTTCATGAAATACCGCAGAAGGTAAGTTATATGGTTGTCAGTGAAGCAGGAGCTTCTGTTTACTCCGCTTCTAAGCTTGCAGCGGAGGAATTTCCGGAATTTGACGTATCTATTAGGGGTGCAATTTCAATTGCAAGACGTTTACAGGATCCTTTAGCAGAACTTGTAAAAATTGATCCCAAGGCTATCGGCGTAGGGCAGTATCAGCACGATATGCCCAAAGCAAGGATGAACGAGGCTCTTTGCGGTGTTGTTGAGGATTGTGTGAATTCCGTAGGCGTTGATCTTAATACCGCTTCTCATTCTCTGCTTTCATATATATCGGGAATCAATGGAACAGTGGCTAAAAATATTGTGTCATACCGTGAAGAAAACGGTGCATTTACCGATAGAAAACAGCTTTTGAAAGTGCCTAAGCTGGGTAAAAAGGCATTTGAGCAGTGCGCCGGATTTTTAAGGGTAAGGGACGGAAAAAATCCGCTGGACAATACAGCTGTTCATCCAGAGAGCTATGAGGCTGCAAAAGGACTTATGGAACAGTGCGGATTTAAGCTTACTGATATTGGTACATCCGAAATGGGAAAAATCAAAGATACAGTTAATCAAAGGGGCAGAAAATCAGTATGTGAAAAACTTGGAATCGGTGTGCCGACTCTTACGGACATAATTGAAGAATTGCAGAAACCGGGACGGGATCCCCGTGACGAGTTGCCTACACCGCTTATGAGAAGCGGCGATATTATGGAAATTAAGGATTTGAAGCCTGGTATGGAGCTTGTGGGAACGGTTAGAAATGTTATAGACTTTGGAGCGTTTGTTGATATCGGAGTGCACGAAGACGGTCTTGTGCACATTTCACAGATATGCGACCGCTTTATAAAGCATCCGCTGGAGGCTGTCAAGGTAGGAGAAATCGTAAAGGTCAGGGTTATGGATGTTGACGTTAAAAGAAAAAGAATTTCTCTGACAATGAAAATATAGGAGGGTATTTTGAAGAAAATTGACAATGGAAATGCTTTTGATTTTGGACTTGCTGCCGAAGATTATGCAAAGTACAGAGATATTTATCCTGAGGAATTTTATAATAAAATATATGAATTAGGTTTTTATCGTAAATTCCAAAGGGTTTTGGATATGGGAACTGGTTCAGGTGTTCTGCCGAGAAACATGTATAAATACGGTTCTGATATAACTGCTGCTGATATCTCAGAAAATCAAATTAAATATGCTGAAATTTTATCAGAAAATATGGGTATTAAATATTTGACAGGTTCTGATTTGAATCTGAAATTTGATGACAATACTTTTGACTGTATTACTGCTTGTCAGTGTTATTTTTATTTTAATCATGATATCTTTGCTGAAAAAGCGTCACGATGGCTGAACCCAAATGGTAAATTAGGTATGTTTTACATGGGTTGGCTGCCGGAAGAAGACCGTATTGCGCAGATGAGTGAAAATTTAATCAGGAAATATAATCCGGACTGGAGTGGATACGGTGACTACAGACACAAAATAAAACTTCCGGAAATTTATGATGATTATTTCAAGACTGAATGCAGTGAAATTTTTGATGTAAGAGTACCCTTTACAAGAGAAAGCTGGAATGGAAGAATTAAAGCATGCCGTGGAATAGGTGCATCACTTTCCAAAAACCTGATTAAAGAATTTGAAAATGAGCATATGGAGATGCTTAGAAAAAATGCAGAAGAAAAATTTAGTGTCCTTCATTATTGTGCGGTATTATCGCTTAAAAATAGAAAATAGGAGATTTATATGAAAATAACAAAAGGAAAGCTTATAAAAAGGATAGTTATTATTTTTATTTGTGCTGTTATTCTGATTTTCTGTATAGGTTCATTTTTTGCAGTAAAATCAGTTTTCAGGAAAAACTTTGAACGGAGAGATATTTCGTATTTTACTGCATTTTTAAGATTTGATGATATTGAGGATATATATAAAAAAGTTGTACAGTTTGATTCAGGAGAAAATACTTTGGTCGGATATGTTTTCGGCAGTGAAAACAGTCATGGATTGGTTGTAATGTCTCATGGAATGGGCGGAGGAGCGGAAAGCTATACTTCTGAAATAGTGTATTTTGTTGAAAATGGATATCGTGTATTTGCTTTTGACAATACAGGCTGTTATAACAGTGAGGGAGAAAGTATGATGGGTATGGCACAGTCTGCTATAGATCTTGATGCTGCACTTACATATATTGAATCAAATGATGAACTGAACGGGCTTCCGGTATTGCTTTACGGTCATAGCTGGGGAGGATATGCCGCAGCGGCGGTTCTTGGATCTGATCATGATATTAAAGCTTCGGTCAGTATTTCCGGATATGACACTCCTATGGGAATAACGGCAGAGTTTTCTGAAAATATGATGGGAAAACCTCTTACCTATATTGAATATCCTTTTATTTGGCTTAATAATAAGCTTACCTTTGGAAGTAAAGCTAATATTTCAGCGGTAGATTCTATAAATTCTTCAGACGCTCATGTAATGATTATTCATGGTACGGGGGATGAAGTGGTAAAATTTGACGGCGCTTCAATTATTTCACATAAAGATGAAATTACAAATCCGAATGTTGTATATAAGGAAATTGACGGTAAATTAAACGGTCATAGTAATATTTTTATGACGGAAGAAGGTGAGGAATATTTAGAGGAATTGAATGAGGAGTATGATGAGCTGGATAAGCAGTATAACGGTGAAATCCCTCATGATATTGAAAAGGATTTTTATGATAAAATTGATAAAAATTTGACAAGTCAGCTTTCAAGGCAGTTTATGAACGATGTAAATGATTTTTATATGAATGCTTTGGAATTATCTAACTGAAATATTATAAAATTTCTTTTTTCCCCTTTACATTTTTGAAAAAATGTATTAAAGTAATATTATTGAAACAGGAGGGAATACAATGACCAAAAATAAAATAAAAAAATCACTTTCATTAATAGCGGTTTCTGCTGCAACAGCTTTAAGCTTAGTCGGTATGTCGATTACACCGTCAACATTTGTGTCTGCCGGTCAGCAGCTGGGACAGACTGATTTTGAAAATGGCGTCGGACTTCCATGGCACGTATGTGAGTCTGCTCCGGGAAAAATGGAATTTGAAATTTCCGGAGGCGTTTATAAAATAACAATTGTAAATCCGGGCGGAGCTTCAAAAGGCGGTGAGGACAGATGGGACTGTCAATTTCGTCACAGAGGACTTACGATTGTAAGCGGCAATACATATAAGGTTTCTTTTGAAATAACTGCAAGCAACGATTGTACTTATTATACAAAAATAGGAGATATGGCAGAGCCTTTTGCCGAGGACTGGCACGGCGAACCTGATCCGTCTCAGCACGAAGCGTTTTGGAATGTTCAGCAGCTTCAGGCAAATCAGACCAAAAAAGTAGAGGGAACATTTACCGCCAACAGAACTGCTGAAGTGGAATGGGCATTCCATATCGGCGGAGATACTGTTTCGGAGGGAACGGTTTTTACATTTGATAATATGTCATTGGAATGTACTACAAGTGATGAATATGATTATCAGCCGGAAGAAGAATGGGTAAGATCTGATATTCTTACAAATCAGTTGGGGTATTTTCCGCAGATGAATAAAAAGGCTACGCTCCTTTCAGATTCAACATCTCCTGTAAAATTTGAATTGAAGGATTCCGGCGGTCAGACTGTTTATGAGGGTGAGTCAGAGCCTAAAGGACTAGATGCCGATTCAATAGATAATGTTCATGAACTGGATTTTTCTGATTATGATCAGCAAGGTACTTACTACATTGAAGCTGAAGATGGCGCTAAAAGCCGTGAATTTCAGATAGGAAACGGCGAGATGTATTCTTATATGCTTTACGACTCTCTCAACTATTTTTATCAAAACAGAAGCGGTATTGATATAGAGAGTCAATATATAATTTCCGGAGACAGTTCTTCTCTGGCACGAGCAGCAGGGCATCCGTCCGATGTTGCAACAATTGAACAGACATGGGGTTATTCCGGCAGCAGCGGAACTCAGGACGTGACCGGAGGCTGGTATGATGCCGGAGATCACGGCAAATATGTTGTAAATGGTGGTATTTCACTCTGGACAATGCAAAATCAATATGAGATGGCTCTGAAAAACGGAAGTGAAGCTGTTTATGCGGACGGAACTATGAGTATACCGGAAAATGCAAATGGTTATCCTGATCTTCTTGATGAAGCAAGATATGAGATGGAATGGATGTTCAAAATGATGGTTACAAGCGGAGATTATGCTGGAATGGTATATCATAAGGTACATGATGCAAAATGGACTGCCCTTGCTCTTGCACCTGCCGATGATCCGGAAGAGCGTATTATTAAACCGCCCACGACTGCTGCAACACTTAATATGGCGGCATGTGCGGCACAGGCTTACCGTCTCTGGAAGAATATTGATCCTCAGTTTGCAGAACAGTGTCTCACAAATGCTGAAACTGCTTATGAGGCTGCAAAAAAGCATCCTGATATGTATGCTCCTCTTGACGAATCAGTCGGCGGCGGTCCTTATGGTGATGACGATGCAACAGATGAGTTTTACTGGGCAGCATGTGAGCTTTTTCTTGCTACAGGTGATCTTGCATATCAGAAAGATATTGAATCGTCGCCTCATTATCTGAAAATGGAAGTAAAGCTATCCGGCGGAGAAGATGTTGACAGTTCAGGCAGCTTTAACTGGGCTCATGTTGCCGCACTGGGTAATCTTTCAATGGCTTTGAATACAGATAAGATGGGTACTCAGGCGAAGGAACAGCTTACTAAAAGTATTTCTGACGCAGCCGATTATTATGAAGAACTTACTGAAAAGCAGGGGTATGGTCAGCCGTATGAACCGGGAACTATTAACTATAAAATTGACAAACATGGTTATATCTGGGGTTCAAATTCATTTATCATGAATAATAATATAGTAATGGCTTATGCTTATGAGCTTACCGGAGATGATGATTATCTTGACGGAGTGGTAAGCGGTATGGATTATATTCTCGGTAGAAATCCAATGGACTATTCCTATGTTACAGGTTATGGAACTCATGCTGTTGAGAATCCTCATCATAGATGGTGGTCATATCAGGCTGATTCAACTTTTCCGAAAGCGCCTAACGGTGTGCTTGTAGGCGGACCTAATTCGGGTATGCAGGATCCGTGGGTGAGGGGATCAGGCTGGAAGTTGGGAGAAAGAGCGCCGGCAAAGTGCTATATGGATAATATTGAAGCATGGTCTGTAAATGAATGTACTATTAACTGGAATACTCCGCTTGCATGGGTCAGTGCTTACCTTGCTGATAAAAACGGCGGTGTTATTGTAACAAAAGGAAGCAGCGATGCTAATGCTAACAAGTCTGATAATGAGATCGTTCAAAATTCCGCAGCAGGAAAAAATCAGCAGAACAGTAATAACGATCTCGGAAAAAAAGCTGATACGCTAAGAAGTGAAAGCAGCGGCGGTTGGGGATTAGTTCCGTTTTTCATTGCAATAACCTCAGCAGTTTTGGTAATAGAGTGTGTAATTTATTTTGTAAAGCGTTCAAGGAAGGAGAAAATTTCGATGAAATAATTGCAGTAAGGTATGCGTTAAATCAAAAATTATTAAAAATGGTTGTATTTATGCAGCCATTTTTTTATTTTTTATGTAATCTTTTTGTAATATATAGCTGCTTTAATGTAATTTTGTTATATTATTAGTAAAATGTTACAAAAAGCAGAGTGAAATATGGACAATATTATGGATTGAAAAACCATTAAAGTCATGTTATAATAAATAAGTAATTATAAAAGTTACATTTTGGTTAAACGTAACGATTTTGGATGAAAATAAGATTACATTTTAATTAAGAAAAAGAGGAACGGTTATGGTCAGAAAATTTAATAAAATAATTGCATCATTTATAGCCGTAATTTTTATGTTTTGCACGTCTTTTACAGTTTTTGCTGCTGACGGCTATAAGGATTGGACTCAAGGCGATTCCAGATGGGGAAATAAAACGTTAGGCTCATGCGGCGACACAATGGCGGAAATCGGATGTGCAGTTACTTCAATTGCAATTTTAGTTGTTCATTCAGGTTCAAAGAGTGAAAGTTCCTTTAATCCGGGAACCTTGTGTGATTATCTCAGTAAAAACGGAGGATTTGATAATTATGGAAATGTATATTGGGGCGCAGTTTCAGGATTAGTGCCGAATTTTACTTTTGAAAAGAAAGCGTCATTTTCTTCTAATACTAAATCAAGCATAACAAATGAACTGAAAAATTACATAAATCAAGGGTATTATATTGTTATGTCTGTTAAATATGACGGACATTGGATTGCTATAGATACTATTAAAAACGGTGAAGTTTATATGATAGATCCGGCGCAGAATAAAACGGACAAGCTGTTTGATTATTATGATGCTGCCGGAATGCTTCAGGTAAGGCTTTACAAGGGTAAAAACCTTCCTTCAAAGATTGACGATACATCGGTTACGACACCTAAATACTTGACCGGACATTATATAACTACTGACGCACTTAATTTAAGGCAGTCTTATAGTACTTCTTCAAATGTACTTTTAACGATTCCAAAGAGTACTACTGTTGTAGTAACACGCGTTTATAATAACGAATGGGGACAGGTTGAGTATAAAGATAAAACAGGCTGGATTTATTTGGAATACACTAAGTATACAGAGAGCTCGTATAGCTATAAGACAGGTAATTATAAAGTGAATTCATCAACCGGAGTCTATATGCGTTCGGGAATAGGAGGACAAAATTCTACGGTATGCCTTGTTCCATATAATGCTGTTGTAAATATAAGCTCTGTAAGCGCTAACTGGGGAAAAGCGGCATATAACAGTAAAAGCGGCTGGATTTGTATGGAATATCTTAATTATTCGGGACCAGCTTCAACTCAGGCTACTACGACTCAAAAAGTTACTACGACTACTACTGTTAAAACTACAGTCAAAACTACAACTACAACCAAACCGGTAACTACTGCTGTTACAACTACAACAAATCCGCTAAAGAAAGGTGATGTAAATCTGGACGGTAAAATTAATAAGACAGATTTAATATGCCTGAACAGATATCTTGCTAAGCCTTATGAAACAGATTTTCCAACAAGTTATAATATGGATGTAAATAATGATAAGATTATAGATGAACGTGACGCAGTGTATTTGTTTAAAAAAATAAATAAAGGAAATTAGAAAATGAACTGGACAGAAGTTAATATATATACGGAAACCGAAGGTATTGATATATTGTGTGCTTCCTTAATGGATATTGGAATAAAGGGATTTGTTATTAAGGATTCAAATGATTTTAAAGAGTTTCTGGAAAATAAGAATGGTAAATGGGATTATATTGACGATGATCTTATGAATCTTAGTAACTGTGAAACATGCCTTACAGTTTATCTTCCTGACAATTCTCAGGGAATGGAAATGATGATATCCTTGAAAACATTGCTTAAGCAAATGAAAAGTAATGATAAAAATAATATTTTCGGACGTCTTGAATTGGAATTGTTACAGGTTAAAGAGGAAGACTGGGCAAATAACTGGAAACAGTATTTTAAACCGTTGAAGGTCGGTAAAAAATTGCTTGTAAAACCGTCATGGGAAGAATGCAGTAACACTGACGGAAGAGTGATATTGGATATTGATCCGGCGTCAAGCTTTGGAACAGGGCAGCACAATACGACAAAGCTTTGTCTTGAGCTTCTTGAAGAATCATTGAATTCCGGAGATAGAGTACTGGATCTTGGTTGCGGCAGCGGGATACTTTCAATAGGTGCAATGCTTCTTGGTGCAAGTGAAGTAACAGCCGTTGATATTGAACAGAATGCCGTTGAAACTGCTATTGAAAATGCCGCAAAAAATAATATTACCAAGGATAAGTATATGGTATATTGCGGAGATGTTATCAGTAATAAGGAACTGTGTGAAAAAATCGGAGGCGGATATGATTTAATTACTGCTAATATTGTTGCGGACGTTTTAATTGCAATGAAGGATATTTTTCATCAAAAGCTTAAAAATAATGGAATCTTGATTATATCTGGTATTATAACCGAGCGTAAGGACGAGGTAGTTAATGCCGTAGTTCACGCTGGATTTGAAGTTATAGATACTGCTGAAGGAGAAGGCTGGGCAGCAGTAAAGCTTAAGGCAATATAAATAAAAAAGCAGGTTTTAAACCCTGCTTTTTTTAATTGCACAAATGTAGTATGAGTGTTATAATATAAATGGAGGCGATAAAATGAAATTAGCAATTTTTGATCTGGACGGAACATTAGTAAATTCACTGGCAGATATTGCCGAGGCAACTAACTATGCAATGCGTATTCTTGGTTTTCCTGAGCATGAGCTTTCGGAATTTAATTATCTGGTAGGAGACGGGGTTGCAAAACTTATTGAACGTGCGCTTCCCGTAGAAAATCAGGATAAATTTGATGAAGCATTGTCATTATATAATAATTATTATAATAAGAATTATACTGTAAAAACATATATCTATGACGGTATTGAAAAAATGCTGAATACGTTGAAAGAAAAAGGTTTTGAACTGGCAGTAGCTTCAAATAAAACTCATGAATTTACAGAAAACGTTATTTCATATTATTTTGGCGATGAACTTTTTTCAGAGGTTTTTGGAAAATCTGAAGGAAATCCTGTAAAGCCCAGTCCGGCAATAGTTGATAATATAATGGATAAGCTCAATATTTCCAAGGAAAATACTGTCATGATCGGTGATACATGTATTGATATAAAAACCGGAAAAAATGCCGGAATTAAAACTATTGGCTGCCTTTGGGGATTCAGGACTCTTGAAGAATTAGTAAATGCAGGAGCAGATTATATTGCTGATAAACCTTTAGACATTGTGAAATATTTATGTGAATAAATAAAAGCGTGCTTTTAAATGAAAAAAGCACGCTTATTAATTTGAATTAACCAACAATACTTCCCATATCGTAAAGACCAGGTTTTTGTGATTTAACAAAAATTGCAGCATTTATAGAACCTTCAGCAAAAACGGTTTTTGATGCGGCAGAATGAGAAATTGTGACAGTTTCATCATTTCCTGCAAACAAAACTTCATGTACACCAACAATAGTACCGCCTCTTACAGCGTGAATACCGATTTCATTCGGTTCACGTTTTTTGCGCTGTGAGTGTCTGTCATAAGTATATTTCATGTCATCGTTTCTGGTCTCATTTATAGCGTTAGCGATCATTAAAGCAGTACCGCTGGGCGCGTCAATTTTTTGATTATGATGCTTTTCAATAATTTCAATATCAAACTGATCTCCTAAAATTGCAGTTGCTTTTTTAGCAAGCTGAACCAGCAGATTAATACCTAATGACATATTCCATGAGAAAAATACCGGAATCTGAGCAGAAGCCTTTTTAATTTCAGAAATTTGTTCGTCACTGTAGCCTGTTGTTGCTAAAACTATAGGAGTTCCTGTTGTCATGCAATATTCCAGAAGAGGTGTAAGGCAGGAAGGATGAGAATAGTCGATAATAGCGTCAGGCTTTTCGGGCAGTTCATTAACAGAACTGTAAATAGGAAAATCAGCATACTGATGAGTATTAATATCAATACCGCCTATAACTTTACAGTCCTTGCGCTCTTTAATACAGCGGTAAATTGTCTGTCCCATTTTGCCGTTTGCACCGCAAATTACAATCTTAGTCATTTTATGATCCTTTCCGTATATATTAAATCAAACCGATTTTTTTCATAGAATTTTTCAATGTTTCGATGTGTTCGTCGGTCATTTCACATAGAGGAAGTCTGCAAGGTCCCGACGGCATTTTCATTTGATTCATAGCTTCCTTTATAGGAATAGGATTGACTTCAATAAACAGGTTATTGATAAGTTCAAGATACTTCATTTGAAGCTTTGCTGCTTCTTCACAGTTGTTTGCAAGACAAAGCTGAGTGATTTCATGTGTTTCCTTTGGCATAATATTTGAAATAACAGATATAACTCCCTTAGCGCCGATAGACATCATAGGAACAATGATATCATCATTACCGCTGTAAACGTCCAGTAGATCGCCGCATTGTGCAATAAGCTTTGAAGTATAGCTTATGTTTCCGCTGGCTTCCTTGACAGCAACGATATTTTTGTGCTGGCCAAGAATTTTATAAGTATTCATGTCAATGCTGACGCCTGTACGGCCTGGAATATTATACAAAATAATTGGAATGTCAACAGCGTCTGCTATTGCTGTAAAATGTGCTACTAGACCTTTTTGCGATGCCTTATTATAATAAGGAGTTACAAGCAGAAGTCCGTCTGCACCCTTTTCCTGAGCAATCTTTGAAAGCTCTACCGCATATTTTGTATCATTGCTGCCTGTTCCGGCAATAACTGGTATTCTTCCGGCAGTTTTTTCAACAGCAAATCTGATGCATTCAATATGTTCGTCATCAGTCATTGTCGATGCTTCGCCGGTTGTACCGCATACGATTATAGCATCAGTGCCGTTAGCAATCTGGTATTCAATATTTTCAGCAAATCCGTCATAATTAATTGAACCGTCTGCATTCATCGGTGTTATAATTGCAACGCCGGCACCGGTAAAAATTGTATTTTTCATTTACTTTGACCTCCTTAATAAAGTCAATCGTATAGTAAGCCATTTATATCAACAGCTAACTTTTAATTATATAATAATGTAAATTAATCAAAATAACCATTAGCAGCCAACAGCTCAGCCAGGAGTACGCCGCCGCCTGCCGCACCTCTAAGCGTATTGTGAGACAGGCATACGAATTTGTAATCATACTGAGTGTCTTCTCTGAGTCTTCCTACAGAAACTGCCATACCGCCTTCAAGATTTCTGTCCAGCTTAGCCTGAGGACGATTATCCTCTTCAAAATAGTGAATAAACTGCTTTGGAGCCGACGGCAGATCAAGCTCCTGCGGAGCGCCCTTGAATGCAGCCCACTTATTAAGAATTTCTTCTTTGGAAGGTTTTTTGTCAAATGATACAAAAACAGCAGCTGTATGACCGTCTGAAACCGGAACTCTAAGGCACTGTGTTGTGATAGAAGGAGTTTGAGCGTTTACGATCTTGTCGCCTTCAATGTGTCCCCATACTTTTAGAGGTTCCTGTTCAGATTTTTCTTCTTCTCCGCCGATAAAAGGAATAAGATTGTCGAGCATTTCAGGCCATGTTTCAAAAGTTTTGCCTGCGCCTGAAATTGCCTGATATGTGCATGCGAGGACTTTTGTAATACCGTATTCCATCAAAGGATTAAGTGCAGGAACATAGCTTTGGATTGAACAGTTTGATTTTACCGCAATAAAACCTTTTTTTGTTCCAAGACGCTTTCTCTGTGATTCTATGATTTGAATATGATCATCGTTTATTTCCGGTACTACCATAGGAACATCTGGAGTACCTCTGTGAGCAGAGTTGTTTGAAACAACGGGAATTTCAGCTTTTGCATATTTTTCTTCAAGAGCTTTTATTTCGTCTTTTTTCATGTCAACTGCACAAAATACAAAGTCAACAAGACCTGCAATTTTTTCAATATCGTCAACGGCATTTAATACAACCATATTCTTCATTTTTTCAGGCATAGGAGAAGTCATAGCCCATCTGTTTCCTACCGCCTCTTCATAGGTTTTTCCGGCAGATCTTGGAGAAGCGGCAAGAGCCGTAACCTCAAACCAAGGGTGATTTTCCAGTAATGTGGCAAATCTCTGACCTACCATACCTGTGGCGCCGATAATACCTGCTTTGTAATGCTTCATTTTTACTAACTCCTTACATAGTTAAAATAGTTAAAAATAATAAATTAAAAAAACCGGTTGAAAACCGGCTCATCATACGATATAATAGAAATATTGACATTACAACTATATTTAAATTGAATGCCGATAGCTCTCCATCAAACGCTGATGACAATCGCAATCCTGTTAAGACTGCAATCAGAACAGATTTTACCGGGATCTGTTCTTCGGCAGCATTGCCTTTTACGTCTGCATAAAAAGTCGGAATGGTTTTCCTGTCAGACGCTACTCATCGCAGCCGCACCTCTACCATAGTTTTTATAATATCATGTTATTCTTGTTATGTCAATACACTTTTTTAAATTTAGGGGAATAAAAATGAAAAAATCTGATTTTTACTATAATTTACCGGAAGAATTAATAGCTCAGACTCCTGCAGAGCCTAGAAATTCATCAAGACTAATGAAAATAGACAGGAAAACTGGAGATATTGTTCATTCCCGTTTCTATAATTTATGCGATTACCTTAAAAAAGGTGATTTATTGGTACTCAATGATTCAAGAGTTTTACCTGCAAGACTTTACGGTGAGAAAAAAGATACGGGAAGCTTTATTGAATTTCTGCTTCTGGAGCAGAAAGGAGATAAGCTTTGGGAAATTATTTGCCGTCCGGGAAAAAAAGCTAAGGTTGGTACAGAATTTTCTTTTGGGAACGGTATACTAACTGCAAAAGTTATTGAAGTAAAAGATGATGGAAACAGAATCGTAAAATTTTCATGTGAAGGGAATTTTTATGCAGTACTTGATGAAATCGGACAAATGCCTTTGCCTCCTTACATAACCGAAAAGCTGGAGGATAAGGAACGTTATCAGACGGTTTATTCTAAAGAGTTGGGTTCTGCCGCTGCTCCTACTGCCGGACTGCATTTTACTAAAGAGCAACTTGAAGAAATCCGGTCAATGGGTGTTGATATTGCTTATGTTACCTTGCATGTAGGACTCGGAACATTCCGTCCGGTAAAAGAGGACGATATATTAAATCATAAAATGCATAGCGAACACTATCATTTAAGTGAGGAAACTGCTGAAAAGATCAATCGCACAAAAGCGTCCGGCGGACGTGTTATAGCTGTAGGTACAACTTCATGCCGTACTCTTGAAAGTATGGAGCTTGAAAACGGTTTGGTAAAGTCCGGAGACGGATATACTGACATTTTCATTTATCCGGGATATAAATTCAAGCTTCTTGACGGACTTATCACTAATTTTCATTTGCCGGAAAGTACGCTGATAATGCTTGTGTCGGCATTTTTAGGTTACGAAAATACTATGAATGCGTATAAAATTGCAGTTGAAGAAAAATATAGATTTTTCAGTTTTGGGGATGCTATGTGTATTTTGTAAGAAGGAGGACTTTATGGAACTTTCAATATATTTTAAAAGTATAATTGATCAGGATATATGTCCGATAGTTATATGTAATCTTTCACATGAAATAATTTATATGAATCCGGAAGCAGTTGAAAGATATGCTAAAAGAGGCGGTATTGAACTGATAGGAAAATCGCTTTTAAATTGTCATAATGAGGATTCAAATTCTAAAATAAAAAAAGTTGTCGATTGGTTCAGTGCAAGCACGGAAAATAACAGAATTTTTACTTTTCATAATCCGAAAGAAAATAAGGACGTATATATGATCGCTCTTAGAGATGATAACGGCATTCTTATCGGATATTATGAAAAGCATGAATATCGTACTCCAGAGAGGATAAACATATGAAAATCAAAAAAGGTAAAACCGTATTTACAATTATAGGTGCTATATTTTTTATAATTGGAATGATACTGGTTGTTATAGGCGGTATATCATTGGCAAGAACATCAGCGTTTATGAATTCCGCTCAAAAGACAAAAGCTGAAATAATAAGTATAAGTGCAGACAGTTACAGAAGAAATGGTAAAAATCATACCCATTATGATGTTTGGATTGAATATACAGTTGACGGCGAGGTCTTAGAAAAAAATATTAATGAATATAATTCAAGCATGTATGAGGGCAAAGAAATTGAAGTGTATTACGATCCTGATGATCCTTCAGATGTAAGAACAGATTCAAAAGTATTTGAGTATATATTTTTAGGAATTGGCGGTTCATTTGCCGTAATCGGAGCAGTATTTCTTATAATAAACATCATAATGGGGCGTCGTATAAAAATCCTAAAGAAATCAGGAGATAAACTAAGCGGAATAATTACTAATGTTACAATGAATTATAACATGACTATTAATAATCGTCATCCATATAAAGCAGAGTGCGAGGTCATAAATCCGTATGATGGTGAAACATATCTTTACAGTTCTGAAAACATCACTGATGATATATCAGGATTAATAGGCATGACGGCAACAGTTTATGTAGACAGAAGTAATAAGAAAAAATATTACGTTGATATTTATGAATTATTGGATAAGTATAACAAGGATAATAGGATTCATGATTATAGATAAATAATTATATTAAATAGTGATTTGTTTAACATAAAGGAGAAATTATGTATACATTATTAAAGAAAGAGGGAAAAGCAAGAAGAGGACAGTTTGAAACGGTACACGGTACTTTTCAGACGCCCTGCTTTATGAATGTAGGAACTGCTGCGGCAATTAAGGGTGGTATTTCCTCTCTTGATCTGGTAGATTTAAAATGTCAGGTAGAGCTTTGCAATACATATCATCTGCATTTGCGTCCTACGGATAAGGTAATAAAGGAAATGGGCGGACTGCATAAATTTATGAACTGGAATCGTCCGATTCTTACCGACAGCGGAGGATTTCAGGTATTTTCTTTAGCCAAGCTGCGTAAGATTAAAGAGGAAGGCGTTTATTTTTCTTCTCATATTGACGGAAGAAAGATTTTTATGGGTCCGGAAGAAAGTATGCAGATACAGTCTAATCTTGCTTCTACTATAGCTATGGCGTTTGATGAGTGCATTGAAAATCCGTCGGAGCATGAATATGCGGCAAATTCAATTGAGCGTACTACACGCTGGCTTTATCGCTGCAAAGAGGAAATGGAAAGACTGAATTCTTTGAGTGATACTATAAATAAGAATCAGATGCTTTTCGGGATCAATCAGGGCAGTACTTATGATGATTTGAGAATTAAACATATGGAGGATATAGCTAAACTTGATCTGGACGGTTATGCCATCGGCGGACTTGCAGTGGGTGAATCCACCGAGGAAATGTACAGAATTATAGATGTTGTCGAGCCTTACATGCCTGTGAACAAGCCGAGATATCTTATGGGAGTAGGAACTCCGTCAAACATTATAGAGGCTGTTGCAAGAGGCGTTGATATGTTTGACTGCGTTATGCCAAGCCGTAATGCAAGGCATGCGACAGTATTTACATGGTCGGGAGTCATGCATCTTACAAATAAGTGCTATGAAACTGACAGCCGTCCAATAGATGAAGAGTGCGGCTGTCCTGTCTGTCGGAACTTTACGAGGGCGTATGTACGCCACCTTTTCAAAGCCGGTGAAATGCTTGCCGGACGCCTTGCAGTTATGCATAATCTATATTTTTACAATACTCTCGCAGAAAAAATAAGAGACGCTTTGGATAACGGTAATTTTAAGGATTTCAGAAAAAAATATTCCGGATTGCTGTCAAAGAGAATTTAGGGGGACAAATAATGAGTATAATTGAATTGATTCTTATTGGAATAGGTCTTTCAATGGACGCTTTTGCGGTATCGGTGACGAATGGGCTTTGCTGTAAGAATATCAAGGCTGGAAAAACGATCATGACGGGGGTCTGTTTCGGAGGATTTCAGGGATTAATGCCTCTTATCGGCTATTTTTTAGGACGTGGTTTTGCGAAGTATATAACGGCTTTTGATCATATTATAGCTCTAATTTTGCTTGGATTTATCGGTGGTCAGATGATATGGGAGTCGTTTAAAAAGGACGAAGAAAAGAATGAAAGCAGTATTCTTACCGGAAAAATGCTGTTTATGCAGGGAATTGCGACCAGTATTGATGCTTTAGCAGTAGGAGTAAGCTTTGCAGCGCTTGAAAATGTAAATATAGCTTTTGCAGCGACTGCCATTTGCAGTATTACATTTATGTTTAGTATTGTTGGAGTACTGATAGGAAAGAAATTCGGAAATATACTTAATAATAAGGCTCAGTTAGTTGGCGGACTGATTCTTGTAGGAATCGGAGTTAAAATTTTTGTGGAGCATACGTTTTTTTAATAATTTATACCGTGTTTATTGTGAGGAACATAAAAAATATGTTCCTCACATTTATTATATCACTATTATATTAAATTGACAGATTTGTCATAATCGAAATTAAATTTGAATATACTGATTTTAGCAAGACAAGTCCGGATAAATCTAATAACGGATTTTGTGTAAATTAGGAGGTATATAAATGGATTTAAAGATTAACCGAGAAATGCTGTCAGTCAGTGAAAAAATATATGATGGTGTTCAGGAACAAAGCGTTGAACTTGATTATATTTTACCTGATTATTATCCCGACATTTTTAAACTAATTAAATGCTGTATTGTTCCGACTATTATTTCCAGTAATATTAACGGTGATTCATTAACATATGAGTTACTTGCTGACGTTAAAATATTATATTGTTCTGAGAAGGATAATAAATTACAATGTATCAATCAAAAAATGACATACTCAAAAACAGTGCAGATGGGAGCAAATGTAAATAAACCCATGGTTTCTCTGATCCCTAAGGCAGATCACATAAATTGCAGAGTTGTAAATCAGAGAAGAATTGATATGCGGGGTGCTGTTTCAATAAAAGTCAAGATTACCGGCGAAACCACTCAGGAAGTAATCTGCGATATATTTGGTATGAATGCACAAATGAAAAAAATACCGGTTGAATATGCCGCTAAAAAAATTATAGAAAATAAAACTATAACAGTTAATGAAGATGTTGAGTTAAACATGTCTAAACCATCGGTTTCAGGTATTGTAAGGTCGGATGTAATTTTGTCTGAACCTGATAAAAAAATTATATCCAATAAACTTGTAGTTAAAGGAGACGCTGAAGTAAAGGTTTTATATACATGCAGCGACGGAATGGAAACTATGAATTTTTCAGTTCCTTACAGTCAGATCGTAGATATGGAAGGTCTTGACGAAAATTATGATTGTTCAGTAAATCTTCGGTTGGTCTCATGCGATATTATTGCAAATACGAACAGTGACGGCGAAAATAAATTATTAAAATGTGAATTAAAAATCGGAATACGCTGCCGTGCAATAAAAACGCTTCCTGTGCAGCTTGTTGCCGACGCATATTCAACTTCTTATCCATGTGAATATGCTTCGTCCAAATTTATGATTGACCAGCCTCCCGTATCAGTAAATGAAATTTTTCAGAATAAAACTTCTATTGAAAATGATGATGGAACAATAGCTTGTGTTTATGATGTTTGGAGTACTGTAAAAAATATTAATATTCAGATAAATTCTGAAGAACGTTCACTGAAAATAAGCGGTATGCTGTGCTTTAGCATTATGATAAAAAATGAGAATAACTTTCCGGCTATACTGGAAAAAGAAGAAGCGTTTGAACATGTAGTGGAAAATGATAAAATAACTGAAAACAGTTTAGCGGAAATAAATGTTGAACCTCTTGGATGTACTTATACTCTTACCTCATCAAACGGTTTATCTATAAAAACGGATATTCGGGTAATCGGCGATTTATTTACGTCTTCAATGTGTGAAGCTCTTACAGATGTAAAATTTGACGATACTGTAAAGATCACCAGAGACGGAGATTATGCGCTTAAATTATATTACGGAGTAGAAAATGAAGACGTATGGAATATTGCCAAAAAATACTGTACATCAGTAAATGCAATAATGGAAGAAAATTCTCTAGACAGCGACCGTTTAACAGATAACGGCATGTTATTGATACCAATTGTGTAGGAGGATAAAATGGTTAACGATATTTATAATGATATATCCAGAAGAACGGACGGAGATATATATATAGGGGTAGTCGGACCCGTTCGAACGGGAAAATCTACATTTATAAAAAGATTTATGGAATCGTTGGTGATTCCGAATATTGAAAGTGATTTTAAAAGAGAAAGGGCCATTGACGAGTTGCCGCAGTCTGCCGCAGGCAAAACCATAATGACTACCGAGCCGAAGTTTATTCCTGAAGAAGCGGTTGAAGTTAATCTGGAAGACGGTGCAAAATTTAATGTACGTTTGATTGATTGTGTCGGATACATAGTTCCAAGCTCACTGGGATATATAGAGAATGAAGCTCCCAGAATGGTTGTAACTCCATGGTTTGATGAAGAAGTGCCGTTTAATATGGCTGCGGAAGTGGGTACTCAAAAGGTTATATCCGAACACTCTACAATCGGTTTGGTGGTAACTACCGATGGAAGTATTTCAGATATTCCCAGAGAGGAGTATGCAGAATGCGAAAAGCGGGTTGTTGAAGAACTGAAAGAAATAAATAAACCTTTTATTATCATAATGAATTGCTTGGATCCTGAAGCGGAAGAGTCCGTATTGTTATGTGAGGAGCTTTCCGAACAGTATGGAGCAACCGTTATACCTGTAAATTGTCTGGAGCTGAGTGAAAAAGACATTAAGTATATTATGACTCAGATATTGTTTGCATTTCCGATTAAAGAAATTAACATAAGAATGGAAAAATGGATAACAGGACTTGCAAAAGGTCATTGGTTAAAAGATGAGATTTTTTCAAAAGTAAGGGAATCTGCGCAGGATATTAAATTAGTAAGAGAGGTTAAGCAGGCGGCGGAAAAAATAAGGGAGTGTCAGTATATAACGGATTCAAAAATTGCTGAAATTGATCTGGGACAGGGAAGCGTTACCATACAGGTTAATCTTGACAGTACGCTGTTTTACAAAATACTTGGTGAAACGACCGGTATAGAGATCGTAAACGAGAGCGATCTGCTTCCGATTTTAATGGAACTTAATAAAATAAAGAAAGAGTATGAAAAAATTAAACCGGCGCTTGATGAAGTTGAGGCAACCGGTTATGGAATAGTAATGCCGGACATTGACGAGCTTTCTTTGGAAGAACCGGAAATAATAAAGCAGGGAGGAAAATACGGCGTAAAGCTTAAAGCTTCCGCTCCGTCAATTCATTTAATGAAAGCGGCTATTAATACAACGGTCAGCCCTATAGTGGGTACAGAAAAACAAAGTGAAGAACTTGTTATGTATTTATTATCAGGTTTTGAAGAAAATCCAAAAAAAATATGGGAATCAAATATTTTTGGAAAATCTCTCCATGAACTTGTAAACGAAGGACTTCATAATAAATTGTACAAAATGCCTGTAGATGCAAGAATGAAATTACAGGAAACCTTAGAACGTGTTATAAATGAAGGCTGCAGCGGTCTTATCTGCTTTATTCTTTAAAAATTAATAAAAATACTTCCTTTTATGAATTTCATTGCCGAAAAAAATCATAAGGGAAGTTTTTTTTATAATATTGTTGATATTTATTAAAAAAAGTGATAAAATATTCATATAAATACTTTAGGATAAGGAGAATTATATGAATATTATCAATGACAGTAACTTTGAAAATGAAGTTTTAAATTATAACGGAAAAATTTTGATTGATTTTTGGGCGGAATGGTGCGGACCATGTAAAATGATGACGCCTGTTTTTCAGGAGCTTGAAAAAAGTTTTAATAATATTAAATTCTGTAAGATTAATGTTGACGAGTGTTCCGCACTTGCAGAACGTTTCGGCGTTATGAGTATTCCTACATTTATTTTATTTGAAAACGGCAAGGCTGTAAAGCAAATGACAGGCGCACGACCGAAATCAGAATTGGTAAATTATTTTAATTTGGATATTGACTCGAAAATTTAATATTTTCGGGTTATTTTATTTATCTGTAATTGAGAGTAAAAAAATGAATAATTATTTTTAATAAATTTGTATAAATAGACTTTACATCTTGGTAATTTTAGTGTAAAATATAAAAAGAATATTTTGCGAGGTGTAAAAATGGAACTTAAATATAAAAGAGTGCTTCTGAAATTAAGCGGTGAAGCATTAGCCGGAGAAAATAAATTCGGTTTGGATTATAAAGTAATTACCGATATATGCAACAGTATAAAAAAATGTGCTGACGCAGGAGTGGAAATGGGAATTGTAGTCGGGGGAGGAAACTTCTGGAGAGGACGTTCCAGCGGAGGTATGGACAGAACAAGGGCAGACCATATGGGAATGCTTGCAACTACCATTAATGCACTGGCTATTGCCGATGTACTTGAATCAATGGATATTGACGTAAGAGTGCAGACTGCTATCACTATGCAGCAGGTTGCCGAGCCTTATATAAGAAACAAGGCTATGTCTCATCTGAAAAAGGGCAGACTTGTAATTTTCGGCTGCGGAACGGGAAATCCGTTTTTTTCCACTGATACGGCAGCAGCATTGAGAGCAGTTGAAATTGAAGCTGATATTTTTCTCAAAGCTACAATGGTTGATGGGGTTTACGATAAAGATCCCAATAAATATAA
Organism: Oscillospiraceae bacterium; assembly: GCA_902362965.1. GTDB lineage: Bacteria > Bacillota > Clostridia > Oscillospirales > Ruminococcaceae > Porcipelethomonas > Porcipelethomonas ammoniilytica. The sequence goes on from CABIYQ010000001.1 coordinate 60,543, forward strand.
TGATGCCGTTAAATATGATTCACTGACGTTCAGCGACGTGTTAAATCAGGAGCTTGCTGTAATGGATAGTACTGCCGCAACTATGTGCCGTGATAATGATATGGGACTTTTAGTATTTGATCTTAGCCGTCCTGATAATATTTATGATGCAATAATGGGTAAAAATATTGGAACTATTATAAAGGAGAATTGATTATGAATGAAAAAATAAAAAAAGCAGAAGGTAAAATGACTAAATCTGTGGACAGGCTTAAAGGAGAATTTGCTGCGATCAGGGCAGGCAGAGCAAATCCGGCAGTACTTGATAAAGCTATGGTTGATTATTATGGAGTACCAACACCTATAAATCAGATGGCTGCCGTTTCAGTGTCTGAAGCCAGAATACTTCTGATTCAGCCTTGGGATATTTCAACATTAAAAGCAATTGAAAAGGCAATAATGACGTCGGATATAGGTATTACCCCAACAAACGACGGTAAGGTTATAAGACTTGTATTTCCTCAGCCGACTGAAGAAAAACGTAAGGAGCTTTGCAAGGAAATAAAAAAATACGGCGAAGAAACAAAAGTGGCAGTTCGTTCGATAAGAAGAGATGCGCTGGAGTCCCTGAAATCTATGAAAAAAGAAGGGGAAATCACAGAAGATGATTTGAAAGATCTTGAAAAGGAAGTACAGAACTTAACAGATAAATTCTGTAAAAATATTGATAATCTTGTTTCCGAAAAGGAAAAAGAAATTATGAGCCTGTAATATAAGGTTGGAAAAGTATGGCATTATTTAATAAAACAAAAGAGGAATTACTTCCTGAACAGTTTCCTGAACATATTGCGTTTATAATGGACGGAAATGGCAGATGGGCTAAAAAGCGTGGATTACCAAGAAAATTCGGTCACAGGGAAGGTGCAAAAACATTTAAAAAAATTACAAGATACTGTAAAGATATTGGTATCAAAAATATTACTTTTTATGCTTTTTCTACTGAAAACTGGAAACGTCCTGCAGATGAGGTAAGCGCAATTATTGAACTGTTCAGAGAGTACATAGTTGATGTGCGCAATTATATAGGCGAGGAAGTCAGAGTTTTATTTCTGGGAGATAAAACAATATTTGATGATGATCTTCAGAAAAAAATGAACGATCTTGAAGAGGATACTAAAGATTATAATAAAATGACTATGCTGCTTGCTATAAATTACGGCGGACGTGATGAAATTGTTCATGCGGCGAAAATACTTTCAGAACAGGTTAAAAGAGGTGAAATCCAACCTGACGAAATTACTGAAGATATGTTTCAGAAATATTTGTATACTGCCGATGTTCCTGATGTGGATCTGATGATCAGACCAAGCGGAGAATTGAGACTTTCAAATTTTCTTATATGGCAGTCTGCATATGCTGAATTTTATTTTACAGATGTTTTATGGCCGGATTTTTCACCTAATGAATTGGATAAAGCATTAATTGAATTCGGAAAACGTTCAAGACGGTTTGGAGGTGTCTGAATGGCAGTCAGGTTACTTTCTTCTGCGGTAGGTATTGTAATTGCTGTAATTATCCTGATTTTACATAATACGATTGCATTGAATATTGCAATAGCATTAATTTCAGTAGTTATGGTCTATGAAGTTTTGAAAGCTGCTAGATGTACTCAACTTAGATTAACATGCATTCCAGCGCTTTTGTACGCTGCTGTTAATCCGTTTATAGTGACCGGAGAAGCTGCAAAATACAAATTTACTGTTACTTTTATTGCGCTGACTTGTATTTTTACAACATATATTATTCAGCATAATTCAATGAAGTACTATAGACTTATGTTCATAATTGCTTCATCATTGTTAATCAGCAATGCTATGAGCAGTCTAATTATATTGCATGATATTGATAAGGTAAATGGATTAATGTATTTGATTATGGGATTATGCGGAGCTTGGCTTGCTGATTCGGGAGCGTATTTTGTAGGTACGTTTATAGGCAAAAAGAAATTATGTCCGGAAATCAGTCCTAAAAAAACAGTTGAAGGATTTGTTGGAGGGATTTTTATAACCGGTCTTTTGTTTATGCTTATTAATTTTGGATATTCAAAAATTCTTCCTCATTTTACTGAATATACAGTAAGTGTAAATTACTTTGAAGTATGCGTATTGGGAATGATTCTGGCAGTTGTAGGAACTCTTGGAGATTTGTCGGCATCTGTAGTTAAAAGACAATGCGGAATAAAAGATTACGGAAATATTATGCCGGGTCATGGCGGTCTTATGGATCGTTTTGATAGTGTTGTTTTTGTAGCTCCGTGTCTTTATGCATTTGTTACTATTTTTAATATATACAAATAACTATAAACAGGGGCTTAAAAGCCCCTGTTTTGCGAAAAATATATGAAAGGCTGGTATTATGCCTTAAAAATGGCATATAATTATATGAATAAGGTTATATCAATTCTTGGCTCAACCGGTTCTATAGGCACACAAGCTATAGAAGTTGCACGAATGCATAATATTAAAATTCATGCGCTTGCCGCAAACAGAAATTATCAAATGCTTGCTAAGCAATGTAAAGAAAACAATGTAAAAACTGTTTGCATTTATGATGAAAAATATTATAATGAATTAAAAGTATTGCTTGACGGAACAGGTACAAAAATACTTACTGGTATGGAAGGATTATGCGAAATAGCTGCTGATATTTCCGGAGGATTGCTTTTGAATTCGGTTGTTGGTATGGTGGGACTTCTTCCTACCCTGACAGCGATTGGTTCCGGTAAAGATATTGCCCTTGCCAATAAAGAAACTCTTGTTGCAGGCGGAAATCTTGTGATGAAGGCGGCTGAAGAAAAAAATGTTAGGATCTATCCGGTTGACAGCGAGCATTCAGCAATTTTTCAGTGCCTTCAGGGAAATAAACGCTCACAGCTGAAAAAAATTATTCTGACAGCGTCTGGAGGACCGTTTTTTGGTAAAACTGAAAAAGAATTGAAAAATGTAACAATTGAACAGGCTTTAAATCACCCTAACTGGAGTATGGGAAACAAGATCACTATTGATTCTTCAACTCTTATGAATAAAGGTCTGGAATTCATTGAAGCAAAATGGCTTTTTGATCTTAAACCGGAACAGATTGAAATTGTTGTGCATAAGCAGAGTGTCATGCATTCAGCAGTCGAATTTAATGATAATTCTGTCATAGCGCAGATGGGTGTGCCGGATATGAAAATACCTATTCAATATGCTATTCTTTATCCTGAAAGAATGGAATGCAGCTGTCGCCCGTTAAGTCTGACCGATTACGGTACGCTTACTTTTGAAAAACCTGATTATAAGACATTCAGATGTCTTTCAGCGTGTATCGAAGCTATCGGCAAAGGAGGAGCATATCCGTGTATTGTAAACGGAGCAAATGAGGAAGCGGTAAAACATTTTCTGAATGGAAAAATAGGTTTTCTTGATATAGGTAAATTGGCAGAAAGTTCTGTTGAAAGCTTTAGTTACCGAGAAATAACTTCTTATGAGGACGTAATTGAAATTGACAAAGCGGCAAGGGATTTTGTTAACAGCCGGGTAAATTAGGAGGTATTATGCTTAAATATATTCTGGCAATCATTATTTTTGGAGTTATAATCTTTATACATGAATTCGGTCATTTTTTTGTTGCAAAGCTTTGCGGAATAAAAGTAAATAAATTTGCTTTGGGTATGGGACCGAAGATACTGAAAAAACAAATAGGCGAAACTGAGTATTCGCTTAGACTTTTTCCGGTCGGCGGATTCTGTGCGATGGAAGGTGAAGATCAGGAAAGTGAAAACAGCCGTGCATTCGGGAATAAACCCGTATGGAAAAGAATGCTTGTTATAGTAGCCGGAGCGTTCATGAATATACTATTAGGATTTGTACTTATTGTAATTTTGACTTGTATGCGCAGTGCAGTTCCCAGTACAATAGTCGGAGGATTCAGTACACAGTCTGAAACCAGTGAAGTAATTACGGCGCAAAGCTATGAATGCGGACTCAGAGAAGGCGATGAAATTATAAAAATGGATGGTATGAGAATTTTCACTCCCAGTGATCTGAGTTATCAGCTTTATTCGGACGATGATGGTAAATTTGATATTGTTGTTAAAAGAGACGGTAAAAAAATAACGCTTAATGATGTGATATTTCATGACAGTGCAACAGATTCTGTAGTAGACTTTCAAATTAAGGGATTAAATAAAAATCCTCTGAATGTATTGGCGTTTTCTGGCAAAGACACTGTTTCAACGGCAAGAATGATATGGATTTCTCTTGTAGATCTTGTAACGGGAAAATACGGGTTTAATGACCTTTCAGGACCGGTAGGATTAGTTGGGGCGATAGGTGATGCGGCTGATGCAGGAGAAACATTTAGAGAATCTTTTATGACTCTGATAAATCTTACAATATTTATAACTATTAATTTGGGTATATTTAATCTTCTTCCTATTCCGGGACTTGACGGCGGAAGATTTCTGTTTCTTCTTATTGAAGCAGTAAGACGTAAACCGGTAAAGCCGGAACATGAGGGAATAGTTCATTTAATAGGTATGGCGCTTTTAATGATGCTTATTGTTGCAGTTACTTTTAGTGATATAAAAAAATTGATAGGGTAGGTAAATATACAATGAGAACGGTAAAAGAAGTTAAAGTAAAGGATTATATTCTCGATGGTAAAAAAATATATATTCAGTCTATGCTTAATAAAAGATCTGACGATATTGAAGGAAGTGTAGATCAGGCTGTTGAATTGGAAAAAGCCGGCTGCGATATTGTCAGAGCTGCAATACCGAATATGGAAGCCATAAAGCTGATCCCGGCAATAAAGGATAAGGTTAATATTCCTCTTGTGGCTGACATACACTTTGACTATAAGCTGGCTCTTGCCGCAGCTGATGCAGGAGTAGATAAGATAAGAATAAACCCGGGCAATATCGGAGATATTGACAGAGTGAAACAGGTTGCAGTTACATGTGCAAATAAAAATATTCCTATAAGAATAGGCGTAAATTCAGGTTCGCTTGAAAAACATATACTTGAAAGATATCAGGCGCCTACTGCTGAGGCATTGGTAGAAAGCGCGCTGTATCATGTAAAGCTTCTTGAAAAATTTGATTTTGAAAATATTGTTATTTCTATAAAATCATCAAATGTTAAAACTATGATTGAAAGCTACCGTCTTGCGGCGCTGAAGTGCGGATATCCTATGCACCTTGGCGTTACTGAGGCGGGAACTGAAAGAATGGGCATTATAAAATCTTCTGTGGGAATAGGCTCGCTTTTGTGCGACGGAATAGGAGAAACAATAAGAGTTTCACTGACTGGAGACCCCATAAAGGAAATATATGCGGCAAAGGATATTTTGAAGGCTGTTGGAAAGGGAAGCGGTGTTGAGGTTATTTCATGTCCTACATGCGGACGGACTAGAATTGATCTTGTTAAGGCAGCATGTATGATAGAGGAAGCGGTTAAGGATATCAATAAAGATATTAAGATTGCGGTAATGGGCTGCATAGTAAACGGTCCCGGAGAGGCCAAAGAAGCAGATATAGGAATAGCCGGCGGAGATAAATGCGCAGTACTGTTCAAAAAGGGCGAAATACTGCGTAAAATTCCAGAAGAAAATATCGTATCGGAATTGCTTAAAGAAATTGAATTATTATAGGAGATTAAAATGACTGAAATCAGATTAGGCGATTTTTTAAGTGAATATACAAATGATATTCCCGAAATTACAAAAAACGGAAATATTTATAAATTAACATATTCGGCAAATCTGACTGAAATATCTTTTTATGTAAATTTCAGGGATTTAATTCCCTATAATGATATAATATCATTTGAAAAGCATCTGGAGAAAATTCTGAATCTGGATAAAATTAATCTTTATTGTACATACCTTCCGGAAATGTTTACAATGAATTATTATAATGATCTGATTTCACAGCTTAAAAGAAAATTATCTGTTGTAAACGGATTTCTGGATAATGCTGATGTAAAATATGCTGACGGACTTATTTCTATAGAATTGAAAAACGGCGGATACGACTTATTGGTTAAATCAAATTTCAGCGGAGAATTTTCAAAGCTTATTCAGGAAGAATTTAATTTAAATATCGATGTTGAACTTACAGGCGAGCATAATGTTAATGTTGCAGAGCATGAGAAAATGATGGAGGAAGTAAGAGCGTCAATACCGCAGCATCAGGAACAGTTCGGTAATAAACCGCAGATCTCCAGGGAAATATCCGATCCTAAGCCTCCCAAAAATACTTCTGCTGATATTTCTTCACTTGAAATGCCCTTTGAAGTTATTACAGATTCGGCAGAAATTATTATGGGACGTAATATAAGAAATACTCCTGAATCAATAGCGTCTGCAACAGCCGAACTGGATAGAAAAGTAACAATAATGGCTGATATTTTTGACGTTGGGGAACCCAGAAATACTAAAAGCGGTAAGACGATTTATTCTTATTTCATTACAGATTATACAGGTTCAATACAAATGAAAATGTTTGTTGATCCGAAAAAAGACGAAATAGCTGTGGACAAGCTGAAAAAAGGAGTAACAGTTATAGTATCAGGTTCAATTGAATTTGATACATTTTCTAAAGATATTACAATAAGACCGTTTTCTATTGTTTCAGTTAAAAAGAAACAAAAGCAGGATAATGCGGAAAAGAAACGAGTCGAACTTCATTTACATACAAACATGTCTGCAATGGACGCAGTAACGGATACGGCAACTCTGATTAAACGGGCACATTCATGGGGTCATAAAGCAATGGCTATAACCGATCACGGAGTAGTGCAGGCATTTCCTGACGCAATGAATGCATCGGCCGGACTGGATGACTTTAAGGTTATATACGGGTGCGAGGCGTATGTTGTAAACGATATTAATCCTGTTAATATAATAAACAAGAACGATACCAGAGATGTAAACGACGAAATAATAATATATGATGTAGAAACTACCGGTTTGAATGTGGAAAAAGAAAGATTAACTGAAATAGGCGCTGTTAAAATAAAAAATATGCGTATTGTCGACAGCTTTAATATTATGGTTAATCCGGAAAAACCAATACCGCAAAAAATAGTCGAGCTGACCGGTATAAACGATGGCATGGTCGCTAATGCGCCTAAGGAGAAGGAGGCGGTAGAACAGTTTCTGGAGTTTTGCGGTGATAATCCGGTAATGGTTGCACATAATGCAAGATTTGATAATTCATTTATTGACGCAGTCTGCCGCAGACATAGTATTTCTCATGAATACTCTAGTATTGATAGTCTTGTAATGTGCCGCGCGATGCTTCCGGAGCTTGGAAAGCATAAGCTTGATACGGTTGCAAAGCATCTTAAGCTTGGTAAATTTGAACATCACCGTGCATGTGATGACGCACTGATGCTGGCAAAAATTTTTATAGAACTCATGGGACGTCTAATTAAAAATAACAGTGTTGAAAAATTGTGCGATCTGAATACTAAAGTTAATAAAATAGACGTTAAAAAGCTTAAATCATATCATCAGATTATACTTGTAAAAAATAGCGTGGGATTAAAGAATCTTTACAAGCTTATTTCTTACAGTCAGTTGAATTATTTTTATAAAAAACCTCTTATGCCGAAGTCTGAACTGCTAAAGCACAGAGAAGGTCTGATTTTCGGAAGCGCCTGTGAAGCAGGAGAATTATTCAGAGCCATAATTGATAAACACCCTCAGAAGGAAATTGAAGAGCTTGCAAAATTTTATGATTATCTGGAAATTCAGCCTGTTATGAATAATGAATTTATGCTTCGAAACGGTACGGCTGAAACAGTAGAAGAACTTGAAAATTATAATAGGAAAATTGTTGAACTGGGTGAAAAACTTAATATTCCCGTTTGTGCCACATGCGACGTTCATTTTATGGATAAGGAAGACAGTATTTTCAGAAAGATCCTTATGACCGGAAACGGATTTAAAGACGCCGAAAATCAGCCGCCTCTTTATCTGCGTACTACAGATGAAATGCTTGAGGAATTTAAGTATCTGGGTGAAGAAAAGGCGTATGAAGTTGTTGTTGAAAATACTAATATGATAGCCGACTGGATCGAAAATGATATCCGTCCTATTCCTAAGGGAACGTTTACTCCGGATCTTCCCGGCGCACAAGAAGATTTAGTACGTATAACAAATGAAAGGGCAAAAAGCATATATGGAGATCCCTTGCCTGAAATTGTCGAAAAACGACTTAATCGAGAGCTGGAATCAATTATAAAGCATGGATTTTCAGTATTGTATATTATTGCGCAGAAGCTTGTGTGGAATTCCGAGGAACATGGATATCTTGTAGGTTCAAGAGGTTCGGTTGGCTCTTCGTTCGTGGCTTCTATGGCAGGTATTTCCGAGGTTAATCCGTTAGCTCCTCATTATGTGTGTCCGGAATGTCAGTACAGTGAATTTATTACGGACGGAAGTATCGGTTCCGGTTTTGACTTGCCTCAGAAGAACTGTCCTAAATGCGGAACGGATATGAAGCGGGACGGACATGATATTCCGTTTGAAACATTTTTGGGATTTGACGGTGATAAAGCGCCTGATATAGATCTGAACTTTTCCGGTGAATATCAGGGCAGCGCACATAGGTATACCGAAGAGTTGTTCGGACCGAAAAATGTATTTAAAGCCGGTACTATAAGCGGTGTGCAGTCTAAGACCGCATTCGGTTATGCCAAACATTATCTTGAAGAAACCGGAAAGACTGCAAATCCGGCTGAAGAAAACAGACTGTCTATCGGCTGTACCGGAGTAAAAAGAACAACCGGTCAACATCCAGGAGGAATGGTTGTTGTTCCGTCGGATTATGAAGTATATGATTTTACACCTATACAGCATCCGGCGGAATCAGATGAATCTGATGTTGTTACCACTCATTTTGATTTCCATTCGCTTCATGATACCATTCTTAAACTTGATGAATTAGGACATGTTGTGCCTACCCTATACAAGCATCTTGAGGACATAACAGGAATTAAAATAAAAGATGTTCCGACATCTGATCCGCAGGTTATAAAAATGTGTACGTCTGCTGAGGTTCTTGGAGTAACACCTGAAGAAATATATTGTCAGACGGGAAGCTTGGGTATTCCTGAAATGGGAACAGGATTTACGATCCAAATGCTTATTGATGCAAAGCCTACTAAGTTCAGCGACTTTCTTCAGATTTCCGGATTATCACACGGTACAGACGTATGGCTGGGCAACGCTAAGGATCTTATAGATCAGAATATATGTACAATTTCAGACGTTATCGGTACTCGTGACAGTATTATGACATATCTGCTCTATAAGGGTGTAGAACCTAAAATGGCATTTAATATAATGGAGTTTACCCGAAAAGGCAAAGCGCCTAAGTTCTTTACTCCGGAAATTATTGAAATGCTTAAAGAGCATGATGTTCCGCAGTGGTATATTGACAGTTGTCTGAAAATTAAATATATGTTCCCGAAAGCACATGCTGCTGCGTATGTAATTGCGGCCATAAAATTGGGATGGTTTAAATTATATAAGCCTCTTGAATTTTATTCTACATATTTTACTACAAGAGGCGCTGATTTTGATATAGAAACAGTTGTCAGCGGTATTAACGCAGTAAGAAATAAAATTGAACAGTTAAAGGCAATGGGGAATGAAAAAAGTGCAAAGGAAAAAGATACTTATGATTTGCTTTTAATAATTAATGAAATGATGTCAAGAGGATACGACTTTCTTCCGGTTGATATTTATAAATCTCATGCGTTGAAATATCTTATTGAAGACGGGAAAATCCGCATTCCGTTCAATGCCATTTCCGGCGTCGGAGAAAATGCGGCATTGAAGCTATATGAAGCTGCACAGAAAAAGGATTATATATCTATTGAAGAATTACAGGAAAAGAGCGGTGCGTCAAAAACAACAATGGAAGCTCTTGAAAGAATGGGAGCTTTAGGCAGTTTGCCTAAAACTAGTCAGATGACTCTGTTTTAACTTGACTTTTTTTAATTATCATGTTATCATATTAGCGTACTAAAGTGAAATAAGGAGAAATACCAATGAGAAGCAATGATCTAATTACTCCGGAAGGTACAAAAGACCTTCTTTTTGAAGAATGTATAATCAGACAATCAATAGAAGATAAAATTCATAAAATTTTTAACAGCATGGGATACTCCGAGCTGATAACTCCAAGCATAGAATTTTATGACGTTTTCAATCATAATTCATCTTATTTTCCTCAGGAGAAGCTTTTTAAGCTGACAGACTGCAAAGGCAGACTTCTGGTATTAAGACCGGATAATACTATTCCGATTGCCAGAATAGTGGCTACAAGACTTAAAGATACTACTCTTCCTATGAGGCTTTATTATAATCAGTGTGTATTCAATATGGCTCCGTCTCTGAAGGGAAAAAGCGCACAGGTAGTACAAACGGGAATTGAGCTTATCGGTTCATCGTCTAAAATGGCAGATTTGGAGGTTATTTCAACTGCAATAGAAGTGCTGGCATCATGTTCTTCCAGCAGCTTTTCGCTGGAAATCGGTGATATAAGATTTTTTAATGAGCTTGTAAATAAGCTTGACGCTAATGATATACAAAAAGAAATTATAAGAAATTATATTGAAACCAAGAATTATCCGGCGTTGAATGATTATCTTGACAGTATAGGTAAAAATGAAATAACACACGCTTTAAAAAGACTTCCAAGACTTTTTGGCGGTGAAGAAGTGTTTGAAAAAGCTTCTAAATTGTTTTCTGACGAAAAAATTGACACTATTCTTGCCAATCTTAAGGATCTATATAATCATATTTCACAGATTATAGGTAATGGAAACCTTACTGTGGATTTAGGAATGGTAAACCGTACTGATTATTATACAGGCATTATAATTAAGGGATATCTTGAAGGGTATGGTGAAGAAGTTCTGTCCGGCGGACGTTATGACAAACTGATTGCTGATTTTGGATATGACGTTCCTGCAACGGGATTTGCCGTGAATGTTGACGCAGTTACAAAAGTTGAAATGAAGCATAATTCTGCTGAAGCTTCTGTTGTTGATACAATTGTATTTGCCGAAACAGGATATGAAATGCAAGCACTGAAAATTTCATGTGATTTAAGAAAAGAAAATAAAAAAGTTGAAATATCCTTGTTTAATACAATAGAAGAAACAAAAAAATATTCAGAAGAAAAAAATATTGGAAATATAATATCTGTCGGTAAAACAGTAACGGAGGTAAAATAAATGTCAAAACCATTGAGAATAGCTCTTACAAAAGGAAGGTTAGAAAAGGATACGTTAAACCTTCTGGAAAAATCAGGCTTTGACTGTACTGCCGTAAGAGATAAGGGAAGAAAATTAATTCTTCCGATAAAGAATGCTAATATTGAAGTTGTACTTGCCAAAGCAAACGATGTTATTACTTATGTTGAACACGGCGTGTGCGATATGGGTGTAGTGGGAAAAGATACAATTATTGAAATGAGCGGTAAATTTTTTGAATTGGTTGATTTGGGATTCGGCAGATGCAAATTTGCACTTGCTGCTAAAAAAGGCACTGATTTTTATGAAGGATACGGAGTAAAAACAATAGCTACAAAGTATCCGAATGTTGCAAGAAACTTTTTTGAAAGTAAGGGCATGGATATAGACATAGTAAAAATTGAAGGTTCGGTTGAACTTGCACCATTGTTGGAACTCTCAAACGGAATTGTTGACATTGTAGAAACAGGTACGACTCTTAAGGAAAATGGATTGGAAGTTATTGAAGATATCGTTTCTATTTCAGCAAGACTGATTGTAAATACCGTAAGCTTAAAGCTTCGTCAGAAGGAAATAGAAGATTTGATCAGTATTATTGAGGAGAATTTAAATGATAAGTAAAATTTATGCAAACGGAAAAGATGAAATTGAATTTCTTAAAAACCTGAAAAAAAGAAGCGGTGAAACTAATAAAAAGGTGGAGCAGGTAGTAAGCGAAATAATTGAAAATGTAAAGGAAAACGGCGACAAGGCCGTAAACGATTACACGCTGAAATTTGACGGCAGTCTGCCGGAATATTATGAAGTACCGCAGGATGTCATAAATGACGCTCTGGAAGAAGCAGATGAAGATTTTGTTAATGCACTTTTGAACTCCATGGAGAATGTTGCAGATTTTCATAATCGTCAGAGGGAAAACGGTTTTATGCACTCAAAGGACAACGGTGTAATGCTTGGTCAGAGAGTACGAGGACTTGAAAGAGTGGGTCTTTATGTACCGGGAGGTACGGCTGCTTACCCATCAAGCGTTATTATGAATGCTATACCTGCAAAGATTGCCGGAGTAAAAGAAATTATTATGGTTACTCCGCCTTTAAAGGACGGCACTCCCAATAAAGATATTCTGGTTGCGGCAGCTGTCTGCGGAGTAGACAGAATTTTCCTTACAGGTGGCGCTCAGGCTGTGGCAGCTTTGGCTTACGGTACAGAATCAATTCCTAAGGTTGATAAGATTGTAGGTCCGGGAAATATTTATGTTGCTACTGCCAAGAAGCTTCTTTACGGTCAGGTTGATATTGATATGATTGCCGGACCAAGTGAAATACTTGTTATGGCAGACGAAACTGCTGATCCTAAATTTATTGCAGCTGATCTTATGTCTCAGGCTGAACATGACAAGCTTGCTTCTTCAATTCTTCTTACAACAAGTGAAGAAATTGCAGATAAAACTATTGCTGAAATTGAAAGACAGATGCAATATCTGTCCAGAAAAGATATAATTGAAAAGTCTCTTGATGATTATGGAATGATTATTATATGTGATTGTCCTCACTGTGCTGTTGAGCTTGCAAATGCAATAGCTCCGGAGCACCTTGAAGTACTTATGAAAAATCCAACAGAGTATATAGGTAAGCTTGACAATGCAGGTTCTGTATTTCTGGGTCAGTATGCATCAGAACCATTGGGAGATTATTATGCAGGTCCTAATCATGTTTTGCCTACAAGCGGTACAGCACGATTCTTCTCTCCGCTTTCTGTTTATAGCTTTGTAAAACGTTCCAGTTATATTTATTATACGGAAGAAGCTTTGCGTGAAGCCAAAGATGATATAGTATTGATTGCAGAAAAGGAAGGTCTTACCGCACATGCAAATGCGATAAAAGTAAGATTTGAATAAGCTTTGATAAGAGTTTAAAATGAAAAAGCCTGATTCGGCAGAACGGAGATAAATATGAGCTGGGAAAATAATATAAGACGTGTTGAACCTTATGTACCGGGCGAGCAGCCAAAAGAAAATGATATCATAAAGCTTAATACAAATGAAAATCCTTATCCGCCGTGTCCGGGTATAAGACAGGTGTTAGATAGCTTTGATATAGGCAAAATGCGTTTATATCCGGATACAAATGCCGATGTACTAGTATCTGAACTTGCAAAGAAATATGATCTTGATAAATCTCAGATATTTGTAGGTGTTGGATCAGATGATGTAATATCTATGGCTTTTATGACATTTTTTAATTCAGATAAACCTATTTTATTTCCTGATATAACCTATTCCTTTTATGACGTATGGGCAGAAGTTCACAGAATTCCGTATAAGCGTATTCCCTTAGATAACAATTTTAGAATTAATCCCAATAATTATAAATCAGAAAACGGCGGTATTATTTTTCCTAATCCCAATGCTCCCACAGGCGTATTGGAAAGTGTGGAAATGATAGAAGATATCATTAAAGCAAATCCGAATTCAATTGTAATGATTGATGAAGCTTACATTGATTTTGGCGGTGAAAGCTGTCTAAAATTAATTGATAAGTATGAAAATCTTCTTGTTATTCAGACGTTTTCAAAGTCCAGATCAATGGCAGGCATGAGAATTGGATTTGCTATGGGAAATTCTAAGCTTATTAAGTATCTTAACGATGTAAAGTTTTCTGTAAATTCCTATACTATGAATCAGTTGTCACAAATATGCGGTGCAGAATCAGTAAGAGATGAAAAATATTTTAAAAATACTGTTGAATTGATAATTAATACAAGGGAAAAAACTAAAACTGCTCTTGCCGAATTGGGATTTGAATTTACCGATTCAAAAAGTAATTTTTTGTTTGTTAAGCATAATAGTGTTAAGGCAAAATATATATTCGAAGAATTAAAAAAGAAAAAAATATATGTTCGTTACTGGAATAAACCCAGAATTGATAATTATCTGCGAATCACAGTAGGCACTCCGGAAGAAATGTCAAAGCTTATTTCGGCATTGAAGGAAATTGTAAAAGTCTGAGAAAGGATATCATTATGAAACACGGTCTTGTTGAAAGAAAAACCAGAGAAACTGAAGTTTCGGTTGAAGTTACGATTGACGGAAAAGGAATCGCAGATATCAGCACAGGTATCGGTTTCTTTGATCATATGTTGACAGCTTTGTCAGTGCACAGCGGAATAAGTATGAATATAAAGTGCCAAGGGGATTTGTATGTTGACGGTCATCATACCGTTGAAGATACCGGTATTGTTCTGGGACAGGCATTAGCTCAGGCGCTTGGTGATAAATCAGGTATTGTACGCTACGGCTCGGCGTATATACCAATGGACGAGGCTTTGGGATTTTGTTCTTTGGATATAAGTAACAGACCATTTCTGGTATTTAATGGTGAATTTACTAATCAGATGATAGGTGAATATGATACATGTCTTACTAAAGAATTTTTCAGAGCATTTGCTGTCAATGCAGGTATAACGCTTCATGTTAATATGGTATATGGCAAAAATGATCATCACAAATGTGAATCTGTTTTTAAGGCTGTTGCGCATGCGTTGAAAATGGCTGTTAAAGAAACAGGATCCGGTGAAACGCTTTCAACTAAGGGAGGATTGTAAAAAATGATTGCTGTAATTGATTATGGCGCCGGAAATATTTTCAGTGTAAAAAATGCACTGGATTATTTAGGCTTTGATTCATTACTTACAAATAAAAAAGAAGATATTGAAAAAGCCGACGGACTTATACTTCCGGGAGTAGGAGCATTTCCCAGCGCTATGAAAATGCTTGAACAAAGCGGTTTAACAGAGACTATTAAAACTGAGTCAAAGAAAAAACCGTTTTTAGGAATTTGCCTTGGAATGCAGCTTATATTTCAAAAAGGATATGAATTTGAAGAGTGTGACGGACTGGGTTTGATTCCAGGCAGCGTCAGAAAAATGGAAGAACGGGAACTGATTATTCCTCATATGGGTTGGAATAAGCTTGAGGTTTTAAACGACTGTCCATTGCTTGCAGGACTAGACGATAACAGCTATGTTTATTTTGTTCATTCCTATAAGGCTGAGTGCGAGGATAAAAATATAGCGGCATATTCCGTATATGGCGGCAGAGTACCTGCACTGGTATACGATGGAAATACTGTATACGGAGCACAATTTCATCCTGAAAAGAGCGGAGATACCGGTCTTAAAATTCTTAAAAACTTCGGAGGACTTATTAAATGATAATTTTACCTGCAATAGATATTAAGGACGGAAACTGCGTCAGACTTTTTAAGGGCGATTTTTCTACAGTTGAAAAAGTAGCGGCAGATTATATGGAGACAGCAAAAGGTTTTGAAAAGGCAGGCGCTTCATGGATACATATGGTAGACCTTGACGGCGCAAAGGAAGGAAAACCGGTAAATACTAAGATTTATAAAGATGTAGCGACTAAAACCTCATTGAAAGTCGAAGTGGGCGGAGGAATAAGGAATCTTGAAACCATTGAGGAATACCTTGCAATGGGAATTTCAAGAGTAATAATAGGTTCAGCAGCTTTGAAAAATCCTCAGCTTGTAAAAGATGCAGTGAATAAATTCGGCTGTGAAAAAATCGCTGTTGGAATTGATTCAAAAAACGGTATGGTTGCAACCGAGGGATGGCTTGAATCATCTGACGTCCATTATATAGATCTTGCAAAGAAAATGATTGAAATCGGTGTGAAATATTTTATCGTAACGGATATTTCTAAAGACGGTACGCTTTCAGGCGTAAATACCATTCAGTTGGCAGAGCTTTCAAAGGCAACAAAAGGGCAGTGTAAAATAATTGCAAGCGGAGGAGTTCATACAATTGAAGATATAAAAGAATGTAAAAAACTCGGACTTTACGGTACAATTTGCGGAAAATCCATTTATAAAGGTACTCTTGATCTGAAAGAAGCTGTTGAAATAGGGGAGGGAGCATAAATGCTTGCAAAGAGAATTATTCCTTGCCTTGACGTGAGAAACGGAAAGGTAGTCAAGGGAGTAAATTTTGAAGGAATTAAAGATGTAGGCGATCCGGTTTTATCTGCTGAGGAATATAATAAACAGGGCGCTGATGAAATAGTATTTTATGACATAACAGCTTCATTTGAAGGCAGAGGTGTTTTCCTTGACGTTGTAAGAGAAACTGCTAAAAAAGTATTTGTACCGCTTACAGTGGGCGGAGGAATTAAAACGGTTGATGATATCCGTGATGCGTTAAGGGCAGGTGCAGATAAGGTTTCTGTAAATTCACAGGCTGTACAGAATCCGCAGTTAATAAAAGACGGGGCTGATATTTTTGGAAGCCAGTGCATATGCGTTGGTATCGATGCAAAAAGAATTTCCGATAAAAAATGGACTGTCTTTATAAACGGCGGTCGTGTTGATATGAAGCTTGACCTTATAGATTGGGTAAAGCAAATCGAACAGCTTGGTGCGGGGGAAATATGCCTTAATTCCATTGATGCCGACGGAACTAAAGCCGGATTTGATATTCCAATGCTTGACGCTGTTTGCAGCGCTGTAAATATTCCGGTGATAGCAAGCGGCGGCGCCGGAAAAATTGATGATTTTTCAGAGGTGTTTGAAAAAACCGGTGCTACTGCCGCACTTGCCGCTTCGCTTTTCCATTTTAAGGAACTCACTGTTGGCGAGGTTAAGGATTATTGCAGAAGCAAAGGAATTATTGTGAGATAAATAGAAAGGCAATTTACAATGGAAAAAATAAAAGTGAATTTAAATAACCTTGACAAATATTTTGTCAAGAGCGAACTGATACCGGCAATTGTATATGAGGCAGATACTAAAACTGTTCTTATGCTTGCCTATATGAATGAGGAAAGTCTTAGAAAAACTTTGGAGACAGGATACACATGGTTCTGGAGCCGTTCAAGGCAGGAACTGTGGAATAAAGGCGCAACATCAGGTCATTTGCAAAAAATAGTAAGCATTTACAGCGATTGTGATGATGATACACTGCTTGTAAATGTTAAACAGACGGGCGTTGCCTGTCATACCGGAGAATACAGTTGTTTTTTTAATAATATTTATGAGGGAGAATAAAAATGACAGTTTATGAAGAAATTTTTGAAGTAATCAAGCAGAGAAAAAAAGATTATGAAAATGGTACTGCTCGGGAAAATTCTTATACCTGCTATCTTTTTGAAAAAGGTGTAGATAAAATCTGCAAGAAGATCGGTGAAGAAGCTTCTGAAACAATAATTGCAGCTAAAAATAAAGATAATGATGAACTGAAAAATGAAATAAATGATTTACTGTATCATGTAATGGTGCTTTGTGCAAATCAAGGACTTGAATGGTCAGAGGTAGAAAAGGTTCTGGAAGAACGAAATGAAAAGATCGGAAACTTAAAAAAATTTCATCAGGTTGATAAAAATACTTGATTTTGTAACAATTCGTTTCAAGTCTGAATATTATATATAGAAGTGTTCAAAAAATTTTGAAACTTTAGTATATAATAGGAGGACTTTTTTTATGAGCGAATATACTCGTCATTTTAACGACTGTGACGCTGTTCCAATTAAAGTTAACAGAGTATTTGACAGTTGCAGTGACAAAGACTGCGTTACCGGCGTTCAGGTTAATCTTGACTGTAAACTTCCGCCGGAAATAGCAATAGTTAAATCAAGATGTATAACAGTTTCAGACGTATGTATGAATGTTGAAGAAATACCGTTTAATAAGGGATTCTTTTCGGTTGATTTGACCTTTTCACTGGACGTTCAGCTTTTAGGTTATGAAAAAGCCTGTGGTGATCCCGTTATTCTTACCGGTACGGCAACAGTCAGCAAAAACTGCATACTTTATGGCAGTGAAACAAACTCTAAAACATTTTACAGCGACGGTACATCAATAGGAACCACAGGAAGCTGCTGCAACACTATTAATCCGCCGTCTGCCGCTGTTCAGGTTGTTTCGCCGATCGTACTTGAAGCTAAAATTGTTAAGGGATGTCAGCACTGTGATTGCGGATGCAGTGAAAGCAGCGAATTTCAGTTGCCTCCTCCAAGACCTCAGAGAGATGTTGTCTTGACGTTGGGTTTATTCTATGTTGTTGAATTGACTAGACCGGTTACCATAATGGTACCAACTTACAATTATACAATACCTCAAAAGGAATGCTGTGCAGATATGGCAAGTCCGTGTGAAATATTTGATAAAATTAAATTTCCGGTAGAGGAATTTTCACCTTCAAAACTTGAAAATAATAATAATTGCGGATGTACTTATCCGGCAGAACGCAGTATCAGTCAGGATGACTGCGGTTGTCAGGATATATAATTTTATCGGGACGGTCATAAGACCGTCCGTTAAATTATAAAAGAGGTATGTGTAGAAAATGAGATCAAGAAAGAAATTAAATAAAAGAAAAATATTTATTGCCGCAGTATTTACGGCTATTATAATAATAACAGTAATTTGTATTGACATTAAAATAAAGAACAAGATAGAACAGATAAGTATATATTACTGTAATATATCTGTGTCAGAAATTATAAATAAAAGCGTCAGCAAGACGCTTAATGATAATAACACAGAATATTCAGATTTAGTTTATGAACTTTATGACGCAGATAATAAACTGTCTTCAGTAAAGGTTAAAACTGATAAATTAAATATTCTTCAAACACAGATTATATCCGATATTAACCGTCAATTATTAAATAACAGCAAAAATAAAATTAAAATACCATTGGGGACTGTCAGCGGTTCATATTTGTTCAGCGGACGGGGTCCGGAAATTGAAATAAAATTTCTTCCGTCCGGATCAGTATCGTCGGCGCTGAACAGTGAGTTAACTTCTGCCGGAATTAATCAGTCGTGTCATAAAATTTCTATGAATATTACGGCTGATATTACAGCTGTGTTTCCTTCAGGAAGCTGTAATACCAGCGTACAATTAAATTGTATTTTAGCTGAATCTGTAATTATCGGAGAAGTACCTGACGGAATCATAGGAGAAAATATATCCTAAAATACATAATACGAGCTTTAATTTGAAAAAATAAGTTGAAAATATTGCATAATCGTGGTATAATAAACAATGTATTTATTGTAAAGTTAGTAAAAAACGGAGAGATTATGAATAGTTCGGAAATACTTGATAAAATAAAAAAATTGTCTGCGGAAATTGAAAGACATAATAAAAATTATTATGTGATGGATAATCCTGTGATTTCGGATTATGAATATGATATGATGATGCAGGAACTGAAAAAGCTTGAGAATGAATATCCTGAATTTGCTTTTGAAAATTCTCCTACAAAGCGTGTGGGGGGAGAGGCTCTTAACACATTTGAAAAAGTTGAGCACAAGGTACAGATGGGAAGCCTTCAGGATGTTTTTTCTTTTGATGAAGTGAGAAACTTTATTGAAAAATGCTTTGAACAGCTTGATGCTCCTGTATTTGTTGTCGAACCTAAAATTGACGGCTTATCTGTATCATTGGAGTATGTAAACGGAGAGATGAAAATCGGTTCAACCCGTGGAAATGGTTTTGAGGGAGAAAATGTAACAAATAATCTTAAAACTATAAAGTCAATACCGCTTATCCTGAATGAATCAGTTCCATTAATAGAGGTTAGGGGTGAAGTTTATATGCCCCGTAAAAGCTTTACTGAGCTTATAGAAAAACAGGAACTGAATGATGAACAACCTTTTAAAAACCCAAGAAATGCAGCCGCAGGCTCTCTTCGCCAAAAAGATTCTAAAATTACTGCACAAAGAAAACTTGATATTTTTGTATTTAATTTACAGCAAATTGAAGGTAAAAATATATTATCTCATAAAGAATCACTGGACTATATGAAATCTTTGGGGTTTAAGGTTATACCAAGTTATATTGAATGCAGAAATTATGAAGAAATTATTGCTGAAATAAATAAAATCGGTGAAAGCAGGAATAATTACTCTTTTGATATTGACGGTGTTGTAATTAAAGTCAATAATTTTGAACAGAGGGAAATAATGGGATCTACTGCAAAAGTACCGAAATGGGCAATCGCTTATAAATTTCCTCCGGAAGAAAAAGAAACAAAGCTTCTTGATATTGAGGTAAATGTTGGAAGAACAGGCGCAATAACGCCAGTGGCTGTTTTTGAACCGGTAAATCTGGCTGGGACAAGTGTTTCCAGAGCAGTACTGCACAATCAGCAGTTTATTGATGAAAGAGATATCAGAATCGGAGATACTATATTGGTAAGAAAAGCCGGAGAAATTATTCCGGAGGTTATTAAAACTGTATGTCATGATGAGAATTCTATGAGGTTTTCACTTCCTTCGGAATGTCCTGTTTGCGGAACGTCTGCGGTCAGATATGAAGATGAAAGTGTGCTGCGATGTCCTAATACTGACTGTCCGGCACAGCTTTTAAAAAATATTATTCACTTTGCTTCAAAGGATGCTATGAATATTGACGGTCTCGGACCTGCTATTGTACAGGTTCTTTTGGAAAAAGAACTTATTAAGTCGGTAGCAGATTTATACTGTATTGAATATGATCAGCTTGAATCTTTGGAGAGATTTGCAGAAAAGTCTGCTAAAAATCTTCTTAAAGCAATTGAAAATTCAAAAAGTAATAATCTTGACCGTCTTTTGTTTGCACTTGGTATACGGAATATAGGAGTAAAGGCTGCAAGGCTTTTATGTGAAAAATTCGGTAATATTGATTCTATTATGAATGCAGACGCTAAAGAAATATCAGAAATAGACGGGTTCGGAAACGTTATGGCAGAAAATGTGGTTAAGGCTTTTAAAGAAACTCATAGGATTGAACTTGTCAATAGATTGAGAGAATACGGAGTAAATATGATTTATAGATCTTCCGTATCCGGAGGAGACGGAAGATTCAAGGGTAAGACTTTCGTTCTTACAGGTACTTTGCCGACTATGAAAAGAAAAGAGGCTCAGTCCTTAATTGAAAAGCTTGGCGGAAAGGTTTCCTCATCTGTTTCAAAGAAAACTGATTATGTTGTTGCGGGAGAAGACGCTGGAAGCAAGCTTGTGAAGGCACAGGAATTGGGAATAGAAATTATAAGCGAACAAGAGCTTATTAATATATCAATGTAAAAGGATGGTAGATATGAAAATTGACATTAAACATATTGCGAAGCTGTCACGCTTGAGAATAGAAGATGATAAGCTTGAAAAATTTGAAAAGGATATGGAATCTATTGTTAACATGGTCGACAGACTGCCTGATGTTGAGGGCACGCTTGATCTGAACCCTAAGGATACTATGACTTTAAGGGAAGATAAAGCGGTTACTGATAAATTCAAACGTGAAGAACTGCTGAAAAATGCACCGGAGGTTCAGGCAGGCTGTCTGGTAGTTCCGAAAACTGTTGAATAAAGGAGTTTACAATGAGATTATATGAAAAAACAGCTTCAGAGCTGTCAGAAATGCTTAAAAATAAAGAATGCAGCGCTGTGGAATTATGCAATGATGTATTAGCAAGAATAAATGAAACTGAAAATAAAATTGGTGCTTATGTAACTGTAGCGGAAGAATCTGCAAAGGAAAATGCAAAGAAAATTGATAAAGCAATGGCAGCGGGAGAAAAGCTTCATCCGCTTGCAGGTATTCCTATAGGAATTAAAGATAATATTTCTACAAAAGGAATCAGGACGACTTGTTCTTCAAAAATGCTTGAGAATTACGTTCCTCCTTTTGATGCTACTGTAATGAATAAGATAAATAATGCCGGAATGACAGTTATTGGTAAAATGAATATGGACGAATTTGCAATGGGTTCTTCTACAGAAACGTCCTATATGCATCTGACAAGAAATCCTTATAATACAGAATGTGTTCCGGGCGGTTCGTCAGGCGGTTCCGCTGCCGCTGTTGCTGCCGGTGAGGCAATACTTACACTTGGTTCAGATACAGGTGGTTCTATACGTCAGCCTGCTGCACTTTGCGGTGTTGTGGGAATGAAACCTACTTATGGCAGCGTTTCCAGATATGGGTTAGTAGCGTTTGCTTCCTCATTGGATCAGATAGGACCTCTGGGTAAATCCGTTAAAGATGTGGCAATGCTTCAGAGCCTTATCTGCGGTCATGACAGATACGACGCAACTTCTAAAAATATTGAATATCCTGACTATGCGGCTGCACTTAAAGAAAATGCAAAAGGTCTAAAAATAGGTATACCTAAAGAGTATTTCGGTGAGGGAATTGATTCTCAGGTAAAGGAATCGGTAATGAAAGCCGTTAAAGAATTTGAATTACAGGGTGCAGTTATAAAGGAAATTTCTTTGCCGAGTACAGAATATGCAATTAACACATACTATATTATTGCGTCAGCAGAGGCTTCATCAAATCTTGCAAGATTCGACGGTGTAAAGTATGGCTACAGAACATCTGAATATGACGGTTTGGTTGATATGTATGAAAAGACAAGAAGTGAAGGATTCGGTGACGAAGTTAAACGAAGAATCATGCTTGGTACTTTTGTTTTGAGTTCCGGATACTTTGACGCTTACTATAAAAAAGCAAAAAGAGTTCAAAATCAGATTTCTCAAGAATTTTCCAATGCTTTTAAAGAATGTGACATTATTGCTACGCCTACAGTTCCGGCATCAGCTTTTAAAATCGGTGAAAATATAGGCGACCCTATTAAAATGTATTACAATGATGTGTGTACAGTAACGGTAAATATTGCCGGACTTCCTGCAATTAGTCTCCCATGCGGTAAAGACAGTGCAGGAATGCCTATGGGACTTCAACTTATCGGGGACAAGTTCAGCGAGCAGACGCTTCTGAATACAGCTTATACTTATGAAAAAATCTGCGGCGGATTTGACGTTCTGTCAAAAGCACTTTAAGGAGGAAAAACAATGAAGGATTACGAAATAGTTGTAGGTCTTGAGGTTCATGCAGAACTGAATACGGAATCTAAAATTTTCTGCGACTGTAAAAATGCATTCGGACTTGAAGTGAATACTCAGGTTTGCCCTATCTGCATGGGAATGCCCGGAACACTGCCGACCTTAAATGAAAAGGTGGTTGAGTATGCAATAAAAATGGGACATGCTCTCAACTGTACTATTAATACTCTGTGCAGACAGGACAGAAAAAATTATTTTTATCCAGATCTTCCTAAGGCATACCAGATTTCTCAGGCTGATATTCCTCTTTGTGAACACGGAAGCCTTGAATTTATGGTAGACGGAAAAATGAAAACAGTTGGAATTACGAGAATCCATATTGAAGAAGACGCCGGAAAATTATTACATGACGAATCGTTTGCAGGCTCGCTTGTTGACCTGAACAGATGCGGTGTACCTCTTATTGAAATCGTTTCGGAACCTGATATAAGAAGCTCGGCAGAAGCTAAGGCTTATCTGGAAACTATTAAGTCAATATTGCAGTATATTGGCATATCTGACTGTAAAATGCAGGAGGGTTCAATTAGATGTGATGTGAATGTTTCTGTTATGGAAAAGGGTTCAAGCGAATTTGGTACAAGATCTGAAATGAAGAATGTAAATAGTTTCAGTGCAGCAGTCAGAGGTATTGAATATGAGGCAAAAAGACAGATCGAACTGCTGGAAAAAGGGGAGAAGGTAATTCAGGAAACAAGAAGATGGGACGATTCTAAGGGAATGAGTTTCCCTATGCGTTCTAAAGAGGACGCTCAGGATTATAGGTATTTTCCGGAACCTGACTTGCTTACTATTTCAGTAGATGAAAAAATGGTAAATGATTTGAAGGAATCTTTACCCGAGCTTCCAAACGCAAAAATTAAAAGATATGTGAGAGATTATGGTCTTTCACAAATTGACGCTACTCTTATTTCCGAGGACATGGAAAAATCATCTTTATTTGATAAATGTAATTTATTGGGTATATGTAAGCCGAAGAATATCAGTAATTGGATATTAAGCGATATCTCAAAATATATTAATGAAACCGGTAAGATTATTTCTGAAACAAACTTAAATGCCGAAAATCTTTGCGCTTTAGTAGAAAAAATTGAAAAGGGTGTTATTTCCAATTCTGCCGGAAAAACAGTGTTTGATGAGATTATGAAAAACGGCGGAGATGTGGATTCTATAATTGAATCAAAGGGACTGGCACAGAATTCCGATACTGATTTTATTAAAAATCTTGTTAAGGAAGTTTTTGCAAACAATGAAAAATCTATAAATGATTACAAAAACGGTAAAACAAATGCGTTGGGTTATCTTGTCGGACAGTGTATGAAGGCTTCAAAAGGAAAGGCAAATCCTGGTATTGTAAAAGAAATTGTAACCGAAATGTTAGAAAAATAATTAAATAAACTTTTGGTATTAATTTATTGTTAAAATAAACAAAAACAATTCATGACTTTCATACATTATGACAAAATTTACAAAAAACTATTTACAAGATTGTGTAGATGTATTATAATAAACATGAAAATTTATTGTATAACTTGTGAGGAGTATAGGTTTACATTAATTTTGATTAAAATGAGTTTTTGACTGACTCATTAAAAATTGTTGTATATTGAACAAAATATACAATAATACACAAAAGAGCGAGAAATCGCAGAAATTTTTGTTTAATTTTTAGGGAGGGTATGCAATGCATAACAAAATTACAAAGGCAGTTACTGCAAGTCTTATGGCTGCTGCAATGTTGACAACAACAGTTGCAACAATTGCGCCTATGAGCGTTTCTGCCGGACAGGTACTTGGTGAAAATGATTTTACTTATAAGGCTTTGCCTTGGCACACTTGTGAAACTAACCCGGCTAAGCAGACATTTGAGTTGACTAGTGACGGAACATTCCATGTTACTGTTAAAGAACCGGGCGGTGCAGCAGCTGGCGGTGAATCCAGATGGGATCTTCAGTTCAGACACAGAAATCTGACTTTTAAAGCAGGTCATACATATAAGATTCATTGGGAAGTTAAGGTTTCTCGTCCCGGTATTCAGATAAACACTAAGATCGGTAATATTAAAGGTGATGAGGAATACTGGAATAATAACAATGCAGGTCCTCACGGCGGCGGTACTTGGAATCCAATTATAACAATTAATAGTACAGAGTGGCAAAAGTTTGATTCTACTTGGACTTGTCCTCAAAACTTAGAAGGTGTTGAATGGGCATTCCATTACGGCGGTGCTGGCGCAAATCAGCCTACTCCTTGTACACAATCCGGTGACGAGATTTGGTTTGATAATATGTCAATTGAAGATACAACAGGCTCTGAAGGCGACTGGAAAGGCGGTCAGGACAATTTAAGCGCTTTGGGCGTTATGAATCGTGATAACAGCGGTCTGGAAAATAACTATATCTCCGTAAACCAGGTTGGTTATTTTACAAAGCTTGCTAAGGTTGCTACATTAGGTGATAATAAGGGTGATAAAATTCACGGATCTACATCAATTGAGCTTGGCGACTCGGCTTTGGAATTTGATCTTATTGATAATGCTACTGGAAAGTCAGTATATAAAGGCAATACAGTTCCGGGCGGTTTGGATGCTGATTCCGGAGACAACGTACATACTCTTGATTTCTCTGATTTTACAACAGCAGGTGAATATTATCTCAAGTGCGGCGATTATGTAAGCTTCCCATTCAAGATTGGTGATGATATTTATAGTGAATCCGGTCACAATATGCTGACAAATGCTATGAACTATTATTATCAGAACCGTTCAGGTATTGATATTGAAGAAAAATATATTACATCAGGTGATAAATCTTCACTGGCTCATATAGGCGGTCATAAAACTGATACAGCTGCCGTTCAAACAAAGTGGATAAAATCTTATAAGTCTGCTGATGAAGCTACTGGAACATATAAGAGTTCTGATATTACTGCTACAGGCGGTTGGTACGATGCCGGTGACCATGGTAAATATGTAGTTAACGGTGGTATTTCTGTATGGACTCTCCAGAATATGTATGAAAGAGCAGTAGCAGAAGAAAATGCTGATAAATTTGCTGATGGTAATGGTACAGTTGTGATTCCTGAAACAGGCAATAATGTTCCTGATATTCTTGATGAAGCAGCAGTTGAACTTGACTGGATGATGGAAATGGTTGTACAGCCTAATGAACCTACATGGGGTAAATATGCAGGTCTTGTATATCATAAGCTTCATGACCATAAGTGGACCGGTCTTGCTACAAGACCTTGGAATTACGATGGTCCTAAGGATCAAGGCGGCTGGGAAACAAAGCGTATTGTTAAACCTCCGACGTTTGCAGCAACACTGAACTTCGTAGCTTGTGCTGCACAGGCAGCTCGTCTGTGGCAGGATATTGATTCTGCGAAGGCACAGGAATATTACGATGCAGCTGTAGCTAGTTATGCAGCTTATAAAGAACATTATTATGAATATGATAAGTCAAAGGCTGGAGAAGATGGTAATGGTCAGCCATTGTACGCTCCTATGGATCAGGCTATAGGCGGCGGTGCTTACGGTGATGATAACGTTAAGGATGACGCTTACTGGGCAGCTTGTGAACTTTATACAGCTTCTAAGGCTCTTGGTAAAGATGGAGATTCTTATTACAAAGATATTAAGGATTATGGCGATGCATTTACGGTTCTCTCAACTCTAGAGGGCGGTGAAAATAACGGTTCTTTCGGTTCATTTAACTGGGGCAATACTGCTTCACTCGGTTCACTTTCACTGTATTTGAACGGCGATACAATTACTAGTGATGAATTAAACAAGGTTAAAAATTCAATTGTTGATGCTTCTGAACTTTATATTGCTAAGGAAGAAGAACAGGGTTATGGTATTCCATATCAGGGTACTACATTTACAGATTCAGTAAATATTGGTGATGAAGTAGTTAACGGTTTTGAATGGGGTTCGAACTCATTTGCTGTTAATAATGCAATAGTAATGGCTTATGCTTATGATATTACTGGTGATAAGAAGCATATTGACGGTGTTTCTACTGCTATGGACTATGTTCTTGGACGTAACCCACTGTCAGTTTCCTATGTAACTGGTTATGGTAGCTATCATATCAGCAGACCTCACCACAGATATTGGTCTAATGAACTTGATTCAACACTTCCAGTTGCTCCGGATGGTGTAATGTCAGGTGGTCCTGGCGCTGGTCTTCAGGATCCATATATTCAGGCTCTTGGATTTAAGAGAGGCACATTGGCTTCAGAACGTTGCTATGTTGACTCAATTGAAGCTTGGTCTGTTAACGAAGTTACAATCAACTGGAATGCTCCATTTGCTTGGGTTGTTTCATTCCTTCAGGATGAGGCTCCTAACGTTTCAGATTCAGATGAAGATAAACTTGTTGTAACACCTTCTAAGGTTGAAATTGAAGTTGGTGAAACTGAAACATTAAAGCCAACAGTTAATGGTTCAGCAGTTGATGCTACATTTGAATCAAGTGATGATTCTGTTGTGACAGTTGACGCTAACGGTACTATTACTGGTGTTGGTGAAGGTACGGCTACAATTACTGTAACATTTGGTGATAAGACTGCAACAGTCAATGTTACTGTTACTGAAGTAGGTACAACAGATGATACAACAGAAAGTACAGGTGTTACTGTTCCAAGCTTTACAGGTGATTTGGATGAAGTTAAATACGGTGACGTTAATGTAGATGGTTTTGTTGATTCTAGTGATATTGTTACTTTAAATAAATACCTGTTAAACAATATCGCATATCCTCTTAAGTCAGATGTAGCTATGGAAAATGCAAATTGTGTATATGATACAACTATTGATACGAAGGATTCAGTAGCAATTATTAATTGTGTTCTTCAGATTATTGAAGAATCAGATTTGGGTCCTCAGAAATAATTTATAATATCACAAAGTACTATTAAAATTAAACCACGATATTTCATTTGAAATATCGTGGTTTTTTGTATAAATAGAATTTACTTTTTTAGTTGCTTTGAAACCAAAGAATCAGCACTGATATTTATTAAATTTTATTTAACCAAAAGCTTTGTTAGGCATATAGATTTTCCAAAAAGAAAAAGCCATTCAATTTTGAATGGCTTTGTAATATAATAAGAAAAAAGCCGGAATTCCTCCAGCTCCTTTCTTTGTTCAAGTGTTTTTTCTTTTTCTCTTTTGTTCTATCACTTTAAAATTATACCATAAATTTAAAAAAATAAAATAGATAACTTTTAAATAATATATTAATTTTTTGTTAATAAATCCATGCATAAATAAGTAGTTGGTATAGAATTATCATTATATTTATAAATTCTTCAAATTATATTCAAATTCAAAGCTTGCCCTGTTACTTGTAAATTCACATAGTTTTTTACCTTTAAATGTAAATTTATAATATGCTGTGCAGGAAGCGCTTTCATGAATTGTTCGGCTCATTTTTCCATAATCGGGTGCATAAAGCGGCTGAGCATTTTTTTCAATTAATACTGTATTCAGCTCATAATCTCCTTGCTTTACAGTGACGGAATTTTTGCTTATTCGTTTTATTTTTGCACCAAGATAAGTAGCAATGCGATATTCCCTTCTATTCATCATTATGACACCGATTATTCCTGTAAAATGTCCCCCTAATATGGGAATATCCGCAACGGATAGCATAAGCGAACCATTGCTGAAGGGACATTGTGTCCAAATATATCTATTTGGAAATGAACGGCCGCAGTCTCCTTCAATATATCCCATACTATTTTTAAAAATCAATAGTTGTCCATTAACATTGATTTGTCCGTCAATTCGATGTCTCATACTGTAAACACTATGTCGGCATTGCATGAATGGTATAAATTGAAATGGTCCCATAATATCATACTTGATTGGTGAAAGATGACTGAAATTCAGATTTCCCTGTATTATAATGTCTTTTGTATAAATATTGATGTTAATTCCTTTTTCGGAAAATTGGTTTTCGCCAATTTTGACGGATAATTGTTTATCTTGAAATTTCAGAGAATCGAAATATATGTTAAAAGCAGAAGAGTTTGTAATTATCTGCAATGACGCAGTTTCTTCCTGATTGCTTCGATGAAATGCCGGAATAAATGCAATTGTATGATCATCGTTAATACATTTGAAGTACCAGCCTTTAAAATAGTTTTTTTGCAACAACTGAAATATTCCTCCTTAATTTTCTATTTAGTATTTCCTATTTAAAAAAAGTTATTCAGCAGCTATATTTTTAAGTGGATACTATTAACGTGTCCGCTGTCATTAATTTATATGGAAAATTTTACAGTAAAGGAAATAACATCATTTTTATAATTAACAGAAATACTGCCATTATGAAGCAATACAATTTCTTTTGCGATTGAAAGTCCGAGTCCGAAGCCTTCTTTTTCTTTTGAGTGCGATTTATCAGCACGGTAAAAACGTTCAAACAAATGCGGAATATTATCTGTATTGAAATTTTTGCATTGATTTTGACAAGTCAGTATAATTATACCTTTTTCTAACCGTAAATAAAGCTTTATCTTAGATTCTTCATCTGAATATTTAAGTGCATTATCAAGTAAAATTCCTGTAAGTTCGTCTATTTTATCCGGATTGCCGATAAATCTTATATTATTTTGTATATCAGATATTATTTCTTTCTTTTCTTCAAAGGCTCTGCTTTCAAAATATAATGTTGTATTTTCTATAACCTTGCTTATATCAAATTGCTTAAAATCGTCAGGTTTTTTTTCTTGATTTGAAAGTTTTGAAAGAGTTAGCATTTCATTTACAAGTCTGCCCATTTTCTGAGACTGAACCTTAATGCAGCTTGTAAATCTGTTTGAACCGATTTTCTTTTCCATAAGTTCTGCAGTTGCTGTAATTACGGTAATCGGAGTTTTAAGCTCGTGGCTAGCATTTGAAATAAATTCTTTCTGTCTTCTATAATTTTCGCTTATTGGTTTTACTGCTTTACCTGATATTATATATACAATCACTAGTATTAAAATAAATATTATAACGCCGGATAGAATTGACACTAATAATAATTGACGAATGTTTTTTTCAGCCTGTGTACTGTGTATAAATATGTGAATCCTGAATTTATCAGTTTCTGTAACGTCATGATTGTAGCTTATATTATTGACAATAAAATCAGATTTGTCAGTTCTTTGTAAAAAAGAAATTGCATCAGCTTCTGATATTTTTTGAGAAATATTGCCTTTATTAATTTCTACGAGGTTATTGTTTTTATCCGTTATAAAATAGAAGCATCTGAAATTATTTAAAATCTGAGGTATCCCTGAAGGATAAATATCATTAAAGTCACAAATTTTAACCTTATAATTCTGTGCTGATGCAGCAGAAGCATCTTCATTGTATTGTATTTCTATACTGTCAATATTTAGTTTAACATCAGGGTTATTTGTACTTTCTGAAGCGCTTGACATTGTCCACCAGACAATAGAAATCAGGAATCTATCCTGCGACACTTTTGTTATATCCGTAGCAACCGGCTGCTCATTACAGATAAAATCAGAGTTATCCGTAAAATCAACTGTTATTTTTGTATTGCCCTGATTAAATTTGTATTCTTTGTGAATTAATTTTGAATTACCCAGCTCATCGGTCAATTCAAAGTAAATTCCTCCGCCAGCACAATACCATTCAGCGCTTGTATCAGTACAAGTTATTTCGCCGTTGAGCGTAATATTTTTAATTGTTCTTGGATTATATGGAATAATATGATCGCCGATATCGTTTGTATCAGTATTTTTTAAATAAATTATTTCTTTATCAATATCTGGCATATTGGAATAAGCGGTCTGTTTTATCATCTCGTCTGCGGTTTTAAATTCACTATGATATGAAATCTGCATAAAAAGATTTAAAATCAGCAGCATTACAAAAAGAATAACAAACGAAATTGAAGTTGAAAGAATAAAAAACTTCTTCCTAAGACGTTTTATTTCTTTATCCATTTTTCTGCTCCTTAATTGTATATCCAATGCTGCGGACAGTAATGATATGAACATTTGAATTGATAGCTTTAAGCTTTTTTCTCAGAAATGAAATGTATACTTCAATTGAATTATATTCAATATCCGAATCATATCCCCATACTTTTACTGTAAGTCTTTCCTTTGGAACAGTTTTATCACTATTTAAAATCAGAAGCTCCATTATTTCAAATTCTTTTTTTGTAAGTTTTATTTTCTGTTCATCTTTATATATATTATGTGTTTCCTTATCAAGGGTTATATCTGCAAATTTAAGATTTTCGTCTAAAAATATCTTATCTCTGCGTCTAGATAAGGCGCGTATTCTTGCCATCAGTTCCTTTGTATTAAATGGTTTTGTGAGATAATCATCAGCGCCGCTTTCAAGTCCGTCTACCTTATCTTCAATTTCTGACTTTGCAGTAAGTATTAAAACAGGTGTATTAATATTATTTTTCCGGATTTCAGAAAGCGCCTGAATTCCGTCCATTTCAGGCAGCATAATATCCAGAATTATTATATCATAAATTCCTGATAATGCATTATCAAGTCCGCTTATTCCGTCATATGCTGCATCAACATAATATCCTTCCATCTCAAGCATTTCAGTTAATATCATAGAAAGATCCTTTTCATCTTCTACAATGAGTATACGCATATATATCACTTCCTTAAAATTAATTATAACACATTTTACAAAAAAACGCACGCCTAAAAATAAGGCGTGCGTTTTATAATATATTAAGAGGGAATAAGATAAAGAAGAAAGCAATTTCATTATCAATTTATTGGAGATGTAATATGAACTGATCTTACTTTAATATATTTTGTCAAGTCTGTGCCTTCAGGTAAATTGTTTCCCCAGCTTTCAGCAACCCACCAGTAAAACAGGTTAGCTTCCTTTTCATTCATGCATTGTTCAGTAAGCCTTTTATAAAGTTCTTCATTACCGTTTTGTTCAACCTTTACATCATTCAATGTAATCTGATTTGGTTTTGTCATATCAATCTTGACTACTCCGGAATCATTTGTTTGCCATTCATAAGCAATCCAGTATTCATTATCGTCAATATTCTCAATAAAAGAAATACATCCTCCGCCGCCTACGCAGTCTTTCTTTTCAACTTCAAGAATCAATTCACTGCCTATTCCGGATTTAAATGTAATTTTATTTTCTGTAATTACACCCGCTTCGCCTTCAATTACCGGTCTGCCTTCATTTTGCTTATTTATATATTTTTGTTTCATAATGCATAAATCAAATGCGTTCCAGACGCCGTCGCCGTTCAGGTCATAATCTTTGTCATATAAATTCGGAGTACTTTTGTTTACAAGGAAATTCTGCAAATTATTAATATCGTCAATTGTATATTCTCCGGAAGCTTGACTGGTATTCCATGAGCCATGACCCATATTTGTATCAAGCTCAAGGCTCATAGGTCTTACGTTAATAACTGCAATAACTTCTTTGCAGGCAGCAGCCTTAAGCGCAGATACTTCCTCTTCTGTTTTTCCTGCTGTTACAGATGAATCCGGTCTGTCGCCCCAGTTAAGATTAAGAGACCACCAAAGCTGAATTTCAGCGCTAGTGCTTTCCTGACAAAGTTTTGAAAGCATCTTAAGTTCTTCTGTATCTGTAACTTGTCTGTTTTCAGACCAGCAATTAACATTCATTATAGAAGTATCTGTGAGGTCGATCAGTGTAGGAACAGGTACATTATCATTTTTTTCATAGTTCCATTCAACGCCAGCCCTGAAAGGATATCCTATCCAGTAGCTCTTTCCGTTAGGAGCGTTTAAGTTGAAACATAAAGCACCGCCGCCGCAGAGAGATTTTGTTGTATCAATATCAAAATAAATCTCTGCTTTTTCTCCTATTTCGCAGGGGAACATGACCTTGCCGTCAGGGTATATTGTACAGTTTGTATTACTTACAACACCCTCTACATCGCTGCCTGAGAAACTTTTTCTCGGTGCGCCGTATTTTTCAGCTGCTTCTGCGATGGAATCATAGATAAATTTTTTGTTAGTTCTGTCAAGGAAACGATAAGCTTCATTATCGCCTTCCGCATTTGAGTTATCCCACATACAGCAGGTAATACCTCTAGCTCTTGCAGCTGCATAATAGTATGCTGCATGATCAGTTCTGGCCTGAGTATTATTTCTGTTTGTTGCACCGAATTCACCGATTACAACCGGAATATTCTGTTTTATAAATGCAACATAAAGAGTATCGAACATATCGTCCAATGATTCTTTCATTGTGTCACTGAATTCTGTCGGTGCACCTTCGCTTGTTTTATCCATAGAGAAATTAAATGGCTCATAAGCATGAATAGAAAGTATCAGCTTATCTTTTGCGGAATCTTCAGGCATTTTAAAATATTTGCTCTGCATAGCGGCTTCGGCCTTAGCGGAAGTTGCAGGAACCATAATATAACGGTTACTGTTATTGCCGCCGCTATTTCTTATTGCGTCAACAGCCGCCTGATTGATCTCAGTTATACATTCCAAAGCTTCATGACAGCATTCATCGTCAGCATACCACCATTCATGAACATTACCGACCTGACGAGGTTCGTTCATTGTTTCAAAAACAAGGTGTTCATCACAGTCCTTGAAAGTTTTTCCTAATTGTTCCCATATTTTGGTTACATAATTTTTTGATGATTCTAGATGTTCTTTATCAGGGTATATGTAGCAATCCTTGTTACCTTCAGCCCATGACGGATCGTAGTCTGGATTTGTAAAGCCCGAAGCTTTTTCATTGTCATGGTGAATATTAAGGATTACATACATATCCCTAGAGAGGGCGTAATTAACGATATCATATACTTTTTCAAGCCATTCTGACTTTATATTGAAATCGGAATCAAGATGGTTATGCCATGAAACAGGAATACGAACAGTTGTAAAGCCTGCATCTTTTATCGCGTCAATAGTTTCATGAGTTGTAATTCCTGCTTCTTTATCGCTGAGCCAGTCATATTCAAGAAACATATTTGCGTCTCCCTCGACAGCATCTACGTTATTGATAGCATCGAAAGTATTTCCGAGGTTAAAGCCGGCGCCCATAGAGTTTACAAAATGAAAACTTTCAGTGTCAGGAATTGCTTTGTTTTTCATCGTCAGTTCAGGAACTGTATAGGCGCTTTCTGCGTAAGCGACATTTAATTCAGATTGATCCTGTATTGGCGATAAAAATGTTGTTGTGCAAGATGCAGTAAAAACAATTGCAGCGGCAAGTCTTGCAAGATTTTTTCTTTTAATCATAACATTCGCATTATCTCAATCTCAAATAACATCGAGATAACTACCTCCTTTATAATAATTTTATTTTCAAAAAATTATAAACATTTCACAACACAGCACAAACTGCGGCCGTTCAGATTTATACCATGTGTGAAAAGATATATAAGTCTGCTTTGTATATCAACCGCATCTGTAATTTTATGGCTGATATCAATCTTGCTTAATGACTATGCAGATTTATTTTCTATTTGAAGCATTCTGTTTTCCTTTAATGAATTAATTATATCATAAAAAGCTTGAAAAATCCTTTAAAAATTATCTAATTATACTCAAGATTTTTTAATAATTCTGGGCGAAAACTACAATCGCTGATAAAATATCTTTCGTTTTATTTACTGATTTTTTGTACAGTACTTCTATATTGATAAATTATTATAAAAGCAATATAATTATATAGTCACTCGTTTTTCTTTTGATTGATAAACTACATTATAACGCTTTGCTTTTTTTTGCAGGGCATTATTTATATACAACAAAGATGCCCACAGGATAAATCCTGTGGGCAGTACATCAAATTATTTTTGATCTTCAATTGAGTTTTTTTAGTAAAAACAGTAAATAATTATTTACCGCCAATACTCTGTTCAGCAAGGTGCTTAGCGATTGCAGCAGCGTCAAGAGCTGTAATCTTACCATCGCCATTGAAGTCAGCAGCAGGATATTCATCAATTGAAACCGGCTTACCCATTGCATCAGCTAATGTCTTAGCAATAAATGCAGCATCAAGAGCTGTAAGCTTGCCGTCACCGTTAGCATCGCCAGGGATAAAGTCATTAGAAGTAAACTTAATGTTCTTGCCGTCAGCATACTGTTTGATTTCTGTTGGAGCTTCAGATGTACCAGCATTACCCTTAAGTGTTAAATCACCATAAGGAATAGCTGTAACATATATATTGAATTTGTCAACGTTAGCCTGTGAAAAGCCCATTTCGTCAATATTCATGATCAATGTCATAAGCTTGCCTTTAACTGTAGTAGCTGCAGAAATATCAACCTTATTAAGGTGATTTACAAGTTTAACGCTTAATTCTTTAATGTCAGCGTCTGTAATAGCGCCGTTTTCGCCAGTGCCCTTGTAATCAGCTTTTTCTGCAACATATCTGATAATATCATCAGTTGTAGCAGCTTCAGACAGTTCGTTGTCAAAGAAATCCATAACCATAGTAGAAGTCAGGAAAGCTGTATTTCCCATGTTATCAAGCTTAAGTGAATCAGGAACATTTACAACTGCCAGATTTTCGCAAAGACCAAAAGCATAATCAGCAATACCAATAACAGCCAGTTCTTCATCGCCTTCAGTAACTGTAGCAGGAATTGTAGCTTCTTCAACAGAAATATCGTTCCAAGCTGTTACTACAACGCCGCCTTCAACTTTTTCATATTCAAAAGGTGCTGCTTCATCAGCGCTTACGCCTACAAATGGAATAGCAGAAGCAAGTAAAGAAAGTGCTCCGGCAGTAGCCATTAACTTTGAAATAGTTTTTTTCATAAGTAATTCCTCCAATTTTTATAATATACATAATAATATCATTAAAACCTCTTTTTGTCAAGAAATTTTATGTAAAATTCATAATTTACCAGTTTTCATCAAAAAAGAAGTTAAAATGTAAGAAAAAATATTTAAAGGATACTATACTCAAAATTTTCCCATAATAATTCTGTACCCAAATCTGTTCCGAACGGCAGAAGAGCAAGAGCTATAAACATTGTTTCTTCCGTGGAAATATCGGTTCTGATAAGTGTAGCATAGTCGCCTTCGATCTTTATAACTTTGTATTTATATGATCCCATATTCTCCTCCATAAATATAATAATACATGACTGGAATAAAGTCAATATGTTTATTAACATTTTCGTAAAAAATGCATAATATTATATTAAATATGTTGATAGGATGTGGTGTTATGAACAGTACAATTGTTGTACTAATAGTTTTTATATCATTATTTTTGTTTATATGTG
Source organism: Oscillospiraceae bacterium (assembly GCA_902362965.1). GTDB lineage: Bacteria > Bacillota > Clostridia > Oscillospirales > Ruminococcaceae > Porcipelethomonas > Porcipelethomonas ammoniilytica. The sequence goes on from CABIYQ010000001.1 coordinate 97,003, forward strand.
CATGCGGAATGTTAAAAAATATATTTGGCGAAGAATGTATTTCAGATTACTGTAATATTTCTGTAGTAGTACTTTATAGTGATGAAAATATAAAAATAAAACTTAATCATATTGTTAATAAAATGCAGTGGATTGATGAAGATTTAATTAATAAGATAATTCTGGTAGACGGTGGTTTAAATATAGAACAAAAAGAGCTTTGCAATAATTACTGTCATAAATATGATTTTCTGGAATTTACAACTCCTGACAGTTTAAATGATATGATATTTAATTTGCAGAAAAATAATTAATATTTTATCAGAAATTTATTAAGCTGGATCAAATCTGATATGCCTATATTACCGTCCGAATTAAAGTCAGCGTTATTTTTATCAATATCTGTTTCGATGCCTGCAACAAATCTTTTTAGTACAACAGAATCAAATATATTTACTTTTTTATCGTTGTTAACATCGCCTTTAATTAAGGTATCTATACTTTCAGACGGCAGTGTTGGCTGTTCCCCGGAATAATAATCGGAAAGTGAAATACCGTTTGCACCTATTGCGAATTTGTGGTCAAGACTTATAAATTTACCATTTTCGTCCTGCCATAATGCAGGTTTAACAAGCGCATATTTATCTTCGTCCCAGGTTCCGAAATTATCGTATACCAATCCGCCGGTATCACCTGAATTTTCATTAAAGCACCAAAAAGTATGATGTATTCTGTTCTCGATCATCAAGTCTCTGAGACAGGTCAGCCATTTAGTATTTGCACCGTCAGGATCGTGCTGTTCATCTATAAATCCGCCCCATTCGCCCATAAGAAGCGGTGCAGTTTTTTCTTCTAGAAGATAAAACCAGTTGTCATACCAGTATTCTTCCATTATACTTTCCTGTGTAAAGCCTTCATGGAACCAGCTTTGTTCATAAACCAGCGGACCGTAATCATGGGGCGAGTATACCAGCTGACTTTGATGTTCACCTAAATCAATAGGATTTTCCTTTGCACCCCGAAAGTTTCCGCCCCACCATGCACCGTAATAAAATTCCGTATTAGTAGTCCAGTCTTTTGCCGGAGCAGTCCAGTCGTAGCCTTCTTTAGGGTAGACTTCTATTCCCTCTACCATTATAAGTAGATTTGGATTAATTGCCAGTACTTTTTCCGCAGCGCACTCGGCAGCATATTTCCAGTTGTTAGGATCCTTGGAATCGTCCCATTTTGCCATTTGCGACGGAACGTCGGCTTTGCCGTGAGGCTCGTTTTTCAAATCTATTGCAATAAGCGTATCGTCGTCTTTATAATAATCTGTAAGCCATTCTAAAGCTTCATACCAGTCTTCAGTGGAATATTTGTCAGTATACCATAGGCTGACCTGATGACCGGCTGAAGCTGTTTCAGCGCTGTGTATATCAATCATGATTTTTATGCCCAGTTCTCTGCACCATTTCACTGCCTGATTCCATACATCAAAGCTGTATTTTACTTTACCGCCTACAACACCCTCTACTGTCAGTTCCGGATTAGTCCATTCATTTATTTTTGGCGTCGCCGGATCGGGTTCGTTGTTTTTCCATTGAAGCAGCAGCTGAGTAGACATAGGAACACGAAGAAGATTAAATCCATGGTCTGCAATTTCTGTAAGCATTTCGTGCATATTCCGTGACCATACGCCGTCAAAAACCTGACTGCCTACATTGTATCCGAACCAATTGCAACCTGTAAGCCATACCGGATTTCCGTACATATCTACTATTTCTGCGTTTTCATTGACATGCAGCCAGTCGTCATGATATTCGTCCGGTTCCGCTGCACTTGGAACGGTACTTCCATAAACGCCGGCAAAAACTGATGAAACCGCTATAACTGCGGCCGCAATTCTTTTTAAGTTTATTCTTTTCATAACTAACACCTCCTGTTATTTTTATAGTAGCATGTAATTTTCATATTGTCAATATTCTTTCTTTTATAAACAGGAATTTTATGTTTGCAAAAAAATACGTAAAATAATTGATTTTTCTGTTGAAAAATAGTATAATAAAAAAGGTATAGTGTAATGACGTTTAAGAAAGGGAAGAGCATGGAGCAGGATTCGCTGAAAATTGAAGGTACTATTGAAGCTGTCATATACAGAAATGAAAATAATGGGTATACTGTTCTGGATATAGATACAGGTGGCGAGCTTGTAACTGCCGTTGGCGAACTTGGCGACGTTGAAGCGGGCGAAGCACTCCTGATGGAGGGGCAGTATGTCACTCATGCCAAATTCGGAGTACAGTTTAAAGTAGAATACTTTGAAAGAAAGCTGCCCAATACATCTGTTAATATATGCAAATATCTTTCTTCAGGTGCTATAAAAGGGATAGGTCCGGCGCTTGCAAAGAAAATTGTCGATGTATTCGGCGAACAGACGCTGGAAATTATGGAAAAGGAACCCAGAAGGCTTTTAGAAATAAAAGGTATTTCTCCGAAAAAATGCGACAGTATAGCTGAAGAGGTTCAGAAAATTTTTAATCTCAGACACCTGATGATTTATCTTTCCGAATTTGGCCTTAAAGCAGGTATTGCCATGCGTGCATATCAGCTGTGGGGACGTCAGGCGATTGAAATGATTAAGGCTAACCCTTACTGTCTTTGTGACAATTACATAGGCTTGTCTTTTAAAAAAGCGGAAGAAGTAGCGGGAGAGATGAATATTCCGTCAGATTCACATAAGCGAATTGAAGCGGGATTTATATATCTTCTCAGCGAAAATGCAAATGCTGGTCATTCATGTATACCGATTGACGTTTTTGAAAAGCTTGCATGTACCTATCTGAAAATCACTCAGGCTGATTTTTATGAAGTGTATAACGAACTGATGGAAGAACAGAAAATTTATGAGTATATAAAGAATGACAGGGGATTTATATACCTTGACGATTATTACTGCGCTGAAAGTTATATTGCAGGAAGGATCGGAGTAATACAGGCGTTTTCAAGTCCTGACGACTATGATTATGAAAAGCTTATTGACATAGAGGAAGAACAGAACGGGATACATTATGAAAAGCTTCAGCGTCAGGCTATAACAACGGCTTTGTCCAGAGGTATTATGATTATGACAGGCGGTCCGGGCACCGGTAAAACTACTACTTTAAACGCTATTATTTCTCTTTATGAAAAAAAAGGTGAATCTGTAATGCTTGCTGCACCTACAGGAAGAGCTGCGAAACGTATGTCCGACTTGACCGGACGTGAAGCGAGAACAATTCACCGTTTACTTGAAGTGGAATTTGACGCGGGAGGAAAACTGAAATTCAAGCATAATGAAAGCGATCCTCTTGAATGTGATGTTGTGGTAGTTGATGAGATGTCGATGGTTGACGTTATTCTTTTTGAAAGTCTTTTAAGAGCGCTTAAATTAAACTGCCGTCTTATTATGGTAGGAGACAGTGATCAGCTTCCGTCTGTGGGTGCGGGCAATCTTCTTAAAAGCCTTATTGAAAGTAAGTGTATACCTGTAATTGAATTAAAAGAAATTTTCCGTCAGGCAGAGCGGAGCTGTATTGTTACGAATGCTCATAAAATAGTAAGGGGAGAAATGCCTGATCTTACACAGAAGAATAATGATTTCTTTTTCTTTAAAAGATCTCAACCGGAAATGGCAATAAATCTTATAATTGATCTCGCTAAAAAACGGCTGCCTAAAGCATATAACTATTCATCAGTTGACGATATACAGATCATATCTCCGTCAAGAAAAGGCGTCGTTGGAGTAATAGAACTTAATAAGGCGCTGCAGGCACAGCTTAATCCTGCCAGTACAATGAAAAAAGAGGCAAGGTCTGTTATATATACTTTCCGTGAGGGAGATAAAATAATGCAGACTAAAAATAATTATGACATTGTTTGGTCAAAAGACGGAGAACAAGGTGCCGGTATTTATAACGGAGATATCGGAAAAATTCTAAGTATCAACAGACAGCGTATGGAAGCGGTTATTTCCTTTGACGGAAGAAATGCCGTATATACGTTTGATATGCTGGATCAGCTTGAACTGGCTTACGCAATAACCGTGCATAAAAGTCAGGGAAGTGAGTTTGAGGCGGTAATTATGCCGCTTATGGGAGGATTTGAAAAGCTGTTTTACAGAAATCTTTTGTATACGGCTGTTACACGTGCAAAAAAGCTGCTTATAATAATAGGTACGGAAGAAATTATAACAAAAATGGTTGTAAACAATAAGCGTACAAACAGATATACCTGTCTTACCGCTATGCTCAGGGAAGAAATCAAACCGCATGAATAAAGCAGTGAGTTATATATTGGATTTATTTTTTCCGAACAGATGTCCGGTTTGCAGAAGCTTTACAGAATATAATGAACTTGTATGTGAAAAGTGCATGAAAAAACTGGAAAAGTACACATTTGAAAGTATCGACGCTCTGCCGATAACAGGTGCGTTTTATGACAGAAAATTAGCGGGTTATTATTATGAAAATGAGGTAAAAAACGGTATTTATTCTTTAAAGGACGGACATAAAGAATTCGGTTATTACCTAGGAAATATTATATCGGAAAAAATAATATGTGATGAAAAAATTTCTAAAGCTGACTGTATTATACCTGTGCCTATGTCTGCAAAGAGCTTCAGACTGCGCGGATATAATCAGGCAGCGGTTATAGCGGAAACTATTTCCACTATAACCGGAATTAAAATGATGACAGATATTTTATATAAACATGAGTCAAAGGTTCAGCATAGTCTGAACATGACTCAGAGAATGGAAAACGTCAGTGCGTATAGTATAAAAAATACCGACCTTTCGGGACGGAAAATTATTATATGCGATGATGTTTGTACGACCGGAAGCACAATCAACAGATGTGCGGAATTATTAAAAAGTATGGGAGCAGCCGAAGTTTATGCGGCTGTCGGAACAACAACAAAACTTAAGAAGGAATGAAGAAAATGGCACAGGACATTGGAATTGATTTAGGAACAGCAAATATTGTTATGGCAGTCAATGGCAAAGGGGTAGTATTAAATGAACCGTCTGTTATAGCAGTAAATAAGAGGACAAATAAAATCCTTGCAGTAGGTAAAAAGGCCTATAGAATGGTAGGAAAATCTCCGGAATACATATCGGTTATAAGACCTTTATCATGCGGCGTTATTTCAGATGACGAAATGACTCAGTGTCTGATACGTGAGTTTGTCAGAAAAGCCAGCGGATACAGATTGATTAAACCCAGAATAGTTATATGCGTTCCGTCTTTTATTACCGACGTAGAAAGCCGTGCAGTTGTAGAAGCAGCTATGAATGCAGGTTCAAGAAAGGTTTATCTTATTCAGGAGCCTATTGCGGCAATACTCGGAGCAGGTATCAATATGTCAAAAGCAAGGGGACATCTTGTAGTTGATATCGGAGGAGGTACGACTGATGTTGCCGTTGTATCAATGAACGGCGTAGTCACTTCACGTTCTATAAAAACGGCGGGAAATATGATTGACAATGCTATTGTAAGATATATTCAGAAAAGGCATAAATTGCTTATCGGCGACAGAACAGCTGAATCAATAAAAAAAGAATTAACTAATTTATATGATCCAAGTGACGATGTCAGAATGAATATCGGAGGAAGAAATTTAATAAAAGGACTTCCGGAAATGATTAATATAAGTGAAATGGAGGTTTTTGACGCCATTGAAGATGAAGTATTTGAAATAGTTGACGCCATCAGAAATCTTCTGGAAGATACGCCTCCGGAACTCGTAGGCGATATATATGAAAACGGTATTATCCTCACAGGCGGAGGTGCTTTGCTGGGAGGATTGGATAAATTAATAAACAGAACCTTAAGCGTAAAATGCAATATTGCCAAAGATCCTATGGGGTGTGTTGCAAGAGGTACTGTTCAGGCGTTTAAGCGTATTGACAGTCTTTTAGACGGTTTTGAAAACGTTGCTTTATATCAGTATAAATAAAATATAAATTGTTTAAATTTAATAAATTTTATATTATGTAATCGTAATATTTAACAAAATTTATTTTTGATTTTTATGTTTAGTTGACTTTTCAGCCTGTTAGCTATATTATTATAATTACAATTTGAAAGGGAATGATAAATATGAATCTTCCGAAGGATCCGGTTATTTTGCTTAGTGTTATCAATACTTTGCTTAGAGATAAGTACAAAAGTTTTGATGAATTATGCGATGATTATAATATTAAAGAAAGTGAAATAACCAGTAAGTTAAATCTTATAGGGTATAGTTATAATGATAAATTAAATCAATTTAAATGAGGAGGAATTATGAAAATAATAAAAAAAATAATGACTGTAATTATTTCATCCGTAATTTTATGTTCTTGTTTTTCATTACTTCCGGTCAATGCGGAGCAGGTTTATGTTTATGGAAATAAGGCTACTGTATTTGACCTCATTGCTATGAAACGCAGTCTGATTAATGAAGACGGAAATTATACACCGACAGATTATCAGCAAATGTCTAATTTTCTTCTGAAGAAAAAATCTAATGTGGCTAAAAAGGTTTCTATATCTTATGATACTGAAGGCTGTGATATGACGTCATATTTAAATCCTGAGGTACTTGATACAATTGAGCGTTACAGCGGTACCAGCATTATAATTCCGCAGGCAAGTCTTAAAAGAGAAGGCTTTATACACGGAGGATGGATGTACGATGGAAAGGTTTATAAAACCGGAGAGTATTTTACGATTCCTGAGACTGACGTATTATTTGTTCCGTATTGGTATTCAAATCACGTTATTACATATTATGCAGGCGATTACGATGGTATAGTAGGAAATAAATATGCAACTGTCAGCTGTACTGCGGGTACAAATTATGATATAGCGGCGTCTTCGCGATTTTCACGAAAAGGATATAAAATTACCGGTTGGCTATGTTCATATGACGGATTGATATATGGTCCGAATTCAAAATATCTTGTGCCCGATTCTGATGTGACTTTTACTGCAATCTGGCAGGCGGCTCCTGCGGAAATAAGTATTTCGGCAAATAACGGTAATTATAATGACAGGTATACGGTAACAGGAATATGCGGGGAAGAATTTGTTCTTCCTGAGTGCGAGTTTGAAAACGGTACAAAAGTATTTAACGGCTGGAAATACAACGGTACTGTTTATCAGCCTGGAGATATTATTATTATTCCTGCACTTTTAACCGGTGAAAAGGTTGTTATAACTGCTACTTGGAAATAGTAAAAAAATGATTTTAATAATTTTCCTTTACTTTTAAATATTACCTGTTATATATTTTTAGCGGATGTCTATAATATTAGTGCGGCATTAATAAATTATAAAAGGAGATTTAAATATGAAAGGCGAATTTACTCAGAAGGGCAAGGAAGCTCTTGAACGTTTTAAAATGGAAGCAGCTAGTGAGGTAGGCGTAAATCTTAAGCAGGGTTATAATGGTGACCTCACATCAAGAGAAGCCGGATCAATCGGTGGACAGATGGTTAAGAAAATGATTGACGCATATAAGGTTCAGTAATAAACCAGATTAATAAAGCGGTACAGTAATAACTGTACCGCTTTTTTTAATTAATGCCTTAATTCTGAAAAAATCATTGTTGCAAATTGGAAATAAATCAGCATTGAGCATGTATCAACAATCGTACTGATCAAAGGAGTTGCCATTATTGCAGGGTCAAGTTTAACCTTTTTAGCTATAAGCGGAAGGGCGCAACCTATAAATTCTGCAATAATTACCGTTCCTATAATGGAAAGAGTAATTACTATTGAAAGTTGAAGATTCTTATAAAATATAAATATTCGCAAACCATTTGTTACAGCAAGTATAACGCTGATTATTAAGGAGATCCTGAATTCCTTAAAAACTGCTTTAAAGAAGTCTTTGAATTGGATTTCACCGGTTGCAAGTCCGCGAATAACAGTAGTTGAGCTTTGAGAACCGCAATTACCTCCTGTTGACATGAGCATCGGGATAAATGAAACTAAAATAGGTATAGCCTGAAATGCTTCTTCATATTTTGTAAGCAGATTTCCTGTAATTGTAGCTGAAAGCATAAGAACAAGAAGCCATCCTATTCGTTTTTTGGCGTGGGTAAAAACTGAAGTTTTGAAGTATGAATCCTCTATTGGCTGCATAGCTGCCATTTTGGAAAAGTCCTCTTCATTTTCTTCAGCGATTACATCCAGTACATCGTCAAAAGTAATAATTCCTACCATTCTTTCCTCATTATCTACAACAGGCATGGCAAGGAAGTCATATTTTGAAAACTTTTTAGCAACGTCTTCACGGTCTTCATGAGTATAAACAAATTTCACATTAGAATCCATAATGCTTTCTATTGTGGCATCTTCGTCAGCTGTAACCAGATCGAGAATTGTTACAAATCCTATTAATTTACGTGATTCTGTAATATAGCAGGTGTATATTGTTTCCTTGACAACCCCGACTTTTCTTATCCAGTCCAAAGCCTCTTTTGTAGTCATATTTTTATGAAGATAGACATATTCGGTAGTCATAACACTTCCTGCACTGTCAGTCGGATAGTCCAGAATAGCATTAATCTGTTTTCGTGTTTCAGCGTCTGTATTTTTAAGAATTCTGGATACAACATTTGCCGGCATTTCTTCAATAATATCAACCGTATCGTCAACAAATATTTCATCAAGAATTTCACGCAGTTCTTTGTCACTGAAACCGCTGATAAGATGCATTTGCGTATCGCTGTCCATGAACGTAAAAGTCTCAGCTGCAAGTTCTTTAGGAAGCAATCTGAATAGAAGTGTTATGTTCCTCGGAGAAAGCGTTTCCAGAAGAGATGCAAGGTCTGCGGGATATAAATCTTTTACAATGGATTTGATTTTTACATAATTTTTTTCATTTAAAAGTTCAAGAATTTTTTCGGTCATAAGCTGTACACCTCTGAAAATAAAATGAAAAGTCCGCATCAGGACATGATACGGACATAAAAATATAAAATATCTGTATTTCTGTCCGTTCGAGCTTTAGCTTCGCAGGGCGTGAAATTACATTAAAATATGCCTTGGTTCGACATATTTTGTTAACCATCTCATAGTGTCTCCACTACTTTGCGGCAGTAACCCGTATCCCTGTGGTAGCCTTACCTACCGGAATTATTATATTAATAATACTCTATTTTTTTCGTTTTGTCAATAAGATTATTAACATTAATGAGCAGAATATGAAAAAAACTTGTTAAAATTACATAAAATATATTCTTGTTTTTTTGCTATTTCATAGAAAAAATTGCAAATTATTAAAAAACAGTTACAAAATATAAAGAAATATGTTATAATATAGTCATAATTGAAATTTTAATATTACGGGAGATGAAATGATGCATTTTTTTAAATCAAAAAAATTTATAATTATGATTGTTTCAGCAATTATGATGACATCTCTTGGCATTACTGCCAATGCAGAATCGCTTCTAGACCAGACATTGACTTATGACAGTAATAAGAGCGCTTTTTTAAATTATGATCCGGAAAATGATACATATGAGCTTCTGACTGAGGATGGCGATGATATTTCTGATTATGTATATGATGAAACTCCTGATGAAACGCAAGCAGCGGTCACAACGCCGGCAGTTACAACAAGATATATATCTCCGGCAACTACTGTTCCTCCGTACATAGGAAGATTAAGAGCTGAAATTTTATCGGAGAGAGCGTTGCTGACAAAAGCTACAACGGTAAAAACCACTGTTAAAACGACCGTAAAAACTACAACCAAAGCAACGACCACTACCAAAAAAATATATGACGGCATTGACGTTTCCAGGCATCAGGGAAGTATAAACTGGAAGAAAGTAAAATCAGCGGGTATTGACTTTGTAATGATTCGCGCCGGATACGGAATGGAATACGATCAGGTGGACGCTAATTTCCATACAAATATAAAAAATGCACAGGCTGCCGGACTGGAATGCGGCGTTTACTGGTACAGTTATGCAGTCAGCACATCAGAGGCGCTTAAAGAAGCGAAAGTATGCTATAATACAATTAAAGGCTATAAATTAAGCTATCCGGTTGCTTTTGATATTGAAGATCCTACTCAGACAGGACTTAGCGTTACTACAATTTCAAATATGACAAAGGTTTTCTGCAACTATCTTGAAGAACAGAAATATTATGTGTCAGTATATAGCTATGCAAGCTTTCTTAAGGATAAAATGAACAGCAGCGTATTGTCAAGATATGATATATGGGTTGCTCATACAGGAGTATCTAAGCCTTCATATACCGGAAGCTATGGAATGTGGCAGTACAGTCATACAGGAAAAGTAAACGGAATCAGCGGAAATGTTGATTTGAATTATGGATATAAAAATTATCCATCAATAATTAAATCCAAGAAATTAAACGGTTATACATAAAATAAAATTGGGTACTGTTTTCAGTACCCAATAATTTTCAAAGGAGAAAGATTAGTGTTAAATTTTATACTTGGCGGAGCCGGATGCGGAAAGTCTTATTTGATGATGCAGAAAATCAATCAGTTTATAAATAACGGTAATGAAGTTATTTTTATTGTTCCGGAACAATTTTCTTTTGAAACTGATAAAAAACTTTACAATTTTTTAGGTTCGAAAAATTTTAATAAAATCTTGTCTGTAAGCTTTACTTCTCTTGCTAAGGAAATTTTTGAAAAGTTTGGCAGCAGATCCGGCGAATACGCCGAGGATATTCATAAATTTATTCTCATGAATAAAGCGATTAAGGAGCTTGAAATTAATAAGTCTTTACAGTATTTTAATAAACAGTCCCGCAAAATTAATTTTATAGGCGATGCACTTAAAATTGTTACGGAATTCAGACAATGCGGTATTTTGTCAGAAGAATTTATGAGATTTGTTGATTCTGCCAATAATAAATATAATGAAAAAATTTACGATCTGGCTCTTATTTATTATACTTATGATAATATGCTTAAAGAAAATCATCTTAAGGATAGTCTTACAGATATTTCTGAAGCGGCCGCTATAGCTAATCTTAATGATTTTTTTGACGGACGTATTGTATTTATAGATGAATTTGAAAGCTTTACCGGTGATGAGTATGAAATGATTGATACGATTATCTCACAATCAAAAGATGTATTTACAGCGCTCAGACTGGAAAATATAGGAGAAAATCAATACGGAGTATTTGATTCTGTTGAAAAAACATGGAAAAGCTTTTACCAGATTGCCAAAAAATATAATATTAAAATTGTAACTGAAAATTTAAAAAATACAGTAAAATATAAAAATGATGATTTAGCTTATCTTAATAAAAATATATTCAGAAATTTTAACGGTAAACAACAGTATTCGGAAAACATAAGTATAATTGAATGCAGAGATTTATATGAAGAGGCAGATTATATATCTTCTCAAATTAAAGAACTTGTTATGAATCAAAATTACTTATTTAGTGATATAGCTATATTGTCTAGACAGCTTAATGAATATACTTATATACTTGAAGCCGCATTCAGAAAATATAATATACCTTATTTTATGGATATAAAAAAATCGGCTTATCATACTGTAATAATGCAGCTTGTTATAAATGCAGTAAATATTTTGTGCGAGGCCAGACCTGATACGGAAACAATACTAAAATATATAAAAACACAGCTTAACGATATTACAATAAAAGAAATTTCAGAAATTGAAAATTACTGTTTTGAATGGGATATAAGAGGTGAACAATGGTTTAGTCCTTTTACTGCTGAAATAGAAAAGAAATCAGGTGTTGAAAATACCCGAAAGAAAGTTATGGAGCCTATAATCAATTTACGAAATAAATGTAAAGGCGCCGATTGTAAAAAAATATGCAAAAGTATATATGAATTTTTATATGAAACTAAGGTTCCGATCAGAGTATCAGAATTATGCGGCAAATTAAATGATATGGGATTGACTTATCAGGCAAAGGAACAAAAAAGAATATGGGATATGCTTATGTCGGTTTTGAACGCCATTTCAGAAATCGGAGGAGCTATGACAATGAGCGAATTTCACCATTTATTTACAGCGGTTATTAAACAGATCACATATTCTATTCCTCCGCAGACTCTGGACGGAGTACATGTTGCAGGTGCTGAAACAGCAAGATTGGATTCGCCGAAAGCTGTGTTTGTTCTGGGAGTAAACGAAGGATATTTTCCTATGGCTTCCCATAAAAGCGGACTTTTAAATGAAAAAGACCGTATGAAGTTTGAAATGTCCGGACTTCGGCTTTCAAGAAATACGGACGAGCTTATATCAGATGAAAAGCTGATAGTATATAAAACCTTGACTTATGCTTCAGATAAGCTTTTTATATCGTATCCTCTGAGCGATAACACAGGTTCTTCACGATATCCTGCGTCAGTATTGACTCAAATACGCAATATGTTTAAAAATGAAATATTGAGTTCTGCTTCGGATAAAGATATAGTGTTTTATTCTTCAACCCCCCAAGCGGCGTATTATAATTATATACAAAATTTTAGTCGATCAGACAGTAAAATTGAAAGTCTGAGAACAGTCTTGAAGGACTATCCTTACTATACGGCAAAAATTGATTACTTAAAAAAAGTATCTTCGCAAAAAGAATTTCATATTGAAGACGCTAACCTGATAAAAAGAATTTATACTGATTCTCTTAATATTTCCGCAACGGGAATTGAAGAATTTAATTTATGTCATTTTAAATTTTTCTGTAACAGCGGTTTAAAATTAAAAGTCAGAAGAAAACGTCAGATCGGCAGCCTTGAACAAGGTAATTTAATTCATCAGTGTCTTGAATGCGTTTTAAGCTCATGTAAAAATAAAGAAGAGTTTGATAAGTTAAGCCGAAATCAAATAAGTAAAATAATTGAAAAATGTGCCGATGATTATTTTGAAAGCAATATGGGGGGTGTAATAAAAAGAAATGCAAGACTGGAAAGTAACCTTAAACGTATAAAGGAAAATATATTTAAAATAATTTCTCATTTGCAGAATGAATTGAAACAGTCTGAATTTCGCCCTATAAATTTTGAATTTAATATAAATGAAAAGGGAATAGCGAATTTAACCGGAGATAACGGTATCGAGATAGTAATCAGGGGGGTTATTGACAGAGTAGATATTTATGAAAGTAACGGTGAGAAATATATACGTGTAATTGATTACAAAACCGGTAAAAAAATTTTTTCCATGTCGTCATTGCTTTATGGCATTAATTTACAGATGCTTTTATATATGTTCACTATCACAGGCAGCGGGGGAGCATACAGCGACTGCAATCCGGCAGGCGTGCTGTATATGCCTTCCGGAGAAATTGTCTGCGGAAGGGACAGAGACGAATCGGATAATATGGAAGAATATTTGAATAAGCATTATAAAATGAACGGAGTAGTATTGAATGACCGTGCGGTACTTAATGCTATGGAAAAGGATATTCAGGGAATATATATTCCGGCAAAGCTGCTAAAGGGAGATACCGGAGACGGAGAACTTCTTTTAAATAAACGTTCTTCATCATGTCTTACTTCTTCGCAGTTTAAAAAACTCAGGCAGCATACAGAAAAAATAATAATTGATGTATGCAATGAGCTTTACAGCGGTAATATTGACGCTGATCCGCTGGTGATTTTCGGCGGCAGTCCTTGCGATTACTGTGATTATTGGTCGGTATGCGGAAATGTTCCTTGTGAAAAATATCGTGAAGCTGATAAAAATGCGGAGGAGAAAATGTTAAAAATTATTTCTGATTAAAAATGATCTATTGACAAATGAATAAGATATGGTATAATTAAATCATAATTACTGTTTTCGGGCTGTGAAGAATTTATCTTAGCAATCGGCTTACAGGCTTATGGGCATATAATAATATGTAATAGCTTATAGTTTACCCGATTAGTTAGTAATCGGGTATTTTTATTTTTGAAAGGATTTTAAAAATGGAAAAAAGAATAGCGGTGCTTGCCGTGATTATCAATGAGCTTGAGTCATCAGAAAAGGTTAATTTAGTTCTTCATGAATACAGTGGAATAATAATAGGAAGAATGGGTATTCCCTATAGAGAAAGGGGAGTTTCAGTTATATCTGTTGTTGTGGACACTGATACCGATACAATAAGCGCTATTACGGGTAAGCTGGGAAAAATCAGCGGTGTATCTGTAAAAGCAGCAATATCAAAAAGTAAATGAAAGAGGTTAGAAAAATGTATAACAGCAAATCAGTTAAATCAGAGGAATTTATTGATCATGAGGAAATAATGAAAGTCCTTGAATACGGTGAAAAGAACAAGGACAATTCCGAAATGGTTGATGAAATTTTAAAGAAAGCGGAATCATTAGTGGGACTGGATCGTTATGAGGTATCAGTTTTGCTTTACGCATGTGAAAATAAAGAAAATAAAGAACTTCGTAAAAAAATATTTGCTATGGCTAGAAAAATTAAGGAAGCGATTTATGGTAAAAGGATTGTAATGTTTGCTCCTTTATATGTATCAAACTACTGTATAAACGGCTGTAAATACTGCGGTTATCACTGCGGTTCCGGAATCAAAAGAAAGAAGCTTACTCAGGAGGAAATTGCAGAAGAATGCCGTGCAATTGAAGCAATGGGTCACAAGCGAATTGCAATGGAAGCAGGGGAGGATCCGAAAAACTGCGATATTGATTATATTATCGAATGCATGAAAACTGCTTATGCAACTAAAAACGGAAACGGTGAAATCAGAAGAATCAATGTAAATATTGCGGCAACTACTGTTGAGGATTATAAAAAACTAAAAGAAGCCGGAATAGGTACTTATGTTTTGTTCCAGGAAACATATCATAAACCTACATATGAAAACTTGCATCCGTCAGGACCAAAAAGCAATTATGATTATCACACAACAGCTCATGACAGAGCAATGCAGGGAGGAATTGACGATGTGGGTATCGGAGTATTGTTTGGACTTTATGAGTATAAATATGAAGTTATCGGTACAATGCTTCATGTAAAGCACCTTGAGGATACATTTGGAATAGGTCCTCATACAATTTCAATTCCGAGAATCAGAATGGCAGAAGGCGTGGATTTAAGTCTGTTTCCGAATATAGTGACAGATGAACAGTTTAAAACGATTATTGCCGTTTACCGTTTAGCTGTACCATATACCGGAATGATAATTTCCACAAGAGAGGAGCAGAATTTCAGAGACGAAATTATTTCTCTGGGAATTTCACAGACCAGCGGCGGTTCATGTACAGGAGTTGGCGGATACGCTGAAAGATTAAGCAAGGGATACTGTGATAGCAGCTGCGATGATCAGAGTACTGCACAGTTTAAGGTCTCAGATGAGAGAACAGAAGCGGAAGTAACTAAAACGTTGCTGAAAAACGGATATATTCCAAGCTTCTGTACTGCCTGTTACCGTGCCGGAAGGACCGGCGATCGTTTTATGCAGCTTGCAAAGACAGGAAATATTTCTAACTGCTGTCTGCCAAACGCTATGCTGACACTTGCTGAATATGCTCTTGATTACGGTGATGAGGAATTCAATAAACTTACTTTTGATGTTATTGAATCTGAAAGAGAAAATATCAAGGAGGAGAAAGTAAGAGTTAAGTTTGACGAATACCTTGAAAAAATTAAATCAGGGGAACGTGATTTCAGATTTTAAAGATCCGAAAGGAGATTACTATGGTTTCAGAGATTAATCAGACGCCTAAGGCGTTGAGATTGCATATCGGAGTATTCGGAGATACTAACGCAGGCAAGTCTACATTTATTAACGCAGTTACCGGACAGAATATCGCTTTGACTTCCCCTGTTGCCGGAACAACAACGGATCCTGTGTTCAAGCCTATGGAATTACTGCCTTTAGGTCCGGTAGTGTTTATTGATACGGCAGGTCTTGACGATAAAAGCGAGCTTGGACAAATCCGTGTTGAAAAATCTATGGAACAGTTAGAAGTGTGCGATGCAGCAGTACTGGTAATAAGCAGTGAGAGTCAGAATGTCTGTTCCGTTAAAGAATATGTCAGTATGATAAAATCAAAGAAAATACCGTATGTTATTGTAGCGAATAAAATTAACGGTAAGAAATCTGAGTTGGACTTAGAACTGTATGGCAATGTTGTTTCGGCAGATTTAAATGATAAAAATGATATTGGTAAAATAAAAGAAGCTTTAATAGATTTGCTTAAAGATAAAATTGAAGATCCTGTTCTTACCGCTGATCTTGTACACCCTGGAGATTTAGTGATGCTCACTGCTCCGCAGGATATTCAGGCGCCTAAAGGACGTCTGATTCTTCCAGAAGTACAGGTTCTGAGAGATTTGCTTGACAATAACTGTATGGTAATGACTGTAACGTCTGATAATATCCGTAACGCACTGGATAGTCTTAAAAATCCGCCGGCACTTGTTGTTACCGATTCACAGATATTTAAGGAAGTCAACGAAATAATTCCGAAAGACATTCCCCTGACATCTTTTTCATTGCTGATGGCAAAAATCAAGGGGGATATAAAAAGTCTTATAAAGGGTGCTGAATCAATTAATAATCTTACGGACGGTGATAAAGTTCTGATACTTGAAAGCTGTTCGCATCATGCTATGGATGACGATATTGCAAGAGTAAAGATACCTAATCTGTTAAGAAAATATACCGGTAAAAATCTTGTTATAGACAACATATCCGGACAAAATATAAGTATAAATATAAAAGACTATAAACTTGCAATACATTGCGGAGGATGTATGATAAATAGAAAAGCTATGCTTAAAAAGCAACGGATATTTAGTGACGCCGGAATACCGATGACTAATTTTGGAGTGTGCATAGCGTATATGAATGGAATGTTGAAAAGAATTTGTTATTAAATTATTGTCAATGAAATTTTGGAATATTTCTAGAATTTCATTGACATTTTGATTGTAATATTGTATAATATGTTTAAAAGATATAGAGGCGGATTAAGGGTAAATAATTTGGAAGGAGGATACCATTATAATATGGTATAAAAGTTCTATGAAAAAATTTACCATTAGTTTTTTAACTGCTTTTTTCTTCTGTATATCTGTTTTTTCAGGTTCGGATGATTATGCAATCAGGACGGGACTTTCAGCTGCCGCTTTCGAGGCGATAAGTGCAGAAGAAGAATTTGATGCTGAAATATGTTATGATTCCGGCGATTGGAGTCAAACATCCTTGTTGATGCCAAATGATTTTGAATTTCTTTATAATGAAAATACGTTCAGTTATTACGATCAGCTTGATGATAATAATAAATCGGCATATAATGCAATGAAAGTATGGCTTAATCCTACAACTGAAAATATTTCGATTCCTTTGCCCGAATCAATAACCTTTCAGGCTGATTCAGCAAATATTTCTGATTGGAGCGATGATCAGCGAAGTGAATTCTGGAATCTTGTTATGGCAAATATTAAGGAGGGCAAAACAGCGCTGACATTTGATTATCCTGAATTATTCTGGCTGGATGAAAAAAAGATCACGGTATCTGTTGCAAATGCTAAAGTAAGCCGTAATTTTATAACAGGAAAATACACTGTATATGTTTCGGAAGTAACAGTAAGCGGTAATGTTAAAGATGTATATAATGATGTTGAAACCGCTGAAAAATTTCAATCGATTTATGAAGACTGTGTGGATAAATTCACAGTAGAAGGAACAGATAATTACAGTAAAATTAAATATATTCATGATTCAATAATAAAAAGAGTAAATTATGATTTATCTGCGCCGTACTATGATACCGCACTGGGATTTTTTATAGAACCTTATGGTATAGTTTGCGAAGGATATTCAAAGGCTATGAAAATCTTATGCGATAAAGAAAATATACCATGCATTCTAGTAGTCGGAAACATAAATCTGGAAACAAATTTTGCACATATGTGGAATTATGTGCAGATGGAAGACGGACAATGGTATGCAGTAGACTGTACATGGGACGATTTGGATGATGAAACGAATCCTGTTAAATATCAATACTTTCTTAAAGGGTCTGAAAGTTTTAACAGTAATCATACTCCGGATAATACGTATATAACTCCTGCATTTACTTATCCGGAATTAAGTGATACTGATTATGTGTATATTTCAGATCAGCCGATTGTCACAACTTCTGTAACGTCTCAGGTTACCTCTTCGGTAACTACTGTTTCAATAAGCGTTGAAAGTTCTGCAGTATCTAAAACTACTGTAACATCTGAAAGCAATGTAACATTAACTACATCAGCAGTTTCTTCTGTTGCTTTGACAACTTCTTCGTCTGGTACAGAAGTTGTTATAAAAGGAGATTTTAATAATAATGGAAAGCTTGATACGGGAGATGCAGTAATACTGCAAAGAAAATTAGTAAGGAGCTTGGAAATCAGCGATACGGATTTAAATTATGAGCTTAATGATGATAAGCGGTTAAACATCTGGGATTATGTTATTTTATTGCGCAGAATCAGAAGTATATAAAAAAGAGCGGTATTTCCGCTCTTTTATTTTTTTATATTTTGGTTATTTTTAAGCAGCATTATATTTTTGAATAGCCAAAGCTGTTAATAATTGCATCAACTTTTTGACCGGATTTACAAAGCTTGCAGTCATGAGCCGACATGGTTTCGTAATTATTCAGATCTTCAGAAGTAAAAATTGAATTGATTTGAATGCCGTTATGTTCGTTTATCGCACTGAATATAGAAGCAACACCGGCAAGCTGACCGTTATAATATTGCAGACACTCAACTGAACGGTTGATAGTTTTTCCCGTTGAAGCAGATGAAATCAAAAGAAGAATCTGTTTATTGAAAACGTGTTTTTGAATATTATCCCTGAAAATCATTTGATTGTTTGCATTGGTTTCCGGAGTAATTACACAAATGTCCTTTCCGCTGTTGATAGAGGTATGTCCTTCCTTTGCAAGCTCTCTTGCAAGAAAAGCGCCGATGATTTCAGTGCCTTCAAGACATATAATTGTATCGACAGACAAATTGGAAATATATGCTTTTGCAAGTTCTCTTGCAGTTTCCTTTGCTACCTTATGATGAGTTTTGATTTTTGTCATATCAATATAGTAATTAACATGTGAATGATTGGTTGCAAAATGTCCGGGAATTACTCCGATTTTTATTTTGCTGTTGGATTTTGATTTGATTTCTAATATTCTTGTTTCCATTATTTTGTTCCTCCATTAGAATTTTATTAATATAATTATAACAGATTATACATAATATGTCAATCTGAAATATAAATATTTATGCAAATTAAAATGATTTCTGGGAGAAGCTTTAATAAAGTCAGAATTTTATATTTACTTTTAATCGGTTTTATGATATTATTAATTTATGAAAAGGAGGCGGCAATGAAAGCGGTAATAAAAAATATTTTAATAATAGTTGAGCTTATACTTATTATTTTTCTGTCGGTGGTTGTTTACTTTTTATACCAAAAAAATAATGAAGCTGTAACTACAATGGGAGCCGGAAGTATATCGACTGATCAATATGAAGATATAGATAGAAAAGTAAACGAGAATTACTATGAGCTGAGCGGCAAGAAAATACTTCTGGAGGACGGTACATACGGAGAAATATGGATTCCTGTTTTGGAAAATGTTCCGGCTTTTTCCAAAGAAATTGACCAGATAAAAACAAGAAACGGACGAAAATACTATTTAGACGGTTCTGATATAACATCATTGCTCGGCGTAGATGTTTCTGTCCATCAGGAAAACATTGATTGGCAGAAGGTAAAAGAATCAGGAATAGATTTTGCCATGATTCGTCTGGGTTATAGGGGTTACGGCAGCGGCGAAGCCGGACTTGATGAAAATTATGCTGAAAATATTCAGGGAGCAAGAGAGGCGGGAATTGATGCCGGAGTATATTTTTTTTCCCAGGCAATAACAGTTGAAGAAGCAGTTGAAGAAGCGAATCTTGTTATTGAAAGCCTGAAAGGACTTGATATAAATTATCCTGTAGTATATGACTGGGAAATCATTTATGATGACACTGCAAGAACGGATAATGTATCTGTCGACGTTCTTACGGATTGCTGCGTGGCATTCTGTGAAACTATAAGAAATGCCGGATATACTCCTATGATATATCAAAATAAGCGTACTACTATTTTTAAGCTTGATTTGAACAGGCTGACGGACTATGATTTTTGGTTAGCGGAATATGGTTCGGAACCTACATACTATTATGACTTTGATATGTGGCAATATACAAGTACTGGAAGTGTTCCCGGAATAGAGGGAGATGTGGATCTGAATATAAGTTTCAAGGACTACAGCAAATAAACTTTGAAAGAGCAGTAATAAATACTGCTCTTTAAATTTCGTTTAATTTACTTTATTATTTCACATAATTTTAACTTGAATAAAATAATATTAAAATTAGATAGATAAAAGAAAGTCACAGAGGGGAAAACATGAAAAGGTGTGATTTTTCTTATGAACAAATTAAAAAAAATAATCAGTGTACTGATGATGATTACAATGGTATCTGTTGTATCGGCAGGGTGCAGCGGGAAGAATACAAATTCAGAATCTGTGTCTGGATCGGCAGAAACATCAGAGACATTATCTAGTACAAATACTGATAATACAGGATCTGTTTTAAATACTGTATCCAATACCTCATCAGATTATTTTGATGATGAAGATCTGCTGGAAAATTATAACGATGTTACAGCGGAAATATTAATGAAGGGCGATAATATTGAAATAAATGGACAAGGAGTCGTTTACAGCAATAATATAATATCTGTAACCAATGGCGGTACATTTATTTTTAGCGGAAACTTAAATGATGGTCAGATTTATATTAATAATGAAGAGCTTACACACATAATATTTAATGGGGTAGATATTAGTAATTCGTCTTCTTCGCCGTTATTTATTGAAAATGCAGATAAAACAGTCATAACATGTGTAGACGGAACGGAAAATATTTTAAGTGATGCTGAAAATTATGTGTATGAAAGTGATGAAGAAAACGAGCCTGACGCTGTTATATTCAGTAAAGATGACTTGTCTTTAAACGGAAGCGGTTTATTGATTATTAACGCTGAATATAATGAAGGCATTACCTGCAAGGACGATTTAAGAATTTCCGGGAGCAATATTAATATAAGTTCGGTAGGCAACGGTATTAAAGGAAAAGATTCTGTCGTTATAAAAGATTCGGATATAACTGTAAACTCACAGCAGGACGGTATAAAATCTTCCAATGCAGATGAAACAGACAAGGGTTATATAGTTTTTGAAAGCGGAAATTATAATATAACTGCCAAGGAGGACGCTGTTTCGTCGGAAAACATATTGACTATAAACGATGGCAGCTTTGTTTTAAAAAGCGGAAGTGAATCCATATCACAGAGCAATGATACAATGGATGCAGATTTCGGCAGATTCGGAGGAATGGAAGGTAATCAGAATAAAACTGAAAACAGTGAAAAAGGGATTAAAGCTGTTTCGGATATTATTATTAACGGAGGTACTTTTAATGTTGAAAGTACTGATGACTGTGTACATTCCAACGGAAATATAACAATAAACGGAGGAAAATTAACTTTAAATTCCGGAGACGACGGTATACACGGCGACGGTAATGTGGATATAAAAGACGGCGAAGTTAATATAGAGTCTTGTTATGAGGGAATTGAAGGAATAATTATTAATATAGACGGAGGAGAAATAAGCATTACTTCCAGTGATGACGGATTTAACGCCAGCGACGGCTCCGGAAGCAATATAATGGTGCCGGGAGAATTTGGAAATTCTTCGTCTTCCTGCGAATTAAACATAAATAATGGAAATATTTATGTAAATGCCGGCGGAGACGGTTTAGATTCTAACGGTATTATAAATATAAACGGCGGCACTACTGTCGTAGACGGTCCGGTAAGCGACGGAGACGGAGCTTTGGATTCTGGAAGTGAGATAATTATTAACGGCGGCATACTTATTGCGGCAGGAAGCTCTGGTATGGCGGAAACGCCTTCAGACAGTTCCGGTCAGAATACAATTGCAATTGCATTTTCTCAGAGTAATCGGGCACTAACTGCTGTATGCGTAAAAGATTCGGACGGTAATATTATTGTCTCATATCAGCCTTCAAAAGAATATTCATCGATTATAATAAGTTCTCCCAAACTTATTTCCGGCAGTGAGTACACTATTTACCGCGGTGGAAGTATTACCAGTGCAGATAATGATTACAGCATAGATGGAGAATATGAAGGGGGAGAACTGCTTGAAACTGTTGTTTTATCCGGTGCAGTAACTTATGCCGGAGACGGCTCAATAGGACAAATGGGCGGTATGGGTGGCATGAAACCGGACGATGGTTTTATACCTGACGGTAATGACGGAAAAACCGGCGGACATATGCCAAATGGAAATAACGGTATGGCTCCGCCTGATAATAACGGAACAGGCGGCAATATGGATCCGTTCGGAGAAAATATGGGAACTGAGCAGTAAACTTTTATTATCGGAGCATTTTATGATTTGCAATTTAAATGATTTGAAATGCAAGGAAGTAATAAATGTTGAAACCGGTGAAAAAATCGGATTTATTGACGATATTGAATTTGAACCGGAAAACGGAACAGTAATAGCTTTTATAATTTATGGAAGAATGCGTTTTTGGGGAATTTTCGGTAAAGAGGATGATATTATTCTTACATGTCAGGATGTTAGACTTATAGGGAAAGATACGATACTTGTAAAATTAACAGGCAGTTCTTATGTAAAATCATCCATAAGAAAAAATAAAAATCTGAAAAAATTAAAAAAAGGTATTGATTTTTAAAAAAACTTATGGTATAATTAAACGGTAATTCGCACGCTTATACTTTTGGCAGCCGGTGCCGCTGATTATTGCGGTTGCTGCTGAGCTAAGTTGGGCGGAGGAAAAAATAAAACCAACAGGAGGAACTACCATGGCAGTAGTATCAATGAAACAGCTTCTTGAAGCAGGTGTACATTTTGGTCATCAGACAAGAAGATGGAATCCAAAAATGGCTCCATATATCTTTACTGAAAGAAATGGAATTTACATTATTGATCTTCAGAAGACTGTAAAGAAGCTTGAAGAAGCTTATATGTTTGTACGTGACCTTGCAGCTGAAGGCGGCAATGTGCTTTTCGTAGGTACAAAGAAGCAGGCTGGCGATTCCGTTAAGGAAGAAGCTTTAAGAGCAGGAGCACACTATGTAAATGCTCGTTGGCTCGGTGGTATGCTGACAAACTTTAAGACAATTCAGACAAGAATTAAAAGACTTGAACAGCTTCACGCAATGGAAGAAGACGGTACATTTGAACTCCTTCCAAAGAAAGAGGTTGTAAAGCTTAATCTTGAAATTGAAAAGCTTGAAAAATTTATGGGCGGTATCAAAAATATGGATCAGATTCCTGCCGCACTGTTTATTGTTGATCCAAGAAAAGAAAAGATTGCAGTAGCAGAAGCTAAAAAGCTTAATATTCCAATTGTAGCTATAGTTGATACAAACTGCGATCCGGATGAAATTGATTATGTAATCCCAGGCAATGACGATGCAATAAGAGCAGTTAAGCTAATTGCCGGCGCTATTGCGAATGCTATTATTGAAGGCAGACAGGGTGAAGATACAACAGAGGCAGCAGAGGAAAATACTGAAGAAACAGCAGAAGCTGCTGAATAATTTTGAAATAAACCCGAATATTTAATACATATTCGGGTTTTTCGTAAGAATATAATCAGGAGGAACTTGTAATGGCTAATATAACAGCTAAAGATGTTGCTGAGCTGCGTAAGCAGACAGGCGTTGGAATGATGGATTGTAAAAAAGCTTTGATGGAAGCTGATGGCGATTTTGAAAAGGCAACTGTAATTTTAAGAGAAAAAGGTCTTGCAACACAGGCTAAAAAATCAGGAAGGGTAGCAGCAGAAGGTATTGTTATGTCAATGACAAATGCTGACCATACTGTTGGTGCTGTTGTTGAAGTAAATATTGAAACAGACTTTGCTGCAAATAATGATGAATTTAAGAAGTTTGTAAATGATGTTGCTCAAACTATTATAGATACAAATCCTGCCGATCTTGAAGCACTTAATGCAGCTCAGATTTCAGGTGGTACTATGACTGTTGCTGAAACACTTCAGGAACTTTTCCTTAAAATCCGTGAAAATATGCACATCAGAAGATTTAAGAGATTAGAGGGTATTCTTGTTCCTTATGTTCATGGCGGCGGTAAAATCGGTGTTATGGTAAATCTGGAAACACCTGCTGGTGCAACAGATGCGGTTTTGGCATGCGGTAAAGATTGTGCTCTTCAGGTTGCTGCACTTAAAGCTCCTTATTTAAAGAGAGAAGATGTACCTGCTAATGTTCTTGAATCTGAAAAGAAGATTATGCTTGCTCAGATGGATGAAGATCCAAAAATGGCAAATAAGCCTGAACAGGTTAAGGCTAAGATTGTTGAAGGTAAAATCGGTAAATATTATTCAGAAAACTGTCTGTTAGATCAGGAATTTGTTAAGGATGGTTCATTTACAGTTCAGAAATATGTTGATAATTGTGCTAAGGAAGCAAATACAACAATTAAGGTTGTTGATTATGTTTGCTTTGAGAGAGGCGAAGGCGTTGAAAAGAAAGAAGACAATTTTGCTGATGAAGTTGCTAGCATGATGAAAAAGTGAAAAATTTTTGAAAAGAGCATTGGAATCCCCGAAAAGTCCGTAATTAGGGCGTTTCGGGGATTTTTTGCGTTCAAAGAGAAGGTCCATAAATTATCGTAAATTACCGTATTTTCATATAAATTTGGGGGATTTTTTGGGGGAAGATTTGGGGGAAAGCGTTCCCCCAAATGCCATGTCAAACTTTGCGTCATTCTTTTCGGGAAGTCGCCTGATTATTACCCCCAACATAAAAATAGTTATCCCCCAAATTCAAAAAGTTTCCCCAAAAATCTCTTAAAAATATAGACCGTTATCATTGCTGTACTTGCAGCAGCACTTCTGATGAGGAAGGTCGTATTTCTTGGGATATACAGAATTTGACAATTTATTTATCCTTTGGTATAATAAAAAGAGAATATATTTGAAGAAATGCCTACAATTCGCAATAAAACACAGTCAACTATCAGCACAAAAACTACTCACTTTTCATAGTATATGATTGTAGACAGTGAAAAAATGAAGAATACAGTTCATGGTTGGTTATTTCTTCTTACATTATAAAGAAGGAATAGTTTTCATGGAAGTGAAGTTGATGTATATTGACAAAAATAAAGAGTTTAGTTGTTATGAACAATATTTGCCTTTAATTTCAAAAAGACGCAAGGATAAAATATCTCGATTTTATTTTGATAAAGATAAAACAGTCTCCTTGTTAACAGGTCTGCTTATCAGAAATGAAATATCACAGCGTTTAGGTATTATTCCTTCCGATATTGAATTTGGATACGGTGAACACGGTAAGCCATATGTTTTAAATAGTCGCGATTATCATTTCTCAGTGTCACATTCGGGAAATGCTATTGTATTTGTAGGTGATAGTTTTCCAGTTGGCATTGATATTGAGCAAATTGCTGATGAAAATCTCAAGATGGCAAAGCGTTTTTTTACTTGCAATGAATATGAGTACATTATAAATAGTAAACAACTTAATATAGCGTTTTATAAAATTTGGACTTCGAAAGAAGCATATGTAAAAATGCTTGGACTAGGATTATCTAAACCATTGAAATCTTTTGATGTCTTGAATGAAAGTATAAACTGTAGTTTTGTAACTAAACGAGCAACTGAGTATCTAATTACAGTTTGTTCTGAGAAAACTGTAATTAATGATATAAAAATAGAAGAATTGCCCATAGAAAGGCTGCTTAGATAGTCTTATTTTTTGCTTATTACATTCTTCTTCAACGAATTTTAAAATATAATTGCTCTTTAAAGGGTTTTAGGAATTTCCCTGATTATATAAATTTATAAAAATAAATTTTCGTAAGTTCGGGAGAATTTTTGCGTGGAATGAGAAAAGGAATATACTTTTTCTGTGCTTGTTAAGATAAATAGGGAAAACACTTGCTTTGTGTTTACATTTAATGAATTTTGTGGTATAATCTGCTTTGTAGATCTTGTTAATGACAGAACAGAAGGAGTAGAAGTATGCTACATATTGCTATATGCGATGATGACATCAAAGCTTTAGGAGAGATTAAACAGATCTTGGCTGATTATTGTAAATTGAAGAAATTAGCAGCTAAAATTTCTACATACTGTGATGGAACTGATTTGTTGGTTGCGAATGAAAAATTTAATATTATATTTTTAGATATTGAAATGCAGCGGTCAAACGGAATTGAAGTGGCACTGCAAATACGTAGGATGGATATGAATGTTCCAATAGTTTACATAACGAGCTATATTGATTACTGGCGCAGAGCATATAAAGTACATGCATTTGATTTTATTATAAAGCCGTTTAAATCTGAAGAATTACATAAGGTTATGAGAGATTACTTAGCTGCATTAAATGATGCGAGCGAGGAAATCATAACATTTCCAACTAATGAAGGTGTTGCTTGTTTTAAGGTGAATGATATATACTACTTTATGTTTGAAGCAAAGAAAAAGGTATATGTGCATACTGCCGATGAACGAGTATTGGTTAGAGAGAATCTGACGGATATATATAATAAGTTAAATAAGGATCAGTTTTATCAAACAAGGCGTGATTGTGTATTGAATCTAAAGTATGTTCAGAGAATTCAGAATGAGTTTGTAATTATAATGAAGAATGGCAGTATGTTGCCGTTGGCACAGAAGAAGAGAGAAGAGTTTATATACAAACTCTCTAATAAATTAGTGGATACTTTGAAAGTGAGGACTATATGAATGATTCAGTAGCTAGAACTTTGATTCAAATTTTAAGCTCAAGTATTACTAGTTTATTAATGTTTTTGTTGTTCTATAAATTATATAAGCCAAAATATCACAATAAAACAGTTTATATTATTACATTCTTTTTTTCAATTATATGTATTGTTCTAGTGAATCAATTTTTTATAAAAATGAATATAGCATACTTTAACTCAATATTTTTATTTGTGTATGCCTGCATATTAAATTCATTGATGTTTAAGGAAAAAACAAAAAAGACTTTTATATATAACGCAATATATATAGTTGTTTCAGTGTTTGCTAATGTATCTTCTGTATTATTATGCTCTGTAATAACCGGAAATGATTTTGCTGCAATTTCTGAAGATATAAAGTGCGTACTAATGTTTAATAACTTTTATTGTATGTTTATGGTAATAGTATGGGTGATATTTATATCGGTAATTATAAAAGGACATTTGGAAGCGATTAAATTTAGACAGCTACTGTTGATAGGACTGTTTGTGTTGTTTGCACTATTTGTGGAATACAATTTTACAATAAGAATTGATAATATATCTGATGTTATAACCGACTTGTTTATTTTAATAGGATTTTTAATTGTTAGTATCTATATAGTGTATGTTACAGGAGAAATTGCCAGAGCGTATAAAGATAAGTATGAATATGAGTTGATGAGGAACCAAAGTCAGCTTCAATTAGAGCATTATATTGAAATGAATAACAGATATGAAAAATCACGAGTTGTAATGCATGATATTAAGAAGCATTTAGAAGTTCTTAGGTCTTTGAAAAACTTAGATAGTGAACAAGCTAAAGAATATAGCGATGTTATAGAAAAAGAGGTGGATGTATTATTCGAAGGTTTTCAGTGTTCAAATAAAATTCTTAGTGTTATAATGAGTCAAAAAATTTCTGAGGCGGAAAATTTATCAATTAAGGTAGAAACAAAAATAGAGGACATTTTATTTGAATTTGTTAACGATTTGGATTTGACCGCAATATTTGCGAATTTGTGGGACAATGCAATTGAAGCTTGCCAAAAAATAAAAGTCGAAGATAGGTTCATTCGTATTTTAATAGGTCGTGTGAACGATTTTTATGTTATTTATTTTGAAAATAGTTTTAATGGCTATGTGAAAAAACGTTTTGACAACATTATTTCTACTAAAGAGTCCCATAAGGGGGTTGGGTTGTCAATAATAAAAGCATCAGCAGAAAAGTATAGCGGAACATTTAATGTACTTAATGATGATACGGTATTTAAAGTAGAGATATTGTTGCCAATAGAATAGTATTAAAAAAGTTAAAATCTAAATAAAGCATCTAAGCTTATGTTGATACACAAATTTGCATAATGTTTAGATGCTTTATTTCGTTGTTCTAGAGATTACTGTGATATTGTAGGGGCATATCAAATCCCAAATTATATAATGAAAACTTGTCTGTATCCGTTGTAAATTTAAAATGAGTAAGCTCCATATCATTTTTTTGGTAAAAGCGGTGTGCAGCTGTTCTTTTACGATTGCTTGTTACCTCAATAATCTTGCAATTCTGTTTTACAGCATATTTAAAAGCAGCATTAATTAATGACCTCCCTATTCCTTCAGAACGATGACTCTCCTCAATGATTAGTTCTATAATTTCCGCTGTTCTGCCGCAATGGTGCAGTTGATTTTCAAGCCTAAGATGCAGAAGCCCCATAACCTTTGAATTTTTCTCATAAAGGAAAACGCAGTGCTGCCTGCTGTTTAAAATCTCATCATAAATTTGTTTAAATTCACTTTCCGGAAATTCGCATTCTTCAAGTTCGGAGATAAGTTTATACACTATATCCATATCTTCCGGTACTGCTTTTCTTATCATGGATAATACCTTCCTTTAGTCAAAGATTTTTTCTATACCGCTCTGCTCGGCAATAAAATCGCCTAAGTCAACATCTGCCGGTTCAAATTCACCATGAAAATCACTTCCGCCAGTCAGGAACAGAGAATACTTTTCAGCGTATTCTCTGATGGTTTCCCTGTCCTTGGGCGAATGAGAATGGTGATTAAGCTCTAGACCGTCCAGACCGTTTTTAACAAGCTCCGGTATAAGGCTGAAATTCTGCTGCTGACCACTGTGTGCCAGAACAGCAAGCCCTCCCGAATTCTTTATGGCTTTCAGAGCCTCTAGAGGGGATATATATCTGATATCAAAGGCGCAGATACCGCCGTTTTTAAAAGTACTGTAATAGAAATTTCCGAACATTTCAGCTGCTTTTTTACGTCTGACAAGATTCTCCATGATATGCTGCTTGTATATGTATTTGCCGTCGGCTTTTCTCAGATCGTTTATATCAATTTCATAGCCGTGCTGATTGAGAATACCTATCTGTTTAAGAGAATTTTCATGACGTGCTTCCAGTGTGGGACGCACAGTCTTTTCAATCAAATCAATATTTCTGATGTTATACCCCAGAATATGTACACGAAAATTTTTCTCATAATCAAAGGCGGAAATTTCTATTCCGGCAGTCACCCTTATTCCGGAATGTTCCGGCAACTGCTTTGAGTGGGAAAGCGTGTCATGGTCGGTGATCACTATTGCATCCAGACTGTTTTCCTTGGCACGGCTGATAAGTTCAGGTATTGTAAAGCTGCCGTCAGATACTGTGGAGTGTATGTGCATATCAGCTTTTATCATTCAAAAGTTCCCTCCGAAATATTAAATACATTGTCGCAGATCCCGTCCATGAATTTCAGATCGTGAAATATACCAATCATACTTGTGTTTTCATTTTTCAGACTTAAAATCATATCACGTACCAACAACTTTGACTGGTCGTCAAGAGAAGCGGTAGGCTCGTCCAGCAGCATAAGGCGGGGACGCTTTACCATGGTATGGGCAAGGTTAAGTCTGAGCCGTTCTCCGCCGGAAAATGTGTTGGGGTAAATGTCCCACAGGTTTTCGGGCAGGCGGAAATAATCAAGCATTTTCTCAGCCTTTTCCTTTGCCTCATGAGCGCTGTGACCCGTTTCCGTCAGCGCATTCATAACGTGTTCTTTTGCAGTAGTTCTTGGCATAACATTCAAAAACTGCGAAACATATCCGATCTCATGATTACGCAGATACAGTATTTCACGTTCTGTCGCAGTAGTCAGATTTATCTCTCCGAACGCTTTACTGTTGTAGATTATTTCACCATCGGTAGGGATATATGTACGGTGAATACATTTTAATATGGTAGATTTTCCTGCTCCGGAGCGACCCACTATACCAAGGAATTTTCCCTCTTCAAGAGTAAAGCTTATGTTCCGGCAGGAATGGATTTTACGGTTTGCATTATGCAGAAAAAAGTTTTTGGTAAGACCGTTTAATTTCAGAATGTTCATACCGTCTGCCTCCTGTATTTAATTTTTGACACAAGCTTTCCATCTGCAATAACATGGGTAATAGCCGGATAATCGTCCACAATATCAGCAATTACAATATCAGCTTTTTTGCCCTTTTCAATAGAGCCGTAATTCTTGTCTATCCTCATTGCCTTTGCCGGATTCAGAGTTACTTTTTTTACCATTTCCGGCAGTGACTGACCGTATTTATCACGCATTATAAACAGACTCTGCAAAATCGCCTGAGGAAAATAATCGGAGCAGAGGATGTCCGCACACCCATGGACAATTGCGTTAGCCGCCGACATATTACCAGAATGAGAGCCGCCCAGCAGAATATTTGGAGCACCTGCAACTGTATAAAAATTCATGTCATGGGCAGCTTTTGCAGTATCTTCCGTAATAGGAAATTCACTTATGTCAACTCCCAGACGCTGGTTTATCTTCAGCTTTTCCACAGTATCATCATCATGGGATGCAACAGTAATGTTTCTTTCATGCGCCATATCAGCAAGCTCTTTTAACTGTTCAAATGAAAGCATACCCTTTTCCTTGTGATGCTCCAGAACTTCTTCAAAGGTCATAGCCTCATTTTCCATGCCATGATATTTGTCTACGGTATCACGGTAAACCTCAAGGCTGCGGTACTGCCCTTGACCCGGAGTGTGATCCATAAAGGAAATTTCGTGTACCAGTCCACGTTCCATCATTTCCTTTGCAATGTCATACGCTTCAATGTTGTCAATTTCAATTCTGAGGTGGAAACGGTGATGTATCAAATGACGGCGCTTGTGTATATTCGCTATCAGTTCCGCCATTTCCAGTACGTTTTCCTTTGTACGAAGGGGACTTTTACCGAGAAGTTCATCTTTATACAGTGAAAAGGAATGATATATGGTAGTGATACCAAGCTGGAGAAGTTCCTTTTCACATTCCTTTAATGCAAGTTCAAAGGGGAAACGTGCTGTGGGGCGTGGATAAATAAACTGTTCTATCTTATCAGAGTGAACGTCTATAAATCCGGGCATGACGTATCCACCGTGAGCATTGATGGTCTTTTTTGCCTTGATATCTGAATTGCAGATATTAATGATACGATCCTTGTGGATCAAAAGCGTTTTGTTCTCTATAATTTCATTGGGCGTAACAATTCGTCCGTTTTTTATTGCAATCATATCTTCCTCCTGTTACAGCAGTGAGTGTACAAGCTGCTGTGTATATGCATGCTGAGGGTCTTCTAATATCTGGTCTGTCAGACCGCTTTCAATAATTCTGCCGTCCAGCATGACAACCGTTCTGTCCGCAAGCATTCTTATTACCGCAAGGTCGTGAGAAACAAGCAGGATAGAAATTCCGTACTGCGCTCTTATACGGCGTATCAGGTCAAGTACTCTTGCCTGTACCGAAAGATCAAGTCCTGTTGTGACCTCATCAAGGAGCAGTATTGAGGGATTGTTTGCAAGTGCTTTTGAGATCTGTACCCTTTGCTGCATTCCTCCTGAAAAATTTTTCGGCGCTTCACCCATTCTTGATGTAAGTATTTCAACAGATGTCAGCAGTTCCTTTGCACGTTCTGTCATAAAGCCTGCTTCACGGTTTCCTGCTGCGATCAGTTTTTCCGCAATATTTGAGGCTGCGGAATAATCCATTCTCAGACCACGAACGGGATTCTGATAAACCATACCCATTACGCAGTTTTTTATATTTCGCTTTTCTGCGGCACTGGCGTTCCATATGCTTTCTTTACCATTATGATAACCGCTGAGAAATGCGCTGCCGGAAGTCGGTTCAAGATCAAAGTAAAGGCTTTGCATAAGCGTAGATTTTCCTGAGCCGCTTTCGCCGACTATTCCCAGAACTTCTCCAGGGTAAACATCAATTGAAACATTGTTTGCCGCCCATACTGTTCCGCATACTGTACAGCGGTTTTTTTCAAGGCTTTCCTTACAGTGAGGACAGCCTTCACCATAGCGTACTGTAAGATTCTCCACCTGCAAAACAGGCTTTTCATTCAGCTGCATTCAGACGCACCTCCCTGCAATATGATGTATCGGAGCACTGATAAAATTTTTCTCCCGTTTCTGAATCAAAGAGTTCATCAAGATAAGTATTTGTACTTCCGCAAAGTCTGCATTTTTTCCCCTTAAAACTTTCACGTTCAAAGGGAAAATCATCAAAAGCAAGCGATATAACATTGGTATACGGAGGAATTGCATAGATTTTCTTTTCACGCCCTGCGCCGAAAAGATAAAGACATTTTGACATATGCAGCTTCGGATTGTCAAATTTCGGGATAGGACTTGGGTTCATGATATATCTGTTCTCGACCGTACATGGATATTCTGTTGGAATTGTTACTTTGCCGTATCGAATAATGCTTTCATAAAGCTGTAACCAAATCGGTGCATAGTCCTTTTCAGCGTGCATTTTCTTGGTTACTTCCTCTCTCGGTTCAACTATTCTTAGCGGTTCAGGGATAGGTACCTGAAAAATCAGTATCTGATCGTTTTCAAGAGGAATTTCCGGTATTCTGTGACGGCTTTGTATAAGCGTTGCCTTGTGTGTGTCTGAAGTGACTTGTGCATTTGTAGTAAGCCTTACAAATTTTTTTATATTGACTGCATTGACGCTTTCATCACTGCCCTGGTCGATGACTTTAAGCGTGTCATCAGAACCGATAAGGGAAAGAGTAAGCTGAATGCCGCCTGTTCCCCAGCCTCTGCCTATGGGCAGTTCCCTTGAACCAAAAGGTACCTGATAGCCTGGAATTGCAACGGCTTTAAGAATACATCTGCGTATCTCACGCTTTGAACCCTCGTCTAAAAATGCGTAGTTATAATTTTCAGCGTTCTTCATTTTCCTGTTTCCTCCGTGTTTTTCTTACTGCGTCAAGCTTTGACTGGAATGTGACATAATGAGGAAGTTTGAGATGTGAAATAAAACCGTTCATTTCAAGACAGTCTCCGTGTGTAAGTACAAATTCCTCGTCTTGTGCCGCATAATCTCCGCCTCGTTCGATTTCACGGTCGATAACAGCCATTGCAATTGCTTTGTTTTCATTTCTGCCGAATACTGCTCCGTAGCCGCTTGCAAGCTTTAACTGATCTTTATCGCTGGACTGTGCAAACGCTTCGACCTCAGTAATCAAAATTTCCCCCAGATAAATCGTATCATTATCCGAATCGGGATAGGGGATTTCAAGTTCAATGTAACCGCTGCGCAGCTCTCCCACAGTAGGATGAACCTGTCCGAATCCTCTGAGTACGGAATAGGCAAGACCGGAAATAAATCCTGTATCTGCTCTTGTCATTGTTTGCAAGCGTGCGCTTCTCGGTGCCGGAAATTCCAGCAGCTTTTCAGTAACGTCATAAGGTTCAGTGTTGTTCTCAGGGAAACGATCAATGAGCCCCTCGTCCTTTAGCATATCGGAAACCCGTCCGCAGGACTGTACTTTTTCCGGCGTCTGTTCTGCAAGGATTTTTTGAAACTTTTTATGCAGCTCTGCGGCATTTTCATTCTCAAGCTCAAAGTGGATAAGACGATGAGTGTAATCATAGGACGCACCAAGCATTTGTCCGCCGGGAATGTCCTTGAATGCAGCTGAGATCCTGCGGACAATGCGCATTTTCCCGGTATCTGCAACATTTGTGTAATGACTTCTTTTAAGGGTAGAACGATAGGCTCTCAGCAGAAAGACTGCCTCCTCGGGCGAACCCTCACACTGCTTTAAAGCCAGCGCTGCATACTCCTTTGCATAAAGTCCCGATTCACTCATAACCTTGTCAATCAGAAGTCCGAATTTATGTACAAGTGCGTCAATCTCTAAATCCTTGCCTGTACCGCTTCTGTAATAATCCAGCAGACGTATACTTGCCTCGATCGCCTCTTCACCGCCTGATACTGCAACATATGCCATTGCTTTCTCTCCTTTTCACAAGTCTTGGAACAGCAGTAATATCGCCGCTGTCCGATATAAAGATCATATCCACGCCCTGAGGATATTCGTAATTTTGAGTATCTCTCAGTTCAAGAGCAGTACAGAATACCTCCGAGCAGGAAATCTCTGTTTCGCCGTTTATCCCCGGACCGCAAAGACAAGCATTAATGCATTTTTCGCCGTTGTCACGTATAATAATTGTCGCAGAGCAGTGAGGGTCGGACAGCGTACCAAACTTGGCCTTTTCAAGAATCTCCGGAAGTATATCGGTGTCCGTAACAAAAATATAATCCGCCGTCCTTGTGTCGGCTTCAGGGGAAAGGGTTACAAGCATTATGTCTTGTTTTAATTCCTTATTTCCAGCAGCGCTGAAGCTTACTTCGTTGTCAATTAGCGTCATTGCAACTGCAAGAAATGATGGGAAGTCTCCGAAAAGCCTGTCCTTTTCTTCTGATACCGAAACAATTCTTCCCGGATTTGACATAGCTTCAAGAAGCTTGCGGAATACTCTTTGAGTATCAAATACCTCGTCAAAATTGTGGAGAGTATTCATACCGTCACCTCCGAATCCATAGAGTGAAAATTCACCTTTGTTTTTTGCAGCATGGCATTTTCCTTTTCTGTTATTTCATTTTGTTTTGCTTCCCATTCAAGCAGTATTTTTTCATCTTCAAAAATACCCTTGTTGCAGGCTGCATCTATTACAGCCATATTCAGTGTTTTTTCAAAATCATCTCCCATAGCGGCTGCTCTGCCCACAGTTCCGTCAATTGAAACTGATGCCTCGGATATTATAACCTCTCCGATATAAAACAGACTGTTCTGCACCGGTTCACGCATTTTTATCATTGCAAGAGTCTTTTCCGGCTTTTTTATTACCGTGACCGGATATTTATCCCGTATTTTCTTTCCAAGCTCTGCTACCTTTTCGCTTTCAGCTTTGGAAAGAATTTTAAATAAACGTTTCTTTTCCATTTCAGTTTTATTTTACCCTTTCCTTAATTTTGGTCGAGAACATTTCAAGCATTACCACAGCAATAACAACGATATATGTAAGAATACCCATTTCATGCAGATTAAAATAAAAGCTTCCTGCCATATAAAGATTAAATCCAATACCGCCTGCACCGGCAGCAGCGCCTACTGCAATCGCATTAGTAAAGTTAATCTCAAACCTCATAAATGTCCATGCGACCATGCGGCTTAAGGAGGCAGGTACGATCGCCTGAAAAACTATCTGCCAGAACCCTGCGCCGCTGGCACGAAGCGCCTCGATAGTACCATCGTCGATCTCCTCGATTGATTCGGCATAAACCTTAGTCAGATAAGCAAAGCTGTGGAATGTAAGACCGATGACTGCTGCCACGCTTCCAAGTCCTGCTGATACTGCAAAAATAAGTACCCACAAAACGGTAGGAACTGCACGTATCAATGCAATTACACACTTTACAGCATTTGCCACACCGGACGGTGCAGTATTTTTAGCACAAAGCAGTGAACAGAAAAAGGCGGCAATTGCACCGAAAATAGTTGAAAGAGTGCCAAGGCAAAACGTCAAGAATAACTGATACATCACATTCTTGAATGTGTCGGTAGAAAGCTTTGGTTCTAAAAATACAGTTTTAACGTTTCTGAGAGTGGCGGCAATTGCTTCACCCAGCACTATCTCCTTGTAATCAAAGGAAATAAACGCATAAACTGTAAGTCCCAGGAGTACAGTAATAAGAATTTTTACAGCGCTGTTGCTTTTGCTATGAACTCCAATTTTTATTTTACCGCTGCGTTTTCGCCTTGCATTGCATACTCCGCTGTATTGGGTCAGAACAGGTGTTGTCTGATCCATTATAAAATCACCTTCCTTATTAGATTTGAAACAAGCTCAATGGCAATCACCAGCACAATAATTGAAACGACGACTAAGCTTGCGGAACTGAAATCAAGTCTTTTGTAATAAAGGTCAAAAAGATAGCCTATTCCCGTTGCAGTTAGTATTCCTATAAGTGTGGAGTTACGGATATTCGTTTCAATCATGTAAAGTATCCATGTTACTATTCCCGGCATTGCAGACGGGATTATTGCCTGAAAAACAGTCTGGATAAAGTTTGCTCCCGAGGCGTTCAGCGCCTCTATTCCGGCTGCACTAACCTCGTCTATGGTTTCAATAAATGCACGTGTAAGCAGTCCGAAAGTCGTAAAAAACAGAGCGAAAAAACCGGTAAGGATATTTTGCCCGAAAGAAAACATCAGCAGCATTGCCCATACAACATCAGGAACGTTTCTGAAAAATGCTGCAACGATTCTGACAATACGGTTTACAATTCCGTTAAAGCCTGTTGCCTTTGAACCGAACAAACTGAAACAGAAAGCAAATATTGCTGCAATTACTGTTACTGCAACTGACAGCAGAGCCGTTTCGATAAGCTTGTCAAGTATCTTCGGAAAACGCTCCATTGCCTTTTCATCCGGCATGAGATTATGTCCAATCCATGCCATTGCTTTCGGAAATGAGGCAAGTCCCTCACTTAAATGAAATTCAGTTGCAGATGCAGAAATGACATATATCGCTATCAGTGTTGCAAAGATAACTAAATATGTTATCTTTCGTTTAAAGAAAACTTTTTTTACACTTTCATTCATAACTTTTCACCCTGTATATCAGTTATCAGGTCGCTGCCGTCTGAACCGTAAATTGCGTGTATCTTATCATCTGTCAGTTCATCAGGTCTGCCGTCAAAGACAATTTTGCCGGCTGAAACACCGATAATTCTTTCTGAATATTTCAGTGCAACATCAACCTGGTGCAGATTGACAATACAGGTGATTTTTCTTTCACGGTTTATCTTCTGAAGATGATCCATTATTACTTTTGATGCTCTTGGGTCAAGGGACGCAATCGGCTCGTCGCAGAGAATAAGCTTGGGATCCTGCATGATTGAACGTGCGATACCAACACGCTGTTTTTGTCCTCCGGACAATTCATCACAGCGCTTATACGCCTGGTCGGCAAGTCCGAGTTCATCTAAAATTGAAAAGGCACGTTCCTTTTCCTGTTCGCTGTATGCCCCTATAACACCACAGACTGTGGATTTTTGTCCCAGTTTGCCGTGAAGTACATTTTCAATTACACTAAGCCTGTTCACCAAATTATAATGCTGGAAGATCATTCCTGTTTTTGTTCGCACCTGTCTTAACTCACGTTTTTTCAGTTTCATAACATTCTGCCCATCATAGACAATATTGCCGGAGGTTGCGTCTATAAGACGATTAATACACCTTAGAACAGTTGATTTTCCGGCACCAGACGGACCTATTATTGATACAAATTCTCCTTCATCAATCGAAAAGGAAACATTGTCAAGTGCTGTGGCAGTATTATTATAAACTTTGCTTACATTCTGAAATTCAAGAATCGGCATACATACTCTCCTCAGGATTCCATGTTGCGGATCGGGTCATACCATGAATCCTCTACTGTGACAAAGCACATTTTATCTGATTCCTTTTCAAGCAGTCCCATACCGCCTTCCGGATAAAAAATCAGTTCATTATTGGCAACTTCATCTGATGTGAACAGTTCCTGAATGGACTGTACATCCTTCGGACTGAGCGTATCGCCATTATAGGCAAACGGACCGTTGAGCACCGGAATTGACTGAATTACAGTAAACTTTGAACCTGTTACGGTATCGAACGGTGCGCTAGCATCATCATTAATTGTATAAACAGAACCTGTCGCAGCCGCTTCTCCCTCTGTACAGGTAACATAAGGTGCAAGCTCAATGTCACAGAATGCAGCAATGTCGCATTTGTTTGAAAGCAGGTTAAAGGCAGAGCCTTGATGTGAACCACCGAAAAGCACCTCTGAGAAGAAAGCATTGCTTCCGCCCTCAAGCAAATCATCTACGATCAAGTTATCTTCAGCAAAATGAGAGATGATCTGATTAGTCGGAACCTTAAAACCGGAAGTTGAACTGTTGGACACGAAAGACATCTTTCTGCCTTTGATGTTTTCAATGCTGTAGGAATCGCCGTCCAGGTACTGTTCAGCATTTTCTTCCTTTACTGCAAAGAAACTGTAATAAAGAGCGTCATCAAGAGTACCGGATTCTCCGGATTGAACAAACAGCGGATTTACCGCATCATTTGAGTTCTTTGCCTGGATATAGCCCTCTGCACCCATGCAGCAGCCGATCTGTGCCGTACCATTGGAAAGAGACTCTATGGCAATGGCATAATCTGTAGTCAGCTTTTGCTCCACAGTCTTGCCTGTAGCCTGTTCAATAAGTTTTCCCACTTCGTTTCTGGCTTCCTGATAATCTTCTGCTGATTCATTCGGATACCATACAAGTGTTATTGTATCAGTATAATTATCCGACTGTTTTGAATCTGCGGAAGATTCGGTGTTTGTTTTGCTCTTCGAAGAAGAATCTTCTGTAGTACCGCATCCTGTAAAACCAGTGCCGAGCATAGTAATTGCCATAATACCTGCAAACATTTTTTTAGCTTTCATTTTAAAACTCCTTTTTGGATTTTAAATCAATACTCTGCGAAATTTTATCGCACAGTACCAGTTTAAGTTTACCATTACATTTTATCATACCGTTTGTAAATTCTGCTATCTTTTTTAAGTAAAGAATGTGTTATAATCTACCTTTCTTTATAATCATAATTATGAGGTAAAGTGGTTAACGCATTAAACCATGTGTTTACTTTAAAGACTGTTAATTCTAAAAAGAATGTCAGTAATTCATATAAATGTGAAGTTGAAATGCTGCTCACGGCGATGAGTAAACCATACTGACAAAGACGGTAAGTTAACAAAGAGTTACAGATATGACGTTTTCAGCGTTTAGAAAGATATTGTTGATTCTTCTTCTTCATCTGAAGTATAACTATAATATTGAATAATGTCGGCTGGTATAGTTGCAACCATTACCCATCCTTCGGGAGCACCAAGTGCAACAGATATTACGTATATATACTTTTATAATAACAATACCTCCTATGGCATTTATTAATACCATAGGAGGTTTATTTTATCGTTATTCAGAATTTATGGAAAGAAAAAGCCTGCTGTCATATCAAGATAATTTCCACCGTTGTAATTAGGATACTGTTTTTGTACTTCATTCTTGAATTCTTCTGCATTTGTACAACTATCGGCAATCATTTTTAAATTTTCTAGATAAGAAATTTTTGTTTCTGCGTCCTTCAAATTCTCCGGCGTATAGTGGGAGGTTAGAATTAAATCATATCCTTTTGCAATATAATCTTTAAGCTGAGTAATAATAGTGTCTGCATGCTCTGATCCTGCAACGATAGAGTGACAATCGTGTCCGAGCATATGTGTATAAACGGTATTAATTTCCGGAATTTCAATATCGAATGCGTCATTAGTTTGTTTGATAATAAAATCAATATCGCCGATTGTGATTTTTCCCTCTTCAATGAAGTTTGTGATCTTGTGAATTGATCTGTCAAAAATCTCACCGAATGTATCGGTAAAGTTATCAATTAGAGTTTTTCCGCCGCCGTTTGAAGAAAAGTCTGCTGCATTTTGTGTGGCATATTTAGGAATGTCCGGCAGGAACGTTGCTCCTGCACCGTGGTAAGAAATGAGCATTCCCTCAACCTCAAGATCATTCAGATATTCTGACAGTTCCTTGTTATTATCAAAGAAGCATGGTGACTCAATAATAACTGCCTTGCCGTTTTTCTCTACTACAAATACCTCATCATCGATAAAATCATTGGTTTTGTAAGCATGTAGCTTTACTCTTCCGAAATCGTAAATGTTCATTTCGCCTTTTTTGAGCTTTACTGTTTTAAATATATTTTTATTCATCATAAAAACCTCCTGAAAATTGTCTGGTTTATGCTTTTTCAGGAAATTGAAGCGCTTCATATTTTTCCTTGATTTTATAATAACACAGTTTTCAGGTATTGTAAAGCAGGCACTTTTTTGTGACATAGTTACCTCAATGTAACAATTGCAGTGTTTGGGGAAAATCTATAAAAAATTTATTTGATTTATTTTTAATAATATGATAAAATGTATCTGAAAGCATATTACATCCAATTATATACTAATGGAGGTTATTTATGATTCATAAATCTGAATTACCGGCTTGTCCGGTGGAAACAACATTGATGCTAATAGGCGATAAATGGAAGGTTTTAATTCTTCGTGACCTGAGAAACGGTACCAAAAGATTCGGTGAGTTAAAAAAGTCTGTAACCGGTATTTCTCAGAAAGTATTAACGTCCAATCTGCGTGATATGGAGAATAATGGATTGCTTACCAGAGAGGTTTTTGCGGAAGTGCCGCCCAGAGTGGAATATACTCTGACTGAGCTTGGTCATAGCATGACGCCGGTTCTGGATTCAATGGAAGCATGGGGAAAAAGCTTTCAGATGAGTATTAAGTAATAAAATATTAAATAAAATAGCCGCAGTGAATAAAATACTGTGGCTATTTTGTGTTTTTAATGACAAAATAATAAAAATGGGTTTATAGGTATGTTATAAATTTTATTATTTATATATTATTATCTGAAATATTTTGCTTTTTACGGTATTCTTTAGGTGGCATTCCAACCTGTTTATGAAAAAGTCTGCTGAAATAAAGTGGATTATCATAACCTACAGCTGAAGCAACTTCTGCAATGGAATAATCTGTACTTTCAAGCAAACTCTGAGCATTGGAAATTCTTAAATTTAAAATATATTGCAGAGGAGTTGAACCAGTGACTTGCTTGAAACAGCGAATAAACCAACATACGCTTAATCCTCTTGATTCTGCATATTTATCAATGCTTATTTCTATATTATAATTTTTTCTGAAATAGTGCATGGCAAATGCAACTTCTTTTTCGCTTGTATCACTGAATTTAATATTGTTTTCAATACTTCTGCTAATCAGAATAAATATATTTTTCAAAAGCAGAGAAATAAGTTCCTCATATTTTGATCTGCACAGTTGAAGCTCCTGAATAATCTGACTGAAAAGCCATTGGTAGTCGGGAGATGTGCCGACATACTGAATGTTATTTTCAATATGAATGTTATAATCATCAAGAATTTTTCCTGTTTCGCTTCCGGTAAAATGTACCCAATAAACATTTGTTTTATCTTCTTTATAGTAAACGTACTCTTGCGGTTCATCCGGCACATAAACAATAATGTTTCCTGCGGTAACGATTTTTTCTTTCTCATTAATAAAAAAATGCGCTTTACCGGACGCTATATAAAGAAGCTGATAATCTTTTCTCCCGTTTGGACGGTGTGTAACAACTTCTGAACGGGTTTTGACTCGGTAGTTTCCGCAGCTTGTTACAATAAGTGGTTTGCTTGTATCTACCTTTGCCAGCGTAGAATTATGAAGATATGCCGCATTAATAAACATGAAAATTCCCTCCGTGAAAGTTTGTTTTATTATTATATCACTATTCTTTGCATACCTCAAGATGATTATATTATTTTGTGCATAAATTCGATTACTTTATGCATTTTATATTGAAAAAAGCGTGATATAATGTAATCAGAGAAAGAAAAGAATAATAATAAAAAAGACGTCTTTTAATTGCAGATTCAATCCTGTTCTCAACAAAATAGTATTTACAGTGGATAGACAAACGGATTTATAAGTTTTCTTTACAATATAAATATCCGTATGAAATTATTAAAATTTTATAAAATTAATTATTTTGTCTATAAATGGACATGCTAAAACTGAAAGGAGATTTTTTACTATGATTGAAAAGAGATATTTGAAATGGTACAATAAGGTGGGGTACGGATCCGGTGATATTGCCGGAAATGTAGTGTATGCTTTACTCTCATCTTTTGTAATGATTTATCTGACCGACACAATCGGCATGAGCGCCGGAATTGTCGGAACTTTAATTGCAGTTTCCAAAATTTTTGACGGTATAACAGACATATTTTTTGGCGCAATGATTGATAAGACAAAGTCAAGATTCGGCAAGGCCAGACCATGGATGCTTTATGGTTATATCGGCTGTGCAATAACACTGATAGCAATCTTTGCAATTCCGATAAGTATGGGAGATTTCGCACAGTATGCATGGTTTTTTATCTCTTATACATTGCTGAACAGCGTATTCTATACGGCAAATAATATTGCATATTCAGCATTGACAGCGCTTGTTACAAAAAACAGTAAAGAACGCGTACAGATGGGTTCATATAGATTTATATTTGCATTTGCAACAAGTCTTCTTATTCAGTCTGTAACATTAAAATTTGTTTCATTAATGGGCGGCGGTGCAGGCGGCTGGAGAACAGTGGCAATTATTTACGCTATTATTGGTCTCATTGTTAATACGATTTCAACATTTTCTGTAAAGGAACTCTCAGATGAAGAACTTTCAGAAGGTGAGCATACAAAGGAAGAAGAACAGAAATACGGTATTATTGAAGCATTCAAGCTTCTTATTCAGAATAAGTATTATATGATGATCTGCGGCACATATATATTGCAGCAAATTTACGGTGCAATGATAAATGTTGGCGTTTACTATATGACGTATGTTCTGTTTAATGAAAATATGTATGGTGTATTTTCGTGGTTTATCAATATTCCATTGATAATTGCGCTTTTATTTACTCCGATGCTGGTTCATAAGTGGAAGGGAATGTATAAGTTAAACAAATACAGCTATATGTTAGCTACTCTTGGCAGACTTCTTGTAGTAGTAGCCGGTTATTATGGAAGCGTACCTTTAATGTTGGCATTCACCGCATTGGCAGCTTTTGGACAAGGTCCATGGCAGGGTGATATGAACGCTGTAATTGCTTCATGCTCTGAATATACATGGCTGACAAAACATAAGAGGGTAGACGGAACAATGTATTCCTGTACGTCTTTAGGAGTAAAAATCGGCGGCGGACTTGGTACAGCAATTGCCGGATGGCTGCTTGAATGGAGCGGTTATAACGGTTCTCTTTCAGTACAGCCTGAATCCTGCATCAATATGCTTCATTTTATGTATCTCTGGATTCCATTCATACTTAAT
Source organism: Oscillospiraceae bacterium (assembly GCA_902362965.1). Taxonomy (GTDB): domain Bacteria; phylum Bacillota; class Clostridia; order Oscillospirales; family Ruminococcaceae; genus Porcipelethomonas; species Porcipelethomonas ammoniilytica. The sequence goes on from CABIYQ010000001.1 coordinate 140,234, forward strand.
CTTGTTATTACAATAATCCTTTCAAGAATGAATGTTGAACAGGCCAACGATAAATTAAAAGCAAAAATAAAAACGACAGAATCGTAAATCGGGAACGGAGGAAAAAATTATGAAATACGCATTAGACTGGCTTTCAGATCCGGAAGTTTTTGCAGTAAACAGAACAGCTGCACATTCTGATCATAAGTATTACAGAAATTATTATGAGATGGAGGAAAAGAACTCCTCCTTTATTCAGAATCTGAATGGAATATGGAAGTTTGCATGGGCAAAAAATCCATCAGAAAGAATTGAAGATTTTTATAAGGAAGATTTTAATACTGACAGCTTTGATAACATCAGGGTTCCGGGACATATTGAATTGCAGGGATATGGCAAGCCGCAATACGTTAATACAATGTATCCTTGGGAGGGGAGGGAGACCCTTTTCCCTCCTTATATCTCTGAAAAGGATAATCCGATCGGAAGTTATGTAAGGTATTTCGACCTTGAGGACGGCTTGAAAGGCAAAGATGTATACATTTCCTTTCAGGGAGCTGAAACAGCAATTTATGTTTGGCTCAACGGCAGCTTTATAGGGTACAGCGAGGATTCATTTACGCCTTCCGAATTTAATCTTACCGACTATATTAAGGAAAAGGACAATAAACTTGCAGTTGCAGTTTTTAAAAGAAGCTCGGCAAGCTGGCTTGAGGATCAGGACTTTTGGAGATTTTCAGGTATTTTCCGTGATGTATATCTTTATGCGATACCTTCAGTTCATATCAGGGATATGAAAATTGTTGCAGACTATGATTACAAAAACGGAAACGGTCATTTTACGGCAGAGCTTGACATTATTGCCAAAAATGCAAGGTATGCAGTAGCGGCAAAACTGATTGCTGCCGACGGTATTTGTGTATCGGAAGCGGTTGTTACAGACAGCAAAATTGATTGGAATATTAATAGTATAAGCCCTTGGAGTGCGGAAATGCCAAATCTCTATACACTAATAGTTGAGATTACTGATGAAAATGGAAATATAATTGAAATCGGTACGGAAAAGGTAGGTTTCAGAAGATTTGAACTTAAAAAAGGAATTATGTGCATAAATGGTAAGAGGATTATTTTCAAGGGTATTAACCGTCATGAATTTAATGCAAGGAACGGACGTACTGTTACAGAAGAAGATATGATGTATGATATTAAGTTCATGAAAAAGAATAATATCAATGCCGTACGTACTTGTCATTATCCGAATAATTCAAGATGGTATGAGCTCTGCGATGAATACGGTATTTATTTGATTGATGAAACCAATCTGGAAACGCATGGAACATGGCAGAAGCTTGGAGCTTGTGAACCGTCAATGAATATTCCAGCGTCACTGCCAGAATGGAAAGCCGCTTGTCTTGACAGAGCAAGATCTATGTTTGAACGTGACAAAAATCATGCCAGTGTTTTAATCTGGTCCTGCGGAAACGAATCCTACTGCGGTGACGTTATTGCCGCAATGGCTGAATATTTTCATAAAGCCGATCCTTCAAGGCTTGTTCATTATGAGGGAGTAGTATGGAATCGCATATATGATAATATTACTGACATGGAAAGCAGAATGTATGCAAAACCTTCAGATATAGAAGAATATCTGAAAAAGAATACAGGCAAACCTTATATCAGCTGTGAATATATGCATGCAATGGGCAATTCGTTAGGAGGTATGTCGCTTTATATAAATCTTGAAGATAAGTATGAAGCTTATCAGGGAGGATTTATCTGGGATTATATTGACCAGGCAATTGAAATTGAAAATAATGATGGCAAAAGGACTCTTTTGTATGGCGGTGATTTTGAGGACAGAGCGTCTGATTATGGATTCTGTACAAACGGTATCGTATATGCGGACAGAACATATTCACCGAAAGTACAGGAAGTAAAAGCCTTGTATTCAAATATAAGAATGACAATCAAGCAGGGTATTTTGACAGTTGAAAACAAAAATTTGTTTATTAGTACGGATAATCTTAAATTTATAATTTATTTGAAAAAAGACGGAGTTGAAATTAAAAAGGATTGTATTGATTTGTTGGTAAATGCAGGGGAAACAAAAACCTGTAAAATTGAAATGACAATACCTGAATTTGCAGGTGAATATGTGTATGAAGTATCAGCTGTGTTGGCTGAAGATACAATCTGGGCAGAAAACGGTCATGAAATTGCTTTTGCACAGGAAGTTTTTACTGTACAAAACAACTCAGATTCTAATATGGAATATACAAAGCCCCTTATTGTTTATGGAGACGTTATTATAGGTGTTCACGGCAAAAATTATTCCATGATGTTTGATAAAAAAGAAGGCGGAATCAGTTCGCTTGTTTATTATGGAAAGGAATTTATAACAAGAGTGCCGAAGGTAAGCTTCTGGAGAGCGATGACTGACAACGATACAGGAGCAGGAGAACCTTCAAAGCTTTCACAGTGGCTGATTGCAGGTAAATTTGCAGTATACTGTACTGATAAAACTGTATCAAAGGAATTAAAAAATGCTCTTGAGGTTACATTTGTTTACAAAGCTTCTTGTACGCCGTCGTTTGAATATAAGATTATTTACACTGCTTTCTATGACGGCAGACTTGGAGTTAAAGTTGAATATCCCGGTGTGACAGGAATGTCAGATATGCCGGTGTTTGCAATAGATTTTAAGCTGAATAAAGTATATAAAAATTTCAGTTATTATGGAATGGGGCCGGATGAAAACTACATTGACAGAGCCTGCGGAGCAAGACTAGGATTGTGGGATTCTAACGCTTATAAAAATTTGTCTGCATATTTGAATCCGCAAGAATGCGGAAACAGAACCGGAATAAGATTTCTTAATGTTTACGATAAGAATAATATTGGAATCAGATTCAGTAAGAAAAAAGCGCCTTTTGAAATGAGCGTACTTCCTTATAGTGCATATGAACTTGAAAATGCATTGCACAGGGAAGAACTGCCGGATATTTGTTATTCCTGGGTCAGAATTGCTGCAAAGCAGATGGGCGTGGGCGGAGATGATTCATGGGGTGCGCCTGTACATGATGAATTCAGAATAAATTCTGAAAAGAATATGACGCTTGAATTTGTTATTTCACCAATAATTTAAAAGTAAGAAAGGGAAAACAATGCTTGTAAAGGACTTTATTAAGGAAGTAAAAGGCGGCGGACTGGATAATTTATTTAAGAAAATTTATAAACCAATTGATATTGAAAATCAGAAGATACGTTATATAAGCGCTGTGGAGAAATTCACAGCGCTCTACCCGAACCGTGAAGAGATCCATGTTTATTCTGCACCGGGCAGAACGGAAATAGGCGGTAATCATACAGACCATCAGCATGGCTGCGTACTTGCAGGCGCAGTTAACCTTGATGTTATCGGAATCACTTCATTCCATAATGAAAAAATTATCCGAATAAAGTCGGAAGGATATGAAGAATTTGCAGTATCATTAAAAGATTTAGATATTCACATTGATGAAAAAGGTTCTTCCGCTATAGTAAGAGGTATTGCAGCAAAGTTCAAAGAAATGGGAGTTGAAATCTGTGGATTTGATATGTATACAACATCAGATGTACTTTGCGGCAGCGGCATTTCTTCTTCAGCAGCATTTGAAACGTTGATTGCAACAGCTATTGACAGATATTACAATCAGAATAGAACTGGTCCAGTAGAGATTGCTAAAATCGGACAATATGCGGAAAATTATTATTTCGGTAAAAAAAGCGGTTTGATGGATCAGATGGTATGTTCCGCAGGCGGATTTGTTTTCATAGATTTTAATGATATTGATAATCCTGATATACAGAAAATCAATTTTGATTTTAATAGTACAGATCATGAACTTGTTATTACAGATACAAAAGGAAATCATTCCGATTTAACCGACGATTACACTGCGATTCGTACGGAAATGGAACAGACGGCAGAATATTTCGGAAAAAAGGTTCTCAGGCAAGTAGATGAAAATCTTTTCTGGCAGAATATTTCTGAAATCAGAAAGAAAGTTTCAGACCGTGCCGTTCTTCGTGCCGCACATTTTTTTGGTGACAACAGAAGAGCTGTACTTGAAGCTAAGGCTTTGTCAGAAAATAATTTTTCAGAATTCCTTAATCTTGTAAATGAATCGGGATCGTCCTCTGAAAATTATTTGCAAAACCTTTATTCATGCAGAAAAGCAACAGAACAGGCGATACCCATTGCAATTATGACAGGGAAACGAATTTTGAATGGTAAAGGTGCTATACGTGTTCATGGCGGCGGATTTGCAGGAACAGTTCAGGCATTTGTACCGGCAGAACTTGTAAATGATTATAGAATTGAAATGAATCGTATTTTCGGTGATAATTCATGCTATATTCTCACCATAAGACCGGTAGGCGGAATTGAAATAACAGGTGACGGAGATGAGGAAGTATGAATATTCTATTATTTGGAAATATATATTTGCACAATTTAAAATAACTAAAAACTTTATTGAATGAATTGGGAATGATTTTGAAAAGCGAGGTGTCGGCAATGGTATATGATCTTATTCAAGAACTTATTGTTTATGGAATTCATAATAAGCTTATTACTGAAGATGACGAATATGTGGTACGCAATCAACTTATGGATATTTTTCAGTTGGACGACTGGGAGGATTCGGATGTTACAAATGCAAATGAGTCAATTGAAGCTATTTTAAACAAACTTGTTGACTATGCATGTAAAAACAGAATAATTCAGGATACGGCTACATCAAGAGATTTATTTGATACAAAGCTTATGGGGGTATTTACACCGTTTCCTCATGAAGTGAATAAAATTTTTCAAAATAATTATTCTGATTCTCCTTCAGCAGCTACAAACTGGTATTATAATTTTAATAAAAAAATAAATTATATTCGTTCGGAAAGAATTGAAAAAAATTTAAGCTGGACGTATGAATCTGAATTCGGTACACTGGATATTACCATAAATCGCTCAAAACCGGAAAAAGATCCAAGAGATATTGCAATGACAAAAAAGCAAAAAGCTTTAAATTATCCGAAATGTCAGCTTTGTGTGGAAAACATGGGATTTTCAGGTCACATGACACATCCGGCAAGACAGAATTTGCGTCCTGTAAAACTGAACATCAATAATTCAGACTGGTTTCTTCAGTATTCTCCATATGGTTATTATAATGAGCACTGTATCTTGTTCAACAAAAAACATACGCCTATGATTATTGATTCTTCAGTTTTTAAAAAATTATTTGATTTTATAGAACAGTTTCCGCATTATTTTATAGGTTCGAATGCAGATTTACCTATTGTAGGGGGATCAATTCTGACTCATGAGCATTTTCAAGGCGGACATTATACTTTTGCAATGGAAAAAGCACCGATTGAAAAATCATTTTCCTTAAAAAATTATATGAATGTAGATGCAGGGATTGTAAAATGGCCTATGTCAGTTATACGTCTATCTTCTGAAAACCGTGATTTACTTGAAAAAGCGTGTGCGGAAGTGCTGGGTAAATGGAGAAATTACTCAGATAAATCTGCTGAAATTTTTGCACAAACAGGTAATATACCTCATAATACCATAACTCCTATTGTACGAATGAAAGATTCAAAATATGAATGCGATCTTGTTTTAAGAAATAATCGTACTACCAAAGAGCGTCCATTGGGTATTTTTCATCCGAATTCTGCGCTTCATCATATTAAAAAAGAAAACATCGGTTTAATTGAAGTTATGGGACTTGCTGTTCTTCCTGCCAGACTTGCAGAAGAGCTGGAAATACTAAAAAACGCTATGCTATCTCAATCCGATTTGTACAAAATTGAAAAAATTGCATCTCATGCTGATTGGGGAAATTGGATTTTGGAAAATCATCCTGAATTCAATAATGATAATGCTGAGAATATTATACGCAATGAAGTCGGCAGGGTATTTGAAGAAGTTCTTCGTGATTCAGGTGTGTTCAAAAGAACAGAAAACGGAAAAAAAGCGTTTGAAAAATTTATTGATACTATTTGATATTATAATTTAATAAAAATGAGAAACAGCAATACATAAAGCTGTTTCTCATTTTTTTATATTTTATTTAAAAGCATATGTTAAATGGCATTTTAAATATTCTGGAAGCGTTGATCTGCGGAGGCAGACTCATCGTCATTATTCCGTTGTAAATTATTCCGATCCTGTCATTGATGCGAAAATTACATACGCAGGATTTATTTACAACGACTTCCTGAGACGTAGCATTGTCCCGAACCAGCAAGCTGTTTTTGTTTACTTCCAGAACAGTGGCACACATAAGCATAATTATCACCTCGTGAATACATGTTCTATATATTTTATGCTGTAATTAGCATCATTGTGAATATTTTTTGTTCGACATAAATAAAAATATCTTTCATAATATATAAATATAGATAAAATATAACGAGGTTATTATGAATGAATTTTTATAAAAAAAATAATGCTCCATATGAAGAAATATTTGATCATATAGCCGATATATGCAATTTAATGAGATTTTGTTTTGAATCAGATAATTTAGAAGAAGTGATTAAAGCGTTTAATTATTTAAGAAGCTGCGAAGATATGACTTCTGAAATACAGTTACCCATGGTACTTATACGTAAAAGATTCAGTCTGTCCGGTTTTGAATATATGTGTCTTATGCTTGCTTTAGCTTCAGCTTTAGAAGGTAAAGGAAGTCCGACATTTTTTGAAGCGGCAGAACATTATCCGTTTTTTCAAAATGCAGAAGTATTTGCAAGTTTAGTTGAAAATAATACTCTGAAATATCTGCTTGATTCAGAAGAAGGGTGCGGATTGTCGCGGCATTTTCAAATAAAAAGTATTGTATTAAATTTTATAATCAAAAAAAATATATCACATAATAATATATTTTTTAATACATACATAAAAAAATATCCTATTATATATAAAGACTTATACCAACGTATATTAAACTTTATTTCAGCTAATAGTGTGTCATGTATTTTTATAGAGGGTAAAACAGGAAGCGGCAGACGGGTACTGGCTTCTCAGATATGTAAGGAGCTTGGAAAAAATACGGTTACCGTTTATTCGGAGGATATAGAAAACATTTCGGAATTTTCTGCAAATTTAGTGGGATTATGCGTTATGACGGAAAGCGTACCTTTGGTGATAGCAGATGCGGAAATAAAAAATGCTGTAAAACTGATAAATTTAATAACTGATTTTTTACCTTTTGTTTTTATTTGCAGTAGTATTAAAGATACGAAAATTTCACTGAAAAACAGATATTTAATGTATTTTAAAATGGGAGCAATTGACGAAAGCAAACGCCGCTGCGTATGGAATTATTATTTGGATTTTAATGAATCTGACATAAAAATACTTTCTAGCCGTTATCACCTTACTGCCGGACAAATAGCCGGTGTTTGCAGAAATTGCAATTTAAATGCAGATATGAAGTCGTTAATTAGTGAAATAATGCTTTTAAATAGTGAAAATTCTTTATCACAAATAATACATCCAATGTTTAGAATAGATGACTTAATAGTAGACGAGCATATTATAACAGTTTTGAATCAGATTATAAAAACGGCAAAGAATCTTTCCAGTTTTTTAGCAAAATACGGATTTGAAGAACTGTTTCCTTATGGCCGAGGACTGGGAATATTATTCTACGGAGCTTCAGGGACAGGTAAAACCATGTCTGCGTATATATTGGCGTCTGAGCTTGGACTTGATGTAATGAAAGTGGATCTCAGCCGAATAGAAGATAAGTATATTGGTGAAACGGAAAAAAGAATATCTGAAATCTTTGAAAAGGCAGAAGAAAATAATTGTTTGCTGTTTTTTGACGAGGCAGATTCTATTTTTGCAAAGCGTACTGAAATATCTGATTCCCATGATCGTCATGCCAATGGACAGACGGCTCATCTGCTTCAGAAAATGGAAGAATATGATGGAATAGTAGTGCTTGCTACGAATTTAAACAGTAACATAGATCCGGCGTTTAAACGTCGTCTTCATTTTACTTTGGAATTTTTTAAACCTGACGCTGAAACACGAATGACTCTATGGCGCAGATTTATTCCTGACAAAATGCCTCATGAAGATTTGGATTTTAAATTTCTTGGTGAAACTTTTGAGCTTACGCCTGCTGAAATAAAATGGGCGGCGCTTTCGGCGGCAGTACAAGCGGACGGTTCGCCTATGACTATGGGTCATATATTTTCAGCGTTAAAATATGAATATGAGAAGTCAAATCTTGCAATTCCCAAAATAAATTATAAAAATATTCAATTACAATAGGAGTAGTGTTTTTATATGTATAAATATAATAAAAAGCAGGACGAAATAACCGATACATCCGAAAAAGGAAAAACCGGTATACCGTCAGTTATGAAAAAAAGCTTTGAACAGTCCAGCGGATTTTCATTTGATGACGTCAGAGTTCATTACAGTTCCGAAAAGCCTGCACAGCTTCATGCGCATGCATATACTCAGGGAAATGATGTTTTTGTTGCTCCGGGACAGGAAAAGCATCTGCCTCATGAGCTGGGACATGTGGTTCAGCAGAAAAGCAATATGGTAAAGCCTAATGAAGAAATAGGCGGACTGCCTCTTAATACAGATCCTGCAATGGAACATGATGCCGATGATATTGCGCAGAATGCTGAAGAAAATATGCCGTTTTCAGCTGATACCGATGATGTACCTTTACAGGCTAAGGCAATAGACGGAGTAGTACAGATGGCAAACAGCCAGGATTCTTATAACTGGACAGCTGGAGTAGCAAGTACCATATTTACGGGATTGGGAATGATAGGAGCCGTTGGCAGTTTTTTATATTCTAAAAATAAGGACAGAAAGCATAAATATGTAGAAGATATGGAAAAAGATGCCGATGCGGCAGAAGAAGCAAGAGATGAGGCAGAAACAGCATATCTTGAAGTAATTAATACTGATGATGCTGCTGAGAAAAAAAGTAAAGCAATTGAAACAAGAAAGGCAGCTCTTAAAGCAACAAGATTTGCAAAGAATGTAAGGTTTAAATACAGAGCGGCTAAACCGGGAGGATTGAATAAACTGCCTCTAGTAGGAGATAATCCTCAGAAAAATAAAAATGCAGTATATGCTGTTAAAAGAGCAAATAAAGCTGAAGCTGAAGCTAAGCAGTTTGCAAATAACGCAAATAATGAAGATATAATCAGAGGGAATGATTTGAATTTTAATCCAGCAAATCACCAAAATATGGATGAATATAATAATAATCAAAGTGTTTTAGATGGTTTAGAAGATACAAATCCGCCACAAGAGGAGGAAGAAGATAGTTAATAGTAAGAATAAAAGATTTAAGAATAATATATTCTAACCATGACTGGAGAAAACAATGACAAATTTAGACAATGCACTGGTTAAGCTGCTTTCCGAATCGCTTTCGGATATTCTGGTCGGTTCAGGGAGAGTGGGGATATGCACACCTGCGGAGCCTGGAGATTTTTTATTGGGTCTTTATTTGTATAATATACGTCCGTGTACGGATATAAATCCGCCGTCTGTTATACGTAAAGGAAGCAGTTTTCAGGAACTTTCTCCGCACTTTTTAACGCTTTATTATCTTGTAACAGCTTACAGCAGAGCGGATGGAGTTTATAAAACGGCGGAGGATCACCGTATACTTTTTCGGGCGATTCAGACTTTTCAGAATATGCCGGTTTTAACAAAACGTGAATTAGGTTACAGACCGGGTACATATATAGATAAGCTTCAGGTTCAGATGGTCGATCTTGAACCGGACGAAATTGCAAATATATGGATGTTTCGGGAAAGTGAATACCGATTATCAGTGGCGTATAAAATAACTCCGGTCGAAGTATCAGCAGAAGCAGGCAGTTTTGTAACAAGAGTTTCCGATACGAATTTTAAAGGTATTCAGAGATGATAAACAGGGAGTTGCTGAAATGAAATTACAGTTGATAATTCAATGTATAGATACATTTGAATTTAAATCGCCGACGGATAAGCTTTATTTTTTTATAAACGGTAATCCGATTGAGACTATACATAAAGATAACGGTTTTTATTCAATAATTGAAAAGCTTCCCGAAAAATTTATTCTTTTGATTAAATCTTCCGTTTATTATTCTTATGAGTGCACTGTAAATCTAAAAGAAAAATGTAATTATTTATCTGTAAATCTGATAAGAAAAATTCCGCCGCTTCACGAATCGGCAGTCTGGATTGATACCGTAGGTTATACAAAAGCAGTACTGGGATTTGGATATTTTTTTCTTGCAGACTCGTTGAAAAATACGGATATATTTATATCTGTAGATAATTCGTTTCGTTTTTGCCTTGAGGGACGTAAATTTCTTATACGTGATACGCAATCTTTGAAAGAAGAATTTATCACGATTGAAAAAGCCGAAAACAATTTTATGAACATATATAATATAAAAGGATTGACAAATAATTATGATGCCGAAATTTCTTTAATACTTCCAGCATTTGATCTGTATCAATGTTCAAAAATACCGTTTAAAAAACCAGCGGAGCTGCCTGCGTTAATATGGCTTTATGACAGTAAAGGGAATTCTGAAAAAATAGAAATAAAAAATTAGACAAGCGGGAATAACTAAAGCCTGTTATGAATACTATGTATTAACACATTAAATCAGGAGGAAAAATTTAATGCCAGAATATTTATCTCCCGGCGTTTATGTAGAGGAATTTGAATCAGGTTCTAAGCCAATGGAAGGCGTAGGAACAAGTACAGCCGGATTTATAGGACTTAGTGTAAAAGGACTGGACATAGGCGTACCGCAGCTTGTGACAAGCTTCGCAGATTTCAGAAGAAAGTACGGCGGATATTTATCCCAGTCGGAATTTGAAGAATATCGTTTTTTGGCATATTCTGTAGAGCACTTTTTCATTAACGGAGGTACACGAGCCTTTATTATGAGAGTTGTACCTCCGGATGCAAAATGTGCTGAAAGTGTTTCAGAACAGGAAATTATTAAGTTTACAGCAAAGAATCCTGGAAGATGGGGAAATTTTATAAGAGTTATAATTACACCGTCATCTAAGGCAAAAACGCAGATTTTAAGTGTTGACGAGCTTCCTCAGGGAAAAGTGTATAAGATTAAAAATGCGTCGGGATTTCAGACGGGAGATATTGTTGCTTTTTCAGACGGTAATGAAATTCAATATAATAAAATTTCTTCCGTTCAGGATAATTTAATCAGCTTTACCAAAGAATTTTCAGGAGAGGTTACTGATAATAATATCCTTCCGTCAAAAACAATTTCCACATGTGAATTTAATGTTGAAGTAAAATATGAGGATACAGTTGAGCTTTATGAAAATGTTAGTCTAAATGTCCGCGCGGCAAATTATGTTAAAAATAAAATGGCCAAATCCGATATGCTTAATATTAGCTGTAATATTTCAGAAACTGAAGAATTGGATGCACCGTTTAGTATGCTTGCCGGCAAAGATAAGAATATTTTGGTTATCGGTCTTGACGGAGGAGCAGACGGTACTAAAGAAGCTTTGAGTCCCTCGGATTTTATCGGAACTGATAACGGTCCGGGAAAACGTACCGGAATACAGAGCTTTATTGATAACGATATAGTAAGCATAATAGCCGTTCCCGGAGTTACCGACGCCAACGTACAGCTTAGTTTAACTGCACATTGTGAAAGTTTGGGCAGCAGATTTGCAGTGTTGGATTTACCCAGGGACAGTAAAAAAATTGACGATGTTATGGCTCATCGTAATATATTTGATTCAAGCTATGCCGCTTTGTATCATCCGTGGATAGAAATATTTGATCCATTGGATAAAAAGAATACTGCAATACCGCCGTCAGGTTCTGTAATGGGTATTTATGCTCGAAGCGACAATTCAAGAGGAGTACATAAAGCTCCGGCCAATGAGATCATAAGAGCCTGCGTAGGTCTTGACTGTATGTATAATAAAGGTGAGCAGGATATATTAAATCCAAAGGGTGTAAATCTTATCAGATCTTTTCCGGGACAGGGCATAAGAGTCTGGGGAGCCAGAACGTTAAGTTCTAATTCTCTATGGAAATATGTAAACGTCAGAAGGCTGTTTATTTATCTGGAGGAATCCATAAAGGCTAACACCAATTGGGTGGTTTTTGAACCCAATGATGAACTTTTATGGGTTAGGGTTAAAAGAACAATAGACGTTTTTCTTAATACGGTATGGCGAAGCGGCGCTCTTGCAGGAGGATCACCTGCCGAAGCATTTTTTGTAAATGTCGGCAGAGAAACTATGACTCAGGACGATATAGATAATGGACGGCTTATATGCGTAATCGGAATTGCTCCTGTCAAACCGGCGGAATTTGTTATCTTCCGTATAACTCAGAAAACTTCGTCAGATGAATAAAAAGAAGGGAGAAATAAATGGCTGACATTGTATATCCATATACTAAATTTCGTTACCGTTTAGAAATTGACGGTATAGACGCAGGTGGATTCAGCGAGGTAACGGGATTTGATTCTTCTATTGATGTTGTTGAATATCGTGAAGGAGACATGGTGCCGACACCTATGAAAGTTCAGGGACTGCGTAAATACGGAAATGTTACTCTGAAATGGGGATTGACTTCATCAACAGTTTTATATGACTGGCTTACAGAAGGTATCAACGGACCGGTAAGCCGGAAAACTGTAACAATTACATCTATAGACGAATCGGCGGCAGATTGTGCGTCATGGCAGATTATAAATGCATGGCCATGTAAATATACTGTTCCTGATTTTAATGCAACATCGTCTGAAGTTGCGATTGAAACGCTGGAATTAACCCACGAGGGTATGACAAGGATAATGTAATTTATTGAAAGGAAATAAAAAAATGCTTATACAAACGGAATATGAATTTGAGCTTCCTCACGGATATGCGGACGATAGCGGCACGCTTCACAGGCGCGGAACAATGCGTCTTGCATGTGCGGCGGATGAAATTCTGCCTATGAGCGATGTCAGAGTACAGCAGAATCCGGCATATCTTACTATTATTATTTTGGCAAGAGTAATAACCAAGCTGGGTACAATTCCGCAGGTTGATACCAAGATTGTAGAAAAATTATTTACTGCCGATCTGGCTTATCTGCAGGATCTTTATCAGCGTATAAATCAGAGCGAAGCTCCTGTTTACAATACAATTTGTCCAAAATGCGGTCAGGAGGTTGAGCTGTCTGTGAATTTTTTTCTTCAGAACGAATAACTCGTACTCCTGTTGAACAGCTTTACAGAGAATCAGCGTTTATTGCATATTATTTTCATTGGCAGCAGGATGAAATATTAATGATGCCTCATAGGGTACGGCAGCAATGGTGCAGTCGGATTTCTGAAATACATACTGAAATTCAGTCCGATAATAAAGATAATATTTTTGAAATCAGGTGATATTATGCATAATCTTCTTCATGTATATTCGTTTTTTCTTACTTTCGGACCTTTAAAAGCGGGATTTCAAAAAATCAGCGGTATAGGTGAAAGCATGGAACCTGAATATATTTATGAGGGAGGACAATGTCGGCCGTATCCTATACAGGGCACTAAAAATAAGGCGGGCAGAATTACATTTGAAAAAGGTCACGGTTACTTAAATCCTTTTTTAAGTAAAAACGGATTTACAGCAGGTAGTCGTATTTCCTTGCCGTGCAGTATAATAATTACGGATAAGAACAACAAACCGTTAAGGATTTTTGCATTTGACAGCGGAATGCTGGTTTCATGGGAGATATCGGAGCTAGATGCGCTCAGCGGAAATGTTCTAATAGATAAGGCAGTCATTGAGCACAGCGGAATATATGAACTTACAAAATTATGAAAACTATAAATATTATTAAACCTATAAAAATAAGCAAACTATCGGTCAATAAAAATATATCTGAAATCATTAGCGGCAGATATGAAATTTCTTCTGTTCTGTCTTTTCCGGTAATGCTTTATCTTCCGGTTACGGCTGATATCGGTAGATCGGGTATTAGCAATAATATTAATGTTAATGTAAGCAAATCAGATCCGTCTTTGTTTTTTAAAGCAAGTCTCATAAATTCAGGGAATTACAGTCGTATGAGAAAGTCCCTGAACAGCGCTGTTACATTACGAAATTTGTTTAGATCCAATAATGCTTTAAATCATTTGGTAGACGCACTGTGGAGTATTTATAAGAGCAATAATTTGACGCTTAGTCATAGTCTGCTTAAACTTATACGTCTGATTACTGAAAAAAACAACAGGGATTATGCAGCAGATAATAGCGTATTAGCACATATCATGCATGTACAGAAAAAGGTAATTAAAGTTTTAAAAAATACTGATTTTACATTAGTAAAGCACATATCTGCATTACATCGGAACATTTTAGTTTCAGATAATAAAACAAAAGAAATTTACAGTAGTTTAAATTCAGCGGAACATTATTATAACAGCAAGTCTGTAGCAGTTTCAGATATACTTTCAAATTCCTATACAATGACGCCTTTGCTTGAGCATATATACGAAAGCATAGAATCGGGTATGTATTTATATAATGATTCCAGCTATAAAAATGCCAAAACTCTTTACAGACTGACAAATTCTCTATGGAAAGTATATCTGGGACAGAATCTGGAGCTAAGCCGCAGCTTTTCACGGCTTATCAAACGCGTCAGTGAAGAGAACGAGAGTATGGAATATAAAAACAGAGAAAATAATTTATTCAGTACTTCCGGTTCGCTTAAAAATCTGGTTAATGCATTAAGACAGGCATTTACAGGCAATAATCTTGAGCTGCGTAACAGTATGATAGATTTGTTTGGTAATATAAATCAGGCGGTTAAACAAAGAAATATAAAGGTCGGCCGCAAAAATAGCTTCAAGTCAACAGTTAATATTAAGCTTATGCATAGGGACATAATACCCGTACGTGAAAATGTCCGGATGATTTATAAAAAAGGTTTTCTGAACAATGATTCTGAAACAAAAAATAAATACAGTAGCTTTGAACAGGAAACAAAGAAAAAATTGAAAGAAATTGAATCAAAATTTTCCGGATCATCGTCTGATAATATTGAAAGTATGATAAAAACAGTACTAGACAGAATTAATAAAGAGCAGAGGATAGAATGGCGTTTGGAAAAACTTCAAAGGGGGATATTTTAGATGTGGAAAAAGCAGTAATAATACTATACGGAGAAAATAACTGTCAGAAAAAAATTCCGGTTTTGTTTAACCCGTCTGATTATAATATATCCAGAAATGTTAACTATGCTAAACTTGATATTCCAGGAACTGACAGTCCTATTATGCAGTTTATAAACGGAGGAGAAACGTCATTAAAATTAACTCTCCATTTTGACACGCAAAATGATTATATTCATAATAAAAACTCAGATGACGTAAGAGATTATACGGAACCTATAATGAGCGCTTTATGGATTGACGGAAAACTTCATGCTCCTCCTGAAGCGGCATTCAGCTGGGGCGGTTATTTTTTTAAAGGAATTATAACGGACGCTCAGCAAAGCTTTACTATGTTTTTACCCAGCGGACTTCCGGTACGCTCTAAGCTGGATCTGACATTTAAAAGCTCAGATAATGAATTGGAAGGACGAAAAAAATCTCCGTTTGAATCTCCCGACCGCACAAAAACGCGTTATGCGGAAAAAGGCGCTCAGTTATGGCGTATGGCATATGCAGAATACGGGCATTGGAAGTACTGGAGAGTAATAGCAGATTTTAATAAAATACATAATCCGAGAAAGCTGCCTGAAGGAAAGCTTCTGCATCTTCCTCCCCTTAAAGAATTATGAAAGAACTTATGACGACAAAGACGTTCAGTTACAGTGAACTGAGCAAAAAATATAATAATTTTCATACGCCATGCTGTGCTGTTAAAGCAGGTACTACAGACGTAAAGTCATTAGGACTTCTGCCTTCGGAGATTGAAATACGTCAGACTATAAAAAACAAAGCAGGAACGTGTACTTTTGTTATAAGCAATGGTTACGACGCTGTTTCACAAAGCTTTAAAAATGAGATCGCAGATAATTTTCCTCTGGGACAAACTGTAGAAGCAGGTATAGGCTATATAACTCCTGTTTATATGTTCAAGGGATTTGTAACTGATATCAGTTTTTCTTTTGAACACGGTCAGCCGCCTAGCGCCAGAATCACATGCAGTGATATACGCTCTCTTATGATGCAGGGCAAGTTGAATGCTATGCCGGAACTTGCAAGCTTTCCTATAATGATGCCTCTTATAATGCTTATGTATACGTCTATTTTGAATATGAGGATAGTTTATTATGATTTATGGAATCTTGCGGAAGATTTCAGACAGAATACCAATGATTTTAATTATTTATATAATTATGGCTTGAAGCGCGGGTATGAATTTTTTATATTAGGAGAGCACTGTTATTTCAGAAAAAAATGGCAAAACACTTCACCGCTTATGACTTTAAAGTGGGGAGAAAGTATAATCAGTTTTAACAGAGGAACCAGTTATTCTTCCAATAAACTAAGCGGTTCACTGAGAGGATTGCTGAGTTTAATTCCATTTTTTTCAGATAATTTACTTACTCCGCAAGGATATCCGCATAAAATGGCAACGCCTAAAATACCTAAAGTTGACATGGATACTTCAGAAGCTAAAAATACTCTTGACCTTATTAATATTATGCTGACAAGTCTGCATAATCTTGGAGACAGTATGGCGTCGGGAACAGTAACATGTGTTGGTATACCTGAAATAATACCGGGACGGTATATACGTCTGACCGGTCTTGATTCCAGATTTTTTGACGGAGATTATTATATTGAAGAAGTAACTCATAAATTTTCTTCAAGCGGATATATAACTTCATTTCAAATAGGATCAGGAAAATAAACGGAGGTACAGTATGCTAGATGACATTGCCGATATGATGACGGATGAGGATCATAAACAGCCTTATATTCTTATAGGTACGGTGATTTCAAACTATAATCCCTTAAAACCAGCTTCTGTTAAGGTAAGCTTAAGCGGAAAACCTGTTGGAATGGGTATAACTGCATGGGCGAAAGTTGCAATGCCTTCAGCGGCTGACGGCAGCGGAATTTACAGTCTTCCTAATGTAGGAGACGAGGTTGTCGTAGCTTTTTTGGAAGGTGAAATAGATATGCCTATAGTAATAGGTTCATTATACGGAGGAACTAAACTTCCTCCGGTTGAGGTCATGACTCCGTTAAATAATGTAAAAATGATCAGAACCAATTCAGGAAATATGCTGAAAATTGACGATTTACAGGGTATTAAGCTTGTTTCCTCAGCAAATCAGAGTCTGGAATTAAATGATAGTCAGCTTTCTGTTTCTTTGAATGACAGTACAGGTCAGACTGGAATAAATATTAATAACGGTTCTGTATCAGTCAAGGGGCTGAGTGGAATAAATATAAAATCAGGAGCTTGTGAAATAAGTATAGACGGCAGTGGACAAAAAGTAACGATAAAAGGGATGAGTATTAATATTGAAGCAATGCAAAATTTAGTTCTTAAAGGAATGCAGGTAAGTATAAGCGGACAGATGGTTTCAGTATCAGCTGATGCTCAGCTTGACATGAAGAGCGCTGGAGCTGCAAATGTTAAGGGAACAGTTTTAAAGTTGAATTAAAGAATACCGGCTATGTCTATGGAGGAAATAATTTGGATGATCGTTCTTTTTTAGGAAGAGGCTGGAGCTTTGACGTAAAACCTGACCGTATAACGGGAAGGATCTGTATGTGCAGCGGAGAAGACGATATTGCGCAGGCAGTCCGATTAATTTTGAATACAAAAAAAGGTGAAAGGGCAATGCGTCCTGACTTTGGCTGTAAATTATATTCCTTTGCTTTCGAATCATTTTCGCAGTCTGTTTGTTCGGCAATGGTACAGGAAGTAAAAAATGCACTTATAATGCACGAGCCAAGAATACAGGATATACAGGTTACGATTGATGAAAGTAATACTGAAGGCTGTTTGATGATAAATATAAGTTATGTTGTAAGAGCTACAAATAATCCTTATAATTTGGTATTTCCGTTTTATCTGGAGGAGGGCGGTGGTGACAGTTACTGATTTTATTCCCGAATGCGATGGACGTAAATATGATGATATAATAAAAGAGATTAAGTATTTGGCAGAAAAATATACTCCTGAATGGAAATTTTCTCCGGATAATCCTGACGCCGGTACAGCTCTTGCATGTGTATTTGCACATCGTATGTCAGAGACTATAGAACGATTTAATAAAATGCCGCTTAATCATAAGAGGCAGTTTTATAATATGCTTGGCGCATCTGCTTTACCGGCTGTTCCGGCGTCGGGATATATACTTTTTAATTTAAACGGGATAAATGAAAGTAATTCATTTATAGAAAAAGGATTTAAGCTTTTTTCTCCGGCTATTGATGAACAGGGAACAAGGCTAATATATGAAACACAGCAGAGCGCTCTCATTACCACTGCAAAAATTAAAGAAATTATTTACGCAGATTGTAATGCGGATTTATTATGCTTTTGTAAAAACAGTGAAGAAAAATTTGAACCGTCTTATAGTTCCAGCTGTAATAAAAGACTTATTAGTTTCAGACATGATTTATTTGATAATTTCAATAAAAACTGCAGATTTTATATAATTATTTCCGGTTCGGAATCGGATAAATGGATGGAAAGATTATCTGATCCGTTATATGCAGAATTTAGTCAGTATTTAGACGAACATGAAACAAGAATAGATTGTTTTAAAGAAGGCAGCAGGATCAGAATCGGACTGACATCGGATTGTGACGGGATTAATATTAATATACTTAATATTAATGAATTTCATATGCTGCCATTTGGTGATCTTTATATAACTTCAGAAGGAAATGATTTGGCTCCGGACAGTATCTTAATTAACGAGGAGTTTGAAAATAAAAATCATTTTTATGCTTTTGGAGAGTCCCCGTCGGTATATGATAATATGTATATCGAGAGCAATGCTGTATTTTCAAAAAAGGGCGCTGTTATTACTCTGAATTTTAATTTGGGATTTGATGAAATTGATAATGGGGAAATTCCGGAGCCTGTAATTCCAAATAAGCTTTTCGTAAGGAAAAAGAGTATACATAGGATTACACGTTCAATTATAACTGTTGAAAATGTTGTATGGGAATACTGGAACGGCTATGGATTTACTCCGTTGAAGGAGCTTAACTGCTTTGAAAATATTTTTTCAGGTGTTTCTGAATATGAAAGTAAGGTAAAAACTGCATCTTATAAATTAACATTTGTTTGTCCGTCTGATATTTCTCCCGTATTAATCGGCGCAGATTTGCGCTTATGTATAAGGGCAAGAATCAAAAGAATAAAAAATGCATATGCATTGCCGTCGCGATTTTATGTTCCTTGGCTTGAAAATATCAGTATATCTTATAAATACGATAAACCGTTAAAGGTTACTGATATTAAAACTATTAATAATTGTGAAGAAAATATGGTGATTCCTGTTTATCCGTTTAAAAAGCTGCCGTCATCATCACTCTATATTGGATTTGATCGTCCTTTGTATCAAGGACCTTTTACACTTTTAATATGCTGCGGAAATTTTATAGAAAACGGATTAAGTAATGCATCATGGAGTTACTTAACCGATATTGGGTGGGAAAGTCTGGAAATAAGCAAAGAAAATACATCGTTAACTTCCGAAGGGTTCTTTAGTTTTAATATACCTTATAAATTAATACGGAGTAATATATTCGGAAAAACTGCTTATTGGATCAAGGCTGAAAATTCAGAATGTCAGGAGATATCAATTGAAAAAATACTGTTAAACTGCGTACCTGTTATGCAGTGCGAAAGTATAGAATCTTTTTGTTCAGATCCTGTAGTTGAGACGATAAAATTAGATCATAAAAATATAATTGAATTGCAGATCTATATAAATACCAGTAAAAGAAATGAAGAAGAAAAATGGGAATGTCTCAGTCATGGCTGGACTCTGGATAATGCAGAAGGATTAATAAAATTCAGTCCGAAAATATCACTGAATCCAAACAGTAGGACAATAAAACTGAAATATTGCTGCGGAGGAGGAAAAGCAGGCAATCTTTCTGCCGGACAAACTTTTGTTCCTGCTATTTCAGACGGATTAATCAGCAGTGCAGTAAATCCGTTTTCATTTCAGGGAGGAACTGACAGGGAAAGCAATTTTAATGCTGAAAAACGCCTGTCATACGAATTCCGGCATCAGAATCGTCCCGTAACTAAAAAGGATTATGAAGATCTTTTAATAGATGACGACGTTATTTTAATAGAGATTAAAAGCACAATTAACGGAGGAATGAATATAAAAGCGACCGTATCATCGGAATTAATAAATAAAGATGTAATAAAAAAAAGAATATACAGTAAATTATCCGGAATACTGCCAATTGATATGGGTGAAATTAGAGTTAAAGTTGTTTATAGAAACGAGTGATTTAAATTGTTAAACCTTGAAGAACTGGACGATATGAGTTTTTCTGATTTAATGAAAAAATCAATAACAGAAATATCTGTACTGTGTCCTGAATGGACGGATTTTAATGCACATGATCCCGGAATAACATTTCTGGAAATGCTTATGTGGCTGGTAGAAATGCAAAGATATTATACGGCGCAAATTACTGAAAATCATCTTAACAGTTATTTGAAATTAATTGATACTGTACCTCATACGGCTATTGCAAATGTTGTGGCAGTCAAGCTTTATCCGGATAACAATAGGATAATTAATATTAAAAAGGATTATGTTCTAAAGATCGGAGATGTGCCGTACCGTTTGATAAGCGATGTTATTGTTCCTGCTGACGAACCGGAAATGTCCTGTGACGTTAAAGGCAAATGGTATAGATCTGATCAATTTGAAACTAATTCTGATAATTCTTATTTTTATATTAAACAAAATTTAATGCCGTTCAGAGGCAAAGTACTGCCCCTTTATTTTTCATTGATGTCAACTGAAAAAGAACCTTTAGTAAATATCAGTTCCGGATTTTATACACAGGCAGTTGTTAAAATATATATTGAAACTGACAACGGATGGGAAGAGTGTATTATAAAGGATGAAACATATGGATTTACTCAAAGCGGATTTATTAACATCAGCATACCTGACAATATAAACGAAGAAAAATCAATTCTAAAGATTGTTATTTTTTCTGATGATATTTTTCATATGCCGTCAATTGAATTTGTAAGCAATCATATCTGTGTTTTGGTTCAGGAGAATGAAAACAATGAAACAATGGGAGCTTCAGGAAAAGTAAAAGAAAATTTAGTTTTCTGGATAAATATTGACGGATATGAAATTAAGGCGGTTACATATAAAGAACTATATTGCGGCTGTAATGATGAAAGTCCTTACGATGCCTTTGAAAGATATAGATCAGAACAACTGCGCTTATCAAGAGCCGTTAATAAAGATGATTATATAAGAATTGCTATGGAAACTCCAGGAATCAAAATAGATACAATAAATGTATTTTCAAACGAACCAGGGAAGGTTTGCGTTTGTGTGAAGCCTTGCGAAGGAAAATTCTGTAAGCATACAGTTAAAAATCTGAGAAAAGTATTATTTGAGGCTAAGCCGATAGGAACGGAAATTGATATATTAACTCCTATATTATTTCATGCAAGACTTTTTGTGGGCGCTGAAGTTGAAGGATGGGCAAGCAGCGGCAAGCTTGTAAGGCATATTAAAAAAAGCGTAAAGTTTTTAGAAGAGAATATGGGAATAACGTATAAATTATCTGAACTTTTTATGAGTATTAAAGCACTTAATATGGTTTCTGATATTAAATGGCTTATTTTAAGGTTTGACAATGGAAACGAATTAACTCAAGAGGATATTTTAATACTGCCTGACGACGGATTGATGATACTTGACGACATTATTATACAATGAAAAGAGAAAATTATGGAGAAAAGAATAAATCCCCTTGACTATTTACCTGAACTGTATCAAAATTGTGAAAATAGCTTTACGGAGAGGTTTTTGACAATATTTACAGATATTTACAGTCAGTTTGAAAGAGAAATTGATACCAGCAGTAAAATATATGATCCTGAATTATGTCCTGATGAATTTATCGAATGGCTGGGAAAATGGATATCGGTTGAAAATATGCAGCTGTTTCCGGACGATAAAAAAAGAGAACTTTTATTGCTGACACCGTGGCTCAGTAAGCACCGCGGAACAATTTCGGGAATGAAAAAACTGCTTAAGCTTTACTGTGGCACAGATGTTTTTATAGTTGAATATTACCATGTAAAACGATATTTTTCTTCATGTAAAGAGCTTGAACGAATTTATAACGGAGGACGTTTTACAGTCTGGATCATTTGTCCGCCGATAAAAAATAGAGTAGAAGCTTTATCAGTAATTGTTTCTTCACAAATTCCTGCCAATATTACTGCTAAAATAAAAATTCTTTCAAATATTACAGAATTGAATAATTATTGTTATTTAGGAATAAATTCGGTACTATCAGGTATGGAACAGGGAATATTAGATGGGAAATCGGCTATGGATTATGTTTATTTAGGGAGGGATAAACAATGATTTCTAACAAATTAAAGGTATTTGAGCGAAACAGGTATTTTTACGGAAAATTACTGACAGCCGAAGATTTTATAACAGAACAGATTTACTTTAACGATAAGAGAAGATTACTTAATAATATGCTTTTCGGAAGCGGTGTTGTAACCGGAATGAGCGTAGTTAAAGCAGATGATCAGAGCATAGCAGTGGATTCGGGATTTGCACTTGATTCTTCGGGACGTGAAATAATTGTTTCTGAACCTAAAGTTATTAAAGTAAATGAATTAAATGGGTACAGTTCGTTTATACGCAGCCATACTGATTATACAACGGCATATTTGTGTATAGAATATGATGAGAAACAGTCTCAGCCAATTCATTCAATAGCTAAAACAGTATTGGACGATGAAAACGAGGGGCCGGAATATAACAGGATTACCGAAGGATATTCACTGTATATTACTGACGAAGAACCTGAAAAATTTATGTGTGAATCGGAAAATTTAGCTTTAAAACGTAAAATACTCATATCAGATGGGATAAATGTTTCTATTATATGTCCTTCAATTGTAAGAGAAGGCGAAGAGTTTATACTGGAAACTCAGGTAAATAAAGTAAATACTGAAAAAAATATTACCATTGATTTTGATTTAAGACTTAAATTATTTACTGCTGAAAATTCAAATAATTCCACAGGTAAAAATATTGTACATATATCATATGATCAATGTGACAGTTCAGATTCTGAAACTATAGTTATTCGTACTAAATTAAAAGCAATGGGTTCGTCCGGCAGAAAAGGAATAATCAGAGCGGATAATATCCATGCGGCTTTTGGAAAAAGAAAATCAGCCGCATATCCGGTTCAAATTGAAGTGGATATAGCAGAAAACAGAGCTGATTCAATAATAAAAATGTTAAGAAAACAACAAACAGATAATAACGAAAAGCTTTATATTGCAAAGTTAGAACTTTTTGTTTCGCCTCAGTATTATATACTTGAATCAGTAGAGGATCTGCCGTTTTGCCAAGCGGTTCCTACAGCAGTAGATATGCGTTCGTTTCAGATACGTTCGGAATTTATTTGCCCTCCGTCTGAAAATAAAACAGTTTCTCATATGATTTCTCCGGCAAATCAGCCTGTTGTAAATACCGGTACTGCTTATGTACTTATTCCAGAAAAAGCCAGAAAAGGAAATATTTATTACAGTAATAATATTCCTCACGGTCTTGGAACAGGTGTAGTATTTATTAATGCTGGATATGTTGATGATAAAAAAATAATTTTTGAAGAATCTTCATTATTAAATAATAATTTTTCATATAGCATAATAGTAGATGAAGATTCAGGTACATTTTCTGTAGCGGTCAGAATTAATTCTGATATAAAAAAAACAAATTTAAAATTCTGCTGGACTGCTTCTCGTTTTCCGGATATGGGGAACAGTGAAAGAAAGATAGAAATAAACCCTAGTGTTCGGTATGCAGGAAGATATGAAACGGTACATTTTGATGTTAGCCATCCTGATGGTAAGGTATGGAAAAATGGAGAATTAGAATGGTCTGTTCATCCGGATAACGGAGGTCAGATAACCTCGTCCGGTATATTTACAGCATTCGATATACCTGGATTTTATGAAATCAGAGTAAAAAGTATAGCTGAACCGGACTTAAATGCAACAGCATTTTTGGTAGTACAGTAATGTATATTAAAGAATTTAACGTCATATATACGGAAAAGAAAACAGATGAATATAGGTTGTATATATGTAAAAAATCATTAGAAAATCAATTATACCGTATTTTTGAATTGGCAGACCGAAATAAAATTGCGGAATATATAAAGTATTTTAATTCATTGAATTTTAAGGATTTTTACGGAGACTTTTCTATAGATGAAAAATATTATATTGTATTTAAACATCCAGACGGTATAATTGCAGGAGACTCCGACTGGAAAAAATTATCGGCAAAGGATATCGTCAAGGCATTGGTATTACAGAATCCTCCTTTAGAAATTGCAGTACCGATGTTGTCTTTCAATAATATTTTTGTTTATGAAAAAGAAATAAGGTTTGCATATGTACTTCCTATGCTGGATAACAGAGCATGCAAGGGGCTGCTTGAAGAAAAGCTGGCGGATATGATAGATTTAATATGGTCTGAACACAGAACACCGGAGGCAAAGCGGTGGCTTGACTCCTTACGCAGCGGAAAATTTTCACATTTGGTAATTGCACTGAAATATATGCCTGAAAATGAAAAAGCTATACCGGAATGCAAATCAGAATATTATGACAGAATAAAAAAAATATTATTGAAAATTGCCGTGACTGCTGCTGTGCTAGCCGGTATATTGATTATAATATTTAAACTTATGGCAGAGTATGATACAGATAAGTTAGAATATGATAAAATCGACTCGCTTGGCGGTATTGACTTAATTGATTAAAGGTGATTATTTATGCCTGAAAATTTTATTGATGGATGCTTTGTGTATATACATAAAAAAAAGCTGATAATACTGCTGATTTTACTTTCCGCAGTATCAATTGGATTTTGTTTTGTAGTGTTACCGAAAATAATGGCTGATAAACCTAAAAAGATAATAGTAAACGAACCTGAAATGGAAGATTACAGCGGAAAAGCAGTTTTAATTTATAAAGATTCTGAAAATGTACTATATGAAGGAGATATGGTAGACGGTCATGCCGAAGGATTTGGTATGTTATATTCTGAAAACGGAAAATTAATATATGAAGGCGGATTTTCCGATGATATGTATTGCGGTCAAGGAAAATTGTATGCCGAAGACGGTTCCGTTATTTATATAGGTTTATTTGAAAATAATAAATATCATGGACATGGAACTTTATATAATATTTTGGGGGAAGTTTTATATACAGGCGGATTTTCCAACGGTGTATATGACGGTACCGGAGAACTTAGTTCAGCAGGTCTGGTTTATTCCGGACAATTCAAGGAGGGTTTACTAAGTGGAGAGGGAACTCTCAGTCAGGATAATAATTTGATTTACAAGGGCGGGTTTCAGAAAAACCTGTTTAACGGTTCTGGAATATTGTATGGAGATAATGGGGAAATAATTTACCGCGGAGGCTTTGAAGACGGAAAATACAGCGGTGACGGTGAGTTTTATAATAACAGTCAGCTTGTTTACAGAGGAAGTTTTTCAGAAGGAAATTATAATGGAGAAGGGGAAATATATTCAGGCAAAAATCTATTTTACCGAGGAAGTTTTGTTTCAGGCACAAGAACAGGAGAGGGGACAGAGTACGATGAAAACGGAAATATAGTATACAGCGGTAATTTTGAAAACGGAATATATAATGGCTCAGGTTCCTTGTATATAAACGGTATATTATTTTACACAGGAGATTTTGTAATGGGAAACAGAACCGGTCAGGGTAAGGAATTTGATTCAAATGGTCATTTAATTTATGAAGGAGGTTTTTTATGCGGATTATATGATGGAAACGGTACCTTATTTGACAGGGAAACCGGATATGTGGTATTTTCGGGAAATTTTCGTGATGGTAAAGCTCTTGAGTTGCCCGCAGAAACAACTCCTGTTATAAATGAGACGGTTACTGTAATTGCCAATAATTAAAAGCAATTATTATATAGCAAGAGGTGAAGTATATGGGTTTATTAGTATGTGCAGGAGCAATTTTGCAATGCAGCTTTGGCCAGTCTCCTATGCCGTTAATGGTTATTCCGCAGTCGGGCGTTACTAATATTATGCCGGCTGCAAATATAACAGATAACAAACCGATTATTAATATTCCTTCTTTTATCATGTGCAATTCTATGGCTAATCCTACGGTTGCCGCCGCAACAGCGACTGCTTTGGGCGTTCTTACACCTATGCCGTGTATGCCTGTAATATTATCTCCTTGGTTTCCGGGAAGCAATACTGTGTTGATAGGAGGACAGCCGGCGCTCAATAACTCGTCTCAGCTTCAATGTATGTGGGGAGGGTGCATTCAGATAAAATCCGCCGGACAATTTCAAATTATGGTATCATGAATTAATTTAAAGTGCATTTTTATATAATTCAGTGAAGGAGATATTATGTTAAAACGAATAATATTCGCTTTTTTCATAGCAGTCGCTTTTCCGTTAATTTATATACTGATTGGTCAGAAGCAGGATTGGACGGCTGATGATACTATTTCTGATGATAACCAAAACAATTATACATGTTTTCATAACAGCTCTGATATAATGATTGTCAAAACTGATAGCAATAGTGAAATTTGCGGAAAATGGATAACGCAGCATTCGTATGGTTATAATTTTACCAATGTAGAGGCTATGACCGCTTATGACGGAAATTTTTATTGTGTTCTTACGGAAATTAACTCAAAGAATTTCATGATAGTACAAAGGAAATGGCTGAAAATTGACTTTGAAAATAATACTGCCGATATTTTATATAATTTAAAATATAATGGAATTCAAAATGCATACAGTACTTCTCTCACTGTTTCAGATGGTCGGATGTACACTGTTTCCGCTTTACTTGAAGGAATACAGATTGTTGACGTATATAATAAAAGGCAGAAAATATTGAATCCCGGTATAGAAGCAATAGTTAATTATGCAGCTGCTCTTCCTGACGGAAGAATAATATTTACGGATATATTAAACAGAATTTACATAATGGATCAGGACGGCGATCCGGCTATGATTTATGAAACATCTCCAGGCAGTTTCAGTCAATGTACAGTAGACAATAACGGTTATTGCTATATTTATGATTTAAATAACGGATGGTTGGTAAGCAGCGACAATTATTATATAGGAAAAATCAATTTTATTAATTCAGATGTGTTTAAGGATTCGTTTACGTCATCGGTTTCAACTGGTTACAATAAGAATTTTATTATTTTCTGCGTAGTTGGTATAGCAGCAGGAGTAATTATATTTATAATTTTATCATTGAAACGTATATCAATTTTGCTGAAAATTTCTGGAATAATCGTATTGAGCCTTGGCATTGGAGGAATTATTTTATTTTTGTTTATTGATTCAATTATGGAAAAAGTTTATCTTCAAAGTAAACTTGACAGAGCAGTTATGTCTGCAAAAGTAATTGAGGCGAAAATTGATTTGGATCAATTTGCTGATATCAACTGGAATCATCCCGAACAAAATAAATATTTTTATGAGCTTTGCAGTTTTTTTGAATATACTGATGGAAATGATAAAATAAAAGCTGTAATTGATAATAATCATTCTTCAGAAATAATTTTAGATGATAATAATTATTGCTGTTTATATATTTTAGATAATAAAGGAATAAAATCTGGTATATGTGATGAACATCCGGTAAATATACCAATTGAAAATATTGAATCAGAAGAAATAGCAGACGTATACAAAAGCGTAGCAGCGGGAGAAAGTGAATCTATTATGTACGGAGCATATGCCGATGATTTTGAATGGGTTCTTGCAATTTCTCCGCTTAAGGATAAAAACGGTAAAATTATTGCTTTGATTGAAACAGGCATTTCTAAATATAATTATATGACTTCTTCAAAGAAAAATTTACTTAATATATTGTTTATAGTTACTGCAGTTGAAATTATGTTAGGCATTTTAATACTTGTAATAATTAGAATTACTTTATTTCCTTTAAAAAAACTTCATGAAGCAGTTGAAGCGGCAGGAAACGGTGATTTCAGCATTACTGTTAAAGCTAATGGAAGAGATGAAATTTCAGGTATAGCAAAGGCGTTTAATATTATGTCCTCTCAGATTAATAGTCATACGCAAAATTTAAGCAGTTTAAATGAAGCATATCTTCGATTTCTTCCATCAGGAATTATTACGACTATAGGAAAAAATTCAGTACTTTCTGTTTCAAGGGGCGATTACAGTAATATTTCAAGTTATATATTACATATAAACATTATCAACTTTACTGAACAGACAAAAAATATGACTAATGACGATATATTTATTTTCATCAATAATCTAAGTAAAGAGATAATGGAGAATATTATATATCATAAAGGCGTAATAGAAAGTTATAACCAGGAAGAATATATATGTATTTTTAACAATCCGGATTCTGCCTATGAATCGGGTATAAATCTTGTCAGACGTTTGCGCAGTATATATCCGTATTTGATGATTTCATTGGTTCTTGTTATGGATAGTATACTCCTTGGTATTGTAGGTCATGAAAAACGTTTAGGTACTATTATGCTTTCTAATGGTATAAGACTTTCTAAAAAACTTGGAAAAATAGGCGATGTTTGCGAAACTAAATTAATTGTAACTTCTGATATTAATTTTACTCGTCCACATCCGCAAAGGGTATTGGGTAAAATAAATTTTGACGGTAATAATTATGAATTTTTTGATTATTTTGAATGTGATGAAATAAATGTATATTTAAATAAATTGGAGGGACGTAAAAAATTTGAAGCAATGATTGAACTTTTTTACAGTAAAATGTGGTATGAATGCCGTAAAGCGGCATTATCGTATCTGGAAATTTACTGTAATGATAAAACAGCTATAAAATATTTATTTTTATGCGAACATAATATAAATAATCCTTCTGAAACAATTGGTATTGAAAGTATTTCAGACAATAATACCTGAGCCGAGTATAAAATACCCGCTGTATTTAAAAAATACAGCGGGTATTTTAAATTTTTTATGGTTTATCAAAAACAATTACTGTATAGTAATTGATATTTTCTTTTGACAATTGCATGTCGATCTTTTGTTTCAGCTCTTCGTTACTGTACTTGCATTCAAAAGGAACAACCAGATCAAAAATTAAATTAGTATGAGATTCACCGCTTACTATTCTGAAATCATGGAGGTCAAGCGAAGAATCAATTGAGTGTATAATATTATTTACTAATTTTTTACATTTATTAGTAAGCATGTCGTTTACTTCAATCGGATCCATATGAATAGTCATTAAAATATTAAGATTATTGTGTATTTCACGTTCAATACTGTCAACAATATCATGAACTTCCGTAAATGATTCATTGCTTTTAACTTCAACATGGCAGCTTCCGATCATATTTCCCGGACCATAGCTATGAATTATTAAATCATGAATGCCAATTATTTTATCATTTTTTAAAACATATTCTTTTATATGATTAATAATTTCAGGATCAGCCGGTTTGCCAAGAAGTTCGTCAACAGTATCCTTAACAATATCGTAACCGGATTTTAAAATAAATACCGATACTAAAAGACCCATAACTCCGTCCACAGGCAATGCTGTAAATAATGAGCATATCAATGCAATAAGTGTTGCAGATGTTGCTATTACGTCGCTTTTGCTGTCTTTTGCAGTTGCAGTCAATACCGAGGAATTAATTTTTTTACCTAATTCAGCATTAAAAACCGCCATCCATAGCTTTACAGCTATTGAAAAAACAAGTGAAATTAAAACAGCAAAGCTAAATCTTATTTCTACCGGATTTATAATCTTTTCTACAGAATTTTTTAAAAGCTCAATTCCTACAAATATTATCAGAGCTGCTATTATAAGAGAAGTCAGGTATTCCATTCTTCCATGACCAAACGGATGGTTTTTGTCAGCCGGTTTTGAAGCCATTTTATATCCCAGAAGAGTTACAAGGCATCCGGCACAGTCTGACAGGTTGTTAAATGCATCGGATACAATAGAAATAGAGTGAGATAAAGTTCCCATTGCATACTTGATAAGGAATAAAAGCACATTGCATATAATTCCGACAATACTGCTTAAGGTACCGTATTTTTGACGTATTTTTGGATTTTCTGTATTCTCTGAATTTTTTATAAATGTTTTAATCAGAAAATTTACCATAATAATAACCTCATGTTTTATTCATTAATATTTTATAGTCAACAAGTAATATTTGTTACAAAATAAAATCTCGTATTGCTTTTTCTACGGATTTTACTTCTTTTTGAAATTCAGATGCTGAAATTCTGAAAGCTCCGTTTCCCAGTATTATAATCTGTTCAAGATTATCAGATGTGGCGACTCTTACTCTATGCTTTTTTCCGATTTCATGGGTAACCTTTTCAATATACATATCGGCAGTTTCAGCTTCTTTAGTGTACACAACATTAATGTTATGTATTTTTTCAATGTTTCTTTGTCCGCCTTTTATTTTATATGCGTCAAATACTAGGATAAGCTCGCATTGTTTGAATCCCTGATAATTGCAAAGTATATTAATCAGCTGATTTCTTGCAAGATCCAAATTGTCTTTGGCAATTTCATTAAGTTCATCCCAAGCAAAAATTATATTATAGCCGTCTACAAGCAGATATTCCGGACCGGTCGGAATGGGCTTGGCATGATAATTATTATTGATTGAATTATTTTTTCTGACAGGTTTAAAAGAAGAATTTTTATCACGGCGTATTGGTCCATAGGTACGTTCAAATATTTCCATTAATTCTTTATCTTCAACAAGACGCTTCTGATAACTGTGAATATGATTCTGTGAAATATCTTCTTGTTGATAATTATGATTAAGACAGCTTTCAACATGCATATGCTGCGTTACTTCATTCCATTTAACAGTATATCCTGCACCATGAGAGCAGAAAACAGAATCAGCAGTATTTAAAATATCACTGTCGCAATTGTATCCGATTTCGGAAATGACTTCTTCCGTATTGTGACATGGTTCATATCCCTTAAGACTGTAAAATAATCTGCCTTTACCTTTAGTATATTCAAGAACTTCATTATGATAATCTCTCATTTCATAAGCCGGTACATTTCCTTCGATAACAGACATATCTCCTGATACTTCCGGCGAAGAAAAATTTCCGCACATTCTTTGAATATCTGATATGGCACGTCCGGTATTCTCAGAGGGTATTTCCAGACGGAATTTATACCACGGTTCAAGCAGAATACTTTTAGCTGAACGCAGTCCGTGTCTGACGGCTCTGTAAGTAGCCTGACGAAAATCTCCTCCTTCGGTATGCTTTAGGTGTGCTTTGCCGGCAGTTAAAGTAATTTTCATATCGGTTATGGGAGACCCTGTAAGTACTCCTATATGCTGCTTTTCTTTTAAATGAGTAAGAATAAGTCTTTGCCAATTTTTATTAAGTATTTCTTCACGGCAGTCAGCTGCGAATACAAGTCCGCTTCCTGGTTTACCTGGTTCCATAAGGAGATGTACTTCTGCATAGTGACGCAGCGGTTCATAATGGCCGACGCCTTCAACAGTATTTTCAATAGTTTCACGATATGCAATGCTTCCGTTGACGAATTCAACTTTCAGTCCGAATCTGTCATTTATAATGCTTTTTAATATTTCCAGCTGAATTTCACCCATAAGCTGAATATGAATTTCGTGGAGATGTTCATTCCAAATAACATGCAGCTGAGGATCTTCCTCTTCAAGACGGCGCAGTATATTCAGCCCCTTGTTAGTGTCAGGTTCTTCAGGCAGTAATAATTTATAAGTAAGAACCGGTTCAAGCAAAGGCGATTCAGAATCTGTTTCTGTTCCCAGACCTTCTCCGGAATATGTTTTGGTAAGTCCTGTTACAGCACAGACTGTTCCTGAATCAACTGTTTCAGCAGTCTGATATTTTTTGCCGGAATATATTCTTATCTGATTTATTTTTTCTTCTATTAAATTTCCGTTAAAATTATAATTAATAGTAGTTTTTACTCTAAGATTACCTCCGGTAACTTTTAAATGCGTAAGACGGTTTCCCTGTTCATCTTCTGATATTTTAAAAATTCTTGCGCCGAAATTACTGCCGTATGCTTTTTCACAGGTATATTTTTCCAGAATATCAATGAATTCATCAATGCCGTCCAGTTTAAGCGCTGAACTGAAAAAACATGGAAAAATATTTCTTTCAGAAATTGAACGGCTGATAGTTTCTGTACTTAGATTACCTGTTTCAAGATATTCCTGCAAAAGATTTTCATCATAAAGTGAAAGATTTTCTAAGAATTCTTCTGAATTTCTGTCAGTGTGAAAATTAATACAGCCGTCTGAAAAACGGCGTTTTATACTATTCATAATATAAGTTTCTGAAAATTTTGATATATCCATTTTATTTACAAAAATAAATGACGGAATCTTGTATTTTTGAAGAAGTTTCCAGAGTGTTTCTGTGTGGCTTTGTATTCCCTCAGAGCCGCTTATAACAAGTATTGCATAATCCAGGATCTGTAATGTACGTTCTGTTTCTGTAGAAAAATCGGCATGTCCGGGAGTATCCAATAAAGTAAATTCTGTATTTCCTATGTGAAAGACTGCCTGTTTGGAAAATATCGTGATACCTCTTTCACGTTCAAGGTCATGTGTGTCAAGAAAAGTATCTCTGTGATCAACGCGTCCCCATTTTCGGATTTCTCCTGTTTTGTAAAGTATTCCTTCAGAAAGCGTTGTTTTTCCGGAGTCGACATGTGCCAGAATTCCTAATACAAGTTTTTTCATTTTTTAATCCTTTAATATAATATTATAATAAAATTTTATCATAAATTTAAAATATATGCAACTTTTTTTGTTCTAAATATTTAAGGACATGCATAGGATTATAACAACAGAAAAAAGGACGTGATTAAAGTGACTGATATAAAAAATTTCAAAAAAGTACTGTTGTACATGCCTAAAGGAATTTCCAGCGCTATGAATAAGATTTCAACGGAAAATACCAGCCGTATTAATGAAATAAGACTTAGAATAAACAAACCTGTCAGTGTTTCATCGTACGGTAAAAATTATTTTGTTACCGAAAACGGAGGATTGACAACTCATAAAAGTCTGGGTATTGTTGTGCAGAAAAATGATATAAATGAATGCTTCAGAGCGATATGCGATTATTCGCTGCATAGTTATACAAAGGAAATTTCAGAGGGATTTATTACTCTGGAAGGCGGAAATCGAGTAGGGATATCCGGTACGGCAGTATTAAATGGAAATTACGTTGAAACTTTAAAATATATTAACGGAATTAATTTCAGAATATCCGGACAGGTTTTCGGATGCAGTGAAAAAATATGTGAAAGATTATATGATGTGAAACCTGTGAGTCTTTTAATTATCGGACCGCCTCTCAGCGGAAAAACAACTATCTTGAAAGATATGTGCCGTATACTTGGAGAAAAGTATAAAATTTCAGTTATAGATGAACGAAGTGAAATTGCGGCCGTATATCATGGAGAGGCTAAGAACGATATAGGTACGTTTACAGACATTTTTGATGGGTACCCGAAGGGCGAAGGCATAACTTCTGCGGTAAGAGTTATGTCTCCGGAAATTGTTATCTGTGATGAGATAGGAGGGAAGAGAGATTGCAACGCTATACTGGATTCTGTAAATTCGGGAGTCAAATTTATTGCGACAGTACATGGAAGTTCAGTTGAAGAGGTCTTGAAACGCAGAAATATTGCAGATCTTATTTCAAATGAAATATTTCAATATGGAGTTTTGCTTGGCTCCGGAAGCAGAATAGGCGAAGTTATGGAAATAAAAAAAATAGTATAGGAGGAATTTCAACTATGATTCGTATTGCCGGAACGCTTTTGATTTTTTTGACTTCAGCGGCTGTTGGAATATTCTTATCCAATAGTATAAAAAACAAAAAAGAGAGACTTATCAAGGAAAGAAAGATGCTAGAAGAAATATCCATTATGATAAGATTTAACTCTTTTACTCTGAAAGAGATAATTTTTGAATTAGAAAATGCTGGGTTATATAATGATTTCAAATTTTTAAATAAGCTTACGATAATACTCAAAAATGTAGTTTCATTTCCTGTGGCTTGGGAGCAAGCAGTAAAAGAGGATGATATTCTTTCTGAAAGTGAAAAAAAGTTATTAACGGAAATAGGATATAGTCTTGGAACTTCCGATATTGACGGACAGCTTTCTACTCTTAATATTTATAAAGCCAGATTAGATGAGCTGATTGAAGAAGAATCGGAAAAATACAGGATAAAGGGGAAGATGTACCGATCGCTTGGAGTTATGTTTGGTGCAATGATAGGAATTTTAATTGTTTAGGAGAAAACAAATGGATGTTGATCTGATTTTTAAAATTGCGGGAATAGGAATTATAGTTGCGGTTCTGAATCTTGTTCTGAAACGTGCTGAGAGGGAAGAACAGGCAATGATGACCACTCTTGCCGGACTTATAGTCGTTTTAATGATGATTATAAGCAGTATAAGCGATTTGTTTGATACAGTAAAATCGGTGTTCGGGCTATGACGGCGGGCGTTGTTTCGGTGTGCGGTCTATGTATTTGCGCATCGCTTATCTGTAAAATAACTGAAAAGTATTCAAAAGAGCAGGCAATGCTTTTGGTATTAGGTGTATGCATTTTTGTATTTTTGATACTGATGTCAAATATTCCTGATATTTTTTCAAAAATAGATGAACTTATAAATCGATCCGAATTAAACGGAGAATATATAAAAATCGTATTTAAAGCGCTGGGAATATGCTATCTTACACAATTTTCGGCAGATATATGCAGGGACTGCAATGAAAATGCCATTGCGTCAGCAGTAGAAATATCAGGAAAAATTCAGCTTATTATTTTGGCTCTGCCTTTATTTGATTTGCTCATAGATACTGTAATGGTGATAATGGAATGAAAAAGTTAATTTTGATAATTATTATGTTTTTTTCTTTTTGTATACCCGTATGCGCATCTGACAGTGAGGATGAATTATTAAAGGCAAGCGGTGCGGAGAACCTGAGCGTAGGGGATATACTGGAAGAGAATGGTATAAGTTTTGAAGATCCTCAAAGTATATTAAGCCTTAAGCCATCAAAAATATGGGAGATTATAAAAGACATAATTGAAAGTAAAATATCTCAGCCTTTAAAACTTTTTGTATCGTTACTGTTAGTTATAATACTTACCGCACTTATTGAGGGTACGGGGAATACAATCAGAAATAAGGAAATTTCAAAAATTTACGAATTGATTTGCGTACTTGTTTGCGTTGCGGCGTTGTCTGTTCCTGTTTGTACTTGTTTGGAGATCGCTTCTGAATCGCTTTCTCAGGGAGCAGATTTTATGCTCGGATTTGTTCCTGTTTTTGCCGGAGTAGCGGCAGCAGGCGGACATATTACCTCTGCTTCAGGATATAATATGCTGGTGCTTGGTTTTTCTGATATTGCTATTCAGATAGCAGGCAATTTTTTTATGCCGGTATTAAGTATGTGCATCTGCCTTGCGATTGTTGATGCGGCTTGTGATACGATTGATTTAAGCGGTATGTTAAACGGTATAAAAAAAATCGTAACATGGGGACTTGGACTTATAATGGCAATTTTTACAGGTCTTTTATCTATACAAAGTATCGTCGGTTCGTCGGCTGATACAATGACCACAAAAGCGGCAAAATATGTTATTTCAAACAGCGTACCTGTTGTGGGAGGGGCTGCGTCAGATGCGTATACGACGGTAAGAGGCAGTTTAGTACTTTTAAAAAACGGTATAGGAGGCGTGGGAATAATTGCTTTGGCGGTAATGCTTCTGCCGTCTTTAATATTGATTTTTTTAAATAAGCTTTCATTTTCGGCTCTTGGTGCGGCAGCAGAAATTTTTGGAGCCAAAAAAATTGTTCAGCTTTTTAAAAATATAAATTCAGTATTATCTGCGGCGTTAGGTATAATGGTTTGCTTTACGCTTATGTTTATTATATCTACAGCAATAATTATGATGGTGTGTACTAATATTTCATGAGGTGAAATTAATGGAATTAATGAAAAAAATAATATTATCTGCATGTTTTTTAAGCGTGATCATAACAATTGCGGATTCAATAAAACCCGGTGAAAAATTTACTCAGCAGCTGAAAATGATTTTTTCTCTTGTTTTTATAACGGGAATTCTGTCAGCAGCTTTGAAAGGAGATTTTGCTTTTGATATTCCAGCGTTTGCGGATTTGGAATATTCTGAAGATTACAATAACGTTGAAAATGCGGCGGATAATATTTTGAAAGAAGAGACAGAAAGTAAGATAGATGCATATATTGAGGACATTTTATTAGAAAATGAAGTAACTTTTGATAAAATTTCTTCAGATGTTAATATTGATGAAAATAACAGCATAAATATTAATAGGATTGATTATAAAGGAACTGAATTTGAACAAGCCCGTAATATCATTATTGAAAATTTCGGGGATGTGGAGGTGAAAAAGATTGAATAAAATAAATGAATTCATTTCAAAACTAAAAAAAGGAGGGAATATTAAAATTGTTGTTTTTATGGGACTTGCAGGAATACTTCTGATAATGTTTTCAGAACTTTTTTTCAGTAATGATAATAAACAGAAAGAAAACAGTATAAAATCAGAAAATATTAGCGGAAATTATGAAAATTATGCACATGATATGGAAAATCAGTTGAAAAGAATTTTAGAAAAAATAGATGGAGTAGGAAAAGCTGACGTTATGGTTACTGTAGTAGGAACAGAGGAGTACATATATGCGGAAGAAGAAAAAATAAAAACCGGTGAAAATGATTCGTCTGAAGAAAAACAGTATGTTATTATCGGTTCAAACGGTGATAAACAGGCATTGCTGAAAAAAATTGTCAGCCCTGAAATCAGCGGTGTTGTAATAATATGTGAAGGAGGGGACAGCAATATTATCAAAGAAAGAGTATACAACACCATATCAGCCGTGTTAAATATATCGTCACAGAAAATATATGTGACTAAATCAAGTGAATAAGGAGAGCTTTATATGAAAAAACCATCTTTTATTATCGGTAAAAAACAAATAATTTTAACATGCATGACGCTCATGCTTGGTATCGCAGTTTACGTTAATTATGCTTTGACTGATAAAGAAGTACCCGTTAAAAAATCAGTATCAGTCAACGCAGACATTTCGGCTTCAGAAAGTTCGGTGAATACTGCCGAAAGTAGTACACCGGCTGAAAATGAAGATTCTGTTGATGCAGATGCTGAAAACTACGGTGAAAGTGAATTTGTTAATGGTGAAACCTCAGAAGATTTTTTTGCACAGGCTAGACTTGAAAAAATGACAAATCGTGATGAAGCGGTTCAGACTTTACAGGCAATAATGGGCGGCGGAGATATTACTGAGGATGAAATGGTAACAAATGCTCTTGAAGCTGTCGAAGTTTCAAAACTGATTGAAAGCGAAGGTAAGATAGAGTCTTTAATTAAGGCTCAGGGAATGGAAGACTGCGTCGTTTATCTTGACGGTAAAAGCGCCAAGGTAGTGGTAAAAACACAAGGACTTGACAAAGCTCAGGCAGCAGCGATAAAAGACATTATATTAGGAGAAGTTACTGTTCCGGCGGAAAATATACGGGTTTTTGAAGTTAAATAATAATTAAATTATTTGATTATGAAAATAAGGAGTTGTTTATTCTGAAATTTGTGGTATAATGTATATATGAGAAATTGCAAGCTGGCGGAAAAAATATAATTTTTTTCCGTCGGTCTTGCTGAATAATGATTTATTCACCAATGAAAGGAAAAGAAATGAATAACGATTTCAATAATTGTTCAGGAACATTAAAGGTTTCGGAAAATGTGATTACTGAAATAGCTGTAAATGCTGTAAGTGAAACGGACGGAGTAGCTCTATACAACTCTTTAAAATCATTCGGATTAGGAAATCAGCCTCCGGTAACTGTAAAAATTACTGACGGTTCAGCTGAAATTACTGTATTGCTCGGTATTAAATATGGTTATAAGGCACAGGTATGTGCGGAAAATGTTCAGGAAAGTATTAAATCAAGCGTTCAGGATATGACGGGAATAATGGTTTCAAAGGTTAATGTGAAAATAATTTCATTACTATGAAATACGGATTATAAAAAACGGAGGTATGAAATGACAAGAAGAGAAATAAGAAACTGTGCGTTTATATTGATTTATGAAAAGCTTCTGCGAGATGATCCTATACAAGAATTATATGAAACAGCAGATGAAATAGAGGAAATAACTGTTAATGACAGTGTGAAAATACTGGTTGAAAGCGTCTTGGAAAAAGCAGAAGAACTGGATGGTAAAATTTCAAATTACAGTACCACAAGAAGCTTAACAAGAATCCCCAAAATAAATCTTGCAATTTTAAGAATAGCATTTTATGAAATTTTATATGATGATTTAACTCCTGTAAACGCTGCAATCAATGAAGCAGTACTTCTATCTCAAGCCTATTCGTATAAAGAAGATACTGCATTTATAAACGGCGTTTTAAGTTCGTTTGCTAAATCGCTTTCACAGGAGACGCCTGCTAATGTCTGAATTTTTGGGTATTGATACCAGTAATTACACTACTTCGGCGGCAATTTACGATGATGAGAAAAATAAAGCGGTTCAGGAAAAAATGCTGCTTCCGGTAAAGTCAGGAGAGTGCGGACTGCGCCAAAGCGACGCAGTGTTCCATCATACTAAACAAATTTCAAGCGTACTGGAAAGCCTGCTGAAAAATAGTGAAACGTTTAAAGCGATCGGAGTTTCGGACAGACCAAGAAATTTTGACGGTTCATACATGCCTTGTTTTCTTGTTGGCAAGAATGCTGCTGAAATTATTTCATATACAGCGAAAACAGACGTTTTTTATACGTCTCATCAGATCGGTCATATTGCAGCCGCATTGTTTTCATGCGGTAAATTGCCGCTGATGAATGAAAGATTTCTTGCTTTTCATGTAAGCGGAGGAACAACAGATTGTCTTTTATGCACTCCGGATGAAAATGAAATCATAAATGCTCAATTGTTTTCAAGTTCCCTTGATTTAAAAGCAGGACAGGCTATTGACAGAATCGGAGTTATGATGGGAATGAATTTTCCGTGCGGAAAACAACTTGAAAAACTGGCTTCTTACAGCAATGAAAATTTTAAAATAAACGTTAAACTGAAAAATAATGACTGCTGCTTATCAGGTCTGGAAAATCAGTGCCGTAAAATGTTTGAATCGGGCGTCCCTCAAGCTGATGTTGCAAAGTATTGCCTTACTTTTATAGGCAAAACTATAAAGAAAATGACAGCCGCTGCTTTTGCAGAGCTTGGTGAAATGCCTGTTGTATATGCCGGCGGAGTTATGTCTGATATGTATATAAAAGAAATGCTTGAAAATAATGAAACTTATTTTGCACAACCGGAATTTTCATGTGATAACGCAGTAGGAACTGCGGTTATCGCTTCAGAAAAATATAAAAGGAAATACAGAAAATGCTGATTTTATCCGTAACACAGATTAACAGGTACATATCCTTTAAATTTAAGGATGATAAAAAGCTTAGCGGCGTAATGATAAAAGGCGAGATATCAAATTTTACTGCTCATCGGTCGGGACATTTTTATTTTACTCTAAAAGATAAAGAAAGTTCAATTAAAGCGGTAATGTTTAAAAGTCATGCCGTAAATGTAAAATTCATGCCAGAAAACGGAATGAATGTTATTGCTATGGGAAATATTTCCGTGTTTGAAAGGGATGGTATATATCAGGTTTATGTTACTGATATTGTGCCGGATGGTATAGGTTCAGTTTATGTGGCTTCTGAACAACTCAAGGCTAAGCTTCAGAAAGAAGGGATATTTGACCAGTCTGCAAAAAGACCGATACCGCAAATGCCGGTAAAGATAGGAGTAGTTACTTCTAAAACCGGTGCGGCATTGCAGGATATTATAAATATACTTTCAAGACGTTATCCTATTGGAGAACTGGTTCTTGTTCCGGCGTTAGTTCAAGGGGAAGGTGCGGCAGATTCTATAAGTAAGGCACTCATACAAGCCGGAAAGTTTGATTGTGACGTTATAATTCTTGCAAGAGGCGGAGGTTCACTGGAGGATCTGACGCCGTTTAATACTGAAAAAGTAGCGTACGCTGTTTATAACAGCAGTGTTCCTGTAATATCGGCAGTTGGTCATGAAACAGACGTTACAATAGCCGACCTTGCTGCCGATCTCAGAGCTCCGACTCCTTCTGCAGCGGCAGAGGTAGTATCGGTTTCTAAAGAACAGCTTAACGGTAATCTTAATTATTATAATGAGAAATTGAAAAATTTAATCAGAATTAAGCTTAATAATGCTGAAGCTTCTCTTGAACGTCTGACTGAACGGCTTATAAGATTTTCACCTCAATTTAAAATTGAAAATAATATCCGTAAATTTGACGATTTGCAGAAGCGTCTGGATTTTGCCTTTATTAAAATAATTTCGGATTATGAAAATAAATATATTTCCCGTATTTCCCAAATGGAAGCTTTAAGTCCTATAAAAGTACTTAAACGGGGATATTCATTGATTTATAAGAATAGTAATATTATTAGTAATATATCAAAGCTTGAATGCGGTGATATAATTGAAATAAAAATGTCTGACGGAACAGTCAAGGCGAAGATAATAACAGAGGAGGATATCTGATGTCATTTGAAGAAAATTTAACGGAACTGGCAGAAATAGTTGCAAGTCTTGAAAAAGGCGATTTATCCTTGGAAAAATCTGTTGAAATGTATGAAAAAGGACTGCTTATTTCGGAGAATTGTAAAAAAGAACTTGATTCGGCGAAGCTTAAAATAACAGAGCATTAATTTTGGATTGGAGCATTTTATGAACGATTATACGAAAAAGACTCTTAATGAGTATATTTCTTTTACGGAAAGTACATTAAAAAAATTCAGCTATAAAAACAAATTAGGCTTACAATCTTCCGTTGCGGACGCTATGGATTATTCGCTTGAAGCTGGAGGTAAAAGAATAAGGCCCGTATTGGTTCTTGCGTTCTGCCATATGTGTGGAGGCGATTATAGAAAAGCTGCTGCACCAGCGGCGGCTATTGAAATGATACATACCTTTTCGCTTATACATGATGATCTTCCGTGTATGGATAACGACGATTTCAGAAGAGGTAAGCCGTCATGCCATAAAAAATTTGGTGAAGTTTGTGCAGTTCTGGCAGGCGACGCCCTTGCAATAAGACCGTTTCAGGTTATTGCTGAATCAGAATTAAACGACAGTATGAAAATAAAGCTTATTGCAGAACTTGCTTGCTCTTCCGGCGCTGAAGGTATGATAGGCGGTCAGATTATTGATATGGAAAATGAACAACGCAGCACAGTTAATGGAGAAAATCTTCGTATGATGTATGCGTTGAAAACCGGAAGACTTATAAAAACGTCATGTGTAATGGGCTGTATTGCTGCTGAAGCTTCAGACGAGCAGGTAAAAAATGCGGAGGAATACGCACATTGTCTGGGACTTGCTTTTCAGATAATAGACGATATTCTTGACGTAACCGGTGACGAGGCAGCTTTGGGAAAGCCGATAGGTAGCGATGCGGAAGAAAATAAGACAACCTTTGTTACATTATACGGTATTGAGAATGC
This sequence comes from Oscillospiraceae bacterium, assembly GCA_902362965.1. Lineage (GTDB taxonomy): Bacteria > Bacillota > Clostridia > Oscillospirales > Ruminococcaceae > Porcipelethomonas > Porcipelethomonas ammoniilytica. Next base: position 182,203 of record CABIYQ010000001.1, read on the forward strand.
GAGGGAAGAAGCGGTAAAGCTTACTGATAAAGCAATGAAAATACTTGGCAGATTTGACAATAATGAATTTCTTATAGAACTGACGAAATATCTTTTGGACAGAAATTATTAACAAATCTTATAAGGGTGTGATTTCTGGTGTTTTATAACCCGGTATTGATAGGCGGGGCTGTTGCTTGGTTTATGGCACAGTTTATCAAGGTACTGCTGAATCTGATTAAATTCAGAAGGTTTGATATGGAACGGATTTTTGGTTCAGGAGGTATGCCTAGTTCTCATTCATCTACAGTTTGTGCCGCCGCAACTGTTGTTTGCAGATTATACGGACCAGATTCGGCTATTTTCGGGGTTATGGTTATAATGTCGGTAATTGTTATGTATGACGCAATGAATGTCAGATATCATGCCGGTGTTCAGGCAAAGGAGCTGAACATTATACGAAAAGAACTAAAAAATAATAAAGTTCTCAATGAGGACTTTATTAATAAAATTTCAGGAAATGAATTAAAGGAGTTATTGGGACATACTCCGCTGGAGGTATTATGCGGCGCTGTTCTGGGAATAGCGATAGGTATAATTGTCCCTGTATTACGGATATGAATAATAATACTGAAATAAATAATGTGGCTTTAAATGCTCTGGATCTTCCGGAGGATCTAAAAAAGCTTGACATAAATCAATGCAAGGAATTATGCCGTGAAATAAGACAGATTTTGATTGATACCGTATCCAAGAACGGAGGACATCTTGCTTCCAACCTGGGAGCAGTAGAGTTGACCATGGCAATTCACAGGGTGTTTAATTCTCCGGAGGATAAAATTGTCTGGGATGTTGGACATCAGTCTTATACTCATAAGCTTCTTACAGGACGTCTTGACAGATTTTCTACAATAAGAAAGGAAGACGGTATTTCCGGATTTACCAAACCTGAAGAATCTTTGCATGACGCTTTTATAAGCGGTCACAGCAGTACGTCGGTATCTGCAGCTTACGGTATAGCGCAGGCTATGAAAATAGACGGAAGTGAAAACTATGCTGTAGCTGTAACAGGCGACGGTGCTTTGACCGGCGGTCTGATTTATGAAGGACTTAATAATGCGGGTAAATCCAATACTAATTTAATCATTATTCTTAATCATAATGATATGTCTATTTCTAAAAATGTCGGTGCACTTGCAAAATATCTGCTTAGTATAAGAAATAAACGGGGTTATCTTAAGACTAAACGAGCAGTTGAAAAAGTCCTTACAAATACTCCTGTTGTAGGAAAACCAATTGTAAAGGTGCTTAAAACTTCAAAAGATACAGTTAAAAATACCGTTTACCGCAAAAGCAATAACACAACGATATTTGAGGACTTGGGATTTATTTATTTGGGACCGGTTGACGGACATAATCTGGAGGATCTTGAAGAAGTTCTATATACTGCCAAAAGTTATCACAAACCGGTTGTTGTTCATGTAAATACCGTTAAAGGCAAGGGATATGCACCGGCTGAAAAAAATCCCGGAGAATTTCATGGAATATCTAAATTTGATATAATGACAGGCAATCCTGAAGTATCGTCTGACGATTGTTATTCTACTGTTTTCGGAAGAGAATTACTGAAGCTGGCTTTAAAAGATCAAAAAATTTGTGCAGTCACTGCTGCAATGAAATACGGTACAGGACTTCAGTATTTTTCTAATCAGCTGAAAGATAGATTTTTTGATGTCGGGATTGCTGAACAGCATGCTGTTACTTTCTCAGCCGGATTGGCTTCAATGGGAAAAATTCCGGTATTTGCCGTATATTCTTCTTTTCTGCAAAGAGCTATTGATCAGCTTATACATGATGTAACTATAGGAAAAAATCATATTGTTTTAGGTATTGACAGGGCAGGAATAGTCGGTGAGGACGGAGAAACTCATCAGGGATTATATGATATTCCATTACTGACTGCTATACCAAATGCTGAAATATATTCTCCCGCCTGTTATGAAGAATTAAAAATGTGTTTGAATGAAGCGATATACAAATGTCAGGGACTGGCTTGTGTGCGTTATCCCAAGGGTAATGATTGTACAAGCTTTAATAAATCAGATCTTAATACCTCTTATACGTTTACTGAAAATCACTGTTCTGATTTATTGCTTGTTTCCTATGGAAGAATTTATGATGAGCTTTATAAAGCTTATGTACTTTTAAACAATGAAAACGTTAAATGTGATATTTTAAAATTGACTAAAATTTTTCCGCTGGAAAATTACATTATACAAAAATCATTAAAATATAAAAAAATTATATTTTTTGAGGAAAGCAGCGTCAGCGGAGGAATATCGCAGATTTTTGGTAATGAACTGTTACTTAAAAATTTTTCGGGTAATTATTATTCAAAAGGTGTAAAAGGATTTGTAAAACAGGCGACTATAAAAAGTATACTTGAAAGAATAGGACTCGACTGCGATTCTATGGTTGTTTATATAAAAAATATTCTGGAGAATGATATAAATGAGACTTGATACAGAGCTTACTGCAAGAAAGCTTTTTTCAAGCAGGCAAAAAGCAAAAAACGCCGTTGTAAACGGATTGATTAAGGTTGACGGTGTTGTATGTACGAAACCTTCCTTTAATGTTGATGAAAACTTTTCTATTGAAATAGCAGGTGATGTACTTCCATATGTTGGCAGAGGCGGACTTAAGCTGGAAAAAGTAATAAAAAAACATAATATAAGATTTGATAATATGGTTTGTATGGATATTGGTGCGTCAACAGGAGGTTTTACTGATTGTATGCTTAAAAACGGAGCAGATTATGTATATGCCGTTGATGTTGGTTCAGACCAGCTTGCTGAAAGTCTTAAAGAAAACAAACGGGTCTGTAATATGGAAAAAACAGACATACGCAATATACTACCTGAGGATATCGGGAAAAAAATTAATTTTATTTCTGTTGACGTATCGTTTATTTCATTAAAACTAATACTTCCCAAAGCATGTGAAATACTTGATAACAGCGGTAAAATGGTGGTATTGATCAAGCCGCAGTTTGAAGCGGGAAAGCCTAATATTGGGAAAAACGGTGTTGTTAAATCTCTTAAAATTCATGAAAATATATTGTATGATATTATAAATTTTTCAGAAAAACTTGGTTTTGAAATAATTGATTTGGATTATTCTCCGGTCACCGGAAGTAAAGGTAATATTGAATATTTGATGTTTTTAAAAAAAGGTTCAGCATGCAGTTTAATTGATATACATAATTTGGTTAAAAATGCGTTTGATAAATTAAAAACCGGAGGAAAAGCATGAAAGCGGCTATATTTCCTAATTTTCAGAAAAAAAATGCTTTGGAATGCGCAAGAAATTTATGTGACATTCTAAACGATTGTGATATTGAAGTTTATGTAGATAATACTTTTATAAATGAGTTTGAAGATAAAGCTTTTGTAAAATACGGTTTGTTTGATGAATTTGTACGTGAAGCTGATTTTGCAATGGCTATAGGAGGGGACGGCACTATATTAAAATGTGCCAAACATATAGTGGAGACAAATACCAAACTTTTGGGGATAAATACGGGAAGACTTGGATTTATGTCTGCACTTGAATCCGGTCAGCTGGATCAGATTGCAAATATAAAATCCGGTAAATATAATGTCAGTGAAAGAATGATGATAAATGTTCGTATTGACAGCAATGGAAGTATTTATGAATTGGAAGCATTGAATGACGTGTCTGTTTCCGCTGCATATTCAAAAATATGTGATTTTAATATTTATGCTGACGGTAATATTATCGGGTCGTACAGAGCAGACGGTGTTGTTTTCAGTACTCCTACGGGATCGACCGCTTACTCTCTTTCTGCCGGAGGTCCTATTATTGAACCTGAAATGGAATGTATTGAAATGACATTGATATGTCCCCATTCTCTATTTACCAGACCGATGATATTTTCACCTGATAAAAAAATAAAATTTCAAAATACACTTGAATCTAATCCTGATATATTTGTTAGCGTCGACGGAGGAGAACCTATTAAATTATCAGTAAATTCATGCGTTGAGATCTCATGTTCAAAGCATAAAATTAAAATTATTGATATGAAAGAAAACACTTTTTATAATTCACTGAATAAAAAATTAATGTATCCAATCAAATAAAAGTGAAAGGAGGCTCTGAGTATTTCAGAGAAATAACATTTATGAAAAACAAAAGACAATGTAAAATTCTGGATATTGTAAAAATGCACGATGTAGAAACGCAGGAAATGCTTCAAAGTCTGCTTTCACAGTATGGTTTTAATGTCACACAGGCAACGGTTTCACGAGATATTAAGGAATTGAAGCTTGTAAAAAAATCCGGAAAAAACGGTGTTTACAGATATGAAATACCAGCCGCTGATATTCCAAAACAAAATATTTTTATTGATACGGTAACAGATATAGATTATGCTGTAAATACTGTTGTAATTAAGTGCCATAACGGTATGGCACAGGCTGCATGTGCGGCGCTTGATTCTATGAAGTATGAAAATATTGTCGGTACAATTGCCGGAGACGATACGATTTTTGTTTTAATGAGAACTGAATCTGATGCGGATAATTTGGTAAAAACATTTAAAAAACTTATCTGGGGGTAAAAATGCTTAAGGAACTTTATATTGAAAATCTTGCAGTAATTGAAAAAGCAGTTATCCCTTTTTCAAATAATTTTAACTGTTTTACAGGTGAAACCGGCGCCGGAAAATCTATACTTATAAATGGTATTAATGCAGTTTTAGGTCAGCGTGTGACCAAAGATATAGTGAGAACCGGATGCAAGAAAGCAATAATTACAGCGTTATTTTCTGATCTCAGCGAAGAGGTAAAGACGCTGCTTGATGAACTGGGTATATCTTATGATAATGATGAAATAACTGTTACTAGGGAAATTAATTCTGATGGAGGAAGCAATGCGCGTATAAATTCAAGAACTGCATCAATTGCCATGCTCAGAGAGATTGGCGAATTACTTATTACTATACACGGTCAGCATGATAATCAGATACTTTTATCACCGGAAAAACATATTAATGTACTGGACAGTTTCGGAGATACAGAACAATTAATAGCTGATTATAAAAATGATTTTAAAAAACTTCAGTCATTGGCAAAGCAGCTGGAAAAATCTAAAAGATCAAGAGTTGAAAAGCGAGATCGTATTATATTACTTAAAAGCAGAATTGATGATTTAAAAGAAGTTGATATAACTGAAGAAGAATATATTGAATTGGAAAATGAATTCAGACAAATTCAGAATACTGACAGAATTTTTAAATCCCTTCAAGTAATAAATGCTATACTTAGTGATGAAAATGAAAATAATACAATTGATATGCTGTCAAAATGTGAAAACGAATTATCTGGAATTGCTGAATATTCCAATGAATTTTCACAGCTTTTTGAAAGATTATCTACATTGAAAATTGAACTTCAGGATATATCTGATGAAATTTACAGTATTGCAGACTCTTTTGAAATAGATAGCGAAAGAGCAGAATATGTAGTTTCAAAATATAATTCTCTTAATAATTTACAGAAAAAATACGGTTGTGATTTTTCCGGACTGATAAGGCTGTATAATGAAGGAAGAAAAGAATTATCTGAAATGGAATTTTCTGATGAAGATTTGAAAAAAATAACAGAAGAGAAAAAAAAACTGCTGCATCAGGTTACTGATAAAGCTAAAAAAATATCTGAACATAGAAAAAATATATCTGAGTTGTTTGTCAGAAGAGTAACCGAAGAACTTCGTTTTCTTGATATGCCTAATGTTGTTATTGAGGTAAAGCATGATATAGGTAAACTTACTATAAATGGTATGGATAGTATAGAGTTTCTTATATCTGCCAATAAAGGGGAAAAACCTAAGCCTATTGCCAAAATAGCGTCGGGCGGTGAATTGTCAAGAATTATGCTTGCACTTAAAAGCGTTATTGCAGACAGAGATTCTGTTGCCACAATGGTATTTGATGAAATTGATACCGGAGTAAGCGGAAAAGCAGCTCAGAAAATTGGTATAAAAATGAAACAAATCAGTAAAGACAGGCAGGTAATTTGTGTTACTCATTTGTCACAGTTGGCAGTTATGGCGGATAATCATTTACTTATTGAAAAAAATACTGTCGAAAATAAAACTATTACAAATGTAATAGAATTAGATTTTAATGGAAGAATAAAAGAAATTGCACGAATTATGGGCGGAGAAAATCCAAGCGAATTAATATTAAAAAGCGCTGAAGAAGAATTAAATAAAGCCCGTAATATTTAATCAGGAGATTTATATGGAATATTTTTTAAATGCGGGTAATTTTGGTTCGGTTTTTGCCGTTCCGATATCTGTTGTTGATAATTATATAAAGCTTGCCAATGAGGCGAGTATAAAAGTACTGCTTTATATGCTCCGAAATAATGAACAGGCGCTTTCATGCAAAAATATATCTGACGCATTGAATATTTCAGAAAATCAAGTGGAAGAGGCTTTTGTGTTTTGGGAAAATGCAAATGTATTTGTAAAAAAAAGCGATGCCTTTGCTATTGAACTTGAAAAAAAACAGAGTGTTGTTAAGGAAGAAACTAAACCAGAAATACATAAACAGAAAAGACCCAATTATAATATTAATCCTTCCGACATTGCTGAAAGAATAGAAAATTCCGAGGAAATAAAATGTTTATTTTTAATGTCTGAAGAGGCATTCGGAAGACCTCTTACTCATACAGAACAGAGTATTTTTATTTGGATTCATGATTACTTAGGTCTTAGTACTGATGTTATTCTGATGCTTACGGCTTATTGTATTTCCATTGAAAAGGGAAATATTAGGTACATTGAAACTATAGCTGCTGATTGGGCCGATCGGGAAATTAATAATCTGGAAACAGCTCAGGATGAAATTAAGCGATTGGAGGAATATTCCGGATTTAATCGAAAAATTATGAAAATATTCGGTATGAACCGCAAGCCAACTTCTAAGCAGCAGGAATATATAAATACATGGAAAGAAAAAAATTATAATATTGAACTGATAGAATATGCATATGAAAAAACAATAGAGTCAATTGATAAGCTTAATTTTCCTTATATAAACAAAATATTGGAAAATTGGTATGAAAACGGTTTGCTGACAAAAGCACAGATAGATAGTGCTAATATCAAAAGAAACAGTAATCCTGAAACAGAGAAAAAAAGTTATTCGTTTGATATTAATGAAATTAAATCTTTGACTAATAATTTTGGAGAATAATATGATTGATGTAATTATTTTGAATAAAGCTATAAGTGAAATAAAGAACAGACGAAATATAGCCCGTGCTGAAAATAATATGCATTTTGAAGAAATTAATGAAAAAATACCGGAAATAAGTGAAATCAATAATCAATTGGCTAAAACAAGTATGAATTTACTGAATATTATTAAAAGCGGTCAAAATATAAGTGAAAAAATGGAAGATTTAAAAGAGAAAAATATACAGGCTCAAAAAATAATAAAAAATCTTCTTACTATTCATGGTTATCCGGAAGATTATCTGCAAATAAAATATACATGTGAAAAGTGTTTTGATACAGGATTTATTAATAATGAAAAATGTGAATGTTTACAAAAACTGATAGCCAAAATAACAGCAAACGAAATGAATAAAAATTCACAAATTAATTTATGCAGTTTTGATTCATTTGATTTAAATTATTATCGGGGAAATAATCCGGAGAGCACTGCGAAATATCGCAATATAATGAGTAAAATATATAATTACTGTAAAAAATATGCTGATAATTTTAGTTTGTCAAGCAGTAATATATTAATGTTTGGTAAAACGGGCTTAGGTAAAACACATTTATCATTATCAATAGCCAATGAAGTTTTAAAAAAAGGATATAATGTTCTTTATGATTCGGCAATGAATTACTTAAATCAGATAGAAAAAGAGCATTTTGGAAGGGATATTAGCGGTAAGGATACGCTTAGTGTATTATTAACGGCTGATCTATTAATATTAGATGATTTTGGAACTGAATTTGAAAAATCGTTTTATGTATCAGTTATATATAATATAATTAATACAAGATTAAACAGAGGACTTCCAACTATAATCAGTACTAATTTATACCATGAAGAAATACTTGAAAAGTACGGTGAAAGAATATTTTCCAGATTGTTTACAGTATATGAAAGTATGGAATTTGTTGGAACGGATATAAGACTCATTAAAAGGAAATCGGGTTAAAAATTATTATTAAACAGAGTAAAAAAAGCCTTTATCGCTTATTTTACTCTGTTTTTTTATTTTAATCTTCCATAGAGTTCTGCTATTCTATATATTGTTTGTTTAAGACTATCGGATAGATCTTCATTTTTTAGTCTCCACTTCCAGTTTTTGCCCAAAGTGGACGGTTCATTCATTCTGCATGAATCATCATAGCCAAGATAGTCTTGCATGGGGATAATACATAATTTTGCGTTGCTTCTCATAATCAAGCAGATAAATGATGTATATAATTCACTTGTAGGCGTATTGTAATCACATAGATATTCCCTTGCTAGGTTTTGTTCTTCTTCTGAAATTGTATCAAACCATGAGGTGATTGTTTGATTATCGTGAGTTCCTGTATATGCAATACAGTTTTCACTGTAATTGTGAGGAAGATAATCATTTCTGCATCCGGTATCCCTTGAATCAAAAGCAAATTCCAGAACTTTCATGCCCGGAAAACCGCTTTCCTTTACCAATTGGCGTACAGAATCTGTCATATATCCCAGATCTTCAGCAATAAAATCTTTTTCACCCAGTACTTTTTTTATTGCTTTAAATATATCCATTCCAGGACCTTTTTCCCAATGACCATTTATAGCGTTATCAGCGCCGTATGGTATGGAATAATATTCGTCAAAACCCCTGAAATGATCAATTCGTAATACATCATATAAATTAAAGCAATGTGAAAGCCTGGAAATCCACCATTTATAATCTGTTTTTTTATGATAATCCCATTTATACAATGGATTGCCCCAAAGCTGACCTGTTGCGGAAAAACCGTCCGGAGGACATCCTGCAACAGCAATTGGAGTATTATTTTCATCAAATTGAAAAAGCTGTGGATTTGCCCATGCATCGGCGCTGTCAAATGCAACGTAAATTGGAATATCGCCTATAATTTTAATGCCTTTACTGTTAACATAAGTTTTCAGTTTGTTCCATTGTAAATAAAAATGAAACTGCATAAATTTCTGAAATTCAATTTCTTCGCTTAATTCATAGCTATATTTTTCGATTGCTTCGGGAGTCCGCAATTTTATATCTTCATTCCATTCTGTCCACGGAGAACCGTTAAATTTATTTTTTACTGCCATAAATAATGCATAGTCATCAAGCCAATAACTGTTTTGATTAACAAAGGATTGAAATTTGAAATCCTTGCTGATATCGCTTCTTTTGTATGCTTTATTTAAAAGAGTATAACGATTTTTGTAAAGACTACCATAATCGATACTGCTAATATTTTCACCGAAATTAATTTCATTGCATTCTTCCTTAGTCAGATAACCTATATCAATAAATTCTTCAAGATTTATAAAATAAGGATTTCCGGCAAAAGAAGAGAATGACTGATAAGGAGAATCCCCATAGCTTGTGGGACCAAGGGGAAGTATCTGCCAGTAAGACTGTCCGGCTTCGTTGAGCCAATCTGCAAAATTATAGGCGGCTTCAGAAAAACAGCCTATACCGTATTTTGACGGCAAACTTGAAATATGCAGTAATATTCCGGAACTTCTGTTCATAAATTTCCTCCTGTTAAATTGAAATAATCACACCGTAATGGTCTGAAACTACAGGTCTGTTTTTACCGTTAAAAATAACGTTAGAGCTTTTTACTGGTATTTTATGTCTACACCATATATGATCTATTCTTATATTAGTTTTTTCTTTTAATTTGTCTTTCCAGCCATCAATAACCTTTTCAACTGTAAATCCATTATCTTTTTCTTTTGCAAGATTATAACAATCATACCAACCGGAAGCGTTAATTAAGTCATATCCTTCGTTTCTGACTTCTGCCGGACTGTTAAAATCACCCATGATCCATATGTTTTTAAGTTTGCATAAATGATCATTGAGTTTTTTCCATTGACGTTCAAAAGGATCTTCATTATCATTCCACCAGCCCATATGAACGCTGTAAAACCATTCTTCTTTCTTGTCATCAGTAAGAATACCAAGAACTTTTCTGGTTTTCCAGTTTTCGTAATCATCGTTATTGCTTATTAAAAAAGTATCGGTTTTTAAAATAGGTTTTAGACTTAAAACTGCCAGACCTTCATCAAACTTGCCATAACCATTTTTCAGCGGCAGCCATGTCCAGTAATAATTAATATTTTTTTCATTAAGAATTTTTATTATATGATATGCATGATTGTCTTTAGTAATCCGGACAGATGACTGACAGGGATAAAAACCTGTCAGTTCATTTTCCGGAACAGGAGTACAGTTTATTGTCTGATTGACTTCCTGTAATGCTATAATATCCGGTTTTTCCTGTAAAATGGCATCAGTAAATATTTTAAGCTTTGTTTTATAGTTGTTTTCAATAAGACTGTGTGTGTTAAGCGTAAGAAGTTTAATTATTAACACCTCTGTTCATTAAAGAATATCATTGATATCTGACTTTAATACATCTGCTTTCGGACCGTAAACCGCTTGTATTCCTGTATCCTTTTTAAGCAATCCTAAAGCGCCTTCTGACTTCCATGCTTCAGCGTCTGCAACTATATCAGGATTCTTAACAGTTACACGAAGCCGTGTCATACATGAATCAACAAAAACAATGTTGTCCCGTCCGCCCAGTAATGCTATTATGCGTTCCGGCTGACCGTCCGACTTACCGGTATTTTTAGAATCTGAGATTGAAATTGCCATATCATCATTATTATCACTGTAATTTCCAAGACGTCCCGGAGTTGCGAATTTAAATTTTCCTATCATATAGTAAGCTACAAAATATCCCACTGCAAAGAATACTATAACAGCTATAATAAAATTAATTATGTCACCGCCAAGTCCTGCTTTCAGCGACATTGGTATACGGGTAATCAATTCAAGATTTCCAAATGAATGAAGTCGCAAATCGAAAATTCCTGCTAACGCAAATGCACAGCCCTGCAATATCGCATAAACAATATAAAGAGGAATGGCGCAGAACATAAACATAAATTCAATTGGTTCAGTTACGCCTGTCAGAAATACTGCAAGGGCTGTTGAAACGAACATTGAACGGTATTTTTTTCTTTTATCCTTGTCTACTCTGCGGAACATTGCCAAAGCAACTCCAAGAAGAAGTCCGGTAGCGCCGATCATTTGACCTACCTTAAAACGTGCCGGAGTAACTGATTCAAGAAGATTATTGTAAGAATCCATATCCCCTTGGTTTTTAAAATTGATAAGATCTGTTACCCATGCGAGCCATAGAGGATCCTGACCAAATACTTCTGAACCGATATTTGCTCCTGTTTGAATCATATAAGTTCCGCCGAAAGAAGTATAGTTCATTGGAATTGTAAGCATGTGGTGAAGTCCGAAGGGAAGAAGCAAACGTTCAAGGGTACCGTATATAAACGGCGCCAGAACAGGGGAGGACGATGAAGAATTTGCAATCCACATTCCGAAAGAATTTATACCCAGCTGTACAACAGGCCATACGACTGCCAATATAAGTGAAATAATCACAGACCATAAAATTACTACAAGAGGTACGAATCTCTTTCCGTTAAAAAATGACAGAGCATCTGGAAGTTTACGGAAATTATAATATTTATTATAAATAATTCCGCCTACGAATCCTGATATAATACCGACAAAAACGCCCATATTAAGTGCAGGAGCGCCCAGAACGGACGTAAAATAACCGTTTACTTCTATTTCCTGTCCGAAAAGTGTATGAGTTACTGCGTTAGGATCGTTTAGCATGTCGTTTGTAACTCCGAAAATTGCACCGGTAATACTGTTAATTAAAATAAAGGCTATTACAGCGGCAAATGCTCCTCCGGCTTTTTCCTTCGCCCATGAACCGCCTATTGCTATGGCAAAAAGTATATGAAGATTATTGATTATTGCCCAACCGATATTCTCCATAATATTTCCGATAGTCATAACAAGCTGTATATCTCCGCCTGCCATTGCAATAAGCTTGCCGAGACTTATCATAAGTCCGGCTGCCGGCATTACTGCAATTACAACCATCAGAACCTTTCCGAGCTTTTGCAGAAAGTCAAAGTTAAGTGAATGTTTTTTCTTTTTGCTTTTAATATCTGTGTTTTCATTTGAAGAGCTGTTTTGTTCTGGTTCTTCAATTTCTGCGTCTTCTACAGTTAGGACAGCAATCTTTCCTGCTTTTACCATTCCTTCATTTACTGTCATAATTTTATTTTCAATACCGTCGCATATTAAAACAGGTGTAATTAGATTGATGTTATGCTGTTTTAGTAATTTTATATCAGCTTCTGCAATTAGATCTCCCACTTTTACGTTATCCCCAACTTTAACATGAGAGGTAAATCCCTGTCCCTTTAGCGATACTGTTTCAAGACCGAAATGTATGAGTATTTCCAGTCCGTCGTCAGATTCAATACCATAGGCATGGCGTGTATCTGCAATAGAAGAAATCTTACCGTTTACAGGACTGTAAATTTTTCCGTCTTCAGGTATAATGGCACAGCCTTCACCAAGAACTCTGTCAGAAAAAACAGGATCCGGTACTTCGTCAAGTGAAATAACCTTGCCGTTAATTGGAGCAAAAACTGATTTAACGTTTTTATTATCCAAATTATATCCTCCTTTATAATTATTAGCCTATTATTTATTTAGTTTCCAGATGTCATTATTATATTCTGATATTGTTCTGTCAGATGAAAAGTAGCCTGCATTACTTATATTGACAAGCATTTTCTTTGCCCATTCAATTCGATTGCTATAATCTTTAAATGCACGTTCTTTGGATTCGACATAGTCTTTAAAATCCGGAAATGTCATAAACCAATCTTTATTTAAAAGTTCATTTTTAAGACGTTCAAGATTTTCTTTGATTCCAATTGAAAGCAATTCTTTTCCTGTAATAAAATCCACAGCTTCTTTTATATTTTTATCTTTTAGGTAATAATCCTTTGGATTATAATTTCCTTGTTTATAACGATTTACAACTGTTTCACTGGAATCACCGAAAATATAAATATTTTCATCTCCTACCAGCTGGTGTATCTCAACGTTTGCTCCGTCCTCAGTTCCTAGTGTTACAGCGCCGTTAAGCATAAATTTCATATTTCCAGTACCGCTTGCTTCCTTTGACGCTAATGAAATTTGTTCTGATATATCACATGCAGGAATCAGATGTTCAGCATTTGTTACATTATAATTTTCTACCATGATAACTTTAAGAAAAGGACTAACCTGACTATCATTATTTATCAACTGTTGAAGACATAAAATAAGGTGAATAATGTCCTTTGCTATAACATATGCGGGAGCAGCTTTTGCCCCGAAAATAATTGTTATCGGTGTATCAGGTTTGACGCCTTTTTTTATTTCAAGATATTTGTGAATAACATACAGTGCGTTCATTTGCTGACGTTTATATTCATGAAGTCTTTTTATTTGTATATCAAAAATAGTATTTTCATTTATTTCAATATTATGATTTTTCAGTATATAATTTTTAAGCTTCTTTTTATTGTTATGTTTGATTTCAAGTAGTTTATTCAGAACATTTTCATTATTTGCAAATTCTTTAAGTTTATTTAATTCAGATGCGTCGTTTTTGTAACCGTTTCCTATAAGCGATGTTATAAATTCAGAAAGCTCTGGATTGCAGTGCAGCAGCCATCTGCGGAATGTAATGCCGTTTGTTTTGTTATTGAATTTATCGGGATAAATATTATAAAAATGGTTAAGTTCATTTTCTTTTAAAATGTCTGTATGAAGAGAAGCTACTCCGTTTACACTGAAAGTGTAATGAATATCTATGTGAGCCATGTGAACATTATCGTTTTTATCTATTATATAAACCTTGTCGTTTTCATATTTTCTTCTTACTTTATTATCCAGAATTTCAATAATCGGTACAAGCTGAGGCACGACCTTTTCCAGATATTCTATCGGCCATTTTTCTAATGCTTCAGCAAGAATAGTGTGATTGGTATATGCACAGGTCCTGCTTACAATATCTATGGCTTTATTCATTTCTATTCCGTACTCTGTCAGAAGTCTGATAAGCTCCGGTATTACCATCGTAGGATGTGTATCATTTATCTGTATTACAGCATAATCGGGCAGATCATATAAATTACTTCCTCTTTGTCGGCATTCATCAAGTATTAATCTTACACCGCTGCTGACCATAAAATACTGCTGATAAATACGCAGAAGTCTGCCTGATTCATCACTGTCATCAGGATAAAGAAATAAAGTAAGATTTTTTTCTATATCCTTTTTATTAAAATTAATACCGTTTTCTACAATGGATTCATCAATACTTTCAATATCAAAAAGATGAAGTTTATTTGTTCGATTATTATAACCGGTTATATTTATATCATAAAGCCGTGATTTAACTGATAAATCTTTAAAATTAATTGTATAACATATATCGGTTTTGGTAAGCCAGCTTTTTTCTTCAATCCAGTTATTAGGATATTCAGATTGTAAATTATTTTCAAATTTCTGTCGGAATAACCCATAATGATAATTAATACCTATTCCATCACCGTTTAATCCAAGTGTGGCAATAGAGTCCAGAAAGCATGCTGCCAGTCTGCCTAAACCTCCGTTTCCAAGCGACGGCTCCGGTTCAATTTCTTCAATATCAATTATATTTTTACCATTAGATTCTAACTGTTGTTTAACTTCGTCGTAAATTCCAAGATTGATTAAATTATTTGACAGTAATTTACCTATAAGAAATTCAGCAGAAATATAGTATAGTTTTTTCTTTTCACTTTTTTTAAAAAGTTTTTTTTCTGACATATTCTGTACAGTTTCAAGCAAAGCATAATAGATTTCCTTATTTGTACAATCAGAAACAGATTTATTGTATTTTAATTTCATTATTTCATTTAAATTCATAATGAATCATCCTTTCATAATACCGTTTAGAAAAAATATGGAATAGTTAAAATTATTTTATCCTTCATTGTAAATAAATATACTTTGTTTGAAAATTAAAAAATTCAATTGATTTAATTACAAAAAACACCATAACGGAATTTATTCCGCCATGGTGTTTATATAATATTAAAAATTATCTTAGATTACTGTATCCCATAAGATAATTATCCACTGCTTTTGCAGCTTCCCGTCCTTCACGTATTGCCCATACGACCAACGATTGACCTCTGTGCATATCGCCTGCCGTAAATATTTTTTCTACGTTTGTCTGATATTTATCTAATGAATCTGTTGCGACGTTGGTACGGTTGTCTAGCTTAACGCCGAATGCATCGGTAACATATGATTCAGAGCCTAAAAATCCTGCTGCAATCAAAACAAGGTCTGCCGGAAGAATCTGTTCGCTTCCGGAAATTTCTTCCATACGAATTCTGCCTGTGACTTTATCTTTTACCGGTTGAAGCTTTATTGTTTCAATAGAGCGTACATGACCTGTTCCGTCCTGGATAAATCGTTTAACTGTTGTCTGATAAATTCTGGGGTCTCTTCCGAATACTGCAATTGCTTCTTCCTGACCGTAATCAGTTTTGCAGACTTTAGGCCATTCCGGCCAAGGATTATCGTCTGCACGATTATCCGGAAGCTTAGGCATCATTTCAAGTTGTATAACAGACTTGCAGCCATGTCTGATAGCTGTACCGACGCAATCGTTGCCGGTATCGCCGCCACCGATTACAATAACATTTTTATATTTAGCACTAATATAGTAACCGTCCGAAAGATTTGAATTAATAAGACTTTTAGTTGTTGCTTTCAGAAAATCAAGTGCGTAATATATACCGTTTGAATCTCTTCCGGGAGCTTGAATATTTCTTGGATTTGAAGCGCCGCAGCAAAGAATTACTGCGTCAAATGACTTCATAATTTCTTCAGCTGAAACATCTTTGCCCACATTTATTCCTGTACGGAAAATAACTCCTTCTTCTTCCATTAGCTTTACACGGCGTTCAATAACCGTTTTTTCAAGTTTCATGTTTGGAATTCCGTACATAAGAAGACCGCCTGCACGATCCTCACGCTCAAATACCGTTACTGTATGCCCACGCTTATTTAAACGCTGAGCAGCTGCGAGTCCGGCAGGACCGGAACCGATAACCGCAATTTTTTTATCTGTACGAACATTCGGAATATGTGGTTTCATCAATCCGTGTTCAAAAGCGTATTCTATAATTGCGTATTCATTGTCTTTTACCGTAACCGGATCGTCATGAAGTCCGCATGTACAGGCTTTTTCACACAAAGCCGGGCAGACCCTTGATGTGAATTCCGGAAAACTGTTAGTAAGGGTAAGTCGTTTAACAGCGCCGTCCATATCGCCTGTAAAAAGCAGATCGTTCCATTCCGGACAAAGATTATTAAGCGGACATCCTGATACCATTCCGCCAATTGGTTTTCCGTACTGGCAGAATGGAACGCCGCAGTCCATGCATCGTGCCGCTTGTTTTTTGCGTTCATTCATTTCCATCGGCGTATGAAATTCACGGTAAGTTTTTATACGTTCCAGAGGCTCCTGTCCGGAATTTTCTTTTCTGTCGTAATCAAGAAATCCTGTTGCTTTTCCCATTTTACGCCCTCCTGTTTATTTTATATTGGCATAGAAGGCTTCAATTTTTGCCTCTTCATGGCTCATGCCATCTGCCTCAAATTTATTAATACTCTTAAGCATTCTTGCATATTCGTGAGGAATGATCTTTTTAAATTTCGGAAGATATTCGTCAAAATTATCAAGTATTTCCTTTCCTCTGACAGAACCGGTAAGCGATGTGTGTTCTTCAATAAGTGATTTCAGCTGTTGTATGTCTTCCGACACCGTTACCTTACTGAATCCTACCAGTGATTTGTTAAGCTTTGTATAAAGATCACTTTCCTCGTCAAGAACATAAGCAATGCCTCCGCTCATTCCGGCGGCAAAATTTTTACTTGTTTTGCCGAGAATAACAGCACATCCGCCTGTCATGTATTCGCAGCCGTGGTCGCCGACGCCTTCAACTACTACTGTAGCTCCGGAATTTCTTACACAGAAACGTTCTCCCGCTACACCGGCAATAAATGCTTTACCGCTTGTAGCACCAAAAAGTGCAACATTACCGATAATTATATTTTCATCTGCTTTGTATTTGGCTTTTGCCGGAGAATATACAATAAGCTTTCCGCCGGAAAGTCCTTTTCCGAAATAATCGTTGCTATCGCCTTCAAGTTCAAGAGTAAGACCCTTTGGAATGAATGCTCCGAAGCTTTGACCTCCCGAACCATGACATTTAATAACATATGTGTCATCTTCAAGAGTATTATAATATTTTCTTGTGATCTCAGCGCCGAACAGAGTTCCTAGAGTACGGTTAAGGTTGCTGACATTCAGTTCGATAGTTTTAGGCTCTTTTGCAGCAAGTGCGTCTGACATTTCGGGTATAATTACTTTTTCATCAATTGTTTCATCAAGCTTGAAATCAAATGTATCTTCAGGACAGAACCGTATACTGTTTTTATCGTTCATATCAGAATTATCAAGTATATCGGACATATCAATTTTATTTGCCGGATGTCCCTTAGGGAATGATTTCTGAACCAGAAGATCTGAGCGACCGATAAGCTCGTCAACTGTATGAACGCCAAGCTTTGCCATATATTCACGCATTTCCTGTGCGATAAAGCGCATAAAGTTAACAATATATTCAGGCTTACCTTTAAAACGTTTTCTTAATTCAGGATTTTGTGTTGCAACACCTACAGGGCATGTATCAAGATTGCAGACACGCATCATAACGCAACCCATAGTTACCAGAGGAGCAGTTGCAAAACCGTATTCCTCAGCGCCCAGCATCGCAGCGATTATAACATCACGTCCGGTCATCATTTTGCCGTCTGTTTCAATAACGACCTTTGAACGCAGTCCGTTCATGATAAGAGTTTTATGTGTTTCAGCAAGACCAAGCTCCCATGGCAATCCGGCATTGTGTATAGAACTGCTTGGTGCAGCACCTGTACCTCCGTCATAACCCGAAACTAAAATAACTCCAGCACCGGCTTTGGCAACGCCTGCTGCAATGGTACCTACTCCGGCTTCAGAAACAAGTTTTACTGAAATACGGGCTTTTTTATTGGCATTTTTAAGGTCATAGATAAGCTGTGCCAAATCTTCAATTGAGTAGATATCGTGATGCGGCGGAGGCGATATGAGAGCAACCCCCGGAGTTGAATGTCTTGTTTTAGCAATCCAGGGATATACTTTTTTAGCCGGAAGATGTCCGCCTTCTCCGGGTTTTGCACCCTGAGCCATTTTAATCTGGATCTCTTTGGCAGATGTGAGATATTTTGAAGTAACCCCGAAACGTCCGGACGCTACCTGCTTTATAGCAGAGCATTTATCAACTGCTCCTCCGCTTGTAATAATTCGTTCAAGGTCTTCTCCGCCTTCACCGCTGTTGGATTTACCTCCAATACGGTTCATAGCAACAGCCATACATTCATGCGCTTCTTTGGAAATTGAACCGTATGACATTGCGCCTGTTTTAAAACGATGCATTATGCTTTCAACGCTTTCTACTTCTTCTATTGGAATTCCGCCGTTGTCATCATATTTAAAATCAAGAGTACTGCGGAGAGTGAGATTTTTATCTTCAGCGTTAAGGCATTCTGAATATTGTTTATAAAGATCATAATCGTCTTTCCATGCAGCCTGCTGCAGCAGATGAATTGTCTGTGGATTATACATATGCTCTTCCTGACCGCTTCTTGATTTATGACTTCCTACACTTTCGATTGATTCGTTAACAGTAAGATTGCACGGATCAAAAGCGGCGTCGTGAAGTGAAATGACACGTTTGCTGATGTCGTCTAAATCAATACCTCCGACACGGCTTACAGTGTCAGGGAAGAATTCATCACGAACGCTTTTACTTATACCCAACGCTTCAAACATTTTAGAACCCTGATATGACTGAATTGTTGATATTCCCATTTTAGAAGCGATCTTAACAATACCGCTTATAATTGCCTTTACATAAGCATTTGAAGCTTCTGTATATTCTTTGTCAATAGAGCCGTTAGAAACCATATCATATAATGTATCTAACGCAAGATACGGATTAACAGCGCTGGCGCCGAATCCCAGTAGGGTAGCAAAGTGATGAACTTCGGTAGGTTCGCCTGTTTCAACAATAATTGAAACAGCTGTATTTTTTCTTGTTTTTACCAAATATGTTTCCAGTGCGGCAACAGCCAAAAGGGATGGGATTGCAATATGATCCTGATCAACACCCCAGTCTGTCAGAATTAGAATAGCCGCACCATTTTCGTGAGCCTTATCTGCCTGAACATAAAGATTTTCTATAGCGTCATGAAGTGAAGTATCCTTAGTATAAAGCATTGAAATATCCGCAGTTTTCAGACCGTTAATTTTTGCGCTTCTGATTTTCAGCAGATCAAGATTTGTCAATACTGGGTTTTTAACCTTGAGTACACAGCAGTTATCTTCTTCTTCCTGAAGAATATTGCCCGATGCACCCAGATAAACTGTAGTATCTGTAATAACTGATTCACGTATACAGTCGATAGGCGGATTTGTTACCTGTGCAAATAGCTGCTTGAAGTAATCAAATAGGGGAGGATTCTTTTTTGAAAGTGCCGGGACAGGAGTATCAACACCCATTGCCGCAGTGGGTTCCGTACCGTTTAAAGCCATAGGCAGCATAACACTGTGAATGCTTTCATATGTATAGCCGAATGAGCGCTGTAAACGTTCAAGCTGTTCGCCTGAATTTCTGTATGGACGTTTATTCGGCACTTTAAGTTCTTTCAATGGATAAAGATTATGATCGAGCCATTCTCCGTAAGGCTGTCTCTTACTATAAAAATCCTTGATTTTTTCATCTTCAACAAGTTCTCCTTTAACAGTATCAACAAGAAGCATTTTTCCAGGATGAAGACGTTCTTTCTTCACAATAGTTTCAACAGGAATATCAAGCGCTCCTACTTCTGATGAAAGAATAAGATATTTGTCACCGTTTTTATCATTAGTAATATAATATCTTGAAGGACGCAGACCGTTACGGTCAAGAACTGCGCCGAGCAGATCGCCATCTGAGAAAATAATTGATGCAGGACCGTCCCATGGTTCCATCATTGTTGCATAATACTGATAAAAAGCGCGTTTTTCACGGCTCATCATTTCTGTATGCTGCCAAGGCTCCGGAATAAGAGCCATTACAGCCAGCGGCAAATCTACGCCTGCCATATTCATAAATTCAAGGGTATTGTCAAGGCGTGCAGAGTCGGAACCGCTTACGTCAAGAATAGGAACGATGTCCTTCATTCTGTCATTTATATATTCGCTTTTCAGTATAGATTCACGGCTGAGCATTTTGTCAACGTTACCTGTTATTGTATTGATTTCTCCGTTATGTACCATCATACGGTTAGGGTGCGAACGCTGCCAGCTTGGGTTTGTGTTTGTACTGAAACGCGAATGAACAATACCGATAGAAGAACGATAATCCGGACTGTTAAGATCTTCATAGAACATTCTGAGCTGATTTACCAAAAACATTCCTTTATATACAATAGTACGGCTGGAACATGAAACAACATATGTTTCCTTTTCACGTTTTTCAAAAACCATTCTGGCTATATAAAGTTTACGGTCAAATGCAATACCTTTTTCACAGCTGTCCGGTTTTTTAATAAATGCCTGCATAATGTTAGGCATGCTTTCAAGAGCTTTTGTTCCCAGAACCGAAGGATCAACCGGTACTTTACGCCAACCCAGTAATTCAAGATTTTCTTCTTTTAAAACCTTTTCAAATGTTTCCATTGCTTTTTGGCATTTTGTTTCGGATTGTGGGAAAAAGAACATTCCAATACCGTATTCACGCTTTCCGCCGATGGAAATACCATCTTTAACTACAGCCTTTGAGAAATAATTATGTGAGATTTGAAGAAGAATTCCTACACCGTCTCCGGTTTTTCCTTCAGCATCTTTTCCGGCCCTGTGTTCCAGAGTTTCAACAATACGAAGGGCGTTATCAACAACTTTGTGATCTGCTTTTCCGCTCATGTTTACAACTGCACCGATACCGCAGTTTTCGTGTTCAAATTTTGGATCATAAAGACCGTGTTTTGCGTAAGGCTCCTGAGTTCTGTAATTATCCATAGCCACTGCTCCTTTATACAAATGATATTTTTCATAATTATCAGTTTTTATATTATATATTGTATTTGAATAAAAAATACAATAGCTCATACAGACCATAAACTTAAATGTCATAGTCTGCATGAGCGTCATTGCCCGATATTTAATTATGAATTGTAAAGAATCATTCTTTATTTCTATTGTACACTAAAATTTCAAATATGTAAATAGGAAATTTAAATTTTTTCTAAAAAAATAAAGTTTTTTTATTTTTTTTCTTTTTTAAATCGATTTAAGGTATTATTTGTTTAAAAAAATATAGTTTTTCACTAAAATTATTTAATGATAAAAAGTCTAAAAAACTTATTTAAGGCTAATAAAAACATCTATATGCTGCAAATAATTAAATAATTAAAAGAATATTTTACTAAATTAGATTTGCATTTTGTCAGTAATATTTTTATAATTCAATAATACCTTTGTTTAATTCGTAGAAAAATCAAGCATTTTTTTACTATTCGACATTTGTTTATTGACATTATGTAATTAATATTATATAATTTATTTAAAGTGAATTTTTGTAACTTTTATTAAACATATTTTTTTAAGAAATATATTTTTTGGGGGAGAGGAGATTATTTTGAGAGTAAATATTGCAGTTGAGGAAAGAAAAGAACTTTCCAATACTATTTACATAAACAGAACAAGAGTGAAACCTAAGCCGGTTTACGATTTTTTTAAAAGATTGTTTGACATTCTGTTTTCAGGCGTGGCTTTAATAGTACTTAGTCCTGTTTTTTTTATTTTGGCAATAATTATAAAAATTGGTGATAAGGGTGATGTGTTATATTCACAGAACAGAATAGGAAAGTCTGGTAAAACAATTAAAATATATAAATTCAGAAGTATGAAGATGAATGCTGATTCATTGGAAAATATGTTGACTCCTGAAGAATATGCTCTTTATAAAAAAGAATATAAGCTTGACAATGACCCGAGAGTTACCAAAGTCGGTTCTTTTTTAAGAAAAAGTTCATTGGATGAACTGCCTCAGCTAATTAGTATATTGAAAGGTGATATGTCTATTGTTGGACCAAGACCTGTTTTACCAAGCGAACTTGAAGAAAATTATACTCCGTTTCAAATTCAAGTTTTAAATTCGGTAAAACCGGGACTGACAGGATATTGGCAGGCTTATGCCAGAAATAATGTTGGTTACGAAAATTTTGAACGACAGAAAATGGAACTTTTTTATTGCAGAAAAAGAAGTTTTATTTTTGATATAAAAATTATTTTTAAAACATTTTTATCTGTGTTAAAAAGAAATGGAGCAAAATAATTTCTCAATAAATTATGCTGTAAAATGGATGTAGTGGTTATTAATGAATAATAAAACAATATATAAACGTGCATTAAAGCTTGCAGTTCCCATGATGATTCAAAACGGCATTACAAATATGGTAAGTCTGATAGATAATGTTATGGTTGGAAGCTTAGGTACTGAAGCTATGACAGCAGTTTCTATTGTGGGGCAGCTTATTTTTGTTTTTAATTTGGCAATATTCGGAGGATTGTCTGGACCTGGAATTTACGGAGCACAGTTTTATGGGCAAAATAATATAGAAGGTGTCAGAAATACTTTCCGTATTAAGCAATGGATATGCGGATTTTGTCTTTTAATTGGATTATCTGTTTTTATTTTTAAAGGCGAAGCGTTAATCGGATTGTATTTACATGGAGAAAGTGATATTGTAGATCCTGTAATGACTATGAAATATGCAAAGCAGTACCTAACAATTATGCTGGGAGGTTTGCTGCCGTTTGCTGTAACTCAGATTTATGCAAGCAGTTTACGTGAAACAGGAGACAGTATTAAGCCGATGGTTGCGGGTGTCTCGTCTGTAGTTATAGATATTGTATTTAATTATATGCTGATTTACGGTCATTTCGGAATGCCTAAACTGGGAGTTCAAGGCGCTGCTCTTGCTACTGTTTTGGCTAGAGTTGTGGAAATGTGTATAGTTGTAATATGGTCTTTTGCAAGGAGAAAAAAGCATAAATTTTTACAGGGAATATACCGGACATTTTTAGTTCCGAAAGAGCTTACTGTTAAAATTATTAAAAAAGGACTGCCCATATTTTTCAACGAATTTTTATGGGCAGGAGGACTTGCAGCATTAACACAGTGTTATTCTACACGCGGTCTTGAAATTATTTCGGGATTGAATATTTCAAATGCAATATGTAATTTGCTTAATGTTGTGTTTGTTGCATTAGGATCGGCTATAGGCATTCTGATCGGTCAGACTTTGGGTGCGTCACAATATGAAAAAGCCAAAAAAGATTCGTTTCATCTTATGTGGTTTACAGGTATAATTTGTATTATTCTCACAGTAACCTTAATTTCTGTTTCAGGAATTTTCCCGGAATTTTATGATACTACCTATGAGATTAAACATTATGGTCAATGGTTTATAATTATTACTGCTTTGTATTTCCCGATTCAGGGATTTTTAAATGCATTGTATTTTACCTTACGCTCCGGAGGAAAAACGCTTATTACCTTTTTCTTTGACAGTGTATATTCATGGGCTGTTACTCTTCCAATTGCCTTGATTCTCTGCAAATTAACAGATCTTCATATTTTTGCAGTATATGCTATTGTACAGTCAGCAGATATAATTAAAGTTTTTATCGGTTATATTTTAATAAAAAAGGGAATATGGATCAGTAATTTGGTAGAAAGTGTAAATGAATAAAAGTTAATCAAGTATTCATAGAGAACGTATTTTGTTTTCTATGAATATTTTTATATAAAAGCTCTTTAAAGAATAGTTTATTAAATAAAAAGAGTTAATGTGTGAACATTAACTCTATAAATCATCTGGATCAAAAATTTCTTCTTCATTATTTAAAGCAAAGTTTAATATTTTACTATAAAAACCGGTTGGATTAATCATAATATTTTTTCCAAGCAACTCAGCTTGGCTCAAATCCGGTGCAAATAGCTTTAAATCCATCAAGTCATCACCAATGTCAAGACAACGGCAATGAACATAATATCCTTTTTCGAGTTTTATATACTCTATTTTGACTTCATTTTCATATTTTATTCGTGCAAAATACTTTAAAGCAGCTTGAACGATTTTATCTCTATATGATTTAGGTACATACCCTCTTAAAGTTTTAGCACAATTTCTGCCTTTTTCTGTTAATTCAAATAATTTAATATTATTATCATTGTTAACCTTTATAGAATCATTTTTTATGAGATAATCTATGGCATCCTGATAAAAAAAGTAATTTATAATTTCCGTTCCAACTGCTATGTCATATAATTGTTCAGAATCAATAGGCTTATTTATTCTATATAATAAATAGCATATAAGAATTTTCACTGTCTGAATATCTTTTAATTCAGGCGATGCTGCTTCAGACATTCTTGTAAAATTTTCCATAATAATCACCTTATGCGAAATTCGGGTAATCGAGCATATGAGATAATATACCTATATTCACGGCTGCTTCAACACAAGGTACAGCCCTAGGTACAATACAAGGATCGTGTCTGCCTTTGACATTCAAGACGTCATTGTGCATATTGCCATAATCAATAGTATCCTGAGGCTGTGAAATAGACGGCGTAGGTTTAATAGCTACTCTTAAAGTAATAGGCATACCTGATGAAATACCGCCAAGAATTCCTCCATGATTGTTTGTTTTTGTCTTAACATGACCTCTTTCATCAATATAGAAATCATCATTATTTTGACTTCCCACCATTTTTGCAGTTAAAAAACCTGCACCGAATTCCAGACCTTTTACAGCTGGAATGCCGAATATTAGCTGTGCCAAGGTATTTTCCAAACCATCAAATATAGGCGAACCAATTCCTGCTGGAACGTTAACACACGCACATTCAATGATGCCTCCCAACGATTCACAGCCTTTACGGGCTTTTTGAATATCGTCAAACATTTTTTCACCCTGCGCATCGTCGATTACCGGAAACTTTTTATATCTGATGTCAAGAATATCGTCTTTGCTGACATTTGTTCTATCAAATTCTTTATCTTTAATATTGTGAATTTCGGCAATATGAGCTCCGGTATAAATACCTCTTCTTTCAAGTATCTGAGCGCAGACTGCGCCTGCAAATACTAAAGGAGCTGTAAGTCTGCCTGAAAAGTGTCCGCCGCCTCTTATATCATTAAAACCTTTATATCTTACAGCGCCGGTATAATCGGCATGACCCGGTCTTGCAAGCTTGGAAATATTTGAATAGTCCTGTGATCTTGTATCAGTATTTTGTATAAAAGCACATAGTGGTGTACCGGTAGTTTTGTCGTTATACATTCCGGACATTATCTGCGGCAAATCCTTTTCACTGCGCATTGTAGTTGTACCGTCTTTTTTAGGCGCACGTCTAGCCATGAAACGTCCCAATTCTTCAACGTTTATATATTCTCCTGGAGGAAGATTATCCATTACTACTCCAATTGCCGGACCGTGCGACTCCCCGAAAATTGAAATTGAAATACGGTTATTCCAAAGTGATGACATCAATTATTCCTCCTAATTTTTGATAATCTTTAAAAAAGTCCGGATAAGATTTTTCTACGGCGTCAGCATTTTTTATAATAACGGGTTCAGAACATACGGTTGCAGCAATAGCTGCCGACATAGCAATTCTATGGTCGCCGAAGCTGTCGACCACGCCGCCTTTAAGTACTGAATGTAATATTGATAAACCGTCATTTTCTGCTGTAATATTGCCTCCGAGAGCATTAAGTGCAGCTGAAGTAGATTCAAGCCGGTCGCTTTCTTTGATTTTAAGTCTTTCAGCGCCGTAAATTAAAGATTTCCCTTGACAAAAAGTACCTAATACGCCTAGAATTGGCACTAAATCAGGTATATCAGCTGCATTTATTGAAAAACCGTTTGGCTCATTGTTTTTATTATAACATAAATTCCTTGTAATTTCAACAATTTTCTTATCGCCCTGAAGACTATTTTCCATAAGGTTATTTATGCGTATATCATTCCCCAATATATTTGCTACATAAAAAAATGCCGCTTGTGAATAATCTCCTTCAACAACAATGTTTTTAGGTTTATATTTCTGATTGCCTTTTATAAAATAACCTTTTTCAGTTTCAGTAATTTCAATACCGAAAGTATTAAGACATTTTATTGTCATATCAGCATAAGGCTTTGATTCAAGAGCAGATGTCATTATTATTTCGGAATCGCCATTCAGTAAAGGAAGTGCAAAAAGCATGCCGGTAATAAATTGTGAAGAAATATTACCCTCGAGTTTAAATTCACCGCATTTAAGCTTACCGGACATATTAAACGGCATTGTATTATTATATTCAAATTTTATTCCATGTTTTGTAAGCTCACGTAAATACGGAGTGATAGGTCTTTCAGGAAGCCGTCCTTGACCAGTATATGTAGAATTAATACCCAATGCAGCAGTTATCGGAATTAAAAACCTTAAGGTAGAACCGCTTTCACAGCAGTCTATTTCTGCTATATCCGATACATTATTTATACCGAGAACAGTTGCACTGTCCTCATTTATTTTAATATCCGCTCCAATAGCTGTTAGTGCATTAATGGTTGCATAAATATCCTTTGAAAAAGTAATATTTGAAATTTTGGACTGACCATTAGCCAGTGCGGCGCAAATTAACATTCTATGGGTCATGCTTTTAGATGACGGAATATTTACAGTTCCTATTAATTTAGAAGGAGTTATTTTAATATCCATTGGATTCTCCCTTATATTTTATTTAAGATAAATTTTTCAAATTCGCTGATGCTGACTTTTTTTATTTCAGCATGACCTATATTTTTACATAAAATGTAATTTATATCATAGCTTTCACACTTTTTGTCATTAGAACATAATTTAATCAGTTCATTAATCGGTGCATCACAGCAAGAAGGCAGCTTATATGCTGTAACGCAAGAAATAAGCTTGTCTGTAATATATTTTTCGCATCCTCTTTCTGTTATCATGCACATACCGATAGAGACAGCGCTTCCGTGCGTATAGGTCTGATAATTATAATAGCTTTCGATAGCGTGACCGAGAGTGTGACCAAAATTCAGGATCATTCTTTCTCCGGTATCAAATTCATCGTTTTCAACAACATTACGTTTAATAGATATACATTTGTACACTATTTCATCTATTATTTCGTTCACATTATCCAATGTATGCGTTGCGATTAAATCAAAAAGCTCAGCGTCACGAATCATACCGTATTTTATAGCTTCCGCCATACCGTCAGATATAATTTCATCTGAAAGAGTAGATAGAACGTCAGAATCGCATATCACGCATTTAGGCTGTTTAAATGCTCCAACGAGATTTTTTCCACAGGGGAGATCAATAGCTGTTTTACCTCCGACAGAAGAATCTATTTGTGCCAAAAGGGTAGTAGGGATCTGAATGTAGTCAAGTCCTCTTAGAAAAGTTGCTGCGGCATATCCCGCAATATCTCCGACAACGCCGCCGCCTAAAGCAATAATGCAATCTGAACGGGTAATATTATTTTCGCAAAGAAATGTATATATTTCATTAAGCGTTTCACTTGATTTAGAGGCTTCTCCTGCGGGAAAAACAAATTTTGAAAGAGCAAATCCGTTTTCTTTCAATGAAAGTTCAATAGTTTTATAATATAGCTTATCGACAATATTATCTGTAATAACTGCTATTTTACGTGTAGAAACTGTATCTGCAATTATCTTTCCGCAATTTTTTATCAGACCTCTTTCAATAAAAATATCATATGAAGCACGTGTATTAATTTTAATTTTTTTCAAATTAATCATTCCTTTTAGTATTATTGTGTTATTATAAACGGCGGATTATGTACATATCTTCAACTGAACATCTGGTATACCGCAGTTTAAGCAAATCTTCCGATTCAAAAATTGATGAAAAAATTTCTGCTCCGTCTTCAAAGCTTATTTCTTCATGCATAAGAAAAGATTCAACTGTATCAAGTAATTTATATGTAACCTTCTGACCATAAATATTTGTATATTCATCATATAAAGTTACAGCATAATTTTCTGCTTTTTTAAAAACATTATCAAAGGAATTAGCATGAAAAAGACGTATGCTTTCTTCGTACAAAATACGGCTTTCATTTTCTATCAGAAACTGAAATATCATTTTTATACCATATCGTTTCATAATTTAACATATATAAAAGATTTACATAAAGTCAAATGAAAAAGATTCTTTTTCAAACCATTTTCCTTTTTCTGCTTGTTCCGGAGTAAACCATCTTTCTCCATTTATATAGAGATCATCATCCTTCCATTCAATTTTCACTTCTGTAAGAGGTCTTTTAACGCACAATTTTCTGTCATATCCCTTTACTTTATATGTGACTGATTTTCTTATAATGTCCATATCGTTAGGTTCAAGCATAACAGTAGTACTGCCGTTTGAACTGTCAGTTGTGTTTATTACTTCATATCTGTATTTGCCGGACGGCGATATACCTTCTTCTATAGTTTTTTTCACAGCTGGTGAAGCAAGATAGGAAGTAAATATAAAATACGCAAGAGAAGCCAGTATATAAATCAAAAGAAACATTGTTCCCAGAAGTGTTTTAGTACCTTCATTGGCTCCGCTGGCAAAAAATATTACAACAGCACATACTGCAAGAGGTATAATCATTTCCCATGATCCCAGACACATAAGTACAATAGGAAGAAGTGCAGGTATCATTATAAAGCTTGCAAGCTTAGTCGCAAATTGTTTTCTTGAATAAATCATCAGAATCATAGCAACAATAGAAATTGAAGACAGATAAGTACAGAACATAATTGGTTTTTCTATTATAACCTCATAAAAAACTGAACGAAAAGAAAGTACGCATAAATAAAAAGCGTATAATAAACCTAAAACGGAAGCAATCCGCTTGGTCCAGATATTTGAAAGTATACCAGACTTCATTTTTGTCTCCTTATAATTAAATATATTTATAATATTTATTAAAATCCAGATGTATACATTATATCATTATTTTTTAATACTGGCAAGTGTAAAAACGGAAAATATTATTGCAAATTTTAAAAAAAGTGTTATAATTAAATTTAGTATATATAAAATTTCATTAAACACCATAAAATAACAAAAACAATTGAGGTAGTAAAATGTCTAAAAGAAAGAAAGTTTTTAAAATTATTATTTTATTATGCCTGATTATATTGTGTCTTGCTCTGACATGGTTTGTAATTATTCCATTTATTAAATATCTGTCAACTGACGAGGGAAGAATTTATATTCAGCAGAAAGTTGAAAGCTTTGGCATTTTTGCCCCTCTTTTGTTTATACTGCTGGAAATAACGCAAATAATACTTGCTCTTATTCCGGGCGGACCTGTAGAGATGATAGGAGGAGTTTTGTTCGGAGCTATAGGAGGTCTTGTTTTATGTGAAATAGGAATTTTTCTTGCGACAGTTATTATATATAATTTAGTTAAAAAATTTGGACGGCCTCTTGTCAATGCTTTTGTTTCAGAAGAAAAATTCAAAAAGTTTAAATTTCTGCATGATGAAAAGAAACTTGAGCTTATTGTTTTTATAATTCTTATGATTCCGGGAACGCCTAAAGATGTAATAACTTATATGACATCCCTGACTGATATTAAACCCTTCAGATTCTATTTACTGGCAACTATTGCTAGAATACCGGCAGTTACTTCACTAACATTAATGGGTTCAACACTTAGCAAGGGAAAACCGGTCATGACTGTAATAATATTTTTAATTACCGGTGCTATAGGGATTACCGGAATATTTTTTAATAATTATATAACGGCTAAAAGAAATAATAAAATTAATTATTTAAAACAAGAAAGAAAATAAAAAAACAGCTCACTTAAACAGTGAGCTTAAAATTTCTTCTCATACCACAAAAAACATAAATCAGGAGCAGTTTTACAAACTCCTGATTTATAAACGGTCAGCAATTAGTTTGCTCTTTCAACCTTACCTGAACGAAGGCATCTTGAACATGCGTAGATATGACAAGGGGTACCCTTAACAATAGCTTTAACACGCTTAACGTTTGGTTTCCATGTTCTATTTGTTCTTCTATGTGAGTGAGAAACCTTAATGCCGAATGTTACACCTTTACCGCAGATTTCACATTTTGCCATTGACTGCACCTCCCTTAACTTTACTTAACAAAAAGTCAACGTATATATTTTATCAGAAAAAACCAAAAAAATCAAGTGTTTTTTCAAAAAATATAAAAAAAATTTTTAGAAAGAATTTATAGTTAATTTTTACTTGAAATTTTTTTAATAATATTGTATAATAAAGATTAATTGTTTTTTATATAAAGAAAGGGTGGAAACATTATGAATCTGAATACAAGTACTTTGCTTGAGATATTTACAAAAGTAATAATTATATTTCTTATTCTGCCGGTTCATGAGTATGCTCATGCATGGGCAGCTCACAAAATGGGGGACGATACCGCTGCGTATTCCGGACGACTTACAATGAATCCGTTGGCACATATTGATATTTTGGGCGCTTTATGTCTGCTGTTTACCGGATTTGGCTGGGCAAAGCCGGTTCCGATAAATCCTCTGAAATTTAAAAAACAGCGTTTAGGAGTAGCTGTAACTGCCGCTGCCGGACCGGCGTCAAACCTTTTGGTGGCGTTGATTGCATTTATTGGTTATCGGTTTATAACTGCGTCTGAATTTTTCAGAGACGGTATTTCCATTCTTTATTCTCAGTACAGTAATATAGATGATGTTCTTAATACACCTCTTAATGCATCAAGTCTTGAATTGAGTGCAAATGGAATGAATTACATGTTTTTTATTCTTTATATTCTGGAATGCTTCATATTGATAAATATAGGACTTGCTGTTTTTAACCTTTTACCTATTCCTCCTTTGGACGGTTCAAAAATATTAAGCTATTTTACAAGCTATAAGGTAGAAAGATGGATCGAAAAAAATTATATGATTATTAATGTTGTATTTTTGATTTTAGTAGTATCTGGTATACTTTCGGGTCCTCTTGGCTGGGTAAGAAATATTATTATTAAATTTTTATGGTTAATAACCGGATTTATTCCTAAGCTTATGGGAGCATAGCATGGATAATATATCATTTAAACTTGATGTATTTGAAGGACCTCTAGATTTGCTTCTGCACCTTATTTCTAAGCATAAGCTCAATATAAACGATATTGAAATATCAAAGCTGTTGGAGCAGTACCTTTTATATATTGAACAGGCTAAGGAACAGGATCTGGAGCTTGCCGGCGAGTTTCTTGAAATGGCGGCAAGACTGATTTACATTAAAACAGTCTCACTTCTTCCCAAATCGGAGGAGGCAGAAGAAATAAAAAAAGAACTTCAAGGGACGCTGATTGAATATTCATTATGTAAAAAGGCTGCGGCAAAGCTTCGGGAGAAATATGCAGGAAACGATATTTTTGTTAGAGAACCTATTAAAATAAAGCTTGACAGCGTGTACAAGCTCAGTCATCCGCCGCAAAAGCTTGCCGAAGCATATATGAACATGAATATTAAAAAAACTGATTTCAAACAGGCTAATGAAAAGAAAATAAATGACGTTGTTCAGCAAAAGGTTGTGTCGGTTATATCAAAAGTCGTTTATGTGCTGAAAAATTTATATGCGAACGGTAAAGTGTATATTGACAGACTGTTTGACGGTATGACCGGACGTTCGGAAAGAGTTGCTACTTTTCTTGCTATTTTAGAATTGACTAAATCAGGCAGGATAATGATAAGTGATGATAATACTATGGTATACTTTAAAAAGAAGGTTGATAATCTTGCAGTTTAATGAAAAGCTCGGAGCAGTTGAAGCTATTTTATTTGCATCCGGAGAACCTGTTGACGAATCCCGTATTTCTGAAGCGGCAGGAATTGATAAAAGCATTGTCAGCAGTATGATTAAAACCCTTAACAATCGGTATAGTGACAATCAGAGTGCGATTAATATAATACATATCGGAAACAGTTATCAGATGTGTACCAAAAAAGAGTATGCCGAATATATAAAAGCGGCTTTGGAGTATAAAAAACAAACTCCTCTTTCAAATGCAGCAATGGAAGCATTGACGGTTATTGCATATAATCAGCCGGTGACAAAAAGCTTTGTGGAAAATGTAAGAGGTATTGACAGTTCGTCTGTTATCAATTCCCTTGTAGATAAGGGACTCCTTGAAGAAGACGGCAGACTTGAAGTTCCGGGACGTCCGGTAGCATATAAAACCACTGACGTTTTTCTGAGAAGCTTCGGTCTTTCTTCGCTTGAGGATCTGCCTCCGCTTGTAAGAGAAGATAAAGATTCTCAGACAAGTTTATTTGATGAAAAAAATGACAATAATCAATATGATGAATAGATAATATGACAGAAAGGGAAGAGAATATATGGTGTGGATTGTTCTTGCTGTAATATTGCTGATAATACTTACATTGATATTTTCTCCTGTAAAAATATTTGTTAATTATCAAAACGGAAAAACAAGTATTATTATAAAATATCTGTTTATTAAAAAAAATGTCAATCAGATAAGGAAACGAAAAAAAAATTTAAAGAAATCTAAGAGTGAGGAGCATAACAGGGACGAAAACAGACAAAAAAAATCTAAATTTAGAAATATTATTCCGGAAGATAATAAAGAAAAAACAGAATTCGTCCTTAATATTTTAAAATCTACCGGAAAAACCTTTAAACATATAACAAAACATATTTGTGTTAAAAATATTGATTTGGATTTTATTATATCGGATCTGGACGCATATGACTGTGCTTTGAAATTCGGTAAAACAAACATTGCCGTGTACAATATTATAGCTTATTTGAATTGCTTTATAAAGCTGAAAAAGAAAAGTATTGATATAAAATGTATATATAATCAGCCTGAATGCAGCTATAACTTGAGTTTTATGATAAAAATTTCACCAGCTGCAGGTATTTCAGCAATGATTGTATTTATTTTTACATTTTTGGTAAATAATAAAAGTATAAAGAATCAAAATAAATATGAGCCGCAGTTATAAGGCGGCAGAATGGAGAGTGTCATGGGCGAGAATCATACAATCGGAAATATTATGGGAATTACTATGGATAAGCTTAAGGAAATGGTAGACGTAAATACGATTATAGGAGATCCTATTCAGCTCCAGGACGGAACTGCCATTATTCCTATATCAAAGGTTTCTTTTGGATTTGCTTCGGGAGGTTCTGATCTTCCAAGTAAAAATGTAAAAGACCTTTTTGGCGGAGGCTCAGGCGCAGGAGTATCCATTCAGCCTCTGGCTTTTATGGTGGTTTACAAAGGAGAGGCTAAGCTTATGCAGATGTCGGTAAATGCGTCTACTCCAAATGCATTGGTAAATTTAATTCCTGATGTAGTTGATAAAATATCTGATTTAATTGGAAAAGATAAAAAAAATTCAGAAAATTAAATTCTTGAGTTGAACAGATGTCCTATTTTTTTTCTTTCCTTCATAAAATAATAAAAAAGCTTATGGAGGTTTTTATGAAAAAAATTTTTTCTGTTATTTTAACGGTAGTTTTGATTCTGGTATATCCTTATACGGTTTCTGCTGAAAGCAAAGTGCCGGAGGTTTCTGCAAAAGCCTGCGTATTGATTGAAGAAAAAACCGGTAAAATTTTATTTGAAAAAAATTCGTCGGAAAAGCTTCCGATGGCAAGTACTACTAAAATTATGACAACTCTCTTGTGCCTTGAAAGCGGAGGTCTTGACGATCAGTTTGTTGTAGACGGCGAAGCAATTAAGGTTGAAGGATCGTCAATGGGGCTGACTGAGGGAGACGTCGTAACCAAGCGTGCCTTGTGTTATGGGATGATGCTGCCTTCTGGAAACGACGCCGCTAATGCTACGGCAGTAAAACTAGGCGGAAACATTGAAAATTTTGCGGATATGATGAACGAGCGTGCTGAGAAAATAGGAATGACCAGAACATGCTTCGTAACTCCTTCTGGTCTTGAGGGAGAGGGACACGGTTCATCGGCTTATGACATGGCTTTGCTGGCAAGAGAAGCTCTTCGCAATCCTGATTTTGCTGAAATATGTTCGCAGAAAAAGGCTAAAGTAGAATTTGGAAATCCTCCGTATGAAAGATGGCTGACGAATTCAAATAAACTTCTTGACATGTATCAGGGAGTGAAGGGCGTAAAAACCGGATTTACTGATGAGGCAGGCAGATGTCTTGTTTCTGCCTGTGAGCGTGAAGGAATCTCGCTTATATGCGTGACTTTAAATGACAAAAACGATTGGCAGGATCATATAAATATGTATGATTACGGATATTCTGTACTTCAGCCGCTTGAGCTGTCCACTGACGAAATATTTGCAGTACCTGTTGCAGGAGGAACTGAAAATACGATTCCAGTCAGAGCTGAAGAACAGATTTTAATAGGTGACGACGGAAAAACTGCGAATAGAATATCTTCAAGTATAATACTTCCGCCTTTTGTTTACTCCGGTATAAAGACGGGTGATAAAATAGGCGAAATAAAATATTATTATGACGGAAGATATATTGATAGCATATCATTAAATGCTATGAAAAATACTGAATATAAAGAAACTGAAAAAAAGACTGATAAAAATTTTTTTGAAAAAATTAAAAAATTTTTATTTAATAATTAAAGGAGTAATAAGTTGGAAAAGACAAGAATACAAAAAATTATTTCTGACTGCGGTTATTGTTCTCGCCGAAAGGCAGAGGAACTGATGTCGGCGGGCAGAGTAAAATTAAACGGTCATCCGGTTAAACCCGGAGACAAAGCGTCATTACGTGATATCATTACTATTGACGGTGAAAGAATTTACAGGCCTAAAAAGAAAAATAATATATATATTATGCTAAACAAGCCGAGAGGCTATGTAACGACTATGAGTGATGAGATGGGTAGAAAATGCGTAACTGAATTGCTGGACGATGTAAATGAAAGAGTTTATCCTGTAGGCAGACTGGATAAAAATTCGGAAGGACTTCTTTTATTTACAAATGACGGTAATTTTGCAAATAATATTATGCATCCGGCGAAACAAATAAGTAAAACATATCGGGTAACGGTTCGCCCGAATATAACGGACGAACAGCTTGTAGCGCTGTCCGACGGTATTGAACTTGACGGTAGAAAAACCTTGCCTGCAAATGTTGTTGTTAAAGATAAAGAACAGGGCAGAGTAGTGCTATTAATAACTATAAAAGAAGGAAGAAACCGTCAGATAAGAAGAATGTGCGAGGCAGTGGGACTGGAAGTAGCAAGGCTCAGAAGAATAAGTATAGGACCTTTGAAGCTTGGTATGCTTAAACCCGGTACGTACAGGGAACTGACGGCAGATGAACTAAGAGCTATCAGAAATGCAATAGGTAAGGATGTAAAATAATGCTTGAAATACATGAAAAGAAAAATACAGACGGTTATGAAAATATAATTCAAAATATTGATTGCCAATATCTGCATATTGTTGAATCAATAAACGGGGACAGTGTAAATGGATATGGAATATATTCTGTTGATGAAAACGGAGTTACGATTTATGATTTTGACAGTTCAGATATGAATGTTACTGACGGAATTATTCGCACTATACTTTTTAAAGCAATGCTCAGCGGTATAAATGAATGCATATTTGAAATAAAAGATGAAAATAAAATACATAATTTAACAAAACTCGGATTTGTAATGGAACATGAACAATGTATTAATGATATTTCAAATTTTATGATTAATTGTAAAAAATGTAAAGAATTGCAATAAATACTTGCTTTAATTCAAAAAATATAGTATAATATTAAGGTATATTGATTTGGCATTGAAAAAAATATTCTTATTTACACAATTGTGCGCAAATGCCGGAATATTTGTATAGATGCCCGTCTAAATGATAAGCGGAAAAAATCCGTACAGGAAGGAACGATAATATGCAGATTGATAAGAATACGAACAGTCAGGCAAGAGAAAGACTTTCTTTGCTTTTTGACGATGGTATTTACAGCGAAATTAATTCAATGGTAAAAGAAAAGGATGCTCTTACCGGCGTTATTTCAGCTTACGGCTATGTAAACGGAAATGCTGTTTATGCATTTTCACAGGATAAGTCATTAAACAGCGGCGCTGTAGGCGCTGCACAGGCTGACAAAATCGCAAAGCTTTATGAACTTGCGGCAAAAACAGGTACTCCTATTGTTGGGATTCATGATTCAAACGGTGCTTTTATGGACGGTACGGCTGCGTCTCTTGCTGCTTACGGAAAAATGCTTGGTGCGTCTTCCGTAATTTCAGGAGTTGTTCCGCAGATTTCTGTTATTGCCGGAACATGTGCAGGTACTGCCGCTATGCTTGCGTGTTCATCTGACTTTGTAATTATGACAAAGGAAAGCGAATTTTTTATGGCTCCTAACAGCAGCTCAGGCTCTGCTGAAGCGGCAGCTAAATCCGGTATAGCATCAGCCGTATGCGATGATGATAAAGCTGCTATTGAAAAAGCAAGAGACCTTGTTAATATTTTGCCTGTTAATAATCTTGCGCCTGTTCCAATGTTTGAATTTGCCGAAAATTCGCCGGTATCAGGAACAGATTTAAAATCCATTATAAATTCTGCTGCGGATGCAGACAGTGAAATTGAGATCAGTGCAGAATTTGGTAATGCTTCTTACACAGGTTTTGTAACCATAGGCGGAGCAACAGCAGGTATTGCCGCAGCCGGAAAAGAAGGAAGTAAGCTTAATTCAGACGATTGTGCAAAGCTTGCACGCTTTATGAGAACTTGCGATGCATTTTCAATACCGGTTGTAACATTTGTAAATTCAGAAGGTTTTGAAGATGCGGATGCAGTATCGTCAATAAAAGCTATGACTACTCTTGCAAACAGCTATTCAGAAGCTACGACTGTTAAAATTGCCGTTGTTACGGGCAAAGCGGTAGGTCCTGTTTTTGCGGCAGTTGCAGGTAACAGCTCAAATTCAGATTTTACATATGCTTATCCAGACGCTGTTATTGCGCCTGTTTCATCTGCGGCGGCAGTAGAATTTATGTGGCATGATAAGCTTAAGGGTACAGACAATCTTGAAAGTGCAAGAAATGAACTTATTTCTGAATATGAAAAAACTCTCGCATCAGCTGAAACAGCTGCGGAAAATAATTTTATTGATGATATTATTGATCCTTCACAGACAAGAAATGTCCTTGTTTCAGCATTGGATATCCTTTCAGGCAAGCGTGTACAGAAGCTTCCTAAAAAGCACAATAATATTCAATTTTGATTAATATAAGAATAGGTGGTTAAAATTATGAAAAGATTTAATATTACAGTAAATGGCAAAGCATATGATGTTGCAGTTGAAGAATTGGACAGTTCAGCAGCTCCGGTTGCTTCTGCACCGGTTTCAGCTCCTGTTCAGGCAGCAGCTCCGGCGGCTTCTGCTCCTGTTGCAGGATCCGGCGAAAAGGTTAATGCGCCAATGCCTGGTACGGTTCTTGACGTAAAAGTAAACGTCGGCGATACTGTATCAAAGGGACAAGTTATTATGATTCTCGAAGCTATGAAAATGGAAAATGATATTGTTGCTTCATGTGACGGCAAAATTACTAGCGTTCTTGCTAAGAAAGGTGATACCGTTAATTCTGGAGACGCTCTTGCAACAATAGGCTAATTTAAAATCATAAATTTTGAGAAAGGAAGTTTTGCGGATAACTGCAAAACATGGGTATAATTATGGGTAAGGTAAAAATTACTGAAACCGTATTGCGTGATGCGCACCAGTCACTTATTGCAACACGTATGACTATGGATGAAATGCTTCCAATTCTGCCTCTCATGGATAAAGTGGGATACCACTCTGTAGAATGTTGGGGCGGTGCAACATTTGACGCTTGTCTGAGATTTTTAAATGAAGATCCGTGGGAAAGACTTAGAACACTGAAAAAAAATCTTCCTAATACAAAGCTTCAGATGCTTTTCCGTGGTCAGAATATGCTTGGATACCGTCACTATGCAGATGATGTACTGGAGTATTTTGTCCAGAAATCAGTAGCAAACGGTATTGACATAATCAGAATCTTTGATGCTTTGAATGATATCAGAAATCTTGAAACAGCTATTAAAGCCGCCAAAAAAGAAGGTGCGCATACTCAGGTTGCTATTTCTTATACATTAGGCGATGTATTTACAACTGATTATTATGTTGATTATGCAAAACGTATTGAAAATTCTGGGGCAGATTCTATCTGCATCAAGGACATGGCAGCGTTGCTTACTCCTTATGAAACTGAAAAGCTTGTTAAAGCTTTGAAATCAGCAGTAAAAATTCCGATTCAGCTACATACTCATTACACGTCCGGTCTAGCATCAATGTGCTTGCTTAAGGGTATTGAAGCAGGCGTTGACGTAATTGATACGGCAATGTCACCATTGGCGCTTGGTACGTCCCATGCACCTACTGAATCAATGGTAGCGGCTCTCCAAGGTACTGAATATGATACTGGTCTTGATTTAGTTCTTTTGACAGAAATCAGAGATTATTTCATGAAATTAAGAAAGAAATATATCGACAGCGGTCTCCTTGATCCTAAAATGCTTGCAGTTGATGCTAATGCTTTGATTTATCAGGTACCTGGCGGAATGCTTTCTAATCTGCTTTCACAGCTGAAGCAAGCAGGAAAAGAAGATAAGCTGGAAGAAGTACTGAAAGAAGTTCCTAGGGTAAGAAAAGATGCGGGTTATCCTCCGCTGGTTACGCCTTCATCACAGATAGTTGGTACACAGGCTGTGTTTAATGTAATAATGGGTGAACGCTATAAAATGGTTACTAAGGAATTCAAGGGCATTGTTAGAGGAGAATACGGCAGAACTCCGGTGCCTATTGACCCTGAATTCAGAAAAAAGATTATTGGTGACGATACTCCTATTGACTGTCGTCCTGCTGACCTTCTTGAACCTGAACTTGATAAACTCAAAAAAGAATGTGCAGAATGGACAGAACAGGAAGAAGATGTTCTCAGCTATGCTCAGTTCGGACAGGTTGCCGTTAAATTCTTTGAAAACCGCAGAAATGCTAAATTTGGTATTGACGGCGCTCATTCAGATTCTGAAAAACAGATTCATCCGGTTTAATTACAATTTGTTTATTTTAGAAGGCGGACTTTTGTTCGCCTTCTAAGTTATATTAGCGTAAGGAGGTACTAAAATGCCTATAAAAATACCGCATGAATTACCGGCATATAAAAAACTGCAAGATGAAAATATTTTTGTAATGTCCAAAAGCAGGGCGGAACATCAGGATATCAGGCCATTAAAAATTATTATTCTTAATATAATGCCAAAAAAAATAGAAACTGAAACCCAGATATTAAGACTTCTCAGTAATACTCCATTACAGGTTGATATTGAATTGCTTTATTTGGAATCTCATATTTCAAAAAATACACCTGTAAGTCATCTCAGTAATTTTTATACAACCTTTGAACAGATAAAAAATAATAAATATGATGGTATGATTATTACCGGTGCACCTGTTGAGCAGCTTGAATTTGAGGAAGTAGATTATTGGAAAGAAATTACTGCAATAATGGAATGGTCAAAGAAAAATGTTTTTTCTACCATGCATATTTGCTGGGGAGCGCAGGCAGGTTTATATTATCATTTTGGTATTCCTAAATATTCTCTTTCTAAAAAAATATTTGGTATTTTTCCGCATAAAATTGAGTATCATAATGCTAAATTGTTAAATGGATTTGATGATGAATTTATGGTACCGCATTCACGTCACACTGAAATCAGAAGGGAAGACATTGAAAAAATAGATAAACTTCAGATCCTTGCATCTTCTGAACTAGCCGGTATACATATTGTTGCCAATAAAAATGGAAGACAGTATTTTATTATGGGACATGCAGAATATAGTCGTGAAACATTATCTGAAGAATATTTTCGGGATAAAAATAAAGGAATGGAAACTGTACTTCCATATAATTATTTTCCTAATAACGATCCTGACAATATTCCGCTTTTAAATTGGAAATGTCATGCAAATTTAATGTTTTCTAATTGGTTAAATTATTGTATTTATCAATCTACACCATATGATATTACAGAACTTGATTTATTAAATTGGGAATGGGAACCGGGACTTTAATTTTATTTAAATAATTGTACTTTGGTATATTTCAAAGCACAATTAAATTTTTGAAAATAGGGAGTAAAAAAAGCTGTTGATGTAATAATCATCAACAGCTTAAATGATTTATAAATGTTTAATTATTAGGTGTTTCTAAGTCAATAATTATACGTTTTAATAGGATACAATCAAATATATTAACCTTGTCGTCAGAATTCATATCAGCCAAAGAATACTGTGATTCATCAAAAGTATATATTTTAAGAAGATATTTTTGCATCAGAACTATATCGGCAGTTGTCAGCAATTTATCCTTATCAATATCGCCTTTACTGTATTCTGTTATATCAGTTGATGGTGTTTCAGTTGGCTTAGGGGTTAACCCTTCAATAATTGAATAATAGGCAGGCTTAGCAGTGAAATCTTCATTAAACAGAAGCGGACACTTTGCGGCACGCCAGCTTTTGTCATCAGTTGTTCCCCAAAATACAACGGCAGAAATACTGTCTGAATATTCTTCGCATGCATCCATGATTTCATTGTATATTTGAGCTTGTTTTTCAAAACCTGATTCAGTTAAATCAGTAGTAGTTATGTCAAGTTCCGTAACCTGAATGTCAAGACCGGTATCTACAAATGCCTTTAAAGCCTTTTTATATGCTGAAGCAGAAGGGAAACCAACATCAAGGTGAGATTGCATACCTATACCGTCAATAAGTCCTTTTTCTTTTAGTTCATTTGCCATATTAACAATAGCATTGGTTTTGTCAGGCATATATTCATTAAAATCGTTATAATAGAGCTTACATCCTTCCGGAGCATATTTTCTCGCATATTCAAAAGCAGGCTCAATGAACGAATTGTCACCGAAAACCTTTACCCAACCGGAATAATTAGGATTTTCAGATTGTCCGCCGCCTTTTCTTGGAGTACCATCGTCCAGCCAAGCTTCATTTACAACGTCCCAGGCATAGAAGTCAACAGTCGGATATTCAGTTTCAAGAGCTTCAAAAACATTTTTGATGTAATTTTCCATACGCTGAAGCATGATCTCTTTTGAAACCCAGTCTCCGCTGTCCGTAAATCCTTCTTTAAAGAACCAATCAGGAGTCTGGCTATGCCATACAAGTACATGTCCTCTTACTGAAATATTATTGTCACGGCAGAAATCTAAAATTTCTCTTGCACTTGCGATATTAACTACAGGATTTGTTTCACTTCCAGAAGCAATGGTAGCTGCCTGATCAAGAATTGACTCTGGTTTGAGTTCATTTCCGGGAGTAAGGCTATTATAATGTTTTTTAATTAAATCCTGTGCTGTTTTAGAGGCAAGTTCTGTTGTTGTAACAGCGCCTCCGATTTTAAAATAAGAGGAATAAATATCTTTAAGGGATGGGATATCCTGTTGAATTTCGTAAACCGGAGCAGTTTTTATTTCAAAATCATCTATATACATATTTGCTGTATCATTACATTCAAAATATAAATATACATTTGTTACATTATTAGGTATAATGAACTTACCGTCATTCATTTCTACCCAATCACCCTGAGACACTGCTGACAGAATATCTACATAGTGTCTTTGCCCGGATGAGTCGGTATAATCCAATTTTAAGTTAATATTGTTATACCATTGTGCTTTTGCTTTTGCACTTACCATGTACTCAATTCCCGGTTCCAAAAGACCTTCAAGCGCCAACCATGGACCATGCCAGCCTTTTCCCCTGTTACTGCATTCCAGACAGCTTGTACCGCTATATGAATCCGTATTTACAATTTGTAATGTTTCAACGCCTCCTCTGCCAGTAAAATCATTAATACCATCTTCAAAGCCAGTAGAATAAACGACAGTTGAAACAGTTTCTGCACCGTCAACAGAGAAAAAAGATGAAGACTCATTATTAATTAAAGAGTATGAAGCAGGAA
The DNA here is from genome assembly GCA_902362965.1 of Oscillospiraceae bacterium. Classification (GTDB taxonomy): domain Bacteria; phylum Bacillota; class Clostridia; order Oscillospirales; family Ruminococcaceae; genus Porcipelethomonas; species Porcipelethomonas ammoniilytica. Next base: position 224,676 of record CABIYQ010000001.1, read on the forward strand.
TTAAAGAACATAGCAAAGCTGTACTCATCAATCCGGCAAGAATTTTTTTACGCATTAATACACCCTCCATTTTTATATTTACTTACTATATTTTATCATAATAAGTTCAAGATGTCAATCAATTTGTACAAATTTTCAAAAGCAGTATTATTAAATAAGATTTTTAATAAATTTCATATGGATCTTTTTAACCATATTAATATTTTTATATATTTTTACTGCAGTTCTTTTGCTTAGTTCTGAAATATTATTAGCTTCTGTATCTGTTATTGGTTCCATACTTAATTTAGCTTTAAGTGCAGTCTGAGTAGCATTTACAAATTCATTTTCATAAAAAATCCACGGATTTTCCTTTTGAATTTTTTCGGCAAATTTAATATGTGTAATATTATTATTGTTTATATTAATATACTCAAGTAATTTAATTATATAATCATATGCATATAAGACAGTTTTAGCATTATCCGAATCAGATAATTTTTTTTCTCTTTTATTACTGATAACTATATGCTTTACTAATATAAGTATAATAATAAATATTATCGTACATATAGCACTAATTATAAGTTTAACTGTCAAACTAATACTATTTGTTGACTGTTTTACGTGAGTATTTATATTTACTATGCTGTTTGAATCGGATTCAGATAATTTTGATTCAGAAGAAGAAAAATTGGAATTTGTACTTGATGTATCAGTTTCTGACAATGAAGCAGAAACAGTAGTATTAATTGTTGAAGATAACTCAGTATTCTGAGATATGGACGTATGAACTTCCTCGGCATTATCATTAAAAGCGGCTGCTCCTGAAGGAGTAAACTCATAGGGAATCCAGCCTAAACCGTCAATATAAATTTCTGCCCATGCATGAGCACGATTATCTTTAATTTCTATTTTATAGGTTTTTTTATCAGTTAGATTTTTATTATTAAAATCATCTTTTAATAGTACATATCCCTCTGAATATCTAGCAGGAATTCCGGCCATTCTGGCTAGAATAACACCTGAAGTTGCAAAATGTACACAATATCCTTTGTGATTCTCAGTTAAGAAATAAGATACAAAATCTTCAGATTTAGGAGTTTTTCCGGGATTTAAAGTATATTCTGCATTTTCAGATAAGATATTTTTTATGGACTGTAATTTTTGATATATATCCTGGTTTAAAATATCTGAATTTTCAATAAATTGTTCATAAAGTTTATTCATTGATTTTGTATCGGGTACATTACAATAATTTTCATATACAAAATCATTATATTGATCAAAAGAAGAATTTATTTCATAATCAATATCATCCAGCATATTAATAAAATTGTTTTCATTTATTTGATCAGTACTTACCATAAATGAATATTCTTTCAAATTTTCCAATTTAACAGACGTATCATTAACGTAAGTAATATCGCCGGATGGAATAGAAAGATATGGTATATAATTATATTTTTCATTAATATATTGTGATTTGATTTTAATTTCTGTAAGATTAACTTTATAACGAGAAATAATATAATTAGTTAACATATCTTGTGGAAAAGATTTGTTATCATAAAAATTATCAAACATGTTGTTGTAAGCTTTATATATTGAATCAGAAAAATCGTTCCAGCTGTTGTTGTTATATTCTGTACCTGTATAACCTTTAAGATATATATTTTCATTAATTGCTTCATTTGTTTCTATGATCAGATCGGTAGATTCTGAAAAAGAAACGGAATTTAGTGCGCCGAGCTTATGATTATACATTTTAAGATTACCAATGCCTAATGATGCTGAAAAACGTTCCAGACTGGTTCCAAGATCTTCAAAAGAAAATTCACTGGCTGCTATTTTCATGTCTGAACGTATTTGATTTATTTTCTCAGGACGGGAATAACTAAAACATTGTGTTAAAATATACGTCATTATGAATACAATACAGCATACGGCTATTATTAAAATACTTGATAAGCCTGCCGTACGGAATTTTATTTCAGGTTTAGCATAGAATAAATTTTTTTTCCGCAGAAATCCTGATGTTTTTTTTCCTGAATACTGATTGTATCCTGAGTATTGTATTGACAACAGACATGTCCAATAAATAATTATTGTCAATACCGGTAGCATATCAGGATTTTTTCCGAAGTATAATCCGCATTCAATAAAAGGAAATGTGCATAAAAATCCCAGAAAAAAATTCGGATGTATTAATGTTGCATAACAAATAATAAATGCTAAAATAAATATAGAGAAAGCTAAAAAAAGTTCAGCGTCCTCTATATTAACGATTTCCATACGGAAATAACTGCTTTTTTCAGGATATATAGATAAATATGTCTGATTAAAAATAATTTTAAATCCGTCTATGAAATTTGTCCATTTTTTATACAAGATAACTATATAAATTATCAATATTGGCAATAAAGAAAAATGAAATATTCGTGGAAGTATAAATATAATAGATAAAATTACAAAAAATAAAATTGTACAAAAATTTATTAACGTTGAATTGATAGTTATATCAAACATGGTAATGTAAGAAAAAACAGTACCCCATATTCCTAAAAAGGATATAATTAAAAGCGGAATTATGTTTAAAAATTTTCTGTTTTTAGGTACTGACAGATTCATACTGTCAATAATTCTTATACCATTATATGAATTCGTATTAAGTTTCATAAAATTTATCCTTGATTACTTTAAAATTTTTTCAATATTTTCATGAAATTTTCCGGAAGGGATTTCGGCTATATTCAGATTATTAAAGTACTTAAATTGACTTTTGGAAAACGAATCATTAACAAATATAAAGTTTTTTACAGAATTATCATCAAATAAGTTTTGATAATTAAAACTTACATTATTATTTGTAATAAAAAATACTTCAGATTTGTTTAAACAAATTTCTTCAATTTTATTTGTTAATGAGTAAAAATCATCATCTAAAAGATTATCCATAAGCATAATAAACGTTGAAATAAGAGAATCAAAATTTATTATATCTATAAATTCTATTTCTTTAATTTTTTTATTATAACAGCATATTTCAAAAGGCATACTATTGTGGAGTAAGTTCAGAGAAACAGCATAGAAAATTTCAATGGCAGTGTCTATGGAACATATGGATCCTTTTAATATTAAATCAGGTATGACAACAATTGCAGAATCTGTAGGCTGACTGAAATGTTTTGTAATAAATTTGTCGTGTATTAAACTCAGCTTCCAGTGAATACGGTTAAAATTATCACCGGAAATATATTCTTTCAGTTCAAAAATTTCAGAAGGATCATCACCGCTTTTACTGTTAGAATATGTTTCACTGTCATCATTTTCAATTGATTTTGAATAATAATCGAAATAATCAAGATTTATATCGGGCATAATATAAACGCTGGATGTTTTATTTGAATTTATCTTGCATGAGAATAATTTTATATAGTCGTATATTTTAATTGATTTTACTTTTACGTTTAATATTCCGCAATAATCTGATGAAAGATAAAAATATAGTTTTTCTTCAGTTAATGGGTGTATCGGGACCGATATTTCCATACAATTTTCAATACCCGAAAGTTTATTTTTATATACTATCTGTATACGGCTATTTGAAAAAGGGAAAATAGTATTATTTTTAATTGTAAGTATAAATTTGCATTTTTCATTTTTAGTTGATGTAAGGGAAGCAGAATTAATTTCCAATTTTATATTAAATTTAGCAATAACAATAATTATTCCAAATAAAATAGGAATTGAAAGAATGAAAACCATAAGATATAGTGAAAAATCACCTATAAACAGCATATAAAATAATATTGAAATTATAATTAAAATAAAATAAATAATTTTTGTTATAATCATATAATTAAACCTTATAATTGATTTTAGGAATCGGAACATTTCTTAAAATTTCATTTAATATATCGTTAACTGACAAACCGTTTAATTTTGCTTTATGTTCCAGTATGATACGGTGTCCGACAACATCTTTGAAAATATATAAAATATCATCCGGTATAACATAACTTCTTCCTGACATCAAAGCACAGGCTTTTGCCATTGAAGTTAAGCTGATTGTACCTCTTGGACTAAGACCTAATTTTACCATGGGATGTTTTCTTGTTGCGTCTGCCAGTAAAACAATATATGAATAAATACTGTTATCTACATATATTTTATTTGCAATTTTCTGACATAGAATAATATCGTTGCCGTTAGCGACTGTAGAAATACTTTTTAATGCATCTGTATTTTTGCTTTTTAATATATTGATCTCATCTTTTATTTCGGGATATCCCATGCTTAATTTTACTGTAAACCTGTCAAGCTGAGATTCCGGGAGCATTTGAGTTCCTATTGAGCCTATTGGATTTTGAGTTGCTATTACAATATACGGTTTAGGGAGTTCAAAGCTGTTTCCTTCAATTGTGATTCGGCGTTCTTCCATGACTTCGAGTAAAGCGGATTGTGTTTTGCTTGACGTTCTGTTAATTTCATCAGCCAAAAATAAATTACATACGGCTGCTCCCGTTTTATATTCAAATTTTTTATTTTCCGGATTATAAACAGAAAAACCCACTATATCCGTAGGCAATACGTCAGGTGTAAATTGCATTCGCTTGTATTCCAGTGAAAGTGCTTTGGAAAAAGCCAGCGCCATTGTGGTCTTACCAACGCCTGGCATATCTTCAATAAGAATATGACCGTTTGATATTATAGTCATTAACACTTTGACTATAATGTCACTTTTACCAATAACTGCTTTATTTATTTCGCCTATAATTTCATTTATTTTTTTTGAAACGGCAGATAAATTACTATTAACATTCATTTTTGTATTTCCTTTCCTTATAACATTAAATATTATATCATTTTTTTATGATAATTACAAATGTTTTTTTATGAATAAAAAAATATACAGAATAATGTGAAAAATTAAATAGTATTTTAAATATTTTTTATAATTTGTGATGAAAATTTTAATCCTTATTGACAAAATGAATAAAAATGGATATACTAATTAATGAAAAAATATGTACGGATTTGTTAAAAAATAAATATTTGAAAGGCGGTTAATGTGAATATCTGGCATAATATAAGTCCAAAAAGAATCAGTGCGGAGGATTTCGTTGCCGTAATCGAAATACCTAAAGGCAGTAAAATAAAATATGAACTGGATAAGGAAACAGGCTTGATAAAGCTTGACAGAATTTTATATACTTCTACCCATTATCCGGCAAATTACGGTTTGATACCAAGAACATATGCAGATGACGGTGATCCTCTCGATGTACTTCTGCTTTGTTCTGAAACGTTGTATCCGATGACTCTAGTCAGATGCTATCCAATAGGAGTTATAAGAATGATTGACAGCGGACGCCATGATGATAAAATAATTGCAATACCTTTTGACGATCCTACTTATAATACCTACAAGGATATTGACGAACTTCCTAAACATATATTTGATGAAATGATTCATTTTTTCAAGGTATATAAAGAATTGGAAAATAAGACTACGGCTGTAGACGAAATTGAAAATGCTGAAAGTGCGAAATCTATAATCGCCGATGATATTGAGCATTATATTAATAAATTCTGTAAATAATAACAGAAAGGAAAAATTGGAAATGACTGTAAAAGCAAGTGAAGTTTTATTTAATTCAGAAGCAAGCGTAGCACCTTTAGGCATTATTGCCCTTGAGGGTGCGGCAGAGCTAGGCGGCAAGATTGACGGTTATCTTGTTGAATGGGCAAGAAAAGGCGGGTATAACGTTGATACGCTGCTAATTAAAAATCAGTGCCCCAGATTTGCGTCGGGGGACGGTAAGGGAATTATAGAATCAACCGTTAGAGGAAAGGATATTTTTATTGTAGTTGATGTAGGAAATTACAGCTGTACATATAAAATGTTTGGTAAAGAAAATTCTATGTCTCCGGATGATCATTATCAGGATCTTAAGAGAATAATACAGGCAATTTCCGGTAAAGCTCATAGGATCAATGTCATTATGCCTATTCTTTACGGCGGACGTCAGCACAGAAGAAGCTACCGTGAATCTCTTGACTGTGCATGTGCATTACAGGAACTTCAGTCAATGGGTGTGGCAAATATTGTAACTTTTGATGCTCATGACCCGAGAGTGCATAATGCGATTCCTCTTATGGGATTTGACAATGTTATTCCTTCATATCAGGTACTGAAAGCATTGTTTAAAAATGTAGATAATCTTGTAATCAATAAAGACGAGTTTATGGTAGTAAGTCCTGATGAAGGCGCACTGAACAGGAATATGTATTATGCTTCTGTTCTGGGTGTTGATATGGGAATGTTTTATAAAAGGCGCGATTATTCCAGAATTATTGACGGACGTAACCCTATTGTGGCTCATGAATATCTTGGAAATTCTGTTGAGGGCAAAGACGTATTCGTCGCTGACGATATTATTTCGTCAGGAGAATCAGTTTTGGATATAGCTTATGCACTGAAAAATAAAAATGCAAGAAGATTTTTTGCTTACTGTACTTATGCATTGTTTACAAACGGTCTTGAAAAATTTGATAAAGCTTATGAGGAAGGATATATTTCAGGCGTATTCGGAACAAATCTGACATATCGTTCTCCTGAGCTTCTTCAGAGACCGTGGTTTCATGAGGTTGACGTTTCAAAATATATTTCATATTTTATTGCGTCAATTAATCATGACGTATCAATAGGCACTGTTATTGATCCTCATGAAAAAATTAAAGCTCTTCTTTCAAAGCAATAATACTTACAGCCCTTTTATATAAAAGGGCTGATATTTTGTCAAAAAATATTTAACGAAAATCCTGTATCAGGAACTTTAAAAATTTTGCCGTTCAGATAATTAAGTATTCCGCCGGAATTTAATTTGAATTCCAAAGAGTATGCACATAATTGCTGATGAAAAATACCCATTCGTTTATTTACAGTAACGCTGCCGTATTTTCCGTCTCCGAGAATTGGATATCCCAGATAGGCTAAATGTGCGCGGATCTGGTGAGTTCTTCCGGTAATAAGGTTTATTTCAGCAAGAGTAAAGTTATTTTTCCGGCTTATAACCTTACAGCCTGTAATTATTTTTTTATATCCTTGGACTGGATTTGAAATTATTTCTACACGGTTATGCTGACATTTTTTCAGATAATCAGTTTTAATAAACTCATTCTTTGAAATGATCCCACAGCAAATACACAAATATTTTTTTACAATTTCCCTTGAACGTATTCTTTCGTTGATTTCCCTTAAAGACTGAGCATTTTTGGCAGCAATGACAAGTCCGGTCGTATTTCGATCCAGTCTGTTGCAAATTGCAGGAGAAAAAGAATTTTCTTCATCTGGATTATACTCGTTTTTTTGATACAAATAAGATTTAATAATGTCAATAAGTGTTTCTTTATTATTTTCTGAACCTCTATGTACGTCTGTTCCGGCAGGTTTATTTACTATTAAAATATTTTCATCTTCATATATTATATTAAGACTTGAATTAATAGTTAAAAATTCAGTATTTTTTTTGATATCAAAAAATTCATCATTTATATACATTTCTACCATATCGTTTTCTGCTAGTACCTGAGAAATTTCACATCTTTTTTTATTAACTTTAATTCTTTTTAATCTTATGTACTTATATAAAAGTGATTTTGGTAGTTTTGGTACTGTTTTTAGTATAAATTTATCGACTCTCTGACCGCTGTCATTTTTGTTTATTTTAAATTCTTTCATATTTAACCTCGTTTAATTAACTTTTTATTTGTATTATAGCATATTATTTTTAAAATTGAAACTGAAAAAGGTAAAATTATATAATTTTTTAAAAGTACTTTTATTTTTTAGAAAAAAGGATTATACTATATAGTAGGTAATATTACATAAATACAATTTGGAGGTAACATGGCTGATAACGTGCATAAGGGACACAGAGAAAGAGTAAGGAAGAAATTTATAAAAACCGGATTTACAGGTTTTGCCGATCATGAAAAATTGGAACTGCTTCTATTTTATTCACGTCCCAGAATAGATACAAATGCGATAGCGCATAATCTTATTGATAAGTTTAAAACTATAGGAGGCGTTTTTGATGCGGATTTTGATATGCTTAAAGAAGTCGATGGAGTTGACGAAGCTACAGCAGTACTATTAAAAATGATTCCTGCACTTTCAAAGGAATATGTTAATTCAAAAATTTCATTGACCTCAATGGGAAATTATAAAACTGCATGTGAATATTTTAAAAATCAATTTCTTGGCGAAAATGTAGAAAAGGTTAGGATAGCTTGTGTAGATGATAAGCTCCGGCTTGTTGACTGTGCAGTAATTTCTGAGGGTACGCCGGGAACAGTCGCTGTAAATATACGTAAAATAGTAGAATTTACATATAAAAATAAATGTGAAAGCATAATTATTGCGCATAATCATCCTAACGGCGATCTGATTCCTTCTGATGAAGATATAAAAGCTACGTCAGATTTGTTCAGAACATTAAAACCTGTGGGCATAATGCTTCTAGATCATATTATAGTTGCCGGAGGACAGGCAATATCGTTAAAAGAATCCGGCGCATTTACGCTTTTGAAATAAGGAGAAATTATGAAAGAACGCAAGTTTGAACTGGTAACGGATTATAAACCATCCGGCGATCAGCCCGAGGCAATAAGCAAGCTGACAGACGGTATTAATAAAGGGTACAGAGAACAGACTCTTTTAGGTGTAACCGGTTCGGGAAAAACTTTTACAATGGCGAATGTTATAGCAAATGTAAATAAGCCTACTCTTGTTCTGGCACATAATAAAATACTTGCAGCGCAGTTATGTTCGGAATTCAAAGAGTTTTTTCCTAATAATGCAGTTGAATATTTTGTCAGTTATTACGACTATTATCAGCCGGAAGCATATATTCCGGGTACGGATACTTATATTGAAAAGGATTCTTCGGTCAATGATGAAATCGATAAAATGCGTCATTCTGCCACAACGGCTCTTTCAGAAAGAAATGATGTAATAATTGTATCCAGTGTGTCCTGCATATATTCTTTGGGAAGTCCGGAAGATTACCGTTCAATGGTCGTTTCTGTAAGGCAGGGAATGGAGAAATCAAGAGATCAGCTTTTAAGCGAGCTTGTAGCGATTCAGTATGAAAGAAATGATGTTAATTTTGTCAGAAATAAATTTCGCGTCAGAGGAGACGTTGTAGAAATTTTTCCGGCTTCATCAAATGAAAAAGCAATAAGAGTAGAATTTTTCGGAGATGAAATTGACCGTATAACGGAAATTAACGTACTGACCGGAGAGGTTTTATCGATACTCAAGCATGCTGCGATTTTTCCTGCCAGCCACTATATTGTAAGCGGAGCTAAAATGAGCGACGCTATAAAGGAAATCGACAGAGAGTTGGCGGAAAGAATAGAATATTTTCAATCGGAAAATAAACTTATTGAAGCGCAGAGAATAGCTCAGCGCACTCATTATGATATGGAAATGCTGCAGGAAATCGGTTTTTGCAGCGGTATAGAAAATTATTCCAGAATTTTATCTGGACGTCCTCCAGGAAGCACTCCTATGACGCTTTTGGATCATTTCCCTAAAGATTTTCTTATGCTTATAGACGAAAGCCATGTAACAATACCACAGGTAGGGGGAATGTATGCCGGAGACAGAGCAAGAAAAAATACCCTTGTGGAATTCGGATTCCGTCTGCCCAGCGCTTTTGACAACAGACCGCTTAATTTTGATGAATTTTATGACCATGTAAATCAGGTCATCTTTGTCAGCGCTACTCCTAATAAATTTGAAAGAGAAAAATCACAGCAAATAGTTGAACAGGTTATACGTCCTACCGGTCTTGTAGATCCGGAGATTATTGTAAAGCCGGTTCAGGGACAAATTGAGGATCTTCTTTCTGAAATTAATAAACGTACAGAGATCAATGAACGAGTTTTAATAACTACTCTTACCAAAAAAATGGCGGAGGATCTTACTTCTTTTTTAGACGATGCAGGAGTAAGAGTCAGATATCTTCACCATGATATAGATACTATTGAGCGTATGGAAATTATAAAGGATCTTCGTGAGGGAGAATTTGACGTACTCGTAGGAATTAATCTTTTAAGAGAAGGTCTTGATATACCAGAAGTATCTCTTGTTGCGATCCTTGACGCAGATAAAGAAGGATTTTTAAGAAGTGAAACTTCTCTTGTACAAACTATTGGACGAGCTGCAAGAAATGCAAAGGGACAAGTTATCATGTATGCTGATTCGGTTACGAATTCTATGGAAAAAGCAATAACCGAAACTGAAAGACGCCGATCCATTCAGATGGCATATAATGAAAAGCATGGTATTGTTCCCAAAACGATAAAGAAAGAAATAAGAAAAGTACTTGAAATATCTTCCAAAGAAACAGTTGAAAAAACAACAGGTAAGAAGCTTTCCAAAGCCGAAAAGGCAGAGCTTATTTCAAAGCTTAAAGTTGAAATGAAAGAAGCGGCTAAAATGCTTGAATTTGAGCATGCAGCTTATCTTAGAGATAAAATTAAGGAATTAGAGGGAAACAAATGACAGATAAAATAATTATAAAAGGCGCCCGAGAACATAATCTGAAAAATATTGATCTGGAAATACCAAGAAATAAGCTTATCGTTATGACTGGTCTTTCAGGTTCAGGAAAATCATCTCTCGCATTCGATACTATTTATGCAGACGGTCAGAGAAGATACATGGAAAGTCTCTCGTCATATGCAAGAATGTTTTTAGGACAAATGGAAAAACCTGACGTTGACAGTATCGAAGGGCTGTCTCCTGCAATATCAATCGATCAGAAAACTACATCAAAAAATCCTCGTTCTACTGTGGGTACTGTCACGGAAATATACGATTATCTGCGTCTGCTTTATGCCAGAATAGGAATACCACACTGTCCGGTATGCGGAAGGGAAATAAAACAGCAGACCGTTGACCAGATAGTCGATAAATTGTTTGAATTGGAAGAAGGAACTAAAATCCAGCTGTTAGCGCCTATAGCAAGAGGAAGAAAAGGAACTTATGCCAAGGAATTGGACAACGCACGGCGTTCCGGCTATGTTCGTGTAAGAATTGACGGAAATATGTATGATCTTTCCGAGGAAATAATTCTTGACAAAAATAAGAAACATAATATAGAAATTGTAGTAGACCGTCTGGTGATAAAGGACGGAATAAAGTCACGTCTTACAGACAGTATCGAAACGGTAATGTCTCTTTCCGGCGGAATGCTTGCAGTTGATGTAATAGGCGGAGAAGAAATGCTGTTTTCACAGAGCTATGCATGTCCGGAGCATAATATCAGTATTGAAGAACTGAATCCACGAATGTTTTCATTTAATAATCCTTTTGGTGCATGTCCGAAGTGTACCGGTCTGGGAACTTTTTCAAGAATAGATCCTGATCTGATAGTACCCAATAAAGATTTGAGTATCAGACAAGGAGCTATAAAGGCAAGCGGATGGAATACGCTTACAGAAGGATCTATTGCAATGATGTACTATAACGGAATCGCAAAAAAATATAATATCAGTCTGGATACTCCTTTCAAAGATTTGCCTAAGGAAGCGGCTGACGCTTTTTTATATGGAACAAAAGACAGGCTTGAACTTCAGATAATCGATTCATTCGGAGGCGGTGTAAGATACAGTAAATTCGAGGGTATTATTAACAATCTTGAAAGGCGGTATAAAGAATCAAGCAGCGAATATTCTAAAAGTGAAATTGCGGATTGTATGAATGAAATAAACTGTCCGGAATGTAGGGGTGAAAGACTAAAAAAGGAAAGTCTTTCTGTAACGGTAGGCGGAATTAATATTATTGATTTTACTAAGTTTTCTATATCAGAGGCTCTTGATTTTATAAATAATCTTAAACTGACTGAACGTGAAATGATGATTGCCGAAAGGATCTTAAAGGAAATACGGGAAAGACTTGGATTTTTAAAAAGCGTCGGACTTGAATATCTTACCTTGTCCCGTTCCTCAGGTACGCTTTCAGGCGGTGAAAGCCAGCGTATACGTCTTGCTACTCAAATAGGTTCGTCTCTTATGGGAGTATTGTATATTCTTGATGAACCTAGTATAGGCTTGCATCAGCGTGATAATGACAAGCTTATTGAAACGCTTAAGCATCTTCGCGATATTGGTAATACACTTATAGTAGTTGAGCATGATGATGATACGATGCTTGCGGCTGATCATATCGTAGATATCGGACCCGGAGCCGGAGTAAATGGGGGAGAAGTAATATTTTCGGGAACAGTAGATGAATTACTAAAGTCTGAAAATTCCGTTACAGGACAATACTTAAGCGGTAAGAAAAAAATTCCTCTTCCCGAAAAACGAAGAAAAGGAAACGGTAATTATCTTATTATAAAGGGTGCGGCAGAAAATAATCTTAAGAAGATCAATGTAAAAATACCCCTGGGCGAACTGATTTGCGTTACAGGCGTTTCAGGATCAGGAAAATCATCTCTTGTAAATGAAATACTATATAAGCATCTTGCTGCAAAGCTTAATCGTGCAAAAATAAGAGCAGGGAAATTCAAATCCATTGAAGGATTAGAAAATCTTGACAAGGTAATATGTATTGACCAGTCGCCAATCGGCAGAACGCCCAGATCAAATCCGGCAACATATACGGGAGTATTTACTGATATACGCGAGCTTTTTGCACAGACAAGCGACGCCAAAACTCATGGATACGGTGCAGGAAGATTTTCTTTTAATATCAAGGGTGGACGCTGCGAGGCATGCGAAGGCGACGGTATCAAGAAAATTGAGATGCACTTTTTGCCGGATATTTATGTTCCGTGCGAAGTCTGCAAAGGAAAAAGATACAATAGAGAAACACTTGAAATTTTATATAAGGGCAGATCCATTTATGATGTTCTTGAAATGACTGTTGACGAAGGAGTAAAATTTTTTGAAAACCATCCTAAAATTCTCCGTAAACTAAAAACATTGCAGGAAGTCGGACTTGGATATATAAAAATCGGTCAGCCTGCAACAACGCTTTCAGGCGGCGAAGCACAAAGAGTTAAACTGTCAACTGAACTTTCTAAAAGAGCTACCGGTAAAACAATTTATATTCTTGACGAACCTACAACAGGGCTGCATACAGCTGATGTCCACAAGCTTATCGAAGTACTTCAAAAGCTTGCAGACACCGGAAATACAGTATTGGTTATTGAACATAACCTTAATGTTATAAAGGTTGCCGACCATATTATTGATCTTGGACCAGAGGGAGGTACAGGCGGTGGAACTGTCGTTGCATGCGGCACTCCGGAAGAAGTAGCAGAATGTCCACAGTCATATACTGGGAAATATCTTAAAAGTTATTTAAAATAATTCAGTTGGTGAAACCTCATCAAATATTTTAAAAATTTCTGGATGATTTTTTTTGATTCTCAGGGGTTTCATTGACATATCCGTAAAACAATGGGTGGTGCTTCCGGTTGCACGGAGCTCACCTGTTTTTTTATCGCAGATTTTATATTGTACTTCCATTTTAAATCCGTTGAATTTACTTATTGAAGCATAAATTAATACGGTATCTCCAAAGTGTACGGAATTTTTATAGCTGCACTGTGCAGATAGAACAGGCATCATAATACCCTGCGATTCCATAAAATCATATGGGTATCCGACCTTTTTCATAAAATTTACTCTTGCTTCTTCAAACCAGCGAATATAATTAGAATGATGTACTACGCTCATTTTATCTGTTTCATAATAATATGCGTCTCTTTCATAAACATGAATTTTTTCCATTTTTTTATTGTCCTCCGTTTTTTATTTTCTTTATTATATCACTGACATGAAAAAAAGGCAAATTTTTTGCTCAATTGACAGTGTATAGAAATTATGATATACTTTTATTAGTTTAATTAATCTTGCAGAGCTTAGGAGTTTATCATATATCAAACTATGAATTTTATGTCTATAAAGTAGTATGGAATTTGCCTTTTGTAAGAAAAGGTCGAAATCACTTGATTTTTGTAATTGAAGATGATATAATAATGTGGTATAGTTTGAACTGTTGAGGTATAATAAATACTGTTGTGAGAACTGTATTAAGGAACGTTTGAACTAGAGGAGTATTGATTTTGAATATTAAAATTATAGTAGCTACACATAAAAAATATAAAATGCCGGACGATAAAATTTATATGCCTTTACATGTAGGTCGTGAAGGAAAAAGTGACTTGGGTTATCAGGGTGACAATACCGGTGATAATATCAGTCTTAAAAATGCTAACTATTGTGAATTGACCGGACTGTATTGGGCTTGGAAGAATTTAAATGCAGATTATATCGGATTAGTACATTATCGAAGGCATTTTACTTATAAAAAAGCCAAAGGTGATAAATTTCAAAGAATTATAGGATACAAGGAACTAAGCGAAATTTTAAATAAAAATGACGTTATACTGCCAGTTCCAAGAAATTATTATATAGAGACAAATTACAGTCAATATGCACACGCCCACCATGCTGTTGATTTAGATAAAACCAGAGAAATAATATCTGAAAAATATCCTGAGTATATAAAAGCGTATGATGACAGTATGCAGGAAACTTCGGGTCATAGATTTAATATGTTTATTATGAAAAGAGATAAGTTTGACGCATATTGTGAATGGCTTTTTGATATATTATTTGAACTTGAAAAAAGACTTGATATTTCAAATTATAATACAAATGATGCAAGGGTTTTTGGTTTTGTAAGTGAAAGACTTCTTGATGTATGGATTAATACAAATAATATTTCATATACAAATCAACCGTATATCTTTATGGAAAAGCAAAATTGGTTTATTAAAGGAATTAATTTTGTTAAAAGAAAAGTATTTAATTAAGGTGAAGTATGGATTTAATAAGTGCTATTGTTCCGGTTTATAATGTCGAAAAATATTTATATAGATGTGTTGATTCTATCCTTAAGCAGACTTATGAAAATTTTGAATTAATATTAATTGATGACGGTTCTCCTGATAACTGTTCTCAAATGTGTGATGAACTATCAGAAAAGGACTCAAGAATAAAAGTAATTCATCAAGAAAATCAAGGATTAAGCGCAGCAAGAAATTCAGGAATAAAAATTGCTAAAGGAAATTACCTTACTTTTATTGATAGCGATGATTGGATTTCAAATACAATGTTTGAAGATTTAATTAATTTGATAAAAGAAAAAAATGCTGATATTTCTATATGTAATTTTATTGTAACCGATGGCAATGCAATATATAAGAAAAATACTAAAGATGAAGAGAAGCTGTATTCAAAAGATGAATTCATGAAAATCATATTGAGAGTTAACAGCAATAGATGTATACATTATGCATGGGGTAAACTTTATAAAAAAGATGTAATTGAAAAAAATGAACATTATCCTGTAGGTATGTTAAATGAAGATGTTGAAGGAATGTTCAAGGCTGTTTTAAAGTCTGAAAAAATAGCGGAAACTAATAAAATCGGATATTTTTATTATGAAAATTCAGAAAGTATAAGCAGAAAAAAATTTGGCGAAAATTTTCTATCTCTGCATCATGTATGGGAAAGAATTTTGGAAATATCTCAGAATTCTGCGCCGGAATATGTTGATTATGTCAAGTATAATCTCATTAGATCAGATTTTACTATATTAGTTGATATGATTCTTTATGGTGATAAAGAAACCGATAATATATTCTCAATTGAAAGGAAAAATATAAATAAACGATTAAAAACTAATATAGGTATTTTATTGAAAAGTCCTATGCAGATTAAAAGAAAAATTTTAATGCTGCTCGTCTGTTATTTTTATCTGCCCATACGTTTTATGGTTCGTACTATAAAAAACAGGAAATGAGGCGAATATGAAATTAAATAAATTATCTACTTGGTATCTGATTCTTTTAATTCCGTTTATTGAACCTCAGCTTTTTAAAACGCATGGATTTGAATTAGTGGATAAGCTGTTTTTATGTTTAAAATTAATAGCTTCAGCTTTTATTGTTTTAGAATACCTTGTAAGATTTAAATTTAAAATTACAAAGTACGTTATTTTGATGTCTATAGTTCAAGCTGCAACATTTATAGGAACATATTTAAATCATGGTTCTTTGACCAGATATTTGGGACCAGCTATGATTTCCGTTGTAATGATTATGCTTGGAGAAATGGCTTTTGCAGGCAAATGGGTATTATTTCTTAAATACATTGAAAAATATCTTACATTCTTATTTATTTTAAATTTATTTACTGTTGTATTGAGAATGGTAGGAGTAAGTTTCTTTTCACATGCAACTCTCTTGGGCATAGATAATCGATGGATATATGTATTATTGCCTTGGATTATTATATCGTTTTTAAATTCATATATTGAATTTAATAAAATTAAATTAAGTGTTTGGATAAAATATATTTTATGTATCGGAAGCTTATTATTAAAATGGTCTGTAGGAGCATTGGTATCTATTATAATATTTCCGGTCGTTTTCGGTTTGATTTTTTATTTAAAAGATAAAAATATAAAAATAATTCGTTTAATTAATGCTAAATTAATATATATCTTATTTTTAATAATAAACTATATACTTTTGAGTGGAAAATTGTTGGAGATTTTATCTGTAATTATTGTAAAGTATCTTAAAAAAAGTATAACTTTATCAGGCAGAATATATTTATGGCAGACAGTAATTGAAGTATTAAATAAAAAACCATTATTTGGCTTAGGAGTGCAATCAAATGAATTTGATGAAAAATTTTTTTATGAAAGTTCTGGATTTGTCGGCGGAACAGCTGTAAATCATCCGCATAATCATTTTTTAAATGTTGCTTATCATGGAGGATTTATTGCGCTGATAGTTTTTATTTTAATAGTTTTTATAACTATGTGTGATATAGACAAAATTAAGGAAAAAGGTATTTATTGTGTTATGGTTGCCGGTGTTGTATCTGTAATGTTGGCAGCTTTGGTTGATACGTTGGATTTTTCATTATTTTATCTGTTTATTCCGATCGCAGCTGGGTTATCTAAAATATATAATGGAAATATGATAATTAAAGTTAATAATAAAAATTTTTATTTATTTAAAAAGAAAGGCTGATTACATGATAAGCTGTGTAATAACTACGTATAAACGAGAACCTGAAGTTCTAAAAAAAGCTGTGGATAGTATATTGTCACAATCTTATAAAGATATAGAAATTATTGTTGTAAATGACGCTCCTGAAGATTCAGAACTTTCAAATAGATTATATAAAATGTTATCCGAATATGATTTTCCCATAAATTATATAGTACACGAAAGTAATAAAGGAGCATGTGAAGCTAGAAATACGGGAATTAAAAATTCTAACGGTGAGTACATTGCTTTTTTAGATGATGACGATGAATGGGAAAAAGAAAAGTTAGAAAAACAACTTAAAAAAATTTTATCAGATCATTCGGCTCTTGTTTATTGTGATTATTATTATATAGATAAAAATGGAAAAATGAATATCAGAAAGTCAGATAAACAAAATCTTCCAGGCAGTAATGATTTTGATAGATTGCTTTGCTGTAATTTTATTGGTTCAACTTCTTTTCCGTTGATAAAGACCAGCGTATTGAAAAGTGTGGGAGGATTTAATAAAGATTTACAATCTTCTCAGGATCATGAATTATGGATGAGAATTGCTCAAAAGTATGAAATTTCATATATTAATGAACCATTGGTAAAGTATTACTTTACTGATATTGCAATTACTCGGTCAATTGATAAAAAAATACAAGGATTCAACTATATACTTAATGAATTTAAGAATGAGTATAATAATAATCCTGAAATATTACATTACAGATATATTTTTATTTCTAATGTATTTTTTGGAAACCATTGCTTAAAACTAGGACTTCAATATTTGAAAAAAGCATTTATAATAAAACCGTTATCAGTAAAAAATTTATCAGTGATTCCAAAAGTATTAAAAAAAGTTTTTAATATTTCTTGACTTGAAGAAAAATAAATTTGAATACTAACTAAAAGGAAGGTAAAAATATGATTATTACAGTAGCCGGAACAGGTTATGTCGGTCTTTCAATTGCAACTTTACTAGCACAGAATCACAAAGTATATGCGATTGATATTATACCTGAAAAGGTTGAAATGATAAATAACAGAAAGTCTCCGATACAGGATGATTATATTGAAAAATATCTTTCAGAAAAAAATCTTGATTTGACAGCTACTCTTGACGCAAAAGAGGCGTATGGCAATTCTGATTTTGTTATTATAGCAACTCCTACAAATTATGACAGTAAAAAGAATTTTTTTGATACATCGGCTGTTGAAACGGTAATTAATCTTGTTATGGAATATAATCCTGAAGCTATAATGGTTATTAAATCAACAATTCCTGTTGGATACACTAAGTCGATTCGTGAAAAGACCGGAAGTAAAAATATAATATTCAGTCCGGAGTTTCTTCGTGAAAGTAAAGCGCTTTATGATAATTTGTACCCAAGCAGAATTATAGTGGGCACAGATATGGAAGATGAGCGTCTTGTTGAAAAAGCAAAAGTTTTTACAGAACTTCTTCAGGAGGCTGCTATAAAAGAAAATATAGATACTTTGATTATGGGTTTTACTGAGGCAGAAGCTGTAAAGCTTTTTGCAAATACGTATCTGGCTCTTAGAGTATCATACTTTAATGAACTTGATACTTATGCTGAACTTAAAGGTTTGAATACACAGCAAATTATAGAAGGCGTATGTCTAGATCCTCGTATTGGCAATCATTATAATAATCCAAGCTTTGGGTACGGTGGATATTGTCTGCCTAAGGATACAAAGCAGCTTCTGGCAAATTATGAGGACGTTCCGGAAAATATGATCGAGGCTATTGTTGAATCTAACAGAACTCGTAAAGATTTTATTGCTGACAGAGTTCTTCAGAAAGCCGGTTATTATAGTTATGATAAAAACAATACGTATGATATTAGTAAAGAAAAGCAGGTTATAATTGGCGTATATCGTTTAACGATGAAATCAAACAGCGATAATTTCCGCCAAAGTTCAATTCAGGGAGTTATGAAGCGTATAAAAGCAAAAGGGGCAATAGTTGTTATTTATGAACCTACGCTGAAAGACGGAGTAACATTCTTCGGAAGCAGAGTTGTTAATGATTTAAACAAATTTAAATCAATATGTGATTCTATAATTGCAAACCGTTATGATAAATGTCTTGATGATGTTGCAGATAAAGTTTATACAAGGGATATATTTAAGAGAGACTAATGCTTATAAATTAGCGTACCAAGGGAGATGGGTTTTTGAAATATGATTATTTAATAGTCGGATCCGGTTTATATGGAGCGGTCTTTGCACAGCAGGTGAAAGAAGCTGGAAAATCAGTGCTTGTAATTGATAAGCGTCCTAATGTTGCAGGTAATGTTTATACTGAACGGATAGAAGGAATCAACGTTCATAAATATGGCGCACATATTTTCCATACAAACAATAAGAAGGTATGGGATTATGTGAATAGATTTACAGAATTTAATAGGTTTACAAATTCACCTGTTGCAAACTATAAGGGCGAGCTTTACTCGCTGCCGTTCAACATGTATACATTTAATAAAATGTGGGGTGTGGTAACTCCCGAGGAAGCTGCTGCAAAAATTGATGAACAGCGTAAAGAAATTAAAGGTGAACCTAAAAATCTGGAAGAACAGGCAATAAGTCTGGTTGGAAGAGATATTTATGAAAAACTTGTAAAGGGATATACTGAAAAGCAATGGGGAAGAGAATGTAAAAAACTGCCAGCTTTTATTATTAAACGCTTGCCAGTACGTCTGACATTTGACAACAATTATTTTAATGCGCTGTATCAAGGTATACCTATTGGAGGGTATACAAAAATGGTTGAAAATATGCTTGACGGAATTGAAGTAAAGCTTGGCGTAGATTATCTTCAAAATAATAAAGAACTTGATAAAATTGCTGATAAAATTGTGTATACCGGCGCAATTGACGCTTATTTTAACTATAAGCTTGGTACGCTTGAATACCGAAGTGTAAAATTTGAAAATGAAATTTTGAATATTTCTAATTTCCAAGGAAATGCAGCAGTAAATTATACTGATGTAGAAACTCCTTGGACAAGAATTATTGAACACAAATGGTTTGAATTCGGTAAGGATGAAAATGGAAAGGATATTCATAAGACGGTTATAAGCCGTGAATACAGTTCTGAATGGAAGCTTGGAGATGAACCGTATTATCCTGTGAATGATGAAAAAAATAGTAAGCTTTATGCTGAGTACAAGAAGCTTGCAGAGTCTGAAAAAAATATTATTTTTGGAGGCAGACTTGGCGAGTATAAGTACTATGATATGGATGCTGTTATTGCATCTGCGCTTAAAAAAAGTAAAATGGAAATAGTGTAATTTATTTATTTTTTATGGGATGATCAGCAGAAAATATTAATATTTTTATCGTAAATATTGGCAATCTGAGAAATTATAAATATATTTTGGAAGAGCAGTGAAATTATGATAAATATGCGAAAATACTTGATTTTTAGGGATAAGGGTGGTATAATGTGATAGTTGTAATAGGGTGTTTATACTTATTAACAGTTATATAATCGGAGGTTTTATATGAAAGGAATAATTCTTGCCGGAGGTTCCGGCACACGTTTATATCCATTAACAAAGGTGACGTCAAAGCAGCTGTTACCCGTATATGATAAACCGATGATTTATTATCCTATGTCTGTGCTTATGAATGCAGGTATCAGAGATATTTTGATTATTTCAACACCTCAGGACACACCTAGATTTGAAGAACTTCTTGGTGATGGGCATCAATTCGGCATTAACCTTTCATATAAGGTTCAGCCTTCGCCTGACGGACTTGCCCAAGCATTTATTATTGGAGAAGAGTTTATTGGTGATGATTGTGCGGCAATGGTGCTTGGAGACAATATTTTTGCCGGACATGGGCTAAAAAAAAGACTTTTACAAGCTGTTGAAAAGGCGGAAAAATATAATCTTGCAACAATATTTGGTTATTATGTAGATGATCCGGAAAGATTTGGCATAGTTGAATTTGATAAAGACGGCAGAGCTGTTTCTATTGAAGAAAAACCTAAAAAACCCAAGTCAAATTATTGTGTGACCGGACTTTATTTTTATGACAATAGAGTAGTTGATTATGTAAAAAAATTGTCTCCGTCGGCAAGAGGAGAGTTGGAAATTACTGATCTTAATAAAATTTATCTTGAAAACGGCGATTTAAATGTTGAGCTACTTGGTCAAGGATTTACATGGCTTGATACAGGAACGCATGAAAGTCTTGTTGAAGCATCTAATTTCATAAAAACTATTGAAGACCATCAGCATAGAAAAATCGCATGCCTGGAAGAAATTGCCTATTTAAATGGCTGGATCTCTAAGGATGATATACTGGAAGCGTATAAGGTATTGAAAAAAAATCAATACGGACAATACCTTATGGATGTATTAAGCGGAAAATACTTAGATACACTTTACTGATACGGGGGTTAATTTTTATATGACTATTATTGTAACAGGCGGCGCAGGTTTTATCGGCGCAAATTTTATATACTTACAGTTGGAGGAACACCCTGAAGACAGAATTATTTGTCTGGACAAGCTTACATATGCCGGAAATCTTTCAACACTTGAAAAAGCAATGAAAAATCCTAATTTCAGATTTGTCAAGGCTGATATTTCTGATAAAGAATCGGTTGAAAGACTTTTTGAAGAAGAAAAACCTGATATAATTGTAAATTTTGCGGCTGAGTCTCATGTTGACCGTTCGATTGAAGATCCGGGTCTCTTTATAAAAACTAATATAATGGGAACACAAGTATTAATGGACGCCTGCCGAAAGTATGGAATTAAACGTTATCATCAGGTATCAACTGACGAGGTTTACGGTGACCTTCCTCTTGACAGACCTGATCTCTTTTTTACTGAAGAAACACCAATTCATACAAGCAGTCCGTACAGCTCGTCAAAGGCTGGCGCAGATCTTCTTGTTCTTTCATATTACAGAACTTTTGGTCTTCCTGTGTCAATTACAAGATGTTCAAATAACTATGGACCGTTTCATTTTCCTGAAAAGCTTATTCCTCTTATGATAAGCCGTGCGCTTGATGATGAAAGTCTTCCTGTTTACGGTAAGGGTGAAAATATTCGTGACTGGTTATTTGTAAAGGATCATTGTAAGGCTATTGACCTTGTTATGCGTAAAGGCAGAGTGGGTGAAGTTTATAATATCGGCGGTCACAATGAAAAGACAAATCTTGAAGTTGTTAAAATAATCTTAAAGGAACTCGGCAAACCGGAAAGTCTTATAACATATGTAACTGACCGTCCTGGACATGACATGAGATACGCTATTGACCCGACTAAGATTCATAGTGAACTGGGTTGGTTACCTGAAACTAAGTTCGAGGACGGTATAAAAAAGACAATTCAGTGGTATCTTAATAATAAAAGTTGGTGGCAGGATATTATTTCTGGTGAATACCAAAATTATTTTGATAAGATGTACAAGGAAAAAGGAAGAACATAAATGAAAGTTTTGGTTACAGGCGTAAAGGGTCAGTTGGGATTTGACGTTGTAAAGGAACTAAAAAAAAGAGGCTATGATGCTGTAGGCGTTGATATTAATGAAATGGATATTACTGATGCTGAGAAAGTTACTGAAGTAATCACTGATGTAAATCCTGATGTAGTGGTACATTGCGCCGCATGGACAGCTGTTGACGCAGCAGAGGACGAGGAGAATATTCCTAAGGTTAGAGCGATAAATGTATCAGGTACCCAAAATATTGCTGATGTATGCAAAAATATAAATTGTAAAATGATATATATATCTACAGATTATGTGTTTAACGGTCTGGGAACTGAACCTTGGCAGGCAGATTGCAGAGATTATGATCCATTATGCGTTTACGGACAGACAAAGCTTGAAGGGGAACTTGCAGTGTCGCAAACTCTTGACAAGTACTTTATTGTTAGAATAGCATGGGTTTTCGGTAAGAATGGAAATAATTTTATTAAAACAATGCTCAATGTCGGGAAAAAGTTTGATACAGTGCGTGTAGTAAATGACCAGATAGGCACACCAACTTATACCTATGATCTTGCAAGATTGCTTGTTGATATGGCTGAAACTGATAAATATGGCTATTATCATGTAACTAATGAAGGCGGTTATATAAGTTGGTATGATTTTACCTGTGAAATATTTAAACAGGTAGGATATGATACTAAGGTTGTACCTGTAACTACTGAAGAATACGGTCTTTCAAAAGCCGCAAGACCTTTTAACAGCAGACTTGATAAAAGTAAGCTGACTGAAAATGGTTTTAAACCTTTACCAGTATGGCAGGATGCACTTGAAAGATATTTAAAGGAGATAGACTTTTAATGGGACAAATTAAGGTTGAAAAAAATGTTGGAGGCATAGAAGGTCTTTGTGTTATAGAACCTGCGGTACATGGCGATAACCGCGGGTATTTTATGGAAACTTATAATCAAAAGGATATGCATGAAGCAGGTCTTGACATTGTTTTTGTACAGGATAATCAGTCATGTTCAGCAAAAGGCGTACTCAGAGGACTTCATTTTCAGAAACAGCACCCTCAGACTAAAATTGTAAGAACTATTAAGGGTAAAGTATTTGATGTTGCCGTTGATTTGCGTCTTGATTCAAATACATATGGCAAGTGGTATGGAGTGGAACTTACTGAGGAAAACAAAAAGCAATTTCTAATACCAAAGGGGTTTGCTCATGGTTTTTTGGTACTGAGTGATATTGCGGAGTTTTGTTATAAGTGTGATGATTTTTATCATCCTAATGATGAGGGCGGATTGGCATGGAATGATCCGAAGATTGGTATTGATTGGATGGAAATCGTAGGTGAATATAACGGTACGGCAAGTGCAGAAGGTTATAGTCTTTCTGATGGTACTCCGCTTAATTTGAGTGAAAAAGATCAGTTGTGGTGCGGTATTGAAGATACTTTTAAGTTTTAAAGTATATTTATTTTTATTGAGGAGAATGAATAGTGTTTGTATTCATAATATTACATTACTTAGCGGAAGATATGACTAAAGAATGCGTAAAGTATATTCAAAATCATTTGGATATGAACAGGATCAGAATTGTAATTGTTGATAACGCATCAAGTAATGGAAGCGGTGCAAGACTTAAACAATTTTATAAAGACAATAAATATTGTGATGTTATTTTAAATGATGAAAATATGGGCTTTGCAAGAGGAAATAATGTTGGATATACTTATGCTAAAGAAAAATATGATCCGGATTTTATGATTATTATGAATAATGATGTGTTAATTGATGATAAAGCTTTTTTAGATAAGATTGATACGGTATATCAGGAAAATAATTTTTATATTTTAGGTCCGGATATAATATCAAAAAGAAATAATAAACATCAGAATCCTGCTCGAAAAGAAAATGTCACTAAAGAACAAGTTGTAAAAGAAATAGAATCATTGGAAAAAGCACTAAAAAATCCTTTTATTTATTACATAATAAATAAGATAAAATCAACAATTAGAATCAGAACTAGATTAAAAAAAGTATTTGGAAAAACAGATAATAATATGTATTTAAAAAAAATGTATAATCCTGTCTTACACGGCGCATGTTATATATTTTCTCGTAGATATTTAGAACTTGAAAAAGAAGCCTTTGATTCTCGAACTTTTCTATATCATGAAGAAGAAATTTTGCACTATAATTGCATTAAAAAAAATTATTCTATGATATATGACCCAATATTAAGGGTTAATCATTTAGAAGATGTTTCAACCGATGAATCATTAAAAATTAATAAAAAAGTAAAGTTCAAAGATAATTTGAATAAAAGTAAATTTTTAAATAAACATCTTTTGGATTCTGCTAAAATTCTTTTAGATGTTATTGATAAAGGAGTATAGCAATAATGTCTGAAAACAAACTAAATATATACGTACGATTAGAGGTATTTAACCTGAGTTGTTAATAAGTGCAAAAAAATGTTTTTTGATAAATCTAAATTATGAAGAATGACATATGGCTGATGCAAAAAATTATGATGGATATTTTTAAAGAGGAGTCTTACATTTTGAAAAAATTAAAATTTGTTATTTTAACACCTAGAAACAATTCGGGCGGTGCAATAGTCAGACATAGATTATGTTCTTTGCTTAGAGATAATGGATATGACGCAAGAGTACTTTTCTCAGGTGTTTATGGTTACAGACCGGATAAAAAATTCTTGTTTTTTATGAGATGGATTAAATATATATGTAAAGATACTATAAAAATTATAGTATCTAAAATTTATCCTAATTCAGTAAAAAAATATCCGGGTCTTAAAGTATATTTAGATTATCCTGTTAAAGGGTGGAAGAGAAAATATCTGCCTTTGGTTGATAAAAATACCATTGTTATTTATCCAGAAGTTACTTATGGAAATCCCTTAAATGCCAAAAAGGTAGTAAGATGGTTTTTATATTATAATCCGCTACATGGACAAATAGATGCATATGGTAAGGATGATTTGTTTTTTTGTTATGGTGAAAAATTTAATGATAGCGATTTAAATCCGGAAAAACGAATATTACGAACGCCGTATTTTAATCTGGATTTATATAAACAAACAAATTTTGGCAAAAGAAAAGGTAAATGCTATATTATTAGAAAAGCAAAAGATAGACAACATAGAGAAGATTTACCCGAAACTTTTGATGGAATTGTTGTCGATGATTTACCTGAAAAAGAAAAAGTAAAAGTATTTAATGAATGTGAATATTGTATATGTTATGATACGTTTACGGCTTATAGCACAATAGCTTCACTTTGTGGATGTATTTCTGTTGTTATTCCGGAACCCGGGAAAACAAAAGAAGATTATATAATTCCCGGTGTTAACAACTGGGGTAAGGCTTGGAGTTTTGAACCTGAAGAAATTGAGTTTGCTAAAAATACACGTCATAAAATTTATGAAATGTATTTAAAATCTAATGCTGATTCCGAAACCAGTGCAAAAGAATTTATTAAAGTTTGCGAAAAATATTTTAATACAAATTAAGTGTATACAGATAATCAGGTGAAAAAATATGGAAAGTTCAAAAAAGAGTGTTATACTTTCGTTAATATATAAATTTTTAGAACGCTGCGGTTGTCAAGGCGTGTCGTTTATTGTACAAATTGTTCTTGCTCGACTTCTTGATCCTACAGATTATGGTGTTTTAACACTGTTGACAATATTTATTACAATATCACAAGTATTTGTGCAAAGTGGGTTTAATACGGCTTTGATACAAAGAAAAGATGTAACTGAAAAGGATTATTCATCTGTATTTTATTTAAGTCTGAGTATAGCTTTAATACTATATGTAATTTTGTTTTTTTCAGCGCCGTTTATTGCAGATTTTTACAATATGCCTCAATTAAAAAATGTATTGAGAGTTTTAGCGATTATTTTGATTCCAGGAGCTTTTAATTCTATTCAAAATGCAAAAATTGCAAAAGAAATGAAGTTCAAAGAACTGATGTATTGTACATTAGGTTCTGTAATTATATCCGGCGCAGTCGGAATAGTAATGGCTTATTTGGGTTATGGAGTATGGGCACTTGTTGGTCAGCAGCTTTCCAATCAGGTATCTATCTGCATAATAATGATGATCGTTGTAAAATGGCGTCCGATGCTTATTTTTGAAATCAAGAGAGTTAAAGTTTTGTTTTCATTTGGATGGAAACTATTATGCTCAAATCTTATGAGTAATATTTATAATGAATTGAGAAGTCTTGTTATAGGGAAAAAATATAATTCAGCTACATTGGGCTATTACAATAGAGGAAAACAATTTCCAACGCTTATCGTAAATAATATTGACGGTTCTATACAAAGTGTAATGCTGCCGGCATTATCAAAAGAACAAGATAATAAAGAACGTGTGAAATCAATGATGCGACGTTCAATTGTAACAAGTTCATTTGTTATTTTTCCATTGATGGCTGGTCTTGCAGCTGTTGCTGAACCGCTTATTTCTTTAGTACTTACTGATAAATGGCTTCCATGTGTACCTTATTTAAGAGTATATTGTTTTATTTTTGCATTTTATCCTATAAATACTGCTAATCTTCAAGCCTTAAATGCACAGGGTAGAAGCGATCAGTTTTTAAAATTGGAAATAATAAAAAAATGTTACGGTATATTAATATTATTAATAACAGTATTTTGCTTTAAAACGCCTTTAGCCATTGCTTTAGGTGGAGCAGTATCAAGTTTAATATCATGCTTTGTTAATGCATCGCCGAATAAAAAGCTTCTTAATTATAGTTATTTAGAGCAAATGAAGGATCTATTTCCATCAATGGGAATAGCTGCAATAATGGGAATTATTGTTTATGGCATATCATTTTTAGCACTTCCATCATTACTGAAGCTGATTATTCAAGTTTTACTTGGAATTATTATTTATGTAGGATTAGCTTGGATTTTTAAACTAGAATGTTTTATTTATTTAAAAAATATTATTTTAGGTTTCTTAAAGAACAGAAAGAAGGCTTAATAAATTGAAGAAGATATTGTTGCTTGGCGGTTCAGCACAGCAAGTAATTGCAATTGAAACAGCAAAGAAATTAGGTTATTATACTGTGCTTTGTGATTTTCTGACCGATAATCCAGGTCAATATGTTGCTGATAAATTTTATTTGGTGAGTACTACCGATAAAGAAACTGTTTTAAATGTAGCATTATCTGAAAAAGTAGATGGTGTTTTAGCGTATGCTTCAGATCCGGCTGCACCAACTGCAGCTTATATTTCCCAAAAAATGGGATTGCCCGGTAATCCTTATGAATCCGTTGAAATCTTATGCAACAAGGATAAGTTTAGAAATTTTTTATCTAAAAATGGATTTAATACTCCCGTTGCTAATGGTTACATGAATATTACAGATGTGTTAAACGATATTCAGAGATATAAACTTCCAGTAATTGTAAAGCCGGTGGATTCTTCGGGTAGTAAAGGAGCAACTGTTCTTTATTCGTGGGAATGTTTAAAGGATGCTGTAGAAGCAGCATTTTCTTTTTCAAGATGCAATCGTATTATTATAGAAGAATTTATTGAAAAAAAACATAAATTTCTTATCGGCGGAGATATATTTGTGTTAAATGGAAATGTGACGCTTTGGGGTTTAATGAATTGCCATCGTGATAACAAAGTAAATTCATTGGTACCAATTGGAAAGAGTTATCCGCTTGAGCTTGAAAATAGTGATATTAATAAAGTAAAAGATACTTTACAGGATCTGGTAAACAAACTCTATATAAAAGACGGCGCCATGAATGTAGAACTTATAGTTGACAAGAATGATGATGTGTGGCTTATTGATGTAGGACCGAGAAACGGCGGAAATATGATTCCTGATTTATTAGGTTATATATTTAATATAAATGTTGTTGAAATGTCCATAAAAGTTGCTATGGGTGACGCTCCGGATATAAGTAAATATAAACCGGTTCCGTTTTATGCTACTCATAATTTACATTCTGATAAAAATGGAATTTTTGATAAAATAATTTTTTCAGAAGAAGCTGAGCATTTTATTATAAAAAAATGTATTTATAAGAAAAAAGGTGATAAGGTAGAATATTTTGATAATGCTTCCAAAGCATTAGGAATAATATTTTTTAAATTTGATTCAGCTGGTTCAATGAACCGCATTCTACAAAATATAGATAATCATATCAGGATTTTATTAAAATAAAACTTTAAGTTTAAAAAGAGAGGTTATAATTATGAAAAAAATTATTGTTTTAGGTGCAACAGGAAATACTGGCGCATATTTAATTGATTATTTATTTGAAAATATAGATAAAAATGAATTTGAAATTATTGCTGCCGGCCGTAAAAAGACAAATTTTTTTGATAGATATGGTATAAAATATTTTTCTATAGATATTTCAAAAAAAGAGTCTTTAGAGATTCTTCCAAAAGACAATGTACATGCAGTAATTTTTGAAGCTGGGATATTACCGGCTTCAATGGAGGGTTATAAACCTGAACAATACCTTCAAATAAATACAATTGGCGCACTTAATGTTCTGGAATTTTGCCGTAAAAATGCTGTAGATCGTATTATTTATACACAGACAATCAGAGAAATTGGCGAGTATATTAATACGGATACAATTTTATCGCCTGATCTTCCGAGAAAATTCTCATTTAAAGGCGATCATGCCGTATACGTTATATCCAAAAATGCCGCTGTTGATCTTATTGAGCACTATTGTCAGGAGTATGGTTTAAAAAAGTTTATCTTTAGATTGCCGACCATTTATTCATATGGAAAAGGAGATATATTTTACGTAGACGGAAAACCAAGAAAAAAAGCATATAGATTATTTATGGAAAAAGCTATGAAGGGTGAACCTATAGAATTGTGGGGGGATCCTGAAAAGTCTCATGATGTCGTTTATGTAAAGGATTTTTGTCAAATGTTGTATAAGGCAATAACTGCAGATTGTAAAGGCGGCATATACCATGTCGGAACAGGCATACCAGTTACTTTACAAGAACAAATTGAAGGTATTATTGAAGTATTTTCTCCCAAGGATAATAAGTCGGAGATAATATATTGTCCGGAAAAGCCAAATGCACGTACTTATCACATGGATATAACCAAAGCAGTTGACGATTTGGATTATAAACCAATTTACAGTTATATTGATTACTTGAAAGATTTTAAAAAAGAAATGGAGCTAAATAGGTTTTCCGATTTATATAAATAGAATTTTTACGGAGAATATATAATGAGAATAATTATCAATGCAGACGATTTTGGCAGAGAAGATTCAAGAAATACTGCTATAAATTACTCTATGATTAACGGATATTGCTCACAGGCTTCAATAATGGTAAATATGAATGATTTTACAGATGAAGCCGTAAAATTATCAAAAGATAACGGTTATCAAGATAAAGTTTGTCTTCATTTAAACTTGACATTAGGAAAACCTTTATCAAAAAAAATAACAGGAACATCATTATGTGATAAAAATGGCTTTTTTAAGTTTAATTGTGTAAATGAAGTGCTAAAAACATTAAAACATAATATGCGGTTAAAAGATATTTTAGCCATAAGAGAAGAATGTGAGGCACAGATAAAGAAATATTTGGATTACGGTTTTACGCAAAAGCATATTGATTCTCACAATTGGATTCATCTTCATTTACCTGTATGGATCGCATTGCATCCATTATTAAAAAAATATAAGTTTCGCAGTATAAGGCCAATACGGCCAAACTTAATGAAAACAGGACGAAAAAAACTAAGAATTTATTATAATATAATGAATTTTATTTTTAAATTAAGTAAATATCATGTTAATAATTATTCCAGCAATTGTGAAGAATTTATTGACTGTAATAAATCGGATAATGATGTATATGAAATATTTACCCATCCTAAAATTGTAAATGGAATATTATTGGATTGTTCTGATTCATATAAAGGAAATGCTTATAAAGAAATGAATGAAGTATATAATGAATTGCTAAAGTATGGAACAATTTTAAGGTATGATTGCTTTAAATAAAAGGAGAATGCTATGTCTATACTAGTAACCCGTTCCTCAATGCCGTCATATGAGGAATATTGTAAAGAAATAAAAGAATTATGGGAAAGTCACTGGCTTACAAATATGGGAGTTAAACATAAGCAACTTCAGGCAGAACTGATAAAGTATTTGGATGTTGATAAAATAGATCTATTTACAAATGGTCATATGGCATTGGAACTTTCCATGCAGGCAATGAATTTGCAGGGAGAAGTAATTACAACACCATTTACATTTGCATCAACAACGCATGCTATAGTTAGAAACGGTCTTGAGCCAGTATTTTGTGATGTTAATGCTGAAGATTTTACAATTGATGTTACAAAAATTGAAGATTTGATTACCGATAAAACTTGTGCTATAGTTCCTGTTCATGTTTATGGAAACATATGTAAAATAGAAGAAATTGAGCATATTGCTGATAAATATGGTTTAAAAGTTATCTATGACGCTGCACATACTTTTGGAGTAAAATATAAAGGTAAAGGTATTGGTTCATTTGGCAATGCTTCATGTTTTAGTTTCCATGCTACAAAAGTTTTTAATAGTATAGAAGGCGGGGCCGTATGCTTTAAAGATAAAGAATTTGGTCTTAATCTTTATCGCTTAAAAAATTTTGGCATCAGGGGTCCTGAAACTGTTGACGGTGTTGGTGCAAATGCTAAAATGAATGAATTTTGTGCAGCTATGGGGTTATGCAATCTGAGAAATATTGATAGTGAAATCGCTAAAAGAAAAGCTGTTGTTAAACGCTATAGGAGTCATCTTGAATGTGTAGACGGTTTACAGCTTAGTCCTGTTCAGAAGGATGTACAGTCCAAT
Source organism: Oscillospiraceae bacterium (assembly GCA_902362965.1). Classification (GTDB taxonomy): domain Bacteria; phylum Bacillota; class Clostridia; order Oscillospirales; family Ruminococcaceae; genus Porcipelethomonas; species Porcipelethomonas ammoniilytica. Next base: position 256,169 of record CABIYQ010000001.1, read on the forward strand.
TATGCATATTTTCCGGTTGTGTTTGATGAAAAGGTATTTGGGGTTAGCAGAAATGAAGTATTTGATGCATTAGCAGAAAATGGTATTGGCGCAAGAAAATATTTCTATCCTCTGACAAATACGTTTGATTGCTTTCATGGTAAGTATGACGCATCACTTACTCCTGTTGCTTTACATATAAGTAAAAGAGTTCTTACTCTTCCACTTTATGCGGATTTGAGCATGGAAGATGTAGATAAAATTTGTGAAGTTATTTTGAAGTTAAAGAAAAAATAAATTTATCAGTATAAAAATTATTTTATTTCAGCTTGACTTTAAAAAGAAATTATGATATAATTTTATTGTAATTTAATATTAAGAAAACGACACATGTTGTACCTTTTGGTATGTAAATCTGATTACGGAACTAAGTCCAATTCAGATTTATTTAGGTATAATGTGTGTTTTTTGTTTTTTTAAACAGAAAAGGAGAATTTTTTATGCCAAGAAATTTATTTCAGAGAACTATATTTGCACTTATGACAGTTATTGTAACTGTACATGCCTATGTATTTTACAGTTTATATGTAATTAATGGCAGCATTCTTATGGAAAGCACCGGAGCAACGGATGTGATCAATGCAATAAATACACAAGGCGGAGTTTATATGTTCGGGCAATTTGTGCCAATATGGACTGTTGTTATTATTGAATTTTGTTTTGCCTTTTTACTTGAACTTGTGATGGGAAGTCCATGTTCGTTTAAGCTTGTTATAAAAATATTTGATCCTCAGAAAACTAAGCCTGTACTTTTTGAAACTGCAATTATAAGTGCTACCGTTTCATTGATGTGTCCGGCAATGAGCTTTGTTGCTGCATGGCTGTATTATCCATATTATGATGGTTTTAATATAATCACTTTACTGGCTAATTGGATAAAATTAGTATGCTATAATTTTCCGTTTGCTTTATTTTCACAGCTTTTCTTTATTCAGCCGTTTATACGAAAATTATTTAAATTGTTATTTAGAAAAGATATAGCTAAAAGACAATTACAGTATACATAATATGTAAATTTTATTTTTGCATACCGTAATTTAAAAATTTATTTTTTTAATCCCTTGATTGCTGTTATAAAAAATGATATAATTATTTTATATAAAAAGAAAAATGTAGAACAGTAATAAGGGAGGATAACTTGAAAAAAATATTTTCAGTTTTATTAGCATTGTTTTTAGCGTCATCATCTATACTTTTAGGAGGATGTTCAGAGACACAATCAGATGGTGCCGATTATATATTTGATTATGCAATGGTAGGAAATCCGGAAAGTCTTGATCCTCAATATGCTTCAGATACAAGTTCTATGACAGTTATTGGTAATCTATTTACAGGTCTTGTTACTATGGACGACAACGGAATTTTGTCAAATGGAGTTGCTGAAGATTATTCTATATCCGATGACGGACTTACTTATACATTCAAAATTCGCAAAGACTGTTATTGGTTTTATGACGAAAACGAAAATGAATCAGTAGATGAAAATGAGTATTTTCCTGTAACCGCTCATGATTTTGTTTTTGCATTTCAGAGAATTTTTAATCCGGAAACATGTTCGCCGCATAGAGAAACATTTTTGTGTCTGAAAAATGCAGAGAGTATTATTAAAAACTCGGCTGATTATAATTCCATTGGAGTTACAGCAGCAAGCGATACTGAACTTGTTTTTGAACTGGATTATCCAAGCGCCGGATTTCTTAGTTCACTGGCAAGCTCAGCGGCAATGCCCTGCAACAAAGAATTTTTTTACAATACAAAAGGGCGCTATGGTCTTGATGATAAATCTATAATATCAAATGGAGCATTCTTTATAAGACAATGGTTCTATGATCCTTATGGACATGATAATTTTGTTTATATGCAACGTAATTTGGCAAATAATAAGTATGACAAAATTTATCCAACGTCACTTAATTTTTATATAAAAGATACTTATGAAGAATCTGAAAATAGCTTTGCAGACAACGAATCAGATGTATTGCTTTCATTTATGTATAATAAAAATAAATATAAAAATTGTAATGTAAATAAATATGAAAATTATACATTAGGAATAATTATAAATCCTGAAAATCCAAGATACAATAATCCCAATATACGAAAAGCTTTAGCTTATGGTATTGATAAGTCAAGCTTTGAAGGACAGCTTTCTGACGATCTGAAAACTGCCTACGGAATAATTCCTCCGGGTGTTTCATTTCTTAATAAAAGTTATCGTGAATTAAATTCTGAAAAGGTTGCTTCAGTTTCATTTGATGGTTCAAATATTGATTATAACCCTGAGCTTGCTGTTTCCTACTATGAACAGGGAATGGATATTATGAATTTACAATCTTTAGAAAATATAAAGATACTTGTTCCTGAAAACTTGATGGATACTGATTATCTTCATTTGGTAACACAAAGTTGGCAGACTTTATTTGGTTTTTATATAGGTATTGAGGAAGTAGCAGAAGATGAATATTATCAACGAATTAAAGAAAAAGACTATATCATGGCTATATATCCTATGACGAGTAATTTTAATAGTCCTGTTTCTTTTTTAGAAAATTTTATGTCTAGATCTAATGATATTGGTTATTCTAATTCTGAGCTTGATAGTCTGATAAACGAACTGAGAAATTTGGATAATTATAATAATGGAATTGAAAAATATTTAGAAGCTGAAAAAATTATACTCAATGATTTTAACTTTATACCGATTTTTTATAAATCTGAGTATGAAATAATGAGTTCTGGAAATAATGATATTTTATATGATCCATTTACAAAACAGCTATTCTTCAGAAAAGCCAAATATGTTGAGTAAAATGGCGTTAGTTTAATTATTAATCATAATTGCTTGCTGTAAATATAAAAAATTGTACTTATTTTTTGATAAACTTGTTGCATATTGTTAATTGAATTATTTCCTTTTTAGTGATAAAATAATATTGTTAATTATTAAGAAGGAGAAATTATTATGAAAATTAAAAGAATACTTGCGATTGTATGTTCAGCCGCAATGCTTGCATGCCTTTCAGCTTGTAACGACTCATCAGATGATGACAGTAAAAAGGAAACAACTGAAGAAACAACCGAGGTAGTAACAGAAGCTGATATTGAATCAGATTCAGAATCCGCTGCTGATAGTGACATTGATGCTGATTCGGATTCTGATTTTGATTTAAATAGCGAAGATCCTCAGGAATTAATTTTAAATATTCTGCAAATGGGATTTGAATCTTCCTTTGGTGAAAATATGTTGGTAGATTATGAAGAAGATACTCAGAATTATGTGGTTTCTATCTGGCAGGACGGATTAGCTGCAAATTTGGCAAATGAAGCAGCGGCAGACGCTTGGAATACTATGATTGATACTCTTGTTTCAGCAGTTGGTCAGATGACTGATCCAATTCGTCAGATTGATTCAACAGCAAATATAACTCTTAATATTTTAAGTGATGAAAATCAAGATGATGTTCTGCTGACAATTTATAATGGTGAAGTAACATTTAATGCAGCTGAATAATATATTTATCTGATGCTCCGGAAATATTACCGGAGCATTATAATTATATTATAAAATCAGAGGTTAAATTTTTCTATCCATAAATTATTACAATTATTAATCAAAATTTAATCAAATTGTAATATTTTCAAAAAAAGTTGAATAAAATAAGAAATATATGCCAATATATAAATTATCGGAGGCGATTCTTATTTTATTTGCTTATAATTTTTGTTTGGGAATTCTTTCATCAATGATGGTGATTTCTCCAAGTACTAAACCAGAAGGAATACAATATTATCCGGGAATGCATGGAAATCAAGAAATAATACACGAGGTTAATATTGAGGATGAAGAAATTGAAAATTTAGAAAATAACGAAATTGAAGAAGTTATCGAACCTATCGACGATACTACTGAGTGTGACGAATATGATGAAAATGATCAGTTTGAATCTGAGGAAACTTATGACAACACAGAGTATGATGACGGATTATTTTATGAAGGATTTGACAGTTCATTCAAGGCATATATGGACTATCGTTGTATTACTGATACTTCATCAGTTCAATATGAAATGCAGCAGCAGGCCTATACTGATGAAAGAGGATTCAGAAGAATAGGAGATGATTACTGTGTGGCTCTTGGAACTGGTATAACTGATGGATGCGGTGAAAGATTTCTTATAACTTTAGACAGCGGTTACAGTTTTACAGCAATAGTTGCAGATGTAAAATCAGATGCGCATACTGATGCTACTAATTGTTATGTTCCAAGAGGCGATAATTCCGGTAACGTAGTTGAATTTATTATCGATACTGATTGTGCTGAAAGCAGTATGCTTTCAAGCGGAAATGCCGGTTATTATGACGACCTTAGCGGAAATATTATTTCTGTAGGAAGTATATAAAATATTATCATAATTAAACGCCATGTAATTGATTTACATGGCGTTTAATGTTTTTATTCCATTTCATGTTTACTGATAATAGTTCGTACAGTGCTGTAAAGATAAGGCTTTAAAATTTCAAGCTCAACAGGTTCATTATAAAGAATAGATGAGTAAATGGTAGAGCTTACTAGTTCAACTATCATAAAAAGCATAATTTCCGGATCCTTTAATTTCTTAGGAGAAGCATTTATCATGGTTTCATAAACAATTTTAAAATTATAATCATCTTCATTTTCCGGAGATATTAAAGCATTTTTAAATATTCCCCAACTAAGATTTTTTGATATAAATGTTAGAAGGGATTTATTATCGTTTAATTGATTTATTATATTATCGATTATAAAAATTATTTCATCTTCAAAGCTTAATTCAGTATGTTTGTTCATTTCTTCAATTGCTGTTTTAAATAACTGACTGGACTTATGAGAAATCAACTTGTTTTTAATATCATATTTATCTTTGAAGTAAAGGTAAAACGTACCCTTGGCAACGCCTGCTTTTTTTACTATTTCAGATATGGACGTTTGACTAACGCCTTTTGTTGTAAACATATTAAAAGCAGTGTTTAATAACGATTCACGTTTTTTCTTTTTATTTATATCCAATTTTCCCATAGAAAGACATCCTTTTTCCTTATTTATATTAATTATATTATAACTTTGATAAAATGTCAATTTAACAAAATGACCAATAGTCATTATTTTGGAAAAGCTGTGATTGTGCAAGACTACAAAATAATGACTGCTGGTCATTATTTTGAGATTCTTCTATTGACTTTATAATCTGACCGTATTATAATATTATTACTAAATGACCAATGGTCATATTTGAAAGGAGCGGTATTGTGGTTAAATTTGGAAAATGGATTGCAAAGCATAGAATACTTATTATCATTATAGGTATTATTTTATTAATACCTTCTGCAATCGGTTTTATAACAACAAGAGTTAACTATGATATTTTGTCTTATCTGCCTAAAGATATTGAAACCATGAAGGGACAGGACATACTTATGGAGGATTTTGGAAAAGGTGGATTTTCCATGGTTATGATAGAAGGTATGTCCGATAAAGATGTTGTGGAAACCAAAAAGAAGATCGAGGCAGTAGATCACGTTGCCGATGTAGTATGGTATGATACAATTGCTGATATAAGCATACCGAAGGAAATACTTCCGGATAATCTTTATGATTTTTTTAATTCTGAAGATTCTACACTTATGGCGGTATTTTTTGACGATGCGTCATCGGGCGACGGAACAATGGCAGCTGTTGAAGAAATACGTAAAATTGCCGGAAATCAGTGTTTTGTCAGCGGAATGTCAGCAGTTGTTACAGATATAAAAAACCTTTCCAACGAGGAATCTGTAATGTATGTTGTAATTGCTGTTTTGCTGGTAAGTATAGTTCTGGCAATTACAATGGACTCATTTTTAATACCCGTTTTCTTTATGCTTAGTATAGGAATGGCTATTATTTATAATTTAGGTACAAATTTCTTTCTGGGCGAGATTTCATTTATTACCAAATCGTTAAGCGCAGTACTTCAACTAGGCGTTACCATGGATTTTTCAATTTTTCTGTGGCATAGTTATCAGGAGAATCAGAAGAGATTTCCTGGTGATAAAGAACGTGCGATGGGGCATGCAATTTCAAATACAATTTCTTCGGTTGTGGGAAGTTCACTTACAACTGTAGCCGGATTCCTTGCAATGTGTTTTATGAGCTTTACACTTGGATTGGATTTGGGTATTGTTATGGCAAAAGGAGTCGTATTCGGAGTTATAAGCTGCGTTACTATACTTCCTTCATTTATTCTTACTTTTGATAAAGCAATCGAAAAAACAAGGCACAGAGATATTATTCCTTCTTTAGATAAAATAGCTACATTAATAGTAAAACGCTGGTGGGTTTTCCTTATAATTTTTGCAGTAGCTTTAGCGCCAGCAATTTATGGTTACACACACTACAATGTTTATTATAACTTTGATACGATGCTTCCTGAAGATACAGACAGTATAGTAGCAAATACAAAGCTATCTGAAGAATTTAATATGAATTCAACTCACATGCTTTTAGTTGATTCTGATATGAAGTCCAAAGATGTAAATAAAATGCTGAGTGAAATGAAGAATATTGACGGTATAAGCTTTGCGCTTGGAATGGATACGCTTGTAGGATCTGCAATTCCTCAGGATGTAATTCCTGATTCTATAAAATCTATGCTAAAAAGTGATGACTGGCAGCTTATGCTGATTGGTTCTGAATATAAAACAGCATCTGATGAGGTAAACAATCAGATACAAGAATTAAATAACATAGTAAAAAAATATGATAAGGACGGTATGCTTATTGGTGAAGCTCCCGCTACTAAAGATCTAATTAAAATTATGGATCATGATTTTAATGTCGTAAGTGCTGCTTCAATTGGCGTTATATTTATTTTAATTGCATTGGTTTTAAAATCTATTTCACTTCCAGTTATATTGGTCGCAGTAATAGAATTTGCAATTTTTGTAAATATGGGTATTCCGGCATATACTGGTACTGTATTACCGTTTATTGCATCTATAGTAATCGGAACGATTCAATTAGGAGCTACTGTAGACTATGCAATTTTAATGACCACAAGATACAAGAAGGAAAGGTCAAGAGGCAAGGACAAAAAAGAAGCAGTTTACATCGCACTTTCAACATCTATGAAATCAATTATCGTCAGTGCATTAGGATTCTTTGCTGCAACGATCGGAGTGGGTTTATATTCAAAAATGGATATGATTTCTTCCCTTTGTATATTAATGTCCAGAGGTGCAATTATTAGTATGTTTACAGTAATTTTAGTTTTACCGTCAATGTTTATGTTATTTGATAAACTTATATGTAAAACATCAATGGGATTTAAGCCTAAAAAATCATAAGGAGGTACTTACAATGAAAAAATTAACAAGGGTTCTTGCCGCAGTAATGGCAATTCTTATATCAGCAGGTTCAACAGGCGTTTTTGCAGTAACAGCTGCGAAAGCACAAAAGGAAACTGTTTCTGTTTCACAGAATTCCGAAGAAAAAAGCAGCGACGTAATAAAAGAAGAAACGGTATACGTGGTAGCTGATTCACAAGGTAATAAAAAAAATGTTATCGTTAGCGACTGGTTAGATAACAAAAGCGGTCTTTCCAGCATTAAAGATAAATCCGAGCTTAGCAATATTGAAAATGTTAAAGGCGATGAAAGTTTCCATATAAACAATGGTGAAGTTGAATGGAATGCACAGGGAGAAGATATTTATTATCAGGGAACTACAGATAAAGAGCTGCCGGTTTCAGTAAAACTGACTTATTATCTTGACGGAAATGAAATATCATCTGATGAACTTTTAGGAAAAAGCGGCAGAGTTACAGTTCGTTATGATTATGAAAATAATCAAAAAGTAACGGTAAAATATAAAGGCAAAAATACGGATATGTATGTACCGTTTCTTATGATATCAGCATCCATACTTGACAGTGATAAATTCAGCAATATTGAAGTAACAAACGGACAGTATATTTCTGACGGTGAAAGATTTATTATTACAGGTATGGCAGTTCCCGGATTATCAGAAAGTCTTGGATTGGATAAGCAAAAGGATAGTGATATAAATATTCCGGATTATTTTGAATTTTCTGCTGATGTAACTGATTTTTCTATTTCAACTTCATTTACCGTTGCAACTAACGAATTATTTTCTGGTATAGATATGGATGATGTTAATGATATTGATGATTTAGATAAAAAAATAAGTGAAATGACCGATGCGGCCGAGAAGCTTACAGACGGTTCCTCAGAGCTTTATGATGGTATCAAATCTCTAATGGATGGTACTGGAACACTGGAAGACGGTATATCTCAGCTTTACAGCGGAACTTCTGAGCTTAACGACGGTGCTGGGGAGCTTGCATACGGTTCTGAAATACTTGAAAACGGCGTAGGTTCGGTATCTGATGGAGCAGCAGCGTTGTATGAAGGAATAAATTCTGCAAAAACTGGTTCAGAAAATCTTGCGGAAGGAGCTAAGAGTTTATCTGAGGGATTTTCACCTATATTGGATGGTGCTTCAGCTTTGAATGACGGTGTTGAAGCAGTTCTGGAAGGTTCTAAACAAGTAGAATCAGGAGCTAAAAGCTTGTCGGAGGGAACATCTCAGTTGGAAAATGGTTCAAAAACATTATCTGAATCAGCATCAAAATTAGATGATGGCGTATCCGCAGTACAAAACGGCGTTGAACAGCTTAAATCAGGAATGGAAGACGCCCTGGGCGGTATTGATCAGTTAAACAGCGGTGCAGAAAGTTTGTCAGGCGGTCTTGGAAATCTTTCGGATGGAATTGATCAGGCAAGTATTAGTCTTGACGAAACTATAAGCTATAATAGACAGGTTCTCGAAGGGCTAAAAGCGGTATATGAGCAGACACAAGATGAAAGTGTCGGTCAAATGATAGGTATTATGGAGCAGACTATTGCCGGACAGGAAGAAATTTCAGCTTCTATGAAAGACGGGGGCGCTTTAAAAGATGGTACGACTCAACTTATTGACGGAGCCTTTGCATTAAGTGATGGTATTGGTAATTTAGAGGAAGGATCATCAGCGCTTGCTGAAGGTGTAAATGACATTGATGAGGCTTTATCAAGTTTAAAAGAGGGAAGTACACAAATTAGTAAAGGCAGCGACACACTATATAATTCTGTAATTAAGGTAAATAAAGGTGCATCAGATTTAACTAATGGAACTAGCAATCTTACATCTGCTAATAATTCTTTAAAAGACGGTACTGAGGATTTAAAATCAGGAGTTAAACTTGCACAAGATGGTGCTGATTCGCTTTATGCCGGCGCTGATTCACTGAAAAGTGGTCTTTCTCAGCTTAAGGAAGGCGGAAAAAATTTAAAAAACGGTACTGATACGCTTTATAATTCCATTGGAGCTTTAACAAGCGGTGCAGCAGCAGTATATGAAGGCAGCGGAAGTCTTATGGATGGTATGTATTCACTTAAAAGCGGAGTTTCGGAATTCTCTGATGGAACTAAAAAGCTTGAAAGCGGTTCAAAGGAATTGAAAGAGGGAATGGAAAAGTTTAAAAAAGAAGGAGTAGATAAAATATCACATGTATATAATGATGATGTAAAAGAACTTATTGATAGAATTAAAAAGCTTACAGATCTTTCAAAAGAGTATAATAACTTCTCAGGAATTGAAAACAACATGGATGGTAAAGTAAAATTCATTTATACAATTGATGGTATTGAAGAATAAATATTAACATTATATTTTTAATGCCCTTTGAATCTGATTGATTCAAAGGGCATTTAGTTACTATAGATCTTGTAAATCTGCAGCCGGAATATCATTTTCAATATTATCTCTAGCAAGATCATTATCAATAACCGGATAAATTGGCGATATAGGTTTTTCATGATCGGATTTAATATTTTTTAAGGAAGTTGGTCTGGAGTGATATACTTTAAGTGATGGTGATGATGTTCCGGCTATGATAGGGTTAACATGTGTTTTACCGTGTTTAGCTTTACCTTGAATTTCCGGTACAGGTGAAACATCATTGTGTTTTTTTATATGTGTTCTTTCAGGACGTTTCATTCCTTGTTTTGACATATTTTATCACCTCAAATATATCATATCCATTTCATATAAATATATTCGGTTTTAGTTATAATTATCTCGATTCCTGTTATTTAAAACAAACATTATTACTGCTGATATAATTATAATAATATAGCCTATAATACTATACATATCAGGAATTTGCTGAAAAATAATCAGACCTAGTATTGCTGAAAAAATGATCTGAGTGTAATCATATACCGATATTTCTTTTGCTGGTGAACAGCGATATGCAGCAGTAATTGAAAACTGACCTGCGGCAGCCGTCAATCCTGCACATATTAGATAAATCATTTGTACTATAGTCATAGAATGAAAATTTATTAATAAATAGGGAAGTGTCACTAAACATGAAAATAAAGAAAAAAAGAATACAATAAACGTTCCATTTTCACCGTTTTGACCAAGATACCTAACCGTAGTATATGCAGCACCCGCTCCCATACCGCCTAAAAAACCGATAACGGCCGGAAAAAATTCCATACCTATAAATGTTGGTTTAATAATAAATAAACTTCCTAAAAAAGCAGAGATTACAATTATTACCTGAGTCAATGAAACCTTTTCTTTTAAAAATATTAAAGAAAAAATTATTGCAAAGAATGGTGACATTTTATTTAACATAGACGCATCAGACAAAACCATGTGGTCAACTGCATAAAAATTACATAATATTCCTATAGTTCCTGCAATTGAACGGATAAAATGAAATTTAAGATTTCCCTTATGCCACTTGATTTCTACTTTATTTTTCTTTAAAAGAACAAAAGCAAACATCAATGCAATAAGATTTCTAAAAAAACTTTTCTGAACTGTAGGTATATCGCCGGAAAGACGTACAAAAGTGTTCATTAGCGCAAAACAAAATGCAGATACAATTATATAAAATATCCCTAAGTATTTTCTATTTATTTTTATCATAATTTATGCCTTAACAGCTTTATGAAATACTTTTTTACCTTTTCTTATAATTATCTCATTTGACAAATCAATTTTTACAGTGGGATCAATTATTTTAGTATCATTAACAGAAATTCCTCCCTGCTGAACAAGTCTTCTTCCTTCCCCGTTAGAAGATGCAAGTCCTGTTTTTACAAGTAAAGTCAGTATTCCAATCTCATTGTTTTCCAGCTCATCTGCATTAATACTGGTAGTAGGCATATTTTCACTGTTTCCTGCACCGGAAAAAACATCTCTTGCGGCTTTAATACACTTATCGGCTTCTTCGCTGCCATGGACTAATTTGGTCAACTCATAAGCCAATATTTCTTTAGCCTTATTAAGCTCTGCACCTTTCATTGTTCTTTCCATATTTTCAATTTCTTCAATAGGTACAAAGGTCAGCATTTTAAGACACTTAATAACATCGTTGTCATCAACATTTCTCCAGTACTGGAAGAAATCATAAGGTGAAGTTTTTTCAGGATCAAGCCATACAGCGCCTTTTTCTGTTTTACCCATTTTTTTACCTTCAGAATTAAGCAGAAGAGTAATAGTCATTGCATAGGCGTCCTTACCAAGTTTCTTTCTGATAAGCTCCGTTCCGCCAAGCATATTAGCCCACTGATCGTCACCGCCGAACTGCATATTACAACCGTAATCTGTATAGAGCTTATAAAAGTCATAGCTTTGCATAATCATATAATTAAATTCAAGGAAAGTAAGACCTCTTTCCATTCTTTGCTTATAACACTCAAATGTAAGCATTTTATTAACACTAAAATGTGCTCCAACTTCACGCAAAATATCAACATAATTTAGATCAAGAAGCCAGTCACCGTTATTTACAACTAAAGCCTTTCCGTCTGAAAAGTCAATAAATCTGCTCATTTGTTTTTTAAAACATTCAACGTTATGATTTATTGTTTCTTTTGTCATCATTTTTCTCATATCAGTTTTTCCTGACGGATCACCTATCATTGCAGTACCGCCTCCAAGAAGAGCGATAGGTTTATTTCCTGCCATTTGAAGTCTTTTCATAAGGCACAGAGCCATAAAATGTCCAACATGAAGAGAATCGGCAGTAGGATCAAAACCAATATAGAATGTTGCTTTTCCATTGTTTATAAGTTCTTTGATTTCGTCTTCGTCAGTAAGCTGCGCTAAAAGACCTCTTCTTTTAAGTTCTTCAAATAATGTCATTTTTTCTAAATCCTTTCAATAATAAAATAAGTCCTCCAATGAGCATATACTCATCAGAGGACGATAATTTTTTACCGTGGTACCACCTCAGTTTATCGAATAAAAACCCGACCTTAAAACGCTTTAACGGGCGTACCCGAATAATCCTACTTTTATTTCAGATTATCAGTTCAGGGGCGTATTCGTCAGTTTATGAATATCCTTTTTCACCAACCAAGGATTCTCTGAAAATCATAGATAAAGACTACTATTCCCATCATTACTTTTTTATTATGTTAGCATATAAAACAGATATTGTCAAGATAACAAAAAATATTTTTTACTCAGACACCGTATATATTTCTATATTCTATCATTTTATCAAGATATTCTTTACCCGGAATTATATCATTTTTTATAGCGTCAATGATATCTTCCATTGTAACAATAGAGTATACATTTATACCAAAATCCTTCTTAACTTCCTGAACTGCCGATAATTCGCCCTTTCCTTTTTCCATTCTGTCAACCGAAATTATTAATGCTGTAATATCCACATCAGCTTGTTCTTTAAGAAGGGGTAAAACAGTTCTTATAGCAGTGCCTGCGGTAATTACATCTTCAATTATTGCGATTTTTTCACCATCTTCCATTTTACGTCCAACAATGACGCCGCCTTCACCATGGTCTTTAGCTTCTTTTCTGTCAAAAGCATAATTTACATCAATACCGTATTTATTAAACAAAGCAATACTGCATGCAGTTGCAAGGGGAATACCCTTATATGCAGGTCCAAAAAGTGTATCAACCTGAACATTATTTTCTTTAATACATTGAGCATAATATTCTCCAAGACGTGCCAGCTGCGCACCGGTGTTATAGTTTCCGGTATTTACAAAATACGGAGCTTTTCTTCCGCTTTTAAGAGTAAAATCGCCAAAAGTAAGAACTCCGCTTTCTACCATAAATTTAATAAAGCTTTCTTTGTAATTCATATTTAGTCCTCCATTTATGTATAATTAATACGGTAATTACCGTATTAATTAATATTTTCAAGTTCTGACAGCCAAACATTAACTGATGCGTCACTTGGCATTCTGAAATCACTTCTGGGCGATAAGGCAACGCTTCCTATCTTTGGACCATCCGGAAGACAAGAACGTTTAAATTGCTGTGAAAAGAAACGTTTATAAAATATTTTTTCCCATTTTAATATGGTATTTTCATCGTATTGTCCCTTAAATGCCAAAAGAGCGATTCTAAATATTTTTTCAGGTGAAAACCCGAATCTGACCATGTAATAAAGAAAAAAATCATGTAATTCATAAGGTCCTACCAGATCTTCAGTTTTTTGAGAAATAATACCATTTTCATCAGGCGGAAGCAATTCAGGACTTACCGGGGTATCCAAAATGTCATATAGAGTGTTTTTTAATTCGTTTTCGGAACAATCCGCTTCATACTTGACCAGATATCTAACTAGGGTTTTAGGAATAGATGCATTCACCGCATACATTGACATATGATCGCCATTGTATGTTGACCAGCCAAGTGCAAGTTCAGATAAATCGCCTGTCCCGATGACCAATCCATTATTTTGATTGGCAATATCCATTAATATCTGTGTTCTTTCTCTTGCCTGAGAATTTTCATAGGTAACATCATGATTATTAATGTCGTGACCAATATCTGAAAAATGTTGAATTACGCTGTTTCTAATATTTATCTCTTTAAGTGTTGCTCCGTATTGTTCAGCAAGCTTGCATGCATTGCTGTAAGTTCGATCTGTAGTACCGAAACAAGGCATTGTCACAGCAATAATATCCTTTGGATTTAAATTAAGGTGTTTAAATGCGTTTACGGTTACAATAAGGGCAAGAGTTGAGTCAAGTCCGCCGGATAATCCTATAATTGCATTATTACAATTAGTATGTTTAATTCTCTTAGCAAGACCGATTGACTGCATAGCCGATATCTCTTTACATCTAGAGTGAATATCTTCGACAGATAACGGAACAAATGGGGTAGGAGAGATTTTATTATTTATTTGTACATCATGCATTTTAATGTCAAATGGAATTTTAATATATTTTTCGTTCTCCATTAATGATGATTTCTGAAATGTATTTGAACGTTTTCTTTCTGATTCAATTTTTTGAAGATCTGTATCAAAAATAATTATTCCATTGGAAAATCTTTCTGATTCAACTGATAATGCTCCATTTTCCGATATAATACTATGTCCTGAATAAACCATGTCTGTTGTTGATTCGCCTATACCAGCATTGGCATACATATAAGTGCACAGTAAACTTCCTGATTGTGCTTTAACTATAATTCTTCTGTAATCTGATTTTCCGATTATATCATTACTCGCAGATAAATTTACAATAATGTTAGCGCCTTCTTTAGCGAGCATAATGGAAGGAGAATCTGTAACCCACAAATCTTCACAGATTTCAATTCCAAAAATAAATTCAGGCATATTCTTACAATTAAAAATATAGTTTGTTCCTATAGGAACAGACTTACCATAAAATATAGTTTGAGAATTTTTTATACCCGGAGTAAAATGTCTTGCTTCATAAAATTCAGAATAGTTTGGAATATTTTTTTTAGTAATTAAAGCTAACAACTTTCCCTTTTGAAAAACAGCAGCGCAATTATAAATTTTACCTTCAAAAGAATAAGGAAGACCGACAATATTTATCATATCGTAATCAGCGGTATCGTTTATAATTTTATTTAAAGAAAGAGCGGCTGAATCAAGTAAAGCTTTTTGAAAAAACAAATCACCGCAGGTATATCCGGTTATAGAAAGTTCCGGAAAAGAACACAGCATAACCCCGGCTTCATGTGCATCTTTTATCATATTTATAATACAACCTGCATTATATTCACAATCTGCAACTTTTAAATCCGGAGTAGCGCATGCAATTTTAACAAAACCATGTTTCATATTGGATACCTCTTAATAAATTCAATAATCATATATATTATAACCTAAATAAAAACAATATGCAAGAAAAAATTAACTTTTATTTGTATAATTTTAAAGATTTTTTAAATTTAACAAATAAAATAATCTCTGCAATTTTTATATATATTGTTTTTAAACATAACCATAAGACTATAAAGCACGCTGGAATAATTATTATATCTCCATATTTAGTATAAAATGTTATATTACTATTTGTATAAATATCAGCTGAAACAGTGTCAGAACAATTTATATTTGTTTTTTCAATTACTTCGCCATTTGCAGATATGACAGAAGATACCCCTGTATTTGTACAGTTAATTACATATTTTTTATTTTCAACTGCTCTTAAAATTGAATGTGAATGGTGTTGGTAAAGAGGTATCTTTCTTCCAAGCCAAGAATCGTTTGTCAGTATAACAATTGCTTCAGCGCCTAGAGCCGAATTTTTAGATATATGATCCGGAAATATTGATTCAAAACAAATACCGCATCCTAATTTACCTATTTCTGTTTCAATTAAAATTGATTCATCTCCTTTAGTAAATGGATTTGATATAAATTGAATATTACTTTCAGTAAAAAATGGATTATATTCTCCGAACGGTACTAAAATTTGTTTAAAATATATTTTTGAATATTGTTTATTGGGGTACGCTGCCGCACAGGCATTATATTGGTATTCTCCTTTATTGTACTGAGCGCCGAATAATATAGTTATATTTTTTTCATTACAAAATTCAAAAAGCTTTTGTTTTAATAAATTATTTTCAAATATACCTCTTGATAATGCAGTTTCAGGATAAATAACTAATTTAGTGTTATTATCTAAATTTTTATCCGTCAATTTTAAATATTTATCTAAAATGTCTTCCGGCGCTGTATTCCATTTTTCTTTTTTTGAAAAATTACCCTGTACCAATAAAACATTTTCAGCTTCACTGTTATTTTGTGTACCTTGAATAATTATTTCTCCAGCAATAGTATTTAACAAATATATATTTAATGCAAAAATTAAAAATATATATGATTTTTTCTTTTTATAAATAAAAAAACAAGCAATCATAAAATTAATTAATAATATTAGGAAAGTAATAAATAATCCGCCTAGAATACTTGCAGTTTGTATAAATTTTATATCTTTAACAACAATATTGCATAGTCTGTTCCAGGGAAATGCAAATGGGACGAATTGTCCTTGCAGCCATTCTCCAAATATATATAAAAAACTTAAAATTAAAATATCTGTAAATATATAATTTGTATTTTTATAAATAGTAAATGGAAGTATAAATATTATTGATAATAAAATTGAAATAATTAATAGTAAAATAACTGATATAATAATTCCTAAATACTTATTTTCAAAATAATTAACTCCAATTGATAAAATCCATATGTCTGAAATACAATAAAATATAAATGTAAAATTAAACAAAATTAATTTCGTATGGCATTTATATTTTAAAATTACATAAAAAACCGGTGAAATAGAAAAAAATATGGCAAACCATAAACAATTAATATTAAATGACAATGCTGATATTAGTCCAGACAACGCAGATATGCAAATACATTTATTCTTATTCATTTTAAAATCCTGTTTTTATAAAGTCATAAAATTATATTTTCAAAAAAAATAAAAAATATTCTTTATTGTTTGTTGTTTTAATTAATTATAATATTTAGATAAAAGCAAAAATCCTCTTGCAATTTTGTGAAAATTGTTGTATTATATTATAGTATTGTTAGGTGTTAGGAGCTTTTACATGGAATTGATTTCAATTATTGTCCCTTGTTATAATGAACAGGAAGTTCTTCCGATGTTCTACGATGAGATTACAAAAACTATGAATGACATGAAAGTTGGTAATTCTCAGCTGGATTTTGAATTGTTATTTATAAATGACGGTTCAAAAGATAATACTTTAAATATGCTTAGGGAATTAGCTTATAAGGATAAACATGTCCGTTATATTTCTTTTTCCCGAAATTTTGGCAAAGAAGCAGGAATGTATGCCGGTCTTGAAAATTCAAAAGGTGATTATGTGGTTATTATGGACGCTGACTTGCAGCATCCTCCTGCATATATTCCCAAAATGTATGATTATGTTAAAAATCATGGATATGACTGTGCTACTACACGCAGAATAAACAGAAAAGGCGAATCTAAAATACGTTCATGGTTTGCAAGAAAATTCTATAAAATCATGAATAAAATTTCCCAGACTGAAATAGTAGACGGCGCTCAGGATTTTAGATTTATGACGCGTCAGATGGTTGATTCAATATTGTCTATGAAAGAATATAATCGCTTTTCAAAGGGAATTTTCAGCTGGGTAGGATTTAATGTCAAGTATATAGAATATGAAAATGTTGAAAGAGCTGCGGGTACTACAGCCTGGTCATTCAGTAAGTTATTCTCATATTCACTTGAAGGTATTTTTGCTTTTTCAACTGCGCCGCTTGCTTTGGCTTCTCTTCTCGGCATATTAAGCTGTCTGATTGCATTTATAATAATTATTGCCATTGTTATTAAAACGCTTGTATTTGGAGAAGATGTTCAGGGGTACCCGACTATTGTTTGTGCAATTTTCTTTGTGGGCGGTTTACAGCTTTTTTGTATAGGTATTCTTGGACAATATTTATCTAAAACTTATCTTGAAACTAAGCAAAGACCAGTGTATTTGATAAAGGAAACTGAACAATTTGTAAAAGATAAAAATGAAAAAGATTAATAAAATAAATATCAGTGACAAAAACAATAAAATGAACTGGCATATAAAATTAATGTTTATTTTTTTGTTCTGTACTTTAGTTGTTATGTTAGCGGCATTAATTAAATTTTATTATGATGTTAATAAAGAAAATAATCAGGCTTATCTGGATTCAAATATTATTACTGATCTCAGTACTGATAAAACTAACTATAAAATTATTAGAAATGACGATGGTATGTTGGGTATTGTTGATAGTGAAGGCAGGTCGGTTATTGAGCCGCAATGGGATAACATTTATATTCTGAATTCAAATCGATTTGCCGTTCAAAAAAAGATAAATGACGTTCTTAAAATGGGTATAATCGATAGTGATGAAAATTATATTACTCCATTTATTTATACCAAATTTATTTCTGTCGATAACGATTATTTAATAGGTTATTTTGAAAATGAAACGGGCTTTTCTGTGTTTGATACATGCGGTAACTTAATTACTGATAAAAAATGGTTGAAATATCAATATGATAAAGACAATAAAAAATTAACTTTATCAAATGATTCTGGAGACTATATTTTCTTAAATGATAATAATAAAATAATATGTTCGGAAATTAAATTCTCACGAAAAATAAAATCAGAAATTAATATTACATTTGATGTTAATAATGCTGAATTAATAGAGCAGACAAATTCAGATGATTTATTTGATATTTTTAATATCATGTGCACATATTTTGAGGCTCTTACCTCAAATAATATGGAGGAAATTAAAAAGATAACCAATGATCAATACTATTCGTCTCTTTCACTAAATAATTTTTTTAATAATTGTGAAATTAAAAATATATCAAATGTAAAAATTGAAAAGTTTATTTCGGAAGAATATACATATATCTTATCTGTAGAAGTAATTTATGATTATAAGAATCATGAAAAAAATATAAAAAATTTAAAATCTTTATTGTCGCTGATGGTTATTAAAGACGGCGATTCAATGATATTAAAAAGTATTAATAAAGAAGAATTATAAAATGGAAAAGGTGATTAAATTATGAGTAAAAAAGTTGCTGTTATTATGGGGAGCGACAGCGATCTTCCCGTTGTTAAACAAGCTGTTCAAAAACTTAAGGAATTTAATGTTCCGTTTGAAGTGCATGTAATGTCAGCACACCGTACTCCTGAAGATGCGGCTGAATTTTCCAAGCATGCTCAGGAAAACGGTTTTGGAGTAATAATATCCGCAGCCGGTAAAGCAGCGCATTTGGGGGGAGTTTTAGCAGCTCATACAACGCTTCCTGTAATTGGAATTCCAATAAAATCATCAACCTTAGACGGTCTTGACGCTTTACTTTCAACTGTTCAGATGCCAAGCGGCATACCTGTAGCAACTGTGGCAATTGACGGTGCGGTAAACGCTGCGATTCTTGCTGTACAGATTCTTGCATTATCTGATAAAGAATTATCAGATAAACTTGTTGATATGAAAAAACAAATGTCAGAATCAGTTAAAGCTAAAGATAAAAAAATTTCTCAGGAAATAAATAATTTAATTTAATTTGGAGGAAAGTTAAATGGAAAATATTGTTAGAACAGAACAGCTTTATGAAGGCAAAGCCAAAAAGGTTTTTGCAACAAATAATGACAACTATGTTATTGTCGATTACAAAGATGATGCTACAGCATTCAACGGTGAAAAAAAAGGTACCATAAATAATAAAGGGGTCATTAATAATAGGGTGACTAATCATCTTATGAAACTTCTAGAAAAAAATGGTATACCTACTCATCTTGTCGAAGAAATTTCAGACCGTGAAACAATTGTAAAACGTGTAACAATCGTACCTCTCGAAGTAATAGTAAGAAATATAGCCGCAGGCTCACTGTCCAAAAGAATAGGTTTAGACGAGGGTATAAAACTAAACAAAACAGTTTTAGAATACTGTTATAAAGATGATGATCTTGGAGATCCAATGGTAAATGAATATCATATAATGGCAATGGAATGGTGTACAAAAGATGAATTGGATTTGATTGCATCTTACGCACTTAAAATTAATGATATACTCTCTGAATATTTAAAGGATCTTAATATTGAATTAATTGATTTTAAGCTGGAATTCGGCAAGACATCTGACGGCACTATTGTACTGGCAGATGAAATTTCTCCTGACACATGCCGTTTCTGGGACAGCGTTACTCATGAAAAGCTTGATAAGGACAGATTCAGAAGAAATATGGGCGGCGAGGAAGACGCATATAAAGAAATTATGAAAAGACTTCTGGGAGAATAATTTTTTCATCTGAATGGAGTAAAATTTATGTTTGATCAAATAAAAGAAGAATGCGGCGTATTCGGTATATACAGTAAAGATACTATGGATGTCGCATCTCAGACATACTTTGCATTATATGCTTTACAACACCGAGGACAGGAAAGCTGCGGAATTGTTGTAAATGACAAAGGTATTTTGTCATATCATAAAGATCTTGGTCTTGTTCCTGATGTTTTTAATGAAGGGAATCTGAGAAAACTTGGTATGGGTAACATAGCTATAGGACATGTAAGATATTCTACTACGGGTAAATCCAATCGATCAAATGCTCAG
The DNA here is from genome assembly GCA_902362965.1 of Oscillospiraceae bacterium. Taxonomy (GTDB): domain Bacteria; phylum Bacillota; class Clostridia; order Oscillospirales; family Ruminococcaceae; genus Porcipelethomonas; species Porcipelethomonas ammoniilytica. The sequence goes on from CABIYQ010000001.1 coordinate 276,731, forward strand.
CCTTTAGTTGTCAGGCACATAAAAGGACCTATGGCTATAGCTCACAATGGAAATCTTGTCAATGCAAGAGATTTACGTGAAAAATATGAATTAAACGGCGGAATATTTCACAATACAAATGATACTGAAGTAATTTCATATGCAATAACAGAACAAAGGTTAATTCAGCCGTCTATTGAAAAAGCAGTTGAACAGGCTATGTATAAGTTTAAGGGAGCATATTCTCTTGTTATCATGTCTCCTAAAAAACTCATAGCTGCAAGAGATCCTCAGGGATTCAGACCGCTTTGTATGGGTGAAACGGAAACGGGCGCTATTGTTTTTGCTTCTGAAAGCTGTGCTTTGGACAGCATTGGTGCACGATTTATCAGAGATGTTGAACCGGGAGAGATTATCATTGTTGATAAAAACGGAGCGCATTCTTTAAAAACCCATTGTGGTCAAAAAACCTCCATGTGTGTATTTGAATATGTGTATATTGCACGTCCCGACTCTGTTATTGAAGGTTCGAGCGTACACCAGGCAAGATTAAACGCAGGAAAAAAATTATGGCAGGAATCTCCGGTAGAAGCGGATGTTGTTGTGGGTGTTCCGGACAGTGGTCTTGACGCTGCTTTGGGATTTTCAATGGCGTCCGGAATACCATACGGCGTTGGATTTATAAAAAATCGGTATGTCGGCAGAACTTTTATTCAGCCTAGCCAGTCTCAGCGGTCTAATTCGGTTAGAATAAAACTGAATGTAATTAAAGATGTTGTCAAAGGAAAAAGGGTAGTATTGATTGATGATAGTATTGTACGCGGCACAACAAGTGCAAGAATAGTTAATCTTATACGTGAAGCCGGAGCAACAGAAGTTCATATGCGTATATCCAGTCCGCCGTTTACAAATCCATGTTACTTTGGCATTGACATCGACAGTAAAGAAAATTTAATTGCCTGTCAGATGAGTATTGAGGAAATTGCAAAAGAAATAGGCGCCGATTCATTGGGATATCTAAGTATTGAAGGGGTTAAAAATATTGCTGAAAATGCAAAATGTAATTTCTGTACAGGATGCTTTACGGGAGAATATCCTATAAGAGTTCCTAAAGAAATGCCCAAAGATAAATTTGAACGTAAAATTGACGAATAAATAAATTTTTGGAGGATCATTTAATGAAAAGCTTTTCTGAAAGTTATAAAAAGGCCGGTGTTGATGTTACAGCTGGTTACAAAGCTGTTGAACTGATGAAAGTTCATGTTCAAAAAACTATTACAGACGGCGTTATATCCGGTATCGGTGGTTTTGGAGGCTTATTTGAGCCTGACCTGACAGGTATAAAAAAACCTGTATTTGTTTCAGGTACAGACGGCGTCGGCACCAAATTAAAAATTGCTTTTTTAATGGACAAGCATGATACAATTGGTATTGATTGTGTTGCTATGTGCGTCAACGATATAATTTGCTGTGGTGCAAAACCTCAGTTTTTCCTTGATTATATTGCTGTCGGTAAAAATTATCCTGAAAAGGTAGCAGAAATAGTATCCGGCATCGCAGACGGATGTGTACAGTCAGGATGTGCGCTTATCGGCGGCGAAACAGCTGAAATGCCGGGTTTTTATCCTGTTGATGAGTATGATGTAGCAGGATTTGCAGTAGGGGTTGTAGACAAGGAAAAAATACTGAAGCCGGAAACTCAAAAAGCTGGGGATATATTGATTGCAATAAAATCCAGCGGAGTACATTCTAATGGTTTTTCATTAATAAGAAAAGTTTTTACGGTCAATGAACAAACTCTGGCAAGACATTTCTCTGATCTTGGAACAACACTTGGCGATTCTTTACTCACGCCTACAAAAATTTATGTAAAACCAATTCTTTCATTACTTGAACAAGTTAATGTTAAAGCAATTTCTCATATTACAGGCGGAGGATTTTATGAAAATATTCCCCGTTCACTGCCAAAAGGTATATCTGCACAAATCTGCAGAAATAATGTTCAGATTCTTCCTATATTCGACTTGATTGCAAGAACAGGTCATATTCCGGAAAGAGACATGTTTAATACGTTTAATATGGGTGTGGGAATGACTGTATCTGTTGATAAAAATAATGCTGATAAAGCGGTTGAAATTTTAAATAATTCAGGTGTTGAAGCATATATTTTAGGCGAACTGGTTAATAGCGATGAAGGTGTTATTATTAATTAAGCGAGGTAAATTATGAATATATCAGATAAGCCCTTGAAAAATATTATTGTTTTAGTTTCCGGAGGAGGAACTAATTTACAGGCGCTTATTGACGCTCAGAATAATGGACAAATTATCGGCGGCAAAATATCGTGTGTAATTTCATCAAATCCCAATGCATACGCATTGGTAAGAGCAAAAGAAAACGGTATTCCTACCAGAATAATTCCAAGAAAATCATATAAAGATAATAAAAGCTACAGCGAGGCAGTCTTGGAAGCCCTCTATGAAGAATATGCTGATTTAATTGTTCTTGCAGGATTTATGACTATTCTTGATAAAAGTATCGTTAAGGCTTATCCTTATAAAATAATAAATGTTCATCCTGCTTTGATACCATCATTCTGCGGTCAAGGATTTTATGGTTTAAAAGTACATGAAGAAGCATTAAAATATGGAGTTAAAATAAGCGGAGCTACTGTGCATTTTGTAAATGAAATTGCAGACGCAGGCGCTATCATTATGCAGAAAGCAGTTGCTGTTAAAAATGATGATACTCCGGAAAAACTTCAAAAGCGTATTATGCAGGAAGCAGAATGGAAAATTCTTCCTGAAACTGTTTCGTTATTTTGTCAGGATAGAATTGAAATTAATAATGGCAAAGCATACATAAAGGAAGATTAAGTTAAAAAACAATATTTCTGTACTTAAAGCAAATTATATATACATTTATTTTGAAATAACAAAGAAGGGAATATTATGAATAAAATTGATATTGCAATGGAACTCACCGGTAATTCTTACCCGGGGAGAGGAATCATAATCGGAAAATCTGAAAATGGTAAAAATGCGGTTACAGCATATTTTATAATGGGACGCAGTGAAAACAGCCGTAACAGAGTATTTGTAGAAGATGGCGAAGGTATTAGGACGCAGGCATTTGATCCGGAAAAATTGTCTGATCCTAGTCTTATAATTTATTCTCCTGTAAGAGTATTGGGAAATAAAACCATAGTAACAAACGGTGATCAAACAGATACCATTTATGATTTAATGAATAATCAGCTTACTTTTGAACAGGCTTTGCGAACAAGAGAGTTTGAACCTGACGCTCCAAACTATACTCCAAGAATTTCGGGTATAATAAAGGTTGAACCAAATAAAACTTTCAACTATGCGCTTTCAATTTTAAAAAGTGCTGACGGAAATCCGGAATCCTGCAGCAGATTTACATTCTCATATAATAATCCAATAAATGGTGAAGGACACTTTATCCATACATATATGAGTGATGGTAATCCTCTTCCGAGTTTTGAAGGAGAACCAAAGCTTATTTCAATTCCTGATAGTATAGAAGAATTTTCTCAATTACTATGGAATAACTTAAATTCTGATAATAAAGTTTCGTTATTTATCAGATTTATAAATTTAGAAACCGGAAAATATGAATCAAAAATAATTAATAAAAATTGTTAGGAGAAGTTTTATGTCTGCTGAAATGTTTTTAAAGTATGGATGTAATCCAAATCAGAAGCCTTCTAAAATTTATATAAATAATGGTGAATTACCTATAACGGTATTAAACGGTAATCCGGGATATATTAATTTATTGGACGCTTTTAATGGCTGGCAATTGGTAAAAGAACTTAAAGAAGCAACCGGATTATGTGCCGCAACTTCATTTAAACATGTATCTCCTGCCGGAGCAGCTGTGGGTATTCCTTTGGATGAAACTCTGAAAAAAGTTTATTTTGTTGATGATCTTGAAGATCTTTCACCAATGGCATGTGCTTATGCAAGAGCCAGAGGCGCTGACAGAATGTCTTCATACGGCGATTTTGTTGCGTTATCTGATACCTGTGACGTACCAACTGCTAAAATGCTTCAGCGAGAAGTCTCTGACGGCATTATTGCTCCTGATTATACAGATGAAGCATTAGAAATTTTAAAGTCCAAGAGAAAAGGCACATATAATATAATAAAAATTGATCCTAATTATGTTCCGGAAGAAATTGAAACTAAACAGGTTTTCGGAATAACATTTGAACAGGGAAGAAATAATTTAAAAATTAATAATGAACTTCTTCAAAATATTGTTACCGATAATAAAGAGATTCCTGAAGATAAAAAACGTGATTTGCTTATATCGCTAATCACATTAAAATATACACAGTCTAATTCAGTTTGTTACGTAAAGAACGGACAGGCAATCGGTATCGGTGCCGGTCAACAGTCAAGAATTCATTGTACCAGATTGGCAGGCAATAAAGCAGATATATGGTGGCTGCGTCAGTCTCCACAGGTTTTGAATCTGAAATTTGTTGATAATATCAGAAGACCTGATCGCGACAATGCTATTGATGTTTATATTTCCGATGAATATATGGATGTTTTAGCTGACGGTGCATGGCAAAATATTTTTAAGGAAAAACCACCGGTATTTACTAAGGGCGAACAAAAAGAATGGCTTGAAAAAAATACTGATGTATGCCTTGGTTCCGATGCATTTTTCCCATTCGGCGATAATATTGAACGAGCTAAAAAAAGCGGTGTATTATATATTGCAGAACCAGGAGGTTCTATAAGAGACGACAATGTAATTGAAACCTGCAATAAATATAATATGGCTATGGCTTTTACAGGAATACGTCTTTTCCATCATTAATTTTTTTAAGTTATATAATTAATATGTTAAGGAGATAAAATATGAACGTATTGGTTGTCGGCGGCGGCGGCAGGGAACATGCAATTATAATGAAACTTGCTGAAAGTCAAAAAATTAATAAATTATACTGTACCCCGGGAAACGGTGGTATAAAGAAATATGCACAATGCTTTTCAGTTAATGCAACCGATATAGACGGTGTTGTAAAGCTTGCTAAAGAATTATCTGTTGATATGGTTGTTGTTGCTCCGGACGATCCACTAGTTCTCGGTATGGTTGATGCATTAAAAGCCGAAGGCATTAAAGCTTTCGGACCTAATAAAGCAGCAGCTATTATTGAAGGCAGTAAAGTTTTTTCAAAAGATCTTATGAAAAAATATGGTATACCTACAGCTAAATATGAAATTTTTTCAAATTCAGCTGCGGCAATAGAATATTTAAAAAATGAAAATAAATATCCTGCTGTTATTAAAGCAGATGGATTGGCCTTAGGTAAGGGAGTCATAATTGCTCAGAATTTTGATGAGGCAAAAGACGCTGTAATATCTATTATGGAAGATCAGATTTTTGGAAAAAGCGGTTCTAATATTGTTATAGAAGAATTTTTAACAGGTCCGGAAGTATCTGTATTGTGTTTTACAGACGGTAAGACAATTTCACCTATGGTATCTTCTATGGATCATAAACGTGCACTGGATAATGATGAAGGATTAAATACCGGCGGAATGGGAACTGTTGCACCAAATCCATATTATACAAAAAACATTGCTGATGTGTGTATGAAGTCAATTTTTATCCCTACAATTAAAGCAATGTCAAAAGAAAACAGAACATTTAAAGGCTGTCTTTATTTTGGTTTAATGATAACAGAAAACGGTCCAAAGGTAATTGAATATAATTGCCGTTTTGGAGATCCGGAAACTCAGGTTGTTCTTCCTTTACTTGACACCGATTTAGTTGATATAATTAATGCTGTTATAAATGAAACATTAGATCAATTAGATATTAAATGGAAAAATCAATCTGCCGCATGTATTATTATGGCAAGCGGGGGATATCCTAAAAAATATGAAACAGGAGTTGAAATAACCGGTTTGGACGAAAAGGGACAATTAAATAATTCTTTGGTTTTTCATGCAGGTACAAAGCTTGAAAATCAAAAATTTTATACATCCGGCGGAAGAGTATTAGGAGTTACTGCGATATCAGATAAGCTGAATGTCGCACTTGATATTGCATATAATTCTGTTTCTAAAATACATTTTGATAAAATGCACTATAGAAAAGATATTGGTCAGAAAGCATTAAAATCAAATAAAATACAGGAAGAATTAATATGTTACTAAATAGATTTTTACCTAGAATAGAATTTGATAATTATGAAGATTTTAAAGAAAACTATAAAGTAAATGTACCTGAAAATTTTAATTTTGGTTATGATATTGTTGATGAATGGGCTAAACAGGAACCGGAAAAATTAGCTTTAGTATGGTGTAATGATCATAATGAGGAATATAAATTTACATTTACTGATATATCTAAATTGTCAAATAAAGCGGCAAACTATTTCAAAAGTATAGGTATAAGCAAGGGTTCCGTTGTAATGCTTATTTTACGCAGAAGATGGGAATATTGGATATGTGCTGTTGCTCTTCATAAAATAGGTGCAATAGTTATACCTGGTTCTTTACAGCTTACAGCTAAAGATATAGTATACAGAGGAAACGCTGCTGAAATTACTGCTATAGTCAGTATAAATGATGATTTTGTAATTAATCAAATAGAATCTGCTGACTGTGATATACCGTCGTTAAAGCATAAAATTGTTGTAGGAGAAAAATATAGTACATGGGATTATTTTGAAGATGAAATTCAGAAATTCTCAGATATATTTGAACGTCCTGTTAATGAAGAAGCAAATAAATGGGACGATACAATGCTTATTTATTTTACTTCCGGTACTACTGGTATGCCTAAAATGGTTAAACATAACTTTGCGCATCCTTTAGGTCATATAGTAACTGCAAAATATTGGCAGCAAGTACAGGAAAATAAACTTCATATGAGTGTTTCGGACTCAGGTTGGGCAAAATTTGGCTGGGGAAAAATATATGGACAATGGATTTGCGGAGCAGTAATTTTTTGTTATGATATGGATAAATTTATTCCGCTTAAACTGCTTGAAAAAATAACCGAATATAAAGTTACTACTTTTTGTGCTCCTCCTACTATGTTTAGATTTATGTTACAGGAAGATGTTTCAAAGTTTGATTTATCAAATATAAAAACATGCTGTATTGCAGGCGAACCTTTAAATCCGCAGGTATTCAATGATTGGTATAAATTAACCGGATTAAAACTTCGTGAAGGTTTCGGTCAAACGGAAGGAACTGTTTTAATTGCTAATTTTAAATGGATGGAACCATCGGCAGGTTCTACCGGAAAACCATCACCTTTGTATGATATACGGCTTATTAACAATGATGGAAATGACTGCAAACCGGGTGAAGAAGGAACAATTGTAATTTATGGGGTCAATAAAAAGCTTCCTATAGGATTATTTACAGGTTATTATCATAATCCTGAACTAACTGATAAAGCTCTTGGCGGGGAATATTATGACACCGGCGATATGGCTGTGCGTGATGAAAACGGATATTATTGGTTTATGGGCAGAAATGATGATGTAATAAAATGTTCCGGTTACCGCATAGGTCCATTTGAAGTAGAAAGCGCAATGATAGAACATCCATCGGTAGTCGAATGTGCAATAACTTCTGCTCCGGATCCGATTCGCGGTCAAGTAGTAAAAGCAACAGTTGTGTTAGCTAAAGAATATACTCCTAGCGAAGAACTAACTAAAGAATTACAAGAACATGTAAAGCGTACTACAGCGCCTTATAAATATCCAAGAATTATTGAATATGTTAATGAATTGCCAAAAACTATTGGCGGCAAAATAAAACGTAAAGAAATTAGAATGCAGGATAATAGCAAATGATAAAAACCCGGAGGAATTTATGAATGAACGATTGCCTTTTCTTCAGCAAAAGACGTCCAAATTGACAATTTCGCCGGGTGTTTATTTAATGAAGAATAAAAATAACGATATTATATATATAGGTAAAGCTAAAAATTTAAAAAACCGAGTAAGCAGTTACTTTAGACATAATTCGAGTCATACACCAAAGGTTTTACACATGGTTGAAAATGTTTATGATTACGATTTTATTGTAACTGACAGTGAATATGAAGCATTGATTTTGGAATGCAGTTTAATTAAACAGCATAAACCTAAGTATAATATATTGCTTAAGGATGATAAAGGATACTTTTATATTAAAATTTCGAATGATTTGTACCCGAAAATTACTGCTGAAAAAAATGTAGATAAAACTGGTGAATTCTTTGGTCCATATACAAGTTCTTTTATTGCTACTCAAACTGTAGATGAAGTCAATAAAGTATTTAAATTACCAACCTGTAAATACAAATTTAATGAAAAAAGAAAACCTATGAGACCTTGTCTAAATTATCATATAAATCAATGCATAGGTCTTTGTCATAATGATATTACTCCAGAAGAATTTAATGAAATTATTAATCAAGCTAAATCATATATTCAAAATGGAAATAATTTATCAATAAAGAAGCTTCAATTGCAAATGGATAAAGCATCTGAAAACTTGGACTTTGAAAAAGCAGCAAGAATAAGAGATAGAATCAATGCTATTACAAAATCTAATCAAAAACAAAAAATATTTGATATAGATCTAAAAAGCTGTGATTTTATTGCTTCATCCCAAAGTTCCAATGGAATTTGCATTTCTTTATTAATTTATAGAAATGGGCGTCTTTTTGATAAATTGATTTTTTCATATTGTAATGAAGAGTGCGATGAAAATTATTTAGAATCATTTTTGATAATGTACTATACTTCTCAGGATAATATTCCTAAAAATATAGTTCTTGAGGAAAAAATTGAAAATGTAGAATTAATAAAAAAAGTGCTATGTGATAAATGTAATCATAACATTAAATTTTCATTTCCTCAAAAAGGTAACTTATTAAAATATATTATGATGGCAAAATCAAATGCTGAAGAGTATTTATCTGTCCAAAATGGGAGAACCAGAAAAGAAATATCAGCACTTGAAGAATTATCCAAAATTTTAGGTTTGAAAAAACCTCCTGAATACATAGAAGCATATGATATTTCTAATTTATCATCATCTTCAATGGTTGCAGGAATGGTTGTGTTTAAAAATGGACGTCCATTTAAAAAAGCATATAAGCGATTTGCCATAAAAGACAACCTTATTCAAAACGACTATGCATGTATGCAGGAAGTTATCGAAAGGCGATTTAATGAATATTTGCATGGAAATGACAGTGGGTTCATTACACTACCAGATTTAATTTTACTTGACGGTGGCAAAGGACATGTTAATGCAGTATTACAGACAATAAAAAAATTTAATTTAGATATTCCGATATATGGTCTTGTTAAGGACAATAAACACAGAACGCGAGCTATAGCTACAGGCGGCAGTGAAATATCTGTCTCGAAAAAATCTCAAGCGTTTATTTTGATGACAAAAATTCAGGATGAAGTTCACAGATTTGCAATATCATATATGAAAACGAAACATACAAAAAATAGTTTCAGTTTTGAATTAACAAAAGTAAAAGGCATAGGATCAAAAAAAGCTCAAAAACTTATTTTGGAGTTTAAAACTAAGGAAAATTTAAAAAAAGCTAGTCCAGAGGAATTATCTAAAATAGCAGGTGTAAATAGTAACATTGCCGAAGAGTTATACAACCTGATTCAAAATTTATAAAGTAGGTGAAATGATGAGAGTTATCACAGGAATAGCAAAAGGTATAAGACTGGAAACTATGGAAGGTTTGGATGTACGTCCCACAACTGATAAGGTTAAAGAAGCTATATTTTCATCAATTCAGTTTGAATTATATAATTCAGATGTTCTGGATTTATTTGCCGGCAGCGGCCAGTTGGGAATTGAAGCGCTAAGCAGGGGAGCACAGTCGGCAGTATTTATTGATAATTCTAAAAAATCCATTGAACTTGTCAAAAAAAATCTTGAAAAAACAAAACTTATTAAACAAGCTCAGATATTTCAAATGAATAGTTATGATTTTCTTAAACAAACAAATAAAAAATTTGATTTTATTTTTCTGGATCCCCCATATAATAAAGGAATATTAACTGAAATATTGCCATTATTGTCTGATAAATTAAATTATAATGGTAAGATTATCTGTGAATATGAACAAAATTTGATTTTACCTGAAAAAATTGTAGATTTAATATTGAAAAAAAATTATAAATATGGTAAAATAAATATATCAATGTTTTGTCGTTATGGAGAGGATGAATAAATTGAAAAGAATAGCTGTTTGTCCGGGAAGTTTTGATCCTATAACTTTTGGACATATTGATATAATTAAAAGAGCATCACAGCTATTTGATGAAGTTGTTGTTTTAATTTCAGTCAATACAGTTAAATCACCCAGTTTTACTGAATCGGAACGTATGATGATGATAAAAAAAAATACTAGTGAATTTGGTAATGTTGTTATTGACGTTCTGGATGGTCTTTTAGCTGATTATGTAAAGAAAATTGGCGCAGTTGCAATTGTTAAAGGTCTTAGAGCTGTTAGTGACTTTGAATATGAATTTCAGATGGCTCTTGCAAATAAAAAACTATACAATGGCGCTGAAACAGTATTTCTAACAACTTCAACGGAAAATATGTACTTAAGTTCAAGCGTTGTTAAGCAAATTGCTTATTTTGGCGGTGACATAAGTCATTTCGTACCTGAAAACGTGCTTGATTTTATAAGAAAAAGGCTTATAAAGGAGTAATTTTATGAATAATAAAATTGATGAGATACTTGATGAAATGGATGAGGTTCTTGATAAAGCTAAACCGTTTCCCTTTGCTGGAAATAAGTTTCTCGTTGATGCAGATAGAATGCGAGAACTTGTTAATGATGTTAGATTGAATATGCCTCATGAAATAAAAGATGCAAGGCTTGTTGCTTTTGATAGAGAAAGAATATTAAATGAAGCTAAGGCAAAGGCAGAATCAATTATAAGTCAGGCTGAAAAAAGAGCTGCCACAATGGTTTCTCAGGATGCAATAGTTAAGGAAGCTAAGAAAAAAGCTGTGGAACTTCTCACAAAAGCACAGAATAATGCCAAGGAAATAAAAAAATCAGCTAATGGATATGTTGATAACTTAATGAATAATACTGAAAAATTCATGAGTATTGCATTACAGGATGTTAAAAAACAAAAATCTAAAATTCGAGAAGACAGACGATAAATTGATACTTTATCAAGAATAATTAGATAAATACGCAAAGAGGCGAATCATTTTATGATACGTCTCTTTTTTTAAGGTGGATTTTTATGGATAAAATAGATATCAAATTAATAACATTATTACAGGAAAATGCCAGATATCCTCTAAAATTTCTAGCTTCACAAGTTTTCTTGTCTGCTCCTGCAGTTTCATCAAGAATCAACAAACTGGAAAAGCAGGGTATAATATTGGGATACAATACTGTTATTGACAAACAAAAATTAGGATATCACATAACAGCATTTATAAATCTTGAAATGACGCCAAATCAAAAGGCTGAATTTTATCCGTTTATACATAGTTGTCCAAATGTTCTGGAATGTAACTGTGTTACGGGCAGTTTTTCTATGTTAATTAAAGTGGCGTTTCCCAGTACACAAGAATTAGATATATTTATAGGGAAACTTCAGCACTTTGGAAATACATCGACACAAATTGTTTTTTCAACACCTGTTCCAAACAGAGAAATTAAAATTAGTGAATAAATTTATTTTTTCTTATTTTTAATATTTGCAAGAGGTGAACTGTCTGCGGCATTTTTTAGTATATCGTTCGACAAATGAGTATATATCTCTGTCGTTGCAATACTTTTATGTCCAAGTATTTCTTTTAGAGTTAACGTGTCAACATTTCCGTATTGATACATCAATGTTGCAGCAGTATGTCTTAATTTATGTACTGAAATTCCTTTTCCAGATAATCCCGTTGCTTGTAAAGTTTCTTCTACAATTTGTTCAACACGTCTGCGGCTGATACGTCTGCCTTTTTTACTTAAAAATAATGCGTCAGGTTCTAATATTGAATTTTCACGTGATTCTATGTAGTCCTGAAGCGATTGTATGCATGCGTCATTGAGGTAGATCATACGTTCTTTATTGCCTTTACCCAATAATTTAATTTTTCGTTCCTTAAAATTAATATCAGATATATTGATTCCAACTAATTCACTTAAACGCATACCACAATTTAAAAAAAGAGTAATCATACAGTAATCACGCAATGAATTAAATTTATTATTGGCAGCATTTTCAAGAAGCTCCTGACTTTCTTCAAGTGTTAAATATTTTGGTAAGGATTTTTTTAGACTTGGAAGCTCAAGATTTACGGTAGGATCGTTTTTTAATATACATGCTTGCTTAGTAAGATACTTAAATAAACTTTTAATAGAAGAAATTTTTCTTGCGATAGTTTTGTCGTTGTTTTTACGTTCATCTCTTAAAAAATAAATGTATTCATATATTTTATGAAGATTTACATTTTCAAGAACTTTTAAATCAAAATTTTGTATATCAATTTTATTAAAATCTATATCTTCGGATGAATTCATATATATCAGATATCTAAAAAAAACTCTTATATCTATCAGATATCCTTCAGCTGTTCGTTCAGATTTTGCTTTTACTAGTGTTAAATGAAACCAGTAATCATTAATAAAATCCGGAAATTCTTTTAAATTAATTTTTTTCATTTTTTTGCACCTCTAATTTCGCTAAATTTGTATTTAGCGAAATAAATAAAATTTTATTTTTCTTCTTTCCTACCAGTTTTTAAATTAAAATTCAATTTTATTATATCATATTTTTTACAGAATTTTCAAGGTACTATTTGACTTTTTTTAAAAATTATGATATGATTAATTAAGTATAAGATTGAAAGGAACAAACAAATGCAATTTAAAGAATTAGGATTATCAGATGAATTATTATCTGCCGTAAAATCTATGGGATTTGACGAAATGACTGAAATACAGGAAAAAAGTATTCCAGTAATTATGAAAGGTTTGGACATAATTGGCCGTTCAAATACAGGAACTGGAAAAACTGCTGCTTTTGGTATTCCTGTTATAGAAAAAATATTACAAAATGATTCGGATTTTATTCAAACACTTATTTTATGTCCAACGCGTGAACTGGCTCAGCAAGCATGTGAAGAAATAAAAAAATTCAGTAAATATAAAAATTGGGTTAAACCATTAGCTATTTTCGGAGGCGTTTCAATTGATAAACAGATATATCAATTGAAACGAGGAGTTAATATTATTATAGGTACTCCGGGCAGAATTATTGATCATATAAATCGACATACATTAAAATTGCAAAATTTAAAAACTATAGTACTTGACGAAGCCGATGAAATGCTGCAAATGGGATTTCGTGAAGATATTGAAAATATTTTGCAATATATTCCTAAAGAACGCCAAACTATACTTTTTTCCGCAACAATGCCTCCTGAAATTTTGGCTATCACACATAAATATCAAAATAATCCTATTTTAATTAAAACAAATACTAAAAGTAAAACCGTTGAATCTATCGAACAATACTATTATATAGTGCCAATGGGAAAAAAATTTGACGCTTTAGATTTGCTATTAATAAAAAATCAGCCAAAATCTTCTATGATTTTTTGTAATACAAAAAAAATGGTTGATGAATTAACAAATATACTGGTTTCAAAAGGATATAAGGCCGCAGGAATTCATGGAGATATGAAACAATTACAGCGAACTTCAGTTATGAATTCTTTTAAATCCGGTAAAACTTCTATTTTAGTTGCTACAGATGTTGCTGCCCGAGGTATTGACGTTAATGGAATTGATGCTGTTTTTAATTTTGATTTACCACAGGATAATGAATATTATATTCATCGTATCGGCCGAACGGGACGTGCCGGCAAATCCGGAACAGCATATACATTAGTATGTAACCGTAAACAAGTTAGCGATTTAAATATGATTGCTAAAAATACTAAATCTGTAATAAAAGAAAGTGAATTACCAAATAAGTCTGAATTAGTTGATATTGAAATTGAAAATTATGAAAAATTTATTTCACATCTTGCTGATAAAAAAATTTATAAAGAATCATATGATCTTATTAATAGCCTTTTGGAAAAGGGCTGGACTTATGAGAACATTTCAGTTTATTTATTAAATTACTTGTTTGGGGCAAAACTGCAAAATATTCCTGATGTTAAGGTAATTAAATATAATAATTTTTATTTACCAGATAATAAAAATATTAATAAAAGAACTGCTAAAGTCAATATTAATTTAGGAAAAAATCAAAAAATAAATCCTAATTATATTTTAGGCGCTTTAGTTGATGCTACTGGAATTTCCGGTAAAAGTTTTGGAAAAATCAATATCCATGATAACTTTACTACCGTTGATGTACCAATTAATAAAATAGACTATATTGTGAAGTCTATGAAAAACAGTAAAATTAACGGAAATAGGGTCATTGTAAAAAAAGTAGATATGAAAAAAGATATTAGAAATGTTAATAAAAACAAAAAGCAAAAAAATAAAAGCCAGATCTATAAAAAAGGCTGATATTGAGGGAATTTATGAAGATCCTTGTTATTGAAGATGAAGAAGCTATTGCTGATGCTCTTATTCATATGTTGATAAAAAATAAATATCTTGCTGATGCATGCTATGATGGCGAAAGTGGTCTGGACAATGCGTTAACAGGTATTTATGATTTGATAATTTTAGATATAATGCTTCCTAAAATAAATGGATTGGATGTTTTAAAACAAATACGAAATCAACATATTAAGTGTCCTGTTATATTATTGACAGCAAAAGATGAAATTTCAGATAAAGTTACCGGATTGGATTACGGTGCTGACGATTACATAACTAAACCTTTTGCTATTGATGAATTACTGGCTCGAATAAGAAGTATACAAAGAAGAATGAATAATAATATTACAAATGAAAATATTATTAAATTTTCTGATATTTCACTTGATCTTCAAACGTATACGTTATCTTGTAATTCAGATTCTCTTCACCTTGGTCTTAAAGAATTTTGTATTATGGAAGTTTTCATAAATAATCCAAATAAAGTTATAAGTAAAGAACTGCTTATTGAAAAAATTTGGGGATATGAAAGCGATGCTGAATATAATAATGTTGAAGTTTATATTTCTTTTTTAAGAAAAAAACTAAACCATATTCATTCTAATTCATTTATAAAAACTATTAGGGGCGTTGGTTATCGTTTGGAGGATTAAAAATGATAAAACGTCTTAAGCTCAGATTTATTATTGTTAATATGAGTATATTAACATGTGTTTTAATTAGTATACTCGTATCAATTTTCATTCTAATGTACAGTTCTGAAGTAAAGTTATCATATGAATTGATGGAATCCATAAGCAATCAAAAAAATAAAGTTATAAATAACTTTGATAATGTTAGCTCAAATATTATTGATTATGGTACTAATGAATTTAGATTACTTAATAATGAATTTGATGATTATTTCAATAAGGATGAAAAAAACCAAGAACCTCCTTGGCGTCCGCCTGATTCGGATCCAAATAATTATCCTGATGACAATATGTGGCCATTTCCAGATGAACATCCAAAAGATGATGATAAACCATTTGTATATACTAGTCCCCCGCTTACTTCTGAACCTTACAATATTATTACTGAATTTCAAAATAATCAAAATAATACTGAAACAACTGTAGTTAAAGATAAAGAAGAAACAAAAAAATATAATTCTGTAACAGAACCTGCAATCACAAATCCAGTTAATGAAAACAATGTTAATAATGAAACAGAGAAAAAAAATCAAAATGACATAAAGAATAGTACTGAATCATCACAAAATAAAATAACAAAAGTTTCATCTTTATCTAAGACAACGGTTGTAACAAATATCGTTTCTAAAAAAATTCCCGATGAAAAACAACATGATGAAAATTTTCCGGATCCGTTTAAAGGGAAAGTAAAAAGAACTTATATATATATAGAATTTAATGATATTAATCATGTAGATTCCATAATTTACCAGTATTGTGATTCTGAGAATGATGAAGCTGTAAAAAAAGCAGCTGTACAAATTTTTAATTCAAAGAAAGATCGTGGGAAAATAAGTATAGATAAAAACAAATATCGATATCTGTTAAAATACAATCCTCCAAAAGATAATTATTCTATAGTTTTTTTAGACAGAACATTAGAAATATCTACAATAAACAGGCTCTTATTTATTTTTATAATTATTACTGGAATAGGATTAATTTTTATATTTTTTATTAGTGTATTATTAGCTAATTGGACAATAAAACCGGTTGCGAAGGCTTGGGATCAGCAAAAACAGTTTATCGCCGATGCTTCTCATGAGTTAAAAACACCGCTGACAGTTATTTCAACAAACACAGATGTTATTTTATCTAATTCAAGCGATACAGTCGAAAGTCAATCAAAGTGGTTAAATTATATAAAAAATGAAACGATCAGAATGACTAAACTTGTAAATAGTTTACTTTACATTGCCAAATATGATGCTAATGAAACTAAAATTTTATTTAAAAAAATAAATTTAAGCAATATAATTTCTAGTATTTGTCTTCAATACGAGCCTTTAATTTATGAAAATAATAAAAAGTTAATAACTGATATAGATAATAATATTACAATTATGGGTGATGAAGATAAAATTAAACAGTTGTTAAATATATTAATGGATAATGCTTTAAAGTATTCATTAAATAATGGTATTATTAAAATTTCACTGAAAAAAAACAAGCAGTCCAATGTTTATATTACCGTATCAAATTCAAGTGAAACAATCAATAAAGAACAACTCAATAAAATATTTAATAGATTTTTCAGAATTGACAGTTCAAGGAACAGAAAAACCGGTGGTTCAGGATTAGGTTTAAATATCGCTAAGTCAATCGTTGAAATTCATAAAGGTTCAATTAATGTTATGAATAAAGATAATATTACAAGCTTTATTATCACATTTTAAAAAGTGTAAAAAGACCTGAGAAAAGTTATTTTCTTCTCAGGTCTTTTTAATTGCCATAAATTTTCAGTTTAAATCAGATAAGATTGTTGTTTTAGCTTTTAATGATTCTTGAACTAAAATAATTCTTTGATTTTCAGAACCACGAAATTTTAAATTTATATTTTTTTTATTTATTTCAAATTTACCGTCTACTAATATATCAATATAACTTAAAAGTTCATCTGTAAATTGACATCGTACCCTGCTATTTTGTAATAAATCATTTTCAAAATTATAGCCTGTATAACACCATATATTTTTATTAGGAAATATATTTTTTGATTCTTTTACTAAACCTACTAATACTTCTTGGTTTGATGGTTCAAAAGGTTCTCCTCCTATGAGAGTTAATCCAGATATATATTCATGATTCAGGGCTTCAATAATTTCTTTTTGAGTTTCAGACGTATACTTAATTCCATAATTAAAATCCCATGTTTCTTGATTAAAACATCCTGGACAATGATGTGTACATCCTGAAACAAATAGTGAAACTCTTACTCCTAAACCATTTGCAATATCATGTTTTTTTATAGAACCGTAATTCACCTGACCACTTCCCTTTTAAAGATGCAGAACTCTTTCTTTAATTTCCTGTGTTCTTCCCTGATTCCAAAATTGTGTTCCTATATAACCGCATGTCCTTCTTGCAACATTCATTTTATCTTGATCTGTATTGCTGCAATTAGGGCATTGCCAAATTAATTTTCCATCTTTATCGTTTACGATCTGAATTTCACCTTCATAGCCGCATTCACAGCAATAATCGCTTTTAGTATTTAATTCAGCATACATAATGTTCTCATAAATATGTTTCATTAATGTAAGAACAGCTTCAATGTTGTTCTGCATATTGGGTACTTCAACATAGCTTACAGCACCGCCAGGCGATAATTTCTGAAACTTTGATTCAAATGTCAATTTACTGAAAGCATCAATTTCTTCAGTAACATGAACATGATAGCTATTTGTAATATAGTTTCTGTCAGTAACTCCTTTAATAAATCCAAAACGTTTTTGCAGACATTTTGCAAACTTGTAAGTAGTAGATTCTAATGGTGTTCCATATAGACTAAAATCAATATTAGTTTCCTGTTTCCATTTACTGCACACATCGTTTAAGTGCTGCATTACCTGTAAAGCAAATTTTGTACCCTCTTCATCAGTATGTGATTTTCCTGTCATGTATTTAGTACATTCACACAACCCTGCATATCCCAGAGAAATTGTCGAGTAACCGTTAAACAGTAATTTATTAATGGTTTCACCTTTGTGTAATCTTGCTAATGCACCATACTGCCATAGTATCGGGGCAACATCAGACGGAGTATCTAATAATCTTTCATGACGGCACATTAATGCTCGTCTGCATAATTCTAAGCGTTCATCAAAAATTTCCCAGAATTTTTTTTCGTCTTTATTTGAAGAACAAGCCACATCCACCAAATTAATTGTAACAACACCCTGATTAAATCTGCCGTAATATTTCGGATTACCATTTTCATCTATATAAGGGGTAAGAAAGCTGCGGCATCCCATACATGGATAGCAGTGCCCGTTTCCGTTTTTGTCGACTTTATATTCAAGCATTTTCTTTTCAGAAATATAATCAGGAACCATTCTTTTAGCAGTACATTCAGCTGCAAGCTTTGTTATTTCCCAATACTTAGAACCTTCTTTTATATTGTCTTCTTCAAGCACATAAATAAGCTTTGGAAATGCAGGTGTAACATAAACTCCCATTTCATTTTTTACGCCAAGAATTCGCTGTTTTAACATTTCTTCAATAACAAGTGCTAAATCGTCTCTTAAGCTTCCTTCTTCAACTTCATCAAGGTACATAAATATAGTAACAAAGGGAGCCTGACCATTGGTTGTCATTAGAGTAATAACCTGATATTGAATCATCTGAACGCCGCGTTTAATTTCTTCCTTAACACGCATTTCAGCTACTTCATTAATTTTGTCTTCATCAAGAGACAATCCAGCAGCCTTAAATTCTTCAAAAACAATTTTACGAAGTTTTTGACGGCTTATATTAACAAAAGGAGCAAGATGGGATAACGTAATACTCTGCCCGCCGTATTGTGAACTTGCAATTTGTGCTATACATTGTGTTGCTACATTGCATGCAGTAGAAAAGCTTTTGGGTTTTTCAATCATAACTTCACTTATAACTGTTCCATTTTGAAGCATATCTTCTAAATTTACTAAGCAGCAGTTATGCATGTGCTGAGCGAAATAATCAGAATCATGAAAATGTATTATACCTTCTTCATGTGCCTTTACTATCTCTTCGGGTAAAAGAAAACGTTTAGTTATATCCTTGCTGACTTCTCCTGCCATATAGTCTCGCTGAACGCTGTTAATAACCGGATTTTTATTAGAATTTTCCTGTTTTACTTCCTCATTATTACATTCAATAAGGCTTAATATCTGTTTATCTGTAGAATTTGATTTTCTGACCAAATAACGTTTATATCTGTATGTTATATATTTTCTTGCAACCTCAAAGGATTTGCAATTCATAATCTGATTTTCTACCAGATCCTGTATTTCTTCTACATTTAACGTTCTATTCATATTCAGACATATTTGTTCAACATTTCTGGAAATTTCATCAATTTTTTGTTCTGTAAGTCTTTCACTTTCTGCAACCTCTTTATTAGCTTTTCTTACAGCGGCTATAATTTTTTCTATGTTAAAGCCAACTTCAGTACCGCTTCTTTTAATTATTTTCATGTATACCCTCCTAAAAAACACCAAACACAATATATAGTGTTTAACTTCCCGTCCAAACACTATATATAGTATTATATCATAGAATTGGAAAAAGTCAAGTGAAAAAATTACCAAGTTTTATAAAGCTCATATAAATTGGAGTACAAAATTTTATCGTACTCCATAAATTTTAATTGACTTTTTTTCTTATAATTGAATTTTTCGGAAATTTATGATTACACTGAAAATAAAATTTCATCATAGCATGATTTACAGAAGTAATTTCTTCATGTTTTTCATTAAATATTTTTTCCGGTTTAACAATTACTGGTTTACAACCAGGTGAAAAAATTTCAAGAGTATCGCCCAGAAAGAATCTATTACGCTGTGTTGCATAAATAAATCCACCACAACAATTTTCAATTACAGCTACTACATCATAGTTTCTTATATAACCCCCATTTTCATAAAACTGACAATCTTTGGGGTGTCCAAAAAAGAATCCAGTACAATATTTTCTATGACTAACTTTAAAAACCTCTTCTGAAATCCAGTCAGGAAGCGGTTCACCAAAATGTTTCTTATGCCAATCTACTGCCATTCTATAAGCATTGGTAATAACGGCAACATAGTAAGCAGATTTAGCACGTCCTTCTATCTTAAGGCTGGTAACACCGGCTTCTGCAAGCTTATCTATGTGATTAATCATGCACAGGTCTTTTGAATTTAAAATATATGTCCCTTTATCGTCTTCAAATACTGGAAAATATTGTCCGTCTCTTTTTTCTTCCATCAGATGATATCCCCAACGACATGGTTGAGCGCATTCTCCCCTATTAGCGTCTCTGTTTACTAAATAACTTGAAAGAAGGCATCGACCGGAAAAAGAAACGCACATTGCACCGTGAACAAAAACTTCTATTTCCATATCCGATGGCGATTTTGCTCTGATTTCTGAAATTTCTTCTAAAGATAATTCACGGGCAAGCACTATGCGCTTTGCTCCCATATTATATAATTCGTTTGCAGTAATATAATTAACTATACCGGTTTGGGTAGACATATGAATTTCCATATCAGGCGTATATTTTTTTATTAACGACATTAAACCCAAATCTGCAACAATTACGGCGTCCACCATACACTGTTGAACATTTTTTATAAAGTCTTCAAATTCTGGAATTTCATTATTTCTTGGTAATGTATTGCAAGTAAGATAAATTTTAATTCCTTTCTTATGAGCGATATCCACAGTTTTTTTTAATTGTTCAAATGTAAAATTATCCGGAGACGCTCTCATTCCAAAATTCTTGGCACCTAAATATATAGCGTCTGCACCATAATCCATAGCAGCTTGAAATCGTTCCCAGTCGCCTGCTGGTGCAAGAACCTCTAAATTTTCAAATTTATTCAACTTTCCTCATCATCCTCATTCTCATTTTCTGCTTCTTCATATTGCTTCTGTACAAGTTCCTTATTTTTCTCATGTTCTTCATTTGTCTCAGCAAAATATGTTTCTTTCGTATCAATATTGGCATAGAAGAAATAATAGTTAGTATCGGCAGGATATAAAACAGCTTCTATTGCATCAAGTCCCGGATTTCCTATAGCTCCTGAAGGCAATCCATTACACTGGTATGTATCGTAAGATTCAAATAAAGCTTCTGACGGAATTTCTATGTTTGGTTTTATAATTTCATCTACATAATAAGTTGTAGGATCAGATTCAAGTTTAGGAAAATTATCTGGATCGGCAAGACGATTTTCAAAAACTGATGCAACCATTTTCATCGAATCTTTTGAAGCTGCTTCTGCTTGAACTATTGAAGCCAAAGTAATCACTTCGTCCAGAGTCATTCCAAGCTTATCCATTTGATTATAATATTCTTCCGTTATTTTATTCTCAAAATTTTGATATATTTTCATACATACTGATTCAGGATCAGAATCCACATAAAATTTATAAGTGTCAGGAAACAAATATCCTTCCATTCTATAAAATTTTGATGCAGAAGATGACGGAAGTTTGCTTTCAAAATTAAAACCGTATCCACCGGCATTAAAATAATATAAGAATCTTTCAGCGTCACATACTCCTTCCTCTTCAAGTTTCTGTGCTGCTTCAAATATACTTATTCCTTCAACAAATGTAATATCAACGGTTTCTTTATATTCAGACATATCTGTAGTAAGCTTTGTGAGTATTGTTTCGTATGCATCACTAGGACTCAGTTCATATTCGCCAGGAATAAAGTTAGTATCAGCTCCGCTCATCTTGGCTATGATTTCAAATGCTTTTGGAATTTTTATTATTTTTTCATCGGCTAAAGTTTGTGCAACAGATTTTGCATCAGCACCTTCTGTTATAGTAATCATTTTAAGTGAATCATCCTTGCCAATAGCAAGCATGTCTCTGCCTACTGCAATAATTAAAATTGAAAGGCATATAGCCACAGTAAAAATAAGTGTTGTAAGCATGAGAACCAATGGCAGACGTGCTGATTTTTTTTTCTTCTTAGTTTTTTTATTTTTTATTGATTTATTATCAAAATTTGTTTTCTTTTTTTCAGTTTCAGATGTAGAGTTTATTTGGTTTTGAGATGTATTGTTTGTATCATCAGCTAAACCTACAGGTCTTCTTATATTAACAGTATATTCTCTGTATTGGTTATTTTCTATTTCATTATTGGAATTTTGATATATGCTTCCTGTATGGTATGTGCTGTCTTTTTTGTATTCTTTTTGAACTGATACAGAATTAACATCGCTGGAACGGTTTAAAGCTGCCGGATTTACATTCTTTCTTGGAATATGCTGTTCATATCTTTTTCCGGAAACTGATGATTTACTCTGTTTTTGGTTAGTTTGATTAAGAATATCTTCAAGTATTTTATTTTTTTCATTTTTTTCCATTACATACCTCCAAGGAGTTTTCAGTAATTATATAATTGACCGGCATATCATATTGATTAATAATAAGTTTATCAGTCAAATTATTCTGATAACATAATCCTACTGTTATGAGTCTATTATTTTCACATAAAAATCTATCGTAATAACCGCCGCCATACCCCAAGCGATAACCATTTAAATCAAAGGTTAACCCTGGAACAATACAAATAATGTTTTCTGATAAATCCACAATATCGTTTTCTGTACCATAAGGTTCCAAAATTCCGTTTTTGGATTTTCTTAATAATGTTGTTTTATCATAATAATAGAAATTCATATTATTATTCATACATTTAGGCAGGGCAATCTTTTTTTTATTATTTAAACTGTATTCAATTATTTGGTGCGTGTCAATTTCCATCTTTGTAGACATGTATGTAAGTACTGTATCTGCTTGCTGAAAATCCTGAAATTTCAGCAAATTATTAAATATTTGTTGGTCATATTGTTGCTTTAAAGAGTCCTGCATGCCTTTGCGCAGATCTTTATATTTTAAGCGTAATTGATTTTTAATTTCATCTATCATAAGTACATAATAGCTTCTTTCAAAAGATTACTTTTTTCTTCGGAAATTAAATTTTTCACAATTTCAAAAGAAAATTCCAATGCTGTTCCGGCACCCTTAGATGTAATAATTTTACCGTCAGTACAAACTTTTTTATTTGAAATTAATGCGCCGTTCAGCTGAGTTTCAAATCCCATATAGCATGTTGCTTCTTTATTTTGTAAAATATTTTTATGTCCCAGAATTGATGGAGCTGCACATATAGCCGCTATATATTTATCATTTTCAATACAAAAATCTATTGCATTCTGAACATGTCCGGACGCTTCAAGATTCAAAGTGCCTGGCATGCCTCCGGGCAATATGATCATTTCAACATTATCGTCAAGATTTATATCGTTTTCTGAAATATCCGAAACAACAGATATACCGTGAGATCCTCTTATAACTTCTCCTCCGACACCAACCGTAATTATGTCAAGTTCACATCTTCTGAGCATATCAACCGGTATCAACGCCTCAGCTTCTTCAAATCCATTTGCAAGAAATAAATAAATCATTATACTTTCCCCTTTTTATTTAATATAAATATTATATTTATCAATCATAAAGATAGGATTATAAGAACGCTTTGCCTGTCTTAATCCTTCAATTCCTAAATCCTCTTCCCTATTAACATATTTTAATCCTTTTGCAGCATATTTAACAAATTCATTATTTATAGCGGGATATAACCCGTTTATATCAGGATCAGCCTTTTCAATATGCACACATAACGTATTGCTGTTTAATTGTTCACCAATAGTAAACGCTTTAACTTGTCCGTCAATAGTTATTACTCCTCCGCTGAGTTCCATTTCATCAAAATAAGTAAAATACGTGTGTATAGCAAATTGCTCAACAACACTTGAACGATCATCATAACCGTTTTTATTGTTATAGCTAACTGTACTGAACGCAATACAATCATCAAAATCATTTTTAGTCATGGGATGGAACTCCCAATTATAATTATTTATTTTTGACAGATGATTTCTTTTTTTATGAAATTTTTTTCCTTTAAGATAAATTAAATCTTCAGCAAGATATATATAATCACTGTTTGAATCAAATTTTTTAATTATTATCTGATTGTTAAATATATTTTTTATTATACTCAGTCCGTAATCTGTCACACCTGTTATTACCATTTTTTTATTTTTATATTCAGAATACTTTAAAAGTTTATCAAATAAATCTTGGTAATCGCCATTTCCGGCAGGAAAAGTAAAATATACATAATTTTTATCTTCCGATTTTACAATATAAAAATCATTTAAACGTGAAATTGTAGAATCATTCATTCTGCGCCATGCCATATTATTGGCAAAACTGTATTCACATCCCATAAAATCAGATTTTTTTAATAATTTATTAATCCAGTCTCTATCATCTATATTTATTTCACGAAACTCAAGCATCAAATTACCTCAATTATTTCTTTTAATACTTTATCAGATATTTCCTCTACAGATAAAGGATTTCCATTTTTTGAACAATTTATTACGTTCCATGATAATTTTTTAGCTGCATACAAAGCTGCTTTTCTGCAATTTAAAAGATAACTCATATGCGATTCATGAATATCTTTTTTTGATTCGTCACCGTTATATCTCAATGACAAAAGTCTCTGCGATACTTCGATAGGCATGTCCAGAAAAACAATTTTATCTGCTTTGGGAAGACTCAACTTCTCATATTCATAGTCATAAAGCCAATTTAAATAATCATTCCATTCAGTTTGTTCAAGCTTTGACATTTGATGCAAAGCGTTGGAACTCACATACCTTGCAGCAAGTATTACACAGCCATTATTATAATCATCTTTCCAATACTTAATATAGCTTGCATATCTGTCAACAGCATAAAAACTAGAAGCGGCATAGGCGTTCACATCATTGGGATCAGAAGAAAATTCTCCATTTAGATACATTTTAACTAATGCTGAAGACTCACTATTATAGTCGGGAAAACTTATAGTTTTTACATTGTATCCCTGTTTTTCTAAATAATCCTGAGCGATTTTAAGCTGAGTAGTTTTTCCGCTTCCATCCAAACCGTCAATAACAATTAATTTACTTTTCTTCATCTTTTAAGCTTTCTTTAATTTTACTAAATGTTTTTTTCACTTCACTCATTTTACCGCATGACATTTTCCCCTCAGAGCATGAACCATTGCAGCATGCCGGACCGGCAGCAGAAAAAATTGACGGAGCAGTCTTATAACATAGTTTTAGCATCTCAATGGCAACTGCTCTGATTTCCCATTGTGCCCGATTACAGCATCTGAGTCGGAAAAAATTCAGCAAGCTTCTGGCATTCATTGTTACAACCATTTTAGTTTCACATGCGTTCGGCAAAACAAAACGCGCATCTTCAATTGCTTTTTTTTCAGCTTTGGAACGGGCTTGTTTTTCACTAACGCCGCTATTGATAAATTCATTATAATACTTTTCAGAAAGCATATCAGCAATTTTATTATACTGCTCAAATGAATCTAAAATTGATTTTTCATAAATATTATTTATTTCTCTATTCTCACTAATAGCAGGAGGCGTAATATAAATAAAATTATCTTTTTTAACGTATCTTTGACTTTGTACAGAAAAAGAAGCTATCCGGTGTCTTGTAATTTGAGCCAACAAAGAACGTGAAACTCCCTCAATACCAAATGTAAATGAAATATGCTCAATAGGACTTTGATGACCCAAATCAGAAAGCATTTTAACAAAATTTATGGTTTTTTCTTCATCTAATCCATCCATAATATTTTCACAGCTACTGTCTGAGTAGCATAGTTTTGCTGCGGCAGCAATAAGTTTTTCAGGTTCAGGCGTATGCTGAATTAAAGTTACTTTCAAAATAAGTACCTCCGATAATAACGTAGATTTATTATATCATTTTTACGGATTTTCGTCAAGAAATAAAAATATATGTATTCAAATGATAAAATGTTTCAGACATAAAACCGTATCTCAAACTGATTCTCATAGATTTTGCACTAAAAGACCGAATTAAAACTTATTAATAAAACCCGAAAGTCACATTAATTGTAAAATTATAGTTTCTTTCGGGGATCAATAATATTTATTTATCTATAAATTCTTCCATAAGCGTATAGCCTTTGTCAATAAAATATCCGGTAGATTTTGCAGTTCTCTCATTAAAATGTTCCACACCGTCACATACCTTTTCACTGTCATAAATAAAAAACGGTACAGGATCATTTGTATGTGTTTTAAGTGATAGCGGTGTAGCATGATCAGGCGTTACAAGAACTTTAAACCTCTCCCCTGTTTTTGAAAGATAATCAGTAACTGGCCCTAATATATACTTATCTATAAGTCCGATAGATTTAGATTTATTTTCTATTTCATGTCTGTGACCGCATTCATCAGGGGCTTCTACATGAATATATACGAAGTCCTGTCCATTTTCAAATTCATTAATTGCAGCCTTTGCTTTTCCATCAAAATTGGTATCAATATATCCTGTAGCCCCATCAACGTCAACAACATTCATTCCGGAAAATTTACCTATTCCTTTTAATAAATCAACAGCAGAAATCATTGATGCTTTAACATTAAATTTTTCTTTAAAATTAACAAGATTTGCTTTCACACCTTCTCCCCACAGCCAAATACTATTTGCCGGACGCAGTCCCTTTTCAATTCGGGAAAGATTTACCGGATGGTTTTTGAGCAATTCATATGATTTTTTCATTAAATCATAAAGTTTATGAGCATTTGGATGTAAAGGTATATAATTTTTAATAGGCTTTCCGGTAATATCATGAGGCGGAGTTAAAGTTCCGACATTTAGAGTGCCATTATTCCAAATTAAACAATGGCGATAGCTTACTCCGCTGTAAAATCTAAATTCATCATTGTTAAGTTTATCAGCCAAAAATTTTATTAAAATTTTAGCTTCATCAGTAGAAATATCATCTGCACAGTAATCTAATATTGTTTTATCTTCATACTTTTCTTCATCTGATAATGTAACTAAATTACACCTTAAAGAAACATCCGTATCCAGCATATCAATACCGATACTTCCGGCTTCAAGAGGAGAACGTCCGGTATAGCATTTATTTGGGTCATATCCAAGAACTGACAAATTAGCCACATCACTACCGGGTTTAAGACCATCATCAACTGTTTTTATGAGACCAACAATTGAGTTTTTTGCAAGTCTATTCATATTTGGAATTTTCGCAGCTTCAAGAGGCGTTTTATTTCCCAGTTCTTCAACAGGATAATCTGCCATACCATCACAAAGAACAACTAAATATTTCATAACAATCAACCTTACCTTATTTTTATTTATTATATTGTAGCATATTCTAGTTTTTTTTTCAATATAATTCTATAAATCCATTTAATTTAATTTTTTAATTGTTGACATTTCTATTTTTATATGATATAATAAATTTGTTGATTTGCCGGTGTGTCGGAATTGGCAGACGAGACAGACTCAAAATCTGTTATCCGCAAGGGTGTGTGGGTTCGAGTCCCACCACCGGCACCAGACCTTAACAGCTCGTAAACCCTTGATATATCGGGGTTTGCGGGCTTTTCTTTATGCCCTGCACTCTTATGTAGCGTCCCTCGCACATCAGCAAATTTGCCGTTTTAGGGCTCATTTTAGGAGGGACATTGGAGGGACATAGAGCATTAAGCGGAGGGATATACGCCTAAAATTGCGTTGGCAGACGCAACCTTTGAAGTGAAATTCAGGTGGGTATAGATGTTTGAGGTCGTCGAAATATCGCTGTGACCTAACCACTCCTGAATTTCTTTCAGGCTGACACCGTTTGCATATAAAAGGCTTGCGCAGCTATGCCGCAAATCGTGGAAACGAATCTTCCGCATACCGTTCTTTTGCAGAATCAGCGGAAAATGCTGTGTGATATAGCCGGGCTTTACAAGCTCACCGATTTCGTTTACATAGATATAATCGGTGTATTTCCTGCAATAAGATTTCCCGCACAGCTTGCGGTTTAGTTCCTGCTCCGCTTTCAGACGGTGCAATAATTCCTCGAACGGCGGTACAAGCGGTAGGCTGCGGTAGCTGGCCTTTGTCTTTGTCCGATCCTTTTGAATAATCTTGCTCTTGCCGTCTATGGTCGCCTGTGTAACCGTGTGACGAATGGTGATTGTTTTCCTCTTGAAATCAATCGCGTCCCACTTTAAGCCGACCGCTTCACTTCGGCGCAGTCCGTAAAATGCACCGAGGATAACGCCAAGTTCTATGGGGTCGCCTTTGACGATTTCAAAAAGATGGTTTAGCTCATCTTCCTCGTAAACGCTGCCGACAAATTTTTCTTTTTTCGGCCGTTCAATACGATCCGCTGGGTTCGTATCAATCAAACCAAGTTTGAAAGCGTGCTGTAAGGCTTTGCGGATATTGGCGTGGCGGTGTATGACCGTGTTTGCGGAAACGCCCCGCACCGTTAATTCGTAGGTGTAGTAGTCTTGTATATGCTTTGGTGTGACCTTGCACAGAGCCAGTCCGGGGTGGTGTTCTTCAAAGTACGGAATGATTTTGCTTTTTATCGCCATAGAATACGCTCCGTAAGTTGTTTCCTCCACATTCTTTTTTGTCATTTCCAGCCAGTCGAGCAGAAAAGCCGTAAAAAGAATTGTGCCTGCGGGGGCTTTGCCTGTGCTGCGTTCGATTGCTCTTGCCTCTAATTCAGCTTCTTTTGCGGCACGAGCTTCGGAAAGCATTTTTTCGGCACGCTTTTTGTTTCCCTTTACTGTTAGACCCGTGGACTTCGACGGCGTGTGCCGTTTGCCGTATTCGTCCACATAGTTCAGTACCATATGATAGTACCCGTTCTTTTCTCGCAGATGTCCTGCTACCATAATAAAACCTCCTTTAAGTGGTACAGCGTAGATTCATCTGCCATTGACATTTATATTGTAGCAGAAAGAACCCCATAGGCCAAATGTACAAACGAGGTTTTACGCAGTAGATTTATCTATCAATTCCAAGTATTCCAGAATATTGAGCTTCGGGATTCGATAACGGCGGCCGACGATAAAACTTTTGATTTTGCCGGACTTCAAAAGCCGATAAGCGGTTTTGTCACAGATACCGCCGAGCATTTCACACATTTGCTCAACATTGACTACATCGGGATAATCCGTAAATAACATTTTATAGGCTGTCTGTGATTCCATAGGCAGCCTCCTTAACGGTTCTTCGGGATAATCTCGTAGTCATATCCTTTTCGCTGATTACAATAGGTGCAAGTGTCTTTCTCGGTCTGCTGGGGGTCAATCCTGCGTAAAGAATAAGCGCCCGTACCGTAGAAATTGTCGGCACAAGCGCTGCAAAGGCAAAGGATTAACTTTTTCGGCACTCTCTCAATCAGACCGATACTGACTGCCAGAGCGTGATTGATACCTTGTATATGCTTTTCGGACAAGTGACCGATAAAATCACCCAAGCGGCGTTTATCCACGGTTCGCAGTTGTTCCAAAAGAACGATAGAGGGCAATTCCAAGCCGTTTTCGGCGTCGATGTAGTAGTGGGTAGGTAGTTTCGGCTTTGCGTCCTTTTTGCTTGTGATAGAAGCGATAATCACCGTAGGGCTGTGCTTGTTGCCGACATTGTTCTGAATGATAACGACGGGACGGTAGCCCTCTTGTTCCGAGCCAATCCCGTGTCCTAAATCGGCGTAATACATATCGCCTCGTAAATATGTGTGATTCATAATGTTATGACCTCCTTTGAAAATTTAGGCGGTTAGCCGCCTATGTAGAGGTCAAGGGCAGAACAGAATTAAGGTCGGAAAGATATAAACAATTCTCCGTTTCAGTAGACCCGTCCTGCCGTTGACCTTGTATAAAGAAACAATCCTATTTGTCCTCGACACCCCGGATTGCTGCGGGAAGTCATCAAACGGCTGACGGCTTGTCAGCTCCACGGGAATCTCACCCCCCCGGCAGGTTCTCTGTCGGCTGCTCTCATTGCCTGCGACGGCTCACGCACGAAAAACGCTTCAACGCTCGGACTGTGACTGAACAGGAGTATCATTGTCCCTATTGCCTGTCGTCGCCATATCGGGAGCCGCCCGATACTCATAGCCGACTGTTATTCGCTCCTTGCAGAAAATGAAAGCCAAAGACCTAAAAACATACAGGTGAAATCTCGTTGCTTTCTTTCCCGCAGATCGTGGCGCAGCCGCTAATGTGGCTTATGCTCATCACAATAGCAATAGGAATGTGTTTGATGAATGGGTATTTAGTTGTCAAAGAACGCCGAGAAGTCAATAGAAAAGACCCCTCGCTGTATTTGCCGTTCAGCGAGGGGTCTGCACACCTTTATTCCAAAAGTTTTTTTAGTTTTTCAAGAATACGCATTTTCTTCTTATGAACAGCATTGCGATATACGCCCAACTGTTCGGCATATTCCCGTTCTGTCATTTCTTCAAAGAACAATGCTTGAATCAAAGCCCGTTCCTTTTCAGTAAGCTGGGAAAGCGCAGTATGTAGCTTGTCCACCATAATTTGCCGAAACACTACATCTTCAACGCTTTCCTGTCCGTTGGAGAATTGCTGCGCATTGTCCTCCATAAGCCTGTCTAACGAATCTTCACGGCTGGGTATGATTTGTTCAATCCGTCCGTCTTTGGTGAGAAGAAAACGCTCTGTTTTCAGGTCATTTTCAAAGTAACGCATTTTTCGGTCGCCTTTTGTATAGGCGGCATAAACTTCATCCGTTACCGCGACAAGCTGACCGCTTATCCATATTCTTTTTTTGTCAGCACTCACGCTGTTTACCTCCGATCAATCTGAATTTTTGGGGATTCAGATTGACCCGGAGGGCTGCGCCCGCTACGGAATATCAAAAAACGGCATATTATGACATAAAAGAAACGCACCCACTTTACAGCGGGTGCGTCATTTTGTAGAGGACTGCCATATATTAGCCTGTATGGACTGAATAAGCAAAACGGTGTCGAACAAAAAAATACCGCAATCCCCTTAGAGATTGCGGTATGTAAAAATTGATATTTAAGTTTTTTATCAGGCGGTATTTTCGGCGGTTCGTTTTTTCTGTGTTTCATTATATCCCCTTTGCGGGGATAAGCCGACAGGCATTTTCAGTTTTCCCCTATCCGTTTTGTAGATAAAGGGATTATACTGTATGAAAAAGAGATTTCACCGAGATAAAACCGAGATTACGCCGAGGAATATCGCAAGTTCAGACAATATGCGAAAGCAATATGTCATACCAACGCAGAATATAGAGAACCGTTGAAAAATTGCCCGAAATATCTTCTGTAAAATAAGAAAAGCAGCAGCCTAATGAAATAGACTGCTACTTGTATTTTTAATTATACTGAAACCGATAGCCAACATCCCGAATACTCTCTATTTGATACGCAGGCTCTTGGTCGGTATCAAATAGTTTTTTGCGGAGATTACGGACATGGAAACCGATTGTTTCCCGTTCATCACCCGAAGAAAAATCACCCCATACCTTTTCATAGATTTGGTCGTAGGTCAGCACACGGTTTTTATTAGCTGCCAACAAACAAAGTATGTCATATTCCTTTGCTGTTAATTGAACCTCTCGTCCATCACTTGTAATCTTCCTACGGGCAAGATTTATTTCAAGTCCGGGAAGTGATAATATCGGCTCATCTCGAAGTTCCCATTTTTTCAAATCAGGGTGGCGTGATAAAAAGGATAGAATATCCTCAAATGCAGAACTGTCACGCTCTGTCAATTCCAAAATGATGATTCGTCCGATATTATCGCCTCCCTGTGTGATTTTCTATAATCTCAACTCTTTTTGCCAGTTATCATAACCCACCGATGATTAAAGAAGATTTCTCCGTTTTTCATATAGGGTTGAAATCCTGTCGATTGACCGCCGTTTATATCGTTCTCAAGTCGTTTCAATATATCTGCTGATATTTCCGCAGGCGTATTGGTAAGAGCAAGCCAAGCGGATAAAGAAACAGGAAGTTCCGTACAATCCATTGTCGTAATTGTCAAATGACTCTCTCGGAACATTTCTGTAAATTCGTCTTTGCTCAAATTATGCATATGTGAGGGATCACGCAAGGTTTCTATTTCATCTTCTGTATTGCGCAATGTTTCTTCGGCTGCTTCCATATCAATGACAATCAGCTTACCGCCTGTTTTCAAAACCCTTGCCATTTCTGAAAAACATCGTTTCGGATTTGGGAAATGGTGAAAAGCAAGGCGGGAGATTACAATGTCAAAGCTGTTATCTGAAAACGGCAATTTCTCGGCGTCACCTTGCACAAAGTCCATATTCAAAAGTCCTTGTTTTGCGGCTTCGGCTTTTCCAACTGCAAGCATAGCCGTTGTCATGTCAAGGCAAGCCACTCTTTCTACAAACGGAGCAAGAGAACGCCCGCATATACAAGTTCCTGCCGCCACCTCTAAAACGGTGTCTGACCTTTGAGGAGCGACACACGAAACCATATGCTCCAAATATTCTTGCTTTGTAAAATTCATTGATTTTGTTTCAAAGTTCTTCGCCTGCTCGGTAAAGGATTTTTGTATTGTTTTTGCATTTGATGAAATCATAAGGCTGTTCCTTTCTTCGGTACGAAAAATGATGACATATCGGTTTTTTCCAATTTGAGAAGTTGTACTTTTTTTTCAATGCCGCCTGCATAACCTGTCAGACTGCCGTTTGTGCCAACAACACGATGACAAGGGATAATGAGTGAAATGGAATTATGCCCTACTGCACCGCCAACAGCCTGTGCGGACATTTTAGAAAGTCCTTTTTGATTTGCAATTCTATCCGCAATTTCGCCGTAGGTCATTGTTTCCCCAAAAGGAATTGTCAGCATAATTTCCCACACGGCTTTACGAAAAGGCGTTGTCTGCATACATAACGGCGGCGTAAAATCAGGTGCTTTGCCGCTGAAATAAATATCCAGCCAGCGAACAGACAGTTCAAATACCGGCAAGCTCTTTTCTTCATATTTTTTCGAGAGCGTATCTCCAAAATATTTTTGCCCGTCAAACCAAAGCCCTGTCAGCTCTGTTCCGTTGCTTGAAAGCGTGATACCGCCCAAAGGCGATTGATAATGATATGTATAAACCATTGTTACACCTCCGTATTTTCGGCATAGAGCATTGTATTCTGAACAAACCTTACGGGCATTTGTTCCTTTTTATGTTCTCCTATGACCTTTTCCATCCAAATCATATTGTACCAACGACCGAATTTATATCCGCATTTATGAAATTCTCCGACTTTGTGAAACCCTAAATGCGTGTGAAATTCTGCACTGTTATTATTTAAGTATTCATCTGCTGTTTCGGGACAAGCG
Source organism: Oscillospiraceae bacterium (assembly GCA_902362965.1). Classification (GTDB taxonomy): domain Bacteria; phylum Bacillota; class Clostridia; order Oscillospirales; family Ruminococcaceae; genus Porcipelethomonas; species Porcipelethomonas ammoniilytica. The sequence goes on from CABIYQ010000001.1 coordinate 310,328, forward strand.
ATACAAGCATACATATTCAAAATTCCCATACCTCGCAGATATTCTTCAAGTGCTTCATAAAGCTTACGCCCTAATCCGTTCTTTTGAACGGCACAATCCAAATATATGGTCGTTTCGCATGACCATTCGTATGCTGCCCTTCCTATAAAAGTCCCTGCATAAGCATAACCGTGAACTACTCCATTCACCTCAACTACTAAATAAGGATAACGCTCCATTATGCTATATACCCTGTTTTGAAATTCCTGCAAATTAGGAACATCATATTCAAAGGTGATTGCTGTATTTTTAACATAATGCGCATAAATTTCTAAAATGCGTTTTATATCTTCCTGTTTTGCAGCTCTGATTATGACCGTATTCATAGGTTACATTTCCTTTCATTGTGCTTCCCAATATTTATTGGAATCCGCAGGTGCTTCTGTTCTGTCGGTCATCGTATAGGTGCGGACAGGCGTTACAACTGTGATTTTGTAATCTGCAAAATCATTTATTCTGCCGTGTTTTTGTGCCATACGATGTGCAGTAAGATTTCGCCATTTTGAAACACATTCTTCGCTTTTCCAGACTGACATACTAAGCAGTTTGCCCTCAGCAGCAAGGGAAGAAAAACGCTCGGAACGAATGAATCCCTCTGCACTTGCAAGGCTTTCTTTCAGCGAACCCGCCATTTTCAAATAGTCGTCCATTTTTCCGTTTTTAACGGTCACTTCAAATAATACGATGATATTATTCATTTACTTTTCCTCCTGTGATTGATGAACAAATTTCGGCTTACACCTTTTGCAAGGTCGATAGCCTTTTTCTATTGCTTCTTCTATCGTGTCAAAAAACATTATATTCTTTTCAAGCGGTACTTTGGCGGGACAGCCCGGACGGCATATAATCTTTGTTGTTTTCACACCATAGATAAACTTTCCGTCATAAGAGGTGTCCCTATTTTGAATTGCCAGCATTTTTTCTTGTTCGTTCATTTTCATTGCGACTCCTTTTCGGGGCATAATCTTTCATTTCGGGTATTGCACCGCCTGCCACCGCCCAAAAGTACAGGCTTGCTACGCTGCAATAGGGGCTTAATCTTCTACGATATTTTTCAAACAGTTTGCGGTCGATTTTTCGGTGGTGATATACCATGCGCATACCACGCAAAATAGCTAAATCACCGTAGCTGAACACATTCGGACGCTGCATACAAAAAAGTAAAATCATTTCGGCTGTCCAAACGCCGATACCCTTTAATGCCGACAGTTCCGCTATAATCTCGTTATCTGATTTATCCCAAATTCCCTCTAAATCAAAAACTCCGCTTTGTACTTTTATCGAAAAGTCTGTAATATACTCCGCCTTTTTGAAGGTCATTCCAAAAGACTGTAATTTATCTATCCCTGCGATAAGGATGGTATCGGCGTTGACGATACCAAGATCATCTTGCATTCTCTGCCAAATAGTTGCCTGTGCCTTTGTTGAAATTTGCTGACCGATAATATGATGAACAACGGAAGAAAACAGATCCGTATCCACTTCACGCTCAATCTTTCCGACTTTATCAATTACTTCTGCAAGGTGTTTATCTTTTTGTTTCAGGTATGTAACCTCTTTTTCGCCATATTGGAAAAACATATCTGTTTCACCCCCTGTCTTGACTTGGACTTCTTTTTACAGTATAATATTATCATAAATCAAGGCGATATAATATTGAAATATCGTCAAATAGTATCACAATATCTCCAAATAAGAAGGAATGGAAATGAAAAACCTGCGAAACAATTATATAAACTCCGTAAATCTGAATGCTGAATCAAATTTTCCGTACCTTGTGCTGGATGTAATTAACGACCAAAGTTATCCGAGAAATCCCGGATTTCAAGTTATGCACTGGCACGAGGATTTACAGTTTATCTATGTACTTGACGGCGAAATAGAAATAAAGACTTTAGATACATCGGTGCGGATAGATAAAGGCAGCGGTATTTTTATCAATAAAAATGTGATACACCTTGTTAAAAAATCCTTTTCCTGTCACTACAACAGTTTTATTTTTCCTGATTACTTTCTTAAATTTTATTTTGGCAGTCCCGGAGCGGATTTTGTGGAACGCATTGTCGGTAAAGACGAATTTCCGATCTGCTGCTTTTCAAAAGAAACAGAGTGGTGTAAATCTATTTTATCTGTACTTTCCCATCTTGCAGACCTTGAAAAAAGGAAAACCGAATTTTACGCCTATGAAGTGCTTTGTCTGCTCTCCACACTTTGGCTTGAAGTGTGTCGTAATATTCAAGTTCCAACTGAAAACACCGATACGGTTATGGGCGTTCGTATGCAGAAATTTTTACAGTACATAAACGAACATTACGGAGAGGATGTTTCTCTTGACAAACTTGCAGGGAGTGCAAATGTCAGCAAATCGGAATGTCTGCGTTGCTTTAAGACAAGTATGCAGACCACACCTTACAAATATCTGACCGAATACAGGCTTTCAAAAGCTGCTGAATTACTGAAAAATTCTGACGAACCGATAGGCAATATCGCTGACAGCGTAGGGTTTCGCCAAGTCAGCCATTTCGGAAAGTGTTTTAAGGAAAAAACAGGACTTTCACCGAGAGAATATAGAATGAAAAATGCGAATGGATAAAGTATTTTAGTATGTAGAAAAAAGCGAAGGGATGAATACCTCCGCTTTTTTTACTGTATCTTAATACTGTGGCACACCGTACCCAAGTATCTCGTAATACCCTACGGCGTAGTGATTTTCTCGGCAGCTATCGCTGTAATTAAAAGAGCAGCAGCCCGATGAAACAGGCTGCTGCTTGATACTTTTTAATTATACTGAAACCGATAGCCGACATCCCGAATACTCTCTATTTGATACGCGGGTTCTTGGTCGGTATCAAATAGTTTTTTGCGTAGATTTCTGACATGGAAACCGATTGTTTCCCGCTCGCTACCCGAAGAAAAATCACCCCATACCTTTTCATAGATTTGGTCGTAGGTCAGCACACGGTTGTTATTAGCCACTAACAAACAGAAAATATCGTATTCCTTTGCCGTTAATGAAATTGCCTGTCCGTTACTTGTAATTTTTCTACGGGCAAGGTTAATTTCAAGTCCGGGAAGTGATAACATCGGCTCATCTCGAAGCTCCCATTTTTTCAAATCAGGGTGGCGTGATAAAAAGGATAGAATATCCTCAAATGCAGAACTGTCACGCTCTGTCAACTCTAAAATGATGATTCGTCCGATACTCTCACCTCCCTTTATATGAATATTAAGATATGTCAACAATGTATTAAACGGAAAATTGTTACTCCTTCAATTTATTTTGCAGAGAAAAATTTCGCTATGTCTTTCATTCGTTTTGGCATATTTACATGAAACGGGCAAAACTCTTTGCAATGTCCGCATTCCACACAAGCGTCTGCCTGAACCTCTAAATTGCGGTAATGGTGGATTGCCATCGGATCACCGGCTTTGACTAAATCAAAATAGCGGCTGACCGCATTGATTTCTATTTTTTGTGGGCAGGGCATACAATGTCCGCAATAAGTACAAACCCCTGCCATATCCTTTTTCTGCAATGCGCCTATAAAAGAATAATCCCTTTCTGCTTGAGAGGTTTCATAAAAACGCAGAGTTTCTTTCATTTCCTCCGAGGTGACAGCGCCCGCTAAACAAGATACAACGGCAGGGCGGTCAAGGGCATATTGCAAACATTGTGCCGGCGTCATCGTTCTTCCAAAAGGTGATAATCGTGCATCCAAAAGCTGTCCGTTATTATAGACTTTCATAACTGTAATGGAAATGCCTCGTTTGGAACATTCCCGATATAGTTCAGTCCGTTCCTCAGAAAGTACAAGTCCATCGTCAGATGGTTCATAGTCATATCCGGCGTTTACCCCGAAAAACATAGCGTCAAAATCAGCGGCATCCAGAGCCTTTTTTGCCACAGAGGGCGTGTGGGAAGAAAAGGCAACATTACGGATAACGCCCTGTTTTTTCAGTTCAAACGCATAATCAATCACACCTGTATCAATCAGTCTTTGCAAATCGTAATCTTCATCCACAAAATGAATTGTTCCAATATCACTATAATCCGTACCGTATTTTTTCAGTTCTTTCCCAAAGGCGTCTTTTATCTCGGACAATTTCAGCAAATGCTGATATTCGCCCTCCGGGTAGGCTACACACAAATGATTTTGCATGACAAGCTGATCTCGCTTGCCTTTAATTGTCTCCGCAATGACTTTTGCAGGCCATGATACAGACATACAGGTGTCAAAGAAATTTACGCCCTGTTCAAATGCTGTCTCGAAGATACGCTTTATTTCCTCCGCAGAAACACTCTCATATCCGTAATTACCTACGCCTATTCCAATTGTGCTAATTTTTTGTCCATTGCGCAAAGTCCTGTATTCCATCAATCTATCCTCCTTAACTTTGCAATATCTGCGTCTGTTCGATTTCCTAATTTCCTTGTTTTCACCTTTAACCCTCCTAATTCATTTTTATAGCGCTGGCCGTTTCCCACTTTCCCTTAAAGTAATACATATAATTGACTGCGGAGATAATCGCCCATGACATCGGTTTGCAGATAAAAAGCGACCTATATCCGATAGCAGGTATATATTGCAGCGTATATGCAAAAATCAGACATATCGTTAAAAAGGCGGATGACAGCGCCGTAGAAATCATTCCTTTACCAACGCCTTGATATAAACCTGTGCATGGGAAATATAGGGCAAAGAGTAAAATCGGGAACGATAGCCATTTAATATTTTCTGCACAATAAGAAGCGGAAAGACCTTCTATTCCAAAGGATGCCGCCAACGGTGCTGCAAAGAAGAAAGTAATTACCGATATAATAAAGGTTGAACCTACTGCAAGAATCACCGTATGTCTCAATCCAATGCGAATGCGTTCTCGTTTTCCTGCGCCAATATTCTGTGCCGTATAGGTTGGAAGCGCTTGATACAATGTGGATGTGGGCAGATGCATATAGCCCTCGATCCGGCTTACAACTGTATAAGACGCAATCATTGCCTCGCCAAAGCTATTTACCAATCGCTGCACAAAAAGATTAAATACTGTTCCGACCATAGACTGCAATGCCATCGGCAAACCTGTCTTAACGATAAGAATTACATCCGATATGGATACTTTTATCTTTTTATTAAAAAAGCGGAGTATTTCATATCTGCGATACATATAAACAAAGCTTACCACACAGGCAAAAAGCTGTGATATTACCGTTGCCCATGCAGCACCGACAACACCCATATTCAACCACGCCAGAAAACAATAATCCAAAATAATATTGATTACAGTGGAGAGAAGCAGAAAGTACAATGAAGCTTTGCTGTCTCCTATGGAGCGCAATAAAGCCGCCACTCCATTATAAACAAATTGAAACAAAAACCCGATTGCACAAATTCTAAAATAAGTCTCGGAATAATCAAGCAGAGAATCCGGTACAGACACGAGATAATGGAGCATGGGCCTACCGAATCCAATACTCAAGCCGCCGATGCAAAGACCGAGGAAAATCAAACTAAGCATAGAAGCGAGGGCGTTTTTCGCAATTCCTTGATATTGCTTCGCTCCAAAATATTGTGCAGATATAATGCTGGAACCGGCAGAAAAGCCAACCGAAAAAGCAATCAGGAGATTCGTCAGCACCGCACAAGTTCCAACGCCGGAAAGAGCCTGCTCGCCTGCAAGATGTCCTACCATCATGGCGTCCACCGTATAGTACATCTGCTGTAATAAACTTCCGAAAAACAGAGGAAGCGCAAACCGCAGAATACATTTCCACGGTCTGCCTTCTGTCAAAACAATTACGCCGCCTTTTTCTGATTTTACCATTTCATAGCACTCTCGACCAATTCAGGCGTTTCAGGATTTCCGATCATAGCTGTTCTTTTGTCCAAAGCCCTTATTGCTTCCAGTTCATTTGCAGTCAACTCAAAATCAAAAATATCAATATTTTCTTTCATCCGGCTTTCGTGTACGGATTTCGGAATGATAACGACATGGTTTTGCAGCAGAAAACGCAGCGATACCTGTGCTGGTGTTTTCCCATACTTATTCGCAATCCTTTTTATGACTTCTTCCTCAAACATATCGTTTGCACGGCCTTGACCAAGCGGAGCGTATGCCTGATGCGCTACGCCGTATTTATCTTCCCATTCATGCTCGGTATGACGCTGGCAGTAGATATGCGTTTCGATTTGATTGATTGCCGGTTTTACTTTATTAAATGAAATGAGATCAATCAGTCTGTCCGGTTCAAAGTTTGAAACACCGATTGCTCTGATTTTTCCTTCTTCATACAGCTTTTCCAAATCACGCCAAGCAGCGTAAACATTTCCGAACGGCCAATGGAGCAGTACCATGTCAATATATTCCGTTTGTAGTTTTCTCATAGAGTTTTCCACGGTTGTTCTTGTGTTGTCATAGGATTTGAAATTAACTTTTGTGGTAATAAAAAGCTCGCTTCGTGATACACCGCATCTTGCGATAGCGTTACCTACCGTTTCTTCGTTGCCGTAGGCCTCCGCTGTGTCGATCAGACGATAACCTGCTTTGATTGCGCTGAGAACACTTTTTTCGCATTCTTCGCCTTGTACCTGAAATGTTCCAAAGCCAAGCATAGGCATTTCAATGCCACTATTCAATTTTACAAAATCCATAATAAAACCTCCGTATTTGATACTTGCACAATCCTCAGATTTGTGTTATTATAATTATAACAAGTTCGTGTAACACGAAGTCAATAGGCTTTTCAATTTTTTCAAAAATTTTTTTGGAGGATACCATGTACTACACAATCAGGCAGTTTGCAGAAATGTTTGACACTACCGAACATACCATACGATATTATACGGATATTGGATTGCTCCCTTGCCAACGAGACGGAGGAAACCGCCGTGTGTTTGACGAAGAATCTGTAAATTGGATGCAGGGGATCACCTGCTTAAAAGGCTGCGGCGCTTCTATTGAGGACATCAAAGAATACTGCCGCCTTTGCCATTTGGAAGAATCGGAAGAAAACCTCCGAGCAAGGTATCAAATTATTCTCCGTCAGCGGGAACAGGCATATAAGCGAATAGATGAAGCCAAAGCAACAGCGACTTATATGGACGAAAAAGTAAAGCACTATGAACAAATTTTGTCTGGACTTATTCCGGATGACAGCAATCCAAAAACATGGACACCAAAAACACGCCCCGAACATCATTGAATAACCTATATGTGCTTTTTCGGGAAGTGCATAAAAATCTTAGTCCATTCCTGAAATAATTCCCTTTTCATTAAAATGATTTAACGCTTTATATGAAAATATGTAAGCCGTCTGCATTTGCAGGCGGCTGATTTTCTAATACTGTGGCACACCGTACCCCAATATCTCATAATACCCTACGGCATAGTGATTTTCACGGCAGCTATCGCCGGAATTGCCCTCCACGGTGTAAACTATGCCGTTCTCGACTTTCTCAACGATCCCCACATGATCGGATTCTCCGTCCTGCGGGCCTGACGAGCCTTTGTTATCCCAATCGAAAAAGATAATGTCACCGGGACGGGGTTCGTAGCTGTTATCCTGCCATAGTCCGCGATCTCTGAACCATTCGACACCCCAGACACAGCCTGCAAATTTCGGGATAACGCCTGCGTCGATATATCCGCACTCATTAGCGCACCACGAAACGAAACAGGCGCACCATTCCACACGGGAGTTAAAGCCGTACCACGACCAATAAGGCGCACCGCCTACATTGCCGATCTGCGACAAAGCGACCGTCACAATCTCACCGTCGCCTGTGCCGATACCGTAAAGAACAGCGCTCCACATACTGCGGTTTTCATCGGCAAGAAGTTCGGCAAGCTGCTTTCGCTGGTCGGCGCTGAAATTGTACTGATCCGCCATTTCCTCGGCGGTCTTATGGCTGACCGTGATATACAGATAGGTTCGTGTAACGGTGGTCGTTGTTTCCACAATATTCCCGTGGCCGTCGTCGGTTTCGGTAATCACTTCCTCGGTCTTTGTTTCAGTACGGGAAGATATTTCATTCATCTGCCAGAAAATATCTTTTAGAATCGCCTTTTTGGAATCGTCCATCGTGGCAACCTCTTGTGCATTGTCGGGGTCGGTGGTCGTCTTGACCGCATAAATAGCAAGCACTTCCGGCCATACGGCGCGGGAGCCGGACATTTCCAGCACATCATAGGAAATATTCGCCTTTGTCGTGTCAAGCTGCGTTTGATAGTCGGTATTGATTTCCTGAACGACCGTCTGCATAGTCTGACCCGATCCGCTGTCCTCGTTTGAAAAGAAGATACCGAAACACGAACCGACAATCAGGCCGATCAGACAAATAACGATAATGACAACAACCGCAACCCAGCCCCCGGCGGCAATAGCGGCAATCAGCGCCTTTGTTGCGGCGATAATTGCCTTGACTGCCGCAATGGTGGCTTTGACCGCAGCTTTTACACCCGTTGCAACCGCTTTCGCTGTGGTGCGGGCAGCCTGCGCCGCAGCTTTGGCGGCCTTTGCCGTAGCCTGTGCGGTTTTCTGCGCCGTTTTCGCTGCCTGCTGGGTCGTCTTGATTGCCGCTTTGGAAGTACGCTCGGCGGTCTTAACGGTTTTCTGCGCGGTTTTGACGGTACCCTTTGCGGTCTTGACGGTTGCCTTGCCCGTAGATTTCGCCGTTTGCTTAATAGTCTTGCCGCTGTGTTCCACCGTCTTGATAGATTGTTTCGCAGGTTCGGCAGAACGGCGAAATTTCTGCATAGATTTTTGAGCCTGCTTTTTCGGGAAGTCGGCTTTCTTTTGCTGAAAATGGTCTTTTGCTTTGGAAATATTCTCTTTTGTGTCCTTTATGCCCTTTCGCCCGAACTTGTCAAGCCGGTGGACGGCTTCACGGGCGGCGGTTTCCGTCCCGCCCGAAATACGGTCGGCGGCGTATTCATCGGGCGAACCCTCTGCAGAATAAAGGCTGTGATCCGCTTTGTCTTTGGTACGGATATAGGCTGATTTCATACGCTCGGCGGCAACCGCCGATTTATCAATCGCCTTAACTGTCCCTTTCGCAACCTCCCTTGTCTTTATCTCCGGCATTGTGTCACCTCCGATCCGAGCCGTGAAAGCTCCTGCCGCAGAGCAGAGTAAAACGCCCTGCTTCGGATATTGCCGCCTGCGGCTTGCCATTTGTCCTCAAAATCAAAACGGGCGGCAAGCTGACGGACGGAATAGTTTTTTAGAAATGTCCTCCAAGTGGATTCGTCCCATTCTTCAAGCTGCCGCCATAGGTCGGGAAAATGCCGATACAGCTTCCGCAATTCCTCCAAACTTTGCAGAGGGCAGCACCAGCAGGAAACACGGCTGAAAATCTCATATAAACCGCCCCAATCAAAACCCCGCCTGTAACAATAGGAAAGACAGTCCTTTTCTGTCATTCCCCATTCTACAAGCGGGTAATTTTTGTCCTTGATTCGCTTTGTTTCATCGGCGGCAATCCCCACATACTCAATAACCGTATATTCCTCTTTCAGCTTTTTCAAATAGGCGGCAACGATACGGGTTTTGAGAATCCCCGTACACCAGCGGCCACGGGGACCGGGCCAGCTCATACCCCTGTACTGCGACAGCGCGGGATTCTTTCGTTTCGGGTTGTACTCGTAAAAGTAGTATTCAAAATCGTGCGCCGCTTTCAGCCGGATAATGGGTCTGCCGATATACGCCTCCAAGCGGTCAAGGTGTTCGTACATCTGCGGAAATTCAAGCCCCGTGTCGCAGAACAGAATCAAGTCAACAGGTCGTTTTTCTTCCAAGAGCCGTAAGAGCATAGCCGTTGAATCCTTACCGCCTGAAAGAGAGAGGACATATTTTTCAGGCTTCATTTTCGCCCACCTCCAAAGAGGGCGAAACAATCTTTTTCGCTACAACGACCATGCGGCCGTTTTGTCTGCTGTATTCGCAGGTGGAAAGGGTTATCAGCTTGTCGCCGTATTCTGCGGTCACGCCCGTATCATAGAAAGCAAGCTCCTTGCATTTAGAGATATATTCGTTAAAGGCGGTTTCGTCCTCGGCATTGACAAAGTGGTAATATTGAAAGCCCTGTTCGGAGTAAGCGACGGTCTTGAATACCGCCACAACCTCATATTCTCCAAAGCCGGACAGCGTATCAAAGCGGATTGTTTTGTGCGCCCGGTAAAAATCCTCGTCGGCATATTTGCAGAGATCGGCAAACATACTGCCGTTATTCATATGATGGCCGTAAATAACGCAGTTGTCGGAAAGTCCGAGGTCGCAGTTTTCCTGCACATAGGGAACGCCGTAATCGCTGTACTGCTTTTCAAAGCTGTGTTTCAGGTAGTAATTCGGGTTGTCAATCGTCTGCATAACGGGATAGTCGATGTTTGTGCCGCCAACAGAAATCCAGCCCACGAAATCGCTGTTCTGCTCATAGACCGCAGCGTACTTTTCAAAGGCGGTTCGTTCGGGCTGCGGGGATTCGGATTCCTGCGGCTCATCGACGGGCGGCGTTTCGTCCTGCACAAGCGCAGCGATATTGTCAAAGGCTTTGGCGCTCTGTTTCTCGTCTGCATACTGCCGATAAAGCATAACGCCGGAGAAAAGGAAAAGGGCGGCACATACAGCCGCCCCGATCATCAGATATTTGCTTTTCATAAGAATTGTCCTCCTGTTTTAGATTTAAGAAGCGTCCCCGCCGCCGAACACGCCCTCGCCGGGTTTGGTTGTCATAAGCTGATACAGCTTTGTATCTCTCGGAAAGCGGTTGATAAAGGGTACAAGAGCCGAGCCGTATTTGATAAGACCGCAGCCTGCGTCCGCGTTGGTAACATAGCTCATCTGCTCGTCGGAGATATTTAAGAGTTTCGAGAGCTTGGAACGGTCGGAAAACGCCTGATTGAGCATAACCACAAATTCAGAGTTGGAAAGCATTGTGCTTGCCTGTACGGAATCAAGCAGATATTCCACATTCTGCGTAATAGCGGTCGGATAGCCGTTTCTCTTTCTGAACTGCCTCCAAGCAGAGTTAAAGAAAATGCCGCTTTGCTCGTTCTCAAACACAACATGGAACTCGTCGATAAACACATGGGTACGCTTGCCTTTTTTCCAGTTGAGCGTAACCCTGTTCAGAATCGTATCGGTGATAACCAAAAGTCCCGTGGGCTTTAACTGATCGCCCAAGCTGTGAATGTCAAAGACGACAATCCGCTTGTCGAGGTCTACGGTGCTTTCGTGTCCGAAAATATCAAGCGATCCCGTGGTGAACAGTTCCAAAGACAGGGCGATTTCCTTTGCCTTTTCTTCGGGCTGTTCCAATAGTTTATTGCGGAGATCGCAGAGAGTAGCGGTTTTGCCCGTCGCCTCGGCCTCCTGATACACAAGGGCGGTACAGCGGTCGATAATAGATTTCTGCTGCGGGCCGACCCCGGTTCTGTCGATCTGCTCTACAAGGGACATAATAAACTGCGATTTCTCCACAATGGGGTTGTTCTCGCCGTAGCCGTCAACCATATACATGGCGTTCAAGCGGTCTTTGCCGCCTGCCGCCATATGAATGACGGTCGCCGTTTCATCACCCAAAGCCGCCGCCAGAGCGCCAAACTCATTTTCAGGGTCGCAGATCAGCACATCGTCCTCGGTGTTGAGAATCAGAAAGGCAATCAGTTCTTTTGCGGAAAAGGATTTACCCGAACCGGGAACGCCGAGCAGAAAAGCAGACTGATTCAAAAGGTTCGCCTTGTTGCACATAATGAGATTATGAGAAATGGCGTTTTCCCCGAAATAGATACCGCCCTTGTCCTGCACCTCCTGTACCTTGAACGGCATAAACACCGCAAGGCTCTCGGTAGTAAGAGTACGAAAAGCATTGATTTTCCTTGTGCCGATTGGCAGTACGGTATTCAGGCCGTCGAACTGTTGGAACTTCAAAACGGCAAGCTGGCACATATGCTTTCTTGCAACGGACAGCACCGTTTCGGTGTCGCTGTCAAGCTGCTTTTTATCGTCGGCGGTGATTACCATAGTAATGACGGCGAACATCATGCGCTGATCCCTCGTTGTCAGGTCGTCCAAAAATTCCTTGCTTTCCTTACGCTGGAGCTCCATATCATACGGGACGACTGCGGAAAAATTGTTGTTGGCGTTCTGCCTGCGCTGCCAGTTGGTAATGTTTGTTTCGACCCCTAAAAGGCGGTTTTCCACCTCACGCACCGCCTCGTCGGTGGGTACGGGGACAACATCAATAGACAACATCATATTGCGGTTAAAATCGGTGAGCTCCGTTACCATACTGTCTTTTATATACGAAGCATAGTCTTTCAAAAAAAGAACCCGGCAATATTTCTCGCCGAGCTTCAGATAATCGCTGTTCTTTTCCATAGAATCGGGACAGATATAGTCCCTGAAATCGTGTCCCTTTTTCATCATATCCTGCGGGTCGAAATGAAAGGCGGCTTCTTCGCCCTGACGGTAGAAGTCGTGAAGCACCCGCAGCTTTTCGCCTGCGTCAAGCTCGGTACACTTTGAGCCGAGGGCGGCAAAGTGGGAAATCAGGTCTGCGCCCACACGGGAAAAGTAAGTGCGGGCTTCCTCAATATCCTTTTTGGCAACGGAGATTGTGATATATTTCTCCTGCATAATGCCGTTTGCGCCGGTGGCCTTGTCAAGCAGCATTTGATTATATTCTTTGCGGTACACATCACGGGAATCCCCGCGCATAGGCATTAAAATCGACTGCTCAAAATTTGCCTTGTTCAGTCTGCGGTTGTTGATGGTGATTTTCGTGGTAGCGCCGGAATCCAGCGAATTGAGCAGTTCGGAATAGGCGAGAAACATAGCCTCTTTATCCTCACGGCTTGCCACGAGGTAGTTTATATCGCTGAATTTATAGGTCTTGGAAAAGCGGTTTCCCACCTGAAAAATACCGTCTTTCCAGATACGCTGAATCGGGATAATATCCTGCACCTTGCGGGGGACGGAATATCGCTCTTTATCCTGTTTCAGCAGGTTTTTTAAGGTCTTAATCATCGTTTACCTCCTGTATCAATTTTGTCTTTGAGCGCTTCATAGTAGAAATTCGAGGATTCAAAACGAAGCTCTTTCGGCTCTAAAAGCTCCGAGCGAATCCATGCCCAGATAAATTGCTCGGCGGTCATGCCGTGATAGGTGATAAATCCCAGCGCCGCAAAGGGAGCAGCGCCGAGAATACACATCCACGACACAGTTTCCGTCCCGACATAGGGCTTTAAGAGAAAGTACAGCCCTACGGCGACAGCGACCGCCAAAATGGAAAAAATGAATTGCCGCATACTTAACCCGAAAAACATTGATTCGGTGTAGTTGCGGATTTCACGGTTGATCTTGACTTCCATAATCTTTGCACCTCCTTACAGTCCCATCATTTCACGCACAACACGGTCGGCCATTTTGACCGCGCCCACGAGGACGAGCATATTAAACACAAGCTCCCCGATATAGCTCCATACCATAGAAACCGCCGCAGCGTTGGGGTCAACTACGGGCGGGGCCGAAGCGAACAGGGAGAAGATAATGCAGGCAAGCACGATAATTGCCCCCTCCAAGCAAACGGCGGCGTAGCTCTTTATAAAGCTCTTGCCGACATTCTGCGAGGGTTCGCCTGCAAAGGCAGACAGCGGCACCGGCGCAATCGCCGTGTAAAGGTAGAGTTTGAAAAATCTGCCGTAGACCGTCATTATCATAATAAAAGACAGTACCGTAATGAACAGGCCGCCGATCAGCGTCACCGCCCATAATGGGATAGATTCAAAAAATCCGCAGTCCTCAACCGCTGTCACGATTTCAGCGGGCAAAACCGTCTGACCTGCTGCACCAAATCCCGCAGCGGTCATAATGGTGGAAATAAGCCCCTGTACGATATTGAACAAAGCCATCATCAGTTCCAGACCATAGGTGACGGCGGCCTTTGCCAACGCAAAGCGGATAAAGACCTTTAATGCGTGCTCCGGCTTTTTCAGTTCTGCAAACGAGCCGCAGGTTTTCATCACACCGACAACAAAGAACAGCACGAGCAGGGCAAGCCCTATCGCCTGTACTGCGCCGTGGATATTGACAATGACATTCCAAATCGTGCCGCCCTTAAACTGTTCGGGGGATTGGGTGATAAGCTGCCATATCTCGGCAAGTTTGCTGTTCCATGTTTCAAGGGCGTTTTCAAGGTTTTGTACGACCCAGTTATCCGACAACAAAATCACCCCCCGACCGTTCACGGTAGCCCTCGATTTCAATATCGCAGTCAACCTCGTTGCCCCAAGCGTCCCAGCCGTCCGCTTTTTCTCTTGCGAAAAGCTCTACACGGGGCAGGTCGCCCACAAGCTCAATGATTTTATGACGGACAATATCAGGCTTTTTGCTGTGTTCCTCAATATGGGAAATAATCACCTGATGAACGCCTGCGGATTTTCTTTTTGGGCGTCCTTTGGTAGCAAGCATACAAAATTCCGCATTAGCTCGCGTCCAGTGTCCCATACCCCAAAAAAGAGAATCAGATTTTCGGTTTTGCTTGATCCAGACAAAGGCGACCGTCTTATATTCAAAGCCCCACGCTTTCATAACGGAAAAGCAGTCTTTCAAAAGCGGAATTGTCGTCCACATAAAAAGAACGCAATCCGTATCGGCTAACTCTCCGACAGGCAATGCCTGTATATCTTCAAGTTCCATTGTCGGATAGTGGCTTTCTGCCGAACGCCCTAAACCTTTTTTGGAATACACTTTATACCGCCACGGCGGATCTGCGTAAATAATGCTGTATTTCTTCACAGCGTCCTCCTTTCAGGCATAGTAAGGGCAGGCCGCCGCTTGCAGCCTGCCCCGTATGCCGTATCGTTCTGTTATCTGCTGTCCCGGTCGGGCGAACTGCGGATAACGCCGTACACATCGTCCACAAAATACCGTCCGGCAAAGGGATTGAATATTGCGTGACATTTCACGCCGTTATACTCTGCCAGATAGTCGTTGTCGCCCAAGCGCCTGATAATCGTCGCTTCACCGAGAACATGGGTTTCTCCCTGTTTCAGAGAGTGGATATAGCACTCGCATTTTTCCATTGCGATCTTCCTCTCTTTCAGCCTGTAATCAGGGTAAGGATTTCTTTTGCAAAGGTAATGACAATGCCGCCTGCAAGGGTGAGAAATCCGTTGGAACGCTGGCTGGGGTCGTGGGACTGAAAAGACAGGCCAACCTGCACAATACCCCAGCCGAGCAGAATCAAACCGACCGCACGAATCAGGCCGAAAATAAAATCACTTAAATTGTTTACAACGGTGATCGGGTCGCCTGCGGCAAAGGCCGTCATCGAGCATCCGAGGGTAAAGGCAAGCGCCATAACGACAGCGCAGTAAAAGCGGAATCCCTTTTTCACCTTGCCGGGCATAGGCAGCTTGTTCGTGGTCTTGTTCTTGTTAAAGTTCTTCATATTGCAATACCTCCTTAAATTGAAAACAGAGCTTCTATATCCTCATCGGAAAGAAGCTCGTAATCGGGTTCTGTTTCTTCCATATCGGGAATGTCCTCTGCGGGGATTCCCGCAAGGGAGAGCGTAGCAATGGCGTGTTCCGTCCCGCCGTGTTCATAAGGTGCGGCGCTGCCGTCTGTGGTAAGAGATACATTCGGGTGTTTCAAGATGTCGTATTTCTCGTCCATAATCGGCAATTCACCGCGGATAAACAAAAGGGCGCAGCAGTTATCCAGCATACGAACCTCGTCCGGCGTCATAAGCTCACGCCCGGAAATCTGATAATTTGTGCTGTAATTGCCGTTACGCCCCGACGATTTGCCGTAGGTGTTGGTATCAATGGTGGCCTTGCCTAAAAGCTCCGACACATATTTATGCGTGGATTGCTCGTTGCCTCCGAGATAAAGAAATTCGTCGCAGTTGCCGACAATGCTTTCCCATTGCTTTTCAAACAAGGTCTTTAACTGCGCTAAATTTTGCAAAATAATCGAAACAAACACCCGCCTTGAGCGCATAACGGACAATATCTTGTCAAAATCATCCGGCAAGCTCACATTGGCGAATTCGTCCATCAGGAAGTGAACGGGGACGGGCAGACTGCCGCCGTACTTGTGGTCGGCCAAATAAAACAACTGCTGAAAAAGCTGCGTGTATAAAATGCTGACAAGGAAATTGAACGAAGTGTCGTTATCAGGTATCAGCGCAAACAACGCAACTTTCTTTTCACCAAGCGACGGCAAATCCAATTCGTCCGTAGCGGTCAGCGCCGCCAAAGAGGACAGGTTAAATTTTTCAAGCCTTGCCGCCAAAGTGATTTGAATACTTTTCAGGGTCTTTGCCGAGCCGGAATGATAGTCCTTGTAATACTTCACGGCTATATGGTCGGGATCGCGCATTTCCAGCCGTTCAAAGAGTTCGTCCAGCGGCGAGGTGTATTCGTCCATATCCTCTCTGACATCAGCCGCACGCAGCATTTCCATAACCATTGAAAAATTCTGTTCATCGGGCGGCGCCTCATACTTCAAATAGAAAATGAGAGCCAAGAGCAGCATACTTGCCGCCGTGTCCCAGAACGGGTCATTGGATTGACTGCCTTTCGGCGTTGTGCTTTTGAACAGGTTTGTTACAAGCCTCTGCACATCGTTATCGTCACGGAGATACACAAACGGATTGTAGCAATGGCTTTTCTCCATATTCAGAAGATCAAGCACACGCACCTCATAGCCTTTTTGTTTCAGCAAATATCCCGTGTCCCGCAGCATTTCCCCCTTGCAATCTAAACACAGGTAGCTGGTGGTGGACGCTTGGTATAAATTCACTTTACCATAGAACCTCGTTTTTCCCGCCCCGCTGCCTCCCACGACAATCGTATTGAGATTGCGGCGGTGCTTTCGGTCATCCAAGCCCATACGAACATTTTGTGTGAATATCTTGTTTTCCTCCGGCTTTATCGCCCGGTATTTTTTGTTGACGGCTCTTGCGTTGCCCCATTTCGCCGAGCCGTGTTCTTCACCCCTGCGGTAGTTGCGGCGAGAAGATAGGAATACGCCGATAGAAAGACCGTATACACAAAACAAAACGAGGACAGTTTTTACGCTTTCCCCGCAAAGCTCTATATGAAACGGGTCGTTCATTGCCGCAGGAAACCGGGCAAGGATTTCGGGCAGTCCTCCATGTGCGGCGGGAGCGATCAGAAGCCCCAGCCACACAACGGGAAAAATCCCGAACAGGCAGAGGACAAGAGAGTTATTCCCTCGCTTCATCGTTCCTGCACCTAACCTTTTTAGTAGGGGCGTCGATTGCTTTCAAAAGAACCTCGTCAACAATATCGGTGGGGCGTTCTTCCTCCAGCAGGTCGTTTCGCATTTCATTTAGGGCATTGATAACAACGCCGTGTTCGTAGCGGTCGAGCGTCAGCACCCGTTTTTCTGTTTTCTCCATAATCAGCGCTCCTGTTCCGTATGGCGGGGCGCTTTGCTCTGTTCCAGCGACCTTGCCATTCTTGCGGAAATGTCAAAAGCTGTGTCCCGAATGTCGGAGAGTTCAGCACGAAGCGTCTGCGGATCGGCTTCCTGCATATCTGCGGGAATATCATCAAACGCATAACGGCTGACATCTACACCGAATTGTTTACCGAGAATATATGAAACAGCTTTTGCCTTAAAATCAGCGGTTTCGGGGGTACTGTCACCTGCACGCACAAGCTCCGCTTCGGCCAATGCTTTGGAAACGGAACAAAACAGGTCGTTTGCGGGAAGTCCTCGGCAAACAAAAATAGCCTGCTGTTCGGGGTCATACAATGCACCCATACCGTCGGGCAGCTCATCGACAGACTGAATCGGCACAGGCTTTTTGTAAATAAGTGCGCCGAGCAAAGCCCTTTCGTCGTGAGAAACAGGCGGCTGCGCCCTCATGCGGGAAGTGGTCTGCGAAATATCATACACTCGCTTGATGTTATATGACACGCCGATACTGCCGTCGTCACGGGTGTACTCGCCGTTAGATTCCACGATCTTAATAGGACGGCCAAATTCCTGCCTCTTAATATACACGCCCTGATCGCGCCAAAAATCCTTGTCGCCCAGCCTGCGGGCGTCGGGTTTCGTCGCCAGAATCAACAGGGCGTTGGTAGCGGAGTAGTGACGGAAATTTGCCTGCACATCCAGATAGTCACGGAACTTGCCGCCGTCTGTGCATACTTCCTCGGCGGTGGCGTCGGCAAGGGCGTAAACCTCGTCACGCTCAGCCTTTTTCTTTGCCGCCCAAGCCTCTTTGTCAAAATCTTCGGCTTGCGGGGCGGGTTCAAAAATATCGTCAAAATTGTTCATTGTTAGTACCATACCTTTCTAATGAATTTGTTTCGGTTTCTTTCTGCTGATTAGCAGAAAGAAATTTTGTGCCTCTGCACAAAAAGGAACAAATTGGGGCCGAAAGCGGCTAATGCGCGTTTAGCGCTCGTTTCATTTTTCGGCCTTATCTCTCCTTTGATTTGGGTTTCTTTTTTCGGGACGGCTGCTTGTGGGCGGTCGTCTGCTGTTTGGTCGGATTTTTTGATACGGTGGGTTCTTCTTTGGCGGTAGCCGCCGCCTCTTGCTGTTTCGCCTTGATTTCCCGCAGTTCTTCACGAACAGAGGGGCGTTCTTCGGGCGGTTTAACAGTACCCTCGGCGGTTCTGCTTTGCTTCTTTGAGATAGGCGCGGACGGATGGGATTTCTCCGCCGCTTTCCCAAAAGAAGCATTTTTGCTGACTTCGGGATTCTGCGGTGTCCGTTCCTCCTTTTTCACAGGCGCGCCCATTAAATCGTCAAGCAAACGGTCGTCGGCCTCCTTGTCGGGTTTCTCCTGTTCGGGAGCAGAGGGGGCGGCAGTTTTCTCGGCTTTGGATTTTTCAATATCCCGCTTAATAGAAACAGTATCGACTGCCGCCAGCTTGAAGCGTTCCACAATACGGTTGATTTTGGAAGCGTCCTCGGCACGAACCATAATATCTACCATACCGTCAGCGGATTTTTCTTTACCCCGCAGAGCGCAATAAACAACGCCGTACCGCTTGGCTTCGGCGGCAAACTGTTTCAAATGCTCCTCGCTGACGGTAAACACTTTCAGTTCCTTGCCGCTTTTGAGCATAGCGGTCAAACGCTGCCTGCCTTTGGTCTTGTTCTTATCCCTGTTTTTCAGAACAGTATAAATCATTGCGGCGATATTCTTTGCCGCAGAGCCGGTCAGCTTTAAGGCAACTTCCGTACCCTCTAAACTGATCCTTACAATTTGTTCCGCTGCGTCACCGGAATTGTACATGGTCGGTTCTCTCCTTTCCTTTGATTTGCTCGTCCTCTCGGACGGCTTTGATTTTCTCTTTGATAACGCCGGAGCGTTCGGCTATATCGTCACATAAAGACACCTCCTTTCGCAGAGCGGCAAGCTCTTTTGACAACACGGATATTCGATCTTTGATTTCCGCCGCCTTTTTGGGATTGGCTTTAACCGCCGTCGTTCGCTGCAATTTGTAAAGCTGCTTTCGTTCGGCGGTCAGAGCCGTAATTTTGTCTTTCACCTCGGATTGATACGAAAAAAGCTGCTCGGCGGTATCAATACGATGACCCACAAGCAGCCTTGTTTCGGCGGTGATAGCGTCCAGCTTCCGCAAGTCCTCTCGCAAGAGGAAATGAAGCCGCCTATTTTGTTTCGGATTGTTTTTCGGGAAGATCCCCAGCAGGTAGCAATAGTGAAAATACAGCGCCCGAAAACCTGTGATTTTGCGGGTCTTTTCCAAGCTGCCGAACAGCCGAATCCGTATCACTTGACGGGTCGGTGCGGACGGTTTCTTTTCAGCCCGTGTCTGCGACAGAATCCGTCTGCGGATTTGTTCAATGGAATAGTCCTCACCGAAATTGCGTATCAGCCTTACAAAGCGCTCTTTGCCCGGCGGCCGTACCGAAATATCCTTTCCGATCTTGACCTCATAGCCTTTTTTTCGCAGGTTATCGAAAAACTGCCGTTCGGTCATAGACTGCCGTATAGCCTCGTCCATGTCGGCGCGAATCAGCCCCCGCCAAGTGGGGCGCTGTTCCTGCTCGGCACGCCATTCGCCGTATTGCTTGGCTTTCCCGTACTGCGGATTTTCAATCACCGATAAACGGTACTCACGGCAAAGCGCATCGGAAACGGTCTGCATATCGTGATAATCTTTTTTGGTGCGGTGGTATTTGATTCCGTCCACAAAGGACACCGTATTCAGCACAAAGTGATTGTGCAGGTGATTTTCTTTGTCAAGGTGGGTCGCCACAATCACCTGATAACGGTCGCCCCACAAACGGGCGGCGAGCTTCATCCCGATTTCGTGTGCCATTTCGGGGGGCGCCTCACCGGGGGCAAAGGATTGATACCCGTGGTAGGCAACCGTCCCGTTTTCTTTGCCGAACCGCTTTTTCACGGCAAGCATTTCATCACGGGCGGTAGAGGGAGAGCAGTTGATCCCCGACACAAAACGGTGAACTACGGCGCAGTCCTCGTTATCTGCTTTCTGTGTTTTTCGGGAATTGACCGCATAGCGGATAACATCGGAAAGCTCCTGTCCGTCCTGTTCGGTCATATCTTCATCGGTATAAAATTTTGGGTTCATTGTTTTATCGGGATTTTCCACATAGACAACCACCTTGCCGAGCCAGCCTTTCACACGCCAAATAGAGGTAGTAGCCATTACTTCATCGGGCGGGGCAAAATGACCGCCTCGGTGATTTTCCTGATAGCCGTATCAATCTTGCGGCAGGCCTCGTCGTACCTCTGCACATCGAGAACATTCAGGGTGTGGGCTTTGACGGCAATCTGATTCAGGTTGTTGCCGATCCCGTGAAGTTCCCTCATCATGGCGTAGTAATCGGGCGGCGGGGCGTCCTGCGGTTCAAGCCCATTTACCAAGTGCCGCAAATACGCCTCACGGGAAAGACCGCTGCGCTTTACTTTCTTTTGAAACGCCTCGGCTTCCTTTTTATCGAGCCAGAATTGAATGTGAACATTGCGTTTTCTCATAAATCCTCCTTATCTAATTCCTCTTGAATTTCAACAATACGCTTGCCGACCGCGTACACAACGGGAATCGTCACGCCGTTGCCTGCCTGCTTATATAGCTGGGCGTCGGAATTGACGGCAGCCGCTTTATCAAACATATCATCGGAAAAGCCTTGCAGCCGCCAGCACTCACGGGGCGTCAGCTTGCGGATTCGTCCGCAGCCAAGCGGCACGCCCTGATTGCAGGAAGTATCAAGCGTCTGCGCACAGCCCTTACCCACACGACCACGGCGGGTATTACTGTCGGGGAAAGCAAGATTGATACTGTCGCCGCATTTCGCCTCGGCATATCCGGCGGCGGTGGCGTTCTTTATTTTCAGAGCGTGTTCGCAGGAATCACAGGCGCAGAGATAAACGCCGTGTTTGTCCTGCGTATTCAGGCAAAAGGCGGGTTCGCCGCACTCCTTGAAACGGCGGCCGTTCTGCCTTTTGTTTTCACGGTCGGGGGTCAACACAGCGCGGCAGCCATAAAAAACGCCGGAGCTTTCGCCCCGGTTGCTTACTCCAATTTTGTTGTAGCCTGCGATCAAGCATTTGGTGTAATCTTGTTCCCGGATTTTCGGCTCGCTTCGTTTTAGCTGAATCAGCGCCGTTTCCTCGGTGCGGTCGGGACAGTCTGCACCCATACAAAGCACGCCCGAATTATCGGCGCTGCGGTTTCCGATCCCGCTGTCATATCTCGCTTTGATACAGCGGGCGTTTTCCGTCAGCTTGGGATTGCCTTTGCACAGGTCGATAAAATACATTCCCGTCCTGCCAGCAAAGCCACCGCCTTCGCTCATCAGCGTACAACTAATACCTGCGGGGTCGTAAACACGCTTGCCCTGCGTGCCGCCAATTAGCTGTATAAGAGCCTTGCCGTCGCTTGCGGTGACAGGAAATATTTTTCGTCCACCGTCGGCTCTAAAATGTCGATAAGCGACAAGGTAGATTCGTTCTCTGTTTTGCGGAACGCCGTGGAAGCGTGAATTAAGCAGTCCGTATTCGATATGATAGCCGATTTCGGCCAGCGAATTGAGAACGGTTGCAAAGTCCCATCCCCGATTAACGGAGAGCAGATTTTTAACATTTTCAAGGACAAGCCATTCGGGTCTATCTTCGGTAGGCGTGCCTTTGAGCAGTCTAATGATTTCAAAAAATAGAGAGCTTCGTTTTCCGGCAAGCCCTCTTTGCCGGCCAGATACAGAAATGTCCTGACACGGGAATCCGCCTGCCCATAGGTTGACCCTCGGCAGGTCTGCGGGTTCGGTTTGGGTAATATCTTCTCCATACCATTCATCCTCCTGTATATCGTGTATGGCGCGGTAGCTGCGGTCTGCGAATTTGTCTATTTCGCAATGACCCTTACAGATCATGCCGCAAAGCTCAAAGCCCTTGCGGAAACCGCCCACGCCGCTGAAAAAATCTAAAAAGGTTAAAGGTTCGGTCATTTGTCGTCGTCCTTTCCGCGCAGGCGGCCACATTGAAACAGGCACATTGTCACAATGCCGATACAACCGCCGAGCATAGTCCCGATGATGAAAAAGAGCAGTTCGCTCATACATACGCCTCCTTTCAGCGCATAAAAATATCGCCCTCCGTTTATTACGGGGACGAGCGGATTAAGGGTTTCAGGGGTTACCCCTGACAAGTTTTTGCCTTTGTGGTATCACAAAGGCGATGCTTGCTGGTATATCGCATAGCGTTCGTCCCATAGGCCGAACATTTTGCCACCGACCGAAATATATTCAGCGTTCATGCTCCCGCTGCGGGTTGAACGGGATTCTGATTAGCTGACCGTTCAGCTTTACCAAGTGTTCAGGATAGCGAAACATCTTTGTATAACGGGCAAGTTGTTCATCGGAAAGACTGTCAAAGCTCTCGCCCCGGCAGTCGCAGATAAAGGCAGGACCGCAGATGAAATCCACCATAACGCCGTCCTCGTTTTTTACGCTGCGGTTCGGCTGCATACCGTTGATTTTGCCTTCCTCATTGCAGACGATACAGACCTGTTCCTCAAACGGATAATAGGCTTCGATCAGTCCGTCAACGATTTTCTGCAAATCTTCAAGAGAAGTGCCGATTTCAGCGGTGCGGGCGAGCTTGCCCGGTTCCAGTAATACCACCTTGATTTTCTTTTCCTCACTCATAGCGGAAAGCTCCTTTCATCGTTCATAATCACGGCTGCGCTCATTTGACCTTGCGGAGAAATCCACCCCGACAAAAGAATCGGCGTCGAGGATATATTCGCTGTCGTTCCATTTTTGCTCAACCTGCCTTTCGGCTTCTTCACGGGAATTGGCTTCGACCTCAACCGTCTTTTGCAGGGTTTCGGTAATCGTAACTTCATAGGTTTTCATCATTCTTTGCTCCTTTTCCATATGATTCATAAATCGCTTTGGCATTATCGGATTGCGGAGAAAACTTAATACCGCACTCGTCCTCCAGCGCAATCAATAGACAGCGTAATTCGTCGCTGTTTTTGATACGGGGATGGTGCTATACTAAAAAAGTGGACAGCAAAAAGCGAAAGATGGTATAATAATAAAAAAAGGAGAGAAACACATGGAAAACACC
>CABIYQ010000002.1:0-1378 GCA_902362965.1 Oscillospiraceae bacterium
GACTCTTAATCAGTGGGTCCTGGGTTCGAGCCCCCGATGGTGCACCAAAAACACCATGCTGTATTTGCATGGTGTTGTATTATTATTTTTCATATATCCCTCACTACTTTGCGGCGGCTGAGTTCAAACCCAGTTCGTTTCTTGATAACGGAGTAAACGACTGCACAGAAATCTTTGTAGAAAAGTTCTGAAAGAATATGAAATTGTTGATTGGAAATGCGAAAAGTCCATCAGAGTTCATAAGAATCTGACAGGCTTAATATCTATTTCAAGCGGGTTAAAATAGCATTCTCACTAAGTCAATCAGATAGTTGTTGTATCTGTTTGATTAAGGAACATGTTTCGTCTGGGAAACGGTACATGTTTTGTGGGGGTGTTTTTTCTGTTTTGTATTTTAATATAAAGGAAATAGGAAATATTTTGTCAAGTATTATTTTAAAAAAATTTTATATGCCATTTTGGGGAATTTGAAAGAATCGGGATTTTTAATCTCGGTTCTTTATTTTTTGCCTTGTCAAAAAAATTTTTTGGACATATTTTCATCAAGACTGCAATTTCTGTCAAAGCACGGAAACTGCGGTCTTTTTTTATATTTTTCTGTTGCACTTTTTACTTAGTTTTGCATGTATTTTTTTCCATGAAAACTATATTTATGTACTTATACAGATGTGCGAAGAGCAAATCAGAGTTTGTAATAAGCCGTTCAAAAGTACTGAACGACTTGAAAATGGGTACAGACATGTATACAAATCATCTTAATAAGCTTAAACAGTCAGGATACATAAGCTCCGAGCCTTGCCGTAATGAAAAGGGACGTATTTGCGGTATTAAGTTTTATATTAATTATCCGAATTCACTTAAAAGGCTTGAAAATAATGGTTTTAGAAAACTGGAACATGAATAATTCGCCAATGGCGAATGGAAAGGACAAAAATTGACACCAGAAGATTGGAAAATGGTTGAGGATGCATTGTCAAGTCCATATGGCATAGTTGAATTTAAAATAGACGGCTATGATATAACGATAATGTGCGTTGTGGAAAAGCCGCTGCATTATTGTCTTGCAGTATATGTTGATGGAAAAATTAAAGTAGAATGGATTAGTCAGGACTTATTGGAAGTCAGTCAGATCAATGAAATCACACTTTATTAAAAATAATAAGATTATAGAATTAGTTAAGGCGGTTTAGAATAATGGAAGAATTACCGGATTGGTTACAAAAATGTTTGAAATGTCGGTATTGTTACACATTGAAAACAAACGATTTTGAATATCATTGCCGTAAACGAAACGGCAAATGGTGGTAACAACAGTTAGTCAGACAGAAATGACAACTCCAGAGATAACTAAACGAACAGATGAACATGGAAATATTGT
>CABIYQ010000002.1:1722-43798 GCA_902362965.1 Oscillospiraceae bacterium
AGATCCTATTCTTCCGGCAGGTTTTAGAACTACAGCTGATGAATTAGTGAGTGAATCATATTGTGCTTTATATATGATGGTGGAGGAGTGGAAAGCTCAGGGAGATGCAGAAAACTTATCAAATGTTATTCTTACTGTAGCATGGAAAAATCTTGGCGGTGGAAACTATCAGCTGTATATTATGTGGGGAGGAGATTATGTCTCATTAAAACTTAATGAATATGGTTTTGGAGAAAATGGTAAAGTTAGTGTAGATGATTTTTGAAAATGGTTATTGAAAAATCCTTAAGTTAATAGTAAAGTGAAGTCCTTAGTGGACTTCATTTTTAATTGGATATAAGTTGACATTTTTTTACATTTATTGTATAATAATTAAAATAATAAAATTAAAAAGGGAGTTTGTTATGTCATTATTATTGAATGTTCCTTTTACAGAAAAAGATGAGGTTAAAAGATTAGGAGCTTTATGGAATCCGGAATTAAAAAAGTGGTATGTTAAATATCAGAAAGATTACTGGAAATTTAAAAAGTGGATTTCTAATTCCAAATCATATTATATATTATTTGATTATATTTATATTATAGAAGGAATTAATTATTGCTTTAAATGTAATAATTTAACAAGAGTAATATGTTTTGGAATTGAAAAATATATGGAATTTAATAGTGAATATGAATATGGATATGATTACTTTAATGATAATAATATACATATAGCTCCACATATATATCCAATACCACCAATTCTATTAAATTATATACAACATAAATATAATTATAAATTGAAATACTCAAAATCAGCAGATAAATCATATTTAGCAAATTGTTGCGATAATTGTGATGTATTACAAGGTGATTTTTATTTATTTGATGAACCAGACAGTCCATTTTGGATTGAGTCGCCATTAGATACCTCTAAATTAAATATCATCAAAATGCCACTCAAATATGATTTAGTAATTAATAATGCTGATATAAGATATTGTAGTACTGATTATTTAATTAAAAAATATGCAAATATAAAAAAATCTAGCATTGAATTATATAATTTTTGATTTTATATAAAAATTAAGGACAGTGATTATTTATTATCATTGTCCTTTTCAATTTCAGTTAGTGCTTTCATTATTTCGAGGATTCTTTATTTATGTTAGAAAGTTTATTGTAATTATAAAGTAACTCTTGCTCTTCATCACTTAGTTGAGGAAATATTAGCGGATTTACATGCTATGGATTCAAAGAAGAATAGTTAAATTGACAATATTTGATATTTATGGTATAATTTAATGCATGGGCATACTCTAAACGGTAGGCGGTTGTTCCCTCCTTACGCCATAAGCTAATTGATCGTCCCCTAACGGGCAGGCGAAATAAGCTGGCAGGGAGGTGATAGGTATGGAACTTACATATTTAGTTCTCACTATCCTGCTTCTTGTTACTGTAAATGAAGTAATCAAGAACATAAAGAAATAAACCGCCCTAGCGACCAAACTAAGCGGTTTATTAAACAACTTTGTGAGGGAGCGACCGTCTATCAGTGTGCCCCTTTTTTATTATTATAACAATTTTTTTATATAAAGTCAAGAGTAAATTTGAAAATTCGCCAATAGCGAAGCGTTCCGCTTCATATTCATATTTAGGATTATTTTGAATATGCTTCATGACAATGTGACCTACTTTGTGCATAATTGTATTAAAAAAAATTAAAAAAATATTGACAAAATATGGCAAAATATATTATAATATTTATATAATCATGATTATAATATAAAATAAAAAATGAGGAGTTAAAGTATTATGAAAAAGTTAAGAAAAAAATTGACACTTATATTATTGGCAGCAGCAGCTGCTGTTTCAGTAAGCGGTAGTGTTGTTAGTGCATATCAGGATGTTTCAGATCAAAATTTTTCTTTTAATCAATATAATATGTACGTAACTAATAGAAGGTATAAGTATAATGATTCATATGTATATTTAAAATTAAGCTCTGTAAATAATAATGATGGTAAAATTGAAGTTGAAGTTGATGCAAGAAATTCTGCAACTAATCACTATACAATGGTTAATGTTATGAGGAGTGACAGTTATAATGGTGGGCTATGTGCAGTATTAGGCAAAGGACAGTATCTAATTACTAACTGGGCTTATGAAAGATATCCTATTTTTACTAATAATGGATATAGATGTGCTGAAATTCAATTGGTTTTTGGTCATAATAGTGAATGGGAATGTAATGCTACGGGAGCATGGAGTCCTGATAGTGTAGGCAGTTACACCATAGTAAAAGCATAAAGTTAATGAAATTAATCGTTCCTTTAATGAGGAACGATTAATGTTATTATGAGAAAGGTATTAATATGATATTAGCTATAAAATCTGATATTTATAAGATGCTGAGAGAAAAAGGGTTTTACATATCTTTAATAATAGGCGTCTTACTTTCTGTTTGGAATCTTATAAATTCATTATTGATTCAAAATAACATGAATGAATCTATACAAAAATATGGTGATGAGTATTTATATACATATTATCCGGTTTCGGTATTTAATAGTTACTTGGGTATAAATAACAGTTCTTTACAAACAAATATTTTTTATATGATTTTACCATTATTATCTGTTTTGCCTTTTAGTATGTTATTTTTTGATGAAAGAAAAAGCGGTTATATAAATTTAATATTAACCAGAACGTCAAAATGTAAATACTATGCATCAAAATATATAGTATCATTTTTCAGCGGGGGATTAATTTGCTTAATTATATTGGGATTTAGTTTATTTTTAAATGCAATGTTTATCCCATCAGTTATGCCTGAAGTAACTACAGCATATTTTCCGGTAGCATATGAAGGGTCGTTATGGCTTAATATATATTTAACGCATCCATATTTATATATTTTGTTATATACTTTATTGGATATGTTGTATTGTGGCATTTTTGCTGTTTTAGCTTTAAGTGCATCATTTATTTTTGATTATAAAATTACTGTGTTTGTTTTTCCGTTTATAATATATTTGTTAAGTTCTTATTTATTTAATACATTAGGATTTAAATCCGGAAAAATGATGTCATTTTTACCACAGTTTCAGATGAAAAATGCAAATTTAAATGTAATATTAATGGAAGCATTAATTTTTATAGTATTAACAATTTTAGTAATGATAATAAGTGTGGTAAAAGATGAAAAAAATTAGACAATATATTAAATATGATATTGTTAAATGTGCAATATTAAATTACAAAAAATACATATTGTTATTTGTAATCTTAAATTTTATTTGCTTTACTTTTTTTAAATATACTGACAAAGCCAATTTTATTGATTACATATTTTATTTGGATAGAGGAAGTTTAATAACAAACCAAAAGTCTTTAAGAGATTTAATTGTACCGTATGAATGGCTAATAATAAATTTATTTATGTTATATATTATAAATTCATATAATAATATTGAGCCTCTTAATATTATAGTTCAATATAGTTCTAAATTAAAATGGTTAATAAGCAAATACATATTTTGTTTTTTGAATGTATTATTTGTATATGTTATTAAAATTTTTGTACCATTTCTTTTTTGTATTTTTACATGTTCTGAAATATCATTAAAACCAACTGAAAATACTATGTTGTTTTTACAATCTTTTAATGAAAATTTAAATATTAGGGATCTTTTTATTAATGTTTGTATATTACCGTTTTTTTCTTTATTAGTTATGTCTTTTATACAAATTACAATTTTTCTATTATTTAATAATAAAATTTCTTTTATTTCATCTATATCAATTTTTTGTGCATCTATATTTACCGAAAAACCTTATTTAATTGGAAATTTTATGATGTTACAAAGAAATTCAATGATTACCGGTAGTATTACAGAAGAATATGTTAAATCAAATTGTGCATTTATAATTTTATTTTTTATATTAATAATTTCTATGCTGTTAGGATTGGTTTATATAAAACAAATTGATATAGGAGGACGTAAAACCAGTGGATATTATTTTAAATAATGTATCAAAAACAATAAATAAATCGGTTATCTTAAATGAAATAAATTATCACTTTAAATCAGGATTTATTTATGGCATAAAAGGAAGCAATGGCTCAGGAAAGACAATGATGCTTAAACTAATAAGCGGTTTATTAAGACCAACGTCTGGAGAAATTAAAATTAGTAATAAAATTTTATATAAGGATATAGATTTTCCTGAAAGTATAGGTATTCTAATTGAGAATCCGGCATTTATGCCTAATTTAACCGGTCTTAAAAATCTTAAATGTATTAGTCTGATAAAAGATAAAATAAAAACAGAAGAAATATACAATATAATGTTAGATATTGGATTAGACCCAAATGATAAAAGACATTTCAAAAAATATTCATTAGGTATGAAACAAAAATTAGGAATTGCATGTGCATTTATGGAGAATCCTGATATTATTATATTAGATGAACCAACTAATGCATTAGATAGTGAATCAGTAAATAAGTTAAAGGAATTGATATTAAAATATAAGGATAATAATAGAATAATATTGATTGCTGTTCATGAAAATTACGAAATAGAAACGTTGTGTGATAAATTTATATACTTAAAGGATGGAAGTTTAACAAATGAAATATAAGGTGAAAAGAAGCTTAATTCTATTTTTTTCTATAACTTTTTTGGTAATAATATTTGTAATTTGTTTTCGATATACAAATTCTAAATATAGTGGGTATCTATATAACATATATAATCTAAATCAAACTGTTGATTTTGATGGAATAAATATATCATTTACAAATAAACAAACATTTAATGACAAGGAAATATTAAATAAATACCCTGAAGCAGAAATTTATGAAGATAAACAGGTTAACATTCTATTAGATATGGAAATATGTAATACTACTAATAAAACTAAAATTGTTGATTTATCAAGAGTATTGTTGGAAACACAAGGATGGTATTCAAATATAAGTATTTATACGTTTTATTCTATAAATAATATTGAATCATATATTATTCAGTTTGAACCAGGATCTAAAATAAAACTTGTAGTACCTTTTACATACTTTTATACGAATGAATCAGAAATAAAAGATATTTATAACAAGCAGTTTATATTAAGTTTTTTTAATAAATATCCGAATAAAAATATAATAAAAATTTGATATTTTTAATTTTATTTTATCAAAGGTTCTCGTTTATACCCACACAGAGCAAAGACTATGAGTATGTCTAGAAAGGGAAACTGTCTTGACAATGCCTGTGCCGAAAACTTTTTCAGCCTGTTAAAGACGGAATTACTGTATTTACAGGAGTTTACATCAGTTGAACATTTTATCTCGGAGCTTACGGACTACATAGACTGGCACAATAACAAGCGTATCAAACTTAAACTTGATGGGTTATCTCCTGTTGAGTACAGACTAATTGCCACATAACAAAATCGACCAAGATTTCTCTTAGTCGATTTGCATATTTTATTCTTTGAAACTTTGTCTAATTTTTGGGGGTCAGTTCATTGTTATTCCTCGGATATAAATTCATTTCATGACTTATTATACAACACGTCAGGAGAGGAAGTAAAATCCCAATAAGTAACTTCATCACGTGAACCGTCATAATACCGTTTATAGACCCTAATTCCTTCCTGACTGAAGCTTGTATCTGTTGAAAAATAGTAACGCTTATAATTTTTGTCGCATTCAATTTCATACTTGAATTCATTCGGATTACTGATAAGCAAAACGAATGTAATGTTATTGCTGTTTGAATATTTCTGTGCGTATGTTCCGTTGTAGCCGTATATTGTAACAGAGGTATTAGTGAATGCGTTGCTGCCTATTTCCTTGACGCCTGTTAATATTGTTGCGGAGGAAAGAGCTTTACAGTTGAAAAATGCGTCGTTGCCAATATATTCAACAGTATCAGGAATTGTAACAGATGTTATTTCAAAGTCTTCAGAGGAGTAGTAGCCGTTATTTGCAAAAGCGGAATCGGCAATGACTTTTATGCCGCCGGGAATAAATATGTCGGTATTATTTCCTGTATAAATATAAAGTATGTAATCGTTTATTGTTACAAAACCAGAATCTGCCGATTTAATAATATTTTCCTCATAAATGGAACAGGAAAACGGCATAGAACCCATTGAGGTTATGGTGTCAGGCAATGTGACTGAAGCAAGTGATGAACAGTTTGAAAAGGCGAGTGAATCTATTTCCTTGACGGTATCTGGAATATTGACCGAAGTAATTTTTTCATTGTCGGAAAATCCGTTTTTACATATTCCGGTTACTGTCAAACCGTCTAATGTGGAGGGTATGCTGATTTTTCCGCTAAGCTGTGAAGAAGCTTCATTTGCGGCAATTGAAACGGTACCGTTTTCGTTCATGATATATTTAAATCTTGGATCGTCGGCAGAGACGGTATAATTTTCTTCAGCCTGCATGTGAAAACTGAAAGCGGATGCTGCAATTATGCTTGAAATAAATACAGAAAAAATTTTTTTATATATTTTCATTTTTTTATCGTTTCCTTTCTTTCTTTTTTAAAAACGAAAAGTTTACTTAAAATATAGTTTGCAATAAAAATAATCACCTGACTTGCAAATGTCACAATAACTTTACTAAATCCAAGCCAATCGTAAAATACAAGAAAAATTGCTTCTTCTGCAAAAAAAGTTATGCCTCTTGCGCCGTAGAAGGAAACAAAAACTTTCCAAAATTCATTTTTAGATTGAGTTTCATTTTTAAACACATATTTTTTATTAGTGAAAAACGCAAAAGTGACAGCGCATACCCATGAAAAAGCTACTGCAAAAGTGCTTTCCCATGGACGCTCTCCGGGAATGGCGTAAAAGGCCAGAAGCTTTGTTATAATTGATATAAGGGTTGTAAGCGCACCGAAAAAAGCGTACATAAGCTGTTCCTCATATTTGTAATAAAGCTTTTGAAGCTTTTCAGGTAAAATACCCACGCAGGCTTTTATTATTTTGTCAAACATTTTTATTATCTCCGTTTCTGTAATACTGTGGTTTAGAACCTTTTATTTTATTTCCCTTATTTAATATAACATATTTTCACGAAAATGCCAAGAGTTACAGCAAAAATATTTAGTTAATTTTGCAATTTGTATATTGATTATTTCATTACAATATGATAATATTATGATGTGTATATAAGAATCTGTAACCAGCGCATGCGGCGGCAGATATTTAAACGTATTAACAGGAGGATATATGGATAGTTCTATTATACCAAATATTGTAATAATTATAATGCTGCTTGTTTTATCGGCGTTGTTTTCCAGCTGTGAGACGGCATTTTCCAGCGTAAATAAAATAAGATTAAAAAACTATGCTGCGAAGGGAGACAAAAGAGCTGAAAAGGCTCTTAAAATTGCAAACAAATTTGAAGACGCTCTTACCGCTATCCTTATTGGCAATAATATAGTAAATATTCTTTCCACATCTATAAGTACTGTTTTATTCACACAGATTTTAGGTCCGGGAGGAGTCGGAGCAGCTACGGTTGTTATGACTGTATTGGTTTTGGTTTTCGGTGAGATAACTCCTAAATCCTTTGCAAAAAATCATGCTGAACAGTGTGCGCTTATGTTTGCAGAGCCGCTTTCAGCGTTTATGATTGTTTTAAAACCGGTGGTTATGGTATTTAAGGTTATTCAGAAGCTATTTAAGCCTAAAACCGAGCAGCCAAGCGTTACTGAAGATGAACTGAAGTACATAATTGATGAGATTGAGGAACAGGGAGTGCTTGAAGAACAGGAAAGCGATCTTGTACGTTCAGCTTTGGAATTTGATGAGATCACAGTAGATGAAATTCTTATTCCGAGAGTTAATGTGATTGCAATTGAAAAAAATACTCCTTTTAATGAAATTAAAGAAAAATTTCTTACGGATATGTATTCCCGTCTGCCGGTGTATGAAAAAAATATCGACAATATTATAGGCGTTATAACCAATAAAAGTTTTTTTCGTCTTATGAATGAAAATAAGGAAAACATATCTGATATTATACAGGAAATAATTCATATATCTGATTTAAAGCTTATCAGTGAAGCTCTTAAAGAAATGCAGAAAAGTAAAATGCATATGGCTGTAGTTATGGATCAGTACGGCGGAACAAAGGGTATTATAACCCTTGAAGATATTATAGAAGAGCTTGTCGGAGAGATATATGATGAAAATGATGAGATTATTGCTCATTTTGTTAAAACCGGAGATAATGAATACGAGGTTTCCGGAGAACTGAGCATCAGCGACATGCTTGAAAATCTTGATATGCCTGAGGATAAAATTGAATGTTCAGGGAATTCTGTCGGCGGTTGGATCATGGAGCTTCTGGGACATGTGGCAGTCGAAAACGAAACGGTTCAGAGCGATATATTTAAAATGACCGTACTGTCCATGGAGGATCAGAAAATTTTAAAGATCCGTCTGGAAATTGTTCCTAAGGATACCGAAGAAAATATTTCAGATAAAGAATAGCCAAAAAACCGCAGATATCTGCGGTTTTTTGGTAAAATAGGGAAATTATTATGAAAGGAAATATATTAACACCCAAAGGTGGAATTTTTTGTTCTGCCTTTTAATTTATCTTGAATAAAAATTTCAGGAAGAAAGGCAGTGAACCTGAAAAAATGTTTTATTCTGATTTCTTGTTTAATTTCTTTTTGGTATGGTTATATTATATTGGATCAATATGAATGTTTAAGGTTATAAATAAGAAAAAACAGTGAAAAATACTTTATAGCTGTATGTTTATTAGTAAATTGACATTTTAAATTTAACGGAGATGTTTTTTATGATCGTTTTAAATCAGATTATTATTATGGCTTTGCTGATTACAGCGGGCGTTATTTGCTATAAGTGCGGAATCATAGGAAAAGAGGCTACGCAGTCGCTGTCATCACTGGTTTTAATGGTAGTAAATCCTATTGTTATTTTAGTTTCCTATCAGCAGCCATTTGAGAAGCGTATGCTCAAGGGACTTTTATGGTCGCTTCTGCTTGCTTTGATAAGTACTGTTATTTCAATTGTAATTTCAAAAGTATTTATACGTAAAAAAAGCGGCAGATTAGCTGTGGAGCGTTTTTCATGTATTTATTCAAACTGTGCATTTATGGGTATTCCGCTTGTCAGCGCTCTTTACGGTTCTGAAGGAGTATTTTATCTGACGGCGTTTGTAACGGTATTTAATCTTTTTGTATGGACGCACGGCGTGTTTCTGATGGAGGAAAAATTAAATAAAAAAATGATTATCCAAGCGGTAAAAACACCGGCAGTGATTGCAACCTTTCTTGGCTTTGCACTTTTTATGCTTAAAATTTCACTTCCCGACATACTTCTTAAAACCTTAACCTATCTTGAAAATCTGAATACTCCTCTTGCCATGCTGGCAGCAGGAGCGACTATTGCGCAGACAAATATTTTTAAGGCTCTGAAAAATCCCAGACTATATTATATATGTATTTTAAAGCTTATTCTTGTTCCTGCGGCGGCATGCGCAGTATTTTGCTTTTTGCCGCTGGACGATGTTGTTATCGGTACAAATATACTTGCTTCAGCATGTCCTGCCGCCGCAACAGGCACGCTTTTTGCAATCAGATATAAAAAGGATTCCCTTTATGCGGCGGAATTGTTTGCTGTAACCACGATTTTATCTATTGTCACACTTCCGTTAATTATGAATATAACTCAAAAAATATTATAATTTATAACATATTATTTTTGTTGACATTATTATCAATTTATGGTAAAATATTATATAGATAATATAAATTAAACGGAGGCTTATAATGTATTATGCCAAAAGAAAAAATCAAATAAGCAGTGAGGCTGTAATCTGCCCCGGATGCGGATGAGACAGATCATAAAAAAGCTCCGAATTCCACTGGGAAGTATCTTATTTGCAGCCTTATAAGCATAGGTCTTATAGTGATTTTTATATATTGTACATAGCTTTTTTTGTAAATTTTTACTATTAATTATTAATGGAGATAATTTTTATATAAGTGCTGCTTTAATAAAAATCCCGAATAATTAAGACGAAATCCTGACCTTGTAAAGTCAGGATTTTTTATTTTTAAGCCTTTTTCTAAGTTCTGTGAAAAAATCAGAGAGAATTTCCGAACATTCTTTCTGCATAATACCGGAAACGATTTTCGGTTTATGATTAAACGGCAGATCAAACATGTTTATGATCGACTCTACTGAACCCGATTTAGAGTCGAACGCTCCGAAAATAACCCTTTCAATACGGGAATTTATTATGGCTCCGCAGCACATTGGACATGGTTCTAAGGTTACATATATATCACAGTCTAAAAGCCGCCAGCCTCCAAGGGTTTCGGCGGCTTGTTTTATAGCTGCAATTTCTGCATGCGCCAGAGGATTTTTGTCAATTTCACGTCTGTTGTACCCTTTGCCGATAATTTTACCTGTCGATTTTTTTACCACAATCGCACCAACAGGAACTTCGTTTATTTCATACGCCTGTCTGGCAAGTTCAAGGGCAATCTGCATATATGCTTCATCTGTCATTGTTTAAATCTCTCCGTAATTTTTTTATTTTAGTTTACATTATATTTTGTATTTCGTCAAGTAAAAAAAATACGGCAGAAAAAAAGCTTCTGCCGTTTAATCTATTACGGTTGTTTCTTTAGCAGCAGACAAATAAGTTTTATGTATAAAAATACAAAAACTTGTAAATTGTAGAAAAAATATGTCCGGCAGAAACCGTAAAGACTGTAAATTATAGCCGAAAAAGTTACTATGATGTATTTTTTTGCGGATATAATATTTATAGTATACCACAATGTCAATTAAATATCAATAGTCTCTGTATAATTTTGGTAAAAATTTTTAGACTATTAATAAAAAAGGAGCGAATTGACATGAGTGCTATGACAAAATTAATCGGTTTACGAATAAGAAATTACAGGATTCAGTCAGGTCTGAATCAGGAACAGCTTGCTGAACTTGCCGGATGCCATCCTACATATATCGGTCAGATTGAACGAGGCGAGAAAAACGCTACAATAGAAAGTATTCTGAAAATAACAAAAGCTTTGAAAATTTCTTTGTCTCAGCTTTTTGAAAATATTGACGGTAACAGAGGAGATGAGAATAATTACTATCCTTTGATGTGTTATGAATTAATTTTGTCAAAAACAAAACTTGAACAAGAAGTAATTTATAAAATTATAGTGGATATTGATAAATATAAAAGCCTTTAAATACCTTGTAAACATGTATAAAATATGGTATAATTAACAATATGTTATAATAAAATTACCTTATTTGAGAGGAGTTTACAAATGGTAGAATTCAACAATGACTGGGACGAACTTTTAAAGGACGAATTCAAAAAGGAATATTATCTTCGTCTGCGTCAGTTTCTCATAAATGAATACAGAACTCAGCGTATTTTTCCGGGTATGTATGATATTTTCAATGCATTTAAATATACGTCTTATGACAATGTAAAGGCCGTTATTATCGGTCAGGACCCTTATCACGGTATCGGACAGGCTCACGGTCTTTGCTTTTCAGTAAAAAAAGGAGTTGCTCCTCCGCCGTCACTGGTTAATATTTTCAAGGAAATAAAAGAAGATGTCGGTATCGACAATACCGGAAAACACGGAGAGCTTACTAAATGGGCTGAAAACGGCGTTCTTTTGCTTAATAATGTACTGACTGTACGTGAAGGCTGCGCTAACAGTCATAAGGGAATGGGCTGGGAAGAGTTTACAGACGATGTAATAAAGCTTCTTAATGAGCGTGAAAAGCCTATGGTATTCCTGCTGTGGGGTGCAAACGCAAGAGCAAAAACAAAAATTATTACGAATCCCAATCATCTTATACTTACATGTGCTCACCCCAGTCCGCTTTCGGCATATAACGGATTTTTCGGATGCAGACATTTTTCAAAAGCAAATGCGTTTTTAAAGTCTCATGGAATAGAAGAAATCGATTGGAGTATTGATTAAAAAGGAGTTCATATTATGAAAATAAAACAGATGTTTGAAAAAGGAACGGTTTTTTCCTTTGAGATCTTTCCTCCGAAAAAAACTTCTTCTATAGATACAATATACAATACCCTTGAACAGCTGAGAGACCTTAAACCTGATTTTATCAGTGTTACATTCGGTGCGGGAGGAAGCTCAAATAATAATACTACTTGTGAAATTGCACAAACTATAAAGGAAAAATACGGTATAGAATCTGCGGCACATCTTCCGTGTATTAATTATACAAAGGAAGAAATAGTAAAAATTCTGGGAGAATTTAAGAAACACGGTATTTCAAATATTCTCGCTTTAAGAGGGGATATAAATCCCGATATTCCTCCGAAAAGTGATTTTAAGTATGCAAGCGATTTGATTGCATTTATTAAACAGCATGGTGATTTTGATATTGCAGGCGCATGCTATCCGGAAGGACATATGGAAACGGATAATCTTGTAACTGACGTTTTGAATCTGAAGAAAAAGATCGAAGCCGGTGCGGAACATCTGATTTCTCAGCTTTTCTTTGATAACAGCTATTTCTATTCATTTCTGGAAAGAACGCAGATCGCCGGAATTGACGTTCCTATTGAAGCCGGAATTATGCCTGTAACCAATAAAGGACAAATCGAAAGAATGGTTTCCATGTGCGGTGCTAGTTTGCCGTCTAAATTTTCTAAAATGATCCAAAAATACGAGCATTCTCCGGAGGCTTTGCGTGACGCCGGAATTGCTTACGCAATTGACCAGATCGTGGATCTTGTTTCAAACGGCGTTGACGGTATACATCTTTATACCATGAACAATCCTTATGTTGCAAAGCGTATAAGCGAAGCTGTTGAAAGTATTATCAGGAGTTAAATTTTGATTGTTTTAAATGAAATTAACAAGGACGAAGCGTTAAGATATATGGGGCATAGAGGTGAAATTCCTCAGACGCTTAAAGAATTGGTACTCAAATGTGAAAAGCAGCTTTTGGAAGTCATACGACCTGCGTATATTTTTAAATGCTTTGATATCGAGACATCAGAAGAAGGTGTCAGGGTTTTAAACACTTCCCTGACCTTTAAGGGCAATGATATAAAAAATCATCTTGAGGGCTGTTCAAAAGCGGTTTTAATGTGCGCTACTATAGGTGCAGATGCAGACAAGCTTATAAGGCTTACTGAAATTTCGGATATTTCTGCGGCTTTTGTTATGGATTCACTGGCAAGTGCGGCTATAGAACAGGTATGTTCGGAAACGGATAAGATCATTAAGGAAACTTTTCCGTCAGATTTTTTAACTTGGCGTTTTTCACCGGGATACGGGGATTTTCCCATTGAAATACAAGGTGAATTTTTAGACGTTATGAATGCTCAAAAGCGTATAGGACTAAATGTGGGTTCGGGAAATATACTGATTCCCAGAAAATCAGTAACCGCTGTTGCCGGACTTTCTCAAACTCCTGTTCCCAAAAAACGCAGGGGATGCGTATGCTGCAATATGGCAGAGGTGTGTCAGTACAGAAAAAGAGGTGATCATTGTGGATTTTAAACAGCTTTTAAAAAATGATTTTATTATTCTTGACGGCGCTATGGGTACTATGCTTCAGTCAGCGGGTCTTGAAGCGGGCGGTATTCCGGAGCTTCTTAATATTACCGATCCGGAATTGATTGAAAATATCCATAAAAAATATATTGAAGCCGGATCGGATATAGTTTATGCAAATACATTCGGTGCGAACCGTTATAAATTAAAGAACCACAGTGTAGATGAAATAATCGGAGCAGGAATTGCAATAGCCAAAAGGGCATGTAACGGTAAGGCGTTGGCGGCTCTTGATATTGGACCTATAGGTCAGCTTTTAGAGCCTACAGGTACGCTGAAATTTGAGGAAGCCTATGATATTTTTAAGGAACAGATAATTGCCGGACATGACGCTGACGTGATCGTTTTTGAGACTATGACGGATCTTTACGAGCTTAAAGCGGCAGTATTGGCGGCAAGGGAAAATTCTGACAAACCTATCTTATGTACTATGACCTTTGAGGAAAATCAGAGAACCTTTACAGGCTGCTGTATATCATCAATGGCTCTTACGTTAAACGGTCTGGGTGTGGACGCTATGGGAATCAACTGTTCACTTGGTCCGGAACAGCTTGCCCCTCTCTGCGACGAGCTTTTAAACTGGACTGATATTCCGGTAATCTTAAAGCCTAATGCCGGACTTCCCGATCCTGCAACAAATAAGTATGACGTACTTCCCGAAGATTTTGCAAGTCAAATGAAAACAGCCGCTGAACACGGCGTAAAAATATTCGGCGGCTGCTGCGGAACAACTCCGGATTATATACGAGAACTGAAAAAGGCTTTATCCGAAACAAAGCCTGTAAAAAGGACTGCTGAAAAACGTGCGGCAATATGCTCGCCCTCTAGAACAGTTGTAATAGATCAGCCGAGAATTATAGGAGAGCGTATAAATCCTACGGGTAAAAAGTTATTTAAAGAGGCACTGCGAAATAACGACATGGGTTATATTCTCAATCAGGCTATTGAACAGACCCATGCAGGTGCAGATATATTGGACGTAAATGTAGGACTTCCGGAAATTGACGAAAAAGACATGATGGTAAGGGCAATCAAGGAATTGCAGGGTATTACAGACGTTCCGCTGCAAATTGATTCTACAATTCCCGAAGTACTTGAAGCAGCTCTTAGAGTTTATAACGGTAAGCCTATTGTCAATTCGGTAAACGGCGAAGAGAAATCTATGGAAACGGTACTGCCTCTTGTAAAAAAATACGGCGCTTCGGTAGTAGGCTTGACCCTTGACCAGAACGGTATTCCGCCAAAAGCAGAAGAAAGATTTGCAATCGCTCAGAGGATCTTAAAACGTGCACAGGAGTATGGAATTCCTAAAGAGGACGTTTATATAGACTGCCTTACTTTAACTGCTTCTGCGGAACAGGAAGCTGTCATGGAAACGCTTAAAGCGTTAAAGCGGGTAAAGGACGAACTTGGACTCAGAACAGTACTGGGCGTTTCAAATATTTCTTTCGGACTGCCCAACAGGCCTGTTATCAATCAGAATTTTCTTACAATGGCATTAACTCATGGACTTGATCTTCCCATTATAAATCCTAACGTGGACGCTATGACAGGTGCAGTAAGGGCATACAAGCTGTTGACAAATATTGATAAAAATTCAGCAGAATATATCGCCGCATATAACGATACAGGAAAACCCAAACCGGCGGCAACGGACAATTCAAAGGATATTTCATTGTCCTATGCAATTGAAAACGGCTTAAAGGAAGAAAGTGCAAAGGCTACGGCAAAAATGCTGGAAACCTGTGATTCTATGGAGATAGTAAATGAGACTCTTATTCCTGCCCTTGACAAAGCAGGAGAGCTTTTTGAAAAGGGAAAGATTTTTCTTCCTCAGCTTATTCTCACTGCCGGTGCGGCACAGGCGGCGTTCGGGGTAATTCGTGAAAAAATGATGGCTGCTAATGCATCTCCCGTAAGCAAGGGGAAGGTAGTGCTTGCAACGGTTAAGGGTGATATTCACGATATTGGAAAAAATATTGTAAAAGTACTTCTGGAAAATTACGGTTACGACGTTATTGACCTTGGCAAGGACGTTCCCTGCGAATCAGTCGTTGAAGCAGCAATTGAACACAAGGTAAAGCTTGTGGGACTTTCTGCACTTATGACTACAACGTTAAAGTCTATGGAGGATACCATAAAGCTTCTCAGGGAAAATAATGTTGACTGTAAGGTAGTAGTGGGCGGGGCGGTACTCACTCCCGAATATGCGGATCAGATAGGCGCAGATTTCTATGCCAAGGACGCTAAGGAAACAGTAGATATTGCAAAACAGATAGTAGGATAATATGAAGAAAAAAATAAATCTGTTGATTCCTGCAATGCTTGACTTTCATTTTCCGCTTCTGAAATATGCATTTTGTTCAGGAAACTACAATGCGGTAATACTTGATTACAGCGAAAATATAGCGGAGATCGGACTTCGATACTCTCATAACGATCTTTGCTATCCTGTAATACTCATTATCGGACAGATGATTACTGCGTTGAAAAGCGGTAAATACGACATGAATGAAACGGCGTTTATGATTCCTCAGGCAGGAGACGCTTGCAGAGGCTCTAATTATATATTTATGATAAGGAAAGCTATGAAGCGTGCGGGATTCGGAAATGTTCCTGTAATTTCCCTTAATTTTAAAGGTTTAGAGGACGAAAACAGACTGAAAATAAATATCGGTATGATAAGAAGAGGTCTGGCGGCAGTAATGTACGGGGATATACTAATGATCCTGCGCAATCAGATAGAGGCGTATGAGGTAATTCCCGGAGAAACTGACGCTCTTTGCGATAAGTGGACGGATATTTTAAGAGATGGAATTATAAGCGGCAAATTACTTTCCGTTAGAGCGATGAAAAGAAAATTTGCAGAAATATCCTCAGATTTTGCGAAAATAAAGCAAAAAAAGAATCGAAAACCGCTTGTGGGTATAGCAGGAGAGCTTTACGTAAAGTACTGTCATTTGGGCAATCAGAATCTTTGCAGTTTTTTGCAGGAGGAGCACTGCGGCTGTTATATCAACGGGTTTTCGTGGTACCTTTTATACTATCTTGATACTCATCTTGCAGAAAATTCAGTAATGGGTATGGCTTATAAAGCGGTTATGAATTATCTTGAAAACATTCAGAAAGAAATGATTTCTTGTATTCATAGACATGGATTTGTCTGTGCTGACGAATTCAGCAATTTTAAGGAAAAGGCGTCTGAATTTGTAAGTTTTGGCTGTAATATTGCTGACGGCTGGCTTATAGGCGGTGAAATTGTAAATATGTATAAATCAGGTATCAGAAAGATTGCTTGTGTTCAGCCATTCGGGTG
Source organism: Oscillospiraceae bacterium (assembly GCA_902362965.1). Classification (GTDB taxonomy): domain Bacteria; phylum Bacillota; class Clostridia; order Oscillospirales; family Ruminococcaceae; genus Porcipelethomonas; species Porcipelethomonas ammoniilytica. The sequence goes on from CABIYQ010000002.1 coordinate 18,653, forward strand.
TATGCCGAATCATGTATTCGGGAAAGGGATATATTCTTCCCTACAGCGGCAGTTGGACGGTATTATGATATCAAGCTTTGATTATGATTCCGGCAGCGCAGGGGTAAATGCGGATAACCGTATAAGAATGCTTATAGATTTTTAATTATATAATAAAACGGTGTACAGTTTAAACTGTACACCGTTATTTTATTTTTATGATTTTTTACCCAGATCATCTTCTGAAATAGTTTGCAGGATAAAATTGATAATTGCTAAAGAGTCCTTGGTATCGATAGATGAATCGTATACACAGTTTGCATTTTCAAGAGCTGTGTCTGACTTAAGAGGATATCCGGCATTGTTTAGCAAATATTTATTCAGAATGACAATATCAGTAGAATCAATCAGTCCGTCTTCGTTCACGTCACCGTACTTAATTTTGCTTAAGTCGCCTGTATAGCTTGGAACAGTAGCCTCCTCTGTAGACTGTTGGCTTTCTGACGATGAAACTGAGGTGGAGACTGTAGTAACAGTAGTTTCAACAGATGATGCAGTGGTTACGGCAGGAGTAGTTATAATAGGAACAGGAGGCAGTTCGATACTCTGGAAATCAATACCCAGATCGGCATATTTGCTTGTTGATTTTGTTTCCATAAAGCCGTTTGTATTCAAAGTACCGTCTGCATTTCTCCAGAGCTTATGGAAGTCGCTGCCCATAGCAGGAGCAGTAATGCTTATGAAATCGTCGTCTGTGATAGCAGCTCCCTTTGTACCGACCTTTTCACCGTTTGCAACGTTTACTTTATCTGTAACATAGTAGTATCCGCTGTTGTAATAAACTGAATTTTCAATAGTACCAACAAACTTATCGTTAGCCAGTTTCAGAGAAACTCCCGGAGCAAGAGCCTTTGTAAGTTCGTCTTGATTTATATAGCTTATAATATTTGAAAAATCACAGCCATCGTCTACACAGCGGTAAACCGAGTAATTAGGCTTTCCGTTAGCGCCTACGCTGTTGTTGTAAGCAGTGCAGTTTTTAAGGCTTTCAAGCTTTGGATTGTTGTTGTCAGTAAATCCGCAGTTTAAGTTTTCAAAAGCAAGGCAGTTTTCAACAATATGCGCACTTCCAACGCCGCTTCCGCCCAGCTTAAAGCCGTTGCCGTCACAGTCGCCGTAACCTTCGCCAAATTCTGTATAGCCGTTTCTGAATGCAATACAATTGCGCAGTGTTACAACGCCGATAGGACCGGTTTCAGACTTTGCAAATAGATCCCAGCCGTCATCGCTGTTATTGTATGCCATACAGCCGTCAAATACGTTTCCTTCGCCGCATGTAAGCTTAGCAGCAAAACCGTCCGCATTTTCCATTGATTTGTTATCACAGTTATTCTTTGATGTACAGTTAAGAATCAGATTATTTGAAGGCCATTGTGCAATAGTATTATATGCTGATTGGTAACGTGAGATCTGAAGACCTGTGTCCTGATTATCGTTGAATACCATCATTTCTATAATGTTGTTGTCGCCTGAAAGGAGCATACCGTTATCGCCTGCACCCTTTATTTCAAAGCCTTTGAAATACCAGTAGGAACCGTCAAGCACAACGCCTCTGTTTGCATCGGCAATTGCCATAGCCGAGAAATCCCATATAACTTCATCTCCGGGGTAAGCCATGATAGTTTTGAAGCTTCCGGAATTACCGCTGTTTGATTCTTCAATCATGATTGTTTTGTCAAGCTTATATGTGCCGCCCAGGAGATAAATTGTTATACTTTGTTTTTCTTTTGCCATAGATATAGCGGCATTTACGCTCATTGGATCGTCTTTTGTTCCTTTTGCGGAATCAGAACCGTTCGGTGAACAGTAAACTGCGTCGGCAGATATTACAATTTCAGAAGTTGTTTTTGTTGTAGCCTTAGTTGTTTGCTGTTTTGCCGTTGTAATTTGACTAGGCGTTGTTTCAGGGCTTTTTGTTGTTACAGCCGGAGTAGTAGTGGGAGGATCAACCTCGCCGGAAGTAAATCCGCTGCCGATTGCTATAACAGGGGAGGTATATGATTTTATTTGTGCCATAAGAGCGGTATTAACGGCATAGTCCTCATCATCAGCGGAAGTAAATTCAAAGTTAAAATCTCCGCCGCCTAAACGTCCGGCTTCAGACATAACAATTGCAGGAACATCGGCAGCTGCGTCAGCCGTATAGCTGTACATAATACTGCTGTCGGTGTCAAAGTTGTTATATCCCATACCGTCTAATGACTTAACGCTGTCGGGAACTTTATCGTTTCTTGATGAAACTTCATAAGCGTCAAAGCTTGTACTGCTTTCATTTTGAGTAATATATCCTTTAGCGCCTTCAATATAGTTTCCGTAAGACTTTATCATAGCGCCCACACCGTCGTCAAAGGTACCCGTATCGGAACCCTGTCCGCAAATCAGCATAGGATATTTGCAGTTTCTGAAATAGTTTGCTTCAACAAAAGCGTCGGCGTCTAAGACTGCGCCTACGCCGTATTTAGCGTTTCCGTCATAATAATTGTTGTAAACATGAACGGACATAGTTCTGATTCTGGGATGTCTTGAGTCAGAATGATCGAACCAGTTGTGATGATATGTAATCCAGTTTTCACCTGTTTCGGATTTCATACCGCATAGGGACATTTTTCCCGAATCCCAGAAATGGTTGTATGAAATAGTAAAATACTGAGAGTCATTTTTCAGGTCAAGAGAACCGTCGCCCTTAGCCTGATCAGCGTCACCGCCGGCTGTTCCGTAGAAAATATCATTGTTGTGAACCCAGATATTTTTGTTTGCGGTTTCAAATGCAATACCATCGTCGCCGAAAAGCATAATGCCAATGTTTCTTATTTCAACACTCTGTATTTTAAGACCTCTTATGCCGAAACCATAGCAAACAGCATCGTCTCCGATACCTTCTATTGTGATGTTTTTTACAATTCTTTTAGTATTGTTTGTTTTGAGGTTCAGGTTGTTAGTATCACTGTTTGCGCCGACAACACCGTCAGCCGTGACCTTTCCGATAATTCTGATATTCAGCGGTCTGGAATCATATCCGTCGCTGTAAGCGTCAAGAATTTCAACCAGTCCGGTACATGAAACGTAGCCGCTTGAACCTTTAACATCAAATTTCATTGTCTTTTTTGTTTCTTCAGTAAGATAAAGAACTATTGCGTCGTCTTTTAGCGTACCGTCGTCATTGTAAGCGCCGACGCCTGTACCGCCGTTTGGCGAATTTTTTGAAAATGCAAAACCGCTTCTGTCGTAGTTGCCAACGGTTATAGCGTCTGATTCAACGGCTTTTGAGGTATCCTCCTTGCCGTCTGCTGTCGGTACAACCTTCATAACATAGCTGCCCGGTTTCAATCCTACAGCGTCCGCTCTGAAATATCCTTTGTACTGTCTTATAAGCATGGAATCAAGCTGCACATAGCTTCCGCCTATGGGTTTGCAGTATACATTATAGCCGTCTGCACCGCTTACCGGAGTCCATGTAACGTAAGCAGATTCTTTCAACACGTCAGTACTTGCAGGAGCAGAAAGATATGAATCTGCCGCTGCGGAATCAATACTGATATAGGAGTAATTTCCCGTTATCAGTCCTGCTGCTGCGATAGCTGCCGCCATAAAGCAGGAAAAAAATTTTTTGAGCATCATAGGCTTCTCCGTTCCGCCGCATTTTCTGCGGCAAATAATTTTAACGAATTATCATATCGTATAAATTTATTATATATCCGATGATAAAATTTGTCAATTGTGATTATAAACATATTTGCATTATTGGTATTGTTATTTTGCACATAAAATTCTGGCGAAACTGTCAGGTTTTATTTTTTACCTACCTTTTTATCAATAAATTTAGGTTCAAGCTTGGAATAAAGAATTTTCTGTTCGCTGTAAAGACCGGCATAACCTGAGAACATGTATGCTATTGCACAAGTGATAAGACATATCGGAAGTGTTTTTACTCCGAAAAGTTCAATGCAAAGAAACAGCGCCGTAACCGGACAGTTTGTTACTCCGCAGAAAAGGCACGAAAGACCTATAGCCGCACCCAGAGAGCAGTCCAGATCCAGTAATGGAGCAATAAAGCTTCCGAAGGTTGAGCCTACAAAAAATACCGGCAGTATTTCTCCTCCTTTAAAGCCTGCGCCGAGAGTAAGAGCAGTAAATAAAAGCTTTAAAATAAATTGCTGAAAGGGCGCTCTAGTTTCAAATGCTTTTGCTATAACTTCGCTTCCTGCACCGTTATAATCATAAGTACCGCATATAAACGTTAAAATGACTACTAAAAGTCCGCCGATAAAAATACGCAGATATGGGTTTCTTATAAAATATCTGTAAATTCTTGCGGAGTTTTTCAGAACGAAGCAGAAAACAATACTGAGAAGTCCGCATAGAATTGCTATAAATGAAGCTTTTAAGTAAATCTCCCAATTAAGCGAGTCAATTTTAACGTTCATTACTGACGGCGATACACCGAAGTAAGATGAAATTTTAAATCCGATAAGAGCCGCAGCGGAACAGGGAATAATAGCGGAATAATGCATAATCCCTACGCTGATAACCTCCATGGAGAAAAATGCAGCGGCAGCAGGAGTTCCGAAAAGAGCAGAAAATCCGGAACTCATACCGCACATAGTAATAAGTCTGTGATCCTGTTCATTCAGCTTGAACCAGATACCAAGCTGAGAGCCGACACTGCCGCCTATCTGGAGAGCAGCTCCTTCACGTCCGGCAGAACCGCCGGTAAGATGCGTCAGAATCGAACCGGTAAAGATACTCAGAGTATTTTTCCAGGTCATGCCGCTTCCGTCCCTGACCGCTATCAGAACCATATTTGTGCCCTTGTCATGAGTAAGCTTCAGCAGCTTGTAAATACTTACGATAAGCAGTCCCGCAACGGGAAGCAGGAGAATAATATAGGGCTGTTCCTTTCTTATATCAGCGCATTTTTCCAGTCCTATATGAAATGCCGAAGAAATAAAGCCTACCGCCGTACCTGTAATAAGAGATAATATTATCCATTTAAAAAAGCCTCCGAACATTTGAGGAATCCATTTTTTCATGCTGTTAAAAAGCTGTAAAAAGTAATTTTTCATTTTTCTTCTCCGTTTATTATATGATCTAATTATAATGATACTGTTTTAAATAAAAAATGTCAATCTAAAACCCTAAAAAACCGGAACTGAAAAAGTTCCGGTTTTTATCTTATTGTTCAGTGACCATATCGGTAGTTACATTATAGACCACAGCGTCTCTGCTTTCGTTGTCTTGACTTGGTACATATGATATTTTAAGATTTTTCCAACTTGAAGGAATTTGTATTGAAATGTATCCTTCAGCGGTTTCTCCCGCTTTAATTGTTGTTGAAATACTTTGTATGTCAGGCAATACGTACGGCACTGCTGCTTCAGCTTCAACAGAAGAACCATAGTAAGTTTTTGCCCCATCAGCCTGAACCGTGAAATCACTCAGTGCTGATACGTTCATTTCTTCGCTGCCCTTATTGGTAATTTCAAATATAGCCGCATAACAGCTGGAACTATCCGTATTTATATCGTTGATAAATACAATCTTTGTCAGGTTTATTTCACAGTCTTTAAATGCAGTTTTAACGCCCATTTTTCCTTCGGTAATTTCAGCCGGAGTATTAGTTTCCGAAAATTTGTCATTAGGATTTACATAAGAATTTGAATCATCGTATAAGATTATTTTGCTGTCGGAAGAGCCGGCGTTTTTGTCAGCGCAGCCGTATAGTGAAACTGAAAGTGACAGTACTGATAATGTCAGAATTATATTTCTTAACTTTTTCATATTATTTCTCCATGGTTTTTGTTTTTATTATAGCATTATTTTTCACTTTTTTCAAGTATTATTGTAATTTTTATAAAATTATTCATATCTGAGAGCATCAATCGGATCAAGATTCGCAGCCTTAACGGATGGTATCAGACCGAAAACGATTCCCACAGCCATAGAAAAGATTACTGAAACAGCAATGGAAATGCCGCTTATTGCAACCGGAACGTCTGCAAATTTTGATATCAGCTGAGCCAGAATAATTCCCGCTGCTATTCCGATAAGTCCGCCTATGCTTGTCAATACGGCGGCTTCTGTAAGAAACTGTCCCAGTATAACTTTTTTTCTGGCGCCAAGAGCCTTTTTGAGTCCGATCTCTCTTGTACGCTCTGTAACGGATACGAGCATTATATTCATAACACCTATACCGCCTACCAGCAGAGAAATACCTGCAATACAGATAACCAGCGTATTTGTGGAATCACTGAGTTTTTGTAAGGACTTTGCTCTTTCAAGCTGGTCTTCGCTTTTGTATTTTATACCGCTGTCCTCGGATACTGAAAGCATATCGTTTAAAATATCTGTGGCTTCTTTACCGGCTTTGGTCATGCTGTCCGTATCAGCGGCCTGAACAATACAGTTCTGAGGCTCGTCATATTTAAAAATTACAGGCCATGTATTAATTGGTATAAAAACCTGTCCGCTGGAGGTTTCCTGATTGTAAAGCTGGTAATCCTCGTAATTGTTGATAACCGGTTCAAACTTACTGCTTTGCACAGCGACGCCGATGATAATAAACGGTTCTCCGCTTATATCAATTATTTTTCCTACCGGATCAACGCTGCCGAACAGACTCGTAGCGGCAGTGGTATCAATCACGGCTGTTTTATGATTTCCCGTAAATTCTCTTTTACCGAATCCCTTACCGGATTTTATTCTGTATCCTGCGGTATTGAAATAATCCTCGTCAATACCCAGAACGCTTCCGCCGTTAAGAGCGGTATTCATATAGTAAAGGGAATCTACGTAAGTCCGCTGACGATAAAGTGAAACAGATTCTATATTTTTAGAATCTTCCAGTTGTTTTTTTATTTCATCGGAAATAACGGGAACTCCTTCCGGAACGCTTTCATATTGCAGATCCATTTCCCCTTCGCCCTTATAAAGCGCAACTTTTACGGTGTTGTTTCCCGCACCGATAAGATTGTTTTTTATCTGTTCGTTAGTACCCTTTATAGTTGATACGATTGCTATAATTGCAGCTATACCGATAATAATACCCAGCATGGTAAGAAACGAACGCACCTTATGCGAGAGGATTCCTTTAAATGATAAAATTATATTTTCAAACATACAGCGTATCTCCTTACCATAAAACTTCGTCGCTATCTTTTGTTTTTATTCCCTCTTTGATGTTTTTACCGTAAGGGAAGCAGATTTTGTCGCTTTCACTTAATCCGGATTTTATTTCTATTTGACTGCCGTATATTATTCTTCCCGTTTTTACATACTGTTTTTTCAGCCGATTATTTTCATCAGCTTTCATAACATAATAGTTTCCGTCCTCTTCGCGTACGTAAACCTTGGGTATAAACATTCCGGACTCTTCGCTTTGCGCCGGAATTGTAATGCTTATTCCCATATCTGTGGACATTGAAGTGTCATCGGTTATTTCAGCAGTAAATTCATAGGTACTGCTGTTTGGATTTTCATTCCAGTTCTGGGAACTGTATGAAACCGGCGTCATGTTGATTTCCGTAACCTCTGCCTGTGCCGATTCACCTGTTTCCCATGACATAACATTGATAAAAGAACCAACAGCAACTTTGTCAAGATTCATTTCGCCTACATAGCCTGTAACGCTGAGACCGCTTTGTCCTTCAACCACTATAAAAGGCGTGCCTGCTTCAAGATTATCAAGATCGCCTACAGACGAAACATGACCGTCCATTGTACTTATTATGCTTCCGCTTTCTTTTTGTGCTTGGGCTGTTTTGAAAGCCAGTTCCGCAGACTTTTTTTCCAGTTCAAGGGATTTTATTTCCGATTCCTTTTCAGTGATCATTTTGGCAATCTCTGCCCTTGAATACGCATAATCGTCAGAATTAGGGTCTATATGAAATCCTGTATACACGGAATCTTCATAATTATCATAATAGATATCTTCAGCCGCCTCTTCTGCCAGCACTTTAAAGCTGCCGTAAATTTTAGCGTTGAATTCAAGGGAGATACCTCCGTCGTTGTTTAAGGTAACGCTTTCGCCTACGCACCAATCTTCTGTGGGTGTTTCTTTTATATATCCGCCGAAAACTGTCCATTGGTAAATAGCCGTATTTGAATCATCGTAAACTCTGAATACGCTGTAGGTCTGATTCTGCATCATTGTCTGTAAATACGCTTTTTTTACCACTGTTTCAGCGGAGCAGATAAAGACGAGAGGATTTTGTGCACTGCCGTCGCCTGTTACCGCCATAGATGAGTTTTCCACAGTAGCAAGCCTGTTGACGGACGGCTTTTCGGGAATTACAGGTTCCGGAGGATCTGTAGGCTCAGGTTCTGTCGGCATTAATTCGGAGGGTTTCAGATTTTTAAGTTTTGTAAGTTCTTTTTTGGCGGTTTTTATATTTACTTCAGCCATTGATACTGCGTTTTCTTTTTGTGCGGCGTCAAGCTCAAGGGCAGTCATGTCATATTTCATAAGGGGATCGCCTTTTTTGACTGTATCGCCTTCCTTAACGAGTACTTCGTCAACAAGCTTTTGATTGTCAAGCATAACCTTCTGAACGTTTCCGGAGGTGATCACGCCGGAAAGCTCCAGTTGGTCGCCCCAGTAGGAATCAGTCATTAATGAAACCGGAGTAACCTTGGCTACGGCTTTTTTCGACTTTCTTGATTCGTTTATTTTATATGCGCCGAAGGTTCCGCCGAGTATAACTGCAGCGCATACGGCGGCTATAATTATTTTTTTCACAGAGAATCACCTCCGGACGATTCGGATAGTTCGCCGTCACGGATATACATGATCCGCTTGGCATGTTCGGCAATTTCCTTTTCGTGTGTTATCATCACTATTGTAACGCCTTCGCTGTTTAAATTCTCAAAGATTTCCATTACCTGTTCGCCGGATTTTGTATCCAGAGCTCCTGTAGGTTCATCTGCAAGGAGAAGAGCGGGGGAATTGACCATTGCCCTTGCGATTGCAACACGCTGTTTTTGTCCGCCGGAAAGCTGAGTGGGCTTAAAATTCATTCTTTCTTCCAGTCCGACTTTTACCAACGCTTCTTTTGCCATTTCACGTCTTTCCTTTTTGGGAACTCCGGCATATAGCAGAGGAAGCTCCACATTTTCCACTGCTGATTGTCTGGGCAGCAGATTAAAATTCTGAAAAACGAATCCGATTTTTTTGTTTCTTATTTCAGAAAGCTCCTTATCTTTGCAGACTGAAATATCGCTGCCGTCAAATATAAAATTGCCGGAGGTCTGTCTGTCAAGGCAGCCGATTATGTTCATAAGCGTAGACTTGCCCGAGCCGGAGGGACCCATAATAGCAAGGTATTCTCCGCTGTCAACAGAAAGGTTTACATTTTTCAGTACCGGTACAGCTTCTTTTCCCTGAATATAATCCTTGCAGATTTCCTTTAAATCAATTACCATAAAAGAAACCTCCTATTCAGCCGGAACAATACCGGCGTCGTCGAGATCTTCGGATTCAGGAAGAAGTTCACCGTTTTCTCCGTCAATAATGTCTTCAGAATTTTCGTTATCATCTATTTGAGGAACAATATCGCCGTTTTCATCTAAAAATCCGCCGTCTTCACCGTCTATACTGTCTGAACCGTCAATATTTTCATCTGGATTTTCATCGTCCGGGGTTATTTCATCAGGATCGGTGGTAGTCGGCATACCTTCCTCATAATCTTCGGCAGGATAAGCGATGCTGTCGTCGTCAGTAAGACCGGAAACTATTTGGCAGTCTCCGTAATTTTCGTCTTTTTCTCCGATTTCAACGTATTTTTTCTCAAGCCTGTCCTTTTTTCCGGCAGCCCAGACAAAGGTTTTACCGTCGTCGTCTGTGACGATATAATCCTCATAAATCCATACTCCTGTTTTTTCTTCCATACCGGATTGTCCGTAGTCAGGTTCAATAATAACATGCTGACCCAGCATAAGACCTTCATTGCTGTCCAGCGATACGTAAAACGGATATTTTGAAGATGTGCTCATTTCGTCTGAATCTCCGCTGTACATTACTCCGCTGTTGTCCTGAATAGGTTCTGAGCCTATTTCAGTGACTGTTCCGTTCCATGTTACCGTTTCATCTGTCCTTGAACGTATGATCATGGGCATATCGGCACTTATCGCCATCATATTCTGTTCGTTGACAGTTCCCTTTACTCTGAAATCACCGCTTGCAATAATAGTCATTACAACGTCTGCATCGGTATTTTCTCCGTACATATCTTCCGGATTGCTGTTACCGGAATTCGGGGAATTTACTTTTTTTACTGTTCCTGACATTTCTGACTTTACAGTAGAATTTTTTATTGAATTTTTCAGTTTTTCAAGCTCTGAATTTTTAACTTTTTTATCGTATTCTGCTTTTGAAATGTCGGTTTTCAGAGTTTGGATCTGAGCGGAATATGAAAATTTATCGTCGCTTGAGGCGTTTTTTTTGTCGCTTTCAAGCTGCGTGATCTGTTTTTGCATAGAATCTATATCGTTATTGAATTTTTCAATTTCAAGCTCGCCCTGTTCCAATTCCAGTTCCATAGCTTCAACGTCATAGGTAAAAAGCTCTGTACCTTCTGAAACCTCGTCGCCTTCCTTAACAAGTATTTCTTTTATTGTTTTGGAGGTATCGTATTTAACATCAAGGCTTTTCTGCGATTCGATTACGCCTGAAAAGCAGTCCCCGCCTAATGAGATCATATTTACTGTGTTTATATCTGCAACGGGACTTACAAAAACCTTTTCTCCTGATTGGTTATCAGAGCTTAATTTCCAAATTGCAATTCCCGATACTGCAACGGCAACTGCTGCCGCTGCCGACACGGCGGCAATTATAATTTTCTTTTTTTTATTCATTTAAATGCTCCCTTTTTGTCTTTATGTAATGACTGTATTATACACAATAGTACGATAAAAGTCAATAATAATAATGATATGTTTCTGTTTTGTAATATTATCAGCATTAAACTTTGTCGTATTCATGTAAATTTATAGTCTGTCTATAGCATAAAAGCAGACACCGAAAGTGTCTGCTTTGACATTACTGATTAAATTTTTCTTTAAGTTTATCAAAAAAGGATTTTCTTTTTTCATAATGATTTTCTGTTTCGCTTTCAGACATAGATGCTTCATATTCACGCAGAAGATCCTTTTGCTTTTTGTTAAGATTTTTTGGAACTTCAATATTGACCTTGACGTACTGATCGCCTCTGTCGCTTCGTCTGAGTTTTTTAACGCCTTTTCCTCTTAGACGGAATACAGTGCCTGTTTGTGTTCCCTCGGCTATATTGTATTTAACATTTCCGTCAATAGTAGGTACGGTAATCTCGTCGCCCAGAACTGCCTGAGTATAAGTAATAGGGATTTCGCAGTGAATATCGGAACCGTTTCTGACAAAAAGCGGATGCGGTCTTACAGAAACCACAACATTCAGGTCGCCGGACGGGCCGCCGTTCAAACCGTTGTCGCCCTGTCCTCCGACTCTCAAAATCTGACCGTCGTCTATACCTGCCGGAATATCCACATTTATAGTTTTTGAAACTCTTACCCTTGCAGTACCGCCGCACTTTTTGCACGGATTTGAAATGATCGTTCCTTTTCCTCCGCAGCGTGAGCATGTTTTTGAAGAGGAGATCATACCGAATGGAGTTCTCTGAGTGACTTTAACAGTACCTGAACCGTTACAATCCGGACATGTTTGCGGAGAAGAACCTGCCGCAGCGCCTGTACCGTTGCACTCGCTGCACTTTTCCATTTTATTTATTTTAACGTCATGTTTTTTGCCTTCACAGGCTTCCATGAAGCTTATATTTATGTTGGCGTTGATATCCTGACCTCTTCTGGGAGCGTTGGCATTGGAGCGTGCCGAAGATCTCATACCGCCTCCTCCGCCGAAAATACCGCTGAACAGGTCTTCAAAAATATCTCCTCCGCCGAAACCGCCTCCGTTGAAGCCTCCGGAAAATCCTCCGCTGCCGAAGTTGGGGTCAACTCCCGCATGACCGAACTGATCGTATCTCTGACGTTTTTCCGGATCGGAAAGTACTTCATAAGCTTTGTTTAATTCCTTGAATTTTTCTTCGCATTCTTTATCGTTAGGGTGAAGGTCAGGGTGATATTTTCTTGCCATTTTCTTAAAGGCTTTCTTTATTTCGTCATCAGACGCACCTTTCTGAACCCCCAGCACCTCATAATAATCTCTTTCATCAGCCATAACTGACCGCACCTCTTTCTGTCTGTGCTTTTATACTATTTTACAATCGAGTATAAACAGCTTTCGGGCGGACAAATTTATCCGCCCTCACAGCTAGTATTTTTTAAGCTTCTGTGTAGTCAGCGTCTACAACGCCGTCGTCATTTGACGCATTTCCTGCCGCACCTGCTGCTTCTGCTGCCGCCTGCTGTGCAGCTGCCTGTTCTTCAGGACTTGCATTCTGGTAAACCTTAGTTGCCAGTTCGCCGAATACCTTCTGAAGTTCATCATGCTTAGCCTTGATATCTGCAATGTCATTGCCTTTTAAAGCTTCTTTAAGTTCATTGCACTTAGCTTCGATAGGAGCTTTATCTTCAGCAGTTACCTTGTCGCCGAAATCGTTAAGAGCCTTTTCGCACTGGAATACAAAGTTTTCAGCATTGTTCTTTGTATCAACTTCTTCTCTTCTCTTTTTGTCTTCTTCGGCAAACATTTCAGCGTCCTTGACAGCCTTGTCAATGTCTTCCTTGGACATATTTGTTGAAGAAGTAATAGTAATGTTCTGTTCCTTGCCTGTACCCTTATCCTTAGCGGAAACATGAACGATACCGTTTGCGTCTATATCGAAAGTAACTTCGATCTGAGGGATTCCTCTAGGAGCAGGAGCAATACCGTCAAGACGGAATGTACCGAGCTGCTTGTTATCCTTTGCAAATTCACGTTCACCCTGAAGTACGTTGATATCAACAGCTGTCTGATTGTCAGCGTAAGTGGAGAATACCTGAGTCTGCTTTGTAGGAATAGTAGTATTTCTCTGGATCATAGGAGTGCTTACTCCGCCTGCTGTTTCAATACCGAGTGTAAGAGGAGTAACGTCCAGAAGGAGCAAACCTTCCTTAACGTCACCGCCGAGTACGCCGCCCTGATATGCAGCACCCAAAGCTACGCATTCGTCAGGATTGATACCCTTGAACGGATCTTTGTTCATAAAGCTCTTTACAGCTTCCTGAACAGCTGGAATTCTTGAAGAACCGCCTACCATAAGAACCTTGTGCAGGTCGCTTGCTGAAAGACCGCTGTCTGAGAGAGCCTGCTTTACAGGACCCATTGTGGACTGTACGAGATCTGATGTAAGCTCATTGAACTTAGCCTGAGTGAGAGTAAGGTCAAGGTGCTTAGGACCTGTAGCGTCTGCTGTGATAAACGGAAGATTGATCTGTGAAGTCGGAGTTGAAGAAAGTTCGATTTTGGATTTTTCTGCCGCTTCCTTAAGTCTCTGCATAGCCATTTTATCTGTTGAAAGGTCGATGCCTTCGGATTTTTTGAATTCGGCAATCATCCAGTCGATAATTCTCTGGTCGAAGTCATCGCCGCCTAAGTGGTTGTTACCGGCTGTTGCAAGAACTTCTGTAACGCCGTCGCCCATTTCGATGATCGAAACGTCGAATGTACCGCCGCCTAAGTCGTAAACCATGATCTTCTGGTCTTCTTCCTTGTCAACACCGTAAGATAGTGCAGCTGCCGTAGGTTCGTTGATAATTCTCTTTACATTAAGACCTGCAATTTGACCGGCGTCTTTAGTTGCCTGTCTCTGAGCGTCTGTAAAGTAAGCAGGAACTGTAATAACAGCTTCTGTTACTGTTTCTCCAAGATACGCTTCTGCATCTGATTTAAGCTTTTGCAGGATCATTGCTGAAATTTCCTGAGGAGTATATGATTTACCGTCAATATCTACTTTGTAGTCAGAACCCATATGACGCTTGATTGAAATAACTGTCTTTTCAGGATTTGTAACTGCCTGACGCTTAGCTACCTGACCTACAAGTCTTTCACCGTTTTTAGAAAAAGCAACAACTGAAGGAGTTGTTCTTGCGCCTTCGGAGTTAGGGATTACAACGGCGCTGCCGCCTTCCATAACTGCTACGCATGAATTTGTTGTACCTAAGTCAATACCAATGATTTTTCCCATGATAAATCTTCCTTTCTCATATATACCGTTTAAAATTATGTGATATCGTTAAAATTAATTTGCCACCGCTACAACTGCATGGCGGATCACTCTGTCGTTAAACATATAACCTTTTTGGAAAACTTCACAAATTGTGTTTTCACCGAAGTTTTCGTCTTCCGTCTTCTTTATTGCGTTATGAAGATTCGGATCAAATTCATTGCCCAACGCCTCCATTTCAGTAACTCCTATTTTTTTCAGCACATCAATGAAATTGGTGTAGATCATCTGCATACCGCTTTTATAGGATTCGTCAGTGCATTCCGCCTCAATTGCTCTTTCAAAGCTGTCAATTACCGGAAGAATCTCCGCAATGCATCTGCAAGTTGCGTCGCCGTAGGCTTCCATTTTTTCCTTTGTTGTACGCTTGCGGTAATTATCATATTCCGCATAGAGTCTCAGATATTTGTCGTTTGCTTCGGCAAGCTGAGAAGTAAGCTCGTCGATTTTTTCCTGTAATTCACCGGAACCGTCTTCGCTTATTTCAACATCTATGTCCATATTTTTATTGGGAGCTTCGGTCGTTTCTGTAGGTTCTTTTATTTTTTCTTCATCACTCATTGTCATTGTCCTTTCTGTCTGTAGCTTCATCATCTTCGGAAATCAGATCCGAAATTTTATTTGTAAAGTATTCTATATAAGGAATTATTTTTGCGTAATCAAGTCTTACAGGACCTATTATACCCAGTGAACCGGCTGTTTTATCACCTTTTTGATAATTTGAAACTATCATGCTGGAATTTCCGATCACGAATCCGTCATTTTCCTCGCTGAACATTACATGAATACCGCTGAACGAATCGTCCAGAAATCCTTCGATTTCGGATTTGCGGTCCATGAATTTTACTATATCCATTTTGTCCAGTTCATCGCAAGAGAGAAGATTTTTTTCACCTTTTACTGTCAGTTCCTTATTTCTCAGGTCTTTTGAAAGTTCATAAATTCCCTGAACCAAAGGAGAAAGGGTAAACATATATGTTCCCAGAGCTTCGACCAGACTGTTAAGCATTTCATCTGACAGCTCAGATATGGATATTCCCTGAAGATTTTCTTCGATATAATTTGTAAAAAATTCAAGCTGTTCGTTTGTGAGGTCAAATTCGAGCCTGCACGCCTTGTTTTTTATACTTCCGTTTGAAGTAATGAGAAGTATCACATAAAGCCGTTTGCCTGTAGGGATAACTTCAACTTTTGAAATTACCGAAAATTTCGGAGCGGCGTTTGAAGCGACCACCGCACACTGCGTAAGCTCTGCAAGAGCAGTAGCGGCGCTTTGTATTACGAGTTCTTCGGTAACTGCGCCTTGATCCTCCAGCATTTTGTCAAGGCGTTTTACTTCGTCATCCGGAAGAGTCTGAGTTTTCATTATTTTGTCAATGTAAAGCCTGTATCCGCTGAACGTCGGAACGCGTCCCGCAGAGGTATGCGGCTGTTCAAGGTATCCCAGCTGTTCAAGCATTGCCATATCGTTTCTTACCGTTGCGGCGGAAACGTTTATTTCAGGCAGAGAAGCTATTGCTTTAGAACCTACCGGTTCGCCGGTCATTATATATTCATCTATGACAGCTGCAAGAATTTTTAATTTTCTGTCATTCACAGTCCGGCGCCTCCTTTGTTCTGCTGGCAGTTCCTGATTTTGAGTGTTAGCACTCATCCTCTTGGAGTGCTAAATATAATTTAACACTATTATGCTCAATTGTCAAGGGGTTTATGCATTTTCATCACAATGCACAAAAATCGGCTGTAAAAGCCAACCTGAAATGTGGAATTTTTGCCTGAATCAAATAACTGCACCAATATTACTCGAGTGTGAATTTTAGATGTAACATTTTACTTTTTTTCAAAAATGTAAGGGAGGTAAAATTCTTGCTTCGCCGGAATTGAGAGTTTCCTCAGTGCCGTCGTCATAGCGGACGATTAGTCCGGCATTATCGCTTATACCGATTGCAAGGGCGGTTTTTTCACTGCCGAGCTTGGAAACTGACACTCTTTGTCCTATAATAAATGAGCGTTTTCGGTAATTTTCCAGAAAGGAAGTATCTGAAAGATTTTTTGTCAGTATATCTATATTTTTCAGTATTTCAGCAATAATTTCAGCTCTTGACGGAGCTTTTCCGGTTTCGTCTTCAATTGATGTAGCAACATTCATAAGTTCTTCCGGAAAAATATTTTTAATGGATTTTACATTGATTCCGATTCCTACTACTGCATATTCCGGCTGTCCGGTTTCAAAGTTTACCGAAGCTTCGGTTAAAATACCGCAGATTTTTTTACCGTTTAAAAACAGGTCGTTTACCCATTTGATTTTTACGTCTGTGCCGCACACCTTGTCGATTGCCTGTGCCGCAGCGACTGCCGCACAGGAGGTTATCAGCTGACAGGTTTCCATATCGGTTTCAGGGCGTAGAATAATACTGAGATAAATACTTGTTCCATGAGGAGAACAAAAACTTCTTCCCATCCTTCCTTTACCGGCAGTCTGACAGTCTGCAATTACTGCTGTTGCATTTTTTGCTCCTTTTCTTGCTAGATCCTTTGCGTAGTTGTTTGTAGAATCTGTTTCATCAAGTACGATTATTTCTCTGTCATCAGTTTTATCCAGAAAGCTTTTTATAATTTCACGGTTTAAAATATCTCCGGTGCTTTTTAAAATGTAGCCCTTGTTGTTGATTGCCTGTATATCAAAGCCTTCTTCCTGAAGCTGTTTAACCGCTTTCCATACCGAATTTCTTCCTACACCCAGTTTTTGCGCAAGTGTTTCTCCGGAAATATAATCGTCTGAATTAAGAAGCTCTTCCATTACCTTTTCTTTAGTGGACATTTCAGTCACCCTTTCTTAAGTTTATTCATATTATAAATAATAACATATAAACCCGATTTTAACAAGGGAGGAAATAAAAGTGACTGAGGATATGCTCCTTGTTCTGGCTATGTCAACCGACGCATTTTTCGCCGCACTTTCTTACAGTACCGGAAAAATAAAAATACCTGCCGTTTCCGCCTTTGTGATCAGTATTATAAGCTCGGCGGTTCTTACGGCTTCAATGCTGATATCAGCTGCTGCCGGAGCGTTTATTCCCGAAAGCTTCTGCCGTACCGCAGGGGCGGTACTTTTAGGCATAATAGGCATTACCGGCTTTTGTCAGAACGGTCTTAAATCCATTTTAAGAAAACATAAGGGAAATGGGAAGGTATCCTTTAGTTGTTTCAATATCGGATTTGTCATAAGCGTATATTTAGATGAAACCAAAGCAGACGCAGACCGTTCTAAAATATTGTCTCCCAAAGAAGCCGTGGCTCTTGCTCTGGCATTGTCAGTGGATTCCGTATCCGGCGGACTGGGTGCGGGACTTTCCGGTGCAAATATATTAAGAGTGTGTCTACTAAGCTTTATATTCGGATTAATGGCAGTAGCCGCCGGCGGAAAGCTCGGCGAAGGACTGAGCAAAAAAGGGCCAGATCTTTCCTGGGTTTCAGGTGTATTTCTTATAGTGTTGGCGGCATATAAGTTAATAGGATAAAATTGTTAAATTATAAAGGTATTAGCATAAATTATTACAAATTTAGTATAAAAGTTTTCCGTCTATTGACTATCAGGACGTATTTTGCTATAATGATATAAATGTAAGTGCAGCTGATTGCTTGCTTATAATCTTTGAATATTAAAGTGAGTTTTTCTGATGAAGAATAATGAACAGTATAAAAAAATAGTATCATTCTTTTCAAGTTTGATTTTACTTGCCGCTTTGGCGGCGGATTTTATGTATATATGGTACGAATATTACAGTGATGCGATAGTTCTTCCGTTTTACAGACGCGGAAACTGGGTGGTAATTCTTATCTATGTAATCCTTACCATGATTTTTTTCAAGGCTTACGGCGGTCTTACAATGGGATATCTGAAGCGGACGGATATGCTCTATTCACAGGCGATTTCCATGGTAGCGGTCAATATAATCACTTATTTTCAGATAAGCGCTATCGGACGTGACTTTATGAAGGTTTTTCCTATGTTTATAATGACGGCTACCGATTTAATAATTATTGCACTGTGGATAGCTGCCAACAATAAAATATACTTAAAGCTTTATCCTCCAAGGAAGCTTATAATAATATACGGCAGCCGCAATGCGGAAACGCTTACCAATAAAATGAGCAGGCGTGAAGATAAATATATGATCTGTGAATCCATTAACATTCATGAAGATATGGATAAAATAAAAAGTGAAATACTGAGATTTGACGGAGCTATTATCTGTGATATAACCGGTCAGACAAGAAACGATATTATAAAGTATTGTTTTGAAAATTCAAAGCGAATATATATTTCTCCGAAAATTTCCGATATTATTATCAGGGGAGGTACTGATATAAATCTTTTTGACTCTCCGCTGCTGCTGTGCAGAAACAGTGGACTTTCCTTTGAACAGCGTCTTTTTAAGCGTATTTTTGATATTGTGGTATCAGTAATAGGTCTGATTATTCTGTCTCCGTTTATGCTTATAATTGCAGCTGCAATAAAAATCGACGACGGCGGAAGTATAATTTACAAGCAGAAAAGACTTACCATTAACGGAAAGGAATTTTTTGTATATAAATTCAGAAGCATGATACCTAATGCCGAAAAAAACGGAGTGCCTCAGCTGGCGACCGGTTCGGATTCAAGGATCACAAGAGTAGGAAAATTTTTGAGAAAATGCAGGCTGGACGAGCTTCCGCAGCTTTTCAATATAATCAAAGGGGATATGTCCGTAGTAGGACCAAGACCGGAACGTCCGGAGCTTACTGAAAAATACGAAAGAGAAATGCCGGAATTCAAATTCCGTTTAAAAGTAAAGGCGGGACTTACAGGATATGCACAGGTAACCGGCGTTTATGATACGACTCCTTATGACAAACTGAAAATGGATCTTATGTACATTGAACGCTATTCAATGGTTATGGATCTGCGGATAATTCTTATGACCATAAAAACAATGATATCTCCCGGAGAAATGAATTCCGAGGCGGATAAAGAAAAATATTAAAGCGGTGAATTGATTTGAAGAAACTGGAGAACAACATAGAAAATCTTATTAATGCCGAACCTGCATATAATGAATCTGAATCGGAAAACGATTCCGGATTTGTAAAGAAAATGAGCAGGAAAAAGGGCGGCAATGCACTAGGCGAATTTGGAGCAAGACAGAATGAACTTAATTTTCAGCTGATTCAGACAGTATCCGATTTGAAGGAATACTGCCGTGAGCTTGAGGAGCGTCTGGAAAAAGAAACCGATGCCCGACATAAAACGGCGGCGGTTCTTTCTGCAATGAAAAAGGAACTTGATTCAGTGCGCCTGCGGTCTACGCTGAATTCCAATCAGATAGAAAAAATGGACGGCGGTCTGGGAAAATATACGGAGAAGCTGGAAAATTACGCCTTGAGTATTTCTCCCGGCGCAAGGCTTGCGGATTGTCCGAAAGGCTGCAAGGAGGCGGATATTTCCAACTGTATAGGGTATTATGAAAAAATAGAAACGGCAAGAAATTCTGTCGGACTGTCCGAAAATACCGAGCTTGAAAAATTTTTGTATAACGCATTAAGCCGTGAATTTTCCGCAATGAGCGCTTTTGACAAGGTTGTAATTGATTTTTACGGGGAAGACAGATATGCGGCTGTATTGTACGGTAATCTCAGCAGAAACTCAATTTATAAAATAAATCGTATGGAAGACAATTGCGAACCGCAGGGAAATTTCAGCATTATCTGTACCGAAAACCTTCAGATACCCAAAAAACTGGCGCTGAAATCAGCTGTAATTATTGTAACAGGCAACGAACCGTTTGAGAATATATCTGATGAAGAACTTGAAAATCTTAAGTTTCTCAACGACTGTGGGCTTCATACCTATATCACCCTGTCAGACAGTACCTATAGAAGTTTTGTTCAAAAAGGATTCCGCTGCGTATCCCTCATTTCGGCTGACAAGCTTATGAGCGGAAAAATCGTCAGAACGATTGAAAAGAGTATGGAAACGTCAGTACCGTCCGGTGCGGTTACTTTCAGTCAGTTAAATCATGTTCTTGAAGCTTCCGGAAAGAAATTTACAGACGTCTCTGAAGAAACAGCAGGCACTGAAGCCTTACTCAGATCCCGTGAATATCCTTATAACTGTTTGAGCATAATGGAAAAAACGGCGGTCAATGCAGCAGAAAATTACTACTTTTCAGGCAAAAATATAAACAGATGCCGTATAAGCGATACGCATGAAGGCATATTTGACGTCATCAACGGCTTGAATTATGTGAATCACCTTGATTACAGCCACCGCAAAAAAATATATGCCCGTGTTAAAACCATGCTGGAAACAGATGGTCTGTTTATTATCAATGGTTTTGATTCTGTAATCGGAATAAAGCTTCGTGCAATTAACGGTTGGAATGAATATCCGGTTTATGAAGCGCTCTGGACTAGAGAACAGCTTATATCAGAGCTTGAGGACAACGGTTTTAAAATTAAGTTTCTTATTCCGGCAGGAACAGGTATTTTTGACATGCTCCCGCCTAAATATAGAAAAAGTCCTGCGGAATGGATTATCGGCGTCACGGTTTAGCCGTTGCTGAAAATGGAATTATGAGGAAAATGCGATTTTTTCAGGAGGATTTAAATGAGAAAAACAAAAATTGTTTGTACGATCGGTCCGGTAACACAAAGTGAGGAAATGATAAAAAAGCTTATGGAGCATGGTATGGATGTTGCCAGATTCAACTTTTCTCACGGAAGCTACGAGTACCATAAGGATTGCATTGAAAAGGTAAGAAAAGTTGCGTCTGAACTGAATCTTCCCGTTGCTGCAATGATGGATACCAAGGGACCGGAAGTAAGACTGGGCAGATTTGTTGACGACAAGCCTGTAGAAATTAAAAACGGCGATATTTATACGCTGACTACCGAAGATTGTCTCTGTACAGATAAGGTAGGCAGTATTACGTTTAAAAAGCTGCCTGCCGATGTTTCAGTGGGCACAAGAATACTTATAAACGACGGCGTTATTGAACTTCTTGCAGAAAAAGTTACTGCTACAGAAATCGAATGCCGTGTAATTCACGGAGGCAAGCTTTCAAATAACAAAGGTATCAACGTTCCCGGAGTAAAGCTTTCTATGCCGTATCTCAGCGATGCCGATATGAACGATCTGGAATTCGCCGCAAAAATGAAGTATGATTTTATTGCCGCAAGCTTTGTCAGAACTGCCGCTGATATAAATTACCTGAGAAAATATACACAGAGTCTCGGTTGGTTTGACGTTAGAATCATAGCAAAAATCGAGAATCTTGAGGGTGTTGAAAATATAGACGAAATCCTTGAAGCTGCTGACGGTATAATGGTAGCAAGAGGAGATATGGGTGTTGAAATACCTTTTGAACAGATCCCTGCTATACAGAAAGAACTGATTCATAAGGGTTATAATGCCGGTAAACAGGTTATAACTGCAACTCAGATGCTGGAATCTATGATTTCAAATCCTCGTCCTACACGTGCCGAAATTACAGATGTGGCAAACGCTATTTATGACGGTACGAGCGCTATTATGCTTTCAGGTGAAACGGCGGCAGGCGAATATCCTATAGAAGCGGTAAGTACTATGGCTCTGATCGCAGAAACTACGGAGTATAATATTGATTATAAATCAAGGTTTCATAAAAGAGGTACTGACAGCAATCCTAATATTGCAAATGCCATATCTCACGCATGTGTTACAACTGCTCACGATTTAGACGTGAAGGCTATCATTACAGTAACCAAAGGCGGAAGCACAGCAAGACTTATTTCTAAGTATCGTCCGCTTTGTCCGATTATAAGCTGTACTACAGATGAGGTAGTATGCCGTCAGATGAATATGTCATGGGGGGTTACTCCGATTATAATCAATGAGGAAACCAGTACCGATGAGCTGTTTGAGCATGCTGTGGACGCAGCTAAGAAGTATGGCTATGTGGAACAGGGGGATAGAGTAGTTATTACTGCCGGTGTTCCTCTGGGAATTTCGGGGACAACTAATCTTATGAAGGTAGATACGGTTAAATGATTCTGGAAGCATGTTTTAAGCTTGACATGTCAGTCTACGCATGATATAATAAGTAAAATTAAATACTGCCACCGGGCAGATAGAATGCAAAAAGCATTCGTCGGCGTATCGTTAGGTCTTAGAAGATACGTTTGGCGGATGCTTATTTTTTGGAGGTTTTATACTATGAAATTCAAAAATCCTTTTATTGGTTTGACGAAATTTGAATGGTGTTTATGGACCATATCTGTGGTTGTCGTTACAGGTTCATTTGTACTGTCAGGTTCGTCTGATATATTAACGATTATAGCTTCACTAATTGGTGTTACAGCTCTTATTTTCGTTGCTAAGGGGTATGTTTTTGGACAGATTTTAACAGTAATTTTTGCGGTTTTTTACGGTATTATATCGTTTTATTTTAAGTATTACGGAGAAATGATAACATATATTTGCATGACGTCTCCTATAGCAGTTTTTTCAATAATTACATGGATCAGGCATCCTTTTCAGAAGTCTTCTGAGGTAGAAGTAAATAAACTTAGCCGAAGGCAAATATATATTTTAATTGTATCTGTTATAGCTGTTACGGTTATTTTTTATTTTATACTGAAATATCTTGGAAATGCAAATTTGCTTTTCAGTACTGTATCTGTTGCCACAAGCTTTATTGCGTCTTATCTTACTCTTTTTCGCAGTCCGTTTTACGCTATAGGCTATGCTGCGAATGATATTGTATTAATAGTTTTGTGGATTCTTGCCGCTGCTGAAAACATTTCATACTTACCAATGGTCATATGCTTTGCAATGTTTTTGGTCAATGATTTATACGGATTTGTTAATTGGAGAAGAATGAAACAAAGACAGGAAAGCACATTTATCAGTAATGTATAAAGAAAAAAGCCGGATTAAACCGGCTTATATTAGTTATTCAGCTGAATTAATAAACATTTCATAAATTTTTCTGATTGCTTCTTCAAAGTCTGATTCACCGATAGCAATGATTACATTTAACTCACTTGATCCCTGATCAATCATTTTAACGTTTATCCTAGCGTGTGCCATTGAAGCGAAAATTCTTGCGGCAGTACCACGGGTACGGATCATTCCTCGTCCCACTACTGCCAGAATAGCAATACCCTTTTCAAGTTCAATATGGTCAGGAGCAACAGCTTTTCTTATTTGTGCGATAACCTCGTCTTCCTTGCCTTCGATCTGTCCGTAAGGGAAGATAAGAGAAAGTGTATCAATACCGGACGGCATATGCTCAATTGATATACCGTTTTTTTCGAGTACTTCCAAAACCTTTCGGCAGAAACCAAGTTCACTGTTCATCATTGCTTTTTCAATATTTATAGCGGCAAAGCCTTTTTTGCCTGCAATACCGGTTATAGTGTACTTATTGAATTCGTCTTCAGAGACTTCGGAAACAATCATAGTACCCGGATCTTCCGGAACATTAGTGTTTTTGATATTTATCGGGATACCCGCCGCTCTTACAGGGAAGATAGCGTCCTCATGCAGAACGGTAGCGCCCATATATGCAAGCTCACGCAGTTCCTTGTATGTTATGACATTTATAGCCTTCGGATTTTCTACGATTCTAGGATCTGCTACAAGAAATCCTGAAACGTCAGTCCAGTTTTCATAAACGTCCGCTTTTACTGCACTTGCAATAATTGAACCGGTAACGTCGGAACCGCCTCTTGAAAATGTTCTTACAACGCCGTTTACATCAGCACCGTAAAAGCCCGGGATAACTGCTCTTTCAACATTTTTCAGTCGGTCTCTCAGCTTAGGCTGTGTTTTTTCATTGTTGAAAGAACCGTCCTCATTGAATACAATGACAGTTGCAGCGTCAATAAATTCGTATCCCAGAAGTGCGGCAATAACAATACCGTTTAAGTACTCTCCTCGGCTTGCGGCATATTCACTGCCAGCTTTAGCGGAAATATTTTTCTTTATTTCAGCAAATTCATTGTCAATTGAAAGATCGAGTCCGAGATCGCTGATAATACCGTTGTATCTTTCGGCAATTGCGCCGAACGCATTATCTATACTTTTATTTTCCATTGCAAGACTATTGCAGTTATACAGCATATCCGTTACTTTTATATCATCAGAAAAACGCTTGCCCGGTGCAGACGGTACAACATATCTGCGTTTTTCATCACTTTTTATAATATCGGCAGCCTTAGTGATCTGTTTTGCGTCAGCCAGACTGCTTCCACCGAATTTTACAACTTTAACATTCATACTGTTATTCTCCTCTTGATTTTTTACCGTAATCACATATTTAATAGTATATGGTATTTTGTAAGAAAAATCAAGTGTAATTAATTACAAAATATTGTAAGTTTATCGGTGTTCTTTTGTCGAATACGCTTGTACGTCTGTGAAAGACACTTACTTTTTTAACAAGCTTTTTTCAAAAAGCTTGGCAAAAACTTTTATATCGTATTTAGTTTAATGATATAATTTACATAAGGCTCGACAGGTTAATAAACTGAGGATTGAAGATAAAAATTTTGAAAAAAGCTTGGCAAAAATTTTTATGCCGTACTTCATTAACTTGATTTTCTTTTTAAAGACTCGCAAAGCAGCTTTTTAAAAAGCTGATAAAACTTCCTTTTCTTAACTTTCTTGTTTCGTACATTCTACGCTTTGTAAAAGCGTAGGTAAAAAACATTTGTCATTTTCTTTGATTGCCCAAAGAAAATAACGAAAAGAAATGCCCTTCTTTCTTTGTTCCATGCCCTAGGGGTAAAAGAAGCAAAGAAAGGTAACGACTGCGTAGCCCTTTTAAACTATCACGCAAGGTACTCTCCCATAACTGTACTGAGACGTTTTTGCCACTTGTGTTCTCCG
>CABIYQ010000002.1:44084-102884 GCA_902362965.1 Oscillospiraceae bacterium
TACACACGGGGCAATAAAATTACACCATAAGTTCGCATACAAGATTTGAAAATTCAACAGGATCTTCAACAGGCATACCCTCTATCATAAGAGCCTGATTGTATAAGAGCTTGCTGTACTTTTCAAGCTTGTCATTGTCAGAAGAATACAGATTTTTCAGTGTTTCAAAAACAGGGTGGTCAGGATTGATCTCCAGTACCTTGTTAGCTTGTACCTTTTGGTCGTTAGGCATAGCGTTAAAAACCTTTTCCATTTCTACGGAAACCTCGCCTTCGCTGGATAAGCATACAGGGTGTGTTTTTAGTCTCTTTGAAAGCTTTACAGACTTAACCTTACCGCTGAGCTTTTCTTCCATGAATTTGAACATATCTTTAGCGTCTTCTTCCTTTGCCTTTATCTCTTCCTTTTCTTCCGGAGTGTCAATGTCAAGGTCGCCGGCGGAAACAGACTTGAATTCCTTTTCATTGTAATTCATGAGCATTTTGATTGCAAATTCATCAACATTGTCGGTAAAGTAAAGAATTTCATAACCCTTGTCCTTGACAAGTTCAGTCTGAGGCAGATGGTCGATTCTTTCAACAGTTTCACCGCATGCATAGTAAATATATTTCTGCTCCTCGGTCATACGTGAAACATATTCGTCAAGAGTTACAAGCTTCTTTTCCTTTGAAGAATAGAACATAAGCAGATCCTTTACAGAATCCTTGTTCATGCCGTAGTTGTTGTAAACGCCGAATTTAAGCTGTAGACCGAATGCCTTGTAAAATTCCTCATATTTGTCTCTGTCATTTTTAAGAAGCTTTGTAAGTTCGTTCTTAATAGTTCTTTCAAGGCTTTTTGCAATAAGCTTTAACTGTCTGTCATGCTGGAGCATTTCTCTGGAAATGTTCAGAGATAAGTCCTCAGAATCTACAAGTCCCTTAACAAAGCTGAAATGGTCGGGGAGAAGGTCTGCGCACTTGTCCATTATCAGTACGCCGCTTGAATAAAGCTGAAGTCCCTTTTCATATTCCTTTGAGTAATAGTCATAAGGCGCTTTTGACGGAATATAAAGCAATGCATTATAAGTTGCAGTACCCTCAGTCTTTGTATGGATATGAAGAATAGGATCTGTATAGTCAAAGAACTTTTCCTTGTAGAAGCTGTTGTAATCCTCGTCTTTAAGCTCGGACTTGTTCTTTCTCCAGATAGGAATCATACTGTTGAGGGTTTCGGTTTCTGTATAGTCCTCATATTCGCTTTCCGTACCCTCTTTCAGACGGCTTTTTGTCATGTCCATCTTAATAGGGAAGCGGATATAGTCGGAATATTTTTTTATGAGGGTCTGGATTCTGTACTGTTCCAGAAATTCATCATATTTTTCATCTTCAGTATTGTTTTTCAAAGTAAGAATTATTTCAGTACCAACTGTATCCTTTGCGCACGGGCCGATCTGATATCCCTCAGCGCCTTCTGAGATCCATTCATACGCCTGATCCGAACCGTAAGCCTTGCTTCGTACAGTAACTTCTTTGGCAACCATAAATGCAGAATAGAAGCCTACGCCGAACTGTCCTATAATATCAACGTCCTCTTCAAGCTTGTTTTCATTTTTAAACTTGAATGAGCCGCTGTTGGCAATAGTACCAAGATGATTTTCAAGTTCTTCTTCTGTCATGCCTATGCCGTTGTCGGAAATTGTTATGGTTCTGGCGTCCTTATCAAGCTTTATGTTAATTGCAAAATCGTCTTTTTTAATGCCGACTTTATCATCGGTAAGGGACTTGAAATAAAGCTTGTCTATAGCGTCGCTTGCATTTGAAATAAGTTCTCTTAAAAAGATTTCCTTATGTGTATAAATTGAATTAATCATTAAGTCCAGAAGTCTTTTGGACTCGGCTTTAAATTCTTTAGTTTCCATTTTTGTCAGCTCCATATATAGTATTTAGCACTCTTTAACTTAGAGTGCTAAATATAGTATAATACATTTACAGAAAAAATCAAGAGTTTTCACAGAATTTACACAATTTATTTACAGTTTAATCACATTTTGCACATTGTAAATCAAGATATTCTTCAAGAGTAAGTCCCATTCGTTTCATTCTTTCAGCGTGAACACGTCCCACGTAACGATAGTGCCAAGGTTCGTATGTAATAGAAGTTATATGCTCTTTTCCTTTAGGATAACGCAGAATAAATCCAAATTTTGCAGCATTTTTATCAAGCCATCTGAATTCTTCCGTATTTTCAAATTCCGGATTTATTTCTCCTTTCCAGTCCATGGTCGAGATGTCCGCAGCCAGTCCGGCATTGTGCTCGCTTTGCCCCGGAACTGCTATTGACTGTGCGGTTTTGTTAAAGGCGTCCTCATAACTCATACCCTGTTTCATGTATCTTTGGATATCTTCGTTAAATAGTCCCTGCTGGTAAGAGATACTTCTGTACGCAGAAAATATCCTCAGATGTATGCCGTCTTTTAAGGCGGCGCAAATCATCTCTTTCATAGCACAGGCAGTTTTACGCTCCAACCGATATCCCTCCATGAGATCAGTCAGACATGGTTTGTAATTTTCCGGCAGTGGGTGATCCTTGTTGATTAACATTAATTTCATTTTAATCATTCCTTTCTCCAGCTTTTTGAAAAAAGCTGGGCAAAAACTTTTATATCGTTTTTAAGTTTAATTAAACATGTTTCATAAGGCTCGACAGGTAAATAAGCTGAGGATTAAGGAGAAAAATTGAAACAAGCTGGGCAAAAACTTTTATATCGTTTTTAAGTTTAATTAAACATGTTTCATAAGGCTCGACAGGTAAATAAGCTGAGGATTAAGGAGAAAAATTGAAACAAGCTGGGCAAAAACTTTTATGCCGTATTTTATTGACTTGATTTTCTTTTTAAAGACTCGCAAAGTTAATTTTGCAGTTCGTCTCTAATTTGATGGATATAATTTATATAAGGCTCGGCAGGTAAATAATTCTTTGGTGCGTTTCTTGTTGCGAAACAAGAAATGAACAAATAAGAAAATTCAAAGAAGCTTGTTTCTTTGATTTGACATCAATTACGATTTATAAAAATGCTTGTTAAAAGAGTTCTCTTTCAATAAATATGAAAAAAATAAAAAAATTAGAACTTACCTATTGACAAAATGAAAAAAATGGTATATAATAGCTATAAAGAACATTTGTTCTATGACTTGAAAAATTAAACAACGTAAATCAATGGAGGTAGATAAATGTCAAGACGTGTTTCATTTAACGCAATGGAGTTTGATTCAAAATTAAGTACCCTTGCATTTTCAGAAGATGAAGAGGAATGTACAGAAAAGAGAGAAAAAATACGTAAAATAATGGCAAGGATAATAAAAAACGATCTTACTGCAAGACAAAGAGAAATAATTGTGCTATACTATTACAATGGAAAGGGAGTGAACGAAATTGCTCAAATACTTAAAATTTGTCCGTCATCTGTTTCCAGAACTATAAAAGCTGCAAGAAATAAAATATTTAAATATATGAGATATTATTTTTTATAAGGAGAATTTATGTGAAAACGCCAATATATGATTTTCTTCAAAATTACATAAACAGCAATACTCTCAGACTTCATATGCCCGGACATAAAGGAAAAAACATTGCCGATCTTTCATATGCTATGGATATAACCGAGATTAATGGTGCGGATAGTCTTTTTGATTCGTCAGGTATTATAGAAGAAAGTGAGAAAAATGCGGCAAAACTGTTCAAAACGGTACGGACATGCTATTCTGCCGGCGGTTCGACGCTGTGTATACAGGCAATGCTTGCTATGATGAAGAGAGAAAAACGAAATGTTATAGCTATAAGGAATGTACACAGAAGCTTTCTTTCCGCATGTGTGCTGCTTGGATTAGAACCCGATTGGATTTATCCCAAGTATACAGCAGGAATCTTATCCGGTCAGATTCCTATGGATATTCTGGAGGATAAACTTAAACGTACTGAAAATTCCTGCGTTTATCTGACTTCTCCGGATTATCTGGGAAAAACGGCGGATATAAAAGAGATATCAAAGCTATGCAGGAAATATAATGCCGTACTTCTTGTGGATAATGCCCACGGCGCTCACACTGCCTTTACAGGAACACATCCGATTGCCCTTGGAGCGGATATGTGCTGTGATTCTGCCCATAAAATGTTACCTGCACTGACAGGAGCGGCATATCTGCATATTGGAAATGAAAGGTATGGGGATAGGGCAAAATCTGCAATGTCGCTTTTCGGCTCAACAAGTCCCAGTTATCTTATTATGGCTTCTCTGGACTTGTGCAACAGATATATTTCAGAGCAAATTGCCGAAGATATAAATACTACTATGTCTGCAATCGGAGATTTAAGAAAAAGAATCAACGGAAAATATACAGTATATAACGGAGAGCCTTATCATCTGACGCTTTTATGTAACGGTAATGATCTGGCAGATCAGCTGAGGGAAAAGAATATTGAATGTGAATACTCTGATAATAATGTTATCGTACTTCTTTTTTCTCCGTCGGATACTCCCGAAGAAATAAAATATATTGCCGATATGCTGATGGAGTGTGTACCTCAAAAGTCCGAAAATACTTATATCACAGATTTTCCCGTTATGGAAAAGGCTATGTCTGTTCGTGAAGCCGCACTGTCCGAATTTGAAAGTATAGACGTGGATAAAAGTGCCGGACGTATATGTGCTGCTGTGAATGTTCCGTGTCCTCCGGCAGTACCTATAGCGGTAAGCGGAGAAATTATAAATGAAAATTGTATTAAAATTTATAAAAACTATGGAATTTTAAAGGTAAATGTGATAAAATAATAATATAATAAGTAAGAGCCTGTTCAGCGCCTTTTTCCGCTAAACTTGAAAAAGATACTGAACAGGCTCTGAAGAAAGGTCGTGCTGCAATATGAAACTTATATTTGCCGTTGTAAACGGAGACGATAGTCAGGCAGTATCAAAAGCCTTGACTAAAAATGGATTTTTCGCTACTAAGCTTGCGTCAACCGGCGGATTTTTAAGCGCAGGTAATACTACGTTTATGATTTGTACGGATAATGAAAAAGTAGACAGAGTAATAGAAATAATAAGTCAGAAAAGTCATAAAAGAAAACAGTTTGTACCGTCTGCGTCATCATATGGAGTCGGAGCATATACAGCGTTTCCGGTTGAAGTATCTGTGGGCGGTGCTACAATATTTGTAACCGATGTGGAACGATTTGAAAAGGTATGAAAAATAAAATTTACGGAAATAAATTTGCGCTTGATACTTTTGAAGCAATGTTTAAAAGCGGACGCCTGCCACATTCGTTTTTGATTTACGGTGAAAAGGGACTGGGCAAAAAAGCTCTTGCCGAATATTTGTCTGCGGCGCTGCTGTGTGAAAAGGGTACCGGTATTCCATGCGGAGAATGCCGTTCATGCCGCAATGCTGAAAAGGGAGTTCATCCGGATATAATTTATCCTGAACACAGCGGAAAGCTTAATACATATACCGTTGAAACCTGCCGTCATGTATGTGCGGACGCTTTTATCGCTCCGAATAACGGCAGCGCTAAGGTATACGTTTTTACCGACGCTGATAATATTCAGCTTCCGGCACAGAATTCATTGCTTAAAATTGTAGAAGAACCGCCGGATTTTGTCTATTTTATTTTTACTGCGTCGTCAAAGGACGTTTTTCTTCCGACAATTATATCAAGAGTTACCTCAGTCGGGGTTTCTCCATGTACTTTCGACGAATGTGCGCAAGCGCTGGGTATAAAAGGCTATGAAAGCAGTCGTATATCAGAAGCTATGGAGAATTTCGGCGGAAATATCGGAATGTGCGTGGAATATCTTGAAAATGAGAGCTTAAGAGTAATTACATCATTGACAAAAAGAGCCGCTGATAGTATAATAAGCAGAGACGAATATAGTCTGCTGACGGTTATGTCCTCTGCCGAGCTTAAGGACAGGCATATGTCTGCGGTATTTCTTGAAATGCTTGACAGGATCATAAGAGATTGTACTGCTTTGAAGTTTAATAAATCCGCATCGCTTATAAGCTGCTATCCAAAGGGAGCAGAGAAGCTTGCAGACAGTATTTCGGTAAAGTCCGCTGAAAAAATTCATAATTTGCTGAATACGGCGGCGGCAGACGTAAGAGCTAATGTAAATTCAATTTTGCTGATGTCCGCATTGTGCGGAGAAATAATAAATAGTTAGGAGAGGGATAAATCCCTGTAAAATATTTTAATATGGTTGAAATTATTGGTGTAAGATTTAAACAGGTGGGAAAAATTTATTATTTTTCTCCAAAGGGTATAAAATTTGATGCCGGCGATCATGCAATCGTTGAGACTGTGAGAGGCGTTGAATGCGGAGAGGTTGTTATTGCTAACCGTAACGTAGACGAGTCTGAAATAGTTCCGCCTCTTAAAGAAATAATTCGCAAATCAACAGCTGAAGATATGAAAATTGTTGAAAAAAATCATGTTAAGGAAAAGGAAGCCTTTGACATTTGTCTTGAAAAAATTGCTTACAGACAATTAAATATGCATCTTATAGATGTTGAGTGCACTTTTGACAACAATAAGATCCTTTTTTATTTTACTGCGGAAAACAGAGTGGACTTCCGTGAACTTGTAAAGGATCTGGCTGCTGTTTTCAGAACAAGAATAGAACTGAGACAAATCGGCGTAAGGGACGAAGCGAAAATACTTGGCGGACTTGGTATCTGCGGCAGGGAATTCTGCTGTAAAAGACATCTGGGAGAATTTCAGCCTGTGTCTATAAAAATGGCAAAGGAACAGGGACTTTCACTGAATCCTTCCAAGATTTCCGGCACATGCGGACGTCTTATGTGCTGTTTAAAAAATGAGCAGTCGTCATATGAGGAGCTGCTGAAAATAACTCCTAAGGTGGGAGCGTTTGTAAAAACTCCGGAATGCAAAGGATATGTGGAAGAAGTGAATCTGATTACCGGTAAGCTGAAAATCAAACCGGAAAAAACAGACGTGCCGATTTATGCCGACAGAAAAGATGTTAAGGTTATTAAAGATGCTGAAATAAGAGTAAATAAGGAAGAACTTAAGGCGCTTAAGGATCTTGAGAAAAATTAAGGGAATGCTTGCGCATTCCCTTTGTTCGTTTTCTGTCGAGCCTTATATAAATTATATCCATCAAATTAAAGACGAACTGCAAAATTAACTTTGCGAGTCTTTAAAAAGAAAATCAAGTCAATAAAATACGGCATAAAAGTTTTTTGCTTACTTTTTTTCAAAAAAGTAAGAGAAAGGAGTAAAAATGGAGAATAAGCGTAATTATCAGCGTGAGCTTGACGATATATTAAAACGCATTGAAAAGAATGAAAAAAAGCCTGTTTTGCTGCTGCACAGCTGCTGCGGACCATGCAGCAGTTATGTGCTTGAATATCTTACGCAGTATTTTTATATAAAACTTTTTTTCTATAATCCAAATATTCAGCCGGCTGAGGAATATAACAAGCGACTGGAAGAACAGAAAAAAATCATTGATAGAATGAAGCTTGCAGACTGCGTTGAACTGATCGAAGGCAAATACAATTCCGCAGATTTTTTCAGTGAAGTAAAAGGACTTGAATCTGAACCAGAGGGTGGGAAACGCTGTGAAGTGTGTATAAAAATGAGAATGGCAGAGGCTGCGAAAGCCGCAAAACTATATAATGCAGAGTATTTTGCAACTACTCTTACGGTAAGTCCACATAAAAATGCGCCGTTTATAAATAAAACGGGCAATGAGCTTTCAGAAGAATATGGTATTGCTTATCTTGTTTCCGATTTTAAAAAGAAAAACGGCTATAAGCGTTCTATTGAGCTTTGCCGTGAGTATAATATTTATCGACAGAATTACTGCGGGTGCGTTTTCAGCTGTCAAAATCGTACGGATACTGATAATATATAAAAAAGCGGACTTTTAACGTCCGCTTTAGTTTTTATTTATTCATACTTTGTTCTGCAAGATATCTTGCAATTGACGCAGCGTCTAAGGCTGAAATTTTGCCGTCTTTGTTAAAATCGGCATGGGACGGTAATTCGTTTCCTTTTTGTTCCGCAAGCATTTTAGCGATAAAGGCAGCATCCATGGCAGTTAATTTTCCATCACAATTAGCGTCTCCGGGAATAAAATCAATGGCGGAAAATGTTAAATCTATAGTTTTATTATTATTTTCACCGGATACGGTGCTAAGGGGTTTTTCAAGTTCTTCATCAGTAAGAGTAATTTTATATGTGTATTCGGTACTGCGTTCCGTATAGTCGCTGTCTTCAATAATTATTTTATCCGTATAATAAACCGGTTGGGACTCGGCGTATGTAGGAATACCGATTTTAACTATGTAGTCACCTTCGTATTGTCCTGATTCGTAGTTAAAATTGTTGTATTCCAGATTTAAAACAAACGTGTCTGATACATGGACCTCATTGGTGTGAATAACTGTATCATACACAAGATAACCTTCAGTCGGAAATTCGGGAGTACGTTTATATATTGAAACATAAGTGTCTCTGTCTGTAGTAGTGATAATATTTACTTTTCCGCAGATGTTGTCAGGCTGGTCAGTAACAGGATTTATTATTTTTTCAGCCGCACCCGCAGATATTCCCGTAAGCATAATTGTACCCGACGATAATATCGAACAAAGTGTTTTTATTATTTTAATTTTCATTTTAACAGGCCTTTCATTATTTTTTAAAGTTTGGTACGGCAAAACCGTAGATGCATGAATCATCTATACTGTAAGATTTGGTTCTGCATGTATCGCTGCTGTTGCCTTCTACTGTGTAGACATAACCGTTTTCATAATAGTCTACGATTCCGATATGGTCGGCTACTCCGTCCGGTTCCCAGTCAAAGAAAATATAATCTCCTGACTTAGGGGTATAAGATCTGCCTTTCCACTGATTATGCGCTTTGAACCAGTCGATTCCCACCTTGCAGGATATAAAGGACGGAACGCTACCGCTCTGGACATATCCGCACTGATATGCACACCATGAGACAAAGCATGCGCACCATTCAATACGGTAATTGAAGCCGTACCATGTCCAGTAAGGTTCGCCTCCTACGTTTCCGAGCTGTGAGAGCGCTTTGAGTACTATTTCATGATTTCCCTCTGTTGCCATAGCTCCGTTTGAATAAAAAAGATAGTCTACATTGTCAATTCTGTGTCTGTAGGTAAGCATAATTCCGTTTGAATCAAAATAATATTTTGTGGTGTTGATTGTTTTCCAGCCGGTATGCTTTTTTCCGTCGTCATTGAAATAGTATGTATTTTCTCCGATTACAGTAAATCCGGTGCACATTGTGCCGTTAGTAGCGAAATAATATTCGCCCGTTGAAAGCTTCAGCCAGCCTGTAAGCATTCTGCCGTTATCGGAAAAGTAATATTTGTGGTTGTTTATGGTCTGCCAGCCGGTTTTCATTTTACCGTCAGAGCCGAAATAATACCGATAATCGCCTATTTCAGCAAGACCGGTGACCATTGCGCCGTCTTTGCCGAAATAATATGTGCTTCCGTTGATAGCTTGGAAACCGGTTACCATTTTACCGTCGGAATTAAAGTAATATTTATTATTGCTGACAGTCTGCCAGCCGGTTGCCATATAGCCGTCTGTGTTAAAATAATATACGTCTTTTTCAACGGTTATCATTTTGTCCGCAGCCCATGTACCGTCATTGTAATAAAAGCATGCTTTTCCGTTATCGAAGGACTGAAGTCCTGTCTTAATAGCTCCGCTTGAATCAAATCTGTAAGGACGTGAATCTATATACTGTTCTCCGGTATATTTGCCGATAGTATTATCGGTGTAATAATATGTTCCGCGATAATTTATCCAGCCGTAAACAGGTTCAGCGGTTTCATAATCAAAGTATACTCTTAAACCTTTTATAGTCTGCCAGCCTGTATGTACTTTTCCGGCTGGTGAAATTATGTACCATGTTCCGTTAATGTCAATAGGAGTCTGGTTATCGTCTCCGGTAATCAATACGCCGTTTTCGTCACAGCAGTACATGTATCCCTGACACTTGCCGAATCCTGTCTGCATTATACCGGTATCTTTAAAAATGTAGGTTTTTCCGTCTATTTCATGCATGCCGATAAGCTTGCCGTACTGTTTGTCGTTGTAATAAGTATTTCCCATATAGGAGATCCAGCCGTAAACAGGACTGTGAGTTTCGCTGTCAAAATATGTTCTTATTGAATTTACTGTCTGCCAGCCTGTTTTTAATGCGCCGTTAGGTGCAAAAAGATAGGATTCACCGTCTATTTCAACGATACCGTTTGCCGGAACGCCGTCAATATAGTAGAACCACCTGTTATTTTGCAAGCTCCAGCCGTCGGTTGATTCTGATGCAGATGTAGTTTCTGAGGTTTGCGGTTCTTCCGTAATATCGGTTGAAACGGTAGTTTCAGCCGCCGTTGTTTGAGCAGGCTCAGATACTTCGGGTATGGTTTCTTCGGTAATCGCCTCTGTAACTTCCTGTGTGACAACGGTTTCATCGGCATATGCGCTGAAGCATAATGCTCCTGCGGAAATTATTACTGCCGCTGCTGCCGGAAGAAATTTTAGAAATTTCATTAGCTGTAGATCACTCCTTGTATAAAAATAATATAATAAATATTATAACATTTTTCAACAAAAAAATCAATAATTTGTAAGTAAAACAACCTGATTTTTATAAATTCGGTATCTTGCCTCGGAAACGCCTGAGAATTTATGTAATATAGCGAATGGAACGCCCTTTCTTAAGGACGTTCCATTTATTTTGCTATATATTAGTATTTTCTTTATTTTTTTGTTTTTTTCTTGAATTGGTTTTTGCTTTAGCGGCAGCTCTTGCCTTGGCTTTTTCCTTAGCGGCAGCTTTTCTTTCAGCTTTTTTGTATGCTTCTTCAAAGAAGAACCGCTGAGCGTCGACAGGCGGATTGTCGTTTACTTTATAGACATAAGCGCCGTCTGGCAGCTGAATTCTTGCCTTGACATTATCCCTGAGAAGTATTTCAAACATATTCCATAGACGTTTTTTTATTTTTTCATTGTAAACGGGAGCAGCTACTTCAACACGTCTTATAGTATTTCTTGTCATATAATCGGCGGAACTGATATATATTTTTCTCCTTTTTTCAGTACCGAAAATGTAAATACGGCTGTGTTCCAGATATCTGCCGACTATACTTGTAACAGTAATATTTTCTGTAAATCCTTCAACACCTGCAATAAGACTGCATATGCCTCTGATTACCATATCAATTTTAACTCCTGCCTGAGAGGCTTCAATAAGCTTGTCTATAATTGTTTTGTCGCAGAGCGAATTGATTTTTATACCCACATAAGCTGGTTCACCGTTTCTGGCAAATTCAATTTCTTCATCGATCATTTGGAGAATAGGGTCACGCAGAGCCAGCGGTGCAATTAAAAGATGTTCGGATTCTTCTATCAAGCGGTTGTTGAGCAGTGCATCAAACAGTCTTTCAGCATCTGTTCCTATATCCGGATTGGCAGTCATAAGGGAAAGGTCGGTATAAAGAGCGGAGGTTTTTTCGTTGTAATTACCCGTGCCGATTTGAGTGATATATTCAGTTTTCTGACCGATTTTTCTTGTGATCAGCAAGAGCTTAGAGTGTACCTTTAAATCTCTGGGGCCGTAAATGATATTGCAGCCGGAATCCTGTAAGCGTCTTGACCAGCCGATATTGTTTTCTTCGTCAAAACGGGCGCGGAGTTCAACCAAAACAAGTACGTTTTTGCCGTTTTCGGCGGCGTCGCACAGCGCTTCTATGATCTGACTGTTTTTCGCAAGACGGTAAAGGGTGATTTTAATATCTGTTACCTT
The DNA here is from genome assembly GCA_902362965.1 of Oscillospiraceae bacterium. Taxonomy (GTDB): domain Bacteria; phylum Bacillota; class Clostridia; order Oscillospirales; family Ruminococcaceae; genus Porcipelethomonas; species Porcipelethomonas ammoniilytica. The sequence goes on from CABIYQ010000002.1 coordinate 55,933, forward strand.
TGGATCCTTTGCCGCTTCGTTCAGCAGCTGAATAAAAGGCTTTATAGATTCATAAGGGTAGCTCAGGAGAATATCACGTCTTTTTATTTGGGGAATTATATTCATAGTTTCGGCTATGCTTTCGGATTTCTGAGGTACCAGCTTGTCGAATTTAAGAGAAGGATCGTTGCAGATATCTGCAATGTCTCCGGCAAAGGACAAATCAAGAGGAGTTTTAAGATAAAAAATATGTTCTTCATTTAATTCAAGCTTTTTGCATAGGAATTCCAGTGCGGGCTGACTGAAAGTTTCAGATAGCTGAAGACGTACCGGATGAAGTTTTTTTCTTTTTTTACATAGTTCTTCCATAACTTCTCTGAAGTCCAGGTCATGATCGTAAAGACCTTCTTCAACGGTTATGTCTGCGTTTCGGGTAATTCTGAAAAGTGTTTTGTCAATTATTTTGTAATTTTTGAATACGTTAGGAGCATAGTGAAGAATAAGATCTTCCGCCAGAATAAACCGTTTTCCGCCGTTAAGCAGAATTACTCTGTTGAACTGTCCGCTTGCAGGGATAATGCCGATTTTTATATTTGATTTGGACTGAATCTGCAAAGCACAGTAAATTTGTTTATTGTTGAGGAAAGGAAAGGGAGTTTTTTTATCGATAATAAGGGGGGAAATAAGAGGTTTTATTTCCTTTTTAAAATATGCTTCGAGGTATTTTTGCTCTTCGATTGAAGCTGAACGGAAATTAACCTGTTCCACGCCATGCTCCATCAGTTCAAGCATTATATTTTTGTAGGCTATATCTTTCATAGGTTCAAGTTCGTTGACCTTGTCAAATATGGCCGATAACTGCTTTTTTGCGGTCATTTGGGTTTTGTTGTCTTTCTTTTTCGGATTGACAAGCATCTGGTCGTAAAGAGAGCCTACGCGTACCATAAAAAATTCATCTAAATTACTTTGAAAAATAGCGGCGAAGTTAAGTCTTTCCAATAGCGGGACTCTTTTGTCCTGCGCTTCTTCCAGAACACGTTCATTGAATTTCAGCCAAGATAGTTCTCTGTTTTCATAAACTGCTGCTGTCATAATTTTACCTCCGTTGTTGCGATTGCTGTACAATTGTTATATTACTTATATTATATAATAAATACCGGATTTCGTCAAGAATTAATGTATAAATTTTCTTTGAATTTTACGTAAAATTTATGTAAAATGCACTTACTTTTTGTAAAAAAGGTAGTAAAAAACTTTAATTTCATTTTAAATTTTACAAAATGAGGCATGACAGGCAAATAAATGAGAAATGAGGCAGTTTAAGGCTTGGCAGACAGGGAATAAAAATATAACTTATTTAATCTGCTGTTTTAAGTTCTGTATTGGGATAATAGTGTTCCAGAATTTCCTTGTATGTTTTGCCTTCTTTTGCCATAGCATTTGCTCCGTACTGGCTCATGCCCACGCAATGTCCGTAGCCTCTTGTGGTAATTTTGAAGCCGTCGTCATACTCAATATCAAACGATGCAGAACGCAGTGAAAGAGCCGCACGTATTTCCTGACCTGTAACTGTAAGATTACCCGCCTTTATTTCCAGAACTGTATTTGACTTGCTTTTTGAAACGTCTGAAAACCATTCTTCTGGTTTATCTCCCAGTTTAATATCGTCAAAGGCGTTTTCAAGACGTTCTTTTACTTCGTCCGCAGTATATTCATATTCTTCCATATATTTGGGAGCTTCTGTGTCATAATCACTTTCGACCGGTATAAGATATTCGACTTTGCTTCCCCATACGTTTTCGGCGCTTTCTGTTGTTCCGGAAGACATAGAATGGAAGGCGGCTATAATAGGTTCATCTTCATAAACCAGTATTTCGCTTTCAACGTCTGAAACGGCGTTTTTAATTTTTTCTATATACTGTTCATAATTGTCGCCATAATACTGTTTTGCCTGATTTTCAGTAAAATATGCCTGATATTTACTGCTGTCATTGGAAAAGTAAGCACCGTTTAGCTCTTTGTCCGGAGAAGTCAGCGCCTTTTCTTTCTGACGCTGCGCATATGTATGAGCAGCGACAGCCTGGGCTTTAAGAGCTTCCGGTTCAAAGGTAGCCGGCATTTCAGCGCAGACTGCTCCGACTACGTAGTCAAACACTGAGATTTCTTCTACTTTTCCGGTAGTGATATCCAGGACTTTAAAGCTTTCCTGATCGTCGCTGGCGGCTTTATTTTCCTTTTCATTTTCTTTTTTTGAATTTTCAGACGACTCTTGAGCTTCCGTCTGTTTTTTAGTTTCTTTTTCAGAGTTTTTTGATTTGTAAACTGCCGCTGTCGGTTCGGCTGCCGATGTGTGTCTGAGTTCGGATACTGCAAGCGGAGCAGCGGGAACGGTAACAAGAAGTGCGGCAAAAATAACTGCTGCGGAAATATATGATTTCATATATATGACCTCTTTTCTTTTTTGTCTTAATTAAAAATATGAAGCAAAATCAGAAATTATATGTTTCGGCCGTTAAAGTTGACATATTTGCTGAAATCGGTTATAATAAAATTTAAATATAATAGAATGGGAGTGAGCATGTGAATAGTTTTAATGAGAATAACGGTATTAAAAGATTATGCAGCGACTTGTCCGAAAATTCCAAAATTGATCCGAAGCTTTACGACAAATTTTATGTCAAAAGAGGTCTCAGGAATAAAGACGGTACGGGAGTCGTGGCGGGAATCACCAATATCTGTAATGTACATGGCTATGTTGTAAATGAGGGTGATGTAGAGCCTATAGACGGAGAACTGATCTATCGCGGCTATAGTATTAAGGAATTGGTTGCAAACGTTGAAAAGGAAGATCGTTTCGGTTTTGAAGAAATAGCTTATCTTCTGCTTACCGGACGCCTTCCGTCAAGTAATGCGCTTAAAGGCTTTTCTGCGTATCTGGCTGAAAGAAGAGAACTTCCTCAGGGATTTGTAGTGGATATGATACTAAAGGCGCCTTCAAAGAATATTATGAATAAGCTGGGAAGAAGCGTGCTTGCCCTTTATTCTTATGACGATGAATGTGAAAATCACAGTATTGAAAACGAAATGCGCATAGCAATTGATCTTATTGCAAAACTGCCGGTTATTATGACTAATGCGTATCAGGTAAAGAAAAGTCATTATGAAAATAAAAGCATGATTATGCATCATCTGATCAAGGATTACAATACGGCGGAAACAATTCTTTCTCTTTTGCGTATGGACAGGAGTTTTACAAAGGAAGAAGCGCAGCTTCTTGATACTATGCTTATGCTGCATGCCGAGCACGGAGGAGGAAATAATTCTACTTTTACATGCAGAGTGCTTACTTCTTCGGGTACTGACGCTTATTCCGCATATGCTTCTGCAATAGGCTCTTTAAAAGGTCCTAGACACGGAGGAGCTAATATTAAGGTTATGCATATGCTTGACGATTTTAAATCTAATGTAAAAGACTGGGAAAATGAAGGTCAGGTTGCCGACCATATGAGAAAGGTACTTAATAAAGAGGCGAACGACGGCTCCGGACTTATTTACGGTATGGGACATGCAGTTTATACCCTTTCCGATCCGAGAGCGGTTATCCTTAAACGCAAGGCTTTTAATCTGGCTAAGGGCAAGGATATCGAAGCTGAATTCAGACTTCTGGATACTATTGAAAGACTGACACCGGAGCTGTTTAAGGAAGTAAAAGGAAGCGATAAGGTCGTATGTGCCAATGTGGATATGTATTCGGGTCTTGTTTACAAAATGCTTCGTATTCCGCCGGATTTGTATACGCCGCTTTTTGCAGTTTCGAGAATAGTCGGCTGGGCGGCTCACAGAATTGAGGAGATCCTTACAGGCGGAAGGATAATTCGTCCGGCATATAAGGCGGTAGCTAAAACAAGAGACTATGTACCTATTGAAAACAGATAAAAAACTGTAGTTTAAACTCAAAGCATAGGAGGAAGAATGCAATTGAATAAAATAAAATTTATAATAATGCTTTTCCCTCTTTTGCTTACGGGGTGCTCGCTGAATACTTCTATAGACGCTCTTTTGACGCCTCCTAAGCTGAGCGCTCAGCAAGAACAGATTTACAGCGCTCTGAAAAATTATACCGGTCCCAATATCAGTTTGAAATACCCCAGATCAGGCGAGAATCTTTCCGCCTTTATCGTAGACGATATTGATAACGATTCCCAGGAGGAGGCAATAGTTTTTTACAAGAAAAACGCCATTAAAACAGAAGATAATTCCCTGCGCATAAATATTCTTGACCAGGAGGATTCAGTATGGCGGTCGGTATACGACCGTGCTGCTGACGGAAATGAAGTTGAACAGGTTATGATCACAAAACTGGGAGAGCATGACAGGGTTAACATAGTTGTCGGTTACAGCCTTATAAACCAAAGTGAAAAGGTTGTGAGCATTTACGATTATTCCGACGGAAATCTGAATACTACATTTGAAAATAATTATTATTCCCTTTTTGACGCCGTAGATTTAAACGGCGACGGGAAAAAAGAATTTTTTACCGTCTTGAACCAGAGTGCTTCCCGCAGGGCGTCAGCCGCAGTTTACTATCTTGCCGAAAACGGCAATTATCTGCGTTCATCGGTTGAGCTGAACGAAAGCTATACAAATTACAGAAATCTGACCTACGGTGAATTTACCGATGATTTGAAAGCGGTTTATCTTGATGCGGAAACAAGCAGCGGAACTATTGTAACTGAAATACTTTCTGTAGACAGTGAAAACAATCTGTCTGTTGTTTTTAGTCCCGATCTTGAAAAGGAGGAGACTATGCGTCCGTCTGCTTATGAAAGTACAGATATAGACGGAGACGGATTTGTGGAAATTCCGGTTCCTGTTTCCTGTCCGGGATATGACGAATCCGAAGATGATCGGATATTTCTTACTAAATGGTATGAATTAAAAAACGAAAAGTTGGAACGGAAATATCTGAGTTATATGACTATTACCGACGGATATACTTTTATTATTCCTGAAAAATGGTACGACCATGTAACCGTTATTGTCAGCTCGGTTGATAATGAAGTAAAAATATGCAGTTATGATAAAGATCCTGAGGACTGCGTTGAAATTTTAAGAATAAAAACCGTTTCTGAAAGTGCAGAGACTGATAAGCTGTGGAATGACGGCTATGATCTGCTTCATTCAAGAGGCGATAAAATGTTTTTTATAAAAGTAAATAAGGAAAATGAATTTGTGGATTCGCCGGCGGAAATAATGATGAAATTCATTTTTGAGGATTAACGGCGGAAGGGAAATGGAGTCTTTTATGAAACGTATATTGGTATGTGAAGACGAGGATACGATACGTGACTTTGTGGTTATCAATTTAAAGCGTGCAGGATATGAAGTGCATGATGTAAACTGCGGAGAGGATGCATTAAAATTATTTGTTGAAGAAAAGGGAAATTTTGACATAGTACTGCTCGATATAATGATGCCGGGAATAGACGGATTTACAGTATGCAAAAAGCTTCGTGAAAAAAGCTCTACGCTGGGAATCATAATGCTTACTGCAAAGGCACAGGAAATGGACAAGGTAAGCGGACTTATGATGGGCGCTGACGACTATATAACTAAGCCGTTTTCACCCTCCGAGCTGACCGCAAGGGTAGACGCTATTTATAGGAGAGTCTGCATGAGTTTCGTTAAAGAGGACGAATCGACAGTACTTGAATCCGGTCCTTTCAGTCTGAACCTTAAGAGCAGGACGGTGTCAAAAAACGGAAAGCCTATTGAGCTTACGCAGGTGGAATATCAGATAATGGAGTACTTTTTAAATAATAAAAATACAGCTCTTGACCGTTCAAGTATTTTGGCTCATATCTGGGGCGATAATTATTACGGTGACGATAAGATAGTCGATGTAAATATAAGACGAATAAGAATGAAAATAGAGGATGAGCCTTCAAACCCTAAATATATTCTCACAATTTGGGGGTACGGCTATAAATGGAATGAGAAATAATTTAAACGGAGTTGCGGGTTCATTGGGTAAGAAAAGCATAACAAAACGTTGGCTGCTGAATAATATGGGAATAATCCTTATGATCATGATGGTACTGGAAATGATCCTTATTTATGTGGTTCAGAACTATTATTACAATTCGGCAAAGCAGTATCTGACTTCGAAATTGAATGCTGTTACCAGTGTTCTTTCACTTTATGCTGATGACGGCACCGTTAATTTTTCGTCAGAAGTGAGAAATATGGTTGAAAATTTTTCGGAAAAAGATAGAATGGAACTTATGGCAATAAATTCAAAAGGGAAAATCTCCATGACGTCCTCCGGATTCTCTCCTGACGCCGCAGTTTATATGTCGGATTATGAAGAAGCTATGAAAGCCGAAAATAAATACGGATATTACGTGGGCAAACAAGACAGCGGCGAGAGAATCATGGCTGTTACATATTCAATTTCTTCAATGAACTCCGAATACAGTGCGGTCAGAGTGGTGGTCTCGCTGGCAGAAGTTGACTCTGCCGTTACCGGATTTATTGTGATTTTTACAGCGACCTGTATAGGAATACTTCTCCTTCTTGCATTTACCGGATTTTATTTTATCGGTTCCATTGTAAAACCGGTTCAGCAGATAAGCGAAATAGCGGCAAAATTTGCAAAGGGAGATTTTTCCGTAAGAATAAAGCATGACAGCGACGATGAGATCGGCGATCTGTGTACGGCGATCAATCATATGGCAGACGAGCTTTCCAATGCGGACGCTATGAAAAACGAGTTTATTTCTTCTGTTTCCCACGAGCTCAGAACACCGCTGACAGCTATCAGAGGCTGGGCTGAAACTATCAGGACAGAAAGAGATCCTGTAATTTTCAAAAAAGGTATCAGAGTCATAACAAACGAAACTGAAAGACTTTCCCAGATGGTGGAGGAACTTCTTGACTTTTCAAGAATGCAGAGCGGACATTTTACCTTGCAGCAGTCTGCTATGGACGTTCTTGCCGAGTTAGGGGAGGCTGCCCTGATTTATGCCGAAAGAGCAAAGATCGAAGATATAACCATGACCTATGAAGAACCGGAAATGCTTCCGGTAGTTTACGGAGACAAAAACAGAATACGTCAAGTGTTTATCAATATTATTGATAATGCGATAAAATATTCCAACAGAGGCGGAACAGTAAAAATAGTTGCCGGAACATCTCCTGAGGGAGATATACGGGTTACCGTTGAAGATAACGGCTGTGGGATCAGAAAATCCGATCTGCCGAAAATAAAAACAAAGTTTTATAAAGCAAACCATACTAAAAAAGGTTCCGGTATCGGTCTTGCAGTCGCAGATGAAATTATTCAAATGCACGGGGGTACGCTTACTCTTGAAAGCGAAGAAGGCAAGGGTACCAAAGTTACTATAACTATTCCTCCGCAGAAGACGGAGGATAAATAACAGTCCTGTATGGACGGAAAGGCAAACGCAGATGAGTGAGAAAAATCAGCAGCATAAGTCAAAAATAGGCGGACAGGCTCTTATTGAGGGTATTATGATGAACGGGGTAAAAAAAGGCGCTATGGCGTGCCGTCTGCCGAACGGTGAGATCGATGTAGAGATATGGGATAAAAAACCGGTTACCGCATGGTACAGGAAAACTCCTTTGATAAGAGGAATTTTCAACTTTGTTATTTCTATGAAAGACGGTTATAGCTGTCTTATGAAATCTGCTGAAAAACAGATGGACGACGATGAAGCGGAAGAAGACGAAAAGCTCAGCGACAAGGCAATGAATGCTATTATGGGCGTAGTTATGGTTTTAAGCCTTGTAATCGCTGTGGGACTGTTTGTGTTCCTGCCCAAATGGATAGTGAATTTTGCTGATGTTCTGACTGTCAACAGATTTGTCCGCTCATTAGCTGAAGGTATCATAAAAATTATAATTTTTATAGGTTATCTTGCGGCTACTGCATTGATGAAGGACGTAAAGCGTACATATGAGTATCACGGAGCGGAGCATAAAACTATAGCATGCTTTGAAGCCGGACTGGAGCTTACTGTTGAAAATGTTAAAAAGCAGGTTAGATTTCACCCCAGATGCGGAACAAGCTTTATATTTATTACTCTTATTATCAGTATACTTGTAATGTGTCTTGTGCCGTTTACTGTGGTATGGCAGCGTGTGCTTTCAAGCGTTATTCTTCTGCCGCTTATGGTGGGGATATCCTATGAGCTGATACGTATTGCCGGACGTTATGAAAATATTTTTACAAAAATTCTTTCAGCCCCGGGACTGTATATACAGCGTCTTACAACCAAAGAACCGGACGATAAGGAAATTGAGTGCGCTATTGCCGCTATAAAGCCATGTATACCTGATAATCTTGAGGAGGATAAGTGGTGACCGCTCCGGAGCTTTATTTTCATGCAAAAAAAATATTTGAATGCAATAATATTGAATCTGCGTCCTTTGAAGCTATGTGTATTCTGGAACATGTTTTCGGAAAGAAACTTTCAGTACTTCTTCTGGAAAAACCAACCGCTTCAGAGGAGCAGAAAAATACCGTCAATAATTTAGCGTACAGGAGAATCAGCGGATATCCACTTCAATATCTTTTAGGAAAATGGGAATTTTTCGGTTTGCCCTTTTATGTAGGGGAGGGAGTTTTAATTCCAAGACAGGATACTGAAACTCTTGTTGAAACGGTACTAAAAATCAAACTGCCTGAAAATCCTAAGATTTTGGATCTTTGCAGCGGCAGCGGTTGTATTGGGGTATCTCTTGCACTGAATATAAAAAATGCCGATGTTACTGCCGTTGAAATTTCAGATAAAGCGGCTGAATACATAAAGAAAAATGCAGAACTCAATAATACTGACTTAAATATAGTCAAGGACGATGTTATGTCAGAGAAAACGGCGGAAATATTCAGCGGAATTGATGCAATAGTCTGTAATCCGCCTTATCTTACGGCTGAGGATATGAAATCCCTGCAAAAAGAAGTAACATTTGAACCTGAAACTGCTCTGTTTGGAGGTAAGGACGGTCTTGATTTTTATAGAAGCATTACAAAAATCTGGAAAGATTGTCTTAAATCAGGGGGTATTCTTGCCTATGAGATAGGTATGGGACAGGAAGACGCCGTTATGAAAATACTTGAAGAAAATAATTTTATTAATATAGAAATGACAGAAGATTTATCCGGAATAATACGGGTTGTCCGTGGAGAAAAAATTTAACGGAGGAATACAAAATGGCAAAATCAGACTTAAAGAAAAAAGTAAAAGCGATAGCTGTTCCAGTAACTAAGGACGAAAAGAAAAAAGCACTTGAAAGTGCCATAGCTCAGATAGAAAAGAATTTCGGAAAAGGAGCTATAATCAAGCTCGGTGCTAATCAGACTATGAAGGTTGACGCTATTCCTACCGGTTCTATGGGATTGGATCTTGCTTTGGGTATAGGCGGCGTTCCAAGAGGACGAATTGTTGAGCTTTACGGTCCGGAAAGCTCAGGTAAAACAACTGTAGCACTGCATATTATTGCAGAAGCTCAGAAACAGGGCGGAGAAGTTGCATTTGTAGACGTTGAACACGCTCTTGATCCTAAATATGCGGCAGCTGTGGGCGTTGATGTTGACAATCTTTTAGTGTCACAGCCTAACAGCGGTGAAGAAGCTCTTGAGATCATGGAAGCACTTGTAAGATCCGGTGCTATTGATGTTGTGGTACTGGACTCTGTTGCGGCTCTTACTACAAAAGCTGAAATCGACGGCAATATGGGGGACTCCAATGTAGGTCAGCTTGCAAGACTTATGTCACAGGCAATGAGAAAGCTTACTCCGCTTCTTTCAAAAACAAACTGCGTTGCCGTATTTATTAATCAGATTCGTGAAAAGATCGGCGTAATGTACGGTAATCCTGAGACGACTCCGGGCGGACGTGCTTTGAAATTCTACTCATCTGTAATTATTGACGTCAGAAAAGGAGAACCTATAAAGAACGGTACTGAACTGATAGGAAACCGTACTAAGATTAAAGTTAAGAAAAATAAGGTGGCTCCGCCGTTTAAGGAATGTGAGTTCGATATTATTTTCGGTAAGGGTATTTCAAGAATGGGCGAGGTACTGGATATTGCAGTTGAACTGGATATAATCAAAAAGAGCGGTTCTTGGTTCAGCTATGACGGAAAAAAGCTTGGTCAGGGACGAGATAATGTTAAAAAGGCGCTTGAAGAAAATCCTGAAATGCTTAAAGAGATAGAGCAGAAGGTCATGGAAAATAAGGACGCACTTGAAGCTGCGGCAAGTACTGTTTCAAGTAAAAGCAAGCTTGAGGAAGCGGCAGAAAATGCAGCAGGTACTGAAGATATAGACGAAATTGTAGGCAGTATGACAGACAGCTTTGACGACATTGATCCCGTTGTTAACGCAGAAGACGATTTTGAAGAATTTACTCCTGCCGAATAAAATATAATGGTAATTACAACGCTTGAAAAATATAAGGGTGAAATGTTCTGTGTTATAGCAGACGGTAATAAAAGAGCTTATCTTCACAGGGATATTATAAGCAAATTTCAGCTTCAAGAGGGTATGGAAATAAGCAGAGAAAGGTTTGCAGAAGTACTGTTTGCATCGGAACTGAGACGTGCGGCAAGGAGAGCCATGTACCTTATAAATGAAAGGGAATATTCTTATATCGGACTTTTTGAAAAGCTTATCAAAAACTATCCGGAGGATATCTGCTATAAGGTAGCTGATATGATGGCGGCAAAGGGGTATGTAAACGACCGCAGATTTGCTGAGGGACTGGTCTATAATTATGCACATTGTAAGCTTTATGGTCCTAAAAGAGTTCGTCAGGAGCTTTTTAAAAGGGGTATAAGAGGACGTGTTGCCGATGAGGCTGTTGAAAGCTGTTATAATGGTCTGTATGATAGATTGGAAGTACTTATAGAAAAGAAGTATGCCGGATATCTTGAAGATTCGGAAGATTTAAAATCAGTTAATAAGGTTAAAAACGGACTTGTAAGAGCCGGATATGACTATGATGACATTAATAAAGCTATAAAAGATTTTTTGGAAAAATAAGGAGGGCAGTTTATGCCTATTAAAATCGGAATGGTTTCTTTGGGATGCTCCAAGAATTTGGTGGATTCCGAAAGAATGCTTTATAAATTCAGAAAAAGAGGATACGAACTGGTAACAGAGCCGGGACTTTCCGATATTGCAGTTGTTAATACCTGCGGGTTTATTCAGTCTGCAAAGGAGGAGGCAATTGAGACTATCCTTGAACTCGTTAAGCTTAAGGAAGAGGGTACTATAAAAAAGATCGTTGTGACCGGTTGTCTTTCCGAACGCTATCAGCAGGAAATGGCAGATGAGTTTCCTGAGATCGACGCTGTTGTTGGTATCGGCGACCAAAAAGACATTATTGATATCCTTGATCATGTTCTTGCAAACGAACGAGTTGTTCATTTTGACGACAAGATAAATCTTCCTGTAACCGGTGAACGCATTATTTCTACTCTTCCTTTTTTTGCTTACTTAAAAATTGCAGAAGGCTGTAATAACTGCTGCACTTACTGCGCAATTCCGAAAATCAGAGGCCCTTACAGAAGCGTTCCAATGGAGGAAGTTCTGAAGGAAGCTAAATGGCTTGCTGAAAACGGCGTAACGGAAATCATAGTTATCGCTCAGGATACTACCAGATATGGCGAGGATCTATACGGCAAATCAAAACTGCCGGAGCTTTTGGAAAAGCTCTGCGGTATAGACGGTCTGAAGTGGATTCGTGTGCTTTACTGCTACCCTGAGAGAATTACCGATGAGCTGTTGGAAGTAATAGCAAATCAGGAAAAAATAGTAAAGTATATGGATATTCCTATACAGCACTGCAACGGCGAAATACTTAAAAGAATGAACCGCAGAGGTGATCGTCAGTTTCTAACGGAACTTATGAAAAAGATAAGAAATAAGGTGCCTGATATTGTTATCAGGACAACGCTTATTACAGGCTTTCCCGGTGAAACACAGGAACAGTTTGAAGAGCTTGCAGAGTTTGTAAAGGATATGAGGTTTGACAGACTGGGTTGTTTTGCGTATTCACAAGAGGAGGGGACTGCGGCTGCTTATTTTGACGGTCAGCTTGATGAGGAAATAAAAACTCACAGAGCGGATATTATTATGGAACAGCAGCAGCTAATCAGTGAGGAAAAGAATTCAGAGAAAATGGACGGCGTATTTGAAGCGGTTGTTGAGGGTTTTGATAAGTGGGCTGAATGCTATTTCGGAAGAACTGCGGGAGACGCTCCGGATATTGACGGAAAGATTTTCTTTACCAGTGATGAAAAACTGGAGATAGGTCAGTATGTTACGGTTAAAATTACAGATACTTTAGATTATGATCTTATCGGAGAGGTGATATCCAATGAATCTTCCAAATAAGCTTACCCTTTTAAGAACGGTTCTTGTTCCTGTATTTCTTATTTTTGCATTGATTGACAGTATTCCGTTTAATTATACGATTGCACTTGCAGTTTTTGCGGCGGCGTCAATTACTGATGCTTTGGACGGTCATATTGCAAGAAAAAACAATTTAGTAACAAGCTTTGGAAAATTTCTTGATCCTCTTGCGGATAAAGTACTGGTAGTATCGGCACTTGCGGCATTTGTTGATCTGAAAATAATAAGCTCTGTACCGCTTATCATAATAGTAGCAAGAGAATTTATGGTTTCCGGACTGAGACTCGTAACTGCCGGTAATGGTATTGTTGTAGCGGCAGGATTCTGGGGCAAGCTGAAAACTGCGTTTACTATGGTTTCTGTTGTGTTTATTTTAATTTATCTTGCTGTTTCAGGCGATTTTGAGTGGTTTGGACTTAACATTTCCAATAAAATCAATGATGTGTGCGATTATATTATTCAGATATTGATCTGGGTTTCGACTGCTCTTACTGTAATTTCCGGTCTTGTTTATCTTAAAGGCTACTGGAAGTATATTGATGCAGATAAATAACCTACTTTTTTGAAAAAAAGTAGGCAAAAAACTTTTATATCGTTTTTAGTTAGATGATATAATTAAAATAAGTCTCGACAGGTAAGTACAAAGAAAAGTAAAGAAAAAATTTGAAAAAAAGTAGGCAAAAAACTTTTATATTGTTTTTAGTTAGATGATATAATTAAAATAAGTCTCGACAGGTCAGTAAATAGAAAAATGAAGAAAAATTTGAAAAAAAGTAGGCAAAAAACTTTTTTGTTTTTAGTTAGATAATATAATTAAAATAAGGCTCGACAGGTAAGTAAACTAAAGAATGAAGAAAAAGTTGAAGCTTTATGTCAGTTATGAAAGGACTGGAAGAAAAGTGAAACACAGAATAATCTGCAATATATCACTTGCAGCTGTATTGGGATATAGAATTTATTTGATACTTAACAGTACACAGTATGAATCATTTTACAGCGGAACTTACAGTGGCAAAATAGGGACAGAACTTCTTTTCCGCTTTTTATGGCAGTGGCTGCCGTTTATCGTAATTGCAGTTGGATTCTTAGCCAATTTTTTTAAACATCCAGTTGATATAGCTATTAACGGTTTATGTATAGGATTAAGCATGTTTTCATTTTTTTGTGAAGGATTTTTATTCATTACAGATTTATTTGACGGCTATACTCATGATTTTGTTAAACCGTCGATTAATATATTTATTGTTATTATTTCTGTTGTTTCAATTGTTTTCAGTGCAAAGGAATATGAAAAAAAGAAAAAAGCCGGTTTACTTAATAATAAAAATACTTAAAGCGCTTATGATAATCATAAGCGCTTTTTTACAATAAAGTATAATCTCTTTCAAAGAGTTCCTCATAGATTTGTTTTTTTAAAAACCCTTCCGGTACTTTTTCAAGAAGCTTGTTTCTGATAAATACCTTGCTTTTCTGAGGATAACGAGGCATAAAATTGAGTGCAAGAATGTGTGAAAGTTCACGCTTCCAGAGCAGTTCCATTTGCTTTTTCAATTTAAATTTAGGATTTATTCCGTGAGGGCGAATAAGCTCGACTTCCGTACCGTTTTCAGTTTCATATACGCAGAAGATTCCCCAGTAATCAGGGACATGCTTTTCCACGCCTTTGCGGTGCTTTTTACCTACAACTACATAATTCCAATCGAAATAGAGATCGTAATTTTTCACCTGTGAAGAAAGCCGTGTATAAGAGTCATTGTCGCTTTTAATTTCAAATCCGATAAGACCTCTTTCGGTAACTGCATAAATATCGGCTCTGGATGTATTTATCGGTACTTCTTCAAAGGTACGGTGTTTACCGTAATTGTAATCAAGGTAGAGAAATAATGCCTCTCTTATGCCGGGGTCAAGCATTACAGATTTTTACCCATTTCATAAGCCTTGTTCAGTATGGCTTCAATATTGCTGTCACCGCCGATAATAAGCTTATCAGTCAGTTCCATACCTTTACCTGTAAATGTACTCAAGTACCAGTCATAGGTAGCGGGATATTTCGAATAATTTTCAGGAGCACCCTGTGCAAAAATACCGGCAAGCTTTATTCCAGGCTGAAGACGGGAAGTCTTGTCCGGATTGTTCATGCAGTAATGCCTGTTCATAAATGTGATCATAGGTCCTGCAATATTTGCATAGTAGTTAGGTGAGGTTACAAGCAAAGCCGAGCATGAACGCAGTTCACCGTAATATTTCTGCATGTCATCCTGTATAACGCAGTCAGTACCGTTTCTGCGGCAGCTTCCGCAGCCGGTACAGCCCTTGATATTCATATCATTTGCTCTGAAAATGACTGATTTGTATCCATCTTCTTCTGCACCTTTTATAAACTCCATTGCGGCCTTTTCAGAGACGGAGTCCCGTCTGGCACTTCCTAAAACAACAACTAATTTTTTCATTTATAATACCTCCGAAAAAAGAACGGCAAAAACCGTTCTTTTTAAAATAATCATTCAAGATCTACAATAGTCTTTGATACTGATGAAACATTTTTAATAAGCGTTTTGAAAATACCCCAGACGCCCAGACCTGCAAACAGTATACCGATAAGAATATTTCCGACAAAAGTTTTTATGTAATGCGAATCCTCAAAAAGCAATGACATATATTCAGGAATATCCGACCATTCACCATAAAGCGTTCCATTACTTATATAGTATGCCAATTGGATTCCGTCGCCGAGGAATTGTGCAAAGACAACGCATATTATAACAAGCAAAGCCATAATTGGAATTACTGATTTTTTTACTTTTCCGCCAAACATGGTATACCCTTTAACTATTGCTGCACCTATAAGTGCACCCAGCCAGCCTACGAACCAGCCCAAAGCGTAAACGACAGCCCACGGAATAGCTGAAACCAATCCGAAAATAACACTGCCTAAAAGACCTTTTCCGGCGTTTGATTCAGAATTTTTAAATTCCTCTTCTTCGGCTTTAACATTGTTAATAAGTGCCTGTGCACATGCACTGTGCATACAGACTGCGTGACCGCCCAGAAGTTTTTTTACTTCGTCTCCCTGCATAGGATTACCGCATTCAGGACAAATACTTTCCGGTGCACCAGAAGCTGCTACTATTGGCATAAACCAGTCAATAAAAGGTTCAAGACGCTTCATTATTCCCATTGAAACTACAAATCCTATGCTGATATAACTGTCGTTTACGTCTATAAAATCTATTTTGTACTGCTTCTGAGCGTTTGCGCTGTTTAATGCTTCAAGGATCTTACTTTTTACATCTTGGTTGATAACCGTTGAAATGTACAGTTCCCTTATCATTCTGCCGTTGTTAATATCCCTCAGTGTAACAGTATAGCCGTTTAAAATGCCGTAGCAAATGTTATGTGAAATTTTCATTCCCTTTTTAACAGCCAATTTTTTTAAATCTGAATTTACCACCAATAATCCCTCCATTATTTTAATATATTTATATTAACACATTTTAATAAATATGTCAATATTCGACATTAAAATAAAAAAAGAACATCTTCATAATCGCTTATAAAGACGTTCTTTTTATAAATAGAATTATTCAGCAGCAGGTGCTGAAACAGGACATGTACCAGCACAAGCGCCGCAGTCAATACATGTATCAGCATCGATAACGTACTTGCCATCTCCTTCTGAGATAGCTCCAACTGGACATTCACCAGCACAAGCGCCGCAGCTGATGCATTCATCTGAAATTTTGTATGCCATTATTAACACCTCCGAACGATTAATAGAGCAAATTACTTTACTCTCTATTAATATTCTATCATATTTTTAAAAAAAAGCAAGAGTTTTTTTAAAATTGATGATTGACAAATTCTTTATAAAGGTATACTATAAAAAAGGTAATTTTAAAGTTAAGGGTGATATAAAATGATCATAGATTTTCATACGCATGCGTTTTCTGAAAAAATCGTAGAGAAGGCAATGAGTAAGCTAACAGCTACTTCAGGTATGAAGCCGTATACAGACGGAACAGTAAACGGACTTCTTGAAATAATGAATAATTCGGGAGTTGATAAATCGGTAGTTCTGCCTATTGCTACGAAACCGTCTCAGCAGAGGATTGTAAATAGTTGGGCAAAGGAGATAATGTCCGACAAAATATATGCTTTTGGGAGCGTGCATCCTGATGCAGAGGACGCTCTTGAAGAACTTGACAGAATAAAAGAATCGGGGCTTTACGGTGTTAAGCTGCATCCGGATTATCAGAATTTTTTTGCTGATGATGAGAAGGCATTTCCCATATATCAAAAATGTTCTGATCTTGGTCTTATGATCGTTTTTCATGGAGGCTATGATCCAATGTGCGATGTTATTCATGGTAGTCCTAAAGCATTTGCAGAAATTCATAAGAAATTTCCGGATCTTACTATGGTACTTGCTCATCTGGGAGGAATGTACCGCTGGGAACAGACTGAACGTATTATTGCCGGAACAGACGGTAATGTTTATCTTGATGTAAGCTGTATTGCAGGAGAAATCGGACAGGATATTCTGAAAAGAATTATTGAAAAGCATGGTACAGATAGAATCTTATTTGCCAGCGATTGTCCGTGGGATGATCCGGCAAATGAAATAAAAATGATTAACGCTTTGGATATTTCTCAGGAGGATAAGGAAAAAATATTTTATAAAAATGCTGCCGGACTGCTGGGAATAAAGTGCTAAAACGACCTTTTTTATACTATTGACTAATTATTTTTATTATGTTAAAATATCTCTATACATTATTGATTAAAGGAGATTCCAAATGAAAAGATTTTTTACGGGTATTATAGCGTCGATCGTTGTAGCCGCTGCTTTTACAGGATGTAATGAAGTGAAAAAAGAAAATTATGTTACCTATAGTACTTCTGACAGCTCAAGCGTTCAGCAGAATAGTAATGATAATACAGATACTGATTATCCTGAAACCGCCGATTGGTCAACGCTTACATTTGGTATAGATTCAGTTTTTTATACGCCGGAATTTAATTACAAGGATCTTACTGATATAGGTTGGTCCTTTGACCCCTCTAATTATGGATTAGAGGATTGTACCTTGAATTCTGAGATTAGATTATCATGCGATGTTTATTTGAATCATGAGGGCGTTGACGAGGGCGTATTGGCAGTTGGATTTGCAAACGTCGGTCAGGAAGAGGTTCCGCTTGCAGATTGTCAGATATGGGCTGTAAAGGTTGAAATAAAGGATAAGACAAATTATCCTCAGTTTGCAGTTCCCGGTAACGTAAAATGGAATGCGTCAATAGATGACGTCAAAGGGGCACTGGGGGAACCGTCTGAATCAAACCGTGACGAATCGCAGGGTTCTACAGAATTGATTTACAATAAGGACGGAGCATATATAGTTCATTATTATGTCTATGACGACGGCGGAATGATGAAATTCTGGATTGAAAAGTATTAAAATTAAATGGAACGCTTTTTATTGAAAGGCGTTCCATTTTTATTGATTTCAGCTTTCGTATTTTCTTACCCGCAAAGGAATACTCAGTTTATCGGCGATTTCCTGAGCTGCTGCAATTTCTTCGCTGCCGATTACGTCAACTACTGTAAAAACAACTGTTTTAACATACTTTTTGCAGTCGATAGCAAATCTTTGCATTGCTTCAAAGGATTTATCGCCGAATGAAGGACGTGTGACTTTTAAATATTCTTCCTTTGTTCCTGCATTCAGGCTTATTGAAACAATGTCGCAAAGTCCTTGAAGCTTATAAGCAACAGGTTTGCCGTGAATAAGGTCGGCTAAGCCGTTGGTGTTTAATCTTATTGGAGGACCGTCGTTTTTCTTTATAAATGACGCTGCGGCAGTCAAGGAGTCAAGTCTTTCAGTAGGTTCGCCGTATCCGCAGAAAACTATTTCTTTATAATTTTTGAAATTGTGTTCTTTCAGCGCTTGTATAATTTCCTGATCTGACGGATCATGTTCCAGCCACAGACTGTCTGAGCCGTATGCGCCGTCGCCGTTATTTCTGATACAAAAGGTACAGCTGCATGGACATTTGTTTGTCAGATTAACGTATAAATTATTTCCTACCTCATATACTATTGTCATAGCCATAATAATTTTTTCCTTTCTGTTTTAAGATAAAGGACGGCATAAAGCCGTCCTTTTTTATCTTTTCTTTTTCTTTTTGCCGTTTTTATTTTTAGAATTGTTTTTTGCAGAAGCAGTATTAATATTAGTTCCCTTATTTACTGTTTTTATTTCAGATTTTTGATTTTCGGATTTATTTTCTGATGAAACAACAGTCGGATACATTTTTGCACGGTATCTTTCAATAAGAATTTTATTGTTCTTTTTATCATATCTGTAAACAAATACAATACAGATGATACCGATCAGCAATGCGCCGAATCCGGGAATAAGTCCCGGAGGAGTATAAGTCATTTCAACAGTATGATCTCCCGGTTCAAGTTCAATACCTATAAGCGCTTTTACCAGACAGATAGGCTCGACCTTTTTGCCGTCGACCTTTATTGTCCAGCCGTCCTCGTAAGGAATGCTTGTCATCATTATCTGATTTTCTCCGGCAGTAATTGTACCCTTAAGATGGCGGCCGCCGTATTCGGTTAAATTCCACTGATTCTGCTTGATTTTATCTATATCCTGCTGGAAAAGTTCCTCGTCAAAGGTGTAGAACTGGAAATCCTGTACGACTGTATATTCGTTTGCGACAGTCATTCTGAGTTCAAATTCCTGTCCTGGGGCGACATCTCCCAGATATGAGCTGAGATTAATAGTATGATAGTCATGATTTTCAAAATATGCACTTACGAATCTGTGGTTAATATATTCACCGTTTTCATCTTTTTCGGTACTTAGCCACAGGTTAACTGATTTCTGGACTTCAGTATTTAAGAACATATAAATAGGTTCTTCCGACGGAACGGTAATATGCATATTTACTGTAGGATCTCCCTCGCCGGCAGTATACATTGTCTGCTCTGCCGTTGCTGTGTTGTAAGGGGAAGTTGTAACGTTATTTAAAATAAATGAGTTGGGGTCAACGTCAATTCTTTTGAAGTATTCATGGTAGCTGTCAAATGTTCCTTCATTAAGATTTATGTCGGTATATCCGGCAATTGTACTCATAAAAATATTTTGACTTGTAAAAATATTGCCGTTTCCAAGCTTTTCAACATATCTTATATTTGAATCGGACATATAACCCAGCGCCAGCGCATTAGGATTCTGATAAACGTCAATTACAGTATCTTTGCCGTTTTCATCAACATAGTTATAGGCGAAAACAGGTTCATACGATTCATTGGTAAGGCGAACTGCATTATCATCTCCTACGGTATTTCTGTCCATGGAGTATTTAATACCGAGAAGAGAATCGGAAATAGGTGTATTTCCGTCATATCTGGTATAATATGTACTTGCTGAATATCCAAGGGCTTCTATAAATTTAAGAAGCGGAGCGTTCATAACGGAGCTTGAATGGCTGATGCCTCTGAGTCCGAAAGCGGAATTATCGTTTACTGTTCTGTGGAAGGTTTTTTCAGCTCTGTAAAAGCTTGGGTCATAATTATAGAGCTGCTGGGTAACTTCACGTCCGTTATTTATAAAATTATACCATGACGTATGAGTTGAATATATAAGATCGGCATCTTCATCTTTAAAAGTATTGTAGCTGTTGTAAATAAGTTCCCCGCCTGATACGGCTAGAATTATAACAGGGGCGGTTACTGCCATAAGTTTTTCCTTGTTTCTGAATGCGATTATGATAAGGCAGTAAACCACAGCCAATACTCCGGCTATAACTATTTCAGTTGTTGTGAGATGTTCTGATTTTCTGGATACGGCTATTGCAAGGAACGCTATAACACAGAACAGCGAACCTCCGATACCGGAAGCCTTGATTCCGTCAAGCTTTGAAAACGCCGCCGCACCCATAAGGAGCAATACGAAGGAGAAAGTAAAGGAGTATCGGAACGGCAGCCAGTTAGGAACCTGAAAACCGTGCCATATAATGTCCAGAGGACGAATGTACATGCTTAAGAAAAGTACTGCAAGAAGTGCGGAATATCCGATTTTTTTGTTAAGTGAAATTTTATTGTTCAGATAAAAAATCGGGAGCAGTAAAACGGTAAGCATACCGCAGTAAATTTCCGGCAGTCCTTCAGTATCTACAGTATCATACTGTGCTGGAAGCAGCTGAGGTAAGAAGTTCAGCGGCGAGAACTGTGTTGCAAATGAGAAATCCGGAGTTGAGAATTCAAATTTACCAAGCTGAAGAGCTTTGTAAACCGGGATTATCATGAATGCCGAACACAATAGAGCAACGCCTGTACTTCCGGCAAAGCGCAGGAAAGTTTTCCAGTAATCATTGGCTTTAAATTTTCTGCCGATTTCATTTCTTCCTGAAAAGATATAGAAAACAAAATAAAGAAATGTGAAAATACCTACGATATATCCGATATAGAAGTTGGAAATAAACATAATTGCCAGAGGAATTATGAAATTCAGCTTTCTTCCGTCATCTACAAGATATTCAACCCCAAGTATAATAAGAGGCAGCAGAAAAACGCCGTCTAACCACATAGGGTTCATAGCCTGAATTACTCCGTAAGCGCAAAGTGCATAAAGAGTGGAGAATATAACAGTCTGAAGCGGAGGCATTTTCTTTGATTTTTGCAGATAATAACTGAAAGTTACCCCTGCTGTACCCAGTTTTGCAAGTATCATTATCTGTAAGCTGCCCAACAGCATAGTTCTTGGAAGAAGCATTACAATAAGAGTAAACGGACTTGCAAGGTAGTAACCGATAATTCCGATATAGCCTCCTGAAAGGTTTCTGGACCAGTTGTATAGAATACTTTCTTCTCCCCAGAATGCATCACGGAGAGCTTCAAAGTAATAAACATACTGACCGTTAAGGTCTAAAACCAAGACCGATTCCTCACCGAAAGGATAAACTTTAAACATAGCGTATGCGATATACATTATAATTACAGGTATAGCAAACGCCAGAAAATATAATTTGTTTCGGATAAACCAGCCGCCCAGAAAGCTGAAAAAGTTTTTGAAAGACAATTTTTCTTTTGGGACTGACGGTTTATTTTTTGCTGTAGATAAACCAGCCATTTTGTTCCTCCTTATTTTTTACAGCCAACGGCTGAAATTCATAGATATTAACTATTATACAATATTTTTGTTCATTTTACAATAGGAAATGAAAAAATCTACAAAAATTATAACAAATAAACTGGTTTTTTATCATTTTAGATTGCATATTTCCATAAATCTATTTAACGCATCTTCATTATACTGTGCATAATCAACATTCATCGGCTTTATTTTACCGTTTACAAACATGTTTATGCCGGAAAGTATTCCCTCAATATCGTCAGGCACGAGCAGTCCGCCGTGTTCTTTCATAAATCCTCTCGGACCGTCAATGTCTGTTGCAAAAACAGGAATGCCTAAAGTGTCTGCTTCAAGCAGAACCAGACCCAGTCCTTCGTATCTGGACGGCAGCATAAATAAATCGCATTTATTCAGTACAGGCATAGGATTTTCCATTGATTTGATAAGAATAATTTCAGCTTTGCAGCTTTCGGCGTATTTCAGCGTTTCTTCGTAAAGCTCTCCTCTGCCGCCGATAATAATAAGACAGCTTTCTGAATGACTTTTATAAAATTCCTCAAAGGCGTCTATAAGACGTATATGTGCTTTTTCTGTGGAAAAGCGTCCTATTGTTATAAATTTCAGTTTTTCGGACGCAAGTAAATCCTGAAGCTGTTCCAAAGTTACATTTGATTCCGTTTCCTGCTGAAATTCTATGGGAAGACGTGATTTTTCCAGTACTCTCTCATAATTGTGGCAGTTTGGGACAACAGTGAAATTTTCACCGTTTCCGCCGCTGATTTCCAGTGCGGAGCGGCGCATGTCCTCTGTTACAAGCGCAACAGTATCGTATTCACGGTACGCTTTTTGCAATGTTTTATAATGTTGATTTTTTCTTAAATTTATTTCCTCGGTCATATTGTTGTGCACATATATGATGCGTTTTCCCTCAAAACATCTGAACATATTTATAACGCCGTATTCATATCCCGTAAACTGAATAGCGCAGCTGACATCTGTACTTCCGAAAAGTCTTTTCCATTCTCTTTTATAAAGGCGGTCTATACGGTTTTCAATAAAACGGTTAGAAATATTAAGTTTAAAGTAAAGTATATAGCATAAAAATTCACTTATTGTATACTGAGTTTTTCCCGACATCGGAATACAATGAAATTCATTCGGAATCTTTTTGAGATTGTCCGGAGTTTTTCTAACCGACTCTTCACGGTAAGTTATATAAAAATTATCTGAAAGGTTTTTAAGTCCGGAAAGCAGACTCAGAAGCGAAGCGGTAAGACCGTTTTGAGCAAGAGAGCCGGAGTAAATAAGTGTTCGATTTTCATTTTTATAAATACATTTTCCTTTTGGGTTGTTGCCGCTGAGAATTTTATTAACGGTTTCCGAACCGCCGTTTATAACAGTACCTTTATAAATACCGTTAAGCTGAAAGTTTTTTATTATTTCCGCTTCTGTTTTGCAGTCAGGACAGATAATGTAATCCGACATCAGAAGTGTTCTCTGCATTTTTCCGAAGAAAACGGAACTCTCATATTTGGGTAAGCAGATGATTTTTTGACCGTCTTTTTTAATAAAAAAGTCCGGAAGAACTCCGGAGGTAATTATAAATTCACAGGAAGAAAGATTTTTAAGAGACATTTTTTTGAAAATCGTAATATTTTTCAGGCAATCATTTGAAATGTCGCTTTCGCCGTACAGCAATGCAGTTTCTTTGTTTATTTCCTTTTTCAGCATACGCTGATATCGGCTTTGTAAAAATATACTTTTTAAAAGTACGGATATTGATCTTAAATTCAAATTCTGCTCCTTTCTCCTACTTTTTTGAAAAAAAGTAGGCAAAAAACTTTAATATCGTTTTTAGTATGATGATATAATGTTGTATAAGGCCCGACAGGTAAGTAAACAGAGGATTAAAGGAAAAAATTTGAAAAAAAGTAGGCAAAAAACTTTAATATCGTTTTTAGTATGATGATATAATGTTGTATAAGGCCCGACAGGTAAGTAAACAGAGGATTAAAGGAAAAAATTTGAAAAAAAGTAGGCAAAAAATTTTAATATCGTTTTTAGTATGATGATATAATGTTGTATAAGGCTCGACAGGTAAGTAAACAGAGAATTGAAGGAAAAATTTGAAAAAAGCTTATAAAACTTTTCATGTTCATTTCTTGTCTCGCAACAAGAAACGAACCAAAGAAATGCGTCCTTTACTTTCTTTCATGTGAAAGAAAGTAAAGCAAAGAAAAACTTTGTCCGTCATTTTGATACTGAACTAATTGGTCTCCCAGTAAAAGGCAAGACTTCTCATCTAAAATTCACACCCCAGTAAAATGGCGGCAATTATTTCTTAGTCTTTTCAATTATTGTATTCACGATTTCGATTCTATCTGAAAAATTTAAGGATTTGAATGCTTTGAGCATTTCTATTTCCATTTCGTCTTTCGCTTCATGTGCTACATGATGAATGTCTGTCCTGCCAAGCAAATAATCTACAGAGCAGTCGAGATAATCGGCGATTTTTGCTAAATTATCCGCCTTTGGCATTGAAGTTTTATAATTATCAAGAGTTCTGTCTGATATACCAAGGGTATTATACATTTCTTTTTGTTTTATATTTCTATTTTTTAAAATTTCTTTTATTCTTATGGCAACATCGTTCGATTTATATGCGTTTTCTATAATCAATCACCTCTTTTTTTATAATTCATAATTAAATGATAAATTTATCACTTTCGGTTGACAATTCGATAAATTTATGGTATGATATAATAAAGTGATATTTACAAGAATATAAAATCCCATAAAAATGTACAATTAATTTTAATTATACCATCATTTGATTCAGACCGTCAATAGCTGAATCAGGATTTATTTTTTAGCTTTTCATGTATGATGTTCATGATATCTATTTTGTCTGAAAGGTTCAGTGATTTAAAAGCTATTGCAAATTCCGCTAATAGTTCGTCATGCTGCTCTATTTCATTAATATAATTATTTTCATTTATAACATGAGACTGATTGGTTCTGCCGAGTAAATAATCTACGGAGCAGTTAAAATAATCTGCTATATTTAACAGTATATCTCCCCTGGGGATTGTTCCGTTTTTCCAATGTGTAGCTGTTGCATTTGATAATTTTAACTTTTTACATACTGCATTTGGTGTAGTACCATGTGATTCACATAATGCATAAAAGATATTCCAGAACATTAAAACCTCCATTTATTAGCAAAATTCTACATAAATTTAGTTCGGAATTTGTGAAATTGTACAAAACCTAATAATTTGTAGACAAAAGCGTTGACATCTACAAAAATGTAGCATATAATTATAGTTAGTCATTGATACGGACAAGAAAACCTAAATTATATTTCTATTTTTTACCTGATTTTAATTATAACATTAATTGGATTAGTCCGTCAATAGCTTAATTTTATAAGATCGGAGAATGAAAAATGTTGACAAACAGAGAATTTGCCAGACGATTTAAACAAATAAGAATGCAAAGCGGCGCTTCGCAGATTGAAACGGCGAAAGCGATATACCGTAATGAAAATCATATAAAGAATATTGAAAGCGGAGTGACATTACCAACAATGAGAAATTTTTTTAAATTGTGTGATTTTTTTAATGTTACTCCACAGACTTTTTTTAAGAATGAAATTAAGTCTCCTTTTCTGAGATTAAAACAGCTCAGGGAGCAGCGGGGTATTACACAAATTAAGCTTGCGTTAGACTTGAATTTAAATCAGAACAGTATAAGCAGATATGAAAGCGGAGAACGTCAGGCGGATTACTCTACCTTAGTTCTTCTGGCAGATTACTTTAATGTTTCCGTTGATTATCTTTTGAATCGTACTAACAATCCGATATTTAATGAAAAATGATAATTTTATTAAAAAGACTTTGCGAGTTTTCGCCCAGCCTTTTTCAATTTTTTCTTCAATCCTCTGTATAATTACCTGTCGAGCCTTATAAAAATCAAATCATCATACTAAAGACGAAATTAAAGTTTTTTTGCTTACTTTTTTTCAAAATTTTTTCTTCATTTCTCTGCAAAGTAACTTTGCGAGAGTTTATAAAGTGTTTGAAGTTGATGAAATCCGGCATAAAAGTTTTCGCCCAGCCTTTTTCAATTTTTTTCTTCAATCCTCTGTTTACTTACCTGTCGAGCCTTATAAAAATCAAATTATCATACTAAAGACGATATTAAAGTTTTTTGCTTACTTTTTTTAAAATTTTTTCTTCATTTCTCTGCAAAGTAACTTTGCGAGAGTTTAGAAAGTGTTTGAAGTTGATGAAATCCGGCATAAAAGTTTTCGCCCAGCCTTTTTCAATTTTTTTCTTCAATCCTCTGTTTACTTACCTGTCGAGCCTTATAAAAATCAAATCATCATACTAAAGACGATATTAAAGTTTTTTGCTTACTTTTTTTCAAAAAAGTAAGCGGTTGACAAAAAGGAAGAATCTGAGTATAATATAGTATAGTTATATAATTAAAGACGTAGCAGTCAGAGTAGCCTTTTCGGACGCATTGCAGAGAGTTCTGTATGGGTGTGAGCAGAATATGCGAGAAAATGTGAAGTGCGGCTGTCAGTTCGGGGCAGGAACGGAATTCTTTCTGAGTATTGCTCTGCGTTTTTCCTCGTTACGGAAATCAAGCTATAAATTAAGAGTGGAACCGCGGACTATCCGCCTCTTGACCTTTGCGGGCAGGAGGCTTTTTTTATACGATAAATAATAAAAAGGGGTGATCAAATATTGTTTAAACAGTTGAGAGAAGACATTGCTCTCGTAAAAGAACGTGATCCTGCGGCAAGAAGTTCGTTTGAAATATGGCTGACCTATTCTGGACTTCATGCTGTTCACAGTTACAGACGGGCTCACTGGTTCTATAAGAAAAAGATGTTTACAATAGCCAGAATCATTTCGCAGTTTGCAAGATTCCGGACAGGAATAGAAATTCATCCGGGCGCTAAAATAGGAAAAGGACTTTTTATAGATCACGGTATGGGAGTTGTAATAGGCGAAACTGCCGAGATCGGCGACAACTGCCTTATATATCAGGGAGTGACCCTTGGAGGTACGGGCAAGGAAAAGGGCAAAAGACATCCTACCTTGGGAGACAATGTAATGGTAGGGGCAGGTGCAAAAGTTTTAGGACCGTTTAAAATAGGAAACAATGTTAAAATTGCTGCAGGAGCCGTAGTGCTTGAAGCTATTCCCGATAACTGTACCGCAGCGGGAGTTCCGGCAAGAGTTGTAAGAAACAATGGCGCTAAGGTATGCAAGGAGCTTGATCAGATCCATATTCCCGACCCTGTAGCGCAGGAAATGTGTTCTATGTATATGAAGATTGAAAAGCTGCAAAAGGAAGTGGAAAAGCTTGAAGCTGAAAGCTGATTGGAAGTTTCCGAAGATTCATATAGGAATGCGTATCTGGAAAACGGTAATAGCTGTATTTATATGTGCTGTTTTGGGAATGATCTTTAATATCCATCCATTTTACAGTATGATTGCGGCGATTTTATGTATGCAGGCAAATACCAGCGAAAGTATTAAAAAAGGCGTGGTAAGATGCGTGGGTACTTTTATCGGAGGAATGGCGGCGGTATTGGTACTGCTGATAATCGATTTTACTCCGCTTGTGCCGTTTTCTTTTTTATATTATATTTTAATATCGCTTTGTATTGCACCGGTCATTTATCTCACGGTTTTATTAAACCGTGAGTCCAGTGCATATATATCCTGTGTGGTATTTTTAAGTATCGTTCTATCTCATTTTGACTTTGAGAATCATTATCTTTTTGCTCTTCAGCGTATGCTGGAAACTGTTGCAGGTATATTTACGGCTGTAGCTGTTAACAAAATTATAAGAAATCAAGATAATAAACAGGAAAGAAAGGAATCTTGAACTATGAAGATATACAATACGTTAACCGGTCAGAAAGAGGATTTCAAACCTATTGAAGAAGGAAAAGCGGGTATTTACGTTTGCGGCCCTACTGTTTATAATTTTATCCATATCGGTAATGCACGTCCTATATGCGTGTTTGACGTGTTCAGAAGATATCTGGAATTCAAGGGCTATGATGTGACGTTTATTCAGAATTATACTGATGTAAATGATAAAATTATTAAACAGGCAAAGCTTGAAAATTCAACTCCGGAAGAAACTGCATTGAAATACATTCATGAATATGAAACCGACGCTAAGGGTCTGAATGTAAGACCTGCCGATGTTCACCCGAAAGTTTCACTTTATATGGATAAAATTATTGATATGATCCAAACTCTTGTAGATAACGGGTATGCTTATGAATCAAATGGCGACGTATACTACAGAACAAGAAAATTTGAGGGCTATGGAAAGCTTTCAAAGCAGTCCCTAGACGACCTTATAGCAGGTGCAAGAGTTGAGGTAAGCGATATCAAGGAAGATCCTCTTGATTTTGCACTTTGGAAGTCAGCAGGGGAAGACGAGCAGCACTGGGATTCTCCGTGGGGCAAGGGCAGACCCGGTTGGCATATTGAATGCTCGGCGATGGCTAAGGACTGTTTAGGAGATACTATTGATATTCATTGCGGCGGCAAGGATTTAGTATTTCCTCATCATGAAAATGAAATTGCACAGTCGGAAGCAGCGACAGGTAAAAACTTTGCGAATTACTGGATGCATAACGGACACATTAATATAGATAATAAAAAGATGTCCAAGTCTGCGGGAAACTTTTTCCTCACAAGAGACGCCGCCGCAAAGTACGGCTATGAGACTATCAGATACTTAATGATTCAGGCTCATTACAGAATGCCTATGAACTATACCGCTGAGCTTTTGGATTCGTGTAAGGCTTCTTTGGAACGTTTATATAATTGCCGTGAAAATCTTGACAAGGCAATAGAAAAGGCAGTAAACGGCAGTATTACGGCTGAAGCGGAGGAGATATTTGAAAAGAGAAAAAATCAGTTTATTACCGCAATGGACGATGATCTTAACACAGCAGACGGTCTGACGGCAATATTCGAGCTGGTTCGTGACCTTAACAAAATGATCTCCGATCCAGAAACATCAAAGGAACAGCTTGTGAAAGGCGCAGAGCTATTTGACTGTCTTACAGGGGTTCTGGGAATACTTTACAACAGAAATGAGAAGGAAGAAATTCCCGGGGAAATTCTGGAACTTGTTCAAAAGAGAAAAGAAGCAAGAAAGGCGAAGGATTTTGCTTTGGCGGATAAAATAAGAGACGAAATTACCGCTATGGGATATACGGTAAAGGAAACAAGACAGGGTACGGAAATTACTAAGAGCAACTGAGGTAAGGTAAATGACTAGAAAATTCAGATTTATTTTAATGGGATTAGTGGCTAGTGCAGCGATAAGTTTTGCAGGGGTATCATGTATGCAGTATATATCAAGCAGTACGGGAAGTTATATAGACATGAGTACGCTTGAACTGGTTCAGACTCAGGAACCTGAAAACGGTGATCCTATAGCTACAATAAAAACCAGTCTGGGAGATATAAAGGTTGTTTTGTATCCGGAATACGCTCCGAATGCTGTAAAAAATTTTACAGATCTTGCAGAAAGCGGATATTATGACAATACTTATGTTTTTAATTCCGAGCCGGGAGTGTATTTTGGTGCGGGAAGTCCTAACAAAAACGGCGATCTGAATAAGGATAATGAACAGGCGGCTTTGGAATATGAGCAGGAGCTTCATCAGAATCTCTGGCCCTTTAAGGGTGCGCTTTGCAGTCTTACAACAAGCGAGGAGGGCGGATTCTGGAAAAAATTCAAGGGTGAATCAAAGATTCTTAACGGCAGCAGATTTGCGGTGTTAAACAGCGTTGAATTTACCGAGGATCTCAAAAAAGAGCTTCTTGAATCGGATAAAAATACTACTCTTGCCGAGGCTTTTATAGAATACGGAGGCTGTCCCAGTCTGTCCCAGAAAATAACCGTATTCGGGCAGACATATGAAGGCTTTGATGTTATTGATAAGCTTACTTCTCTGGAAATAACTGACAGTAAGGACGGTACTAAAATCCCTGTGGAGGATATAATGATCGAAACAATTGAAATCGGAACTTACAGTTCCAAGAGCGATTTAAAATAAATATGTAAAAGCAATTACCCAACTCCAGAAAGTATGTTTTGTTAAATTTGACAGTTATAAATTAAAAATCAAGCGTGAAATTGGTTTAAAATTTACCAATAATCATTACAATATGTCTTGAATACTTTACAAATTCGGTTAAAGAGGTTATAATGGTAAAGTTAATATGAAATTATCAGAGGTGTAAATATATGTTGAATTTTAAAAAGATAACTGCGGCAGCAGTGTGCTGTGTGCTTTTTACAGCTTTTGCGTCAGGCTGCGGCGATGATGCGTCAGGAAGTTCAGAAAAAGGAAGCGGCAGTGAAGCTTCATCAGTTTCGTCTACTCAGACTGAAGCCGGTAAGGTCTTAAATTTTACCGCTCCGGAAAAAGGCGAGGAAATTGCCGTATTGACTATCAAGGATTACGGAGATATCAAGATCAAGCTTTTTCCTGAAGAAGCTGAAAAAGGTGTTGAGAACTTTACAGGTCTTGCAAAGGACGGTTATTACGATAATCTGATATTCCACAGAGTTATAAATGATTTTATGATTCAGGGCGGCGATCCGTTGGGAAACGGTACCGGCGGAGAATCCATTTGGGGCGATAAGTTTGACGGAGGAACTTCCGAAAATCTTATCCATACCGCAGGGGCTGTGGCTTATGCAAACAGCGGAAGTACTTCAACAAACGGCAGTCAGTTTTATATAGTGACCGGTACTAAGTATGAGGAGGCCGATCTTACTCAGATGGCGGAGTATTATGGTTTGACTCTGAGTGACGAAGCAAAGAAAATTTATACGGAAGACGGAGGAACGCCGTGGCTTGACGGAGGATATACTGTTTTCGGTCAGGTGTTTGACGGTCTTGATATTGTTTTTGAGCTTCAGAAAGCTGCTACAGACAGTTCCGATAAACCGGAAACCGACATTGTTATAGAAAAAATCTCCATTGAAAAGTATGACGGCGAGGACGTTAAATTTCATATGAGCGATTATAAGTAAGTTATTTATATTTAATTATTAAATAAATATTTTTATTATTTTAAAAATGTGCACAAACATTTTTCCGTCCGGAAAAAATCAGAATTTTCGCCTGCAAGAAAATCTGTACTTTTTTATAAATAAAAGGATATTTTTCCGATTCGGGCTTATAATAAAAAAGGTGAAGAAAAAGAAGAGGGTATTCGTCTGCACGGATATCTTAAGGAGAGAAAATCTTGGAAAAATTTGTTGTTAAGGGCGGTCGCTGTCTGCATGGCGAAGTCGAAATCAGCGGAGCTAAAAACGCTGCCGTTGGAATTATACCGGCTGTAATACTGTCCGATGAACCTTGTATTCTTGAAAATGTACCGGATATAAGTGACGTTTCAATAAGTCTGAGAATTCTTTATGAAATGGGCGCGCAGGTACAAACCATCAGCAGAAACACATTCAGAATCGACGCAAGCAGGATCAATAATTTTTGTGTGCCTTATGAAAGCGCAAGACAGATGAGAGCTTCTTATTATTTTCTCGGAGCGTTGCTGGGAAAATTCAATAAGGCGAGAGTTTCAATGCCGGGAGGATGTCCTTTGGGAGATCGTCCTATCGATCAGCATCTGAAAGCGTTTTCCGCATTGGGTGCGAATTGCAATCTTGATCATGGTATGATCGACGTAACTGCCGACAGTCTTAGAGGAAATCAGATCTATCTGGACGTTGTTTCTGTAGGCGCAACAATGAACGCAATGCTTGCCGCTGTAAAAGCAAAGGGACTGAGCATCATTGAAAACGCAGCAAAAGAACCGCATATTGTCGATCTTGCTAATTTCCTGAACTCAATGGGAGCAGACATCATGGGTGCCGGAACTGATGTAATTAAAATCAGGGGCGTTGACTATTTGAGAGGTACTACTTATTCTGTAATTCCGGATCAGATCGAAGCGGGTACATTTATGGTTGCAGCAGCAGCTACTGGCGGAGACATTCTTGTAAAAAACGTTATTCCAAAGCATCTTGAATCAATAACAAACAAGCTTGAAAAAATCGGTGTTAATATCGAAGAATTTGATGACAGTGTAAGAGTATGGGTCGATGGACCTTTGGTTAAAACTAATATTAAAACCATGCCTCACCCTGGATTTCCTACAGATATGCAGCCGCAGATGGCTACATTGCTTACTCTTGCTGAAGGAACCAGTATTATTACAGAAGGTGTCTGGGAACAGCGTTTCCGTTATGTTGACGAACTCAGAAGAATGGGCGCCGATATTTCAGTAGATGGAAAGGTTGCAGTAATTGAGGGCACAGGCTGTTTACAAGGCGCACCTGTTAAAGCATGTGATTTGAGAGCCGGTGCGGCACTGATTATTGCAGGACTTGCAGCTACCGGTGTTACTGAAGTGGAAGATATTCATCATATTGAACGTGGATATGATAATCTTGACAAAAAGCTTCAAATGTTAGGTGCAGATATTGTTAAAAAGCATTTTCCGGGAGCGTCGGTTAAAAAAGCTTTATAGTTAAGAATTTGTTCGCATAGGTTGCTGTGCTTCAGATTTTGCTGATTACAGCGCTGCAAAATTTTTGTTAGGTAAGTTTGTAATTTTGCGCCTTGTACTCAACAAAATTATGCACAAATCCTATGAAAACAAGTTCTGATGGGCGGATTTTTCCGCCTTTTTTAATTTAGAAGAAAAAGGTGAATAAAATGGCTAGGATATATCCTCTTTTCAGTTCCAGTAAAGGTAATTCCACATTTATCGGAGAACCCGGCGGCGGCATACTTATTGACGCCGGCGTTTCATTTAAGAAGCTGACCGCAGCACTTGCGGACAGCGGTCTTTCTCTTGCATCAATAAAAGGTATTTTTATAACTCACAGTCATTCCGACCATGTAAAAGGACTTAAAATGCTGACTAAAAAAACCGGTCTGCCGGTTTTCGGGCAAAGAGAAACTCTTGAGGAATTGATATCCGGCGAGATGATAGCTCCGGCTTGTGAGGTATATGAGCTAGACAGTCCCGCAGCGGTGGCAGATATGGAAATAAGCTGTTTTGATACTCCTCATGATACGGTCCGAAGCTGCGGTTATCGTGTAAAAACCTCTGACGGACGTGTATGCGCTGTATGTACCGATTTGGGATATGTTACCGATACTGTCAGAGAGAACCTTAACGGTTGTAATCTTGTCTTGCTGGAATCAAATTATGACGAAAAAATGCTGGCTTCAGGACCATACCCATATTACTTAAAAGAAAGAATACGTTCAAAGCGTGGACATCTTTCAAATACAGATTGTTCTATGCAGTCGGCTGAATTAATAAGACAGGGGACAACTCATATTATTTTAGGTCATCTTAGTCAGGAAAACAATACGCCTTATATGGCTGATAAGATAGTTGAGACCGGACTTAAAGAGTTCTGTAGAAACAAAGATTACATATTAGAGGTCGCACCTGTTGAAACAAACGGAAAAATGGTGGTATTCTAATGCTTAATATAAAAATAATAACTGTTGGAAGGCTTAAAGAAAAATATCTCAGGGACGCTTGCGGAGAATATCTTAAACGGCTTAAAAGATTCGGGAATGTTCAGGTAATTGAATTGGACGAATACCGTCTTTCGGATAATCCGTCGGATAGGGAAATTGAAAAGGCTTTGGAAATAGAGGGAAACAACATACTAAAAGAGGCTAAAGGTTATCTGATAGCTATGTGTATTGAAGGGAAACAGCTATCCAGCGTTAAGCTTGCGGAGAAAATTTCACAGATCTCCGTTGATGGACAAAGTAATATTTCATTTATTATCGGCAGTTCCTTTGGTATTGCAGAAAATGTAAAGAAAAAAGTGGATTTTAAGCTTTCAATGTCTGATATGACTTTTCCTCATCAGCTTGCAAGAGTTATGCTGTTAGAACAAATCTATCGTGCTTTTCAGATTAACAATAATGGTAAATACCATAAGTAGTAAGCTGAAAATTTATCTACAGCTTTTTCCAAGCTAAATAAGATTAAGGTTGAAAAATTAAATAAAACCTGCTATAATATATATTATATGTTTTTATTTTTAAGGGGAATTTAAATGATTGGTTTTTATAATTATACAGTAATTTTGACATACATAGGTCTTGCTTCTGCAATTACGGGAATTTACATTGCTATGGACGGCAGGCATATACTTTTCTCAGTTATTGCTCTGATGATTGCAGGACTGTGCGATATGTTTGACGGTAAGATAGCCAGAACCCGCAAAAGAACTGAACCGGAGAAACGCTTTGGAATACAGATAGATTCGCTCTGCGACCTTATATGTTTCGGACTGCTTCCGGGAGCTATCGGGTACGCAATAGGCATGAGAGAAGTTTATCACATTGCAATTCTGATTTTATTTACTCTTGCGGCAGTTATACGCCTTGCGTATTTTAATGTAATGGAAGAAGAACGTCAAAGTAAAACTGAAGAAAACCGTAAAACCTATGAGGGACTTCCTGTTACAAGCGTATCCTTGATCTTGCCTTTGTTTTACAGCTTTCGCAGGGATATAGGCCGTATTTTTCCGGATCTATATGCTTTTTTGCTTTTAATTATTGCGATAGCGTTTGTAACGCGCATTAAGCTTAAAAAGCCGAAAATGAAAACCATGCTGATTTTTGTCGGTGTTGGAGGACTTGAATTTTTATGGCTGCTATTTAAATACAAGATAAAATAACGGAGATTTTTATGGAAATAAAGGACAGGCAAGGAAATATAATTTTGTCGGACAAAGGACAGGATAATATGCTTGAACGGCTCTACCGTACTGTCGGCGGAAGTATAGCTTTAAAGGGACTGACTGCGCCGTTAGTTTCCAAAGCTGCAGGTCGTTTCTGCGATTCAATTCTGTCTGCGAAACTGATACCTTCATTTATTGAAAAAGCGGGTATAGATTTAACTGAATATGAGTCCGGTTATTATCGTTCTTTCAATGATTTCTTTACAAGAAAAATTAAAACAGATGCAAGACCTGTAAATATGAATCCAAACGTCTTGATAAGTCCATGCGATTCAAAGCTTACAGTGTATAAAATCGGCGAAAACAGCCGTTTTATGATAAAAGGCACTGAATACGGAGTATCGTCGTTTTTAAGATGTGCAAAACTTGCGGAAAAGTATAAGGACGGTTGGTTTATGATATTTCGTCTTGGCGTTTCTGATTATCATAGATACATTTATATAGACGACGGCTGCAAATCAAAAAATATTCATATTCAGGGTATTTATCATACAGTAAACCCCATAGCCCTTGAAAAAGCCGATATTTACAAGGAAAATACGAGGGAATTTACCGTTTTGCATACTAAAAATTTCGGGAAGGTGATTCATGCCGAGGTAGGCGCAATGCTGGTGGGAAGAATAAAAAATCATCATGAAAAATATAAATTTTTAAGAGGTGAGGAAAAGGGAATGTTTGAATACGGCGGTTCGACTGTCGTACTGATTTTTCCTCCCGATACAGTTATTCCCGACAGTGATATATTAAAAAATACAAACGACGGGTTTGAAACCGTTGTAAAAATAGGTGAAAGAATCGGTATTAAGAAAGGATAAGAAAATGAAAAACAAAAAGAAAAGCAGACGCTTGATAATTGCCGCTGTTGTATCTGCATTGATACTTACAACCGGCGTATCGTTTACAGGCTGTAAGGAAAAATCAGATGAACCGTCGGTTTCTGAGACTTCAGCATCGGAATCGGAAACTGTTGAGGAAACTACGGAAGCTCCTACAGAACCTACTACAGAAGCTACAACCACTACTGAGCATGTAAGTCCAATAGAAAACGTGAACTTTTCAATGGGCAGTGAAAAAAGCGACATAAACGAAATAATGGACTATGACAGTAATAAAACCTATAAGGCAAAGCTAAATGAGTTTGTCAGAGAGGGTGACAAAATAGATTCATTTATTTTTGTTTTCTATGCCGAGGACGGCTCTTCAAATATAAGCAGCTATAAGGGTGCATGCGGAATTTCAGTTGACAATTCCTGTCCGGCTGCTACTGACGACGGATGGTATCAGTCTGACGATTTTGAAATGGACGTTAACAGTGCATATCTTGAGGTTAAATGGGATGTTCCCTCAGAAATCAGAGATTACATAAATACCGGAGATAAGGGAAGTATCGAAGTAGGCTATTGGTGGGGCGGTCTGCAAAAGCTCAGACTGTCAAGCATTATCTGCAATTACACTACAAGCGCAGATATACCGGTAGACGGTACGAAAACAATTGAACCTAATAAGACGCTGAATTACGGCAGAGAAGCGGAAAAAACTGCAAGAATCCCGCTTTCTGATATGATCTCAGATGGAGATATTCCTCAGTACTTTGAATTTAATGTTGAAGCCGATGGAGAACTCCAGAAATATGCCGGCGCTTTTGGTATCTCAGTTGACGATTCCTGTCCTGACAAGACAGATAAAAGCTGGTATCAGAGCGGAAATATTGCTGTAATGACTAATTCAAACAACGCTACACTTTACTGGCTTGTACCTGATGAAATCAAGGAGTATATTTCGTCAGGCGGAGACGTTATGTTAGGTTACTGGTGGAGTCAGCAAGATACTGTAAACCTGAAATCTGTTACTGTTAAGTACAGCAATAACGGTTCTTCTCCGGCAGTACAGACAAATGCGGATACCAATGATAAACCTAAGGAAAACAACAACAGCAGTTCAGCTGGAAAATCTTCAGCAGAAATAGTAAAAGATATGAAAATCGGCTGGAATCTGGGAAATACTCTGGATTGTTATGATTATTCCGACTATGCCA
The DNA here is from genome assembly GCA_902362965.1 of Oscillospiraceae bacterium. Lineage (GTDB taxonomy): Bacteria > Bacillota > Clostridia > Oscillospirales > Ruminococcaceae > Porcipelethomonas > Porcipelethomonas ammoniilytica. The sequence continues at coordinate 92,381 of CABIYQ010000002.1, forward strand.
CCGACGGCGAAACTGCGTGGGGCAATCCTAAGACTACTAAATCCATGATCGATACAGTCAAGGCGGCAGGTTTTAATGCGGTGAGAATTCCTGTATCTTGGAATGATCATATGAACGGCGATACGATCGACAGTGCCTGGATGGATAGAGTAAATGAAGTTGTGGACTATGCTATTGATAACGGTATGTATGTTATTTTAAATGTTCACCACGATGATTATACATGGCTGAATCCTTCTAAGGCTGACGAATCAAAGGTAAAGGCACGATTGACAAAAATCTGGGAACAGATTGCGTCACGTTTTAAGGACTATGATGAACATCTTCTTTTTGAAGGTATGAATGAACCGAGAATTGTAGGCGGTCAGGATGAATGGACAGGCGGTACTGAAGAAGAGCGTGAAGTTATTAACAATTTGTTTGCTGCATTTGTGGAAACTGTAAGAAAATCAGGCGGAAATAATGCGACACGTTCGCTTATTATCACAGGTCATGCGGCAGCAATTGATGAAAAGGCTGTTAAGGGTATAAAAGTACCTGATGATGATCACATTATAGTTTCTATTCATGCTTATGCTCCTTATAGCTTTGCACTTGATCAGAACGGTACTTCAACTTTTTCTGACTCGGATAAATCGGAGCTTGACAAGAATTTTGACTTTTTAAAGTCCACATTTATTGATAAGGGAGTACCTGTTATAATCGGTGAATTCGGCTCTTTAAATAAAGATAATATGAGCGACCGTGTTAAGCACATGGAATATTATGTAAGTGCGGCAAAGGCAAGAGGTATTACTTGCTTTATCTGGGATAACGGTGTAAAGGACGGCGAAGGTGCGTTCGGGTTGCTTAACAGAAAAGACGGTTCATGGTACTTTAAGGATATAGTGGATGCGGCTATGAATGGACTTGAATAAAAATAAAAGACGGCTTAAGCCGTCTTTTTGTTTTAAAACACAAAATCCTCTGCATAAGTTAAAATTTCTTCCTCAGATAAGTTTCCGGGTACTTGAAAATATATTTTTGTATCTTCATCATACATAAATTCTAAAGCAGTAGTCATACCATCGGTTGAATAAAGAGCCTGTCTACCAAATGCGTTTACTTCAATATAATCAAGCATAAATTCTTCTTCAACATTAGATCTACAGCTTTTTACCATTGATTCAAAATCATGATAATAAGTACGGCAGGTTGCAGAATAGACTATAGTATTACCGGAAGCGATTTCTTTAAAAGCAACTGAATATCCGCTTCGATAAGTTTCTGCTTGACAAAATTCATATTTTTCTTCATCATATTCCGGTACAGCATATGATGAACGTGTTTTATTGCTGTTTAAAAAAGCTGTCATGGTTTCAAAAGAGACTTTATCATTTTCGAGAGCGCACAGATTATCGTTTATTTCTGTTGTTAATTCTGATGATGAACTATTAGTTTCTGTTTGTGATATTTCTGTGTTATTTTTTTTGCTACCACAGCCGGAGAGAATAATTGAAGTTATAAAAAGAATAGGTATTAATTTTTTCATGTTAATATTCTCTTACTTTTCATGTATGATTAAACTTACTGTTGTTGTTCTTTAAAATTTCTTTTAAATATTATTTTTATTATATAAAATACTATATTGATATTATATCAGTAAAAAGAAATTAAGTCAATTATTGGGAGTTACCAAAATTTTAAAAATTATTTATATAATATTGCTAATAATTTAAGCTGTTTTTTACTGTATTATGGTAATAAAGTTTATAATTAAAATTGCCGGAGATTCTTTATAAAATCTCCGGCATAAATTTTACTTTTCCGTACAGAATTCAACCTTTTCGCCTGCCAAAATCATATTAGTGGTTCTCATAGCACACATTTTTCCGCACATAGAGCATGTATGTCTGTCCTTTGGCGGTACGCTTTCAAAGTATCTTTTTGCTTTTTCAGGATCAATTGCGTATTTGAACATTTCGTCCCATTCAACACGTCTTCTGGCATCGCTCATTTTATTGTCAATATCTCTTGCATGAGGAATACCCTTTGCAATATCAGCGGCATGAGCGGCGATTTTTGAAGCTACAATACCCTCTCTTACATCGTCTGCATCAGGAAGTCTGAGATGCTCAGCAGGAGTAACATAACAAAGAAAATCGGCACCGTTGGCAGCTGCAATAGCACCGCCGATAGCGGACGTAATGTGGTCGTATCCTGGAGCAATATCGGTAACTAAAGGACCTAAAACGTAGAAAGGAGCGTTGTGACAGATACGCTTTTGCAATGTCATATTTGCGGCAATTTCGTTCATAGCCATATGTCCCGGACCTTCAACCATTACTTGAACGTCCTTTTCCCATGCTCTTTTTGTGAGATCACCCAGCTCAATAAGCTCCGAAATTTGTCCTGCATCAGTACTGTCGTTGATTGAACCTGGTCTTAAAGCGTCTCCAAGACTGATCGTTACGTCATATTCACGAAGAATTTCCAGTACTTCATCATAATACTCATAGAATGGGTTTTCATTTCCAGTCATTTCCATCCAAGCAAAAAGCAGTGAACCGCCTCGGGAAACTATGTTGGTAAGTCTGCCCTGACGTTTAAACGCTTCAACAGCTCTTTTATTGATACCGGCATGAATAGTCTGAAAATCAACGCCTTCCTTGGCGTGTGCTTCAACTACTTTAAGGAAATCTTTAGCAGTAATTTCAAGAAGATCCTTTTCAAGATAGCCAATAGCGTCATACATAGGTACAGTTCCTATCATGGCGGGAGACATTTCAACAAGTTCCTTACGGAATGTATTGGTTTTACCGTAGTTGCTCAGATCCATAATAGCTTCGCAGCCGAAGTCGATAGCCATTTTTACTTTAGACATTTCCATGTCATAGTTTTTGCAGTCACCCGAAATACCTAAATTTACATTGATCTTTGTTTTCAGTCCTGAGCCGATTCCCTCCGGACTAAGTGACTTGTGGTTTATATTTGCAGGAATACACACACTTCCCTCTGCGACTTTTTGTCTTAAAATTTCAGGTTCCATGTATTCCTTTTCGGCAACAATCTGCATTTCCTTAGTAATAATGCCTTTTTTGGCCGCTTCCATTTGAGTTTTGTAATTCATTATGACCTCCGTATTTTTATTTTATATAATGTTTTTATACATATGATTTAATGGACCTCGTCCTCTTCCAAGATCAAGACCGTCCATAATTGCTCCGGTTACGTATTCCTTAGCAAGCTTAACGCTTTCCTTTACATTCATTCCCTTACCTAGATTAGACGCTATTGCGGAAGAAAGAGTACAGCCTGTTCCATGAGTATTGGGATTATCTATTTTTTTAGTTTCAAACCATGTCTTAACACCGTCGGCGTAAAGTAAATCAGCCGCAGTACTTTCCAGATGACCGCCCTTTAAAAGAACGTTTCCCCCAAACTTTTCGTAAATTATTTCAGCCGACTTTACCATTTGGTCAGGATTTTTTATTTCCATCTCTGAAAGAATTTCAGCTTCCGGAATATTTGGTGTTATAATGCAGGCAATGGGAAAAATACTTTCTGTAAGAGCAGAAACAGCGTTTTCTGCCAGAAGTCTGTGACCGCTTGTTGACACCATTACAGTATCTGCAACAACATTTACCGCTTTTCTTTTTCTGAGAAAATCAGAAATTGCGTATATTATTTCTGTATTTGAAAGCATACCTATTTTAACTGCATCAGGAGTTATATCGTCAAAGACCGCTTCAAGCTGCTTTAAAACAAATTCAGGTGGAATGTCGTGAATACCGGTAACTCCTGTGGTATTTTGCGCTGTAACAGAGGTTATAACGCTCATCGCATAGCAGCCGCTTGCGGAAATTGTTTTGATGTCGGCTTGTATTCCTGCGCCGCCGATACTGTCGCTGCCCGCTATTGTAAGTACAGTTTTCATAAAACTAGTCTCCTATGATTTCAAGAATAGATTTTTTCAAAGCCGCCGTCGCACATTGAATGTCATTTTTCGCAAATATTGCTGAAACAACAGCTACACCGCTGATTCCGGTATTTTTAAGCAAAGATATATTTTCCTGATTTATTCCTCCGATTGCCGCAACGGGAATAGAAACGTTTTCACAGATTTTTTTCAGTTCGTCAAAGGATAGAGGAACAGTATTATTTTTTGTTGACGAACCGAATACAGCTCCGCAGCCTAAGTAGTCAGCACCGGACTTAAATGCAGATACTGCCTCGTTGACATTATGAGCTGTAGCGCCGATTATGGCGTTGTTTCCCAGAATTTCTCTGGCTTTTTTTATATCGCCGTCACTTTGTCCAAGATGAACGCCGTCTGCACCGCTTTTTAGGGCAAGTTCTACAGAATCATTGATAATAAGCGGTACATTATATTTTTTGCAGACTGTTTTCAGTTCCTGAGCAAGGGAAAGCTGTTCTTCAAAATCTGTATTCTTTTCTCTTAGCTGAACAATAGTGACTCCTCCAAGTATTGCCTTTTCCACAGCGTCGGCAAGCGTTTGATTTTCCTTGAGCCATGATCTGTCGGTAACGGCATAAAGCCTTAAAGCTTTTGATGAAATTTTCATCTTTTTCCTTTCTTAAAAAACGGCGTACCCAAAAAAGGATACGCCGAAAGTCATTGTTTTTTCTAAAACTCCCTACGCTGGTATTATCCAATTCAGGTTAACGGGTTAAAGCGTTTACGCTTACTCTCAGCCTGTATTACAAGCACCCCGGTCAAATTACTATTTAATTTATTTTACTTCAACAGTCCAGCCGAATTCATCAGGAATTTTACCCCACTGAATACCTGTCATTGTATCATAAAGCATCTGTGAAATTTGTCCGATTTTATTGTCGTTGATCTCCATGATCTTATCTTCCCATTTAAGGTGTCCTACAGGAGAAATAACAGCGGCAGTACCTGTTCCGAAAACCTCGTCAAGCTTACCAGCGTCATAGGCTTCTGCTACTTCCTGAATTGTAATCTTTCTTTCAGTAACTGTATAGCCTTTGCTGCGGCATATCTCAATTGCGGATTTTCTGGTAATACCCGACAGAACAGAGCCTGTGAGTGCAGGAGTTATAATTTCACCGTCAATAACAAAGAAGATATTCATTGAGCCTACTTCTTCAACATACTTTCTTTCAACGCCGTCCAGCCATAGAACCTGTTCATAATCCTGCTTATGAGCCTCGTCCTGACCCGCAAGGGAAATAGCGTAGTTTGCGGCTGTTTTAGCAAATCCAGTCCCGCCTCTTACAGCTCTTACATAGTTGCTTTCTACGTAAATTTTAACAGGATTGAGACCTGTAGAGTAGTAAGCGCCTGATGGTGAAAGAATGATCATAAACATATAATGATCAGCCGGACGAACTCCTACATAAGGATCAGTTGCGATAATAAAAGGACGTATGTATAAAGAGGCTCCTTCTGAATAAGGAACCCAGTCCTTTTCAACGTTCAGCAAGGCCATAAGAGCTTCCATAGCGTCCTGTTCGTTGATTTTAGGAATGACCATTCTCTCATTGGAAACGTTCATTCTCTTAAAATTTTCATCAGGACGGAAAAGCTGAATTTTACCTTCGGCAGTACGGTAAGCTTTAAGTCCTTCAAAGATTTCCTGACCGTAATGCAGGCACATAGCCGCAGGGGACAGGGAAATATCTCCGTAAGGAACGATCCTAGCGTCATGCCAGCCTTCGCCGATATCATAATTCATAATAAACATATGGTCCGTAAATATATGACCGAATCCGAGCTTTGATTCGTCAGCAGGCTTTTCCTTTAAAGTTTTTGCCAATTCATATTTGATTTCCATTTATAAGACTCCCTTTTTAAGTCTGCATTTATTCACAGACCGTTATATAATTTTTTTTGTATTTTTTATTGTATACTGTTAACATTGTGACGACTGCTGAAGCAGCAGTGACGGCAATAAGCACTATTCCAAGGATTTTGACTACTTTTTTCATATGAATGCAACTCCTTTATTTTTAAATATGTACTTTTCTTTATTATATCATATATTTTTTTTCTTGGCTATAGCGTTTTAGCAAAAAAATAAAGATATTTTAATATTCTTTTTTTGCATATTAACAAGAAAATAGTCGATTTTTTACCGGAATTAAAAAAATTAAAAAAAATTAAAATTAGTACTTGAAATAAAAAAAAAATTGTGATATAATAATTAAAGTATTTGTGACTGTAAATTTCAGTTGGTTATATTCCGGAATATAAGTGTGCGGGCCCTGTGCAACGAAGCACCGTGAACCATGTCAGGCGGGGAACCGAGCAGCATTAAGCGGATCGTTTTGTGTGCCGCAGTCAGCCTGCACACTTATGCTCCGGAATTTTTTTGTTACAAGCATAATTCAGTGTTTTAATGGAGGTGACCGTTATTTATACAGCTTTATACAGAAAATGGCGGCCGCTGTCCTTTGACGACGTAATTTCGCAGCCGCATATTACAACGACCTTGCAGAATCAGATAAAAAACGGCAGAACTGCTCATGCATATCTTTTTACCGGTTCAAGGGGTACTGGAAAAACTACCTGCGCCAGAATTTTTGCAAAGGCGGTAAACTGCCCTAATGAAAAGGACGGTAATCCATGCCTTGAATGCGATGTTTGCAGAGATGCGGACAATGCCGCTTTGTCTGATATAATTGAAATTGACGCCGCTTCAAATAACGGCGTTGATGATATCAGAGACTTGAGAGACGGTGCGGTATATACTCCTGAACGCTGTAAATATAAGGTTTATATCATAGATGAAGTACATATGCTGACGCCTAATGCGTTTAATGCGCTTCTTAAGATTATGGAAGAACCGCCGGATTATGTGAAGTTTATACTTGCAACAACGGAGGTTCATAAGGTGCCTGCAACTATAACGTCACGCTGTCAGCGGTTTGATTTCAGGCGTATTCTGACAGAAGATATAACTAAAAGGTTATGCTATATTGCAAGTAAAGAAAATATTTCTATTGAAGAAAATGCCGCGGCTCTTATTGCGAGACTTTCCGACGGCGGAATGAGAGACGCTCTTTCGCTTTTAGATCAATGTGCGGCATATTCGGAAAATATTTCAATGGATACTGTTTCCGCAGCTGCCGGTATTGCCGGAAGGGGACATTTATTTGATATTATTGAGGCGGCAGTTTCAAAACAGCCCGGAAACGCTCTTGCAGTTGCCGACAATCTTTATTCTATGTCAAAGGACATGACGAAGCTTTGCAGTGAGCTTACAGATCAGTTCAGAAATTTGATGCTGTTGAAAGTATGCCCTGAAAAAACAGATTTGATAGTGTGTATGCCGGACGAGCTTGACAGACTTAAAAATATTTCCGCAAAACTTGAACTTTCGGAAATTCTTGCTAAGCTTACTGTTTTGCAGGAGTGCAGCGAGCGTATGGGCAAGGCTTTAAACAAGCGTATTGAGTTTGAAATGTGCCTTATTAAGCTTTGTTCAGTGCAAATTCAACAGAAAACTATTGACAATACTGAAATTTATGATAAAATAAAACAAGTGGATAATGTTTCAGTACCGGAAAAAACAGAACGTCCGGCAGAAACTGAAGAAACTGCAAGTCCTAAGCCGGCAGTGAATATGTCGCAGCTGAAAGCTTCGGATTTCAAACCTCTTGCGGAATGGTCTGAGATACTTGCGGAATTTACAAAGGTTTCTCCGTCTGTTTCGGGAACGCTGGCTGGTTCAAGAGCGTTTGTGTATTCAAATATTATGCTGATAGATACTAAAAATCAGTTTTTCCTTAAGCTTTTTAAAGTAAAGGAAAATTTTGCACTGCTGACCGAAACGATACGAAGAGTCATGGGAAAGTCTTATGTCATCAAGGCAAGGTGTTCGGCAGCGGCAGAATCCGAGCAAAAAGCCGGAAAACTTATTGAAAAAGCTGTAAGCAGCGGAATTGAAACCGTTGTTGAATAAATAAAAATAACAGACTATTTATAAAGTCAAAGGAGAATAAAATTATGAAGTCAAGAGTACCTAAAAATATCGGCGGAGCTCAGAATATGAATTCAATGATAAAACAGGCTCAGAAAATGCAGGATGAAATCACAGAACTGCAAAATGATATTGAAGCAAGAGATTTTTCAGCAACATCAGGCGGCGGCGCTGTTGAAGTTGTTGTTACAGGTGCAAAAAATATCAAGGCTTTGACAATCAAGCCGGAGGTTGTTGACAAGGATGACGTTGAAATGCTTCAGGACTTGATCATCAGTGCAATCAACGAAGCTATGGCTGATGTTGAAAAGACAACTGAAGAAGAAATGAATAAGATCACAGGCGGAGTAGCGCTGCCGGGATTATTCTGATAAAATGGCAGATAATAACGCTCTTCCCCTTGTAATACTGGCAGAGCAGTTTGCAAAGCTCCCGGGAATCGGTATGAAAACAGCTCAGAGACTTGCTTATGCTGTTATGTCCATGAGCGATAATGACGCAAAGGAATTTGCAGACGCTATTATTTCCGTAAAAAATGACGTGGGTTATTGTTCTGTTTGTCAGAATCTTACAGAATTTGAAGTATGTCCTATCTGCTCCGATGCGAATCGTGACGGTTCGATCATATGCGTTGTTGAAACCCCTAAGGACGTTTCAGCATTTGAACGCACAAATGAATACAGAGGCAGATATCATGTCCTTCACGGACTTATTTCACCTATTAACGGAGTTGGTCCGGACGATATCAGAATAAAAGAGCTTCTTGAACGTGTAAATAACGGCAGTGTTCAGGAAATAATTATGGCGACAAATCCTACGGTTGAGGGGGAAGCTACCGCAATGTATATCGCAAGGCTTTTAAAACCGTTGGGTGTTGTGGTTACAAGACTTGCTTTTGGTATTCCTGTAGGGGGACATTTGGAGTATGCTGATGAAGTAACTCTTTTTAAGGCTTTGGAAAACAGAAGTGAAATGTAAGTATTGGGTTGTTTGTTTGCCAATTCAATAAAAACCGTACCGTGAATCGGTACGGTTTAATTTTAATAAAATTAAGGAGGAATATATTATGTCTACACCGCATAACAGCGCTGAAAAAGGTGAAATTGCAAAGACAGTATTAATGCCGGGAGACCCTCTCAGAGCAGAGTTTATTGCGAAAACTTATCTTGAAAATCCGATTTGCTACAATAAAGTAAGGGGAATGCTGGGATTTACAGGTAAATATAAAGGCATTGAAGTATCTGTACAGGGAAGCGGAATGGGTATTCCGTCCATTGGTATTTATTCCTATGAACTTTTTAATGAATATGATGTGGATAATATTATCAGAGTGGGCACTGCCGGAGGAATTGCTGACAATGTAAACTTGCGTGACATTGTAATAGCAATGGGATCATGTACTAATTCAAATTATGCCGATCAGTATGGCCTTCCCGGAACTTATGCTCCTACAGCGTCTTATACACTTTTGAGCAGTGCGGTAAATGTTGCTGAAAATCATAATTGTACTTATCATGTTGGAAATATACTTTCCAGCGATACTTTTTATGATGACGGTAATTCTTTAGCAGCATGGCAGAAAATGAAGGTTCTTGCAGTTGAAATGGAGTCTGCCGCACTTTATATGAATGCCGCCCGTGCCGGCAAAAACGCTTTGTGTATCCTTACAGTGTCGGACTGTCCCCTTAAAGGAATTTCAACAACCGCTGAAGAAAGGCAAACAAGCTTTACAGATATGATGGAAATTGCTTTGGAAACAGTAGCTTCGGCTGCGGCTTATTAACGCACAAGACTTTCTTGTTCATTTCTTGTACCGTGATTGATGCCGCACCAAAGAAACAAGTTTCTTTAAAACTTCTTTTTCTTAACTTTCTTGTTTCGCAACAAGAAAGTAACAAAGAAATGCGCCCACTCAAACGCCGTGGGCGGCTTGCGGCACATAAAGTGCCGAATTTTATCCGTCATACGGTTTTTGAACTAATTGGTCTCCACGTAAAAGGCAAGACGTTTAAAATTTACGCCCATGTAAGATGGGCGATACTAAATGGAGAACGCAAGTTGCAAAAACGTCTTAGTACAGTTTTGGGAGTTTCAGTTTATTTTTTACGTATATCTGGATCATCTGTTCTGCCTAGCAGATAATCAACGGATACATTAAAATAATCAGCAATTTTTATAAGAACTGCCGAATTTACAGTAGCTCCGTTTTGCCATTTTTGTAAATTTCCTGAACTTAGTCCTAATTTACGTAATAATGGGGTTGGCTTTATGTTAGAATCTTCACATAATTTGATAAATCTGTCATAAAACATAAAATAAAATCCTCCGTAAATGTTCAAAATTTACAAAAATGCACCACGGTAAGCAAAAATTCGTTGACAAATGCACGTGAGTGCGCTATAATATAATTAAGCTATTAAAAATAGCCTAAATAATGTTTACTTTAATCGACACTTAATTGTAGTATATCATTATTTGGGCTAATTTGTCAATGGCTGAATTTCTTGTCTTGTACATTCTACGCTTTGTAAAAGCGTAATCAAAACATATTTGTC
>CABIYQ010000002.1:103199-306187 GCA_902362965.1 Oscillospiraceae bacterium
GTCTCAGCACAGTTTTGGGAGAGTACCTTGTGTGATAGTTTACTATTAATTATGCAGTCGTTACATTTTTTGCTTCTTTTTTCGTGTGAACAAAAAAGAAGTGTGTTTCTTTGTTACTTTCTTTGCACAAGCAAAGAAAGTCAGAAAAAGATTTATTTCAGTTTATTTTTTATGTGAATCGGGATTATCGGTTCTGCCTAGCAGATAATCAACAGAGCAGTCAAGATAATCAGCGATTTTGGCAAAATTTAATGTTAAAATGTCGCCACCATTATTAATATAAGAAACTGTATTTTTTCCAAGCTTACAATTTTTCAACAATTCCCCCATTGATTTGCCTTGTTGCTTTGTTAGTAGTTTTATGCGCATGGCAATTTCTTGTGAATTATACATATAATATCCACCTCTGATTTGTGTATTGTTACAAATTTCCCGTAATTCAGTGACATGGTGATTGACATTCCCTTACTTTAGTGATATAATGTTATTAAGCTATTAAAAACCTAAATTATGTTTACTTTAATCGACACTTAATTGTAGTATATCATTATTTGGGCTAATTTGTCAATGGCTGAATTTATTTAGATTGGAGTTTTTTTAATGATGACAATAGATAAAATTGCTCTCCGTATTTCTAAATTAAGACTGCAAAAGAATGTTTCGGCAAGAAATATGAGTTTATCATTAGGTCAAAACGAGGGTTATATTAACAGAATTGAAAACAAAAATAGTTACCCCACCATGCAATCATTCTTCTATATATGTGAATATTTAGGCATTACTCCCATGCAATTTTTTGATTTTGACGATACATGGCCAACAGAAACTAATAGTTTACTGGAAGAAATGAAGAAGCTTGATAATAAACTAACAAGGCTTATACTTGATTTAGTCAAAGAAATAAACAAATTAAATTCCAAATAAATTACCTCTTATGGTAGCTTCTGAAATCGAAATGAATAATTTCAGTTATAAAGCTGAGCATTTCCGACGCTGAATGAATAAGCTCCATTATAGTATCGGTATCTATATCAAAGGGCATATCTGCCGGATAGCGTGTTTCTATGTAATAATGGTTCAGCATAGTACTTTTCTCAAGCCACGTTGAAAAGTGACTGTCCGTCTGCATTGCCTGCTTGCAAAGCCACGTCAGGTTGTGACCGTCATAAAGCTTATGCTTTTTAAAAAGAAGATAACCTTTAAGTCCTTTTTCAATGCTCTGCTGACAGTGAAACGCAGCGCCGTTATAACAACGTTCGTCACTAAGAAGTGTTTTGGCCGCCAGTAAGTCAAGATTTGCATAGTACAGCCAGTCAAAGTATCTGCGGCTGTCATTGTCACGATATCCCCTACCCATAAAGCACCGTCCCCGAATTGTTTATTTTCCACGCAAAAGTTCCAATTTCACATTTCAGCTTATTAAATTCGTCTTCACGGTATATTACTAAATCAAAAGGCAGTTCGCAGTCGATATTGAGATACAGTCTGCATTCAAGTTCAGAATTATTTTCCACACTGTTATCTACAATTATAGCAAGTTTAAAGCTGGTAAGTTCGCCGTTAGTGTTTATTTTATTGCTTATAAGATAAACTTTTTTTAGTTCATTGCAATGCTCAGCAATGTTGTTCACAAGCTTCTTTATATAAGGATTGTCTTTCATAGGTTACGGCTCCTTTCCGTATTATAAAATATATATATTATCTCCGCAGTTAAATATATATATTAATTTATCAGTATACAAATATTCTTCATCGCCCACAGTTACTGTTAAATCAGCCATAATAAATTTTGCATCCTTCAGAGTGTCTTCAAATTTTGACGAAGCGCCGTAATCCTCATACACTCCGTTAAGCATATCTATAATATCCGTTATTCCCTGATCCTCAGAGCTGTCTCCGCAGCTTGTTACTTCGATTGAAGTATATTTAAAGTTTTCTCCCGTTGCGTCTACTACGTCCTTTTTTTCATTATTAAGATAGCTTTCCAGACTGTTTCCGCTCTGCTGCTCCAAAAATTCCACATAGTATTCCGGCTGAGTTGTTTTAAAAAGCTCCAAATCATCTGTTTCAACAGCATAATAATAGTCGGATACTGCATTCATTTCTTCATCTGTAAGAAAACGTCCGTCAAAGTAAAGGTCAATATTACCGTTTAAGATCTGCCGCATTGTGGAACCGTATTCCAGATCCTCATAAGCTACTGAATTTCCTTTTTCGTCTTCATTGCAGCCGCATAAAAGTACGGCGGAAAAAATCATTGTGAAAATTAAAGCGATTATCTTTTTCATAATTGTCTCCATAAAACTGAATATTTATTCAGCTGACGCTTTTTACGGTAAGCGCAGCACCAATTCTTATATTAATAAAATATCACAAATTTTATTTTATGTCAATGGAAAACCGAAAAAACTATTTCTGATGTATTGAAAAAACTGTGAAAATATAGTATAATTTACTTATATATTTTTTTGATTTTTTACACATAATATTTACGGAGGATTTATGCCCAGATTTTTTCTTGAAAATATAAATACAGATAATCCGGTATTGACCGGAGAAGACGCCCGACACATCGGTCGTTCCTTGAGAATGAAACCGGGAGAAAAAATAACCGTATGCTCATGCGGTACTGATTATTTCTGCGAAATCAGCAGTATAACAGAGGATACTGTATTTTTAAATATAAAAGAACAAAAGCTTTGCTCCGCTGAGCCTTCGGTCGACCTGACGCTTTTCCAGGCTATTCCCAAGCAGGACAAGCTTGAACATATTATTCAGAAATCCGTTGAACTTGGTGTTTCAAAAATTGTTCCCGTTCTTACCCGAAGATGCGTTTCCCGTCCTGATAAAAAGGACTTTGAAAAAAAGCTTGTAAGACTTAATAAAATAGCCCTTGAAGCGGCAAAACAGTCCGGAAGAGGGATTATACCGACTGTCGAACCTATGATTTCCTTTGATGAAGCAATTATACAAATGAAAGAATATGATTGTCCGGCAATGCTTTATGAAGAGGGCGGAATAAGATTTTCCGAACTTAATACACAAGAAAAAAAAAGCTTTGCATTATTCGTAGGCAGTGAAGGCGGATTTGATGAAAGCGAAGCGGAAGCTGCCAGAGAAGCCGGTATTGCGTCAATATGGCTGGGAGAAAGAATCCTGAGATGCGAAACTGCTCCCCTGACTGCCATTTCGATTTTGATGTTTATCACAAAAAATTTATAAATTTAATGTTGAAATTTATTTAAAACTATGATATAATAATTTAAAAAATAAAACTACGCCATTTAACGGACCGCAAGCCGTGGCAATCTTTCTTGCGGAGAAAAGAGGACTACAATGAAAAAAGGTTTAATTCTGGGACTTATTGCAGGCGCTGCCGCTGCAGGCGCTGCTGCACTTATTTATTCAAAAAAGAAAAACGAATATTGCTGCTGTGATGATCTGGAAGACGAAGATCTTGCTTGCGATGATTGCTGCGGCGACTGCTGTGACTGCGATGAGGATATCAATGATATTCCCGCTGAAAAAGCAGAAGAAAGCGTTATCATAACAGACGCATGCGCATGCGGCTGCTCTGAAGAAGAAATTCTCGATAAAGTCGAAGATACTGTAGAATCCGATGAAATATGATTTTATATTTTTTAAAGCCACGGTTTAACCGTGGCTTTTTAATTATAGTTTTCGATTGTAGTAAAGTTTTCCTCCGATCATAAAAAGTGACTGAACAAATGTACATATAATGCAAGTAATACATACGATAACATTAAAATATCCGCATATAATAGCAGCTGCTAGCATACAGCAAAGATATGCTGAAGCTCCGGCACTTTTGCCTTTTGTACATATTTCCTTTTTCCGTTCATCATTTTCTTTTACATAAAGTTTTTTCAGCTGTTTATTATTTTTTAATGCAATCAGGTTTTTTATCAATCCGAAAATCATGATAGCTGTGACTCCCAAAGCAACTCCGGCAATAAATCCGTGCCAGAAATCTGCCCAGCTTTTACCGGAATTTACAGGGTCTATCACGCCTGAATATGCTAATATCTGAACAGCAATCAGTACCGCCGAACATACAGAAAAAAATACATTCTGAATTTTTAATTTGTTACGATATTCTTCCATTTTAAGCACTCCTTTAATCATTTTCCAAATCTGAAAAATCAAAAACATCTTCAATAGTCAGACCGAAATAGTGTGAAATTTTATAGGCAAGAGGAAGCGAGGCAGTATATTTACCTATTTCAATCGAGGTAATTGTCTGTCTGGTAGTACCGACAGCTTCAGCCAATTCCTCTTGAGAAAGCTTCCTTGCTTTCCTTAATTCTTTTATTCTGGTGTTCATTTATATGCTCCTTCTTCTATATGATACGGTGTGCACTGCCGCAGCATACAGAATGCTAAGTTAACTTTGCATTTTTAGTATAGCATACTTTGCATTTTTTGTCAAGGCTACTTTGCAAAAAATAAACAGAGTAATTAAATTACTCTGTTTATTTTTTCTTTAAATATTTAAATAATTTTATTGCCAGCACCGTAAGTCCCGAAAGCAATATGGCATTAATAATTAAAAATATAAGTGTTAAAATGTCAATATTAACCAAATAAAATTCCCCCCTGTATAAAGCTATAGTATAATTATAACATATATTTTCATCAAATTTGTAACTAATATATTAATTTTTATGAAAAACTGATTTATAGTCCATAAAAGCTTTTACTAAAGACGATATAAAAGTTTGCAAAAGTAACTTTGCGTGTCTTTAAAAACAATTTTATATTAATAAAATCTGGCATAAAAGTTTTGGTTCCGCTTTTTTAAAAGCGGAGGCTTACTTTTTTTCAAAATATTTTTCTTCAATTCTCTGTTTACTTACCTGTCGAGACTTATATAGATAATATCATCAGACTAAAGACGATATAAAAGTTTTTTGCTTACTTTTTTTCAAAAAAGTAAGCTATGTCTAAAATAGCGACATAGCCAGATAGATAAAAGATATATAGAGGGGGAATTAAGGATCATTGATGAAGAAACTTTGCTTCTTCTTTATCCATAACTAAATTATATAACATTATTCTTAAAATAATCTTAAATAAATCTTTTTCTTACTTTCTTTGCACAAGAAAAGAAAGTAAAACACACTTCTTTTTTAATGTATCCCCACATGATTGTCTTTAAAGTCCTCAAGCCTTGAATTGTACGCTTTTATAACTTCCTGTTCAAAGGCAAGCTTTTTTTCTTCTCCGCATAGCTTGTAAAGTATTTTCTTTGTGAAGTACGGATTCAAAACAAGAATCGGACCTAAAATATAAGTCCCGAAGAAATTGTTTTTTACAAATCCCTCGCATTTCGAATCCTTATTCATGCCGTCGCCCTTGGTGACATTTACAAAATGACTGGTATTTTCACCTAAATATCCGTTTGTAAACTGCGCTCTGAAACCTACTATTTCAATATCGTCATAAGTCCCCAGAACCAGTCCGCTGAAACGATCCATCATATTTCTTGTGGCATAAAAATCTATAAGTCCCAGACATTCGGTTATACTGCCGTCCCTGTCCGTGATGCTTTTGCCGAAAATTTCATGGGAGTTTCCTGTCATCAGGAAAATCGTTCCCTTATTTATCATATCGGCAATACGGTCTTTATACGGCATCAGACGCTTTATTACATTGATTTGCGTCTGCTCGGTCATGGGACCCATGTAGACCATATTGACGTCATGTTCAGCAAAATAAGGAGTGTCGTTAAGTTTGGTACTGATATATTCGGCTTCCGGAAGGCAAAGCTTAAGATATCGCATATTTCCTGTGTCACCGAAAAGGTTGCAGACTTCCGGAAACAGTTCTTCTATAATTATGCTCATAGTTTACCTCCAGTTTTTCAGCTGTTCTTTTATACTGTTCAAGGATTCCACATTAAACAGGTCGTACATAATAATAAGCTTGTCGAAAAGCTCTGGTTTCAGGTGGCTTGGAGTGTCTGTTTCGTTGCGGCAGCAGACAATCTTTTTCTTGTCGATACCTGCAATAAGCAGACGTACCATATAATCATCGGCTCTTTTTCCGCCTACAATAATTTGTTTTATGTCATCGCCTTTTAAGAACTCGAAGTCTGTTTCGTAGATCCAAGCAATATTTTCGGAAGTACGCTTTGAGTCATAAAGATCCTCAAGAATCATAATTACAGCCTTATTACCGCTTTCGCGTCTTATAAAGTCGCAAACACCGGAGCATGCAACGGGATTTTGTCCCTTAGCGAGGGAAACCAGTACTTCTTTTCCGCCTGCGTTAAAGCTGTCGTATCTTGACTTAACTACCTTGACCTCAGACATTGCCTTTGCTACCTGTTCATAGGAAAGTCCGAACGTACGGGAAAAGGTAACGGCAGCGACAGTATTATAAAGGTCTGTTATACGGTTGTTAGGCAGCTTGTAGCGTTCTTCTTTTCCGTTGTGCATAATTACTGCTTCGTTGTTCTCGCTTGCTTTTACGTCAAAGTCTATGTCAGGAGAGCTAAAACCGCAGCTGCACTTAGCTCGTCCTATATGATTATAGTGTCTGAAAGCAAATTCAAGCTTATTACCGCAAACAGGACAGTTTACTATATCGCATATTAGGTTGTCCAGAGTGGGATTTTCGTTTTCCAGTCGGTCGATACCGAAATAAGTTCTCGGATTTTTTTCAGCCAGCCGACTGCTTATAAGGTCATCACCGTTCAAAATGAGCTTTGTTTTTTCCGGAATATTACTGTTGAGGATGTTGAAAATAAACTCAGTATGAGCGTTTCTCTTCATGGAATCACGCTGAAGATTGGTACACACCAGCCAGTCGGGCTTTACGTAGGGGAGAACTCTCGCAGCACTTCGTTCATCGACTTCTAGTACGGCGGTATCTTTTTTGAAGCCGCCCGATAGAGTACAGTTATCAAGGAGCAGTGACGCTATTCCCGTATCCACATTACCGCCGAAGCTGTTGTTGATAATATCGTACCCATTAGCTTTAAGTATGTTGCCTATCATATTTGAAACGGTAGTTTTACCGTTTGTACCTGTAACTGCAATAACATTTTCCGGCATATCGAAGTGTTTAAGCAGGTCAGGGTAAAAAATCAGCATAATTTCTCCGGGCAGATTGGTCGCATTGCGTTTCATCAGACGCATAAGTTTTATCATGATTTTTGCCCCGAGTACTGAAATATAAAATCTTATTGGTTTTTTCATTCCTATCTCTTTCCTCTATATATAAAATGTGACTATTAAATAATAGCATTTTTAGTGTAAAATGTCAATCGAATTTACAAATACCGACAAATCTGTTTTTGAATTTTCGTAAAGGAGTTAAGTTTAATTTTGACAGGAAAGTATCATCTTATTCTTAAAAAAAATAAAACCCCCAGAGTGGCTAATCTGGGGGGTTTTATTTGGTCATTTTGCGTGCAAATGGCTAGATCGCCGCAATAAGACCGACAAATAGCATAAAATAAAGACCTGAGAATTATCTCTCTTGTGGTCATCTATATTATATATCACGAATTTAATTTTGTCAAGGGGTTAATAAAAAAACCTGAGAGTTGCCGCTCTCAGGTTTTTTCATTTTTTCATGTGTGGTAACATGGATACATCATCTCATTTGTGGTTACCAATATTATATACCACGGATTTATTTTTGTCAAGTATTAATTAAAAAAAAGACCTGAGAGCGGCTAACTCTCAGATCCTTAAATTGTTCAAATATCATCTCTCTTTTGTGACATTTATATTATATACCACAAATTTATTTTTGTCAAGGGTTTATAAAAATATTTTTTATTTTATATTTAACTTGACGAATTATGTAGAATAATGTATAATTATAACATTGTCGGCTTCTTCCGTCAGGAAGGAGGTGGGTATACATGAGTTACTTTTTATCATTTATCGTGGCTATTGCGGCACGCATAGTAGGTTACTATGTTTGCAAATGGTTAAATAGTCACGGAAAGTCCGACAATTAACCAAAATGAAATCCCCAGAGTGGCAGCTCTGGGGATTTCGCTCGTGTGAGACACATGAGTTATTATTTTATCATTTGTGGTTATTTATATTATATACCACGAATTTATTTTTGTCAAGGGGAAAATGAAATATTCTTTTATTTTGGATTATTTTTTATATTTTAACATAGGAATAAAAATATGAAATAGTAAACTATAAACTGCAATTATCATTATACAATTTTCATTATCAGATTTCAAGCATTTAAAGCAATGATTATCGGATTTAACAAAAAAAATATGATATAATGATATAAAGAATGTATGATATAATGGCATGGGTTATGTAAAGGACATCTAAACTTAATTATAAGCAGAAAGTTTCATAGATTGCTATATTATTTATAAATTTAAGCAAAATGGCAAAAAAAGTGGGATAAATTTATCTGTATGGCATATTTCGTCATATATTTCATAAAAAAAGTTTTATGGGTGTCATAATAATTTATATGGTTTATGCTATAATAAATTGGGTGAATAATATGACAGAATCTGATAAATTTTCAAATCGTTTGCTACAATTATTGGAGCACAATAATTTATCTGCACGACATTTAAGTATATCATTAGGTTTTAATGAAGGCTATATTAATAGAATCATTAATCGTAAGACATATCCAAATATAGTGATTTTTTTTGAAATATGTGATTTTTTTAGAATTACTCCAAAAGAATTTTTTGATTATGAAGTCGAAGATCCGACTTTGATAAATGAATTAATGAAAGAAATTCAAAAGTTAGACTATAAGCAGACGGAATATCTTCGTTTATTTATAAAACAAATGACATGAGTTTACTGTATAGTAAACTCAATTTGTCTTTTGAAATGAATCGGAAATTTACTCTTTTGTTCTAATTCGAACGTTTTCATTAAACCCTTTTTCTTTTTTAAATTTCCGATTCATTTGAGAAAATAAACGCTTATTTCTTATTATTCTCAAAGGTTGTAAGAATATAATCAATTATTTTGCGTTCTTCTTCATTGAGATTTTGCAGCCTTTTAAAAGTCTGGTCAGTCCATTTTGGATCTTCATCGTTGTAACGGAAAAATTACTCAGGCGAAATATTAAAGAAATCGCATAATTCAAAGAATTTTTCCATTCTTGGTAAAGATACAAAATTTATGATTTTATTCATGTTATTGGCTTTATAGCCTAACAATCGACTTAACTCATGGTCATTCAAATTGTTTTGCTTTTGAAGCTGCATTATTCGATATACAAAATTTTCACGATTGTTCATGTCATCACCTATAATATTATAACATAAATAAATGGAAAATTTTTCTACAAAACACTTGAAAAAAAGAATTATATGTGTTATAATATAAATATAGGGGAAATAAAAGCGATTTTTGTTGTTTGAAATGAACCGATTCGATAAGAGGCATTGATATCATAAATTATTCGAGAGGTATCTCTTTTAGGTTTTTGTGCTGCCTAATTTGATAGAGATAGTATTTTACGGTCACTCAATGTCGTTTCGGTTCATTTGAGACAATGAACTTGCTGTTCGGCAATATCAGGTCAAGCAAGCGAGAGTTTCTGAGTTTTTTTTGTAGTGAAACTTCCCAAATACCTCTGCAAAATCATGGTTATTTTAAAAAATTTTTTTCAGAAGCATGCTTAACCTTTAGCTTGCTTGACCTAATGTTGCTGAACAAAAAAAGACGGTCTTTCGACCGTCTTTTTCTTTTAAAATTCAATTTTCTTATTAATAAAGTCCGTAAGCTCTTCGATTCTGATTCTTTCCTGTTCCATGGTGTCTCTGTCTCGTACTGTTACACAACCGTCCTTTTCCAGTGTGTCAAAATCGTATGTAATGCAGAAAGGCGTACCGATTTCGTCCTGTCGGCGGTATCTTTTACCAATCGAACCTGTTTCGTCGTACTCGACATTGAAGTGCTTCGCAAGCATTGCATAAACTTCACGAGCCTGTTCGCTCAGCTTTTTGGAAAGGGGCAGTACTGCGGCTTTAACAGGTGCGATTGCAGGGTGAAGATGCATAACCGTTCTTACGTCGCCCTCTGCGATTTCCTCTTCCTCGTACGCTTCGCACAGAAAAGCAAGCGTTACACGGTCCGCACCCAGAGACGGTTCAATAACGTATGGTATGTACTTTGTATTTGTATCGGGGTCAAAATATTCAAGGGACTTTCCGCTGCATTCCATGTGTCTGCCTAAATCGTAGTTAGTTCTGTCGGCAATGCCCCACAGTTCGCCCCATTCCTTGAACGGGAATCTGAATTCGATGTCTGTTGTGGCTTCCGAGTAGAATGCAAGTTCCTCCGGATCGTGGTCACGGTATCTTAAGCTTTCTTCTCTGATACCTAAGGACTTCAGCCAGTTCATGCAGTAATCTTTCCAGTAAGCGAACCAGTCGAGGGCAGTCTCAGGCTTGCAGAAAAATTCCATTTCCATCTGTTCAAATTCTCTGGTACGGAAAATAAAGTTGCCAGGAGTAATTTCGTTTCTGAATGATTTACCTATCTGACAGATACCGATAGGAAGTTTTTTTCTGGTAGTCCTCTGAACGTTTAAGAAGTTTACAAAAATTCCCTGAGCAGTCTCCGGACGGAGATAAACAGTATTTTGAGAATCTTCTGTAATGCCCATAAATGTTTTGAACATCAGGTTAAACTGCTTTATATCTGTAAAGTTTGATTTTCCGCAGTTCGGGCATTTAATACCGTTATCGGAAATAAATTTTGCCATTTCTTCAAAGCTCCAGCCTGCGGGATTTGCGTCTGACTGGGATTCGATAAGCTGGTCTGCTCTGTGACGGGATTTGCATTCTTTGCAGTCCATAAGAGGATCGGAGAATCCGCCTACATGTCCGGAAGCGACCCATGTCTGGGGATTCATTAAAATAGCACTGTCAAGTCCTACATTGTTCGGGTTTTCCTGTACGAATTTTTTCCACCATGCTTTTTTTATATTGTTTTTCAGTTCAACGCCTAAAGGACCGTAATCCCATGAGTTGGCAAGTCCGCCGTAGATTTCGGAACCGGCGTAAACAAACCCTCTGGATTTACAGAGATCGACAATTTTGTCCATAGATTTATCGTTGTTGGAAGTCATTTATTTATTCCTCGCTTTACTAATAATAATTCCATTTTATTTTACTCTAAAACAGCATAAAAGTCAAGGATTAGTTTTTCTGGGATACGGCTTTTCTACATCTGTCAGATCCAATAAATAATCAACGCTTGTTCCGAATAATTCGGATAAGATAATCAGTTGTTCAACTGTTGGATAACGTAAGCCTCGTTCAATTTTAGAATAATCGCTTTGGTCAATACCTGTTTTCATCTGTACTTGAAGTTGTGTTAAGCCTTTTTCAAGTCTTATTTTCTTTAATTTATGCATTTTTTTATGCTTCTTTACCAAAAATATCTATATTAATTATGTCATATTGCCTAATTGACAAATAGGTCGATTTACCCTATAATATAAATATGGTAATAATAACCAACATTAATTTTATTATACTTGAAAAAAGCATATATAATGCCAAGTAAGGATATATTTTTTTAATGTAATATGAAACGAGTTAAAGAACATTGCTTTACGGCAGCGCTAATGAGCGTTAGGGCTCTGCTAATCTCCCTTACCTCTTAATTGAGGTTATATATTTATGATCATGGTTAAATCAAATTTTTACAGTCCATCTCTTTGTTCAATGGAGACACGAGTGTTTTAGATTAGTTTTGAGGGTTAGCGTTGGTTCTTTAGCTCGTTTGATATTATATGTAAGCAGCACAAATATGTGCTGCTTTTTTTGAACTTAAGAGTTGTTTCTGTTCGACCTTATAGAAAGTATATAGTTGAAATAAGGACGTATAAAAGTTTTTGCTAAGCTTTTTTCAAAAAGCGTAAAAAAAGTATGGGAACCCCCTTTACAAATTAAAAAAAGTATGTTATAATAAAAAAGCTGTCGAGGTGTGGCTCAGTTTGGTAGAGCGCTGCGTTCGGGACGCAGAGGCCGTGGGTTCAAGTCCCGTCACCTCGACCAACCCCTTATTTTAAATTATTTTATTGTCTGTGATATCGTTATTAATTCTGGTGTCACAGCTTTTTTCTTAAATTTTAAGGAGAACTATTATGTTAAAAAAATTTTTGGCTTTTTCTATAACTGCAATTATGATTTTTTCATTGTCTGCCTGCGGAAATAAAGAGGCAGAAGAAAAAGGCGATTATTTGTCAGGAAACAAATGGGAAAGTACAGCGGGTATGCTGCTTGATCTTGACAAGGAAGGGACTTTTAAATTTTTCAAAGACAAGTCCGATAAGGAAGACAACTATTATTCCGGAACGTTTGAAGTAAAGAACGGCAGTGAAGCCGTTGAATATCTTGAAGAAGTTCATGCACTTCCGGCAGAAAGCCAGCGTTCGGCAATGGTTGGATTTGGAGTAGATGAAAATTATTACTATGCTCTTATTCTGACCAATAAAGAATGTATTGAAAACGGTGCAAATACTCTTTCTGAGGAGAACGAAGTTGCATATTATGGCTATTATATGCCCGATTATGAATATCTGAATCTTTATAGTCTTAAAACAATGAGTCAATATGAATTTTATAAAAAATGATAAAAAGGCGGATTTTCCGCCTTTATTTTTTGCATTTTTTTAGGCTTTGTGGTATAATTGTTACAATGAATATGGGGAGAGTGAACATATGGTACTTTATATAATTCTTTTTATTGTTTTATTAATAATCATACTTTTAGGCGTTGCTCTTATACGTGCTGTGCTGATAAAAAAAGAATGCGGAGACAGTAAGCCGTATGATATGGAAAAGGACGGAATTGACCCGAAGCTTCATGCCGAACATCTTTCACGTATGATTCAGGTGGCGTCTGTCAGTCGAAGAGGCAGCAATGACCTTACAAAAATCTATGAAATGCATAAGCGTCTTGAGGAGCTTTATCCGTTGATCCATAGTAAGCTTGAAGTAAAAGATATCGACGGCGCTCTCCTTTACCGCTGGAAGGGTAAGGATTCTGAAAAAGCTCCTGTGCTGCTTATGTCTCATCATGACGTGGTTGAAGCTGTAGGTGAATGGAAGTATCCTCCCTTTTCCGGAACTATCGCAGACGGCAGAATCTGGGGACGAGGTACTGTTGATACGAAGGGTGCGTTATGTGCAATACTGGAAAGCGTTGAGTATCTTTTGTCAAAAGGATTTCAGCCGGAAAGAGACTTTTACATAGCTTCCTCCTGCAATGAAGAAATAACGGGAGACGGAGCAATTAAAACTGTTGAGTATATGTATAAAAAAGGCATTCGTCCGGAGCTTGTAATGGACGAGGGCGGTTCTGTAATGGGAAATATGATGGGGTGTGAAGCTAACTGCGCAATGGTCGGAATACTGGAAAAGGGCAGGGCAAACGTCAAGTTTATCGCTCATTCACATGGCGGTCATGCCAGTATTCCTTTCAGACACAATCCCTTTGCACGTCTTGCAAAGCTGATTAACAAGGTAGAAAGTCATCCGCCCTTTAAAGTGAAGCTTACAAAACCCGTTAAGGAAATGTATAAGGCGATGGCTCCTTATATGCCTTTTAAATATCGATTTTTACTGGGAAATACGTGGTTTTTAGGTCCGATTATGCCTTACTTCATGAGAAAAATGGGAGGTCAGCCGGCAGCGTTGGTGTCTACGACTTGCGTATTTACAATGGCTGAGGGAAGTCACGGAGCAAATGTTATTCCGGAAACTGCAACAGCTACTGCAAATATGAGATTTATGGTTCATGAACCGCTGGAAGCGTCCTTACATAAAATGCTTAAGCTTGCTAGAAAAAATGATATATGGATGGAAATGATAACAGGTTTTGATATTCCTCCGGCGGCGGACACAAAATGCTCTGCATATAAAAAGGTAGTCAAGCAGATCGAGCTGACATTTGGTGATATTCCCATTATTCCGTATGTAATGCTTGCGGGAACAGATGCCCGTCACTATACCAAAATATGTGACTGTGTATTGAGATTCGTTCCTCTTACCATGACGGATGAACAAATGAAATCCGCCCATGCAGTCAATGAAAATCTTAATATTTCATCTCTTGCAAGAGCGGTCAATTTTTATACTGATTTTATTGAAAATTATGAAACCATACCGATCAAAACATGATAGATTCAATGTCCTCAAACGACATCTGAGGATGGAGCGTCATATTTATTCCGGCAGCAATCATTGATGCGGAACGTTCTATAAGACGGTCTATGTCACGGGGCGTTACCATCATATTGGGCATGCTGCCGGCAATTTTGTTTCCCGTATAATCATGGACTATTGTATGCATATCCACAACTGTGGGTACTCCGACCGCTATAACCGGAACGCCCAGTGTTGCTTCTGAAAGCTCACGGCGTTTGTTCTGAACGCCGCTTCCCGGAGAAATACCGGTATCTGAAAGCTGAATGGTTTTTCCAAGTCTGTTTATATCAGAACATGCAAGAGCGTCAACTGCGATAATTGCCTGTGGATCTATTTTTTCCATCAGACCGTCTATCAGTTCGGCAGTTTCTATACCTGTTTGTCCTAAAACTCCGCTTGCAAGTACGCCAACAGGGCGCAGACTGGTAAGAAAATCGTCCTCGTCTTTCAGTTCTTCCTTGAGATGACGTGTGGCAAGTATCTTTGAAGCCGTTTGCGGACCTAATGCGTCGGGAGTTATATCATTGTTGCCCAGCCCCACAACGAGTACTTTACCGTCGGGAACAAACTGTGAAAGCTCTTCTGAAAATTCCTCGCACATTTCACGGAAATCTTTTGAAAAACAACTGAATACACTGCCTTCAAGAGTAATATATTTTCCTTTTTTCTTGCCTATTTTTTCGCCGTGCTTATCCTCGGCAATATTTATTTCGGTAATTTTAAACGCTTTACCTCTTTCGGTTTTGGTTATACCTTCGCTGATTTTTGCAGCGTTAATACTTTCCAGCGCTAAGTCGGTTCTTATACTCATTTTTTCTCCTTTCCTTGCACTATTAATAAAAAGTTGTGCATTATGCTTTAAATCAACCGTGTTTTTTCGTTATATTATTTTGAAATTGCCTATTGCATTTTAAAGTATAAAATGGTAAAATAATTATTAGTGTTGGTGCAGAGAATGCACAATACAGATGATCATTACATCTGTATTTTTTAAAACAACGGTCGTGTCCGGCTTTTTAAGTCTGCGTTGTTTTTATTCTATGCTACTTTTTCTGAATTATTATTTGTATTTTTGTCAATAATAGATTCAGATAATTCAATATTTTGTCAGGGAGGTGCAACGAAATGCCAAATATTAAATCCGCAATGAAGAGAGTTAAGGTTAACAAGACAAAGGCTGCCGCTAACAAGGCAAGAAAATCAAATCTTAAAACTGTTCTCAAGAAAGCTGATGCAGCTTGTGTTAACAACACAGCAGACAAGGCAGAAGCAATCAGAGTTGCTATAAAGAAAGTAGATCAGGCTGCTGCTAAGGGTCTTATGCATAAGAACTGTGCAAGCAGAAAGAAGGCTCAGCTGGCTAAGAAGCTTAATGCCGCTGGTTAATTATAAAAATCAGATTAATAATGCATGTAAAAAAGCGTGTTCTGAATGAACACGCTTTATTTTTTTAATTGTTTCAGTAAATATAAAAGCGTGCTCCGAAGAACACGCTTCTTTTATAATAGTTTTTCAACTGCTTTTGGAATTTCCGAGATTTCAGATACTGTTATATCCGCTTTGTCAAGCTCATGAGGTTCACAATAGCCGTAAGTACAGCCTATAGATTTAAGGTTATGTTTCCATGCCGTTTCAAGATCCAGATATCTGTCGCCTATAATGATAAAATCACCGATATGCTTTTTGGCAATACTTGTAAAAATTTCCGGCTTTGATTTGAAACCAAAATCTTCAGTACAATAAAAATCACAGTAGAATCTGTCAAGACAGTGTACTTTTCTGTGCGCTTCCATATAATCATGCATACAGTTGCTTAGAAAAATCAGATTATGTCCGCTTTCCTTAAGATTTTGCAGTACTTCCTCAGCTCCGCTGTAAAGTACTGATTTTTCTTTGTTTATCAGTTCCATCATTGAATCGCCGATTATTTTACTGCAAAAGTCCTTTTCATTTTGAGGAAGTTCTGGCATGAATCTGTTCCACATATCCTTTACAGAATACCCCAGATAACTGCTGACTTCCTCATAGCTGTATTCATATATCGGTGCAAGTCCGTTATCTGTAAGGTATTTGTATCCGATATAAAAAGATGGGACATATATTTTTGCGCAGTCGTGGATAGTACCGTCATAATCAAGAATAATATTAGCCATTATTTATCCATCTCTCTTATAAGGTTTACCATTTCAATAGCTCCGAGAGCACAGTCATAGCCCTTGTTGCCAGCCTTTGTACCGGCTCTTTCAATAGCCTGTTCAATGTTTTCGGTAGTAACAACGCCGAACATTACAGGAATATCGGAATTCATGGAAACTGTTGCAATTCCCTTTGATACTTCATTGCATACATAGTCATAGTGACTGGTTGAACCTCTTATAACTGCTCCCAGACAAATCACAGCGTCATATTTACCGCTGTTAGCCATTTTCTTTGCAATAAGAGGGATTTCAAAAGCTCCCGGTACCCATGCAACGTCAATGTCATTTTCGTTTACGTTGTGTCTTTTCAGACCGTCCAGAGCTCCTCCTAAGAGCTTTGATGTAATAAATTCATTGAATCTTGCGGCAACAATACCGATTTTAATGTTTTCTGATACAACTTTTCCTTCAAATACGTTCATTTTTCATTACTCCTTTATTAATAATTTAAAATATGACCCATTTTTTTCTGTTTGGTTTTCAGATAGAATTCATCATATTCAGTGGCGTCCATCTGAATTGGTACACGTTCGCTTATTGTAAGACCAAAGTCTGATAGTCCCTCTATTTTAAGAGGATTGTTAGTAAGAAGTCTCAGAGATTTTACTCCAAGGTCACGTAAAATCTGTGCACCAATGTAATACTCTCTCAGATCCTCGTCAAAGCCTAAGGCAAGATTAGCTTCAACGGTATCCATACCCTGATCCTGTAAAGCGTAGGCTTTAAGTTTGTTGATAAGTCCTATACCACGTCCCTCCTGACGGAGATAGAGAAGAATACCCCTTCCTTCTTTTTCGATTTGAGTCATGGCTGCGGCAAACTGCTGACCGCAGTCACATTTGATTGAACCGAAAGCATCACCTGTAAGGCATTCGGAATGAACACGGCAGAGAACATTTTCACCGTCTCCGATATCGCCCTTTACCAGAGCAACATGATGCTCTCCGTTAAGCTTGTTCATGTAGCCGTAGGCCTTGAAATTGCCGTATTTGGTGGGCATTTTTGTAACTGCCGCACATTCAACAAGCTTGTCATGTACCTTTCTGTACTGCTGTAATGCCTTGATAGTAATAAATTTCAGACCGAATTTTTCAGCCATCTGAATCAGCTCGGGAGTTCTCATCATAGTACCGTCATCACGCATTATTTCACAGCAAAGACCGCATGCTTTAAGTCCGGCAAGCTTTAAAAGGTCGACCGTAGCTTCAGTATGACCGTTTCTTTCCAGTACACCATTTTTCTTGGCAAGAAGAGGGAACATGTGTCCCGGACGTCTGAAATCTTCAGGTTTTGCATTATCGTCAACGCATTTCATTGCCGTTACCGAACGTTCAGCGGCGGATATACCGGTTGTGGTGCTGATATAGTCGATTGAAACTGTAAATGCAGTTTCGTGATTGTCGGTGTTGTCGTCCACCATTTGAGGCAGACGAAGCTTTTTAATGTATTCATGGCTCATTGGCATACAGATAAGTCCCTTAGCGTGCATAGCCATAAAATTAACGTTTTCAGTAGTGGCAAATTCCGCCGCACATATAAGGTCACCTTCGTTTTCACGATCCTCGTCATCTGTAACAAGGATCAATTTGCCTTGCCTTAAATCTTCAAGGGCTTCTTCAATAGTATTGAATTCAAACATAATATTTACCTCCCTAAAATCCTGCATTTGCAAGAAATTCTCTGGTTATTCTGCTTTTTGGTTTTTCATCGTGATTAAAGTTCAAAAGTTTTTCGACATATTTGCCCACAAGGTCATTTTCAAGATTTACTGTATCTCCCGGCTTTTTTTGTGAAAGTATAGTTTCTTTTGCAGTATGGGGGATGACGGAAACGCTGAAACTGTCTTTTAAGACTTCGGCAACGGTCAGGCTTATACCGTCGACCGCCACTGAACCTTTCTCTATTATATATTTCATAATACTGCTGTCTGCGGAAATTGTGTACCACACAGCATTATCGTCTTTTTTTATATTGGTTATGATGCCTGTTCCGTCAACATGACCTGCAACAATATGTCCGCCGAACCGTCCGTCTGCTGCCATTGCACGTTCCAGATTAACAGGACTTCCGGATTTGAGTTCCGACAGGGAGCTTCTGTGAAAGGTCTCGTTCATAACGTCGGCAGTAAAAGTATTTCCGGATATTTCCGAGGCGGTCAGGCACACGCCGTTTACTGCGACGCTGTCGCCTATTTTAAGGTCGGAAAATATTTTTTCAGCAGAAATTGTAAGTTTTGCTTCAAGAGGATTTCTGCGGACTGCAGATATTGTTCCGATTTCTTCAATTATTCCTGTGAACATTTAGTAACCTCCCATTCTATTAAAATATCGTTTCCAAAGTATGTTATTTCGGGTCTGCAAAGAATTATTCCGCTGTCCGGTGAATCAAAGCCCATACCTCCTACAGGTGAGGGAGCGGATTTTCCTCCCAATATTTTCGGGGAAATATAAGCTTGTATCCTGTTTACTATC
The DNA here is from genome assembly GCA_902362965.1 of Oscillospiraceae bacterium. GTDB lineage: Bacteria > Bacillota > Clostridia > Oscillospirales > Ruminococcaceae > Porcipelethomonas > Porcipelethomonas ammoniilytica. Next base: position 122,072 of record CABIYQ010000002.1, read on the forward strand.
CCCGACTGCAAAGCGCTGAAATTAAGCTCACCGCCGCCCTCAAGAAGAATACTGTCGATTTTTTCTTCACCTAGTTTTTTCATAAGATATATTAAGTCGACATGTCCCTTATCTGACGGAGTTTGAATTATTTTTATTCCCATTTGTTTATAAGCTTGTGTATTTTCAGCGTTTTCAAGACATGCGATAATTGTAGGAACGTCCTTTGCGGTTTTGACTATATTGCAGTCTAAGGGCGTTTTCAGATGGCTGTCGCATATTATTCTTATGGGGTTTCTGCCATTTTCAAGACGACAGGTGAGCATTGGATCGTCCTTTAAAACAGTATTTATGCCAACCATGATTCCCGAATATCTCAGTCTGCTTTTCTGAACGTCATGACGTGACTGTTCATTGGAGATCCATTTTGATTTTCCTGAGACTGATGCAATTTTTCCGTCGGCAGTCATGGCATATTTCATAACAACATAAGGTGTTTTGTGGGTTATATAATGAAAAAAAACACGGTTTAGTTTATCGCAGTCTTCTTTTAATATTCCCGTTTCCACTTCAATGCCGTGATTGCGGAGAATTTCTGCTCCTTTTCCGGCAACAAGAGGGTTTGGATCGTCCGAACCCATATATACTTTTTTTATTCCGCTGTCGATTATCGCCTGAGTACAGGGAGGCGTTTTGCCGTAATGGCAGCATGGCTCAAGAGTAACATATATTTCTGCACCCGCCATATCCTCAGTACATTTTAAAATAGCGTTTCTTTCGGCATGAAATTCTCCGTATCTGTGGTGATGATCCTTTGAGATTATTTTGCCGTCCTTTACTATGACCGCTCCCACCATTGGATTGGGATTTGTAAATCCCATACCCTTTTTTGCTTCCTCCAGAGCGACGCTCATATAATCTTCTTTAGTCATTTTAACAGCTCTCCTTAAAACAGAAAATGCCCTGAAAATCAATCAGGGCATAAGTTTATAAATTTGACGGAAGATATAAAAAACTCTGAAATGCCAAAAACACTTCAGAGGGCAATAACATTATAAATGTCTTCTTCCATCCAGACTTTACTGTCGGTTTCGGAGTTTCACCGAATCGTGCGCTTTACGCTTGCGGACTTTACCGCCGGTAGGGAATTCAACCCTGCCCTGAAGACTATGTTAAATTTTAAATAAAGTATATCACAATGAACCGCGTCTGTCAATAGGCTTTACGGTGTTTAGCAGTAAAATTTTTCAAGATCCAGAAGCTTTTTCTTTATATCAAGACCGGCAGCATAGCCTGTAAGACTGCCGTTTGCACCGATAACTCTGTGACAGGGGATCATTATAGCTATGGGATTTTTATTGTTTGCGTTACCTACAGCTCTTGCACCGCCGGACTTACCTATTTTTTCGGCAATTTCTCCGTAGCTTGTCGTTTGACCGTATGGAATTTCAGTCAGGGCTTTCCATACCTTTCGTTGAAAATCAGTACCGTCCGGCTTTAAAGGTACTGTAAAAACTTTTCTGTCTCCCTCGAAATATTCCTGAAGCTGATTTACAGCTTCGGAAATCAGCGGAGTTTTTTTATTGACGTATTCAGATTTTCCAAAGTGAACGGCTTTTATATAGTTTTTATCTGCAATAACAGTGATTTCTCCTATATCTGATATAAATGTATAATAAAACACAAAATCATCTCCCGAATCCTATTATACATTTAATATTATCTGTTGTAAAGTTTATTCCGAAATTTTTATTTTATAGTAGAAATTCAGATTGGGAATAAGATCTTCCCATGTACGGTTTTCTGAAATTCCTCTGGCATTTATGCTTTTTTCTATTCCGAATACGTCCGCTTTCATTCCTGTTACCGTTTTTGCAATAGTTTTTGCACAGAGTCCCGAAATTTGTTCTGCGACGTTTTTCTTTACTGATTCACGGTCAATATCGTTTTCTTCAGCGTTGCCGTTTATTTTTATTTCAACAGTAATATTTATTTTATCGTCCTGCTTTTCAGCGGTAATTTTTGTACTGCTTTTCCGTACATAAAAATCAACATTTCTGCCGTTTATGTCAAGAGGAAGATAAATGTCTTTAATACCGCCGTTTAACCAGCAAAGTCCTTTTGATTCATCACGGGAGAGAATACCGATCAATTTTTCCCCGTTTATTACGGACATATAAATCTCGCCGTCTTTATATACGGGAACGGCCGCCTTGCAGTCAACGCCGAGTAGATCGTCAATTACTGAGCTTATATTTTTTTTGACAATAATCCCGCTTCTGCTGCTGCTGTCAATTATCTCCGGAAGAAAATCACTTTCAGATTCGGCGACAAGTCCGGCGGCGTTTTCAGGTACGCATATTACTGAGCATGAAGGGGAAATACGGTTGTTCTGCAAAAGTGAACTCAGGTTTTTATATATATTTTCCGGACTTGCGGCAAACAGCTCCAGATGTCCGGCAAACAAATTTTTTCCCTGAGTTCTTTCAGAATCGGCAATTGCCGAAAACAAAGTTGTGCCTTGACCTGTCAATACTTCATCGCTGCCGTAAAGCTGTAAAGATATAGTTTGAACGTCGTTGCAATCAGCTCCTATTGTTCTTATAAAGCCTTTGTCTCTTACTTCGGATCTGCCGGAACAGCCGCTAAGCGTCAGCAGAAGCAGAAACGGCGGAATCAGACGTTTTGCTTTCATGTTTTAACTTCCTCCTTGTATACATTATAATGGGAACTATCACAGCCAGCAGTAATATTAATATGCCTGTTACGGCGGTCAGATCAATGTTCAGAATATTTACGGCTGACGACGCTCCGAGCATCAGTACAGTTGAAAGGAGAGTATTGTATTTCAGATCCGGAAAGATCTCCTTTATAAGCATTGAGCAAAGTACTATCTGAAGAGTTACGGTCATTACACATAGCATAGTAAACAAAATCATATATAAAGAGTCTGCTCTTTGAATACTGAAAGGCTGGGAGTAAGCGCCTGCTGAGAAAAACGGATAATCGGAAAGTTCCATGATTCTTCCCAGCACAGTTATTTCTATAACCGCAATAAGCTCTGTCAGAATAAATTTACCGGTAAAAAATGCAGTTATGCTTTTGGATCTTGGCTCAGGAACGAATTCCAGAAGAACAAACATCATTACAAGCTCGCCGGACGAACAGAATTCCCGTATAACAGATTCGGTTATTTCTTTAAAATCTGCATTAGGAGCAAAATTTGAAAGTTCTGCTTTAGGGTATGCGCCGAGTATCATTACAAAAAGAGAAAAGATAATAAGTCCCAGCATAATTGTTGCATATCTGTTAAAGGACTTTATTCCCATTGACGCAGTATAAATACATACGGCTGCAAGTATGATTGCTCCGGCAAGGCTGCTGTCTATGGGAAAGTATACGCTTTTAGTAACTCCCCAGAGATTACTGAAGGAAACCGAGCCCCATAAAATAAAAAACAGGAAGTAAAGAAATTTGCCGAACTTGCCGAAAAGCATTTCTTTTTTCAGTGAAAAATTCTTTTGTCTGTAAAGAGCCAGCATAGGTAAAACTGCCGCAAGCTGAAGAAGTATTGAAATCGCTGCCCCGGCCATTTGTCCGGCATCCGACGGATGTGCAGAGCATATAATACTGAACATTCTTATTCCTATTAAAACGGCAAAAAGCTGACTGTGGCTAATTCTGTTCATGAAGATCCTCCACTGTAAAATCATTATTCTGCATTTTTTTGAAACCTGACCGTACCGCTGTATCTCCCATAGCTTTTTTTATAAACGGAGCAAAAGGTGCGGTGTAAGGAAAGCCGTAATCCTCTGTGGCACACATATTGAAAAGAACGGCAGCGCCCAACAGGCTGATCCCGTAAAGACCCCAGATTCCTCCGCAGATCACAAAAACTATTCTCAGTATCGTAATGCTTTGAGTAAGCTCAGGGATAACAAAACCGCTTACTACCGATAATGCGGCAACTGTAAGAAGAGGAGTGCTTATCAGTCCCGACTGTACGGCGGAATCTCCTATTATAATTCCGGCAACGATGCTGACTGCTCCGCCTACTGCTTTAGGAAGCCTTAGTCCGGCTTCTTTTATGATTTCATACATTATAAGAACGCCTATGGTTTCGGCAACTATAGAAAACGGTGCGTTTTCTTCTGATTGCGAAAGTAACACAAGAAGAGTACTGTTTAAAAGTTCGGGGTGATGCATGGCAACGGCGACATAAAACGCGGGCAGTAAAACCGACAGAAAAAACGCCCCATACTTAAGCCATCTTATAAATGTACCGAAATAAGGTTTGAAATTATAATCGTCAACAGTCTGGAAATTGTCACTGACAAGTTTTGGTATGATAAGCGCATATGGATTGCCGTCTACCAGAATGGCAACACGGCCTTCAATAAGCTTGGAACATAATACGTCCGGACGTTCAGTCATACCTACAGAGGAAAAAATCCGATGTTTGCCTGATTCGATAAACGGCTGAATATAACCGGTTGAAAGAATGGATTCAAGTTCAGTTTTATTAAGGGAATCCATAATACGTTTTATGAGCTTTTTGGGAACACGGTCAGACATGTAGCAGATACAAAGGTCTGTCTGACTTTTATCTCCCAGAACAAAAAGCTTCTGGACAAGTACGGGAGATTTGATTTTTCTTCTTATCAGGGACATATTAGTACGTATGACTTCAACAAATCCCTCGTGAGACCCTGTTAGGTTGTTTTCGCCTGACGGTTCGTTAATGCCCCTTGATTCGTACCCCTGAACCCCGAAAGCGAGTACGTAATCTGCTCCGTCCGCTGCAAGCAGAGCAAAACCGGAATTCAGCAGACGGAAAAAGTCTTCATAGTTATATGCTGTGGGACGGTCTATGGATAACAGCATTTTTCCGTTTATGTGGCTTAACAGTGCTTCGGCGCTTTTGTCAGGCAGATCTATTTTCATTAAAGGGTGAAGAATGAGTTCGGTAATCGTGGCGGTGGAAACAAGTCCCTCACAGCAGAAAAGGCAAGCTTTTAAGCCGCTTATTTCAACCTCATTTATAAGTACGTCTGAGCTTTCACCTGAAATTTCTTTTATTTTTTTAATATTTTCGGATAAATCAGGTATTATAGGTATATTTTTTAAGATACTCTGCTTCATATAATTCTCCGTTCTCCGGCGGACCGGTTATATTTCACAGGTTATTATTGCCTGAAATGTGCAAAAAATACAATACATAAAAATAAAAAAGTCAAGAATCTGAAAAAATATGGGTATATAAAAGTGAGTTTTGTTAAAAAAACATAATAAAATGAAAAGCGGCTTTATCCAAAATAAACAAATATATTAAATATTCAAAAAAAACACTTTACATAACAGTATTTATAGAGTATAATATAAAAAAGAATTTATTCGGAATAAACTTGAGAAATCTTGGATTTGTAAAAGATATCTATTGACTTTTTTAAAAACATAGATTATAATATAAGTACAGCATGTTTGTCATATCTGCAAAATTTATATATTACATGTTAAAAAAATATAGTGTAATTTGCAAAATGACATTAAATCGACTTTTATTCATTATATTCAACAATTCAGAGTGATTTATTTTAGAAAATTATACAAAAAAGTTCTGAACCTATTGACTTTAACACTGTCATAATTTATAATTGTAATGTGATTTAGATTGCGAGTATAATTAAAGAGATGTACAGAGCAAGTATCTCTTTATTATATATTATTTTTTATGTTTTATTAGAAAAGGAGGAAAACGCAAATGAGAACAAAAAAACTTTTAGCAGGCGTATGCGCTTCACTTATGATCGCTGCTTCTGCTATTACGACTGTTACAGCTGCTGAAAGCGTAAACGTTACTATAGGTAACGCAACAGCTGCGCCAGGCGAAACGTTTACGGTAAAGATGGAGCTATCAGATATACCGTCTGCCGGAATTAACGCATGTGATTTTGGTATCAAGTATGATTCATCAGTTCTGACAATTGACGACGTTGCTTTAGGAGATCTGGCAAAGGGTGACGACACTTCGGTTGAGGGCATGCCTGACCCGTTTGTTTACAATATTGAGGACAATCTGGTTTGTGTAACTTATGGTGTAGGTACATCTAACACTGATTTTTACATGACAGGCTCAGGTACATTCCTTACAATTTCCGGTACTGTAAGTCAATCGGCAGCTCCAGGTACAAAATCCGATTTGGAAATTGTTGCTGTTGACAGACTGACAACTCCTACATCTTCATCAGTAAATGATGAAATAATTTTTGGATTATACGGTTCAGATGAAGAAGTGATTGTTTATGATCCTACAATTACTAACGGTTATGTTGAGGTTGAAGGCGAAGCAACAACTGAAGAGTCCACCGGAAATACAGGAACTTCAATTGACTTTGGCGAGGTTACGCTTATGGGTGATACAAACCGTGATGATGTTATAGACAGTACGGATATTGTTGTGTTAAATAAATATCTTTTAAATAAAGTTCAGTATCCGCTTCAGGACAGTTCAGCATATGCAAACGGAGACTGCGATAAAGATAAGGATTTAACTACAAAGGATAGTTTGTTTATTATTCAGCATGTTCTTGGAATTGAACTGTTAAATTGATTGCCTTTAAGCCGTTCGGCTTAATATAAAAGGGGGATCACCCAAAAAAATAATGTTAGTTTGTTGAGGATAACAAACAGAAAGGAAAAATAGTGATGAAGAAAGGTAAATTTCTTTCTATCTTAACAACTGTTGCTATGGCTGGCAGCATGGTGTTAAGTGTCGTACCTTTTACAGCTTCTGCTTATGTCGGTGACGTAGTTGAGACAGCGGGCAAATTTTCTATGACTGCTGATCAAACTAATTTCACACTGGATGAAATTAAAGCAGGCGCTACTGCAAAAGTAAAGGTACATTTTACAGGCGATGTGTCTGGTGAAAAAATGTTAAGTCTTGAGAGTAAATTTGATTGCAGCGACAGTGACTGGAAGGTTGTTCCAACAAATATGACACTCCCGTACCCATGTCAGATTGCTAATGACAAGGGATCTAAGCCTAGTAGCTTTAGAAAAGATTCTACAAATACATCCAGTATCTGGACTAAGGATTTTCCGGCTGATCCAGACAGTGCCAGAGGAAACCCGATTTCATATGCATTAAAAGTAGAATTAGAGGGCGGTTACCAACCAGGCGCATATCCGATTTTTAAATACATAACAGATGAAACAATCGGATACATTAAACCGGGTGAAGGCGATGCAGTTTGTGAATTTGATGTAGAATTCCCAACAGATTTGGCTGAAGGCGAATATACTATTGATTTTATGGATGCTCGTTGCGTTATTGATTTACATCGTGGTGGTGTAGATTTGGCAGACGCATTCCCAGAAACAACAGGCATTACATTTACAATTGGTGATAAGGCTGAAACTACACCGGCTGAAACAACACCAGCTGTAACAACAAAGGCTACAACTGTTAGCACATCAGATAACAGAAATTACATTGACGAATTTAAGTTATCTGCTGAAAAGGTAAAAGCAGAAGCCGGAGCAGACGATGTTGTTGTAGCAGTTTATTGTGATACAAACGAATATCTGATCGAAGCTCTTGAATTTAAGATGAGCTATGATAAGTCAGTGCTTGAACTTACAGAAATAGAAATTCCGGAACTGTGCGGTTTGGATCCTGCAGCTATTGATACGGCTATATCGACTGGAGTATTATCATATAAGCAGGTTGGTGAAGGCCAGATTACAAACTATGCAGAAGATCCTATTGCATTACTTCACTTCAAGGTTAGTGCTGATGCATCCGGTGAAATTCCTGTAAAAATTGTAGGCGCTACAAGAGATGTTCCAGTATGCTTACAGAAATATTGGCCAGCACCAGATTGGCTATACGATTATCTTACACCTGTTGTAACTGACGGTGCAATCATTATTGACGGCGATGTTACTACACCAGCTGAGACAACACCAGCTGTAACAACAAAGGCTACAACTGTTAGCACATCAGATAACAGAAATTACATTGACGAATTTAAGTTATCTGCTGAAAAGGTAAAAGCAGAAGCTGGAGCAGACGATGTTGTTGTAGCAGTTTATTGTGATACAAACGAATACTTGATCGAAGCTCTTGAATTTAAGATGAGCTATGATAAGTCAGTGCTTGAACTTACAGAAATAGAAATTCCGGAACTGTGCGGTTTGGATCCTGCAGCTATTGATACGGCTATATCGACTGGAGTATTATCATATAAGCAGGTTGGTGAAGGCCAGATTACAAACTATGCAGAAGATCCTATTGCATTACTTCACTTCAAGGTTAGTGCTGATGCATCCGGTGAAATTCCTGTAAAAATTGTAGGCGCTACAAGAGATGTTCCAGTATGCTTACAGAAATATTGGCCAGCACCAGATTGGCTATACGATTATCTTACACCTGTTGTAACTGACGGTGCAATCATTATTGACGGCGATGTTACAACACCGGCTGAGACAACACCTGCTGTAACAACAGTTAGCACAACAAAGGCTACAACTGTTAGCACAACAAAGGGTTCAGTGGATACAAATGTTTCAGTTTCTGTTTCAGCATCTGCATCCGCATCCGCATCAATTTCAGTATCTGTTTCTAATGTAGTATCAGTTTCGATTTCTGCAGTAGAAGGTAGCATAGTAACAGTTCCAGTAGCTTCTGCATCCGCATCAGCTTCTGCATCTGCATCAGCGTCAGCTTCTAAGGAAGTATCAGTATCTGTTTCTAATGTAGTATCAGTTTCGATTTCTGCAGTAGAAGGTAGTATAGTAACAGTTCCAGTAGCATCTGCATCTGCATCGGCTTCTGCATCTGCATCCGCATCAGCGTCAGCTTCTAAGGAAGTATCAGTATCTATTTCTAATGTAGTATCTGAAAAGGTTTCAGTATCCGTATCAGTATCTGAAAAGGTATCTGTATCAGTATCAGTTGTTACAGGAAAAGATGGTGAAATAATAACAGTTCCAGTAGCTTCTGCATCCGCATCAGCATCTGCATCAGCATCTGAAGTAGTTTCAGTATCTGTTTCAGTTTCTGAAAAGATTGTATATGTTGTTAGCACTCCAGTTAGTACAACAGGCGGCGGACAGACAACGACAGTTGCTATTTCAATTGATACAAGCGAAATTGACGCTGACGGCAGCAACCTCCAGTGGTACTATGCAGATGAAAAGGAATTTGTAATTGACGGTATTAAGGTATTCGTTGACGGTAAAGAAGTTGACGCAGAAGATCTTATTACTTTTGATACAACTCCTGAATCAACATACGATGGCAAGACATTTGATTATGTAGTTCCATTCGTTGTAACTGTAGGCGATCAGACAGCTGAAGGTACAATTAAGGCTAAGATCGGTCAGCGCGGTGACGCTAACTGTGACCATAAGGTAAGCGCTATGGATGCTTCTTACATTGCATTCAACCTGGCTCAGCTTGATGATTCCAAGAAGACAATCCTGACTAAGGAAGATGGCTTCGGCGTATTCCTTGCTAACTCTGATGAAGGTATGAAGGACGGCAAGTATGCACCATATGATCTCGCTGCAAAGGATGCGGCAACACTTGCTAACTTCCTTGCTCGTTCAGCATTCGAAAAGGATTTAACACTTTACGATGTAGCTGTTCTCAAGAAGTAATCAGTTTAATTTATTAATTTGCTTTGTTTTCGCAGGGACCGGAAATGGTCCGGTCTCCTGCTTAACAAATATAGAAAAGAAAGGAAAAAATTTAAAATGAAGAAAAATGTATTTTCAAGAACACTTGCAGTACTTGCTTCTACAGCAGTACTTGGTGCAGCATCAATGATTTCTGCTAGCGCAGCAGGCGAGGCTATTAGCCTTTCAGACGTTGTAGGTCAGCCTGGCGAAACAGTTACTATGCCAATAGTAGTATCTGCTAATAATGATTGTAACTCTTTTGATCTGCTCGTAGCTTGGGACGATGCAACTCTTACAGGTTCAGCAGCTACATTCTCAGGCTGCAACGGTGACACAGTACTTGGTGACCAGATGGTTTCAGTAGTTGGTTACACAAGCTCAACTATGGCTGACGGTGCAGTTGCTAGTATCAACTTCACAATTCCTGAAGATGCTGAAGATGGTCAGGTTTATGATGTTACTATCAGCTCTCTGAATTCATTCTCTACATCAACAGACGGTGACGTAGCAGTTGACAGCGTATCCGTATCAGGCGGTACAATCACTGTTGAAATTCCTGAAGAAACAACAGAAGCTCCTACAGAAGAAGCTACAACAGAAGCTCCTACAGCTGCTCCTACAGAAGAGGCTACAACAGCAGCAGCTACAACAGCTGCTCCTAAGAAGACAACTGGTTCACCTAAGACAGGTGTAACAGGCGTTGCAGTTGCAGTTGCAGGTCTTGTAACAGCTGGTGCTACAGCAGTAGTTCTTAAGAAGAGACACTAATTTTTAATTAATGTTCTTATAAAAAGCTCTCCGTAAAGGAGAGCTTTTTTTATTTCCCATTATTATAATAGTATAAAAAAAGAACGCGTTTGCGTTCTTTTTACTTTTTTTCATTGGGAATCCAGTCAATCCCGCCCCAGCCATCTATATTAGCACGCCGCATAGCTCCGAAAATACGGTCGGAAAAACCTTTATTGGTTTTGTCCATTTCGGAAATAAATTGTTTAATGCTTTCACGGTTAGTATGACCATCTGCCGGACATTTTGATTTAACAATATTTAAATTGTTTTTTATTGCAGCTTTTTTGACTTCCTTTTCAGGAGCAAAAACCATCGGTCTGATAAGAGTAAGATTTTTTCTTGATAAATAGCTTTTTGGGGAAAAGCAGCCTATACGGCCTTCAGTAAATAAATTCATTATAAATGTTTCAACTGCGTCATTAAAATGATGTCCGAGAGCAATTTTATTACAACCGTACTCAATTGCGGCATCATGAAGGGCGCCGCGACGCATTCTGGCACATAAACTGCATGGATGACTTTCTTTACGTACGTCAAAAACAATTTCACCAATATGAGTAGGGATAATATGGCATTCAACGTCAAGATTACGGCACATTTCTTCAATAGCCGCATAATTTCCCGGAACTCCGTCAAATTGCGGATCAAGTGTTATACTTACAATGTTATAATCAATGCCGATAAAACGACGCAGCATAACGAGTCCGTTTAATAGAACAAGACTGTCTTTGCCGCCGGAAACTCCTACAGCAATGACATCGCCATCAGAAATAAGATCAAATTCCTGAATGGCTTTTCGCATATATCCTAACATTTTCTGCATAGTAAACTCCAATCTGAAAAAGTTAATTTGTATATATTATACAACATTTTCAAGATTTTTTCAATTATACTTGAAAAAAAATTGAAAACAATATATACTATAATAAAAAAGGAGAAAGGATATTAATATGAAAACAATTTTAGTTACCGGCGGAACAGGATTTATTGGCAGTCATACTTGCGTTGAACTTCTTCAGGCAGGGTATAATGTAATTATTCTGGATAATCTTGTTAACTCTAAGGAGTCAAGTATAGATAGAATTAAGCAGATAACTGATCGTGATGTTAAATTTTATAAAACTGATTTATTGGATTTTGAAAGCACAAAGCGTGTTTTTGAAGAAAATGATATTGATTCGGTTATTCATTTTGCAGGATTAAAAGCAGTTGGGGAATCAGTTGAAAAACCGCTGGAATACTATGAAAACAATATCGGCGGAACGCTTAATCTTATCAAGGCAATGAGAGAGGCAAACTGCAAAAATATTGTATTTTCATCTTCAGCGACGGTTTACGGCGTGAACAATAAAGTTCCGTATACTGAGGACATGCCTACATCGGCAACTAATCCTTACGGTTATACAAAGGTAATGATAGAACAGATTTTGAATGATATGACGGTTTCCGATAAAGATTGGAGCGTTGTTGCACTGAGATATTTTAATCCTATCGGCGCACATGAAAGCGGTCTCATAGGAGAAGATCCAAATGGAATACCAAATAATTTAGTGCCCTATATAGCGCAGGTTGCTCAGGGAAAACTGGAGCATCTTCGAGTATTCGGAGATGATTATGAAACGCCTGACGGTACGGGGGTACGTGATTATATTCATGTTACGGATCTTGCAAGAGGTCATATTGCAGCGCTTGAATATGCAGCAGCACATAAAGGCTTTCAGCCTGTAAATCTCGGTACAGGCAAAGGAAGCAGTGTTATGGAAGTAGTTAAGGCATACGAAAAGGCGTGCGGAAAAAATATTCCTGTTGTGGTTACACCCAGACGTGCAGGTGATATTGCCGAGTCTTACGCTGAAACAGATCTTGCTAAGAAGCTTCTTAATTGGGAAGCTAAGCTTGATATTAATAAAATGTGTGCAGACAGCTGGAATTTTACTGTAAAAAATCCTGACGGATTAAAATAAATAATTGGAGGTTTGTTATGAAAAAACATATTGAAATTGAGGGAATGTCCTGCGAGCATTGTGTAAAAGCTGTTAAAAATGTACTTGAAGAGCTTGGCGGTACTGATATTACCGTAGATCTCAGCGGAGGTTTTGCGGAAGCTGAAATCAGCGCTGATGATAATAAAATTATTGAAGCTATTGCCGAAGAAGAATTTGAAGTAGTAAAAATAGAAAATATATAACAAAAAAGGGCTTACTTAATGTTGAAATAGTCAATAGTTAGTAGACACAAAAAAAGAAAAATTAAGCTGCCAGTTCAAGCCTGTATTGGACTGGCGGTTTTCGTTTAAGTTTGCGAACAGGTCTTATGTAATTAAAATAGTAAATAGTTTCTTCAACCGCTTTGTGTATATCATCACACATCCAATATTTGAAGTGTGACCGAAGCACATCTTTAAATCTGCCAAAGAAAGATTCAATAACAGCGTTATCTCTTGGAGTTCCGGCTCTTGACATACTTTGAATTGTGTTGTAAGATTTAAGTAGGCTACAATAACCTGCTGATGAGTACTGTACACCCTGATCGCTGTGCAAATGGATATTGATGATATTACTGAGAAATTTCCGGGCAAATATGATAAAGCTATTTCAGAAATGCTGAAATATGTTGACAAGTTAGAAATGGAGGGCAAAATATAATGAAAATATTAAAAGTAATTCCCTTAGCTGAAGTTAATGGTGTTAAATTTGGAATGAAACGTTGTGATGTTCGTAAAATTTTCGGCAATGCAACTGAATTCAAAAAGAGTAAGTTTAGCAAAACAACAACAGACGACTTCGGATTTTGCCACGTCTTTTATAATAAAAATGACGAATGTGAAGCAATAGAAATTTTTGATGAAAACGAAGTGCAAATTGACGACATTACAGTTTTCCCAGATAATGCAGATAAGCTTAAATCAATGCTTCCTGATATAGAAGATGATGATTGTGGCTTCATCAGCAAAAGTAAATCAATAGGTGTATATGCACCAGATGGTAAAATGGAAAGCATTTTATTTGGTTGTACAGGATATTACGATTAAAGACACAAAGAGCAGTACCGCAATTAAGCGATACTGCTTGTTTGTTTTTACATTAGCCGCCGTTTAGTCAATAACCATTAGAGTTTGAGAATACTTCTATATGGTCGTCGCCTTAATGTACGCCCTTTTTAATTTGCTGTGGTTTTATGCGTCTGCCTTGAAATTTCTCAGTCTCAGTGCGTTTGAGAGAACGGATACCGAACTTAAGCTCATTGCGGCGGCGGCTATCATCGGATTGAGAAGCGGTCCGCCGAAAATGTGAAGCAGTCCCATAGCTATAGGAATGCCCAATATATTGTAACCGAACGCCCAGAAAAGATTTTGTTTGATATTTCTTATTGTAGCATGACTTAATTTAATTGCAGTATTGACACCTTCAAGACTTCCGTTCATTAAAACAATATCAGCGCTTTCAATAGCAATATCAGTACCCGAACCTATCGCAATGCCCACATCTGATTGTGCAAGGGCAGGAGCGTCGTTGATACCGTCTCCAACCATAGCGGTAATTTTTCCGCTTTCCTGAATCTTTTTTATTTCCGCCGCTTTATCTTCCGGAAGTACTTCATAGATAACGTTCTTAATACCGGCGTATCCGGCAATTGTAAGAGCAGTCTGCTTATTGTCCCCTGTAAGCATAACGGTATTGATTCCTTTATTTTCAAGCTTGCTTACTGCGCTGCGGCTGGTTTCTTTGATTTGATCGGATATAGCAATAATACCTGCGGCTTTGCCGTCGACAGCGCAGATAACGGCGGTTTTGCCTTGATTTGCAAAGGTTGTAATTTGTGAAATAAAATCATCTTTAATTTTATATTCATTCATCATTTTTTCGTTGCCAATAATGATTTGTTTACCGTTGACAACTGCTTTTATTCCCATTCCGGAGATAGATTCAAAGTTTTCCGCTTCAGGTATCGTTATATTTCTGCTGTTAGCTTCTTTTACAATACTGTCGCCTAATGGGTGTTCTGAAAGCTTTTCGGCAGCTGCGGCATAGAGCAGTAAATCATTTTCATTAATACCGTTTGTTTTAATGTCAGTAACGACCGGTATGCCTTCTGTAATAGTACCTGTTTTGTCGAATACAACTGTATTTATTTTATGAGCGTTTTCAAGTACTTCGCCGCCTTTTATGAGAATACCGTTTTTAGCGCCTTGACCTGTAGCAATCATTATAGCGGTAGGAGTAGCAAGTCCCAGAGCGCATGGGCAGGCGATGACAAGTACTGAAATAAAGATAGTTATGCAGAAATCGTTGCTTTCTCCGGCAATTTTCCAACCCACAGCGGCTATAATTGCCAGTAAGATTACAGCCGGTACAAAATATGCTGAAATAACGTCAGCAAGTCTTGCGATCGGAGCTTTTTTGCCCTGTGCTTCTTCAACAAGTTTAATTATCTGTGAAATTGCTGTATCTTCACCTATTTTTTCGGCAGTGTATTCAATATAGCCGTTTTTATTTACTGTAGCGCCGATGACTTTGTCGCCGACGTTTTTGGTTACCGGCATGCTTTCACCTGTTAGCATGGATTCGTCAACAGAGGTAGTTCCTAGGGTCACAGTACCGTCAACCGGAAATTTCTCACCGGGTTTTACAATTACCGTATCGCCGATTTGTACAAGCTCGGATTTGACCTGAAGTTCCTTTTTGCCTCTTCTTACAGTTGCGATCTTAGGGGAAAGCTCCATAAGTTCTTTAATTGCCTGTGAAGATTTGCCCTTTGACAGTGATTCAAGATATTTTCCCAGAGTGATAAGGGTAAGAATAACGGCAGCGGATTCAAAATAAAGTTCCATAGCCATATGCTCATGACCGTTTTTTATTTTGGTAATGGCAAAAATACCGTAAACTACAGAAGATAGAGTACCTACTGCAATAAGGCTGTCCATATTCGGACTAAGTCTGAACAGGTTTTTAATACCCTTTAAATAGAACATGTAACCGGTAGCCATAACCGGAATAGTAAGCGCAAGCTGTATAATCGCAAAATTCAGCGGATTTTCCATAGGATCAATTATTTTCGGCAGAGGCATTCCCACCATGTGTCCCATACTGATAATAAGAAGAGGAACGGTAAAAATCATAGATATGATAAAGCGTATCAGCAACTTTTTGTGTGCCGGCATTTCAGACTTTGCGTTTTTTCCGGCAATATTATACCCTGCTTTTTTTATGGCAGACACTATTTCGCTTTCATTTATGTTTTTATCATCAAAACTGACATATAGCTTCTCAGCGGCAAAGTTGACGTTAGCCTTATCTACACCGTTAAGTTTGTTCAGAGTTCTTTCAATACGGCCTGCACAGGCTGAGCATGTCATGCCCGTTATCTGATAGCTTTTTTCCATATGGTATCCTCCATTATTCAATGTTGTTTTTAATTATTATAACCAATAATTATTAATTTTTCAAATTTGTTAGTGTCGGGAAACATTTTTATAAATACGGTAAAATAATCGTTAAATTCTACAAATATTGTAAAAAAGACCTTTTTCACGTTGCATTGTTAATGGAAATGTGATAAAATATAGTAATATTTAAGGTGACGTTAATGTTAGAAGCGTATGAATGGAGATTATTATGAACGAATCAATGTTATGGTATAATAATGCTGCGGAAAATTTTGACAGCGCTCTTCCGGTGGGCAACGGACGCATCGGAGGAATGGTTTACGGACGTACCGAACATGAGCTTATACAGTTAAATGAAGATTCCGTGTGGTCGGGAGGCAAAAGAAACAGAAATAATCCGGACGCACCCGAGGGGTTAAAGGAAGTAAGAGAACTGCTTAAACAGGAGAGAATTCCCGAAGCAGAGGAAATTGCGTTCAGGAAATTACAGGGCGTATCTTCGGAAAGCCGTCATTATATGCCGTTAGGCAATCTTAATATAGATATGAAGCTTGACGGACGTGCAAAAGAATACAAAAGAGGTCTTGATCTGGAAAATGCAGCAGCATTTACGGAGTTTTTGTCGGGAGAAACAAGATACAGACGGGAGGTTTTTGTATCTGAACCTGATAATGTTATGATTGTTCACATTTCTGCGGAAAACGGTACTGTAGAGCTTTCTGCATACCTTGACGGCAGAAACGGTTATTATGATGATAATCGTCCTGTTAAGAAAAATATGATAATGTTTTCGGGAGGTTCGGGCGGTAAGGACGGATTGTTTTTTGCGGCGGTTTTGTCAGCATTTTCTCAGGGCGGTACGATATGCACTGAAGGCGGCAGGCTTATTGTCAAAAATGCGGAAGAAGTAACGCTTGTGCTTGGCGTGAGAAGCAGCTACTACACAGATGAAGCCTATGAGGAAGCCGCTGTCATGGACGTAGAATACGCCCTTGAGTGCAGTTACGACGAGCTTAGGTACAGGCATGAATGCGATAATAAGGCTTTATATGACAGAGTATCGTTAAAGCTTAACGACAACAGTGACGAGGGTTCTTCTCTTCCTACAGACGAGCGTATTATGAGAATGCGGGGAGACGATTTTGACGACAAGGAATGTGACAGCCATATACATGATAACGGTCTTATGGTTCTATATTTTAATTTTGCAAGATATCTTATGATCTCCGGAAGCCGCCCGGGTACGCTGCCCTTAAACCGTCAGGGAATATGGAATCAGGATATGAATCCGGAGCTTGGTTCAAGATTTGCAGTAAATATTAATACGGAAATGAATTATTGGTGTGCTGAAAGCTGTAATCTTTCGGAATGTCATGAACCGCTTTTTGATCTGATTGAAAAAATAAGGGAATCCGGACGTGTTACTGCCCGTGAAATGTACGGCTGTTCCGGATATGTATGTCATCACAATACTGATTTGTGGGGAGATACTGCTCCGCAGGATACGTGTAAAGCGTCAACAATTTGGCCTTTGGGAGCCGCATGGCTTTGCCTGCATATATTTGAACATTATGAATACACTCAGGACATAGAATTTTTGAAGACTAAATATCCGCTTATGCGTGAAGCGGCAGAATTTTTTACTGATTATCTGATCGAGGATAACGAGGGAAGACTTGTGACAAGTCCGTCAGTTTCTCCTGAAAATACTTATCTTACGCAAAGCGGTGTGAAAGGCAGTCTTTGCATGGGATCTTCTATGGACAGTCAGATCATAACAGTATTATTTAGCGATGTTATTAAAAGCTCTGAGATTCTGGATGACGACCATGAATTTGCAGATAAGCTGAAAGGTATGCTTGAAAAGCTGCCCAAACCGGAAGTGGGAAAATACGGTCAGATAAAGGAATGGGCAGTGGATTACGACGAGGTTGAAATAGGTCACAGACATATTTCACAGCTTTTTGCCCTGCATCCGGCAGACCTTATCACGCCGTATAAAACTCCTAAGCTTGCTGATGCTGCAAGAGCAACCCTTATAAGACGTCTTATTCACGGAGGAGGACATACGGGCTGGAGCCGTGCGTGGATAGCTAATATGTGGGCGAGACTTTACGACAGCGATATGGTTTATGAAAATCTTCAGAAGCTTATTGCTTACTCTACTGACCCTAATTTGTTTGATACTCACCCACCTTTCCAGATAGACGGAAATTTCGGAGGAGCATCTGCAATGACAGAAGCGCTTCTTCAGAGTCACAGCGGAGAAATTAACCTTCTTCCGGCGCTTCCTTCGGAATGGAAAACCGGAGAAATAAGAGGACTGAGAGCAAAGGGAGGATTTGAAGTTTCGATAAATTGGGCGGACGGTAAGCTGAAAACTGCTGAATTAAAATCACTTTGCGGAAATAAATGCGTTGTTCGTCCGAATACAATAGTAAGTATCTCGTGCGATGGAGAGAGCGTTAACGCTCTTCAGTCTGATGGCATCATAACATTTGATACTGAAAAGGGACGTATTTATATGATAAGGAGTTAAATTAAAAAAATCATGAAAAAAATTATAACTGCTGCGGTAATAATGTCAATGGCAGCACTGTTTACAGCCTGCGAGGAGATTTCACAGGAGCCTTTAAATAAAACCGATTCTTCAGCATACGCTCCAACGGAAGAAGTTACTGAATATGTAGAAGAAACTGTATCGTTTACTGAATATGTTGCGAAGGTTCCGGAAATAAATACCACAGAAGCCAGTATGACCATAGAAGCAGAGGATTGTAAGCTTAACGGCAGTCTTTATACCGATGAACAGCGCAAAGGCTTTTCCGGAAACGGATACGTTACAGGCTTTTACGGCGGTTCAGCTGATTATCTTGTCATACCTGCCGATATTCCGTCGTCTCAGCATTATAATATTACCGTATGCGTTGCAGCTGACAGCAATGTTACAAGCTCCGTCAATGTTAATGACCGCAATATCGGTGAGTTTGTTATCGACGGCGAGGATGAAAGGTTTGTACGTGTAACTTTTTACGGAGTGTATATGGACGAAGGTGAAGCTTTGATTCAGATTAATCAGGGCAGCGATAATTTTGAAATTGATTATATAGAAATCAATAATAATGATAATATTTATGAAAATGATTTTGAGATTCAGACTGAACCTGTAGCGCCTGAGGCGTCTAATGAAACAAAAAAACTTTTGAAATATCTAAATGATAATTTTGGTAAAAAAATTATTACCGGACAATATGCATCAAACTATAAAAATACAGAGCTGGAATTGATTTATAAAAAAACCGGCAAATATCCTGCTATACGCTTTGGAGATATAGGCGGTTATGCGCAGGGAAGTATTCCTGACGAAAGCGAAATTAAAGCGGCAAAGGATTGGAACGAAAAGGGCGGTATAGTAGGCTTTATGTGGTACTGGAATTCTCCGTCAAGCGATTCTTCAATTTATGCTAAGGATACTAAATTCAGTCTGAAATCTGCAATGACAGACGAAGATATATCTCAAATGGGAATTGCCGAAATACAGGATCTCTATAAGCAGGGAAAAATCACTAAGGAATGTTTGAAGCTTGTAGAGGATATAGACGCTGTTTCAGAAGGATTTTCAGAGCTTGCCGAAGAGGGAATACCTATTCTCTGGAGACCTTTGCATGAGTCAGGCGGCGGCTGGTACTGGTGGGGTGCTGACGGTGAGGAAGCGTATCAGTGGCTTTATGATCTCATGTATGACCGTATGACCGGATATCACAAGCTTGACAACCTTATCTGGATTTGGAATGGTCAGAGCGAGGATTATATGGTGGACAGCAGCAAGTATGATATTGCGGCTATAGATATATATATGGGACCTAATATGGTATACGGAAGCCGTTCCGAACAGTATCAGTGGCTTAAGCAGGTGACCGACAGCGGAAAAATTCTGGCAATTGGGGAATGCAGTTCTATTCCGGGAATTGATGAAATGATTCGTGATAATTCACTGTGGTCGTTCTTCGGACTGTGGTACGGCGATTACCTTACAAGCAGCAGCGGCGATACCGCAGATGTTTATACTACGGAAGAAGATCTGATAAAAATGTATAATGCAGAAAATTCAATTACCCTTGAAAGCTATGCAGATGTGTACGGGCATAGGAATTAGTCAAAAAATATAAATTACTGTCAAAAAAGTCCGGTTCTGTACTGGACTTTTTTATATTATTATAGTATAATAATATAAAATAATTATACGTAGTGGGGGATTTTTAATGCTTTTGACAGTAATTCTTAGTTTGTTATCTGTTATTATTATAATATTATCGTATATTTTAGTGAAAACAGGCAAAGTTTCGGACAAAATACAATCGGCGGTTATACTTTGCGGATTTGCAGTTCAGTTAATAGCAGTTATAGCGTCTTTTTTTGCCGGAAATAGTTTTACTGCAATGAGTATTGCGGTAATGGCGGCTGATCTGTTTATTGGTTTGCCAAAAATATTGTACGGGAAAATAACAAATAAGAAAATAATTTATTTTATTGAAAACAATAAAAAGTGGTTAACCGGAATAGCTGTAGGAACGGCAGCAGTACTGTTGTTTGAAGCGTTTATCTGTAATTTCGGAGCGTTTAATCTTATTATGCCGTCGTCTCCTAATGAAATGATACTGCCCTTATCACGTGCGTCTGTAAACGGCAGTGCAAATTCTTCCGACGTTATTACTGTAAATTCAGGAGAAACGGTATCAATAGAGTTCACTAATATCAATTATGATGTGAGAACAATATACGCAGATGTTGAATTATCCGGTGATGCGGGAGAGGGTACAATTGAGATAGCTTATTCTGATGAAACCACAGCAGAATACCGTTACGATGCTCATCTTAATTACATAGGCGGCAATGATAACAGTAAATACATAATATGCAGTTTTTCAGGCAAAGTCGGAAATATGAAATTCAATGTTAAAGCGCCCGATGGAAGTACGGTAGTACTGAAAGATTTTTCTGTAAATAAAGCTATACCGTTTCATTTTTCATGGATAAGATTTATTATAATTTTGGCGGGCGTGTTGTTTTTAATAACTCTTGCATATTGTTCGCTGATGAAAAGGGAATGCGGAAAATCAAAATCCCTTTTAATAAGTTCTGTAGTGATAACGGCAGTATTTGTGTTGATCGGAACAGGACTGCTGTTTGTTCGGGAGGATATGTTTTCAGATTTATTTTCAAATCCGGACACAAATCAGATAAACAAGGAATTGGTCGACGCTTTTGAAGCAGGACAGGTAAGTCTTCTTGAAACTCCGCCGCAGGAGCTGCTGGAGCTTGAAAATCCTTATGATTATTTGACGCGTCAAAGCAAAGGTATTTCATATTTATGGGATCATGTACTTTTTGAAGGAAAGTATTATTCCTATTACGGAATAGGTTCTGTTTTAACGTTGTTTTTGCCGTATCATATGATAACAGGAAAGTATTTTTCTTCGTTGTTGGCGTCATTTATTTACAGTATAATAGGGATAGTGTTTTTAACCTTGACTTACTTCGTATTTATCAAAAGATTTTTTCCTAAAATTTCAAACGGTATAGCAACAGCAGGACTTGTAATTGTACAAGCGTCTTCATTTATTTGGTACCTTATGATTAGAGGCGATATTTATGAGCTTGCACAGACCAGCGGTTTTGCTTTCCTGATGTCGGGTGCATTTTTCCTGCTTAGCTCAGGAGTTATAGGAAAGGGTAAGGTTTCAAGAGTAAAAATTTGTATATCTACGGTTCTTCTTTCAATAGCGGTGTTATGCCGTGCGGTTCTGGCGCTTTACTGCGTTGTTGCACTGTTGTTTATTTATGCAGGTGTGAAGAAAATCGTAAAAACATCTGAAAATCCGACATTCAAGGCAAATAAAAAACCAATTATAACATTTCTGCTTGCGGCGCTTCTTCCTTTTGTACTGATAGGCTCTGTACAGATGGTATATAATTATCTCAGATTTGGTTCTGTATTTGAATTCGGTATAAAGTATAGCTTGACTATCAATGATTTTACTCACATACAATTTCATATACCCATCATGCTCATTGCATTTTATAATTATCTTTTTACTGTACCAAAGGTTTCTACAGTATTTCCGTTTATAACAACCAATTATGATTCACTTTCAGTTAACGGATATTGCTTTTTGTCATCGTTTAGTGCATGCGGATTGATTTTCCGTGCCGTACCTGTATTGGGATATGTATTTGGAGGAAAAGCCTATAAAAAGTCAACTAATCCCAACAAACGTCTGGCGGCGATAATAATAATTTCAGGCTGTATTATTGTTCCGTTTATTCAAATGTTTCTTGTATGGAGTAATGGCTATACGCCTAGATATGCCGTTGACTTTGCTTGGCAGATGATATTCGGCGCTTTTGCGATTCTGTTTGTATTGCATGAACATATTTCCGAACCAATGAAAAGAGTAATGTATTTTATTTTTGCTGTTTCGGTGGTCATATCAGTAGTAGTAAATTTTGCTTTAATTTATGAATATATTTTTGATTATGGAAGTATGCCTATATATATTTCCGCTGATGTTCGCCGTTCGATGGCTTCCTTCGCAAGACTGTTTGAATTCTGGAATATTATGTAAATAATTTCGTAATTAAATTAAAAAGTCCGGCTTTTTGCTGGACTTTTTATGTTATATATAGTATAATAAAATATATAATAAAATTGACGGGGGACTTTTCAATGTTTTTGACAGTAATTCTTAGTTTGTTATCTGTTATTATTATAATATTATCGTATATATTAGTGAAAACAGGCAAAGCTTCAGACAAAACACAATCGGCGGTCATACTTTGCGGATTTGCAGTTCAGTTAATAGCAGTTATAGCATCTTTTTTTGCCGGAAACGGTTTTACTGCAATGAGTATTGCGGTAATGGCGGCTGATCTGTTTATTGGTCTGCCGAAAATATTGTACGGGAAAATAACAAATAAGAAAATAATTTGCTTTATTGAAAATAATAAAAAATGGCTAACCGGAATAGCGGCAGGAACAGCAGCAGTACTGTTGTTTGAAGCGTTTATCTGTAATTTCGGAGCGTTTAATCTTATTATGCCGTCGTCGCCTAATGAAATGATACTGCCTTTATCACGTGCGACTGTAAACGGCAGTGCAAATTCTTCCGACGTTATTAGTGTAAATTCAGGAGAAACGGTATCTATAGAATTCAATAATGTAAATTATCAAATAAAAAATATTTACATTGATATTGAAAGCGAAAATTCTATAGGAGGAACAGTCAGAATATACAACAGCGACGAAACCAGTAAGGATATGAGGAATGTTTCTAATCTGGAGTATATTAACGGTAACGAATCAAGCAAATACATAGTATGCAGTTATTTCGGCGAGACGGGAAATATTAAATTTGAAGTTTCTGCTCAAGATAACAGTGTAGTGACAGTTAAAGGAATTTCTGTCAACAAGCCTATACCTTTTGACTTTTCCTGGCTGAGATTTTTTATTATTCTGGGATTTGTACTGTTCGCTGTAACGATTGCACTCTGTCCGTATATGAAAATATCATGCGGTCAGTCTAAAACCTTTAAATTGAGTGCGGCGGCAGTTACGCTTGTATTTGTTTCTGCGGCTGTTTGCCTTTTAGCGATAAGGGGAGACATGATTTTCAGCTTGTTTGACCATCCTGACACCAATCAGATGAATAAAGAATTGGTTGACGCTTTTGAAGCGGGACAGGTCAGTCTTCTTGAAACTCCATCGCAGGATATGCTGAATCTTGAAAATCCATATGATTTGTCAGAGAGAAGTGCGGCAGGAGTTTCATATCCTTGGGATCACCTGTTTTTTGATGGTAAGTATTATTCTTATTACGGTATAGGTACTGTATTAACACTGTTCTTACCGTATCATATGATTACAGGGAAGTACTTCCCGTCTCTTTGGGCGACGTTTATATATAGTATAATTGGTATTATATTTTTAAGTCTTGCATATTGTGCGTTTATGAAACGTCTGTTTCCTAAAATCCCCAATAGAACGGCTGTAAGCGGACTGGTAATCGTTCAGGCGTCGTCGTTTGTGTGGTATTGTATTACTATAGGTAATTTTTACGAGCTGGCACAGGTCAGCGGATTTGCATTTCTGATAGCCGGTATGTACTTTTTGCTTCGTTCCGGAGTTGTCGGCGAGGGAAAAATATCAAGACCCAATATTTGCGTGGCAACGATTCTTCTGTCCATAGCGGTACTATGCCGTGCGGCTTTGGCGCTTTATTGTATAGTTTCACTGTTGTTTATATATGCAGGAGTGAAGAAAATCGTCAAGACATCGGCAAATCCCACATTTAAGGCAAACAAAAAGCCTGTCATAACATTCCTGCTTGCGGCATTGATTCCTTTTGCACTGATAGGCTCTGTACA
This sequence comes from Oscillospiraceae bacterium, assembly GCA_902362965.1. Taxonomy (GTDB): domain Bacteria; phylum Bacillota; class Clostridia; order Oscillospirales; family Ruminococcaceae; genus Porcipelethomonas; species Porcipelethomonas ammoniilytica. The sequence goes on from CABIYQ010000002.1 coordinate 146,337, forward strand.
GATGATATATAATTATCTCAGGTTTGGTTCAATACTTGATTTTGGTATTTCTTATACACTTACCATTTATGATTATCAGCATATACAGTTCCATTTGCCGTTGGTATTTATAGCAATAATAAATTATTTGTTTACAGTACCAAAGGTTTCGTCAGTATTTCCGTTCGTGACAAGCAATTATGATTCGCTTTCGGTCAACGGATATTATTTCCTTGCAGGATTTAGTTCAGCGGGTATTATATTTCGTGCCATACCTGTTTTGGGATATATATTTGGCGGTAAAGCTTATAAAAGATCAAATAATCCTAACAGACGTCTGGCGGCAGTCATAATAGTTTCAGGGTGTATTTTAGTACCTCTTATACAGATGGCAATGATCTGGGAATACGGTTATACTCCGAGGTATGCTGTTGACTTTGCATGGCAGATGATATTTGGCGCATTTGCAGTACTTTTCTCGCTTTACGGTAAAATTAATTCAACAAATAAGCGGATTATTGATAAAATATTTTTAATTTCGGCAATTGTGTCAGTAATAATTAATTTTGCCCTGATTTATGAATTTGTGCTTGACTATGGAAACAGTCTGGGTGGAATTCCTATGGATATCAGGAGTGATATGGTTTCATTCGGAAGATTATTTGAATTCTGGAATATAATGTAAAATTAAAACCGACGGTAGATCCGTCGGTTTTTTAGTTTATTCTCTTATAAATTTCATTTACGGCAATTTGTATAAAATCCTCAATCATTTGCATAGTCAGAAAAGCCGGTTTTTCAAAATTGTTTTTATCTGAAAAGAAATTATCAATTATCCATTCCATACCGTCTTTCATTTCATTTGCCGTTATATAATCCCGTAAATAGCAGCCGTAAGATTTTTTCATCATTTCAACAGGATCGTTGATAAAATTTATATTTTTTGCCGCTAGAGTGTCGGCGCCGTTGACCTCTCTCATCATATAACCGAAAAAGCTTTTATCAGTCTGCAAAATACCGCTTTTTTCAGCCTCCTCAGCACACCGCAGACGAATTGTCCTCATAAACATTTCGTCTGTTATAAGGTGCGTCAGATAGCCTAAATAAAGCTCTTGGTTATCACCTTTATTACAGTATTCCTTTTGAAATTTGCCCAGACGCTTTTGAAATAATTTTAGATTTTCAGGCAGAATAAAATCCCAGTCGCTTATACCGTCCCTGAGATGCGTATGCTTTTTCATTTCACGCTGATAATTTTTTCGTGAATGAATACAGTCCGGCGCTACATTTCCAGCGTAGTATAGGGGAAGGTTCTTTATATTAAGCTCTTTAAAAGTTGCGTCTGCAACTGCCAGATGTACTATTACTCCGGCCATACTTTTCACCTCTGTAAAAAGCCCTGTGTTTACATACACAGGGCAATTATTTTATTTAGCATAGTCAACTGCACGGCTTTCACGAATCATATTAACCTTGATCTGACCCGGATAATCCATTTCATCTTCAATTTGTTTTGCAATATTTCTCGCAACAATTACCATACGTTCATCATTAATGATTTCTGGAGCAACCATAACTCTGACTTCACGTCCTGCCTGAACGGCATAACACTTGTCAACGCCTTCGTATGAAGTACAGATCTCTTCCAGCTTTTCAAGACGCTTTATGTAATTTTCATAATTTTCACTTCTTGCAGCAGGTCTTGCAGCAGAAATAGCGTCAGCTGCCTGAACGATACAGGCAATAACAGTTCTCGGTTCAACATCGTTGTGATGAGCTTCTATCGCATGGATAACTTCAGCGTTTTCCTTGTACTTACGGCAGACGTCAACGCCTATCTGAACATGAGAGCCTTCAATTTCTGCGGTAAGAGCCTTACCAATGTCGTGGAGAAGTCCCGCACGTCTTGCCAGGTTAGCGTCTACTCCCAGTTCTGAAGCCAGTATACCGGAAAGCTGCGCTACTTCAATTGAATGATTCAGTACATTCTGACGATAACTTGTACGGAATCTGAGACGTCCTATAAGCTTGACCAGCTCATGATTCATACCGTGTACATTAGTTTCCAGAATTGCTCTTTCGCCCTCTTGTTTAATTCTGTACTCAACCTCGCGTTTTGCCTTGTCAACCATTTCTTCAATACGTGTAGGATGGATTCGACCGTCGGCTATAAGCTTTTCAAGAGCGATCCTTGCCACTTCACGTCTGACATGATCAAAGCAGGAAAGCGTAATTGCTTCCGGGGTATCGTCAATAATAAGGTCGACGCCTGTAAGAGTTTCAAAGGTTCTGATGTTTCTTCCCTCACGTCCGATAATTCTTCCCTTCATCTCGTCGTTAGGAAGGGGAACTACGGATACAGTAGCCTCAGATACCTGATCAGCGGCACATTTAGCGATAGCAAGAGAAATATAGCTTCTTGCTTTTTCTTCACATTCGTCTTTTATCTGCTGTTCATATCCGGCAATTTTCAAAGCTTTTTCGTGCACCAAATCACCGTCAAGCATATCCAGAATATATTCCTTAGCCTGATCTCTTGTAAATTCTGAAATACGTTCAAGAATATCCATTTGACTTTTCTTGATTGTTTCAGCTTCCTTTAAATTTTCTTCAGCCTTTTTTATTTTGTTTTGAAGAGTTTCTTCCTTGCGTTCAAGATTATCATTCTTTTTATCAAGACTTTCTTCCTTTTGCTGAATTCTTCTTTCCTGGCGTGAAATTTCATAACGCCTGTCCTTAATTTCTTTTTCTGCATCGGAACGAAGCTTATGAATTTCGTCCTTAGCTTCAACTAAAGCTGTCTTTTTCTTGGATTCAGCTTCTTTATCAGCATCTGCCAGAATTTTCTCAGCTTCTTTTTCTGCGGAGCCCATTATTGACTCTGCCTGTTTTTGTCTGTAAGCAATTCCCTGACGGAAAAATATAACTCCGGAAACAGCTGCCCCGACTATCAATGCTGCTATGCAGCATATAATTGCAACAGTAGTATTCATTGCCCGCACATTACCTCCTTTAATATAGTTATAGAAATTGTACAATAACTGTATTACTCCGGCAGGATAATGTTGCCATAATCGTATTCATATTTTTTATTATTGAAAGCGGCACCGCATAATTATTGTCGTACAGATGAAGTCATAAGCCGCTGATTTTGCGGTGCTGCCTTAAGCATATCAAATGCAAGAATATAGTTTATCATGTCACTCGACGCACCCGGATTAACATTATATTTTTTTATTAATAAAAGTCCGGTCCGTTTAAAAATTATGATTTAATTACAGCCGCATAAAAAGCCGCAGTAATAATTGTGCAAAGTTATACAATATATTTATTTTATACTTTTTTAGAGAAATTGTCAAGAGAAATTTTGTTCTAATACTGTCTTAATATGCAGAATAAAAAAATAATGAAAAAAGAAGTGTGTTTTCAGCTTGTTTCTATGAAATTACGGTATAATTATCTGCTGCATTTTCTTTGGTAGCATACTCTGTAACATTTAAAACTTTTACTTTCAAAGGCTTTGAACCCATGTTGATTTCTATGATATCGCCTACTTTAACATCGTATGACGCACGGGCAATTTTATCGTTGACAACAATTTTACCGGCGTCACACGCTTCATTTGCAATTGTTCTGCGTTTGATCAGCCGTGTAATTTTAAGATATTTATCCAATCTCATATATTTTCTCCTTTAAACAAAAAAGGCAGAGAATACACTCTGCCTGAAGTTTACGTCAATTATGCGTTTACAGCATCCTTAAGTGCCTTGCCAGCCTTAAATGCAGGAGCCTTCTTTGCAGGAACGATGATTTTTTCGCCTGTTCTTGGATTCTTTGATTCTTTTTCCTTACGGTCACGAATTTCAAATGTTCCGAAACCTACAAGCTGAACCTTATCTCCGTTTGTAAGGGCTTCTGTAATTGATGAAATTACTGCTGCAAGTGCCTTTTCAGAATCCTTTTTGGAAAGTTCGCTCTTTTCTGCTATCTGTGTAATTAATTCTGCTTTTGTCATTATAAATTCCTCCATTTTTCTTTTGATTCCAAATCAAATATTTTGCTTTGCCTGACGCCAGAACACGTCAAGCTCATCTATGCTAAGAGCTTTCATATCAGCTCCGCTCAGCTTTACTAATTTTTCTGTCTCTGCAAATCTTTTTATAAATTTTTCCGATGCTTTTGTCAGTGCTTGTTCTGAATCTAATCCCAGATGCCTTGCAGTATTAACGCATGAAAACAGTAAATCTCCGAATTCTTCTTCAATATGTTCTGATTCGCCGCTTTTTACAGCCTCTTCTAGTTCGGCAGTTTCCAGTTTTATACATTCCAAAGCATCTTCAGTACATTTAAAATCCATACCTGCCCTCATAGCCCTCTTACCGAGCTTTTGAGCCCTCATAAGTGCCGGAAGGGACTTTGCAACGCTTTCCAGCGTATCGGTATAAGTTTTTTGTCCCTTAGTTTCTTTTTTTATGTTATCCCAGTTTTTCAGTACTTCGCCGGAATCGGAAACTGTCAGTTCTCCGAATACATGAGGATGCCTTACTATCAATTTTTTGCAGAGTTCATCGCATATATCATCGAATTCAAAATTATTCTTTTCTTTTTCGATCTGGCAGTGAAAAACGACTTGCAGCAGAACATCGCCCAGTTCCTCACGAAGCAAAGCAGTATCGTCAAGGTCTATAGCTTCTATAGCTTCGTAAACCTCTTCAATAAAATCATTTTTTATTGATTTATGCGTCTGTTCCATATCCCACGGACAGCCTGACGGACTGCGGAGAATTTTCATAATTTCAAGCAGATCGTCTAAGCCGTATGTTTCTTTAAACTTAAAGTCAGTCATATTTTCACCCGATTTCCAGTATTTTATTATAGTACCTCAAAATTTAATAAATTGCAATAGTTTTTTGCAAGTTTGGCAATTTTATTGAAATATGCGTATTTTTCTGCATCAAATCTGTTAATATTCTCAATTATTTTGCAGAAATATACCCATCGCTTATACCGGCAGCCTGATCCTTAAGCTGTGCGGTTCTAAGCTCAGCCATTACTCTCTGATAATAATAATGCAGTTTTTTCTTGCTTTCAGCTTCCTTAGGAATTGCATTAGGCGCAATTTCTGTTTTATATACTCCGCCTTTAGTAAGAAGATATACAAAATTTTTGCCAGCTGTTGGCATATCAAATTTTGTAGTTTTTTCACAGCAGTCAAGACATGCTGTCGCATTTTTAATAAAATCAAATGAAGCCTGTGCAACGCCTCTGTAACGTGCCGCAGCGTTTACATATTCGCCGCCCAGATTGAAATACAGGTTTGCAGCACCGTTTACGAAGCATACCAGTGTCGACAGAACAGTCGGCGACATTGGCATATCGATAACAGCGCCGTATACCTCGTCGTTTTTCAGTTCTTTTTTGAATGGTGATGCCGGAAATGTAAGAGCTTTGCCTCTTGATACAATATATTTCTGAGATGCAGTATATCTGTCCAGTATTGAACGTTTTTTAGCCATTTTTATTCTTTCCTTTCTGATATTAAATTAATCAAGTATTTCTTTTGTCATATTTCCGAGAATTTCTATTCCCTTTACGATCTGCTCGTCAGTCGGGGTTGAGAAATTCAAGCGGAAGGAATTTGTTTTATCTGTTTCATTTATCATAAATGCCGTACCCGGTACAACTGCGATTTTATAATCTCTTACGGCTCTTGTACAGAAATCCATCATATTGCTGTCCTCCGGAAGCGTTGCCCAGATAAACAAGCCGCCCTCAGGCTTTGAATAGCTGACTTTCTTTGAAAAATATTTATCCATATTTTCAAGCATAAGTCCGCATTTTTTCTTATAAATTTCACGAAGTCCCGCAAAATGCTCATCGAGATTACATTCTGACATAAAACGGTAACATAAAACCTGTGACCATATAGTAGTATGGACATCTGCAACTTGTTTGCAAACAATAATTTTCTGTATGATTTCCTTAGGACCGGATACATATCCGACTCTGAGTCCCGGAGCAAGTACCTTTGAAAAGGTTCCGGAATAAATAACTCTGCCTTCGGTATCCATGCTCTTGATTGACGGAATATGTTCTCCTGCAAATCTCAAATCTCCGTAAGGATTATCCTCAAGAATTACAGCGTCATACTTGCAAGCCAGTTCATACAGACCCTTTCTCTTTTCAAGAGTCATAGTATCCCCTGTAGGATTCTGGAAATTCGGAATAACATAGATCATTTTCTGTCCAGCTGAAGTTTTCAATACTTCTTCCAGAACGTCAAGCTTAATGCCGCCCTTTTCCATTTCTACTCCCTTGAGATTTACATTATAAGAACGGAAAGCGTTCAGCGAACCAATAAAGCTTGGTGATTCACAAATTAACGTATCGCCCTCGTTGCAAAGAATCTTACATGACAATTCATTTGCCTGCTGTGCGCCTGAAGTAATAATAAGATCATCGGTATCAGGATCAAAACAGCCTTTCTTTTCCAAATCTTCTTTCAGAAGATTTCTCAGCGGAGGATATCCTTCCGAAATACTGTACTGCAAAGCAAGAACGGGATCATTCTTTAGAATATCTGCTGAAATACGTGCAATTTCTTCTGTAGGGAAAGCCTCCGGCGCAGGATTTCCGGCTGCAAAGGAAATAACCTCCGGATCTGCCGTAAACTTCAGAATTTCTCTGATAGCAGACGCCTGAAGTCCTGAAACCTTATCTGAAAATTTATAGTTCATAAATTTTTTTCAACCTCGTTTCATATACAAAAATATAACTGCATATAATTATAACACACATTTGCACTAGTAGCAATATTTTTTTTAGTAAATTACAAAATCATTATGCATTTTAAACAAAATCAATGCTATTTTATTAAGCAATAAGGATATCAGAAAGGAGATAAATTTGAAAAAACAAAGCTTTCTGAAAGGTTCAGTTATACTTATTGCCTCTGCAATAATAGCAAAGGCAATAGGCGCTTTATTTAAAATTCCACTCACAAACATGCTGGGCGGAGTGGGAATGAGTTATTTCAGCTGTGCTTACGGACTGTTTCTTCCGGTCTATGCTCTCACTGCCACAGGGCTTACCACTGCTGTAGCTAAGCTTACTGCTGAAAGCTGTGCATTCGGAAATTATAGAAACGTAAAAAAAATACAGAAGGTTTCACTTCTTTTATTTTCCGCCGCAGGACTTGCCGGTACTGTAGCAGTAGCTCTTCTTGCAGGACCTTTTTCTGAAAAAATCGCCGCATGTCCTAAAGCCGAGCTATCCATACTGATGATTGCACCGTCGGTATTTTTCGGCTGCTTAACAGCCGTTTACCGAGGTTGCTGGGAGGGTATGCGAAACATGTACCCAACCGCAGTGTCACAGGTTATAGAAGCGTTAGTACGTCTTGCCGCAGGACTTGCTCTTTGTTCCTATGTTTTGACTAATCCTGACAAAGTTCTTACCCATTTTCCCGAAGGAACAGACATACTTGCCGTTGCTGCTGCCGCTTCCGTACTTGGCATAAGCTTATCTACTCTTGCCGGTACGCTTTTTCTTTACATACGAGGAACCGGACTGGAGAGTAATTCTCCGGAAATAGCATCAGGCAGTGAAGAAAGTACAAAATCAATAATAAAAGCAATTTTTAAAATACTTATTCCCGTAGCTCTCGGTTCAATTGTCACCAATCTTACTTCTCTCATTGACCTTGCCACAATAATTCGTTGTCTTGACAAATCCATTAAATCCGCTCCGGAATATCTTATAGGCAAATACGGTCTGAACGATATAGACCCAATTGAACTTTCAGAATTTATATACGGTTCATTTAACGGTCTTGCCGTTACCATTTTCAATCTTATACCATCAATTACCAACATGTTTGGCAAGGGAATACTTCCAAACATTGCGGAAAGCTGGGCCAAAAAGGACTCAGCCTCTGTAAAAAGGCTGTCGGAAAACGTTATAAAGGCAACTGCCTTTCTCGCCGTACCCTCTGGATTAGGCATAAGCTTTCTTGCAAAACCGATACTTCTCTTCCTTTTTCCCAACCGTGTACAGGAATGTTTAGTTTCAGAAGAAAGTCTGATATTTCTTGGGGTCGGAGTAATATTCCTTGCACTATCATTTCCTCTGTTCAGTTGTCTGCAAGCGATCGGCAGAGCGGACGCACCCGTAAAGCTTATGCTTATAGGAGTAGCGGTAAAGCTTGCAGGAAATCTTTTATTAATACCGATTCCGGAAATAAATGTATCAGGTGCGGCGATATCAACACTGCTATGTTATTTTGTAATATTTGTTTTATCAATTTTGGTTTACTCAAAAGCCGCCGGAGTTAAAATACGCATTTTAAAATCACTTATGCCAGCGGTCATATCAGGACTATTCTGTGCGTTAACGGCATGGAGTGTGTATCCGCATATACCGCTCGTTAATAGGTATGCATTACCGATTGCGGTGTGTGCTGGCGGTGCGGTATATTTGATTGTGTCAAAGCTTACGGGAAATGGGGAAAATAGGAATTAACAGATTAGAAGTTAAAGTAAAAAATTAAAAGTTTCGATCAAACCTTTTCAAAGGTTTGCGGAATCCAAAGGCGGAGCCTTTGGTCGCCCTCCGCAGAGGGCGAAAGTCCTTGCCTCAGAGGCGCATTTACGGGGGGTGAATTTTAAAACAGTCCGGTGGACTGTTTTAAAAGAGGGGACGCTTTGCAAGTGAAAGCGTCCCCTTATCTTCTGCTTTAAATATAATTTTTAAATATTTTCGACAAAACCGTCACTTTTGTTACTCATACCGTTACATTATACGGCTTACAATTTGCTTGAAATTAGTATAAAATTAAAATGTAACGGAAACCATACAAAAAAGGAGAATGAAAAGTGAACTGTTTAGGAGATAGAATACGCTATATAAGACATAAACGAGATTTAACAATAGATCAATTAGCTGAATTAACCGGCTTAAGTTATGGTTCTATTCGTAAATATGAACATTCTGAACGATATCCCAACACTGATTCATTAATAAAAATATGTAATATTTTAAAAGTAACACCTGATTATTTACTTCAAGATGAAATATATTATAATTTAATTTCAAATAAAAGTAAATTATTTCAAGAAATAGATAGTTTTGAACCAACAAAATATAATCTAGTGGAGCAATTTGTTTACATGATAAAAGCGATAAAAATTTAATATTACTTTATTTTAGTTAAACTAAAAGCAATAACTTCATCAACAGTAGGTATCTTATTTTTTCTAGGTACACTTTGTGCATATAAATTAGGGTCTTGATATGCAAATTTTATAGCTTTTTCTATTTCTTTTTTTACGCTTTTTATTGATACTCCATTTTTTTGAGCTATTATTTTATAAATATTTTTATTCATAAATTTTGTCTCCTTTTATAACATTTTTTTACTCTTACCGATACTAAATATATCATATATAAATTGAATATTTTGTCAAAATGTGTAAGTGAAATAGTATTTTTTTACTTTTGAATGCTTAACCGTTACATTTTGTATCTTAATTTTATAGCTAACAACATATACAATTAATGTAACAGGTTCAATAGAAGGAGTAATTTTATGAATAATTTTGGAACAAGATTAAGAAAAGTTAGATTAGACAAAGGTATAACAATGGAAAAGCTTGCAGAACTGGCTGATACCACAGAAATTGCTATTCGTTCTTATGAAAAAAGCAGACGTTATCCAAATTCGGTTATGTTAATTAAATTATGCAATGCATTAAAGGTAACACCTAATTATTTATTGCAAGATGAAATAAAATATAATCTAATAGAAGATAGAAATGAGATAATTGAAACTATAGATGGTCTTACTCCTAAACAACTTGAATTTACAAAAAATATGCTTGTTCATGTAAAAGATATATAAAATTAGGGGACGCTTTCACTTGCAAAGCGTCCCCTCTTTTAAAACAGTCCACAGGACTGTTTTAAAATTCACCCCCGTAAATGCGCCCCTACGGCAAAAGACTTTCGCCCTCTGCGGAGGGCGACCAAAGGCTCTGCCTTTGGATTCCGCAAACCTTTGAAAAGGTTTGATCGAAACTTTTATTTCTGCGGAGAGCAATTTCCGCAAGCTGAGCGTAAGTGCCCTACGGGTAAAAAAGCTTGACTAAAACTTCTAATTTTTATAAAAATCCTTCATGACATTTCTTTTTTCGGTTTCTCATTTTCTCTTATTTTTTCATTCACCAGAGTATATATAATCGATACTATCGGTACTCCCAGAATCATTCCCAGAACGCCTCCCAGTCCGCCGCCGACCGTAATAGCAAACAATACCCATAGCGCCGGCAGTCCGATTGAATTTCCCACAACCTTTGGATAAATCAGGTTAGAATCAATCTGCTGGATAATAATTATAAATACAACAAACCATACGGCTCTTATCGGGTTTACAAGAAGCAGTATCAGCGCACATGGGATAGTACCCAGAATCGGACCTGCAATAGGTATCATGTTTGTTATACCAATTATAACGCTGATAAGCGGAGCGTAGTCAAAGCCGAATATCGTCATGCCGATAAAACATAATATGCCTAAAATGACCGCTTCCATAAGCTGTCCGCTTATAAAGTTTGAAAAGGTATCATAAGCAATTTTTATAATTCTTTCGAATTTATCATATTTGCTGCCTTTTATAATAAGTTTGGTAATAGATTTTGCATTCTTCTTGAGACTTTGCTTGTCAAGCAAAATATATATTGAAAAAACAATTCCCACAACAACGTCTATAGTTCCATTAATTATACCGGAAGTAATATCGTAGGTTTTGCTTAATACCGTCGGTATATATTCGGTTATGCTTGACAGCTTGTTCTGTATCTTTTCCATTATCTCGTTAATATCAATTTTATCGTCTAAGAATGAATGGATATTGAATTTGTTTGATTCAATAAAATTTGCAAAATTATTAGCGTAATCGCTGAAATTGTCTCTGAACAGAGTTATACTGTTTGATATCTGCGGTACAATAAACCAAATGATACCGACTAATATGGCGATAGTAAGAAGATATGTCGTCAGACACGCCGCAATAAAAGGCGGTTTTCCCGATACCAAATGGATCTTTCTGCCGTGCTTTTTGTTTCTGAATGAATTTTTTATCATTGCAAAAAGACGTCTGTAACGGACGTGAAAAAAATTCAGAGGACGGTTGAGAGCAAAAGCGATCACGCATCCGATTGTGATCGGACGGAAAATATTCATAATAGCCGAAACTACCGCAAAAAATCCCTCATATCGCATTATAATAAATGCGACAATAATCAGTACAGTACCGCTGAATACGATGGTTTTGGCAAGTCGGTTGTTTTTGAAAGAAAATTTTTTCTGCATAAACGCCCTCCGTATTTTCCTTATTCTGCCGTTTTTATTCTCATAGATATATCAAAACATTTAACTGAATGGGTGAGCGCTCCCAATGAAATAATGTCGACCCCTGTCAGAGCAGTTTCACGAAGGTTATCAAGAGTAATATTTCCGGAAGCTTCAAGCTTTGCGCGTCCGGCGGTGATTTCAACTGCTTTTTTCATATCCTCCGTACTCATATTGTCAAGCATTATAATTTCACAGCCGCAGTCAAGAGCCTCTTTTAGTTCCTCAAAGGTACGCACCTCTACTTCAATTTTAAGCATGTGTCCGGCTTTTTCACGAAGCGCTCTGACAGCGGCTGTGATAGAACCGTAAGCGTCGATATGATTGTCTTTGAGCATGGCTCCGTCTGAGAGGTTAAAACGGTGATTTCTTCCTCCGCCTACTGTTACGGCATATTTTTGTAAGGCTCTTAGTCCCGGCAAGGTTTTTCTGGTATCGGTAATTTTAGCGTTAGTTCCCTCAGCCAGCCTGACGCATTTGTTTGCAGCGGTAGCGATGCCTGACATATGCTGAAGCAGGTTTAATGCGGTGCGTTCGCCCTTGAGCAGGGTTTTGGTACTGCCCTTTAAATTGGCGATGACATCGCCTTTTTTTACTTGAGTACCGTCCTTTAAAAGAATTTCCGTTTCAACATTTCCGCCTGCAAGCTCAAATACTCTTGCGGCAATGTCAATACCGCAGAGAACTCCGCTGTCCTTGGCGATAAAATAAGCGCTGCTCTGATGACTGTCATCAATAAGATTATCTGTAGTTACGTCGATATAATTAATATCTTCGAATAAAGCCGTATTAATAATATTGTCAATATAAATCTGGTTAAGCATATTTTTTATCCTTTCAAATTACTTCCTTTAAAATCAGATAAGCTACTGTAGCAAGCGATTTTGCCTCAATGTAATCCGGATTAATTAAATAGTTACCGGTTGTCAAATCAGATTTGATTTCTTTTATACGTTCAAAGCCTTCAACGGCAGCTTTTTTGTCGGGAATAACAAAATAGCTTTGCTGCATTATGCGGCGGATTTCTGTTCTGAAGCCATGAGGAATCGGAACGGCGTCTTTATGTATTTCAAATTCGTAATTTTCAAATTCCTTAGGCATATCAGCCGACTTCTCAGCAATATCAGAAGCCGCACGTCTTGAGAATACCAGAGCTTCTAGCAGAGAATTGCTTGCAAGACGATTGTTGCCGTGTACGCCTGTGTGAGAGCATTCTCCCGCCGCATAAAGATTTTCAATTTTTGTTCTTGCGTAATTATCCACATTAATTCCGCCCATAAGATAGTGCTGACATGGGAACACAGGAATTTTATCCTTGGTAAGATCATAACCTTGCTTAAGCAGATTTTTGTAAATCATAGGGAAACGGTTTTTAAGGAATTCGGGATCTTTTCTTGAAATGTCGAGATAAAAATCATTGGAATTAAGCTTTCGGCTTTCCAGAATTATTGCATGGGAAACAACGTCTCTGGGAGCAAGTTCAAGTCTGTCGTCGTAATTATGCATAAACCGTTCGCCGTTTTTGTTGAGCAGATATGCGCCCTCGCCTCTTACAGCTTCGGAAATAAGGAAACACTCCCTTGTGTGCTTGTTGTTGAAAGCTGTGGGATGGAATTGAACAAGGCTCAGATTTTTAATGTCCGCACCCATTTCATAAGCGAATGTAATACCGTCTCCGGTAGCGATAGCGGAATTTGTAGTGTATTCATAAACTCTTCCGATTCCGCCTGTTGCAAGAATCATATAATGGCAGTTGACGCTTTGGCGTTTTTCCTCTTTCCATGTATCGACAGAAAATCCTGTAGAGGTTTTTTTTATTCCGCATAAATAGGTATTTTCCATAATGTCAACATTAGGCAGAGTTTTTACCTTGTCCAGCAGTCTTGAGACAATTTCAAAGCCTGTAGCGTCCTTGTGGTGAAAAATTCTGTGGCGGCAGTGTCCGCCCTCAAGTGTTCTGTGGAGATTTCCGTCGGGAGTTCTGTCAAAGTCAACACCCAGATCAATAAGCGTTTGAATGTCCTGAGCGGCTTCGGAAACAAGAATATGAACGTTTTCAGTATTGTTTTTAAAACCGCCTGCGATCATAGTATCATTCTGGTGGAGTTGAATATTATCATTCGGCGAATCGTATACACCTGCAATACCGCCCTGTGCAAGGGCAGAGTTGCAAAGCAGCAAATCACGCTTTGACAGTATCAGTATTTTAAGCTCGGACGGAAGATTAATAGCTGCATAAAGTCCGGCAGTACCGCTTCCGGCAATAATTACGTCATAATTTTTCGGCATATGAATCCCAATCTTTCTGTAAAATTTTTACTATTTTCAGTATTTCGGAATTTTTTTATACTTATTCCATTATAACATTTATCCTGATTTATGTCATTATTAAAATTTACTAAAAATTTTCCATATTCTCACTGTTTATAGCAACATTTAGTTTATTTATAAAAAAATAATACACAAAATATCGTTATAAACAGTTCAAGCAGAACTGAATTTTATCAGTTCTGCTTGCTTTTGTTATATTTATTAGAAAAAAATATAGTTAAAACAGGATTCGATTTTATTATATTAATACTTACTATATTTGCATTCAATAAAATAAATTATGCTCTTTATTGCGGTAAGCAATCATCGTCAGACCTTATATAAAGAGATTTTAGAAACATTCCTGCATGGCGGTCGACCCATTGAGTTGTGTCATTTTCATAAGTGTATAGTAAAACCTGATCCGTATCGTTGTCTATATCCATGATGGTTCCGTAAAGGAATTCGCCTGTATCCATGACCAGATATAAATCAACACCTGTATATAAATGTCCTGTTGCACGAAGCCATGTATATTGGGTAGGTTCAGTTTTCTCCTGTAATTCTGTGGGTTCTGTTTGTAAAATCACAGTTGTTGTCGTTTCTGCTTTAGTTTCCGCTCTAGAGGTTTTTGGCAATTCAGTTTCAGCGTCAGCTTCGGTTTCGGTTACTTTGACTGACACAGCTGTCGAAGCTAAAGTAATGCTTTCTTTTTTTGAAACCGCAGTTGTTGAAAGTTCTGTAATAACGGCTGCTTGTTTGGACTCCTTTTTGTTTTCAAGGTATAAATTATATTCATTGGTATGAAAACTGTTAAATGCAGTAAACAATGCAAAGGCAAGTATTGTGAAGATAAATCCGGTAATTATTTCAATAGCATGCTTATTTTTAGAACTCGACTTTTTTTCAATAATTAAAGCTGCAATAACAGCCAAAATTTCCAAAACAGCTATAATTGTGCAAATTACCGCATTAATAATATTATCATACTTATATTCTTTAAAAGCGTTATTAGTATATACAATTATACCCAGCAAAGAAATAATCAACGGAATATAAATCAAACCCACAGCTATAATCTTTTTGGCGATTTTTCCGCTTCTAAATCCAGGAAGACTGTTAAAAAATCCTTTTTTAGTATCAGTCATTATCAATCCCCGAAAGATATTCCTAAATTTTTAGCGGTTTTAACAAGCTGATCGGACGGATCCACAAATTTTGTTTTTCCTGCGATATCTTCAAGCTTATTTGCTGTAATTTTTCCGCCGATTTTTGCAACAGTTCTGCCGTATTTTTCCTGGGAAATAAGTTTTGCGGCGTGTACTCCGAACTGAGTTGCAAGGATTCTGTCATAAGCGCTTGGACTACCGCCTCTGAGCATATGTCCGGGAACGCAGGTTCTGGTTTCAAGTCCGGTTTTTGATTGGATCTGTGCGGCTATTCTATTTGTAGCGGTAGTGATTCCCGCTTCAGCACGAAGTCTTGCACGTTCTTTCTTTTTAAGCTGAGCTTCGTTGTGGTCAAACACACCTTCTGCAACGGCGACGATCGAGAAATTCTTACCGCTTTCGCTTCTTTTCAGTACAGATTCGCATACCTTATCAATGTCATAAGGAATTTCAGGAATAAGAATAATGTCGGCGCCTCCTGCGATTCCGGCGTTCAAGGTAAGCCAGCCGGCCTTGTTGCCCATGATCTCGCAAAGAAGAATTCTTGAATGACTGTTTGCGGTGGTGTGAAGTCTGTCTAGAGCGTCTGTGGCAATGTCAACGGCGGTATGGAAACCGAAGGTTACATCAGTTCCGTAAATGTCGTTGTCTATAGTTTTCGGCAGGCCGATTACGTTGAGTCCTTCGTCTGAGAGCAGACGTGAAGTTTTATGTGTACCGTTGCCGCCGAGAGTAAGGAGACAGTCAAGCTTTTGTTTTTTGTAGGTTTCTTTCATGTTTTTTACTTTGTCCACATTATCGTCGCCGATGACCTGCATCATTTTAAACGGCTGACGTTTTGTGCCTAAAATAGTACCGCCTCTTGTGAGAATACCGGAGAATTCTTCCGGCTTCATATCACGGCAGATATTGTTTATAAGACCGTAATACCCCTCGGCAATTCCTACGATTTCTACATTATCCTCGCCCATCATTTCATAGCATGCCTTTGCAACGCCTCTGATGGTTGCGTTAAGTCCGGGACAGTCTCCGCCGCTTGTAAGAATACCAATACGCTTTTTCATTTTTACCTCCCAGCCGCTTATTATTTAGGCGAACGGCACGCCGTAAATTTATTTTGTTGAAAACATATAACAGATTAATAGTATTATACCAATTTTTATTGAAAATGTCAACAATGACAGTTTGATTTAACATATTTTTTAAAAAGTTTAATACTCAAATCTTTTTTTATTTTTCACTTAATATACACATTTATGAATTATAATATAGCTGTAAATTCATGATAATATAAAAGGATTAAAGGAGAATGACGTATGTATAAAATTCTTGTTGTTGACGATGAAGTAAATATCAGACGAGTTGTCAGAGAGTATGCGGAATTTGAGGGCTATGAAGTTGCCGAAGCGGAAAACGGTATGGAAGCCGTTGAAATGGTAAAGTCCGAAGATTTCGACCTTATTGTAATGGATATAATGATGCCCAAGCTGGACGGCTTTTCGACCTGCAAGGAAATAAAGAAATATAAAACGATACCGGTCATCATGCTTTCTGCAAGAGGTGAAGAATATGATAAGCTTTTCGGCTTTGAGCTTGGAATTGACGATTATGTTGTAAAGCCTTTTTCTCCTAAGGAGCTTATGGCAAGAATAAAGGCTGTACTGAAAAGAAACAACGTTTCAGAATCGACTGTACCGGAAAAGCTTGTTTTTGAGGGTCTTGAAATTGATATTGCCGGACGCGAAGTTTATGTTGACGGTGAAAAAGCTTCGATGACGCCGAAAGAGTATGATTTGCTTTTTTATCTGGTAAAAAATAAAAATCTTGCCCTGACAAGGGACAAGCTTCTGGAGGAAGTCTGGGGATATGACTTTTTCGGTGATGACAGAACTGTAGATACTCATATTAAAATGCTGAGAAACAGTCTGGGACAATACAGAAAATTTATTGTTACATTGAGAGGAATGGGATATAAATTTGAATACGTCCAAAATTAAAAATGCCGTAAGCCTTAGATTTAAAGTATGGGAATACTTCATGTTTTTTACGGCTGTAGTATTTATAATGCTGTGGTTTTTTCAGATTGTTTTTCTTGAAAACTTTTATGAAAAAATGAAGATTTCCGATGTAAAGCTTTCGGCGAAAAAAATAGTTGATGAATACGGTGATGACGATTACGGCAGAACGCTTACAACAATTGCTATTTCAAATGATTTATGTATTGAAATTGTGGACAAATACGGCAGAGTCATTTATACAAAGGATACTCTGGGCAAAAGCTGCCTTATACACAGTCCTGATTCCATGAAAGGAGAATTTTTAAACAAGCTGAAGGAAAGCGGTAAAAAAGAAATATATTTTAAGGAATATAACAGTGCAATAAGCAATGATATGCTGGTATTCGCTGTGGTAATAGGCAGTGCCGACTCTCCTGAAGGGTATGTACTCATCAATACTCCGCTTGTACCCGTAGGCTCCACTGCGTCAATAATAAAACGTCAGCTTCTTATTATAACAATTTATCTTATTATTCTCAGTATTGTAATTTCATTTTTTATGGCTAGAAAAATAGCCGAACCGATTGTAAAAATTACTAAGTCAGCTGAAAAAATGGCTGCCGGAAATTACAGTATAAAATTTGAGGGAGGAGACTACCTTGAAATTCAGCGGCTTGCAAGTACGCTTACTTATGCCGGTCAGCAGATCTCAAAGGTCGACGCTATGCAGCGCGATCTTATAGCAAATGTTTCCCACGATCTTAGAACTCCTCTTACCATGCTTAAGGCTTACGCTGAAATGATCAGGGATTTGTCAGGAGATAATCCTCAGAAAAGAAACGAACATCTTGAAATAATAATTGAAGAAACGGACCGTCTGGCACAGCTTGTAAACGACATGCTTGACCTTTCAAAGCTTGAGGACGGTAATCAGGAGCTTAATTATACTGAATTCAATATAAGAATCCTTCTTGAGGATATAGTTGCAAGATATGAAGGAATTTCCAAAAAATCCGATTATCATATTTCATTTGAACCTGACGGGGACGCAATAGTACGCTGCGATATAATAAAGATTCAGCAGGTTATTTACAATCTGATTAATAATGCCGTTAATTATACCGGTGAGGACAAGCAGATTTTCATAAAACAGAAAAATTCAGCGGATTGCGTCCGTATAGAAGTATCGGATACCGGAGAGGGAATTGCTCCTGAAAAGATAAAGCTTATCTTTGATAAATATTACCGTTCGGAAAATCATAAGAGGGAAGTAGTGGGGACAGGACTGGGACTTTCAATCGTAAAAGCTATTCTTAAGAAGCATGAATATAATTTCGGAGTTTACAGCGTTGTAGGAAAGGGTTCTACATTCTGGTTTGAAATTAAGGATATTGTAAAGCCGGAACAGTCTGAAAGCGTGGAAGACAGTAAGAAAACAGAGCATAAATTTTACAGTAAACGGTTTTCCGAGAAAAAATATGACAAAAAAGATAATAATCAGACAAAACAGAAATAATCATATTGTTTCAGAGTTTTTTCAAGGACTTTTCACAAAGATTTCACACTGGAATTATATAATATGACCATACTCGTAAATGAGTATAAACATTTCGATTTAACGTTTACCCCAGCGTTAAATTAAAATCCCCAATAATCCCTATATCATGGCAAAAGGCTTCCGTAAGGAAGCCTTTTGTTTGTTAAAAGAAGAAAAAGTAATGTGCTGCATAATTTCTTATGCAGCACATTACTTTTATAGTTGATTTAAATATAATAGTTTTAATGATTGCATGTTTCTACAAAAAATTTACACATCTTATAATACAATAAAAATACAGAGTTTTTAAGCAGGAGGTTAAAAAGAAATGTCTGTAAAGATTATAAATGAAGATAATAAAGTGATTGCATTATTATCCGGTGAAATTGACCATCATAACGCAAAATCCCTTCGTCAGGATATAGACTTTTCTCTTCGTGAAAATCAGCCGGAAGAGCTTATTATGGATTTTTCTGAAGTGGGATTTATGGACAGCTCAGGAATCGGACTGGTTATGGGCAGGTATAAGCTGATGCAGGAAATCGGAGGAAACTTAGTTGTCAGAAATCCTCCCCCTCATATAAAAAAGGTTATGAGACTTTCCGGAATTGACCGTTTAGCGTCAATCTGCAATGTGTGAGGAGGCGAAAAAATGAAGATTGTAAACGAAATGAAAATAAGTTTTAAAAGCAAATCGGAAAATGAAGGCTTTGCCAGAACGGCAGTTTGTGCTTTTGCAGCATTTCTTGACCCGGGGATCGAGGATATTGCCGATTTAAGAACTGCCGTTTCAGAAGCAGTTACCAATTGTATAGTTCATGCTTACAGAGGTACGGAAGGAATAATTGAAATAACTGCAAGAATACTTAACGATAATGAAATATACATAAGAATTAAGGATAAGGGCTGCGGAATTCCGGACGTTAAACGCGCTATGGAACCGCTGTATACTACTGCTCCCTGTGAAGAGAGAGCCGGATTGGGATTTGCCGTTATGGAAAGTTTTATGGACAAGCTGACAGTTAAAAGTACTGTGGGAAAAGGTACTGTAGTAACAATGAGAAAAAAGCTGGGGGCGGCAAATGAATAAGCCTTTGCCGGAAGAGAATCTGGGACTGGTTCATCTTTGCGCTAACCGTTTCAGAGGAAGGGGTATAGAATATGATGATTTATATTCTGCCGGCTGTATAGGTCTTCTTAAAGCTGCGGAGGCTTTTGACTGTGAAAGAGGCGTTAAGTTTTCGACCTATGCCGTACCGGTCATTCTGGGGGAAATCAAACGTCTTTTCCGTGACGGAGGAACGGTTAAGGTAAGCAGAAGCCTGAAAGAGCTGTCTTTGAAAGCGGTACGTGTCAGAGATGAAATGTCAAAGGAGCTTGGGCGTGAGCCTACATTGTCTGAACTTGGTAAAAAGCTGGATACTGACGAGTGTGCCATTGCAGAGGCATTGTCGGTCAGTTTACCTCCAGTTTCTCTTACTGACAGCTCCGAAGAGGGCGGCGGACAGATAGATGTTGCCGCACCGTCGCCGGATATAGAAATCGGAGATACTGTTGCTTTGCGTCAGGTTCTGGAAATGATGGAGCCAAAAGATCGTGAACTTATATTTTTGCGGTATTATAAGAATTTTACTCAGTCGGCAGCCGCACAAAAGCTTGGTATGACTCAGGTTCAGGTATCAAGGCGTGAGAAAAAGCTGCTCACGTTTATGCGTGAGCAGCTGATGAAGTAATTTTACTGTTTCTTTATTTGTGCAGAAAGCTTGTCTATTTTTTTCTTGATATCTTCATTTCTTGTCAGATTGTATGCTATACTGTAGTAGTATATAGATTCTTCCGGACGGGCATTGTGTTCAACACAGTATTCGCCCAGAGAGTATGCCATGTTGATTACGACCTGACTTGGACCGTGGTGAAGATTATATTTTTCAAAAGCTTTCAGAATATCTTCTTTGGAAGGAGGTGTAATTGGTTTTTTGGTAAGCATGCTTATATGCTGCAATTCGCCTTTTATATTATCATTCGGAACGTAAAGCATACTGTTATAATAGAAGCATACAGCTGAATCATAATCCTTGATATCAATACAGTAATATCCAAGATTGCAGTAGCATCTAGCGATATCTGCCGGAGTGGAAGCGATTTTAAGTGTTTCTTTTACGCACTCAAAAAGCTTTTCAGGATTGCGGAGAACTTTATAGCATTCAGCCATTTCAAAACGGGGTCCGGTGTTCACAGGATTATATTTGATTGCCTTTTCGAGAACCCTTACCGCTTCTTCAGGCTTTTTCATTTCAACAAGGATATATCCGTAAAAGGCAAGATAAGTGCAGAAATCAAAAGGAGTTCTTTCATACTGCTTTTCCGGCTTATAAAGTTCTACGAAAAGGTATTCGTCAAAACGGTTTCTGAATGAATATTTTTTAGTTTTTTCCGTGTGGTCAAAGTATGTATCAGCTTGTTTTTCAATTTTACTCATCAGCTCGGCGGCTTCGTCGAGCTTTCTGTTTTTAAAAAGGTTATTTACTTCATTGTACGCCTGATCAATTCTTTTGTCGCCTATAAACATAGCGTTATGCAGCGCTTCTTTTTTATCGTCAGGCAGAAGATCGAACGTCATGTCGCTGAG
Source organism: Oscillospiraceae bacterium (assembly GCA_902362965.1). GTDB lineage: Bacteria > Bacillota > Clostridia > Oscillospirales > Ruminococcaceae > Porcipelethomonas > Porcipelethomonas ammoniilytica. The sequence goes on from CABIYQ010000002.1 coordinate 167,364, forward strand.
TATGCGGAGGATTTCTTCCGAATTTTCATGGTTTCTGTACTTCATTGCCTGATCATGAAGATAATTTGCGTCATGGGAGGCGTTTCCGGTAAGTCCTTTCTTAATTTCCTCTATAATATCATTTACCATTATTTTTCTCCTAACATAAATATAATAATTTTATTATACTACATTTTGAATAAAAAATCAATAGAAAAGTGTTGAAAAACTGGAGATAATTTTCATAGTATTTAATTTTTTCAGTTTTTGAGTATTTTTGACTTTAATTAAAAAATATAGTATAATTATAAAAATTACTAGTATAAGGGGGAATTTGTTTCATGAAAAAATTTTATTTACCAATATTGGCGCTTGCATTATCTGTTGCCCTGACAGCGTGCGGAAATACTAAAAAAGAAAGTACAATCGAAAGCAGTGATGAAAGCTCTGCTGAAACATCGGTTACATCAGAACTGTCCGAGGAAACAACAGAAATCAATACGGAGGCGTTTGCGGAACAGGCAACAGAAGCATTGTCGTATCAGACATGTACAGTCGACAATGTTTCCTTTATGGTTGACTCTAGCTGGAAGCCTTTGAATGGTCATGAGGGCACATTTGCTACGCCGGACGAAAAAAATGTTTACCAGCTTCAGGGCGTTTCAAGTTTAGGCAGTTATACTCCTGAAGAATTTTTTCAGCATCTGAAGGATATATACTCTGAAAGCAATGAGATAGTCAGGTCTGATGATACTCTTACATCATTTGTTACGTCTGATAATTTGGAATCATATATCGGCAGAATAGATATGAAAGTAAATGGTATTTTCTTTTCAATTGATGTTTTGATTGTTCCTCAGAAGAATACGGTTGTTACATTTGCCGGTCAGAGTCCCAGTGAAAATGATCTTTCGGTTGATGTACGTGATATTACAAAAACAGCGTCGTTTAATATTGCAGCAGGGGATTATATCAGCGGAAATACATTTATTGCCAAAGATGGTTCGGAGCTTTGTCTTGGATCTGACGGAGAATTTATTTATTATCAATTAGAAGAGGATCATAACATGCCTTACTGTACGGGAACATATGAGGTGTATTACGGTCAGGAGGCTTTTGATAAACTGTCGACTATGGAAGAATACGGTCTTACAAAAGAAGAGCTTGAAGAAACGCTTTCAGCAAATATGAACGGATATAAATTGGGTGGTTCTAATATATCGGATTTTATAAATCCGGACGATTATTATGAGTCAGATGATATTTATCAGATATGCAAGGACAGCTTTTATGCTGTAATACTTCATAATGAAAAGCTGGTGGATTCAGGCAGTACAAGCGATATGGGCAATGATACACTTTATATCGGTTTTTATATTTCCGAGCTTGAATATGCGGATATGCTAAATGTTATGACAGCTAACTATGCCGGATGGACATTAAAAGGGCAAACAGAATGAAATCAGCAAAAAAACCGACCTCTGCATTATGCAGAAGTCGGTTCGTCTTTTCAGACATATATAGTTTAAATAAGAGGAGGTTATCGGATTAATATCCCATTCCCATACCGCCCTGAGGCATTGCAGGAGCCGGTTCCGGTGCAGGAATATCAGCTACAAGACTTTCAGTTGTAAGAACCATAGCGGCAACTGAAGCTGCATTCTGGAGTGCGGAACGAGTTACCTTAGTAGGATCTACGATTCCGGCAGGAATCATATCAACGTATGTTTCATTGTAAGCGTCGAAACCATAGCCTGTTTTGCCTGAACGCTTAATAGTATCTATAATGACGCTGCCTTCAAGACCTGCATTGAGTGCAATCTGGCGAACAGGTTCTTCCAAAGCTCTGAGAACGATCTGAGCGCCTGTCTTTTCATCGCCTTCCAGTGAAGGAATAAGCTCTTCAACAGCAGGAATTGCATTGATAAGAGCAGTACCGCCGCCGGCAACAATACCTTCTTCAACGGCTGCCTTTGTAGCTGCAAGAGCATCTTCGATTCTCAGTTTCTTTTCTTTCATTTCGATTTCAGTTGCAGCGCCTACCTTGATAACTGCAACACCGCCTGAAAGCTTTGCAAGTCTTTCCTGAAGCTTTTCTTTATCGAAATCAGATGTTGTTGTTTCAATCTGAGCTTTGATCTGAGCAGTTCTGTTCTTGATATCGTCAGAGTTTCCGGAACCGTCAACAATAATTGTATTTTCCTTGTTAATAACAACCTGTCTTGCACGTCCAAGCTGTTCGATAGCTGTATCCTTAAGTTCAAGACCGAGTTCTTCTGAAATTACCTGACCGCCTGTAAGAATAGCAATATCCTGAAGCATTTCCTTACGTCTGTCGCCGAATCCCGGAGCCTTAACAGCTGCGCACTTGAATGTGCCTCTGAGATTGTTGAGAATAAGAGTTGTAAGAGCTTCGCCTTCGATGTCTTCAGCGATGATCACAAGCTTTTTGCCTGACTGAACAAGCTGTTCCAGAAGAGGAAGAATTTCCTGGATTGAAGCGATTTTTTTATCTGTAATAAGAATATATGGATCGTCGTAAACAGCTTCCATTTTTTCTGTATCTGTAACCATATAAGGAGAAATGTAGCCTCTGTCGAACTGCATGCCTTCAACAACTTCGCTGTAGGTTTCAGCAGTTTTGCTTTCTTCAATTGTAATTACGCCGTCAGCTGTAACCTTTTCCATAGCGTCTGCGATAAGTTTGCCTACATTTTCATCAGCTGAAGAAACTGTTGCAACTCTTGCGATATCGTCGCTGCCTTCAATTTTCTTTGAATTTGAAATAACGGTACCCACTGCTGTTTCAACAGCCTTTGCCATACCCTTTTTAACGATCATCGGGTTAGCGCCTGCTGCAATATTCTTCATGCCTTCACGGATCATTGCCTGAGCCAAAAGTGTTGCTGTTGTTGTACCGTCTCCGGCAGCGTCGTTAGTTTTTGTAGCAACTTCCTTGAGCATCTGAGCGCCCATATTTTCAAATGCGTCCTCAAGTTCAATTTCCTTGGCAATTGTTACGCCGTCGTTTGTAATGAGAGGCGCACCGAATTTTTTGTCAAGAACAACGTTTCTTCCCTTAGGACCTAATGTGATCTTTACAGTATCAGCCAGCTTGTCAATACCTGACTGAAGAGATTTTCTGGCTTCCTCGCCGTATTTGATATCCTTTGCCATGATAACATTTCTCCTTTACAATATAAATTAAAATGTGATTATTCTACTATTGCCAGAACCTCGGACTGACGGAGGATTGTGTATTCAACATCGTCAACCTTGACTTCTGTACCGGCATATTTGCTCAGTAAAACTTTGTCGCCCACTTTTAAATACATATCAACTTTTTCACCGTCAACGACTCCGCCCGGACCTACAGCAACAACCTCTGCAACCTGAGGCTTTTCCTTTGAAGCAGCCGCCAGTATAAGACCGCTCTTTGTAGTTTCTTCGGCTTCTGTCATTTTAATAACGATTCTGTCTGCCAATGGTTTGATAGTCATATTTATTCCTCCTGAAAATTTTATTAGCTTTTTTAGCACTCAAACTCTCTGAGTGCTAATTACTATTTTACCAACTTTCTCAGAAAAATCAAGGGGATTTTAAGAATATAAATGATTTTTGTATTTATAGACAATGCCAGACTAGATTTGGCATAAATTAATGTTAAAATTATACAAAGGATAACTGGAAAAATATTTTGGTTATTTTTTATAATATTATAAGTATTGACTTTTAACACATAATTTGTTAATATTAAATAAAAATATATGTATTACAAGTGAAGAGGATAACCATTTATTAGCACGTTTTTATTGAATATAGTTAAGGAAAAGGAAGAAAAAATGTCACTTGGAAAAATTCTGATAATTGATGATGATAAAAATATTTGTGATTTGTTGAGGATTTATCTTGAAAAAGAGGGGTATAGTACTATAATTTCAAATAACGGCGAAGAGGGTATGGTTAAGTTTTATGCCTTAAAACCTGATATTATCCTGCTTGACATAATGCTTCCCGGTATGGACGGCTGGCAGATTTGTCGTGAAATACGGAAAAATTATAATACGCCTATTTTGATGATTACGGCAAAATCAGAGGTTTTCGACAAGGTTCTCGGGCTGGAACTGGGTGCGGACGATTACATAGTAAAACCCTTTGACACAAAAGAAGTGCTGGCAAGGATCAAGGCTGTTTCAAGAAGAGTGGGACAGACAACTTCTTCGTCGGAATCAAGAGAATTATTTTATGATAATCTGCATATCAATCTGACAAGGTATGTATTGAAGGTGCGCGGCAAGGTGGTTGAAACTCCTCCTAAGGAGCTTGAGCTTTTGTTCTTTTTAGCCTCCAATCCCAACAGGGTATTTACAAGAGATCAGCTTCTTGACGAGGTGTGGGGATTTGAGTATTACGGCGATTCCAGAACCATAGACGTCCATATAAAGCGGCTTCGCTTAAAGCTAGAGGGAGTTTCAGACAAATGGGCGCTGAAAACAGTATGGGGAGTGGGATATAAGTTTGAATGCGATGAAGAACGCAGCTGACGTAAAGAGACAGAAAAGTATGAAAAAACAGCTTATTGTTCAGTATCTGGCTGCAATTGCAATGCTTACTTTGGGAGCAGTATTTACAGGAATTTCCATTTTTGCGTTTTCAGCGTCTTATGTAAAAAAGTCTGAATATAATGAGATAGATAAGACGGCCCGCACAATTATAAAAAATTTTGAAATATGCTTAAACTCATCTGACAGCAGAGAGACGGCAGTATCGGATATGGAGCGTTTTTTTGCTGTATATTCAGACGTGTTTGACACTAATTATTATATACTTGACAAAGACGGCGGTATTATTGTTAAATCCGAGGCGGATACGGAAAAATATAAGCCTGAAACAGTGTCAAGACTTATAAATGCGGCGGAATTTGATATTGTAAACAGCGAAGTAATAATCTACAGCAAAAAAATGCCGTCTGTTCTAAGCGATGGAGGAGTATATTTTATAGCACTGAAACCTGCCGACGAGTATTACCGTTCGGTAATCAGGATCGGAGAGGTTCTGATTATTTCAATAACTGTAGTATTTATTATTTTTTCAGTAATACTTTATCTTGTGAAACGCAGAAAGTTTAATTTACTGATGGAACTGAATGAATATGCATCGGATTTTGTTGAGACCGGAACGACCGATAAGACTCTTCCGGAGACATCTGACATGGAGCTTGCATCTATAATATCCGCAATGAATAAAATGACAGAGATAATTGCTTCAAACAATAAACACAGACTGGAATTTATGTCAAATGTTTCACATGAACTGAAAACTCCTGTAACTATAATAAACGGTTTTGTTACAGGTATTCTTGACGGAACTATTGAAAGAGACCAGCAGAGAAGATATCTGGTAAGGGTTTCGGATCAGACTAACAGAATGGTCAGATCAATTAATACCATGATGAAAATTTCCGGAATAGAATCGGGAGATATGCAGCTTAATCGGCGAATGGTGGATCTGACTGCGTTGTTTGTTGAAACTCTCTTTATGTTTGAAAAACAAATCGAGGATAAAAATGTAACCGTTGAGGGTATAGACAGTCCGAAAATAATGTTATACGGTGATAAAGATATTTTGTATCAGATAGTTTATAATTTAGTGGACAATGCAGTAAAATTTGTGAACAGCGGCGGAGTAATAAAGTTAAATACCCATAGCGATCAGCACAATATATATTTATGGTTTGGAAATACCGGCAGAGGTATTTCAGGCAGGGAGATGTCCAGGATTTTTGACAGATTTTATAAAACGGATTTTTCCAGAAGTCATGATACCTCAGGCGTAGGTCTTGGATTGTCAATTGTTAAAAAGTTTGTGGAATTTCATCATGGAAGTATAATTCTTAAAAGCAATCAGGACGAATATACGGAATTCCTGCTGACATTTCCTGTAGATAAATTTAACGTTGTCCCGGCAGCGGAATCCGAAGATAATGAAGACAGTGAGAATAAACCGATAAATGGAGAAAAAAATGAACGATAATTTTGAAAATAACGATGATCGCAGTACAGCTGCAGAAGAGTGTGAACGTTTTGATATTATTGAAAATGATATTCTCAATAATATCGGAAATCAGTCGGTATCTGATGAGAAAAAACGCCGTATTCCGGCAGCGGCGATATTTCTGGCTATGATTTTTATTGTTGTGTGCGTTCTGACCGTTTACTGTATAGTTTCGGATATAAACCGCGGAAACCTCGCAGGATTTGAACCGGAATTTCAGGGAAGAAATATTATTCTGCGGACAGAACACAAGCCTGAGACAGATAATCAACAGCTTACTGATGAAACCGGAAGATATACAGTCGAAGGACTTGTTCAGGTAGTAAGACCTCAGGTGGTGGAAATATATACATATAAAACAAAGGAAACGGATATTGTGTCGGGAAGCGGTTCGGGAATTATTATTACCGAGGATGGTTATATTGTAACTAATACTCATGTATTGGACGGCATGGAAAAATATGTAGTCAATACCTATGATAATAAATCGTATACTGCCGAAATCGTAGGGCGGGACGCTAAAACAGATATTTCGGTGATAAAGATCGACGCAGAAAATTTATCGGCGGCAGTGCTGGGAAATTCCGACGAGGTCAATCAGGGTGAAGCTGTTGTTGCAATAGGAAATCCGGCGGGATTGACGGGATCTATTACTGATGGAATAGTTTCAGGTCTGAACAGAAAAATCAAGACTGATGCAACAAGCTTTGAAATGAACTGTATTCAGACTAATGCGGCGATAAGTCCCGGAAATTCCGGCGGAGCCTTGGTTAATCTTTACGGTCAGGTAATCGGCATAACTTCGTCAAAATATGCGGCTGTTAATTCGGAGGGACTGGGGTTTGCCATTACTATCAATGAAGCAAAGCCGATAATTGAAGAATTGATCTCTCAGGGATATGTAAGCGGAAGAGTGAGAGTAGGAATTACTTTTTATTCAGCATATGCTGATTATGCAAATATTGAATTTAAAGATAAATACGGATTTGATATACCTGAAGAACTTGAGGGTAGTCTGTGGATAAGCGATATAAGCAAGGACTGTGATATTGCAAATACCGAGCTTAAAAACGGTGATTTTATTGTTTCAATAGAAGGACAGCAAATAGCTGATTACAGTGAACTGAATCAGCTGCTCAAGGGTAAAAAAGGCGGAGATAAGATAAAAGCAGAGTGTGCTAGAGTCGATAAAAGCGGAAAGATTACGTATTTTGAAATTGAATTTAAGCTAATGACCGACACGTCGGGTGACTTTTAAATTTTTTAACCGGTACAAAATCTGTGCCGGTTTTTACTTTTATGCTGTACATATTCAACATGAAGCATATATAAGACACGCATATCTGCTAAAATATAAGTTTGAAAGTATTGAAATTTTTCCGGTATTGTGATATTATTTATTTGGTAGTTTAAACGTTTTCTGACTTCGGAGGTGTATGTGGAAAAAAATAAATTTGAGTTTGAAAAGCTGTCTGAAAAAATCAGTATATGCGTAAGCCGTGAGCATGGTTTTGGTACGGACGCATTTCTGCTGGCGAATTTTTCGGAGTATAAACTAAACGATACGGCTTGTGATTTGGGAACGGGATGCGGAATTATACCTCTGATTATGCAAAGAGAAAAACCTCCGAAAATTACATATGCTTTAGATATTCAGCCGCTTGCTATAGAACAGCTTAGAATAAGTCTGGATAAAAATAAAATTGACAGTATTATTCCAATATGCGCCGATTTAAAAGTATTGTGGGACGGTGCGCCTTTGGGACAGTTCAGTCTTGTTACCTGTAATCCGCCCTATAAAGCTGCAAAGGCAGGTATAGAAAGCAATCTTGACGCTCACAAGATAGCAAGGCATGAAATTTTATGTAATATTGACGACGTATGCCGTGCGGCGGCAAAGCTGCTTAAATTCGGCGGACGGCTTTGCCTTTGCAACAGACCTGAAAGGCTCAGCGATGTAATTTCGGCTATGAAAAACAATGGAATCGAACCTAAAAGGCTTAGATTTGTAAGTAAAAATCCCGATACTGCGCCGTGGCTTTTTCTGATTGAAGGTAAAAAAGGGTCAAAGCCCTTTATGAAAGTTTTGCCGCAGCTTTACGTGTGGAACGAATCAGGATATTCGGAGGAAATGGAAAAGATATATAGTATGGGACTTGACAGAAAGGAAATCAATTAATGGGAACATTATATGTTGTGGGAACTCCGATAGGAAATATGGAGGACGTAACGTTCCGGCAGCTTGAAACCCTCAAATCAGTAGATTTTATTGCCGCAGAGGATACCAGAGTTACTTTGAAGCTGCTTAACAGATACGGCATAAAAAAAACTCTTGTAAGCTATCACAGGCACAGCGGAGAAAACTGTGCCTTAAGTATAATGGAACGTATAAAGAACGGTGAAAATGCGGCGATCGTAACCGACGCCGGAATGCCGTGTATATCCGATCCGGGTGAGGATCTTGTAAAGATTTGTGCTGAAAACGAGGTTGATGTTAAAGTTGTTCCCGGACCGAGCGCAGTAATTTCCGCTCTTGCGGTTTCAGGACTTAGTACCTCAAGATTTTCCTTTGAGGGCTTTCTATCAGTTAATAAAAAACAGAGATACGAGCATCTTGAAAATATACAAAACGATACGAGAACTTTGATTTTTTATGAAGCTCCTCATAAGCTTCGCAATACGCTGAAAGATTTTCTTAAATATTTCGGGGATAGAAAAATTTCTCTTTGCCGTGAATTGACAAAGGTATATGAAGAAATCCTGAGAATGACAGTCTCCGAGGCAATTTTCTATTATGAGTCGCACAATCCAAAAGGCGAATATGTGTTGGTAGTGGAAGGCGCTCAGGAGCGTAAAGATAACGGCAGCGTTACCCTTGAACAGGCAGTAAGAATGGCGGAAGGTCTGATTAACGAGGGTGTGAAGCCGTCTGAAGCATGCAAAAGGATAGCAAAGGATACAAATTTTTCTAAGGGCAGTCTTTATTCGGCTGTTGTAAATAAGTGAAAGGTACGCTTTTATGCGTGCCTTTTGCATTTTATCAGTAAAATTTATACTTTTTGTAATTTGACTTTAAATGCAAAATGGTTTATAATTATAAGAATAAGTAAGAGTGTATAAATCTGACTTTTATGAAAATAATAGAAATATTCTATTAAGAAAGGTCATAGGTTATGAATACACAGGATTACGATGAAAATGAAAAGGACAACGATAATAATTCAGAAAGTGAAACAGAGGAAAGACTTGATCAGGCAGAGCTGATTGAAAAAACCGGAGAAGTGGTTCCCCATAATGCCAAACACCTTATTCACTGTCTTACCGTTATCGGTCAGGTGGAGGGGCATTATGTTCTGCCGTCCCAGAATAAGACTACGAAATATGAACATATTATTCCGGCGCTTGTGGCAATTGAACAGGATCGCAGCATTGAGGGACTGGTGATAATTCTCAATACCGTAGGCGGAGACGTTGAGGCGGGTCTTGCTATTGCAGAGCTTATTGCGGGAATGAAAACTCCAACGGTTTCACTGGTTGTAGGAGGCGGTCATTCAATCGGCGTACCGCTGGCGGTAAGCGCTAAGCACTCTTTTATTGTTCCCTCGGCTACAATGACAATTCATCCTGTCAGAATGAACGGACTCGTTTTGGGAGTACCTCAGACGCTTTCGTATTTTGATAAAATGCAGGACAGAATTGTAAATTTTGTAACCTCTAACAGCAATATCAGCGAACAGGATTTCAGGAATCTGATGTTGCAGACAGGAGAACTCACGATGGATATGGGAACGGTTGTAGACGGCGAACGTGCTGTTGAACTGGGACTTATTGACAGTCTGGGCGGTTTAAGCGACGCTATTGACTGCCTGTATTCACTTATTGAAGAATCTGGTGAGAAGTATCCTGATAATGAAAAAAAGGAGGACTAAGCAATGGTGCTTCATACAATTATCAGTCCGGCAGACATTTTTTACGATTTTTCCAAGAATATGGAAAATATTAAAAAAAATGAGGAAATATGCATTACGGACCCTTTTCACTACCTTGAACAGGATGAGTATTACAAACAAAATATACAAATGCGGAAATGATTTCCGCTACATATCAGGAGGGCAAAATGAATATTTTTGAAGCGATTATGCAGGGAATTATACAGGGACTGACGGAATTTCTTCCGGTATCAAGCTCGGGACATCTATCACTTTATCAGCACTTTACAGGCAACAGCGGAGAGGGTGCACTGCTGTTTTCGGCAGTTCTTCATCTTGGTACGTTGGTTGCAGTGTTTACTGCATTCCGCAAAACGATCTGGGAGCTTATTAAAGAGCTGGGATTTATGATAAAGGATATCTTTACAGGAAAGTTCAAATGGAAGGAAATGAATCCTCCGAGACGGGCGATAATAATGATGATAATTTCGCTTCTTATGCTTATTCCTTTTTACATATTCAAGGACTTTTTCGAGGGAGTGTCCGAAGACAGTGATATTATTGTTGAGGGTATCTGCTTTTTGTATACGGCAACTATTTTATTTCTTTCCGACCGATGCGTTAAGGGAAATAAAAAATTCGGTGATATTACGGTTAAAAATGCCGTAACAGTGGGCGCTTTTCAGGGTGTAGCACTGCTTCCGGGCGTATCACGTTCCGGTTCTACAATTTCCGGCGGACTTTTCTGCGGATTTGAAAGGGAAACAGCGGTTCAGTATTCATTTATTCTGGGAATACCGGCAATTTTAGGCGGCTGTCTTTTGCAGGTTAAAGACGCTGTGGATCAGAAAGCAATGGACATAGAGCCTTTAAATTTTGCAGTTGGATTTATTGTTTCAGCAATTGTAGGAATTTGTGCGATAAAAATGGTTAACTGGCTTGTGAAATCGGATAAATTCAAGATTTTTGCGGTTTATACTTTGATTTTAGGCGTAGTAGTAATTGGAATAGGAATTTTTGAACATGCTGTTGGAATGAATCTTGTTGACTATCTGAAAAAATAATTTTAGAATACGAAAGGAAAATAACAGTGGCGGGAAGTAAAAAAAGCGGCGGCTCTTCCAAAGCAAAGTCAGGCGGTGCAAAAAAGGGCGGAAATACAAAAAAAGCTCAGACAAAACCGTCTGCCGGATCTAAAACCGAATCTCAGAAGGATCCGGTAAATCAGTTCTGGTCCGTAATATTGTTTGCGGCGGGAATTCTGGTTTTTCTTCTTACTGTAATTGAAGGAAGCAGCGGCTGGTATTTTATACATAATCTTTTCAGAGGACTTTTCGGCGTATCGGTATTTTTAGTGCCGGTCATACTTGTCTATACGGCGATTCTTATAAGCATGGAAAGATCCCAGCAAACCGTAGCCGGAAGAGCAATGTGGGGTATCGGTCTTACTTTGCTTTGCAGTTCTGTGGTACAGATAATGTTTGCAGGAGAAGCACAGGGCAGCAGCTTTACTGAAAAATGCAGATATCTTTATGAATCCGGTTCAAATCTGGAAGGCGGCGGCTTATTAAGTGCATTGATCGCATGGCCTTTGCTTAAGTTTTTTGGGAATGTAGGCGCTAAGATCATAGTTTGTGTTCTTCTGTTTATTTTCATAATGCTTCTGTCCAATCTGACGCTTTTTCAGTTTTTCGGATTCTTTTACAAACCGTTTGTCAAAATGTATCATTCGCTGCAGGAGCTTCGGGAGGAAAACCGTATACTTGACGCATATGAGGAATGGGAGTATGATGAGGAACAGGAAGCTATTTCTCTTGCAAATTCCCAAAATAATGAAAGTGATACGGTGCCGGACGATAATTTTGATTTTGACGTTCCGGTAAATGCGAATGATAATATTGATCTTCCTGATTTTGAACCGCCGAAATTGAGCAGTCAGAACGGTTCGGCAATAGACATACCTATTGATGGAGTTTTACAGTCTGAATCTGACAAGCCCGTTTTAGGAAATAATAATAACACTGAAAACGTACATGACGTTGACGATAAGCCGGCCGAGAAAAATCAAAAGCCGCTGAATGAACTGGATGCGCTTGTTGAAAAGGCGGTAGTAGGCGGAGAAAAAGAAAAGCTTCCTGAGACCTTTGCAGAAAAAGCAGCTAAAGCGGAGGAAAGTGTACAGAAAACAGAAATCAAACCCATTGAAACAAAACAATATGTACTGCCTCCGATTAATCTTCTCAGTAAAAGTGTTTCAAAGGCAAATGATCCCGCTGCTGCTACAGAACTGAAAGAAAAGGCGGATACTCTTATAAATACTCTTGAAAGCTTCGGGGTAAAGGCTAGAATTGTTGCTATCCAGAGAGGTCCGAGAGTTACCAGATATGAAATTCAGCCTGCGGCAGGAGTTAAGGTTTCAAAGATTACTAATCTGTCAGACGATATTGCCCTTAACCTTGCAGCGGCAGGAGTAAGAATAGAAGCTCCGATCCCGGGCAAGGCTGCTATCGGTATTGAAATACCGAATACTAATCAGGACGTAGTTTCTTTACGTGAAATAATTGAAAGCCGTGAATTTCGTGACGCCAAAAGCAAGCTTGCGTTTTCAGTGGGTAAGGATATCGCCGGAAATATAATTATAGGCGATGTTGCAAAAATGCCTCACATGATCATTGCCGGAACAACAGGTTCGGGTAAATCGGTATGTACAAACTCAATAATCATGAGTATACTTTACCGTGCAACTCCTGATGAGGTAAAGCTTATTCTGATAGATCCTAAGATGGTTGAATTTACAACTTATAACGGTATTCCTCATCTTCTGATACCTGTCGTTACTGATCCTCGTCAGGCGGCAGGTGCACTTAACTGGGGAGTTCAGGAAATGCTAAGAAGATATAAGCTTTTTGCGGATAATAATGTAAGGGACTTAGGCGGATACAATGAACTGGCAGCACGTAAGGGATATGACAAGCTGCCGCAGATCGTTATTGCAATAGACGAATTTTCAGACCTTATGATGGCGGCTTCAAAGGAAGTAGAAGACTCTGTATGCCGTCTTGCACAGATGGCGAGAGCGGCGGGAATGCACCTTATAATTGCAACCCAAAGACCTACTACAGACGTTATCACAGGTCTTATCAAGGCTAATATCCCAAGCCGTATTGCGCTGTCGGTTCAGTCGCAGGTTGACTCAAGAACCATTCTGGACACTCAGGGCGCTGAAAAGCTTCTGGGCTATGGCGATATGCTTTATTACCCAAACGGTATGCAGAAACCGCTTAGAGTTCAGGGCTGTTTTTGCTCTACCAAGGAAGTTGAAACGATAGTCGACTTTATCAAGAAAGAGTCCGTATCTGAATATAATGAGGAAATTATTGAAGCGGTTGAACAGAATATGCCGGCAGAAAAGGGCGATCGTACTGCGGAGGCTTCCGAACCTATTGGAAATGGAGACGATGTTCTTATTGAAAAAGCAATTGACGTTGTTGTGGAAATGGGACAGGCTTCTACTTCTTCACTTCAGAGAAAGCTGAAGCTCGGATACGCAAGAGCTGCAAGAATAATCGACGAACTGGAAAGTATGGGCGTTGTTGGTCCTTATGAAGGGGCGAAACCAAGAAAGGTTATAATGTCAAAACAGCAGTGGGCAGAACGCCGTGCAAGAAAAAGTATGCAGGAATAAGGAAGTATAATATGAATGGATTTCTTCCTATTTCACGTTCGGATATGGAGGAACGTGGAATAAAACAATTTGATTTTGTTTATATAACAGGGGACGCATATGTGGACCACCCTAGCTTTGGCGTGGCGATAATATCAAGAGTACTTGAAGATCTGGGATATACAGTGGGAATAATTTCACAGCCTGACTGGAAAAGCGATAGAGATTTCAAACGCTTCGGCAGACCTAAGCTTGCATTTCTGGTAACAGCCGGAAATATTGATTCTATGGTTGCGCATTATACCGCCGCAAAAAGAAAGCGTTCCGATGACGCTTATACTCCCGGCGGAAAGGCAGGAAAGCGTCCGGATAGGGCAGTAATAGTGTACTGTAAAAAGATCCGTGAAATTTACGGAGATGTTCCCATCGCTATAGGCGGACTGGAAGCTTCACTTCGTCGGTTTGCTCACTATGATTATTGGGACGATTGCGTCCGTCCGTCAATACTTGTTGACAGTACTGCGAATATCCTTATGTTCGGAATGGGCGAGCATCAGATTACAGAGCTTGCACACAGACTGTCGCATGGGGAGGATATACGTGAGATCCATGATGTACGGGGAACCTGCTACCTGACAGAACCTGTAAACACGCCGATCGGTGCGGCGGAATGTCCGTCCTTTGAACAGGTCAGGGATAATAAAAAGCTATATGCCAAAGCGTGCAGACAACAGTATGACCAGCAGGACGAGGTTTACGGCAAAACGGTAATTCAGCGTCATGGAAAGATGATGCTTGTGCAGAATCCTCCGGCGCTTAGCCTTACAACTGAAGAGCTTGACCATGTTTACAGTCTGCCGTATATGAGAACATATCACCCGTCATATGAGAGTATGGGAGGAGTACCGGGAATTGAAGAAGTTCAGTTTTCTATTACCCATAACAGAGGCTGTTTCGGGTACTGTAATTTTTGCTCTATTGCTCTTCATCAGGGCAGACGAGTAACTTGCCGCAGCGAGGAGTCAATACTTGAAGAGGCTAAAAAGCTGACAGAAATGTCAGGCTTTAAAGGATATATACACGATGTAGGAGGGCCTACAGCCAATTTCAGAAAACCTTCCTGTGAAAAACAGATGAAGCTAGGATTGTGCAAGGGTAAAAAATGTCTTGCGCCTGAACCATGTCCCAATCTTGATGTTGACCACAGGGAATATATTGATATTTTAAGAAAACTTCGTAATATAAAAGGCGTAAAAAAAGTTTTTATTCGTTCGGGAATCCGCTATGATTATCTGATGGAGGACGAAAGTGACGAGTTTATAAAGGAACTTATTAAAAATCATGTCAGCGGACAGCTTAAGGTTGCTCCGGAACATTGTTCGGCGGCAGTTCTTGATAAAATGGGTAAGCCTCATATTGAGGCATATAAGAAATTTCAGCAGAAATTCTATGCAATTACAAAGGGAATGGGCAAGGAGCAGTATTTAGTGCCTTATCTTATGTCCTCACACCCGGGAAGTACTCTTAAAGAGGCTATAGATTTGGCAGTATTTCTCAAGGAAAATAATATGCGTCCGGAACAGGTACAGGATTTTTATCCGACGCCGGGAACTATTTCTACCTGTATGTTTTATACGGGATATGATCCGTATACCATGAAGGAGGTCTATGTTCCGAAAACTTCGGAAGAGAAAAAAATGCAGAGAACGCTTTTGCAGTATTTCAAGCCTGAAAATAAAAAAATCGTTATTTCAGCATTGAAAAAAGCCGGACGGCACGACTTGATAGGTTACGGTAAAAATTGTCTGGTAACGCCTGAAAACGGACGAAATGAAACACGGGCGGTAAATGGCAGAAAATCGGGAAAGGCAAAAAATAATGGCATCAGGAAAAAGAAAAAAAGGTAAGAAAAACGGATTATTTGCAAAGCTTTTGGCGGCGGTCATAATAATTGCTGTCGGTGTTTTTGCGGCTGATTATTTTAATATATTTACCTTTGAGGAATGGAAAGAATTTTTCGTTATTGAAAAGGAATCCGTTGCAGAGGGAGAGGTTCAAGTCCACTATATAAATGTGGGGCAGGGGGATTGTTCTCTTATTCTGTCCGAAGATACGGCAATACTTATCGATACCGGTGAAAAGGAAAACGGCGAAATAATATGCAGTTATCTTGAAAAACACAATGTTGATAATATAGACTGTATGATTCTCACTCACCCTCATTCTGACCACATGGGTGCGGCTTCCTATGTTATTGACAATATGGATGTTGAACAAATTATCATTCCTAAGGTTACGGACGATATGGTACCAACAACGAAGGTTTATGAGAATTTCTTGAAAAGTGTTAAGAACAAAAATCTCAAGCTGACTGCCGCAAAACCCGGAATGACCATTGATGCGGGAGAGGGAGAGCTTGAAATAATATCACCGGTAAAGGATTATGATAATTTAAATAATTATTCTGCGGCGGCGGTACTTACTCATGGCAGTAATAAGTTTATGTTTACAGGGGATATTGAGAAAAAAGCTGAAAAGGATATCATAAAAGCCGGAAATCTTACTGGTGCAGATGTTCTTAAAGTTGCTCACCATGGAAGCAATACTTCAAGCAGCAAGGAGTTTCTTGATATTGTAGATCCTGATTATGCAGTTATAGAGTGCGGAGATAATTCCTACAAGCACCCTCATGAGGAAACCATGGAAAGACTTTCCGAATATACGGATAAAATATACAGAACAGACATAGACGGTAATATTGTGATAACGTCTGATAAAGACGGATTATCAGTTAAAACTGAAAATTAAGGAGAAGCTATGCTGATAATAGAACGCTTTGAGGGAAATACTGCCATTATTGAGGACGGCGGCAAGCACTTTGAAGTAAGCAGAGATGATCTGCCGGAAAATGCATGTGAGGGAGACGTACTGAAAAAAGTCGGCAGTACATATGAAATTGACAAAGAAAAAACAGAAAGCCGAAGAAAAGAAATATTAAAGCTGCAAAACAGCTTGTGGAGTTGAATATGAACGCAGACGTAATTATAATAGGCGGAGGAGCCGCCGGAGCAATGGCAGGTGTTTATTGCGGCGAATGGGGAAAGAAAACAATTATTTTTGAACCCAACGGAAAAATAGGTAAAAAGCTTATGATCACCGGTAAGGGAAGATGTAACGTTACCAATAACTGTACAGACGATGAACTTATTCGCAATATTCCCCGTAATCCAAGGTTTTTATACAGCGCTTTTTCGCAGTATTCTACGGCAGATGTTATGGATTTTTTTAAGCAGTCGGGAGTGCCTCTGAAAACAGAAAGAGGAAACAGAGTTTTTCCTGTTAGCGATAAGGCGGCGGATATTGTTTCGGCTCTGGAACGCAAACTGAAAAAAGCTGATGTAAAAATCATAAAGGAAAGAGTTACCGGACTTATTATTGAAAACGGCATATGCAAGGGTGTTGAAGCAGGAGGAAAGCAGTATTTTTCAGAGTCTGTTTTAATAGCGACCGGAGGAAAATCCTATCCCAGTACCGGTTCTACGGGGGATGGGTATAAGCTTGCAGAATCTGTGGGACATACTGTCACAAAGCTTGAACCGTCTCTTGTACCGCTAGTGTGCAATGAAAAATACTGTGCCGATATGATGGGTCTTTCCCTGAAAAATGTTACGCTATCGCTATATGACAGGGGTAAGAAAATATACAGCGAGCTGGGTGAAATGCTGTTTACTCATTTCGGTGTATCCGGACCGTTGGTATTAAGTGCAAGCTCTCATATTGACAGTATGGAAAATAACAGATATAAACTTCTTATTGATTTAAAACCCGGACTTTCCGAGCAGCAGCTTGATGCGAGAATCTTACGGGATTTCAGTGAAAATATAAATCGTATATTCGGAAATTCCCTATCCAAGCTTTTACCTGCAAAGCTTGTACCGACAGCGGTAAGGCTGTCGGGGATACCGGGGGAGAGAAAAGTAAATCAGATAACAAGAGAAGAACGTCTGGAATTTGTAAGACTTCTCAAAGCTTTTCCGCTGACGGTAAAAGCATTCCGACCAATAGAGGAAGCGATAATTACCAGCGGAGGTATCAATATAAAAGAAATCAACCCTAAAACTATGGAATCAAAAAAAATAAAGGGACTTTTCTTTGCCGGAGAAGTTATAGACGTTGATGGGTATACCGGAGGATTTAATTTGCAGATCGCTTTTTCAACCGCATACTGTGCGGCTTTAAATATGTAACTGAAAGGAAGTTGAAAATGAGTATTAATATTGCTGTTGACGGACCGGCAGGCGCCGGAAAAAGCTCTATTGCGAGAGCTGTGGCTGAGGAAATCGGGTATATATATGTTGATACGGGAGCACTCTACAGATCAATTGCTCTTTATTCCATAGAAAACAAATTTGACAATGAATCACTAGTAAATTCACTGGATAAAATAAATATAAGACTGGAATTTATTGATAAATGTCAGCATGTTTTTTTAAACGACAATGATGTTTCGGATAAAATAAGAACTCCGGAAGTTTCAATGGGCGCTTCAAAAGTTTCGGTAATTCCGGAGGTAAGGGAATTTCTATTCGGACTTCAGAAAAAAATTGCTGCTGAAAATAATATAATAATGGACGGAAGAGACATAGGGACAGTAGTACTGCCTGACGCCGATTTAAAGGTATTTCTTACGGCGTCTGCCGAGGAAAGAGCAAACAGAAGATTTAAAGAAATGACTGACAGCAGTATTACCTATGAACAGGTGCTGGAGGATATAAAGCAGCGTGACTATAATGATATGCACCGAGATATTGCTCCCCTCAAGCAGGCAGAGGACGCAGTGCTGCTGGATACTACTGGTATGACGATAGAGGAAGTAAAGCAGAAGCTTAAGGCTTTAATTGATGAAACGGAAAAAAGCATAGGATAGGTGTGCAAAATGAATATATTCTTCAAATGTCTATATGGACTTGTTAAAGGAATTTATTACGGGTTATATAATGTTAAGGTTGAGGGCAGGGAGAATATTCCTGAAAAATCCGGATTTATTATTGCTTCTAATCACCGTACTTTTGCAGATCCTCCGTTAATTGCAGTAACGGCAGGGTGTGCTAAATATTCTTTTGTGGCTAAAGCAGAGTTATTCAGGTTTCCGCCCTTTGGCTGGCTTATAAGAAAATTGGGGGCGTTTCCGGTAGTAAGGGGAAAAGGAGACATGAAGGTCATTTCCGATTCTGTCGAAAGAATAAATCAAGGAAGAAATCTTGTTATTTTTCCGGAAGGAACAAGAAGTAAGGACGGAAAAGTTGGAAGAGGTAAAACCGGAGTGGCGCTCATTGCTGCAAGATCCGGCGCTGCCGTTATTCCGGCAGGCATTGTTTTTGAGGGAAAGCTGAGGTTCAGAAGCAAGGTTACTGTAAAATACGGAAAACCCATTGCCCCAGAAGATATTCAGCTTGAAAAAGAATTGGATCCTCATAAGCTAAAAGCAGTGAAGGTGAAAATTATGGGAGAAATAAAAGAACTCGTGGAGGGCAGTAATGGCGGAAATTAAAGTTGCAAAGTCGGCAGGATTTTGTTTTGGTGTTGACCGTGCGGTAAAGCTTGTTTACGGTGAACTTGAAAAGGGCAATAAAAGTGTTGCAACGCTCGGACCTATTATTCATAATGCAGATGTGGTAAACGACCTTACAGACAAGGGCGTCAGAATAGCGGATAGTGTTGACGATCTTAAAGAGGGAGAAAAAGCCGTTATACGATCTCATGGTGTAGGCAAAAAAATCTACGAAGGACTTGATCAAAAGGGCAATGCGTATATTGACGCTACATGTCCATTTGTTGCACGAATCCATAAAATTGTCCGTGAAAAAACCGAAGAAGGATACTTTATATTAATTGCCGGTGATAAGGATCATCCTGAGGTACAGGGAATTGTTGGTCATTGCGACGAAAATTACTATGTTTTTAAAGATGAAGACCAGTTAAAAAGTTTTTTTAGTAAAAATTATAAAAATTTAGAAAAAAAGCTTGCAATTGTTGCTCAAACAACGTATAATATATTAATATGGGGAGAGTGTTTAAAGGTTATTCCAAAGGACGATGAAAATATTCTGGTTTTTGATACGATATGCAATGCAACTTCACAGAGGCAGTCCGATGCGGCTTTGCTGTCAAAGGAAGTTGACGTTATGATCGTTGTAGGCGGAAAAAACAGCTCAAACACAATAAAGCTTTATAATGTTTGCTCTGAAAACTGTCCGTCTTACCACATAGAAAATGCGGACGAGCTTTATTCATTAAACCTGAAAAATGCTGAAAAAATAGGCATTACTGCCGGAGCATCCACACCGGCTTATATAATTAAGGAGGTACAAAATACCATGGCTGAAATCTTAGAAGATGACATTAATTTTGAGGAGGCGCTTGAACAGTCTTTCAAAAAAGTACATACAGGAGAGCGAGTTAAGGGCTATATTGCCGCAGTTAATAACAGCGAAGCAATCGTAGATATCGGAACAAAGCATACCGGTTATGTTCCGCTTTCAGAACTGACTGACGATCAGACCAAGAAGCCTTCTGACATAGTTAGTGTCGGAGAAGAAGTTGATTTGATTGTAACTAAAATCAACGATCAGGAAGGCATTGTTACACTTTCAAAGAAAAAGGTTGACGAACTTGTAGGCTTTGATAATATTTCAAAGGCTAAGGAAGAAGACGCAGTACTTGACGGCGTAGTACTGAACGTTGTAAAGGGCGGTATTCTTGTTTCCGTTGACGGAGTAAGAGTTTTCGTTCCTGCTTCACAGACAGGTTTAGGCAGAGATAAGAATCTTGACGAACTTCTCAAGCAGAAGGTTCAGATCAAGATTATCGAAGTAAATGAATCACGCCGCAGAGCAGTAGGTTCTATTAAGGCTGTTGCAAAAGCTCAGAGGGAAGCTGCTAAGGCTGCATTTTGGGAAACTGCTGAAATCGGCAAGGTTTATAAGGGCGAAGTTAAGTCTCTTACAAATTACGGCGCTTTCGTTGATCTCGGCGGAATTGACGGAATGGTTCACATTTCCGAGCTTTCATGGGGCAGAATCAAGCATCCAAGTCAGGTTGTAAAGGTTGGAGATATACTGGAAGTTTATATTAAGGAGCTTGACAAGGAATCAGGAAGAATTTCTCTTGGCTTTAAAAAGGCTGAGGACAACCCTTGGGTTAAATTCCAGAATAATTATAATGTAGGCGATGTTGTTAAGGCAACTATAGTTTCTATAACGCCTTTCGGTGCATTTGCTCAGATTATTGAAGGCGTTGACGGTTTGATTCATATTTCTCAAATTGCCGATAAGAGAGTAGATAATGTAAACGACGTCCTTTCTGTAGGTCAGGAAGTTGACGTAAAGATTACTGAAATTGACTTGGACAAGAAGAGAATCAGCATTTCTATTCGTGCACTGCTTGATGACGCAGCAGCTGAAGAAACAGAAGACGCTGAATAATATTGATTAAAAATATTGAATAGTAGCGGGCGAGGTTATCTCGCCTTTTACTTTGTAAAAGAGGTTGTTGTGTTGAAGAAAGGCAAGGAAATAACAGTATTTCTGGCTTTGACTCTTATACTTTCGGGGTGCGGAGGAGAAAAAGAAAAATCCCGTTCGGAGGTAAAAGCTGCCGCAGCAGTAAGCGTCCAAAGCACACGTGAAACAGTTAAGTATACTGAAACTATAAATACCGAAATATTAACTGAAGCTGCTGTAACTGAGATCTTGTGCGGAGAAACTGAAAATGTACAGCCGATAGATAATAATGACGAATTTAATGATTTTAAAGACAATGTTGTGGTAATAGGCGATTCCATTGCTCTGGGATACGGAGCGTATGAAAGACTTCCTATGAAGCATGTATTTGCAAAGCTTAATGCAAGTCCGTCGAAAATGGACGATTTTAAGTTTGAATATGCCGGAGGTGAAGCGTCGGCATTGACAATATTAAACGATTTGCAGCCGGAGTTTATTATGCTTTCAATGGGACTTAATGATATAACCACTTATTCCGCTGAAAATTTTGCTGAAAAGTATAAAAAATTTACAGACAGTATTATAGAATCGTGTCCCGAATCAGAAATTTATATTATGGGAATTACTCCCGTAAAATCTGACTGCGAATATACTTCTAATAAAAACATTGATGAATACAACATTAAACTATCAGAAGAATTTGAAAATTATGGCGAAAAAATACATTTTGTCAATGCAGGAACAGTACTGAAAAATGATAATGGAAGCTTAAATAATGAATATTCCAGTGGTGACGGTATTCATCTTACAGGGGCAGCATATGATGAAATGCTGAAAGAACTTGAAAATTATTTATATAAATAGAAATTTAAAGTCCGGAAAAATCCGGACTTATTTTTTAAAAACTGTAACCTTTTTGTTTTTTTAGTGTATATATTAGTGAAAGCCGTTAGAACGGAGGTGCAGGCTTGAAAGACAAACGTTTGATTTTAAAGCTTAAGCAAGGGGATTCAAAAGCTCTTAATATAATTATTGAAAAATATTCTTCTTATGTATATACTGTTATAAGAAATGTTATAGGAGATTATATGACTGAGGAAGATATTGAAGAGGTTGTAAGCGATAGTTTTGTAAACCTTTGGAATAATTCAGACAAGCTTTCTGAGGACAGGCCGCTGACTCCGTATTTATCTGCAATAGCCAGAAATGCCGCTAAAAATCGGTTTAGGCAATTTCATACCGAATATTCTTTTGAGGACATTTCCGATGAACCTGCCGATAGAGATAATATTCCGGAATTGATTGAAAATTATCAGGCATTAAGTTTAGTTTATGATGCAGTTGAAAATTTCAACAGTATTGATAAGGAAATTTTTATCAGATATTATTTTTACGGTGAAAAGCTTGAAGCTATTGCAAAAATAACCGATCTGACGCTTTCAAATTGTAAAACAAAATTATGCAGAACAAGGAAGAAAATAAAAGTATATCTGACAGAAAGGGGTTATGATTATGAGGTCAAAAGATAAGTGGCTTAAGGATTATCCTATGATAGACTATGAAAAAGCCGATTGCAAAAGAATCAGAAATTCTGTCGGAGAAAAGCTTTCAGAACAGAAAGGCGAGGTAATTTATATGAAAAAGAGAAGCTTTAAACCGTTGGCAATTATAGGAGCAGTTTTGGCAGTGTCTGCTGCATCAGTATTCACAGTAAATGCCGCTACAGACGGCGCTGTTGTGAATAAAATCAAGGAATGGACAGGAAATGTTACGGTCTATATTAACGGTGAAGAGGTTGAGATGCCGGCAAAGATTAAAGAAATTGATGGTGATGAAGACTGCCGTATTGTTGAATTTGAAATAGATGATGAAAATAGCGATGATAATGTTAATATAGAATATTATGAATACTATGATGAATCAGATATTCCAGATGATTTGGAGATTGAAATGGAAATAACCACTGAAAATTCTAATGAAAATAAATAATTAAAAAGGACGGTTTTTAACCGTCCTTTTTAATTATTAGTGGCAGCTGCAGCCTGAACGCTTAACGAAAGAGTTACAGTCTGTACATTCAGGTACCTTTGGGTCTGATTCGTGAGTGCCGATCTTTACCATATCAAGTGTGCAGTAATCTTCAGTTTCCATGTTGTTTGCACATTGCTTAACTGTGCAGTGGATGTTTGAATTTTTTTTCTTTTCCATAATATCAGTCTCCGTTTCATTAAAATGTATTCTCGTTCTGAGAACAAAATTATTATAAC
The DNA here is from genome assembly GCA_902362965.1 of Oscillospiraceae bacterium. Classification (GTDB taxonomy): domain Bacteria; phylum Bacillota; class Clostridia; order Oscillospirales; family Ruminococcaceae; genus Porcipelethomonas; species Porcipelethomonas ammoniilytica. Next base: position 190,759 of record CABIYQ010000002.1, read on the forward strand.
CTGAAACTAAAAAAATAATACATTTAATCGTGTAAAAATCATATAAAATATATACATTTATCCAAAATTTTAAAAAACATATTGACTTTATAAAATAAATTTGTTAACATGTTAGGTATCAGCATATAATCTAATTTATATGTTAATAAAAATAACTTAGGGGGAAACAAAATGTCAGAGTTTAATGATAACAACGGTCAGAATGAAGTATCTGATATTCCGGTTTCAGAAATTAAGCCGGAAGAACATCAGCCGGCAAAAGCAGTTGAACCGATAATGGCTGGAACAGAAATTATAAGCGGTGTTGAAAAGGCAAAAAAAGGTCCGGCCGCTGTAATTGCTGTAATAGCGGTTATACTTGTCTTACTTTTGGGCGGCAGTGCTGCTGCATACAGCTTTAGTCCATGGGTAAAAAATAATGTAAAAATGATTATTAACGATCCTGAGGATTATTATTCGTGGGTTGAAAATCAGAATATAAAAGAGTCTGCGGAGAAAGTGGCAGAGGCTTATGATAAAATGACCAATTCTGAAAATCAGAATGTGGATCTGGAATTAAAAGCTGATCTTGAAAAAGACGCTATAGCTTCATTATTTGAATCTAATTCAGGCGTTTCACTGTCTGATGCAGGGATTACAATTCCAGGCAGTATTTCATTTACAGAAGCGGGTACCGTAGTAGACGGTAATACAGCCTTCAGCGCAAAGCTTAATGCTGATGAAAAAACGCTTCTTACAATTAACGGATACTTAAAGGATGGTAAATATTATTATCAGATTCCGGAGCTTTCTTCAAGTTATATTTCGATGGATTTGAGTCAGATTATAGAAGAGGCATTCTCAGAAACTGATTCTTTGGTAAACGGTATTGGAAATAAGGAAGACTCGCAGCCAGTAATAAACAATGTTTTTACAAAAATGTCAACCGGTAAGGGTCTTCAGGAAATTATTACAGATGATGAACTTGAAGAGCTTCTTGTAAAATATTTTGATATTGTATTTACAAATATTGATGATGTTAAGCTGAAAAAGAATATTGAATGTGAAGTAAACGGTGTAAAAACTGAATATAATCAATTAGTTGCTGAAATTGATGAAGGCTGTCTTTACAGCATTGCTAAGGATGTTTTAAAGAAGGCTAAGGATGATAAAACAATTATTAAAATTGTTGAATCAACCGGTTCTATGACTAAGGATGATTATCAGTCCGCTGTAGATAAGCTTCTTGGAGAGCTTGGCGAATATAATTTGTCAGGCGGCGACGTAGTTGCTGTAATGAATGTTTATGTTGACAGTAAGGGCGTAATAAAGGGAAGATCTTTTGAAATTGCTGATGAGGAAGACGTAAAGCTTAATTATATGAGTGTTGAGGACAATGATAATAACGCATTTGAAGCAAATATTATCTTTGACGGCGAAGGTCTTAAAATCAGTGGGGACATTACAGAAAAATCAGATAAATCCAGCGGAAAAATAAATGTTACAGCTGTAGGAACAACAGACGGTGATCAGTCTTTTGATATTGAATTTAAGGATATAAAGACTGAAAATAAAGACAAGGGATATTGCAGCGGTGAAATTAATTTGAATCTTTCAGCCTTGGATATGGGTAACATTGCAGTAAATCTCAGTTCAGACGGCAAAAGTCAGGAAATTTCTACTGAAATTAATGTCGGAGGAACAAAGTATGCCAATGTGACTTTGAAATACAGCGACAACAAACCGGAAGAAATCCCTGCTTTCAACGACGCAGAAAAGGTTTATAATTATTCATCAGACGGAGCAGAGCTTCAGCAGTATATTGCCGAAGCGGATATGGAAGGCTTCCTGAAGGGAATCAGCGATGTTATCGGAATAGATCTCAATTCTTTGATGAATGGATACAACGGTACTGTTACAGAACCGATAGTTCCTACAGAACCTGAAAATCCGACTGTAACTGATCCTACAGTTACCGGTACAGCTCCTGAAACTCCTGAGTCAGCATCATACGATTTCAGCAAGATTAAAATTCAGCTTAATGGTAAAGATGTGACTATTCCCGGCAAAATTGACGGTGTTCTCGATAAGGTAAAGGTTGACGTTGATAAAGTTGAAGCAGGCATGGCTGAATACTTTTATTCGGAAGACGGTAATACTGCGGTATATGTTGAAAATTTGACCGAAGCCGCACTTGCCCCAAAGGATTGTACAATTACCGGATTATCTGTTACTGATGAATCGGATATTAAATTAACAATTGACGGTATAGGACCCGGAAGCAATATAAGTGATGCGGTAAGCAAATACGGTTGTAAGCTTGATGATCCTAAAAATGGTTATACTTATATTGAAGATTCAGGTAACGGAGAATTTTACGGGGAAATAACTTTATTTTACAATGACGGAATTATTTATGAAGTTGATGTAGATTTTTATTAATATACTAACTAAAATACAGCAGAAGTTTAATTCTGCTGTATTTTTTATTGGTAGGAAATTTCAGTAATTAAATGATATAAAATCCGTTGACACGCTTTTTACTATATGATATAATGTGATTGTTAACAAATTAACAATAGGAGGTAAAAGATGAATATTTTTGTATGTGTTGGAAGTTCCTGTCATTTAAGCGGTTCTGCAAGAATAGTGGAACTAATGAAAAATGCTGTTGAAAGGAACAATCTTAATGATAAGGTTAAGCTTTCCGGAGCGTTCTGTCTTGGAAAATGTACTGAGGGAGTTTCAGTTAAATTTGACGATGAAATAGTATGCGGCGTTTCGGAGGATAATTTTGACGAAACTTTTCAGAAGTATGTACTTGATAAAATCTGATTATAGAAAGGTTTTGATTTTTTATGAAAGATTATTTGCAGTTAAAAAAGCTTAATTGTAAAAATTGCTATAAATGTATACGTCACTGTCCGGTAAAATCAATCAAATTTTCTGATAATCAGGCTAATATTATTGCTGACGAATGTATTTTATGCGGAACATGTTTTGTAGTCTGTCCCCAGAATGCAAAACAAATACGCAATGATATACATAGAGTAAAAGACGCAATTAAATCAGGCAAAAAAGTTGTTGCCAGTATTGCACCGTCCTTTGCGGCGAATTACAGCGGCGTTAATATCACTTCTATGGAAAAAGCGTTAAAGAAGCTAGGATTTTGTATAGCGGAAGAAACGGCTGTCGGCGCACAGATCGTTACCGGCGAATATGAAAAGATGGTCAATGAAGGTAACAAGAGCATTATTATTTCATCATGCTGTAATTCGGTAAATACGCTTATACAGAAATATTTTCCTACAGCTTTGAAATATCTTGCCGATGTTCTTTCACCTATGCAGGCACACTGCAAAAAGCTTAAAGATGATTATCCTGATTGCTATACCGTATTTATCGGTCCGTGTATTTCCAAAAAGGAAGAAGCTGAAAAATATGCCGGACTGGTAGACACTGTACTTACATTTGAAGAGCTCAGCGAATGGATGGAACAGGAAAATGTAACGTTTGAGTCAGTTGAAGAAGATACTGATGATAAATTTATTACAAGACTTTATCCTACTAACGGCGGTATTTTAAGAACCATGAAGAACCGAAATGAAAAATACAGTTATTTTTCTGTAGACGGCACCGAAAATTGTATAAATGCACTTAAGGATATTATTGACGGTAAATTTGAAAACTGTTTTATAGAAATGTCAGCATGTACTGGAAGCTGCATAGGCGGTCCGGTAATGAACAAGGAAAACAAACTTCCTGTTACTGATTTTATTGCCGTTGACAGATATGCAGGAAAGAACAATTATAATATACCTGATTATGACAGTGAAGAACTGAAAAAAGAATTTAAGAGCGATATTCTTCACAGAGCAATGCCGAGTACACGTATGATCAATGAAATTTTGCATAAAATGGGTAAAACCACTCCTGAACAGGAGCTTAACTGCGGAAGCTGCGGATATGATACATGTCGTGAAAAAGCGATTGCAGTGTACCAGAATAAAGCCGATTTTACAATGTGTCTGCCTTTTTTGAAGGACAAAGCAGAATCATTTTCCGATAAGATAATTAAAAATACTCCTAACGGAATTATTGTGCTCAATGAAGATTTGATCGTTCAGCAGATCAATAATGCCGCATGTGAGATCATGAATATAAAAAATTCTTCGGATATTCTTAATTCTCCGGTTGTAAGAGTACTAAATCCTACAGAATATCTTAATGTTATGGATACAAAAAGAAATGTTCATGATAAAAAGGTATATCTTGCAGAATATGGTAAGTATGTTGAAGAAACTATTATCTATGATCCTGATTACCATATGATAATGAGCATTATGCGAGATATTACTGCTGAAGAAAATGAGCGTGAAAAACGAAATAAGATTACAACCAATACTATTGAAGTTACAGACAAGGTTATTGAAAAGCAAATGAGAACCGTACAGGAAATTGCGTCGCTCCTTGGCGAAACGGTTGCCGAAACCAAGGTTGCGCTGACTAATCTGAAGGAGAGTCTCGGTGATGAATAATCTATGTACTGATGTGGGATATCACAGCTTATATAAGCATGGAGAACAGCTTTGCGGCGATCATGTAGACGTAATTGAAAAAGGCGACGATTATACTGTTCTTGTTCTTGCGGACGGTCTTGGCAGCGGAGTAAAGGCAAGTATTCTTTCAACTCTTACATCAAAAATTATTTCCACAATGATGGCGAATGAAATGAGTATTGAAGAATGTGTTTCTACAATTGCTGCAACACTTCCGGTCTGTGAAGTGAGAAAGGTTGCGTATTCAACGTTTACGATCATGAGGATATTAAATAACAATGAGGCGGAACTTATTCAGTACGATAATCCTCATGTTATTTTGCTGAGAGACGGGAAAAATTTTGAGTATGAAAAACAACGTATGGAAACAGGCGGAAAGGTTATTTATACTTCAAAGATCCAGCTTTGTGAGAATGACGTATTTATTGCAATGAGCGACGGTGCTATTTATGCCGGGGTAGGGAAATATATGAATTTCGGCTGGCAGCGTGAAAATATAATTGATTATATTGAAAAGCTTTATGACGATAATTATACTGCAAAGGTTATAGCAACGCTTATTCTTGATGAGTGCGACTGTCTTTACGGCGGCGAACCTGGAGACGATACCACTGTTGCGGCTATAAAAATACGTACAAGAAAACCGGTAAATATGCTGTTTGGGCCGCCTTCAAATCCTGATGATGTTAACAAAATGATGTCGCTTTTCTTTTCAAAGGACGGAAAAAGAATTGTCTGCGGCGGTACGACTTCCATGCTAGCGGCTCAATATCTGGGTGAAGAGGTTATGCCTGATTTGGATTATTTTGATCCGGATATACCTCCGATTGCTCATATAAAGGGTATTGATCTGACAACGGAGGGTGTTATAACAATGACTCAGGTTCTGAAATATGCACAGAACTATCTGACGGATAATGTATGTTATTATGACTGGAGTACTAAAAAGGACGGCGCTTCACAGATAGCAAAAATGCTGTTTGAAGAGGCAACAGATATTAATTTTCTTGTGGGCAGGGCAATGAATCCGGCACATCAAAATCCGGGACTGCCTATTAATTTCAGTCTGAAAATGCGGATAGTTGAAGAGCTTTCAGAGTGCCTTAAGAAAATGGGGAAGAAAATAAAAGTCAGTTATTTTTAAAAAAACGGAGAAATGCTATGAGAAAATTCGATACAAAGGTTCAGTATCTCAAGTATAAGATTTTAAGAGAAGTTGCAAGATATGCAATGGAGGACAGACTTCTGGACTGTTATACAGAAATTCCGGGAATTATAGTAAAAGGTCCTGAATCGACAATGAGATGCTGCATTTATAAGGAAAGAGCTATTGTAAGCGAGAGAATCAAGCTTGCAATGGGAGGCGATAAATCTAACCCCAATGTTATTGAGGTTATTGATATTGCCTGTGATGAATGTCCGGTAAGCGGATATAATGTAGTACACGACCTTTGCAGAGGCTGTATTGCTCACAGATGTGAGGATGTATGTGCAAAAAATGCTATCACTTTTGATGAAAATCAGAAAGCGGTCATTAATAAGGAAAATTGTGTTGAATGCGGAAGATGTGCATCAGTCTGTCCATACGGTGCGATCACAAACAGAAAAAGACCTTGTGAAAGAGCCTGTAAGGTCAATGCTATACATATGGGTAAGGACAAATGTGCTGAAATTGACAATAATAAATGTATTTCCTGCGGTGCATGTGTTTACCAGTGCCCATTCGGAGCGGTTATTGACAAGTCCTTTATACTTGACGTTATTAATTTGATGAAGAAAAGCCGTAATAATGAATGCAAGCTTTATGCAGTGGTTGCGCCTTCAATTTCCAGTCAGTTTTCTTATGCAAAGCTAGGACAGGTAATTACAGGTATCAAGGAACTCGGTTTTCATACTGTAGTTGAAGCAGCGTTGGGTGCTGATATGGTAGCGTATGCTGAAGCGGCGGAGCTTGCTGAGAAAAAATTCCTTACCAGCTCATGCTGTCCGGCATTTGTGGACTACATTCATAAACAGTTTCCGGATATGGTTGAGCATATTTCTCATAATCTGTCTCCTATGGCTGCAATTGCTAAATATATTAAGGAAACAGATGAAAATGCAAAAATTGTATTTATTGGTCCGTGCACTGCTAAGAAAATGGAATTCCAGAAAGAAAGCGTCAGACCTTATGTAGACAGTGTAATTACTTTTGAAGAGTTACAGGCTCTGTTCGACGGCTGCGGAGTTGATATTACAACGCTTGATGAGGGCATTCTTGACAATGCTTCATATTACGGCAGAATCTTTGCAAGAAGCGGAGGTCTTGCCGACGCTGTAAGTCAGGCGATCTCTGAACAGGGAATTGAAAACTTTAATTACAATCCTATTTCATGCGACGGTATAGAAGCATGCCGTGCGGCGCTTCTGAGAGCCTCCAAAAACGTACTGCCTAATAATTTTATAGAAGGTATGGCATGCAGCGGAGGCTGTATAGGCGGTGCCGGATGCCTTACTCATGGAGTAAAGGATAAAAATGAAGTTGATAAATACGGCAGAGAAGCTTTTGAAAAAACTATTTCAAGCGCTATTGGTTTTATGAAGTAAATATAAAATAAAATACTGAAAAACTGACTTCAATGGTATTAGAAGTCAGTTTTTGTTTTATTATCGGTATAGTTTTCATTTCTTGACTTTTCTTTAAGATAAGAGTATAATTAAATATTATCAATGATATTAACAAAATAGAATCGCTGTCAATCAAGGAGAAAATAATGAGTATTAAATTTCATCTTCCGGACTTTGCCGTGAGGTATCATTTTAACCGAATATTTCTATCAATGCTGGAACATTGTCCTCAATATTTTTACGATGGAGTGGAGATAGCTTCCGTTTACGGATGTTTCCCCCAGTCTTTATGGAACGGCGGAAGAACTATGCCTGGAGTTTGCGATAAATCATTTGTAAAAAAGGTTGTTCGGGAGTTTAACAAGCTCGGCATACCTCTCAGATTTACTTTTACTAATCCGATGATCACTGAAGAACATCTTAATGACGATTTCTGCAATTTTGTCTTAAGAACTGCTGAAAACGGTAAAAACGGCGTTATTGTCGTATCTCCAATACTTGAACAATATATAAGGGATAAGTACCCGGGATATAAAATCACAAGCTCTACTTGTAAGCGTATTACGGACATTAACAATTTAAACAGCGAGCTTGACAAAAATTATGACATAGTTGTTTTAGATTACGATTTTAATAATAAATTTGATATGCTGGAAAAAGTACAGAATAAGGAAAAATGTGAAATACTGGTTAATGCTTGCTGTATTCCGGGATGCAAAAACCGTGTTGAGCATTACCGTGAAATAGGTCTGTCCCAGATTGCATACTGCGATCATCTGAAAAAGTATCCAAACAAGCCTTTCAATCCTAAGGACTATAATCTAAAGGTAAGCAATCTTAGTTGTCCTTCTATGGATTATGACGCAGTTGACGTAAGAAGTCTTTCAACACATATTTCTCCGGAAGATATTTTAAATAAATATGTGCCAATGGGATTCAATCAGTTTAAAATCGAGGGCAGAACTGCTACTATGTTTAATTTAGTTGAATTTTATCTTTATTATATGATTAAACCTGAATATAAAGATAAGGCAAGACTTGCACTATTAAACAATCTTGTTAATAACAATTTAATAAATACCAGTTTCTGATAAACTTAATGGAGTGCTTAGATCAATTATTCATCTAAGCACTCCATTTTTTTACGAAAATTCAAATTTTTCAAGGATCCTTTTTGCGTCCTGAATACGAACTCCCTTTACCTTATTGTTTCTCGGTACTTCTGTGTTAAAATAAAAGTCCAGACGGCATCTGCCGAGTTTTTTATCAAAAGGATTCTGTACAATTTGTATTTTAATCAGTTTATCCTTATCGGCAAGAATTGTATGAAAAGCGTAAAATCGGGAATACCGTATGCAGCAAAAATTATCTTCAATTGTAATACCTGATGTATATAATGCAACAATTTTAATAATAAATAACCAGACAAAAGGTATTTCAGCCATAATTGAAATAAAAATAATGATGTCATAAACCGTGGGAAACAGCCAGACCAGCAGCGCAGCAATTACCGGAATAAGCAGAATGATAACAGCCGGAGTACCTGTATAGGTTATAAATGCAAGTTTTGAAACCTTTACTTTGCGTTTGGTAATATATTTTTTGAAGTCCAGCAGATCAAGGGCACGGTTTGCTTGCTGCCTTGTAAGTATGGGAAGAAGTACGGGAAGCTCATTTTTCTGATTACCGTATCCTGAACAGCTTATATTGACCGTTGATGTTTTAAAAAGCTTCATAATAAGGCTTTGCCTCAGATCGACATAATTAATTTTATCAGGGACAATATGGTAGATTCTTTTAGTCAGCGTTCCCATTTTTATTTTGAGTATATTTTTGTCCTTTTTCATAATAAATCCGGCATAGCGCAGTATATTGGCTGCAAATGAAAAAAGCCATGTTATAATAACCAGAAATCCAAGGATAATTGCTGCCGGCGGAATTTTAAGGGCTAATTTCGCAGAAACGCCGTTTGCCAGCTTAATAAATTCCACAAGCTCGGTTTCCAGTAAATCTTTTATGATTCTTCCTGACTGAAAAAGAAAAGTTGAAAGATAAACTATCCCTGAAAGACTGTTTGAAAAAACAAAGGAAAAGAATACTATTGTGAACCATTTGGGTTTAAATTCAAATGTTTTTTTGCCTTCTTTATGAACTTCCGGAAGCTTTCGCCGAAGCATTTTCAGATCCTCGCGTCTTATAAGCAGGGACATATCGGAGGTTCCGAAGGTTCCAGCACAGGTATCGACGCTGACTTTTGCCGCCTTGAACGGTCTGAGAAAAAAACTGTGTTCGGCAGTTACCGCCGATATATTTTTGTAAGGAATAATAATCTCCTTATTTACAAATATTCCGCTTATAAGGCAAACGTTATTTTTTTCAAAACGAAACCATGTAAACAGCCACCTGAAATATCCAAAGCCTAAAATGAACAGTATTACAAGAATATCAAACCATGCGCCCTTGATCCATGTATAAAAAGCGTTAAAGTCAAGAGTGAATGTCCGTATGCCTCTCAGAAGAGGAAATATAAGCAGCCATATGTTTTTGGCTGCATTTTTTATTATTTTCAGCGGATGTTCGTGGTACAAGCTTTTCCTCCTCCTTAAACCTTAAGATTATAATTAAACTCGGCAAAATCATGGTCGCTTAAAAACATTACTGTCATCATTCCTCCGTAAGCATATAAAACTATAAAATTCAATCCGGTAAGTTTTGAAAAAGGTGTAGAGACAGAAGTTGTAAACTGAATTTTGTCAATACGGATTATTTGCTTTTTTTTGAAATAAAATCCGCTTTCTTTAATAATTCTATCGTTTGAAACATAATAATTAAGGTTTTTAAAATAAATCGGAAGATAAATTATTGCTGTAAAAAAACCGGCGGCCAAGAATATAATACACAATAAAATCATAACTATTGGTATAAAGGACAGGAAATATACGGTAACGGCAAGCAGTATAAATGTTACGGATAGTATAAGTATTTTTAGTATATTTAGACATGTTTTGTCTGCATAATAATGCTTCATAATTCCTCCGCTTTCTTTTTAATTATTATATATTTTATTATATGTTCGTGGGACGCAAAATAAAATAAATGCTTACGTTTATTATATCATAAAACAGATATTGAATTCAATAAGAGGTGCAAAAAAATGCTTGAAACAATTAATAAAATGGTATGGGGAGATTTTCTGCTGTTTTTACTTTTGGGGACGGGTTTGATGCTCAGCATAAGATTTAAGTTTTTTCAGATTTTTAAAATCAGATATATTTTTAAAAATACTGTTTTAACGTTATTTAATAAAAAAAACTCAGTCAATTCTTCCGATAAAGAAAGTATTTCCCAGTTTCAGACATTTGCAACTGCTCTTGCTGCTACAATGGGTACGGGAAACATCGTAGGCGTAGCTACTGCACTCACTATAGGCGGTGCCGGAGCAATATTCTGGATGTGGATATCTGCAATTTTAGGTATGGCTCTGGTTTACGCTGAAAATTATCTTGGCACAATTTACAGAAAAAAATCCGACGGTTTGTGCGTAGGGGGGCCTATGGCATATCTGGAAAAGGGTGCAGGTAAAAAATTTCTTGCAGTTTTGTTTGCGGTTTTCTGTATTTTTGCTTCTCTTGGAATGGGTAATATGACGCAGGTGAATTCTATTTCCTCCGCTGCAAAGGATTCCTTTGGAATCCCTGAAATAGTTACAGGTATTGCGGCAGCGGCAGTTGCCTTTATCATTATATCCGGAGGTATCAAAAGAATCGGTAAAGCCTCGCAATTTCTTATTCCCATACTTTCCGTAGTTTACATAGGCGCTGCTATTTTAATAATTATCAAATTCAGAAACAATTTATCCGACACCTTTTCACTTATCTTTAAAGACGCTTTCGGAATAAAAGCAGCAGGGGGAGGGATCTGCGGAGAAGTTTTAAAAAAGAGTATAAACACCGGACTAAGAAAAGGAGTTTTTTCCAACGAAGCAGGATTGGGCAGTTCTGCGTTGTTACATTCTGCGTCGGAAAATACCAGTCCTCAAAAACAGGGTATGTGGGCGGTATTTGAAGTTTTTATAGACACTATTATATGCTGTACAATTACAGCTCTGGCAATACTTTCAAGCGGCGCACTGAAATCCGGTAAGGACGGCGCTCCTCTGGTAACAGAGGCATTTAAAACGGTTATGGGCAATTTTGCTCCTGCTTTTACGGCAGTATCAATACTGCTTTTTGCGTTTGCAACTCTTATCAGCTGGTTTTACTGCGGAGAATGCTCGGTAAAATACATATTCGGAAATGAGGGCGTTCCTTTTTACAAGTTTATTTTTACGGTATTTATTGTTATAGGCGCAGTTGCCAAACTCACAACAGTCTGGACAGCTTCGGAAATATTCAACGGTCTTATGGCTATCCCTAATCTTATAGGACTTATTCTTCTGAGAAAGGAAGTAAAATCTGAATAAACAGTACCCTTTTACGGCAATACTGTTTTCAGTGCAAAAGCCACTGAAAGGAGAAAGAAAATGAAAGCTATTTTACAGGAAAACAAAATAATCGGAACATATTCCCCGGATGAAGCGGTATTCATCGGCAGTGCGGCGGCTAAATATTCAAAAAGAATTGCCATAGGCAGAAACGGTGATTCAAGAGCGGCAGAAATGGCTTTGTCGGCAGGAATAATTGCGTCCGGTTCAGATGTCATATCCCTTGGCAAGTGTCTTGAAACAGAACTGTTTTTTACGTCCCGTCTTGCTTCATGCGATCTTTGTTTGTATATTAAGGAAGAACCGCTTATGAAAATTGAAGTGCGTACAAAAGGCGGTCTGCCTATTGACAGACAATGCATGGAGATTATCAGCAGCGCTCTGCACGAAAGAAAAGTTCCTGAGCTTTTATCCTCAGAGGGTACTGTTACTGACAGTCGGGGCTTTAAAGACGTATACAGACGTCACATTGAAGGACTTTTACCGTCAAAATGTCCTTACTCGATTTATATCAGTAAATCCGGTAAAAACGGTCAGAAGATTCATTTTCCGAAAACCGAAGGCGAGGAACTTATAATTCAGCTGAGTGCAGACGGTACAAAAGCTTCGCTTTACTCTGACAAAAGCGGTTTCATTTCTTATGAAACGCTGATTTTTATCTGCTGTCTGGATATATTGGAAAACGGTAAAGATGTTGCTCTTCCTTTTGAATTTCCTTTTGCTGCGGACAATCTTGCTTCCAAATACGGCTGCAGAGTATACAGATATTATTCGTCTCCTCAGGACGGCTGTGATGAAGCCGCAAGAAAGCTTGCAAGAGAACAGAATTTTACTCTGGACGGTCTTTATCTGGCGCTGAAGTCTATAAAAATTGCAATTGATAAGGAGCTTGACCTTAAAGGAATCACAAAGCTTATTCCCGAATTTTATACTGCCAAAAAATTTGTAGAGCTTGAAAAGGACAGGATAGATAAAATTCTTAATCACTGGGAGGGTAATATTACTCCCGGAGGTACAACATTTTCCAAGAGAGAAAGCCGTGTTATAATGCAGCCGTCTTCCTCTGGAAAGGGATTATGGTTACAGATTGAAAGCCGTTCAATGGAAGCGGCAGAAGAGCTTTGCGGTAAAATTGAGGAAAAGTTAAAAAAGAATAATTTTTAATTTTATAATTATTGTAAGTTTATTAGAAAAATTTTCCTTGACTTTTTTGTGCAATTTGCGTATAATGAATATGTATATTTTTATGAATCGTATTTTACAATATATTTACTGTCTGCCGGAATGCGCTTTTGCAGTTCCGGCGGATAATATATAAAGTTTTTATGGCATTATTATGCCTTAAATATATTTTAAAGATCCGAGCGGCTTGGGATCTTAAAGTAAATTAATTATACAAAATTAATACATAATATCCGGTATATAGTCTTATTATTTATTTTTTCTACCATTATTTAAAACCGCCTTTACTTAGGTGATATTAAACGGAACAATCATTCTAAATCAGAAAAAAGAATAATCATTGAAAAATAACCGGAAAAAAGAAAAGCGAGGTTATAACGTGGAAAACAATCAGACAAAAGCGGCGAATGACAACAGACGAAAGGGACTTAAAAGAAACGAACCGTTAAAAACGGCAGGTCAGAAAAAAGCCTTGCCTCCAGCATCGGCGATAAAAACTACATTTGCTCCGAGACCGAAAAGAGAATCAAGAAAAACTCCTGTAAAAATAATTCCGTTGGGCGGTCTTAATGAGATCGGAAAAAATATGACCGTAATAGAATGCTGCAACGACATTTTTATTATTGACTGCGGACTGGCTTTCCCTGATACTGAAATGCCGGGAGTTGATATTGTTATACCTGATTTTACTTATATTGAAAGAAACAGGGATAAAGTACGGGGCGTTGTTCTTACTCACGGTCATGAGGATCATATCGGCGGACTTGCCTATCTTCTGAAAAAGGTAAACGTTCCTGTTTACGGTACAAAACTTACTCTTGGACTTGTAGACGGAAAGCTTAAAGAGCACGGTCTTTCAGGAAAGGTTAAGCTTATTGTCACTGCGCCGAGAAAAACAGTAAAAATGGGCTGTATGGCGGTAGAATTTATAAAGGTCAATCATTCTATTCCGGACGCTGTCGGAATGGCTATACACACGCCCGCCGGAGTTATCGTCCATACAGGAGATTTCAAAGTGGATTATAGTCCTATAAACGGAGGAATTATAGATCTGACACGTTTCGGAGAACTTGGAAGCAAAGGCGTTCTGGCGCTTATGGCTGATTCTACAAATGCCGAACGTCCGGGATATACTCAGTCGGAACGAAAAGTAGGGGAATCCTTTGAAAAGCTTTTTACAAAGGCTGAAGGAAAAAGAATAATAATTGCTACGTTTTCTTCTAATATACACAGAATACAGCAGATTGTTGACTGTGCTGAAAGATACGGAAGAAAGGTTGCGGTATTCGGCAGAAGCATGATTAATGTTATTACTACCGCAATTGAACTGGGATATCTGAGAGTTCCAAAGGGTATAATTATAGACATTGACATGATGAATCGGTATGACAGTTCACAGATAGTGCTGATTACGACGGGAAGTCAGGGAGAACCTATGTCCGCTTTGACCCGAATGGCAATGAACGATCATAAAAAAGTCAATATCACGCCCATGGACTTTATTATTATCTCAGCTACTCCTATCCCTGGCAATGAAAAATTTGTGACTAAAGTTGTAAATGAGCTTATGAAATCCGGCGCTTCAGTTGTATACGAAGCAATGTACGAAGTTCATGTTTCAGGGCATGCATGTCAGGAAGAGCTTAAATTAATTCAGGCTCTTACAAAACCTAAGTTCTTTATTCCTGTTCACGGGGAATATAAGCATCTGAAAAAACATGCTGAACTTGCGCTTGAATTGGGAATGCCTAAAGAAAACATTATTATCGGTGAAATCGGAAATGTAATTGAAACCGACGGTAATAAAATGTCTATCGTTTCACAGGTTCCGGCAGGAAGAGTTCTTGTTGACGGTTTGGGTGTAGGAGACGTCGGTTCAATCGTACTCAGAGACCGAAAGCATCTTGCCCAGGACGGTCTGATAATAGTTGTTGTAGGAATAGATAAAGCAACAAACAGTATAGTTTCCGGTCCTGATATTATTTCAAGGGGATTTGTTTACGTGAGAGAATCGGAAGAGCTTATTGACAGTGCAAAGGCTGTTATGGGACATACTCTCGATTCCTGTTCTATTCAGGATTTCAGAGAATGGAATTCCATAAAAACGCGTATGCGTGATGCGCTTTCAGATTATATTTATGAAAAAACAAAACGCAGTCCTATGATACTGCCTATTATAATGGAAGTGTGATAAATTACCAGCGCTTGTATGGCAAATTCTGCGGTACGGCTTTTACAAATTTTCGGAGGTGGATCTGTTGAGAAGAAAGTTTCCGGTCAGTTTTATAATATCTATATGCCTGCTTATACTTTCATGTGTCTTTTCGGCAGTTATGCTGAGAGAATACAGTATTCAGCGATTCCTTCTGGCAATAATTCCGGCCGTAATATGTTCAGGAATCCTTATTACAGAACTGTTTATTGCTCATAAAAATTCCCTCAGATTTATTGCTTCATTGAATGAATCTGTAGGCGTAACGGAAAATGAGGTTCTTTATTATGCAGAGTCGCCGGCTGTGATTATGAACGAAGATTTTTTAGTTTTGTGGTGCAATAAGGAATTTGACAGCCAGATAATGCCTGACTATGAAATATTCGGAAATAATATCGGTAAATTTTTTGATATTGATTTAAAGGAACTTATGATAGAAGGCGTTACTACCAATGAATACAACGGCAGAACCTATAAAATCACTTCTATTGTAATTGACAAAAACAATCGGAAAATGATTTATCTCAACTTTACAGATATTTCAGAATTTGCGGAACTTTTCAGTAAATATAAAAGAACCCGTCCTTCAGTGATCCTCCTTGTAATCGATAACTATGAGGACGTTTTACAAAATTTCAAGGAAAGTGAAAAGGCGCAGGTTGCGGCGGCTATTGAAACTTTGCTTGAAGAATTTATGTCTAAGACGACAGGCGTTTTAAGAAAGCTTAGTCAGGATAAATTTATTGCAGTTATTGAAGAACAGCATTTGAATGAAATAATTAAATCTAAATTCAGTATTCTCGACAATGCCAGAAACATAACTGTCAGTGAAAAAAGCAGTATTATTACCCTTTCCATAGGAGTAGGTCACGGCGCTTCGACTCTTGAAGAAAGCGAATCTTTTGCAAAGCAGGCTCTTGATATGTGTCTGGGCAGAGGAGGGGATCAGGCAGCGGTAAAAACTGAAAACGGTTTCCGCTTCTTCGGCGGAGTTGCAAAGGGAGTTGAAAAGAAGTCAAGAGCCAAATCCCGTATTATTTCGAACGCTATACAGGAAGTGATCAACAGCAGCGACGATGTGTACATAATGGGACACAGGTTTGCCGATATGGACGCTGTCGGCTCGGGAACAGGTCTTGCCGGAGCTATACGGCAAATCGGTGTAGACGCTTACTTTGTCGTAGATATGCAGAAAAATTTGTCGGGAATGCTTATAGACAAAATAACTGAACAATATCCGGATATTATTATGTCTCCTGAGGAAGCGGAATTCCGTTTTGGTGAAAACAGTCTGCTTATTATTGTAGATACTCACAACGCAGCTATGCTTGAAAGCTACAAGCTTTATGAAATGGCTAATCAGAAGATAGTTATAGACCATCACAGAAAATCTGTTAATTTTATAGACGATGCTGTAATTTTCCATCACGAGCCTTATGCTTCATCAGCTTCGGAAATGGTTACGGAAATCATACAGTACTTTAAAAACATTACGGTTATTCCGCAGGTTTTTGCAGAAGCGCTGCTTGCGGGAATTATGCTTGATACAAAGAATTTTGTTATGAAAACAGGCGTAAGGACCTTTGAGGCCGCAGCTTATCTAAGAAAAAACGGAGCCGATACTGTAAAAGTAAAAAACTTTTTTACAAGCTCGATTGACGCTTATAAGAAAAAGTCTGCGCTTATTTCATCGGCTGAGATCATAAACAAATGTGCTGTTGCAACAGCGAACAGCCTGTCAGACGATATGAGAATAATCGCTCCTCAGGCAGCGGACGAACTTCTTAGTATTCAGGATGTCGACGCTTCCTTCGTAATTTATAAAATAGGAAATGTTACGAATATATCGGCAAGATCCCTGGGTGCTATGAATGTTCAGGTCATAATGGAAAAGCTGGGCGGCGGGGGTCATCAGACTATGGCAGCCGTACAGCTTGAAGATACTTCTTTTGAACTGGCAAAGCAAATGCTTATTGAAGCAATCAATTCAGATTAGGAGGACAAAACAATGAAGGTGATTTTTTTACAGGATGTTAAAGGATCAGGAAAAAAAGGCGAAGTTAAAAACGTATCCGACGGATATGCCAGAAATTTCCTGATAGGAAAAGGACTCGCCGTTGAAGCTACAGCCAAAAATATGAATCTTCTCGACGGACAAAAAGCGTCCGCACAGCACAAAAAAGACGTTGAAAAACAAAACGCTGAGGACATCAAAGCGGCCATAGACGGCAAAACAGTCAGGACTGCTGCAAACGCAGGCTCTAACGGCAGACTTTTCGGTTCAATTACAACAGGCAATATTGCCGACCTTATTGAAAAGCAGTTCGGCAAAAAAATTGATAAGAAAAAAATATCTCTTAAGACTGAAATTAAAAATTTTGGTACTTATGAAGCAGAAATCAGACTCTACAACGGAGTTACAGCTAAAGTAACTGTAGATGTTACTGAAAGCTGATCATGAGCAAAAATTCCAAGGAGTTAATAAATGGATTACGAGGATTTTTCCGATAAGGAGCTTCCGTACAGCCTTGAGGCGGAACAAACCGTTTTGGGAGCAATTTTAATTGATCAGTCGGTTATTTCCGTGGTTCTGGAAAAAGTAAAGCCGGAAAGTTTTTTCAATGAACAGCACCGTGCTCTTTTTAATATAATGCTTAGAATGTTTACCTCCGGTATAAAAGCGGATATCATAACCGTTTTGAATGAATCGGTCAAGGAAAACATCTTTGAATCCGCTCAGGAGGGAAGAAATTATCTCGGCGCACTTGTTAATATGGTGCCTTCCGTAGACAATGTTGACAGTTACTGTCAAATTGTTGCGGAAAAATACTACATAAGAAGCTTAGCGCTTGTTGCCCGCGAGCTTCTTCATGAAATTGCTATGGGACAGAATACCGCTCAGGTACTTCTGGATTCCGCTGAACAAAAAATATTTGACATAAGGCAGGGCAGAGACGTTAAGGGTCTTACTCCTATAAGCGATGTTGTATTTGAATCATGGGACAGACTTCAAAAAATCTCCGGTCCTGACAAGGACAAGTATCTCGGTGCAAAAACGGGATTTACGCTTCTTGATACGATTACGACAGGTCTTAACAAATCCGACCTTATTATACTTGCCGCCCGTCCGGGTATGGGTAAAACCTCGTTCGCTCTTAACATTGCAACAAACGTTGCAAGAAGAAGCGGAAAGGACGTAACAGTATTTTCGCTGGAAATGTCTAAGGAACAGCTTGCAACGAGAATGCTTTCAACCGAAGCCTTGGTTGACTCAAATAAACTCAGAAGCGGTTTCCTTTCGGATAACGATTGGGTACGCCTAGCGTCAAGCGCAGACGTTTTATGCGGTATGCCGCTTTATCTTGACGATACTGCCGGAACTACAGTGCAGCAAATAAAAGCAAAGCTCAGACGTGTAAAAAACCTAGGACTGGTAGTTATCGACTATCTACAGCTTTTAGGTTCAACCGTTAAATCTGAAAATCAGGTACTGAGAATTTCTGAAATTACAAGAAATCTAAAAATTATGGCAAAGGAAATGGATGTGCCTGTTATACTGCTTTCACAGCTTAACCGTGGCGTTGAAAGCCGTCCTGACAAAAGACCTATGCTGTCGGACTTAAGAGAATCCGGTTCTATCGAACAAGACGCAGACATTGTTATGTTCCTATACAGAGACGCATATTATAATAAAGAAAGCGCTGAGCCGAATATTTCTGAATGTATTGTGGCGAAAAACCGTCACGGCGATACGGGAACGGTAAAGCTTATCTGGGACGGTCAGTTTACACGTTTTTCAAACGCTGACTTTAATACTCCTCCGGAGGGTTAAATGTTTTTAGATATAGTAATAAATACCATTGACGAGTATGGTATGATAAAAAAGGACGATTGTATTACCGCTGCGCTTTCAGGCGGCGCTGACAGTGTTTGTCTGCTCCTTATTCTAAAAGAACTTTCAGACAAATATAGTTTCACACTTGACGCTTTGCATATAAATCATTGTATCAGAGGAAAAGAAAGCGACAGAGATGAGGAATTTTGCCGAAATCTCTGTAAAAAATATGATATACCACTGACAGTTATCCGTACCGATGTTCCCGCGGCTGCCGCAGAATCAAAAAAGTCGCTTGAAGAAACCGCAAGGGACATCAGGTATCAAGCCTTTGAAAAGCATGCCGGAGACAAAGGTAAAATTGCAACCGCCCATACGGTTTCTGACAATGCGGAAACGGTAATTCTCAATATGGCAAGAGGAACAGGTTTGAAGGGATTATGCGGTATACCGCCTGTGAGAGATAATATAATCCGTCCTCTTTTAGATGTTACAAGACAGCATATTGAAGATTATTTAAAAAGCATAAATCAAGGGTTTGTGACTGATTCCACAAATCTTTCAGACGATTATACAAGAAACAGGATCAGACATAAAATCATTCCTGAATTGCTTAAAATAAATGAGGGATTTTATAAAACTTTTTCTTCTGAAATTAAAATTCTAAAGGAAGAAAACAGTTTTATCGCTCAGTGTGCCGAGGATGCATACAGAAAGTGCCGAAATGGTTCGGGTGTAATAAGCGGATTGGATAAATATCCCGACGCTGTGAAAAAAAGAATCATTTCTATGTTTTTTATTGAAAATAATCTTCCTTTTGATTATAATAAAATATGTTCAGTATGCTCTCTTGCCGAAAAAAACGGCAAAATTAATATTGCAAAAGGAGTTTTTATTACCGGAAAAAACGGCAGTATTTCTATTATTGGTGAATCTGAAAGAATTCCGGAGCTTGAAACTCCTCTTAAAATTGGTCGGAATTATATTTTTAAGAATAAAGTTCTGATTGCTGAAAAAAATAAAAAAGACGGTTTATTGATCGACCTGGATAAAGTCTGCGGTACGATTATTCTGAGAAACCGGAGATACGGGGATAAAATCAAGCTTAGCGGACGGGATTTTACATCTTCCGTGAAAAAGCTTTTAAATGAAAATATTCCATCTGAAAAACGTCCGTTTATTCACTATCTGTCCGATGATATGGGACTCATTTATGTTGAAAATATCGGCGTTGCAGACAGAGTTAAAGTAACCGGGGAATCAAATCGGATTTTATCCGTAAAAACAGAGGATGTGATATGAAATTGTCAGAACACGAAATAAAAAAAGTCCTCTTTTCGGCTGAGGAAATAAAAACTCGTGTTGCAGAATTAGGAAAAATTCTAACGGAGGATTATAAAAACAAAAATCCTCTTTTAATCTGCCCTTTGAAGGGTTCTATTATGTTTTTTTCAGATATTGTAAGGGAAATAAAAATTCCCTGTGAAATTGACTTTATGACTGTTTCAAGTTATAATAGTAATACGGTAAGCTCCGGAGAAATTAAAATTTTAAAGGATCTTACGGAAAATATAAACGGAAGGCATGTACTCATTATAGAAGATATTATTGATACAGGTCTTACCCTTTATAATCTGAAAAAAATGTTAAGCAGCAGAAATCCCGAAAGCTTGAAAATCTGTACTCTTTTAGATAAACCGTCCCGCCGCATTGCCGATATTAAAGGCGATTACTGCGGATTTGTTATTCCCGATAAGTTTGTGGTAGGTTACGGCATGGATCTGAATGAGAAATACAGAAACCTGCCTTTTATAGGCATTTACGAATCTGAAAATACATAAGGCAGCGCCGCACAGCGGTATTGCCGCAGACAAAAGAATGGAGTGAATTTATTATTGGCATCTAACAGAAACAACAGAGGAATAGCAGCATATATTGCAGTTGCAGCAGTTCTGATTCTTGCATTTGTGTTTATTTTTCCTCAAATTACTGAATCAGGCAAAAAAACTCAGTATTCGGATGTAATTAAGTACTTTGACGATTACAAGGTTAGCTCTTACACCCTTGATCTGGGATCAGGCGAGCTTGAATTTACAATTGAAGGGGAAGAGAAGCCCCGTCAGTATACAGTTCCTAATGTAAGCGTTTTTCTTGACGATACTGAAAATTACAGAGAAAATTACAACCAAAAGCATCCTGACGCTCCGCTGAAACAGGATTACAAAAAGATCAAGGATAATTCATGGATTCTTTCTGTGGTTCCGACTGTTTTAATGCTTGGATTGGGCATTGCATTGTTCATTTTTATGATGAAACAGGCAGGAGGCGGCGGTAAATATTCTTCCTTCGGCAAAGCAAACATTAAAAATCAAGCGCATAATAACGGTAAGAAGGTTACCTTTGCCGATGTTGCCGGTGCTGATGAAGAAAAGCATGAAATGGAAGAAATCGTTGATTTCCTTAAAAATCCTAAAAAATACAGTGAAATCGGCGCAAGAATTCCAAAAGGCGTGCTTCTTTTAGGACCTCCTGGTACAGGTAAAACGCTGCTTGCAAAGGCTGTTGCCGGTGAAGCAGGCTGTCCGTTTTTCCCAATTTCAGGTTCTGATTTTGTTGAAATGTTCGTAGGCGTCGGCGCTTCAAGAGTACGAGACCTTTTTGAACAGGCAAAGAAAAATGCTCCATCAATTATTTTCATTGATGAAATTGACGCTGTGGGACGTCAAAGAGGCACAGGTCTGGGCGGCGGACATGATGAACGTGAACAGACTTTGAACCAGTTACTTGTAGAAATGGACGGCTTTACGGGCAATGAAAGTGTTATTGTAATTGCAGCTACAAACCGTCGTGATATTCTTGATCCCGCACTGCTGCGTCCGGGACGTTTCGACAGACAGATTGTAGTCAGCTATCCTGATATAAAAGGACGTGAAGAGGTGCTGAAGGTTCATACAAGAAATAAGCCTTTAGCTCCGGACGTAAACCTTAAGACAATTGCCCAGACAACAGTCGGATTTACAGGAGCTGATCTTGAAAATCTCGTTAACGAGGCTTCGCTTCTTGCAGCACGTGCTGACAGAAAAGCTATCACTAAAGAAGATATAGAAGAAGCTACAATTAAAGTAGTTGCAGGTCCTGAAAAGAAATCCCGTGTGGTTACTGAACGTGAAAAGAAGTTGACTTCATATCATGAAGCAGGTCATGCAATCTGCACATATTATTGTCCGTCTCAGGATAAGGTGCATCAGGTATCAATCATCCCCAGAGGCATGGCAGGAGGCTTTACAATGTCACTTCCTGAGCATGACAAGTCCTATATGAGTAAAACTGAAATGTATGAAAATATTGTAACGCTCCTTGGCGGACGTGTTGCTGAAAAGCTGATACTTGACGATATTTCTACAGGCGCTTCAAATGATCTTGAAAGAGCTACTTCAATTGCCAGAAATATGGTTACAAGATACGGATTCAGTGAAAAGCTTGGCCCAATGGTTTACGGAAATGACCAGAGCGAAGTATTTTTAGGAAGAGACTTTAACAGCAACAGAAACTATTCTGAAAACGTTGCCGCTGAAATTGATGCTGAAATGAGAGAAATTATTGAGGGCGGTTATCAGAAGTCTAAAGATATTCTTGAAGAACATATGGATCAGTTGCATCTTCTTGCAAAATATCTTATGAAATTTGAAAAGATTGACAGCAATGACTTTGAAATTCTTATGAAGGGTGAAATGGATCCAAAGGTTTTTGAAAATTCTCCGGAAGATACTAAAACTGAAGAAAATTCAGAACCAGAAAGCACTAATGTTACCAATGAAAATTCTACAAAAACAGAAGAATAAAAACTATGGAGACTGTTATATACAGTCTCCATAAATTTGATTACAGGAGTAACAATTATGAAACTTCACTATAAGGGCAAATATGATTTAAATCCGGATTCCCTTCCGCATCAGCCTCATAAACCCAACGCCGTTCCTTTTAAGGAGGCAAAAGACACCAAAACCATGGCTATGATTTGTAATATTGCAGCTTTTCTGCTGCTTATTCCATTATTAATAATTTTATTTTTTAGATGCGGCAGAAACGGTCTTATTAATTTGTTTTGGGGGTCGCTCCTTTCAATGTTTTGTTTGTTTCCTCACGAAATTTTACATGCTGTCTGCTTTAAGGAAGATGTGTATTTATATACAAATTTCAAACAAGGCATGCTTTTTGTAGTCGGTACTGAAACAATGAGCAAATCAAGATTTATTATTATGTCTCTTCTGCCTAATCTGATATTTGGATTTATTCCGTATATTATTGCTATGATTATACCATCGGCTTCAATTTTAGGAGCTTTCGGAGCTGTATCAATTTGTATGGGCGTCGGCGATTATTATAATGCAATACATGCGCTAGTACAGATGCCTAAAGGTTCAAGAACATATTTACATAAATTCAATTCATTCTGGTATATTCCTGAAAGGTAATTTTTATAAGTAAAAACCCGCTTTGAAGCGGGCTTTTTTTATTTATATAAAAAAGAGCACCGCTGTTATGCGGTGCTGAGAGAGGGGGATCACACGGTCAGTTTTACCGTGTTATTAAAGACCTTTTAAAAGATCAATGAAAATGTCATGTTTAAATTTTATAAGTGAAAAAATCTTTATCTGTATGCACTCTGAAAAATTTATTTTCAGCTGTCTTTTTGAGACAAAGTGAACAAACAAATTTTTGGTTTACAATAATCTGAGTAAATGAATAGCCATCACAGCCTACAGACATTATAATATCATCATTTATCAAAAATTCTGCACTTTTCAGCGGATAAGATATACCTATTCCCAAAGCCTTGACAAAGCTTTCCTTGAGAGTCCATATTCTGAAAAACATTTGATCCGGATCGGCGGAATTTTCTAAAATATATTTTTCTTTTTCAGAAAAAGCACGTCTGATCACACCGGGACGTAACTTGCGAATATCCTCTGCATCAACGCCAACCTCTGTTTTTTCTATAGCGCATACAGCAAGCTCTCTGCAATGGCTTATATTAAAATAAAGATTTTTACTGTCTTTGAGAAAAGGTTTTCCATACTTGTTGTATGATACCGAACTTTCACTTAAATCAATACCGTATGATTTAAGCCCGTCTGATAACGCGGTATAAACAGATTTTCTCAGTTGCTTTTTATGCAGCGACTTATCATTATCAAGGTTAAATGAACGCCTGACAAAATAAAGCACTTATCAGCCTTTTTTAGCTGTTGATTTTGTTGTTGTTTTTGCTGTTTTTGTAGAAGCCTTAACAGCCTTAGAAGCAGTTTTGGAATCTGCCTTTACGGACGCCTTGGTTGATTTTGCAGTTTTTGCAGGAGCAGCCTTAGATGATTCTTCCTTATCTGTCTTAGCAGCTGCCTTGGTTGTTCTCTTTTTTGCAGCAGCCTTAGGCTTTTTATTTTCTTCAATAACAGCCTGAATAGAAAGTGCTTTTGAAATATCACCGTCAACTGTAATTTTTCCGGCTTCAAAAGCTTCAACTGCGCCCAGATTGCCGCTTAAAATATTAACAATATCTTCTCCAGAGGCTGTCAGTATAGCGTCATTATCCTTATAGTCAAACGGTTCTATAAACAACTGACCGTCGTTGATTTCAGCGTAGAACGCACCTGAACCTTCGCCAGTGATATTGATCTGCAATGCAAGATGACCTTCGTATTTGCTTACATCTGCCGAACCGAATTCTTTCTTTACCTTAGCTACGATTTCTTCATAAGTCATAGTTAAAATCCTCCTGTTTAATATACTTAGCTATGTTTACGCATCAAGCGTTCAATTTATTTTTTCATATTATATTTATAACATAAATTTCATAAAGAAGTCAATTGTTTAAATGTAGATTTTTTTTGATGTGAATTTGACTAAAATCAGCAATTTTTTTGATTTTTCGGTGCAAAATCAACGTAAATACGACTTTTACAATAGAAAATAAACAAATCATAAAACTTTTGATATAAAATACTGGTTATTTTGACTTATAAATTCATTGTGCAAAATGACGAATTAATTAATCATTTTTTGTATGATCCAACATTTTTTATGGGTTGTTTAAAGAATAACAATATGATATAATATTATTAACAAGTTAAAAATTCTTATTTGGGGGATTTTATGTTAATAAAATTAAAGAATTTAAAATGTCTGATTGATAGTTGGTATAACAAAATTTCAAATTCAAAAACCTATCAAAAGTGGTCAGTTATTGTCTTTTGTTTTCTTTGCTTTGCGGCGGTAATTCTGATCCAGATCAAATTTATGCTTCCTCTGGATCAACCGATATTCGGTCATGACGTGGGTTATCATCTTCTTCGTACTGAAGCCTTAAAGCAGCGAATTGAAGATATGAATTTTTTCAACGGCGGTATTGATTATTTGTTTTACAACGGTGCGGGATATGCAAGTTCCTTGGCTTATCCGGATCTGCTTTTATACATTCCTGCTCTTTTGCGGACAGCCGGTGTCGGAATAGGTCTGAGCATGTCGATTTTTTTAATCGTATGCCATGTTCTTAGCTATTTTTCGATGTTTTTATGTGTGCGAAAAATTTCCGGAAGTCCGGTCTGCGGAACTATTGCCGCCGTTATTTTTTCATTGTCACAGTACAGACTTGATAATCTTTTTACAAGATTTGCGCTGGGTGAGATTCAGGCGTACATATTCTGGCCGATAATTATATACGGTTTATACGACTTGATATTTGATGAATTCAAAAAGCCGTATGTACTTGGAATAGGAATTGCCGGTATGCTGCTTACTCATACCGTTTCTACAGCGCTTGCATTAGGATTGTGTGTTCTTTATGTTCTCATATTTATCAAAAGACTTATTAAAAATCCCAGAAAAATTATAAAGCTTGGTATTACGGCACTGATAGTCGTTGCAGTAACGTCTTTTTATTGGATACCTCTTCTGGAGTTTATGTTGTCATGTGATTTGACAGTTGCTCATCCCAGAAATGCAGCGTCGCAGTTTGTAGGAAAATTTTTAAACCTGTTTAAGGATATTCCATTGATTTATGCCGATGCAGGTTTAGGCATAGTGATTTTTCTGCTGTGTCTTCCGAGAATTGCCCTTTGTAAGAAATCTCCGATTTACAAGTCTCTTAATATTTCCGATACGGATAAGAAGCGTCCTAAGCTTCTTGTTGCCGCTGATTCATTTATGATTATAGGATTTCTTATATGTATTGCTTCAACAGATATTGCTCCTTGGAAAATATTGGCGCCGATCCTTGATTTTCTGCAATATCCGTATCGCTTATTTGCATTAGCTACCGCTTTGATAGCTGTTGCTGCTGCAATATTTGTGTATTGTTTAACTAAATTTACAAATTCACATAAATTAGGAATGGTTGTTGTGACTGCGGCTGCGGTTATATATTCATGCATTCACATTCAAACAATTGCTCCGTTCCACTTGGGGGAATATCCTGATAATTATTATGACAATCCTGAACAAACATATGATGTCAGCTACGGAGAATGGCTTCCGTGGGCAACCCAAATTAATATAGATTACGCCAGAGAAATGACAGATAAACTTGTTTTGAATAACGGTCAGCAAGTGCCGTTCGGAAGATATAACGGGTATCTTGAATTTATCATGCCGGAGGAAGGAGCAGATTATGCCGACGTACCGTTTATCTGGTACAAAGGCTATACTGCTGAGGATGAAACCGGAAAAGAGCTTGATATTTCTATGAATGAAATCGGCTTTGTAAGGGTAGATACCTCAGACGCCCAGGGCAAGGTTATGGTTCAATATAAGGTCACTCCTCTGAAAATAATATCATATATCATTACACTGACGGCATTTATAACTCTTGCTGTTATGGTTATAGTGAAAATAATTCGTAAGAAAAATAAATCAATTATGCCAAATCAAAATGAAACGGTATAATTTTAAAGGATGCTTTTTAAGGCGTCCTTTTTGTTAAATACAAACATAAGTTTAATAAATCAAATAAAATCCCAAATCCTTGACATTTTTATAAATTTATTATAAAATAAATATAATTATGTAAAATTAAATAAAGACGGATAAACAGATAAAGAAACGGCTTTTACTGTTTCCGCAGAAGGGAATATTCTTAAAATGAGTAACCAAATTAATGGCGTAAAGAGCGGATTCGGCTCAAGACTGGGATTTATTCTGGCAGCTGCCGGTTCTGCGGTAGGATTAGGAAATATTTGGCGTTTTCCTTATCTGGCAGCAAAATACGGCGGAGGAATGTTTTTACTTATATATCTGATACTTGCAGTAACTTTTGGATTTGCACTTATGATAACAGAAATTGCCATTGGCAGAAAAACAGGTAAAAGCGTTATCGGTGCATATTCGGCTATTAACAA
Organism: Oscillospiraceae bacterium; assembly: GCA_902362965.1. Classification (GTDB taxonomy): domain Bacteria; phylum Bacillota; class Clostridia; order Oscillospirales; family Ruminococcaceae; genus Porcipelethomonas; species Porcipelethomonas ammoniilytica. The sequence continues at coordinate 218,009 of CABIYQ010000002.1, forward strand.
ACGTTTTGCTCCTCTTGGTTGGCTTGCTGCGGCGATTCCTGTTGTAATACTTCCATATTACTGTGTTATCGGAGGCTGGGTCTTAAAATATCTTACAGAATTTGCTACGGGAGGCGGAAAATCAACTGCCGACAGTGGTGATTACTTTTCTGCATTTATAAGCAGTCCTGCTGCACCAATGGTATTCTTTGCGATTTTTATTGTGCTTACCGCTGCTGTAGTAATGCTTGGCGTTCAAAAAGGCATAGAAAAAGTCAGTAAAATTCTTATGCCTGTACTTATGCTGCTTATTATAGGTATCGGTGTTTACACTCTTACTCTTCCGGGAGCAATTGACGGTCTGATATATTATGTTAAACCTGATTTATCGGAGTTTTCCATTAAAACAGTAATAGCCGCAATGGGGCAGCTTTTCTACTCTATGTCCCTTGCCATGGGAATTATGATTACTTATGGCTCATATATGCGTAAAGAGGATAATATTGAAAAATCAGTAAGACAAATTGAAATTTTTGATACGTTGGTAGCTTTTCTTGCCGGTTTGATAATTGTTCCGGCTGTGTTTGTTTTTTCAGGCGGCGACAGAAGCGCACTGAATGCCGGTCCTAAACTTATGTTTGTAACGCTTCCGAATGTTTTTGATTCCATGTCCGGCGGACAGATTGTAGGTACTGTATTTTTTGTTCTTGTCGCACTTGCGGCGCTTACATCGTCGATTTCATTAATGGAAACCGTTGTGTCTATTATGTGCGAGCGTTTCAAGCTCAAAAGAGTTACAAGCTGTTTGATAGTAATTGCATTTTCGTTCCTTTTGGGTATGGTTTCTATTTTCGGTTACAGTATATGGTCAGATTTTACGATTTTTAAAATGCAGATGCTTGATTTCTTTGACTTTGTAAGCAATAATATAATGATGCCTGTTGTTGCGCTTATGACGTGTATACTCATTGGTTTTGTTGTTAAATCAAAATATATTGAAGATGAAATAGAACTAAATGCCAAATTCAAGTCCAGAACACTTTATCGCATAATGATAAAATATATTTGTCCGGCTTGTATGATCGTCATATTATTATCCTCACTGTTTATCTCTCTTTGATAATTAAGAGCGGCTGATTAATAAAATAGCCGCTCTTAATTTTATTTTAAAAAGCCGCCCTTGAATTGCCATAAAATCTATGATATAATGATAATAATTATATTTGTGAAATGGAGAATTATTTAATGATTACAGTTTCAAACGTCAGTATGCAATTCGGCGGTTCTACGCTTTTTAAAAATGTTGATTTAAAATTTACCGGAGGAAATTGCTACGGCATTATCGGCGCTAACGGTGCGGGAAAATCAACTTTTCTGAAAATACTATGCGGTGATCTTGAACCTACAACAGGTGAAGTTTCTATTCAGAAAGGTACTCGTCTTTCTGTACTGAAACAGGATCACTTCGCTTTTGAAGAATTTACAGTACTTGACACCGTAATTATGGGAAATGCCCGTCTTTACGAGATAATGAAGCAGAAAGACGCTTTATATGCAAAAGAAGACTTTTCCGAAGAAGACGGCGTTTTAGCATCCGAACTTGAAGCGGAATTTGCAGAGCTTAACGGCTGGGAGGCAGAATCTGACGCTTCAAAGCTTATTCAGGGTCTTGGTTTGTCGGAAGAAATTCTGTATTCTCAAATGTCCACGCTGGACGGTAATGAGAAGGTTAAGGTTTTACTTGCACAGGCACTTTTCGGCAATCCGGATATCATTCTTCTGGACGAGCCTACTAACCATCTGGACATTGACGCTGTTAAGTGGCTTGAGGACTTTCTGGCCGAATATTTCGGTACTGTCTTAGTAGTATCCCATGACAGACATTTTCTTAACAATGTTTGTACTCATATTGTGGACATTGACTATACTAAAATCAAAATGTATGTGGGTAACTACGAATTCTGGTATGAATCCAGTCAACTCATGCAGCGAATGATAAAGCAGCAGAATAAAAAAGCTGAGGAAAAGATCAAGGAACTTAAAGCATTTATTGAACGATTCTCCGCTAATAAATCCAAATCTAAACAGGCAACCTCAAGAAGAAAAATGCTGGATAATCTTACAGTTGAAGAAATGCCTGCGTCCAGCAGAAAATATCCGTTTATTGGATTTTCTCCGGAAAGAGAACTTGGAAAAGAAATTCTTTCGGTAAATGGAATTTCAAAAACCGTAGACGGCGAAAAATTGCTGAACAACATTAATTTCACTCTAGGTAGAACTGACAAAGTCGCTTTTATAAGTGAAAGCGAACAGGCAATCACCATGTTGTTTAAAATACTAATGGAAGAAGAACAGCCTGATGAGGGTACTTTTAAATGGGGTGTTTCAACTTCAACGTCATACTTTCCTGTTGACAATAATAAGTATTTTGACGGCTGTGAAATGTCTATCATTGACTGGATGAGACAGTATTCCACTGATGAGACCGACACTTATCTGCGTGGCTTTTTAGGTCGTATGCTGTTTTCGGGAGACGATGTATATAAAAAAGTAAATGTTCTTTCCGGAGGCGAAAAGGTTCGCTGTATGTTTTCAAGAATGATGCTTTTCGGCTCTAACGTACTGGTTCTTGACAGACCTACAAACCACCTTGATCTTGAAAGCATAACGGCTGTAAATAACGGTCTGGTAAGCTTTAAGGGAGTTATTCTTCTGGCTTCTCACGACCATGAAATTCTTCAGACTGTTGCTAACCGTATTATAGAAATTACTCCCGATGGATGTATAGACCGTCAGGGAACTTATGAGGAATTTATTGAATTCAAGAAGAATTTAAAATAATTGTAAGAAAAACTTTCAAAAATAAAACTGACTTCGCTTATTGTACGAAGTCAGTTTTTTTATTAAATACTGTGGTTGATCATCAAATTAATATGAAACGCCCTGCCACATCATAGCGTCTGCAACCTTTGCAAATCCGGCAATGTTAGCGCCTGCAACCAGATTGCCTTCAAGACCGTATTCCTTAGAAGCATTGTATGAGTTGTGGAAAATGTTGATCATGATGTTCTTGAGCTTAGCGTCAACTTCTTCAAATGTCCAGCTGAGTCTTTCGGAATTCTGTGACATTTCAAGAGCAGAAGTAGCAACACCGCCTGCGTTAGCTGCCTTTGCAGGACCGAACATAACGCCTGCTGCAAGGAACTTTTCAACAGCTTCAGGAGTTGAAGGCATGTTAGCGCCTTCAGCAACAGCTATAACGCCGTTTTTGATAAGCATATCAGCATCGTCGCCGTTAAGCTCGTTCTGAGTAGCGCAAGGAAGAGCGATATCGCACTTGATGCTCCAGATGCCCTTGCCTTCTGTGTAAACAGAACCGGGAACTCTGTCAGCATATTCCTTGATTCTTCCTCTTTCAACTTCCTTGATCTGCTTAACAACATCAAGATTGATGCCGTTTTCATCATATATGTAACCGTTTGAGTCGGAAAGTGCTACAACCTTACCGCCCAGCTCTGTAGCCTTTTGAGTAGCGTAAATAGCAACATTTCCTGAACCGGAAATAACAACTGTCTTGTCTTTGAAGCTTTCATTCTTCATGGACTTGAGCATTTCGTCTGTAAAGTAGCAGAGACCGTAGCCTGTTGCTTCTGTTCTTGCAAGTGAGCCGCCGTAGGACAGACCCTTACCTGTCAGAACGCCTGTAAATTCATTGCGGAGTCTCTTATACTGACCGTACATGAAACCGATTTCTCTTGCTCCAACGCCGATATCGCCGGCAGGAACGTCTGTATCAGCACCGATGTGCTTTGAAAGTTCTGTCATAAAGCTCTGGCAGAATCTCATAACTTCAGCGTCAGACTTGCCTTTCGGGTCAAAGTCGGAACCGCCCTTACCGCCGCCGATCGGCAGACCTGTAAGACTGTTCTTGAAAATCTGTTCAAAACCTAAGAACTTGATTACTGATGCGCAAACTGTCGGGTGGAATCTCAAGCCGCCCTTGTATGGACCGATTGCAGAGTTAAACTGAACTCTGAAGCCTCTGTTGACCTGAACGTTACCGTTATCGTCAACCCATGGTACTCTGAACTGAATAAATCTTTCAGGCTCAACCAGTCTGTCAATAATGCCTGCCTTAACGATGTCAGGTCTCTTTTCAACTACCGGTTCAAAGCTTTCCAGTACTTCCTTTACAGCCTGAAGAAATTCTTCTTCACCCTTGTTTCTCTGGCATACCTTGTCGTATACGCCCTGTAAATATTCGCTTTTAAACGCCATTGTTTAAAACCTCCGTATTATTATTAATCGGAAAATAACATTCCAACATTAACTATTATACTATTTTTACTTAAATAAAGCAAGGGGTTTGACAATTTTTTATTTATTTTATAGTTTATTACGAAATACCGGAATAAATTCATTCCGGTATTTCTGCAAAGTTTACTATTGATACTAAAAGAAAATTAATTTACTTAATAGGTTCAAAGTCTGAAGCGGGATGCTTACACCATGGACAAATAAAATCTTCCGGAAGAGTTTCGCCCTCGTAAATATATCCGCAAACTTTGCATATAAAGCCTTTTTTCTTTTCCTGTGCATCGGATTTAGGCTTGATATTTTTGTGATAATAGCTGTAAGTGACTGATTCGCTGTCTGATAAAATTTCAGAGTCTGTAACTTCGGCAAGAAATAGAGAATGAGTATCTAAATCAGAAACAGAAATTACCTTTGCTGAAATAAACGCATTTGTTTCTTTGATAGTATAAATTATTCCGTTTGCCGACCTTTTAAACTCAATACCTTCTAGTTTGTCCGTATTGCGTCCGCTTTGGAATCCCCAATGCTTATATGTCTGGAATTTTGAATCCTGTGATAATATGGAAACATTAAACTCTCCTGTTTTGGAAATTAAGTCATGAGTGTAATTGAGTTTGTTTACTGCCGCAATTATTTGATTAGGAGTTTCCGTAACCTGCATTACGGTGTTAACGATACATCCGTTATCTTTTTGACTGTCCTTTGTGGTCAGGATATAAAGACCGTAGCTTAAGTTAAACATTGCTTGTTTGTTCATAACGTTCTCCTTTTGTTTTTTGAATATATAATTTATTGTAATAATATAAAAAATATTTGTCAAGTTGATTTTAAGAATTTTTATTGTGATTTTAATAGTATCTGCATAATTTGATAAAGTACTCATAATTTCCGGTTGACAAATTTAAAAAAATATTATACAATTAAAATGAGCAGACTATACGGCAGCGGAAACGATATAGTTTACGAGGAAAGTCCGGGCATCACAGAGCAGGATAACTGATAACGTCAGCCGGAGGCGACTCCAGGGCCAGTGCAGCAGAAATATACCGCCCGTTTTTTACGGGTAAGGGTGGAAAGGCGAGGTAAGAGCTCACCGGAATACAGGAGACTGTATTGCCGTGTAAACCCTATCCGATGCAACGCCTATTGGTACTTTTACGCCGACATTTGCTCGATGGGCATAAAAGTAATGGCGGCTTGAGCTTACGGGCGACCGTAAGCCTAGATAAATTGCCGTACACGACAGAACCCGGCTTATCGGTCTGGTCATAAAAAGCCTGAGAAATTATTTCTCAGGCTTTTATTTATGGGAATTCAATTATTAAATATGAAAACAAAAAGGCTTTACCGTTATGGCAAAGCCTTTTCTAAAACAAGTTATTTATTAGCCTAATTCAGCAAAATACTTGATTGTTCTTACCATCTGGCTTGTGTATGAGTTTTCGTTGTCATACCATGAAACAACCTGAACTTCATACAGATCGTCAGCAATCTTAGAAACCATTGTCTGAGTAGCGTCAAACAGTGAGCCGTACTTCATACCGATAACGTCAGAAGAAACGATAGCGTCTTCATTGTAACCGAATGATTCAGAAGCGGCAGCCTTCATAGCAGCATTGATGCCGTCAACTGTAACGTCCTTGCCCTTAACAACAGCTGTAAGGATTGTTGTAGAACCTGTTGGAACTGGAACTCTCTGTGCAGAACCGATGAGCTTGCCGTTGAGTTCAGGAATAACAAGACCGATAGCCTTAGCAGCGCCTGTTGAGTTAGGAACGATGTTAGCAGCGCCTGCTCTTGCTCTTCTCAGGTCGCCCTTTCTGTGAGGACCGTCAAGAATCATCTGATCGCCTGTGTAAGCGTGGATAGTTGACATGATACCGCTCTGGATTTCTGCATACTTGTTAAGTGTGTCAGCCATAGGAGCGAGGCAGTTAGTTGTGCATGAAGCAGCTGAAATGATCTTATCGTCAGCTGTCAGAGTTTTTTCATTAACGCTGAATACAACTGTCTTGAGGTCATTGCCTGCCGGAGCAGAAATAACAACCTTCTTAGCGCCTGCATCGATGTGAGCCTGTGACTTGTCCTTTGAGCAGTAGAAACCTGTACACTCTAAAACTACGTCAACGCCGATTTCACCCCATGGGAGTTCAGCGGCATTAGCCTTAGCATAAATTTTAAGTGTCTTACCGTCAACTGTAATTGTACCAGCTTCGTCATCAGCTGTTACAGTGTGAAGGTTTTCACCGATTCTTCCGCAGTATCCGCCCTGAGCTGTATCATACTTGAGCAGCTGAGCGAGCATTGAAGGCTTAGTAAGATCGTTGATAGCAACTACCTCGTAACCTTCAGCACCAAACATCTGTCTGAATGCAAGACGGCCGATACGGCCGAAACCATTAATAGCAACTTTTACTGACATTGGAAAATACCTCCTAAATATTTATATATATTATTGTACACTAAATTTGAATTTATTTCAAGTCCTTTGACAAAAAAATAACTAATTTATTTTTGATAGTATAATAAACATTAATATAAGGGACTATTATTAGTAAAAATAAACAAAATTCAGTGATTTATGAAATTTTAATTTTTTATTATTATGTTCGTTTTTTGTTATAATATGTGTATAGATTTACTTTATATAACAATATATAAAATTAACAAATTTTTCAAAATAAATTATTGAAATTAAATTTATTATAAAAATTAAAATGTAATAACTAACAAAATTCGTCATATATATACATAATTCCTGTGTTTTTTTCACAATTTAATAAATTTTATTTTTATTTGTACTTAATTTATTCATAAATTTGTTGTATAATATAAATTAGTGTAGTTTCAGAACGAAAGGAGAAATAAATGCAGAATAATATAATTGAGAATTTAAAGGATTTATTTAAATATTCGTCAGAAAATGTTGTTATAACTGATTATGATTTTAATATACTCTGGAGTAATAAATCCGAGGATTATTTTCTGTTCGGCGGGAAAAGCTGCCGTGAACTTTTTCAGAATGAGCAGCTTCCGCTCAAAAGCGGCGAATATAATGTAAAACAAAATGGTTTGACTTTTGCATGCAGAATTATAAATTATCCGGATTGTGAAAACGGTATTTATGTAATTCAGACTGATGAGGAAGACATTATGTTTTCGTTTATCAAGTGTCACGGAATACAGGAATTTTTCATAAATCAGGCAGGAGCAGTAAGACAGGCTATAACCGGTATTACTCTTTCAAGCAGTTCGCTGCATAAAGCTCTGGAGGAAGCGGATTTATATTCTGATCAGAAGTATCTTGATATTATTATGGGAAATTGTTACAAGCTTTTAAAAACTGTAGCAAATACAACAGAGCTGATACGATATACTGACGGAAGTATTATTATAAAGAAAATAGACGTTTCAACTGTACTTAAAGAATTTACAAAAAAGTGCAGTGAAATACTTGAAAGAAATATTGAAATCAGAACAGAAGTGCAGGAGGATCTATATATAAAGGCTGATATGGAACGATTTGTATCTTGCCTTCTTTCATTGGCAGTACTTGTTAACGGAAAAAATCCTGAAAATAATATAATACTTTTTAATGCGGAAAAGATCGGAAGATTTGTATCTATTACCGTAAAAGCTGACAGAAGCGGATTCGACGGAAGTTCAAGAGTATTTACAAGAACTTCGGAATTATATGAGGAAGATGCGGTTGATTCAGATTTGTTTGTTGTGAGCCGTTTTTGCCGGACTTTTAACGGTACTCTTTTTGTTTCCGGATCCTCTGATGATTTAAGATGCTTTAGTCTTAAATTTCCTTATTGCGATGATGTTGAACCAATTGCAGAACTCAGTTCAACAGTAAGACCGTATCCGGAGGATAAATTTACCAATTATCACATTAAGCTTTCGGAAATAGCTGATGTGTTTTATTATTAGTATATTATTAATTAATAAAAAAGACGAAGAATTTAATCTCCGTCTTTTTCTTCATCTTTAGAAAATTCAAATAATTCTTCAATTGATACTTCAAATACTTTTGCAATATCAATGGCAAGCTTCAGGGACGGGTTGTATTGTCCCTTTTCCAGCCTTATAATTGTTTCACGCCTTACTCCGACACGTTCTGCAAGTTCGCCTTGTTTCATGCCGTATTTTGCGCGATATTCTTTAATTTTTGTTTTAAGTTCTGGCATTTATTCGTCCTCGCATTCATCGTCAGATCCAATGCTTTTTCTGTCAAGAATAAGTAGAATTGTGTTTGAAATGATATATACTGCTGAAACTGCTATGTAACATGTACTAAAATTAAATGGAATTTTAATTTCAAGATCTAAGAATGAATCAGTTATCATTCCTCCGATTAAAAGCAATGCTAATAGTATTTTTATAGTAGAGGAGTATGCTTTGTTTTCATTGACAATATAAAGTTCATCCTTTTTTTCACGTTTTTTGCTGGATTCAAGAAAAATAGTATAAAATAAAAATGCTAACAATATAATTAACATAACAAATTGTATTGGCTCAGGAATACCTTGAAGTATAAGTAAACATGTAATTAATGCAAAGCTATAGCCTATAATATTTGTAAGGGCTATTCTGTTCAGGGAAATTATTTTTTGTTTTTTCATATGTATATCCTCCTGTGTTTTATGTGACTTATTTATCACTCTATGTGATAATAATATCACTTTTTGCCGCTTATGTCAATAACAAAAGTGATGAATTTATCACTTTCGTAAGATTGTACAAAATTTTATATAAAATATATATTTTTTACATAAATTTATAAAAAAACTTCCACATTTAATGTGGAAGTCTCAAATTATATTAAATATTCTTTAACCAGCCAGAATATTCCGGAAGCTATAAGTATTGCTGAAATAGCAGGCATCGCAAGCCATTTAATACGGTCTTTCCATAGAATCAATTCTGTAGTTTTCTTTTTATGGATCGCCTTGGAAATCAGAAAAGCGCTTATGCCGAATGCGGCAATTGAAGATGAGATGGTGTTGTGATGGGGAGTAAATTTAAGTTCAAGCAGCATTACTATAGCATAAGCTGCAACCGCAGCGGTAAAAATAATTTTGTCCGCCTTGGTTTGAATGATCTTACTTTCCTTATGTTCCTTAAGACTGTTGGGTACTGTTTTTTTCATGATTTTCAACCGACGCTTTTATAAAATCTGCAAAGAGCTTCTGGGGTTTATTAGGACGTGATTTAAATTCCGGATGGAACTGAACTCCTACAAACCATGGGTGGTCTGCAAGTTCAATAATTTCTACCAATCTTTCATCAGGTGAAATACCTGCGATTTTCAGACCGCATTCGGTAAGCTTTGCTCTGAATGCGTTATTGAATTCCCAGCGGTGGCGGTGGCGTTCATAAATAAGGGAGTCATTGTAAATAGAAGCGCACTTGGAGTCGGGCGCAAGCTTGCATGGGTAAAGTCCCAGACGCATTGTGCCACCCTTTTCAGTGATATCCTTCTGGTCGTCCATGATGTCGATGACACTGTAAGGAACGTCAGGTACAAATTCAGTTGAGTTTGCTCCTTCAAGACCTGCAACATGTCTTGCAAATTCAACAACAGCCATCTGCATACCCAGACAAATACCAAACATCGGGATTTTGTTTTCTCTGGCATAGCGTATAGCTTCTATCATACCCTCTATACCTCTGTCTCCGAAGCCGCCCGGCACTATTATACCGTCGCAGTTTTTCAGCATGCCGCCGACAGTATTTTCGTTGATTTCCTCGGAGTTTATCCATTCAATGTTTACGTTTGCGTCATTCACTATGCCGCCGTGACGGAGCGCTTCTGCAACTGACAGATAAGCGTCCGGCAGAGCAACGTATTTACCTACAAGACCGATATTAACTTCTTTTTTGGCTGCCTTCTGACGATTTATCATTTCGATCCAGTCGGTAAGGTCAGGCTTGGGATTATTAAGTTTTAAATGTTCGCATACGCATTCTGCAAGTCCCTCGTTTTCCAGCATAATAGGAACTTCGTAAAGAGACGGAGCAGTCAGATTCTGAATAACGTCCTTTTTGCGTACATTGCAGAACAGACCGATTTTTTCAAGCATGTCCTCAGGAATTTCGCATTCGCTGCGGCATACTAAAATATTCGGCTGTATGCCTAAAGAAAGCAGTTCTTTTACGGAATGCTGAGTAGGCTTTGATTTAAGTTCGTTTGAACCGGCAATAAACGGAACTAAGGTTACATGAATAGAAATAGCGTTTTCACGTCCTACTTCAGTCATGACCTGTCTTATGGATTCAAGGAACGGAGTACTTTCAATATCGCCTACAGTACCGCCGATTTCTGTAATAACAACGTCCGTATCAGTTTCTCTTCCTACCTTGTAGATTCTTTCCTTAATCTCATTGGTTATGTGGGGAATGACCTGAACAGTTCCGCCTAAGTAGTCGCCTCTTCTTTCCTTGTTAAGTACTGTCCAGTAAACCTTTCCTGTAGTTACATTTGAATTTATCGAGAGATTTTCATCAATAAATCTTTCGTAGTGTCCGAGGTCAAGGTCGGTTTCGGCGCCGTCGTCGGTTACAAAAACCTCTCCGTGCTGATAAGGACTCATAGTACCCGGGTCTACATTGATATAAGGATCGAATTTCTGTATGGTTACTTTATAGCCTCTGGCTTTCAGAAGGCGTCCTAATGATGCGGCGGTTATACCTTTTCCGAGACCGGAAACAACGCCGCCTGTTACAAATACATATTTAATTGGCATAAATTGCTCCTCCCAAATTAATCGGAGTAATTTACGGAATAATTAATCCGAAAACTACTGAAGATAAAATCATATCATTTCTATTTTACTATTAAATTTGACAAATTGCAATAGTATAAATTAAAATAAAATAAATTACACATAGAATTTTTTTGAAAAAAATTATAAAAATTGTGCAGTATTTTTAAGTTATGAATCGTTATATAAACAGAGGACCTCAAAATGCCTTTATAAAGGGGGATGGAGATGAAAAGAAAAGCAAGATACAGTACGGAAGAATTTTCTGAAAAGTATGATGAATATGCACCGATGGTGTATAGGATCTGCGCTCTGCGGCTGGGAAACCGTCTGGACGCCGAAGACGCCATGCAGAATACATTTATAAAATTCTTTTATAAAGCGCCGGAGTTTCCGGATACGGAATCTGAAAAGGCATGGCTTATAAGAGTAGCTATCAATGTATGCAAAGATTTTCAGAAAAGCTTCTGGCAGAAAAAAACAGTAGGACTTGATGAAACTGCGGAACTGACAGTGGGCGTTATTGAAGACGCAGTAAGGCTTATTGACGTTTTTGAACTTTCTCCGAAAAATAGAACGGTGCTGCAGCTTTATTATTATGAGGGGTATTCTGTAACGGAAATTTCAAAAATACTGAAAATAAGCGTAAATGGCGTAACTTCAAGACTAAGCAGAGCAAGGAGCAAATTAAAACTGGAAATGGAGGCGGCAGAGAATGAAAAAAGCGGAATTATACCGGAGCATTGAAGGGATTAAACCGGACAGATCAATGAAAAACAGAATAATGACGGCAGCGGAAGCAAATGACAAAATAACAGTAAGCAAAAAACCGGTTTTTCTTCCCGTTGCAGTAGCTTTTCTTCTGGTTATAAATTTGGGGGTTATTGCAAATCTTATGGCTGGAGATAACTTCAGCAGCAAACACAACGGCGAGGATAATTCATTTTACGGAAACAGTACGGACGAGTTTTCAGATTATGCTGAAAAGGTTTACAAGGAAATTACAGAGCATGACTATAAAAAAATAGAGTTTTTGCAGGAGGACAATTATTTTCCGTTCACAGATAAACCGTGGTTTGAAATGTATAGTATAGATACTATTGAAAAGGGAGCATTAGAAACTGGTGCAGAAAACGCCGGAGTTACAAATATTTTTGTCAAATATATTCAGACAATTGACGGAATTTATACAAATCATGAGTATATTATAGGTTATGACGGAAATGGGTATGAGAAAGAAAATATACTGAGCATTACTGAATCAAATGTTGACTATTCATCTGAAATTCCTGAGAAATATAAAAATGAAATTTCTGCTGATGTAAATTTATCTGATTCGTTTGATAAGTTAGTATCTGAATATTCTATGGAAAAATATGGCGGTTTAGAATATCCATATGAATCTTCATATAATAATCAGTATGATATGAGAATCCTTTTATTTCCGTCTTTGAAATCGAACGAATCCGCTCCGGACGGAATAGTATACAGATTTCCTGCGGTATTTACAGTTACAGCTCCACAGGAAGCTGATGTTGATACTATTGACGAAAATGTTTATTTTCTCGTGGACGGACAGGGAAACAGTCAGAATCAGTTAAGCTATGACAATTACTGGAAAGAAACTGTTTACGCTGACGATGCAAGTTATGAAACAGCAGAATTGCCTGAAATTGAAAATATGAATGTAGACATGGCGGTAAGACTTCTGAAAAATACGGGATACACAAATATTTCTGAAAGATATGTAATTGATGAAAGACTGCATGATACTGTAATAAGCTATGATTACGGTCTTATGCCGGGAGACGTAAAAAGAAAGAATGCTGTAATAGGAATTATAGTAAGCGGAAAACAGATGCCGGATATTATAGGAATGGAGATAGGCGATGCGGGTACTGTTCTTAATGACCAGCAGATTGAATATAAAATTATTTATATGTACGGAGCTAAGGCTGACGATACCGGTCAGATAGTTGTAAGTACAAGCATCGGAGTAAATGAAATTGTAAACGGCAGCGAACCGGTTGAAGTTTTTGTTGAATCAGACAGTTCATGTCTGGCGGCGGGACTTTGGTCAGAAATGGATCTGGAATACAGCTACAGCGAAAATGGCGTTGATTACTATTCATCAAATGAATTACCGGATGTTATACTTGACGGATATTACAATGATAACGGTAAGGTATTTGTCAACGGTATTTCAACAAAAAGCGATTATTATGAAATGTGTCCGGATATATATGTAGGAATGTCTCTTGAAGCAATTGATATTCAGCTTAATGAAGGATTTTATTATCAGGATAAAGAGGTGTCCGGAATTTCTTTGATTGAATATGATTCGGAAATGGATTATAATTATAAGTTTGTTTATTCGGATAATGATGTATTGTACACAGTTCTGTTAAAAACTGTTAATGAAGGTTCTTTTGAAGAACAGATAGTAAGCAATATTTATGTTACAAAGGAAGCTGTTGAATCCGAAGATTCTGACAATAATCAGCAAGCCATATATGATTAATAAAAAATAAAGACAAAAAGAAATAAGAACAAAAGATAAAATATAAGATTTAGCAGGGACTGATATATAAAAAATGTCCCTGCCTAAAATTAAAACTGAAAGGACGGAACAATGAAAGCTAAAAGAATAATTACGGGTCTAATAGCGGCTTTAATGTTGGTAAGCGTCTGTGCATGTCAGAAATCCGATACGGCTGAATCCGGCGGTGAAGCTGTAAGACTGAAAAATTACATGACTGAAACCGAGAGAAACAGCGTTTCGATAGGAGAGCTTACTCTTCTTGACGAAGACGTGACAGAGGCGTCTCCCGACGGCGAAAATACGGTTGAAATAGACTGGTGGACGGATAAGGATTACCGGAAGAAATATGAGGAAGATAAAAGTACATTTTCCGAAGAGGATTATGACGATATAATGAAATCACTTGATGACGCTGAGAAAGCTGGGGGATTTATCGTTGCCGATAAAATTTTAGTTAACGGCAGAGTATATACTGGAATTAAACCGCCTTATGAATACGATGGAGGAAGGCTGGAGTATTGGATATCGAAAGATGGGGAAGACCAGGAACATGTTGAATTTGATTCGTTTAATGATGAGTTTAAGGAATGGTGCAGAAATCAACTTGATGAAGAAGTCAAAGACGGATATGTAACGCAGGAAACAGCAGATCAAACATATGCGGATATGCCGATAGTTTTTCAGAGCGTAATTGATGCTACTTGGAAAGAACTGAGCTCTTATCCTTCACAAACTGCTTCATTATCCGATATTTTTCCGGGTTCAAAAAGCGACTGGGAATATAAACGTGAAGAAATGGAAGCTATAAAAGATTCTGTCCGTGAAATGTCGATTTTTGACGAAGAACTTGAATCGAATTTTATTGTACATATAACCTTGCCGCCGAATTTTGATGAAAATAAAAAATATCCTATGTTTGTTATGTCGGATGGAGTATGGAGATTCGGCAACTGTCCGTCTCTCAGAAAATTAATGGAGGACGGCGAAACGGAGGACGTTATTCTGGTAACTATAGGGTATGATTACAGTGTAAATGGAACGGAAATGGGCGTCAGAGCAAAATATTTCTATGAGGAACGTGAAAAATTTATTGATTTTATAACAAATAATTTGACTCCTTATCTCAGTGAAATGTACAATATTGATTTTGAACGTTCGGCGTTTTACGGTCATTCCGCAGGGGGAGTGCTTTCCCATAACGCCGCCTTTACTTCGGATTTATATGAAAATCAGCCGTTTAAGTACTATATCATCGGCAGTCCGGCATTATGGGAGATTCACCGTCTGGAGACCGAAGAAGATCCCGAGGCGTATAAATCTGATTACGGTTATTGGGACAGAAACGAAACATTTGATAAAATTATTTTTGCCTGCGGAGGAGAAAACGAAGATCCCGAATATGAAGAATATTACGACGGATACGATACTACACTGGAAGGTATTGCGCATTTAATGGAAAGACTTAAAGAGCATGGCGATACCAAGTCGGAATGCAAAATATATGAAAATTCAGGTCATTGGCAGTTTATACCGGATATGTTTGTAGAATTTTTCCGCAAATATTATGGTAAAAACTAACTCCATATATAAAAACCGGACTGAAAAGTCCGGTTTTTTGTTATATAATGATATTGGATTTTATGTCGGAATGTGTTATAATATAAGTTACGATTTTTTATGATGAAAACGGAGAAGAAAATGAGTATTTATCTTGATAATGCAGCAACCACAAAACCATGCAGGGAGGCAGTTAAGGCAGTCACCGACTGTATGACTGAAAATTACGGTAATCCCTCATCGCTCCATACTAAGGGGTTGAATGCACAGCTCGCAGTGGACAATGTAAGAAAAATTATTGCTAGGGCAATAGCTGCCGATCCGGCATGTATTTATTTTACATCCGGTGCTACTGAAAGCAATAATCTTGCTGTAATCGGCGCTGCCGGAGCATACGGAAAGCGTAAGCCTAAAATTGTCACCACTTCAATTGAACATGCTTCAGTAAAAAAAACTATGGATCATCTTGAGGAAATGGGATATGAAATTGTCAGGATCTCTCCCGACAGAAACGGACAGATTACCCATGAACAGATTATAAACGCAGTTGATGAGAGGACTTGCCTTGTAAGCATAATGATGGTAAATAATGAAACCGGATATATATTGCCTGTAAGACGTGCATTTTATGGAATCAAGAAAATGTTTCCGCAGTGTATAACCCATACAGACGCCGTTCAGGGATTTATGAAAATTCCTTTTAAGGTTTCTGAGCTTAATGCCGACATAGTATCCTTAAGCGGACATAAAATTCATGCCGGAAAGGGCGTAGGAGCGCTGTACCTAAAAAAAGGAATCCGGCTGGAGCAGAGGATATTTGGAGGAAGTCAGGAAAAGGGAATACGTTCAGGTACTGAAAACGTACCTATGATTGCAGGAATGGGAGCCGCTGTTAAGGCACTTTGCGGAAATATCAATCAGCGGTATGAAAAAGTACAGAAGCTTAAAAATATGCTTTGCCAGAGATTGTCTGAAATTGAAGGAGTGTATATAAATTCCGGTGAGGAGTGCAGTCCTTATATAGTAAATATTTCCGTAACGGGAATACGTTCGGAAATTATGCTGCATTATCTTGAAGAACGTGATATTTATGTTTCAAGCGGTTCGGCATGTTCCAAGGGAGCAAAAAGCGGAGTACTGACTGAATTTGGTTTAAACGACCGTCTTGCAGATTCGGCTCTGAGAATAAGTCTTTGCAGTGAAAATACAGTACAGGAATTAAGAATACTTGCTGAAAATATTGAGTATGCCAAGGAAAGATTGTTAAAATAATAAATATTTTACAAGGTTTAATTTGGGATAGTTTATTTTTGCTTACTTTTTTTCAAAAAAGTAAGTGTCAAGTATACTTGACATTTTTTTGACTATATGATATTATATTTTTAGTAAAAAAACAGTAAAAGGAATTGTAAAATGGACAAGGAAGAAATTTTAAAAAGAGGACGTGAGGACGGTCCTGATGAAAGAGAACAGAAAATTCAGTGCGACGCATACAGCTTTGCCGGAACAGTCGGCTGCGTTATATGTATTATATTTATCGTATTCAGTATAATATGTGATAAAAATCCTTTTCCTTACTGCTTAATAGCAATGGCTTACTGTGCGGCTGAGTACTTATATAAATATGTTAAACTGCGAAAAAAACATGATTTGATTTTCGGAATAATTGCCGCAATAGCCGCAGTTTGCTGGGCATTGCTGTCCATTATTAAATTCTGACGGGAGGCAGTTTCTTACATATGGAATCATTAGTACTGAAAAATTGCCTTAAATCAGTCAGAGGCGAAAAAAAGATGTCGCAGGGAGAGCTTGCAGAAATGGTAGGGGTTTCAAGACAGACCATAAGTTCTATTGAAAATAATCAGTTCTGTCCCAGTGCAAAGCTGGCGCTGCTTATATGTGTTGCTCTTGAAAAAAGCTTTGAAGAGCTTTTTTATTTTGAATAATGAAAGGAACATGCAAAAATGCAGGAAATTATACTTGTTAAATACGGCGAAATGGCTCTGAAAGGAATGAACAAAAAGACTTTTGAGGACATTTTGGTAAAAAATATAAAAAGACGTATAAAATCTCTTGGTAAAACTGAAATAACAAGAGCACAGTCTACAATTTACATTGCTCCGCTGGATGAATTTTTTGACGCAGATGAAGCGATTGAAAGATTAAAAAAGGTGTTTGGCATTGCCGCACTGTGCCGTGCGGCAGTATGTGAAAAGGATTTTGAAGACATAAAATCGAAAAGTATTGAGTATCTGGACGAAGTTTTAAGCTATGCAAAAACTTTTAAGGTCACTGCAAAAAGAGCAGACAAAAGTTTTCCTATGAAATCTCCTGAGATCTGCCGTGAACTGGGCGGAGTTCTGCTGGAAAAGTTCTCACATCTGACAGTAAATGTTAATGATCCGGAAATTACTGTTACGATTGAAATCCGTGATACAAAAGCATACATTCATGCTGAGAATATAAAAGGCGCAGGGGGACTGCCTGTGGGTACCAGCGGACAGGCAATGCTCCTGCTTTCAGGCGGGATTGACAGTCCGGTAGCAGGATATATGCTGGCAAAAAGAGGCGTGCATATTTCTGCGATACACTATGTAAGTCCGCCGTATACTTCTGAAAGAGCAAGACTAAAGGTTGAACAACTTTGCGAAAAGCTTACCGGTTACTGCGGAAGTATCGCTTTTTTCTGCGTTCCTTTTACTGAAATTCAGGAGGCTATAAAAAATAACTGTCCTGAAGAATTCTTTACTATTATAATGAGAAGACTTATGATGAAAATCGCTCAGAGAATATGTGAAAAAGAAAATTGTCTGGCACTTATAACAGGCGAAAGCGTGGGACAAGTGGCAAGTCAGACTATGAACGCTCTGGCGTGTACCGACGCAGTATGTGAAATTCCTGTTTTCCGTCCTCTTATAGGTATGGATAAAACGGAAATTATAGAAATTGCAAGAAAGATCGATACTTTTGAAACGTCGATTCTTCCTTATGAGGACTGTTGTACGGTATTTACACCACGGCATCCGAAAGTCAGACCTCTTCTTGCTGACGTTGAAGCGGCGGAAAATAATTTTGATTTTTCAGAGCTTATTAACGAAGCTGTAGAAAAAACAGAACTTAAAATATTCAATCTTGAAAATTAATATTAAAAAGCGGTTAATTAAATAAATAAATTTTTTGGTGAAAATATGAAAAAATCAGATAGAAACTTAGGTGAAATAGGACAAACTTCCAAAGTGACTGCTGAGAATCTTGACAAATTGGTTACAGATGTAGTAAAATTGTTATTAAGTAAAGGGGTTACTATAGCTACAGCCGAAAGCTGTACTGGAGGACTTCTTTCAGAGCTTATTACGTCAGTACCCGGAGCTTCAAAAATATTTGAAATCGGAGTGTGTACCTATTCAAATAAAATTAAACACGAGTATCTGGGCGTTCCCAAATCTCTTTTCAGGGAGTACGGAGCGGTAAGCAGACAGGTCGCTCTTGCAATGGTTTCGGGACTTCAGAAACAGTCCGGAGCGGATATCTGCGTTTCAGTTACCGGAACTGCAGGTCCTGCCGGAGGAACTCCTGAAAAGCCTGTGGGAACTGTTTATGTGGGAATAAGCTGCGGTAAAAAGAGAATAGTAAAGCTTCTTAAGTTATGGGAGCTTGAAGATAAAAGCCGTGACAATATACGAATGAATGCGGCTTATAGGATTTTTGAATTCCTTTTGCAGATGGTTTCGGTGATGCCTGATAATCTTCCCCAGAACGGTGATGAGCCTGATATTCCTGAAAAGGATTATATGGACGTTGTTAAAAATCTTCTTCCCTGGAAAGGTGATCCGTTTTCGCAGATAATCAGAAAAATTGTATTTATGGGATCGGTGATCGTGTTTACCGTGTGCCTATTTATGGTGGTAGATTATTACTGGGAAAATCACAAGAACAAGCAGTTAGGCGATGACCTTCAGAAAATATACAGTGAAGCGGAATTTTCATATTCGTCGGTTACAGAAGAATCACAGCCCCAGAAGGTATGGACTTTAAAAGACGGCGCTAAGCTTCTTCTTGAAAGAAACAGCGATGTTGTGGGATATATTAATATTCCCGATACTGTGATAAGTTACCCTGTAGTTCAGAGAAGGTCGGAAGACGGCAACGATTATTATATGGACAAGAATATCGACAAGGAAGAAGCAAAGGCGGGAACGATTTTCCTTGACTGGAGAAATAATTTCGATTATGTGGTTAACGGAACAAAGGTGATGGAAAATTCGCAGAATCTTGTTATTTACGGTCATGATATGAAAGACGATTCAATGTTCGGAAGTCTGGGTTACTATAAGGATAGCTACGGATATTACAGCGAACACCCGATTATTGAACTTAGCTCAAATTACGAAACTTATCAGTATAAAATCTTCGCTTATTTTATAGTTGACGCTGAGGACGAAACTGAAACAAAGTTTGACTGTTGGAATACTCTTGACTTTGAAAACGAAGAGCAGTTTTATGAGTATGTCAACAACGCAAGAAAGCGTGCGCTGACTCTTAATGATGTTGATGTTAGATACGGCGATCAGCTGCTGACTTTACAAACCTGCAACGGTATGTTTGATACCGCAAGGCTTTTTGTCATGGCAAGAATGGTAAGAGAAGGCGAAGATCCTTATGAGGGTACAGACAATGTCAGAGACAATGAAAATATTCTCTGGCCGTCCATTTACTATAATTGGAATGAAAATAATTATGATCCTGATGCAGAATTTGAGGGTTATCCGTTTGCGTCAAATTAATAAAAAATAAAGAACATAAGAATAGAAGAACAGAGGTAAAAAATGAAAACAAAGAAAATGCTTGCTGCTTGTGCAGCGTCAATGGCAATAATTGCGTCGTTATCCATGACGACCGGCTGCAACAAAAAAGAATCAGATGCTTCTCAGGCAGCTGACGTATTGGAACCTGAAACAGAAGCTGTTACAGAACCGGAGGAGTATCCGGATATTGAGAATTTTTCGCCGGAACCGGATGGTATGCTGGGAAGAGCAAGATCTCTGAGAGCTATAAACGACGATGTTGTGGGTTATATTAGGATCAGCAATACTTATATTGATTATCCGGTAGTTCAGTACGACGGTGAGAATCTTGATGAAAACGGAAATGCTTATTATATGGATAAAGATATATATGGAAATTACCTGGATTCAGGTACGATATTTATGGATTACCGTGATAATTTCGGACCGGATAAAAGCCAACAGTCGCAGAATATTATGCTTTACGGTCATAATATGCTCAATGGCACAAAATTTGCTACGCTTCATTATTACAGGCAGGACGATACGTTTTATGATGATAATCCTATAATTGAATTCAGTTCAAATTATAATGATTATAAATATATTATATTCGGCTACTTTATTACAAGCGGAAGCTACGGCGAAAGCGCTTACGGTCCTGAGTTTGCATACTGGGATATGGAAAACATGGACGAAAAGGAGTTTAACGAATATGTTGAAACTGTCCGTGACAGATCAGTTATCTCTCCTGATATTGATGTTGAATACGGCGATCAGTTGATTACTCTTCAGACTTGTTATATGGACGAAGACAATTCACGTATGTTGGTTGTAGGAAGACGACTGAGAGAACATGAAACAGCGGACAATATTGACAAAGCAAGCACTGCAAAAACTGAGTCTGATGATTCTGATGTATCGGAGTCTGATGAATCTCAGGAATAAAAACAGTATTGGAGATAGATATGCATATAAGTAAAAGTAAAAAAATTATGGCGGCTTCTTTATCCGTTTTAGTTATGGGGACGGCAGTATGCGGAAGTATTGTGTATCCTATTAGAGCAGTTGAAGAAGAACCGAAAACAATTGTTTCGGATCTTGAAAATTCCGTAAAAACTCAATCGGAAACAAAGAAAGAAACTGTACCTATGTGGAAAGCAGTACTTTCTGAATATGGCGGCAGCCTTTCATTGGTTGATTATGAAACGGTAGAGGTTGAAGAGGAAGTTACTACTGAAGCAGAAGAACCTGAAGGCGAGTATATTGCAGACTCTGAGGGCGAATATGATGATACAAGCTATATTGAGTCAAGCGGCGGGGCAGTTATTGCTGATGTTCCGGAAAGACCGGAATATGATTCTATTGATATTGAATCTGGTAATTTTGGATTTACAACTTATGGTTACGGTCATGGAGTAGGATTAAGTCAGAACGGTGCAAATCATTATGCTACTTATGCTGGTTGGGATTATCAGCAGATATTGCAGCATTATTATCCCGGAACCTATATTTCAAATTCCGGTACTGCTGCTAAGGAAACTATTTCAGCAGGCGGCGTAAGCGGTTCGGCGCTGGATATTGTTTCTATGGTTACATACAACGAAGTCGGTTCTTCAATGAGTACTGAAGCGATTAAGGCTCAGGCAGTAGCAGTTTATACTTATATTAAATACAAAGGCGGAAATGCCAGCGATTTATATCCGGCATCAAATCCTCCTCAGAATGTTGTAGATGCAGTAAAATCAGTACTTGGTGAGGCAGTATACTACGATGGAAACTATGCTTTGGCAATGTTCTGTGCATCAAGCGGGGGAAGTACCGCTTCATGCTACGATATATTCTATGAAGATATTCCTTACTTAAGAAGCGTTTCCTGTGAATATGACAGTCAGTGTGATCCCCATTACGGAACAGTAGAAGTGTTCAGCGCTGAAGAGTTGAAATCAATTCTTGAATCAAATCTTGGAATTACTTTGTCAGATGACCCTTCAAACTGGGTTTCAATTATTGAGGGTGACGGCGGTTACGCTGCAAATGTTGTAGTCGACGGACAGGTTACTGTTAAGGGGAATGATTTCAGATATTATTTAGGTTTAAAATCACCTAAATTTGAATGTACATATTATTGATTAAAACGGCATTGCTGATAAAACTCGGCAATGCCGTAAATAATATTAACAAAAAGTATTCAGCGGAGGATAAAATATGAATATCTGTGAAATTATTTTTAAAACAAAGCGTAAGGAAAAGCTGAATGAAGATGAAATTAAATGCATGATCAACGGATATGTAAATGATGAGATTCCGGATTATCAGATGTCAGCATGGCTTATGGCGGTCTGTTTCAATTCTCTTACTACTGATGAAACTTTGATTTTAACTGAGACTATGAGGGATTCAGGAGATATACTTGATTTGAGTAGTATACATGGAATTACTGTTGATAAACACAGTACTGGTGGAGTTGGCGATAAAACCAGTCTTGTTATAGCTCCTATATGTGCGTCATGCGGAATTTATGTGCCTAAAATGTCGGGCAGAGGACTGGGTTTTACAGGGGGTACTATTGATAAGCTGGAAAGTATTCCGGGGTTTCAAGTAAATATTGATTTTAACAAATATATTGATATTATAAATAAAAATGGCGCTGCAATAATTGCACAAAGCGGTCATCTTGTTCCGGCTGATAAAAAATTATATGCCTTGAGAGACGTGACTGCAACTGTTGATAGTATACCGCTTATTTGTTCAAGTATTATGAGTAAAAAACTTGCAACAGGCGCAGACTGCATACTTCTTGACGTTAAAACAGGCAGCGGTGCTTTTATGAAAAATATTGACGATGCGCAGCAACTTGCTGAGCTTATGGTTCAGGTAGGGCAAAATGCCGGAAAGAAATGCCGTGCAATTATTACCGATATGAATGAACCGTTGGGAAATGCCATTGGAAATTCATTGGAAGTAATTGAGGTATGTGAAATTTTGTCCGGCAGAGAAAAAGGCAAACTCTATGAACTTTGTATTGCTCTTGCCGCAAACATGATGGAACTTGGAGGACTGGGAAGTCTGGAGGATTGTACAAGGCTTGCAGAAGATGCAATAACCAGCGGAAGGGCAATAGATACTTTCAAAAAAATGATTGAAGCTCAGGGCGGAAATCCCAATATTACTGAAGATTATTCATTGTTTAAACGTGCGGCCTATAAGTGTGAATTAAAAGCTGAGAAAAGCGGATATATTTCTTCAATAGACAGTGAAAAAATCGGAATGGTCGCTTTGCTGACGGGTGCAGGACGCCGAAATAAAAATGATAATATTGATAGTTCAGCAGGAATAATATTGAATAAGCATGTAGGAGATTGCGTTGATCAGGGCGATGTTATTATGACATTTTATTCATCTGTAGTAAAAAACTTTGATGAAGTAATAAATAAGGCAGCTGATGCTGTTGAAATATCAGGAATCATGCCGAAAATCAGTCCTGTTGTAATTAAAATTATTTGAAAAAAACTATTTGTTCATTATTACTATTGACTTATTTGAGATTAAAGTATAAAATAAATGTAATAATATTTTTGACGAGGCGGAGGACAATATGAAGACAAAGTTGGGTATTTCAGCCGGAATGATGGGCGCAATACTGTATTTTACTGCATTGTTCGGCGGTTATGTTCCGCTGTTTATAGCCGCAGGTTACGTCTTGATAAAAGAAGAAAATACTTTTGTACGTAAAGCCGCATTTAAATCAACAGTTTTGCTTTTGTTTTTTTCAGCAGTAAGTACTCTTCTAAGCTCGTTTAATGAAATATTGAGTATAATTGGCAATTTATTTGATACTTTTATTAAAGTTCCGCTGAATTTTGACGACATTTTTAACAGTATTATTTCACTGATAAAAACCGTGGTATTTGTAATTTTTGGCATAATGGCATTTAAACAGGAGGATATAAGAATCCCGCCTATTGATGATGCTATAGATAAAAAATAATTTCAGGAGGATAATGGTTATGGCTTTTTGGGATAAGGTAAAGGGCGTTGCAAATGACGCAATGAACACTTTAAGTGATGCAGCTAAGGATGTTACCGAAAGTGCTAAGGAAATGAATGAAAAATCAAAAATAAACAGAGCGATAAAGGTTGAAGAGGGTAAGATCAATAATCTTTATATGGTTATGGGCGAAAAAATTTTTAATGAAAATTCTTCTGCACCTGCCGGTTTTGAAGATCAGTTTGCCGGAATCAATACAGCTAAAAATGAAATTGAAAGACTTAAACAAGAACTTTCCAATATTGAGTCTGCTTCAAAATGTCCTAAGTGCGGCGCTAAAATAAGTCAGGGACAGAAATTCTGTCAGGGTTGCGGAAATAATCTTGATACACAGTCAGCCGGTTCAGCGACTTCACAGGATTCAAACGGTTCAGGTCAGGTTATTGTGACTCAGGGACAGGAAGTTACTGAAACTCCTGCTTCGTCAGAAAGTAATGAAAATAATTAAAAAACAGCATAAAAAATCAGTCCAAACGGACTGATTTTTTTGTTTATTCAAAAAGCGCTGTTGAAAGATATCGCTCACCTGTATCGGGTAAAAGTACTACAATATTTTTTCCTTTATTTTCTGGTTTTTTAGCCGTTTGTATTGCCGCCCACAGAGCCGCACCGCTGGAAATTCCTACAAGAATACCTTCAGATTTTGCAAATTTTCTTCCAGTCTCAAAAGCGGCTTCATTCGGTACTGGTATTATTTCATCATAAATTTTAGTATCTAGGATCTCCGGTACAAATCCAGCGCCGATGCCTTGGATTTTATGAGGACCGGCTTTTCCTTCACTTAATACCGGAGAAGATTCCGGTTCTACGGCAATTACTTTTACATCTGGATTTTTTGATTTAAGGTACTGACCTACACCGGTTACAGTACCTCCTGTACCGACTCCGGCAATAAAAATATCAACCTTACCGTCAGTATCTTCCCAGATTTCCGGACCTGTTGTTTCATAATGTGCTTTTGGATTTGACGAATTAACAAACTGTCCCAGTATTACAGAGTCCGCAATTTCCTTATTAAGTTCATCGGCTTTTGCAATTGCACCAGACATGCCTTTAGAACCGTCTGTAAGGACAATTTCTGCTCCGTAAGCCTTCAGCAGCTTTCTTCTTTCAATACTCATGGTTTCGGGCATGGTCATTATTGCCTTGTATCCCTTTGCAGCGGCAACTGCCGCAAGACCTATTCCTGTATTACCGCTTGTGGGTTCGATAATAGTAGCACCGGGTTTTAAAATGCCTTTTTCTTCAGCGTCTTTTATCATTTGTTTTGCAACTCTGTCCTTGACGCTTCCGGCAGGATTAAAATACTCGAGTTTAGCCAGAATAGATGCGTCAAGATTATTTTCAGACGCAAAGTTTGAGGCGTTGATTATCGGTGTTTTACCAATAAGCTCAGTTACACTGTTATAAATGTTTGACATAAGTTTTCCTCCTTTAAATTGCCTTGAAAGCTTCTTCAAGATCAAATAAAATATCGTCTATATGTTCAAGACCTATTGAAAGTCTAACAGTATTCGGTTTAATTCCTTGTTCTGCCAGTTCTTCTTCATTAAGCTGTGAATGAGTTGTTGAAGCCGGATGAATTACCAGTGATTTAGCGTCTGCCACGTTTGCAAGGAGTGAGAAAAGCTGAAGACTGTCAATAAATTTCTTAGCTTCTTCTTCTCCGCCCTTTACTTCAAAGGTGAATATTGAACCTCCGCCGTTAGGGAAGTACTTATCATAAAGTTCCTTATAACCGTTTTCCGGCAAAGACGGATGATTTACATGCTCAACTTTGGGATGATTTTTCAGATATTCAACCACTTTTTT
Source organism: Oscillospiraceae bacterium (assembly GCA_902362965.1). Lineage (GTDB taxonomy): Bacteria > Bacillota > Clostridia > Oscillospirales > Ruminococcaceae > Porcipelethomonas > Porcipelethomonas ammoniilytica. The sequence continues at coordinate 243,821 of CABIYQ010000002.1, forward strand.
AGTATTTTCCACATGACGTTCAACACGAAGTGAAAGAGTTTCCAGTCCTTGAATTAAAAGGAAGGCATTGAATGGTGAAATCGCAGCGCCTGTATCACGAAGTAAAATAGCTCTGATTTTTGTAACAAATGCTGCTGCGCCTACAGCTTTGGAAAAGCTTATTCCATGATAGCTGGGGTTTGGTTCTGTAATACTTGGAAACTTACCGCTTGCTTCCCAGTCAAACTTACCGCTGTCAATTATGACGCCGCCCAGTGAAGTACCATGACCGCCGATAAATTTTGTTGCTGAATGAACAACGATGTCAGCACCGTATTCAATAGGTCTGATAAGATATGGAGTACCGAAAGTATTATCAATAACAAGCGGAATTTTATGTGCATGGGCAATATCAGAGAGCTTTTTGATATCAATAATATTTGAATTCGGATTTCCAAGAGTTTCAATAAAAATTGCTTTTGTATTTTCCTGAATTGCCTTTTCAAAGCTTCCTTCCTCGTCCGGATCAACAAAAGTTGTTGAAATACCATATTCCGGAAGGGTATGTGCCAGCAAATTATAAGAACCTCCGTAAATAGTCTTTGATGATACTATATGATCACCTGCTTGGGCAAGATTCTGAATTGCGTAAGTAATTGCAGCAGCTCCGCTTGCTACTGCAAGAGCTGCAACACCACCTTCAAGAGCTGCAATTCTCTGTTCAAAAACGTCCTGTGTAGGGTTGGTAAGACGTCCGTAAATGTTTCCTGCATCTGTCAGACCAAATCTTGCGGCAGCATGTTCAGAATTTCTGAACACATATGATGTTGTCTGATATATAGGAACTGCCCTTGCGTCTGTTGCGGAATCAGGATTTTCCTGACCTGTATGAAGCTGCTTTGTTTCAAAACGGAAATTTCTGTTATCTTTTATACTCATTTTTATTACCTCTTTCATTTAATAATATTTTTAATAGCGTTAATTTTTAATATTTTTTAACAGCACATTCGTGAATAACATTTAAAATTATAATAATACATAAAAAACCCTCCAAAGATTAAAACATATTATTCCTAGCGACTTGGTATGTTTTAAGTATACAGTATAATTTTCCACTTGTCAATAGTTTTTTTAAAATTTTTGGAATATTTGACTTTTAATATGCATTTAGGTATAATTTTATAAAAAAGCATGTAAAGGATACGAAAATCGTATGTAACATACAGTTGCAACTCAAAGTTGCGTAAAAGAAACCGTATTTTGGTGGCGTACTGCTGCAAAAAAGTAGTAAAATAGAAGTATCAGAAGGGGGAAAGCTATATGACCTTTGGAGAAAAAATACAAAAGTTAAGAAAGGAAGCCGGTCTGTCCCAGGAAGAATTCTCTTATCAGTTAGGGGTATCACGACAGGCGGTCAGCAAGTGGGAGCGTGACAACGGATATCCGGAAACTGAGAAAATTGTCCGAATGAGCAGATTGTTTAATGTTTCTTTGGATTATCTTCTCAATGATGATGATTTACAAAAACCGGAGATCAGTCCCGATGAAAAAGGATTGTATATCAGTCGGGAAATGGCAGAGGGTTTTCTTTCATACCAAAAAAGAAAATTGCAGAAAACGGGAATTGCAGTCGGTTTGTTTTTCGGAGGTTTATCCATTTCTTTTTGGGATGCAGAAATAAGTATGGTATTGCTTATGATATGTATTATTGTAGGGATAGTACTTTTATTTTCTGTGAAGTTAGCAGATGATCCTTATCGCAGGATTTGGACAGAAAATTTATCCTTCGATAAAGCCGTAAAATCAGAGCTGATTTCTGATTATTCTGATAAAAAGAAAACAGTTCACATTATTAACCTTGTCGGAATTGCGTTGATTGCCGTAGGATTTTTGTTGTGTCCGCTTATTGTTCCTGCGGAAATGTATGTCGTAGATAATATTGTTTTTGCTTGCGGAATGATATTAGCTGGTTTAGGTGCTTTTCTTTTCGTTTATATGTCCGGCATTATTAGGACTTATCGAATATTGATTATGAATGAGGAATATCATAAAAAAAGAAGGTGAGGTTGCTTTGAAAAGAATATCAGCAGTATTTTTGATAATTAATTTTTTGTTTCTTGTCGGTTGCAGTTATCAGGATGATAGCATGGAATCCAAAAAACAAAGTCGAATAGAAATATATTCTGTTGAAAATGATAAGCTTTTAAAAACTATTGATGACCAGATTGTTGTAAACGAATTATTTAGTACTTATAATTGGGAAGAAAAAAGCGAGTTGTCTGATGATTTGATACCAGAGTACCAACTGCTGGTATATCAGGAGAAAACTATGCTATGGGGACAGGATCCTGATAAAGATAGAGAATATGAACTTATTGCAACAATTACAACATTTCTGGATAGTTCATATATCGAAGAAGTAATTTCAAGCGATGTAGTCAAAAATATGAAAATTCCGGAATATGCAATGACATTTTACTATATAATGCCTGATAAGATCATGGAGACATTACATGAACAATTAGAAGAGTAATATGTATTTGCCGTTGTTGTCAATTATAATCATATACATAAAATGACCGTAGAAGAATGATCTTCTACGGTTTTGATTTAAATATTTTTAAAAAGTAGTAACCATCAGAATTATAATATATACTGCCGCAGCTATAACAGCTGCCGGAGAAGTCAGAAAAAGATTCAGGCTTCTGAATTGCTGATGAATATTGGATTTGGGTAATTTGTTTTGCCGGCAAAAAAGAATAAACGATATGAGTCCGGCAAAAAATATTATGAATATCAATAAGTTGAAAATTATCATTAGCGCCGATTCGTTTTCGGCATAATTTAAAATAAATCCTGAAGCCGTTGACATAAGATTAATCGCAAAATGTACACATATTGAAGGAATCAGTGAATTATGTTTAACATCAAGATAACCCATGAAAATTCCCACGAGAAATGCAAGTATAAACTGAGCGACATTTCCGTGCATAATTCCAAAGAAAAAGGCGCTGATAAAGATACCAAACCGCTGACTTACTTTAGAAAATGTTTTCATAATAAACCCACGGTAAAGAAATTCTTCGGTTATAGGCGCTATAATACATGCATAGCAGGCGGAAATTATAAAAGCTTTTGGATCAGTATATTTTACAACATCAGAGTTTCCTATTAAATCGCTCTGAGTCATAATATTACCAAGAAAAGCTACTGTTATGCCGGCAATTCTTTGAATGAACAGTCCGGCTAAAATATACTGAACGATGAGAGATCCCGTCAGTTTTTGAGTTTTAAACAATGATTTTATTTCTATATCGGCAAATTTACAGCCAATGAAAAATGCGGTAAGATTAGTTGCCAGGTAGCATAAGAGAGTAATTCCGGACGTTATAGAAGATCTGTTCATGTATTCGGAAATTTTTGCTCCTTCTCCTGAGATAACATCTGACAAACTGATTCCATTTATTCCCATAAGCAACCCCATAACTGCAAAACTTAAAATATTTGCAAGTGTAACAGATATTACCAAATGAAAAAGAATTCCCCCTCCTGCAATATTGTAAAAATAACGTATCCTCTTTTTTTCTGCTTTACTGGGTAAGTGAGGAATTTTACAGCCTTCAATTGATATTTGCGGTACTATTTTTCCGTAATCATCATTGTAATCGGGATTTTCTGTAGGATTGTCAAATGCATTATGCGGGTTTATAGGTTTAGTGTATTTGGGTTCATAAATTAATTCATTACTTTCAGTATTGATTTCTGATTTGTTTTGAATATTTTCCATTTTATCCTCCATATAAAAACTATTTAATTATAATTATATATCAAATTTGACAGATAGTCAAATAATTATTGATGAAAAGTTGTGGACAAAGACTAAAAAATATGGTATAATGTTACCGATAAATAAAATACTTGGAAAGGATTATAGTAAGTATGTTTCATGAGAAATCCTGTGGTGCAATAGTCTATCGCAAGTCCCACGGAAACACAGAAATCCTGCTTATAAAGCATGTAAACAGCGGTCACTGGTCGTTTCCTAAAGGTCATGTAGAGGGTAATGAAACCGAACTGGAAACAGCTCAGAGGGAAATTAAAGAGGAAACGGGTATTGATGTTATTCTTGACCCGACTTTTCGGGAAACCGTTTCATATTCTCCGAAAAAGGATACCCATAAAATTGTCGTATATTTTCTGGCAAAGGCAAAAAATTTTGACTTTATTCCTCAGGAGGAGGAAATTGCTGAAATCAGATGGGTTGACATAGGGTACGCCGTTAATATTTTGACGTACGAAAACGACAGAGTAATTGTAAATAAGGCGAAAGCCGCTATAAAAGAAAGAGTGTAAATAATAAAAAAGTATTGCCATAAAAAGTATAACCCGGAATTTTGTCCCGGGTTATTTTTTTCTATAATACTACTTATCTTTCAATAATCTGACTTCTGTCAGGACCTACTCCTATCATAGCGATTCGGCAGCCGCAAAGCTCTTCCAGACGTTCAATATACTTACGGCAGTTTAAAGGCAGTTCTTCAAAAGTTCTGCATCCTGTAATGTCTTCTGTAAAGCCCTCAGCTTCCTCATAAATCGGCTCACAGCCTTCCAATTCTTCAAGAGTTGGAGGGAAATTATTGATAACGCTTCCATCAGGCATTTTATAGCCTACGCAGATTTTTAAAGTTCCCAGACCGCAAAGAGTATCAAGCTTGTTGATGGCAAGTCCGTCAAGACCGTTTACTCTTACGGAATGCTTAACAATAACGGCGTCAAACCAGCCGGTTCTTCTTGGTCTGCCTGTGGTTGTACCGAATTCTCCGCCGACAGTTCTGATCTTATCACCGATTTCATCGTCCAGCTCTGTAGGGAAAGGTCCTTTACCTACTCTTGTAGTATAAGCCTTTGCCACACCGATAATATTTGAGATCATTCTCGGACCTACACCTGTGCCGACGCACACTCCGGCAGACAGCGGATGAGAGGAGGTAACATAAGGATATGTACCGAAATCAATATCCAGCAATGTAGCCTGAGCACCCTCAAACATTATAGTTTTACCGGCCTTGTCAGCATCAAATGTCAGTACAGAAACATCGTCAACGAAAGGTGCAAGGATCTTTCCGTATTCATTATATTCCTTAATAACAGCTTCTATGTCAACAGCTTCTCCGCCGTAAACCTCTGTTATAATTTTATTTTTCAGCTTTCCTGTAGATCTTACCTTTTCAGCAAATACCTCAGGATGAACCAGATCATAAATTCTGATCCCGCAGCGTTCATATTTATCCATATATGTAGGACCGATACCTCTTTTAGTAGTACCGATATCTGAGTTACCCCTGAACTGTTCAGAAAGACCGTCAAGAATAATATGCCAAGGCATTACAACATGAGCTCTCGGATCTATTTTCAAATTATCGGTAGAAATTCCTCTTTCGTGGAGGGATTTAAGCTCACCGGTAAAGTCTTTAGGATCAAGAACTACTCCGGCTCCGATAAGGCAGAGCTTGTCCGGATAAAGGATTCCGGAAGGAATTAGGTGAAGTTTGTATGTTTCACCGTTGTTTACAACAGTATGACCGGCGTTGTTACCGCCCTGAGAACGAACTACAACATCAGCACGTGAAGCAAGAATGTCTATAATTTTTCCCTTGCCTTCATCGCCCCACTGAGTTCCGACAACAATATTAGCAGGCATTTCTTTTCCTCTTTTCAATAAGTTTAGGTACGCTTCAGAACAGATTCTTATACATACACTTATTATTATATCAGAAAAAAAACGGCATTTCAAGAGAAATCGCCGTTTTTTTCTAATATTGCATAAAATTGTAAAAATACATAATAAACATTAAAAATTTATTGTAATTTGTAATAAATAAAAATTACCTCAAGATACTTGATAAATATGCCCAATTAGTGCTATAATAAAAATATATGTGAACATTTTATTAATTTTTAACTGCTAAGTCGTCTGCTGATGGTTCTGCAAACATAATATGCAGGTATACAAAGAAAAAACCACAGAACTGTAAACGGCAGACATATTTGACCCAGCACATTAAACGGCATGTCTGAATAATCCCACACATTCCATCGAAGTATAATGTTCACGATAACTCCTACCGTAAATTCTACGGAAGTTATTATAACTGAACCTATCAGGCATTTCTGCCACAGAGGCGTACCGGTAAGCCGTACATGCATTTCATAGAGTATAGTAAGAATCAAACCGCCGGTAAGGGTCATTGTCCAGTGTGTAAATCCTCTGGAGGCTATTTCAAGTAAACTGTATACAAAGCAGCCGGTTAAAAAAACCAGCATTCTGACTCCAATATTTTTCAAAGGGTCACCTCCTCTATGTTTTTATTATGTATTTTATAAAACATAATTATGCAATATAAATCAAAAAAGCCGTGTATACAATGCGGCAGAACGGAGAGAAATTTATGAGAAAAAGCGGTATTTTAATGCATATATCCAGTCTTCCTTCAAAGTACGGAATAGGAAAAATGGGTAAATCCGCCTATGACTTTGTGGACTTTCTTGTCAGTGCCGGAGTAAAGTGCTGGCAAATCCTGCCTCTTTCTCCTACAAGCTACGGTGATTCGCCGTATCAATCATTTTCAGTATATGCCGGAAATCCGTATTTTATTGACTTTGAAACGCTCAAACGTGAAGGACTTATAAAAAAATCCGATTATGAGGATATAAAATGGCAGGATAATGACCATCAGGTAAATTACAGTATAATCTACAATAATTGTTTTAAAGTTTTAAGACAAGCTTATAAAACATATAAAAGGGACATTTCCAAAAGGTACAAAACTTTTGTTGAAAAAAACAGCTCTTGGCTTGATGATTATGCATTGTTTATGGCTCTCAAATTCAAAAATAACGGTAAACCTTGGTATGAATGGGACAAAAAACTGGCAATGCGAGACAATAACGCATTGAAAAAAGCTTCCGAGGAACTTGAAAAAGAAACAGAATTTTTTAAATTTATTCAGTATAAATTTTTCAGACAGTGGAGTAATTTGAAAAAATACGCCAATGACAAAGGCGTGGAAATCATTGGGGACATGCCTATATATGTTTCCTATGACAGCGTTGAAGCATGGGTGTCTCCGGAGCTTTTCCAGTTTGACAAACATAAAAAACCGAAAGATGTTGCCGGATGTCCACCGGACGATTTTGCTGTAACAGGTCAGCTTTGGGGCAATCCTTTATATGACTGGGAATACCACAAAAAAACCGGTTATAAATGGTGGATCGACAGACTTCAATTCTCAGCGTCCATTTACGATATAGTAAGAATAGACCATTTCAGAGGATTTGAAAGCTACTACGCTGTTCCTTACGGTGATGAAACCGCAGAAAACGGCGAATGGCGGAAAGGTCCGGGAGCAGAGCTTTTCAAAGCTGCTGAAAAAGCACTGGGCAAACTTAACATCATTGCCGAGGATCTGGGTTTTATCACCGAAGACGTTTACAAAATGCTTGCCGATGTAGGATACCCGGGAATGAAGATTTTACAGTTTGCATTCGGTGAGGACAGTACAAACGAGCATCTCCCCCACAATTTCACATCCTCCAACTGTATTGCATATACAGGAACTCATGACAATGAAACTCTTAAGGGCTGGGTAAGTTCGCAGTCGTCAGATACACTTAAATACTGTATGGCATATCTTGGTGTAAAAAAGAAAAAGGATATTCCCAAAAACATCATAAAGCAGACGTGGGCAAGTGTTGCACAAACAGCAATTGCACAAATGCAGGATTTTCTTAATTCCGATGCGTCAGCAAGAATGAATACACCGTCAACACTGGGAAATAACTGGCAGTTCAGAACCTCAGAGGACGATTTTACCGACAAGCTGGCAAAACGTATACTCAAGTTGAATAAAATGTATAACAGATAATAATTTTAAAGGAGGATCTTTAATGGAACAGTACAAAGAAAAACTCAGATCCGCTCTTCTGGGCTGCACTACTCCTCAGGAAATACACAATGCACTTGGCAATGCAGTAATGGAATATGCGTCGGAAAACTGGCAAAAATCTAAAAACGCACATCTTAACAGCAGGAGAGCCTGTTATTTTTCAATGGAATTTTTAGTAGGAAGAGCTGTTTTTAACAATCTTCTTTGTCTTGGCATTTATGACGAAACTGAAGCGGTACTCAATGAAATGGGCAAAAGTCTTTCAGAACTTGAAGAAATCGAGGACGCCGCTCTCGGTAACGGCGGCTTAGGACGCCTTGCCGCATGCTTTCTTGACAGTGCAGCATCACTTGACCTGCCCCTTGACGGCTACGGAATCAGATATAAATACGGTCTGTTCAAGCAGGGAATTGAAAACGGTTTCCAAACTGAAACCGCTGATAACTGGACTAAATACGGTGATCCGTGGTCTGTAAGGCATGACGAAGAAACTGTTGAAGTAAAATTTAACGGTCAGACTGTAAAGGCAGTTCCTTATGATATGCCGATCTTCGGCTGTAAGACAAATCATATAAGTACTTTGAGACTTTGGCAGTCGGAGGCTATAAACGAATTTGACTTCAATCTGTTCAATCAGCAGAAGTATACTGAAGCAAGTCTAGAAAAAAATTCCGCAGAGGATATCTCAAGAGTACTCTATCCGAACGACGATACAAGAGAAGGTAAAAAGCTCAGACTGAAACAGCAGTATTTCTTTTGCAGCGCTTCCTTGCAGGACATTACTAAAAAGCATTTTGACCGTTTCGGCAGTCTTGAAAATATTTCAGACAGTATTACAATTCAGTTGAACGATACTCATCCCGTTATTTCCATACCTGAATTTATCAGGATACTTGTAAACAGCGGTATGGACTTTGAAAGAGCCTTTGCCATTACTAAAAAAGTTTTCAACTATACAAACCATACTGTAATGCCTGAAGCCCTAGAAAAATGGGAATGCGGACTTGTTGAAGAGCTTTTGCCGGAGGTTTATTCAATTATACTCCAAATAAATGAAAAGCTTATTGCCGAAATGTTCGCAAAAGAAAAAACTTCCGAAGAAATCGAAAAAATCAAGATTGTAAGAAATGGTCTTGTAAATATGGCTGATATGGCTGTTTACTGTTCTTCATATGTTAACGGAGTTGCAGAAATACATACTGAGATCCTTAAGGACACTGTTCTTGCAGATTGGTATAAGCTTTATCCGGAACGTTTCCAGAACAAGACAAACGGTATTACTCAGCGCCGCTGGCTTGCTTTGTGCAACAAGGAGCTTTCTGACCTTATTACAGAACTTCTGGGCTCTGACAAGTGGATCACAAATCTTGACGAACTGAAAAAGCTCTCCGGATATGCTGAGGACGAGGAAGTAATAAACCGCTTCATGAATATTAAAAAGAATAATAAAAAAGCTCTTGCAGACTATATTCAAAAAAATGAAGGTATTACGATCGATCCGCATTCAATATTCGACATTCAGATCAAAAGGCTTCACGAATACAAACGTCAGTTGCTGAACGCTTTTTCAATCCTTTATATTTACTTCGGTATTAAGTCCGGAGAAATTATTAATATGAATCCTGTTACCTTTATTTTCGGTGCAAAATCCGCTCCGGGCTACCGAAGAGCAAAGGGCATCATTAAATTTATTAATGAAATTGCAAAACTTGTGGATAATGATGAAGAAGTAAGCAGATATGTAAAGGTCGTTTTTGTTTCCAATTATAACGTATCATACGCTGAAAAACTTATTCCGGCAGCAGACGTTTCAGAACAGATTTCAACAGCCGGCACAGAAGCTTCCGGTACGGGAAATATGAAGCTTATGCTTAATGGTGCGGTTACTCTTGGAACATATGACGGTGCAAATATTGAGATTGTTCAGGAAGCCGGAGAAGAAAACAATTACATTTTCGGAGCAAGAGTCGAAGAACTCAAGGAAATTATGCCTGAATATAACAGCCGTAAGATTCTTTCTGAAAATCCAAGGATCAGACAGGTCGTTCAGACTCTTATTGACGGTACTGTTTCCGACGGCGGTACGGGATATTTCAGAGAGCTTTACTTCTCCCTTACAGACGGAGCGTCATGGCATTCTCCGGATAATTATTATCTGCTGGGTGACTTGGAGAATTATATTGACGTCAAGCTGAAATGTATAGGCGATTTCGGTAATAAAAAGCTTATCGGTAAAAAGATGTGGCTTAATATGTGTAATGCAGGCAAATTCAGCTCTGACCGGACTATTAATGATTATGCTGAAAATATATGGCATATAGGCAAGGTTGAAATATAAATAAATATCAGGGACTGAATTTAAAATTCATTCCCTGATATTATATCATATAAAACAATATAAACAAAAAAACGTCTGTAAAGACGCTTTTTTGTTGTGTGGTATAGAGAAAGAAAAAAACAATGAAGATACCGTATTTCAACAAGTATCTAAAATATTGTAAAAATCATAAGTTATTTTTTTTGCATTTTTTACAAATGCCTTCAAAAGCAAGGGAAGACGTATTTATACTGAATCCTGTTTTATCAGAAATTTTTTTTTCAATTACGCTAAGCTCCGGAATACATATATCACTGACTTCACCGCATTTGATACATACCAAGTGCTGATGGTCTGTAAGTGTGCCGTCAAAACAATCGGAACCGTTAGGCACACTGATTTTTTTCAGCATATTATTTTCAGCAAGAAAATTAAGATTTCGGTAAACAGTTCCCAGACTTAGTTCAGGATTATCTTCCTTGAGAAAATTATAAACAAAATCAGCAGTAGGATGAACCTTATTGTTTAATACAGCATTCAGAATTAGCTCTCGTTGTTTTGAATAACGCATATTAAAATCTCCAAATAGCTTAAGTAAGTTAAGTACATACCAACCACTGTGAATATTATAACAAAAAAAAGATAAATTGTCAATAGTTTTTGAAAAAAATTACAAGAAAATTCTGTAAAATTATACTTTGCACCAAATATGATTTTAATTTTTTACTTGACAAGGATAAATATTAATTGTATAATTTAGACATATGAATGTTTCTATTACAGTGAGGAAATATATAAATGTGACATGAGCACAGCATTTCAGTCTAAAAACAATTAAATAATGAAACGGAGATTTAAATGATTCTTTCAATAGATATCGGAAATACAAATATTGTCATAGGATGCGGTGAAAACGGAAAAATTAATTTTGTTGAAAGGTTATCTACATTCAACAACCGAACAGCACTTGAATTTGCAATTTTGTTTAAAAATATTCTTGAAATATATAATGTAAATGAAAATGACATTGAAGGGGCAATAATTGCTTCGGTCGTACCGTCCGTCACAGGCAATGTAAAATCTGCCGCTGAAAAAATTATAGGAAAAAAGGTTATGGTCGTAGGACCGGGAATAAAAACCGGGTTAAGCATTGTAATTGACAATCCTGCGCAGCTGGGTGCAGATCTGGTGGTAGGCGCAGTTGCCGGCATACACTATTACGGCTCACCACTTATCATTTTTGATTTGGGTACTGCCACGACCGTATCGGTAATTGATAAGAACAGCAATTATATAGGCGGAATAATAATGCCGGGAGTTAATACCGCTCACGAAGCGCTGACAAAAAATACTTCTCTTCTTCAGAATGTAGCAATTGAAGCTCCGAAAAAAATTATAGGTAAAAATACTGCTGACTGTATGAAAAGCGGCGCCGTTTACGGTACTGCCGCTTCCATAGACGGAGTGATCTGCCGTATTGAAAAAGAACTGGGATATAAGCCTAAGGTAATAGCAACAGGCGGTTTAGCTGAAAGTATAGTACCTTACTGTACCAATAAAATTATTACTGATGATGAACTCCTGCTGAACGGTTTAATGCTTATTTATCAGAAAAATATTTAAATAAGAAAAGGGCTGAAAATTCAGTCCTTTTTTATTTTTGTAATATCAATTTTTTCCGGAACATGAAGAACAAGAACATCATTTTCCTCAATATCCGTAGGTCCTCTGGGAATTACGACCTCCTGACCTCTTTTAATAAGGATAACAAGATTGCTGGATACTTTTGCAAAGTCTGATATTTTCTGACCTATCCACTTATTTCCCGAAGATATTTTATATTCTGTAAACTGTATATCTCCGGTACCGTGGTATTCCGGAGCGCTTACTACTACAATGTCCCCGTCCTTGATTTTAGTTTTTCCGTTTGGAATAATACTTTGATCTCCACGAATTATAAGTACAAAGAGCAGATCCCACGGAATGGAAAGTTCCCTGATCCTTTTGTCTTTCCATGGGTGTTCTCCCTGAACGGTAAGCTTTATAAATTGAACGTCAAGCTCCTCCACATAGTCGTTAAAGGTTTTGAGTACGTTTGAATTATTGTCGACCATGCCGAATACCTTTGCCATAAATGGAATAAGAGTACCCTGGAGCGATATGGAAATAAGTACTATACAGAATACTATATGAAAAATATCATTTTTTAAATTTTCTGCTGTAACAGTAGCCATAATGGCAAAAACAATTGAAGCAGCACCTCTTAACCCCGACCATGATACAAGCAGCGATTGCCTTATACTGCATTTCATAGGAGTCAGTATTCCGAATGTGACAATCGGTCTTGCTATCAGCATAAGGAAAAGTGAAATTGCCAGCGCTGTCGGAAATACTTTAGGTAATGCAGATGGAAAGGAAAGTAGTCCCAAAAGGAAGAAAATAAGCATTTGCATAAGTCCTGTCAGACCGTCAAAGAAATGCACCATGGACTTTTTATTTTTTATATCGGAGTTACCGAGAATAATACCGACTATATATGTACTTAGGTAACCGTTTCCTCCTATTGCTGACGGAAGCGCATAAGCGAGGACGGCAACCGCAAGGACAAATGCCGCATCAAAGCCTTCAGTAGAGAATTTAAAATGCTGCAGCACTAATTTTGCCCCGATTGCAATAACAAAACCGAAGATCAAACCATACGCAAATTGAGCAAAAATCAGATATACAATAGCTCCGCCGCTGATCTTACCTCCCATGATCGAAAGTATAATTGCAGTCAGCATATACGAACATGGGTCATTACTTCCGCTTTCCATTTCAAGCAAGGAAGCTGTATTTTCCTTAAGACCAAGCTTTTTTGAACGCAATATTGAAAATACCGATGCAGCGTCAGTAGAGCTTATTACCGATCCGGTCAGCATACTTTCCCATAGCGGAAATTTAAGAATAAAGTGACAGAATAATCCTGTCAGTCCTGCGGTAGCGGCAACGCCTACAGTTGACATGACTATTGATTTTGCCGCTACAGGCTTAGCTTCGCTCCATCTGGTACCGAATCCTCCGTAAAACATAATGAAAATCAATGCAATAGTACAGATTTGTTCTGCAAAGTCATAATTTTCAAATGGAATTTTCAGAATACCGTCAGAACCGAATAGCATTCCAAGTCCGATAAAGGCGATAAGTACGGGTACTCCGATTTTATTTGAAATTCTGTTGATAAGTACGCAGATTATTATTACAGCCGCTGCTGCCAGCAAAGCGATTGACATTTATACCTCCTCTGTTGTACGTTTATTGGATTTTGAATGGTTTCGGAAAGGAGTAAAGATAATGTAAAATTACCGCTATATATTTTTTCATATTTAAAAAATAATAGTAATTATACAGAGAGCCAGTATTAATGCACATATAACAAAATTAAAAATGCCGGCACCTTTGCGTTTCATTTGCAGAGCTTCAACGCCGTTCCAGCCTGAAACCACGCAAAGAATAATTGTAGATATGATCATTCCTATAGTTTTTGGAATGATTTCGATCCATCCAAGAATAACTATTACTATTACCAGTATGCAAAGTATAGCGCGGACTATAGCCAGTTTTTTTCTTTTGTCTTCATTCATTATGATTACCTCCGTTTTTTCTTGTTACCTTGTGTTTTGAGCCGTCTTTTTCGACTATATATGTATTATCAAGCTGAGAAGTCAGACTTCTGACAAAACTGTCACGGTATTCCTGTCTCAGCGTTGCTTGTTCTTTTTTTTCTTCCGGAGTCAACTCTTCTCTACGGGACTTTCGGGCAAGAAAGTTTATTCTGTCAATTTTGTACTGTTCCATATTTTCTCCAATCACCAGTTTTCATGATTTGAATATACATATATAATAACATATTTTTAATTTTAATTCAATATGTGCTTGCATTTTTTTGCAAATATGTTATTATATTTATAAAAGGAAAAAGCAGGGGAGAGAAAAATGAATAAGACAGCTATAATTACAGGCGCTTCAAGGGGAATAGGTAAAGCGTCGGCATATAAGCTTGCGGAGGACGGTTTTATACCTGTTATAAATTACCGCACACATAAGGCCGAAGCAGAAAAAATTGCCGCAGAAACCGGAGGCTTTGCAATTTGTGCAGACGTATCAGACAGAATTGCAGTTGACAATATGATCAGAGAGACTATGAAAAAAACAGGGAGAATTGACGTACTGATAAATAATGCCGGTATATCGGTATCGGGACTTTTTATGTATATTACTCCTGAACAGGAAGAACTTATATGGAAAGTAAACGTTCAGGGTACGTATAACTGTACCAGAAGTGCGCTGCCGTTTATGATAAATGCCAAAAGCGGGAAAATAATAAATATTTCCTCCATGTGGGGACAAACAGGCGCTTCCTGTGAGGTTCATTATTCTGCGTCAAAAGCGGCAATAATTGGATTTACTAAAGCTCTTGCCAAGGAATTAGGACCTTCAGGTATTAATGTAAACTGTATTGCTCCCGGCGTTATTCTGACGGATATGAACAATTCTTACAATGAAGAAACAATGGAAAGTTTAAAGAATGAAGCTCCATTGGAACGACTTGGCAAACCCGAAGATATAGCCGAATCAATATCTTTTCTTGCATCAGAAAAAAGTTCATTTATTACCGGTCAGATTCTCGGTGTAAACGGTGGATTTATTATCTGATTTAAAAAATATAAATATTAATAATTTGTAAAAAACCACAAAAATAAATATTATTTTTGTGTAAAATTTATTCCCGTTGTAGAAGTACGGAAATAAAATTGCTGAAAGTGAAATTTCCTATTGAACTTTAAATTTTATTGTGATATATTATGTTATGGAACAAAAATAAATTTCAATTCAGAAAGAATGAGGGGCTAAATGAAAGAGAAATTTTTAAAAGTCAAATCAGCTTTCGGAAAATTAAATGCTAAGAGAGACGAGAATTCCGAAAAGTATAAAATGACAAATTTATTACTAACCGTATTATTTCCGATATTCATAGTTTGTATGGCAGAAATAAATCAGGGAAAATACCCGTCCAAATTTATTTTATTTGCCGCTTCAAGACCGTCAGTTATTTTATTTAACGTATTAATTGCGTCATTGATATTCTATGGATTTCTTCTTCTTTTTAGAAAGGGTTGGATAGCAGTACTCACACAATCATTTATTTATATGGCGCTGAGTATTACGGAATTGTTTAAATACAATACCAACGGCAATCATTTGATAATGACAGATATGAAGCTTATAAAAAGTGTAAAAAGTTTAACATCTTTTGCGTACATAAAAATCACTCCTATGCTTGTTGCATACGTACTGATTGTCTTGGCTTATTTTCTGGCAGTTTTCTGGTTCAATCCAAAAATGAAAATGAAAATTTCCAGAAGAATTGCTCCGGCTATTGCCTGTATAGGAGCGTGCGTTTCGGTTATTACTATTCCCGCAGTTTCAAAACCGGTATATTCGTTGTTTGATCTTGATACAACTTCTGCCGATAATACATTTAAGCTGAATGAAAAATTTGATAATAACAGTTTTCTGGCATTTTTCTGTCAGACAGCTTCTGAAAATCTTGCCAATCAACTGAAAGAACCGGAGAATTACAATGACGATACTGTAACGGCAATGATGAATGTTGATATTGATAATGACAGTACATCATTTTCAAAAGAAAAACCAAATGTTATTATGATCATGTCTGAAGCTTTTGCTGATTTCAGACGCTTTGAAGATCAGCTTGATCTAAATATCGGCGATACATACGCCGGATTTGACGCTGTTGCAGAAGAAGGCTATACAGGTACTGCAATTGTTCCGACCTATGCAAGCTGGACAGTCAGAACAGAATTTGAACTTAATTTCGGTCTGCCGGTTAGATCACTGAACGATCCTAACATGCCGCAGAGACTGCTTCTTGACAGAGCACAACCTACCATTGCGTCCTATTATAAGGACTGGGGCTATTCAACTGCCTATGTACACCCGTTTATGGGTTCGTTCTACAGCAGAGAAAGAGTCTATGCAAATTTTGGTTTTGATCAGTTGATTTTTGATGAAGATTTTACAGTACCGATCGAATATTACGGTACATATATAGAAGATAAAACAGTTTTCAATCAGGTAGAAAAGCTTATTAAAGAAACCGATGAACCGCTTTTCCTGCACACAACAACTATGCAGAATCATCAACCTTATGATCAGGGCGAAAATCCTGAAGATGAAATGGGAAATTACTTCCAATGGATAGAACATACAGGTACTGATTTTGAAGCATTTATCAATAATCTCAAGGAAATTGACGAACCTACCGTTGTATTTATGATAGGAGATCATTATCCTTCTCTCAAAGGTGAAAACAGTGTTTATGATCAGCTTGGCATGAACGGTGACAATTGCGGAGTTCTTTACGAGCAGCCATTTATCGTATGGAGCAATTATGATCTTGATTACAGCGGTATGCCGCAAGAAAAGTTTTCAACATTCTATGCACCGTATGTTTTAATGGATCTTATTGACGCTCCAAGAGACAGTTTTATTCAGGCTATGATGGATAAAATGGAAACTACACCTGTTTATTCAACAAATTATGATGCATCTGTGGGCAGAGACGAGGACTTGGATATTCTCACTTACGACAGAATTTTAGGTGATATTGTTTCATCAAATGCGATTCCCGAGGAACTTAGAAAAAACGCTGATGAAGTAGAATAATAAAACAAAACGGACGTCTGTAAAAAGACGTCCGAATTTATAATTGAAAGGAATCTAATATGAAAGAAATTAAAATTGGAATGAAATCAGAAGCAGAAACAATTGTTACAAAAGAAAATTTTGCTGTTACTGTTGGCAGTGGTTCTCTGGAAGTCTTTGCGACTCCGATGATGACTGCACTTATGGAAAAAGCAGCGGCAGCTACCGTATCAGAATGCATGGAAAATGACGAAACAACAGTTGGCACTATGCTGAATATTACTCACAGTTCCGCTACTCCGGAGGGAATGAAAGTAAAAGCATATGCTGAAGTGACCGAAGTAAACGGACGTGAAATAACCTTCCGTGTTTGGGCAGAAGATGAAGCAGGTTTAATTGGTGAAGGTACTCACAAGCGTTTTGTGGTTTTTGCAGAAAAATTCATGAAGAAAACAAAATCAAAAAATAATTAATATTTTAATATAATAAAATTTTTTTAAAATTTTGAATGATTCCATGATTAATGTCAATAATACTTATGCGGTTAAAAATTCACCGCTTAAATATTACGGATTCAAAATGCGTTTATGCTTTTTCCATTCCTCCGCACGGGAAGCTAAAGCAGCTTTTTGAATGTCGTGCGGAGAATGGAGATTAATCATGAGCAATCAGAACAACCAAAACAACCAGAATCAGAACAATCAGCAGAACAACAACCAGCAGAATAATCAGAATCAGAAAAATCAGCAGAACAATCAGCAGAATAACAACCAGCAGAACAACAATCGCTAATTAAAAAAGCGGTACTTAATTGTACCGCTTTTTTATTATAATAATGTATATCTTGGCTGACCGTCAACCAGTCCGACAAACAGTGATTTTGGTCTTGCCCACATTTCACCTGTAGAAAGTGACTTATAAATTACAAGTTCCTCCAGAGTTTCACTGTGCTTTACAATTGAAACAAGTTCATATTCTCCGCCTTTATAATGACGGTATTTTCCGCCGATCACAATTTCTGTTTCAGTCGGCTTTTCTTCATGTACCGGTTCCGGTTCTTCGTTTACAATAGCGTCTTCAACAATTATCATTGATGAAAACGGCGGCATTTTAATATACGCATTACCGTTTTCAACATTTACTCTGTTTCCACTGAGAACATCAACAAGCGCCGGTCTGTCAGTACCAAAACTCAAGTCAAAATCTCTGTCCTCAAGATTGAGCGCTACATAAACCTGCTGACCGTTCAATTCTTTCAGGAAAAGCATCTGCTGATTTCTTATTATAATCGTATGGTATTTACCTGTTCTCAATGCAGGATAAGCTTTATAGATTCTTCCCAGCTTTACAATATGAGCATAAAGCTTTGTGTTTTCAGAATTCATATCACCAAGATTCAGGCATGGTCTTAGATTATCGTCTGAATTATTTTCCTTAATACCCTTTACTCCATATTCCCCGCCGTAATAGATCGACGGTATACCCGGCATAGCGTAAAGCATTGTATATACATTGTAAATATGCTCAGGATTTGTAAGAGTGCTTGCTATACGGTTTACGTCATGATTATCAACGAAATTGTAAAGATTTATTCCGGGATAAATAGCATTGCTTCCCGACTGACGGTTTATAGAATAATCTATTTCAAAATAGTTCTTTGTATTATGCGAGGAATAAATTCCTTTATAACACTCATAGTTTGTTACACTGTCAAGCATTTCCGGATTTGCCCAGCGTTTATAGTCGCCGAAAATAATTTCACCCATGAGCCAGAATTCCGGATTTTTTCCTTTACAGTGTGAACGTATTCTCTTGAAAAAATCAAATTCAACACAGTCCGCAGCATCAAATCTGATACCGTCTATCTCAAATTCATTCATCCAAAAATCGACAACATCAATAAGGTAATCGCAAACCTCCGGATTTCTAAGATTCAGCTTAACCAGATTATAATGACCGTTCCAGCCTTCATACCAGAAATTATCTCCGCACGGACTCTGTCCTCCGAAGTTCAGATTATGAAACCATCCGCAGTAAGGAGAATTCTGACCGTTTTGCTGAATATCCTTAAACTTTTCAAAGCCTCTTCCAACGTGATTAAAAACGCCGTCCAGTATAATTTTAATACCGTTCTCATGAAGCTGACGGCAAATGTCTTTAAATGAAGCGTTGTCGCCCAGACGTCTGTCAACAGTTTTGTAGTCAATGGTATCATAGCCGTGTTCAACAGATTCAAATACAGGACCAAGATAAACAGCGTCAACATTCATTTCCTTAAGATGAGGAATCCAGTCAACAAGCTTGTTCAGACGGTACTGAACTTCTCCTCCCTCATTATATTTAGGAGCTCCGCAAAACCCCAAAGGGTAAATGTGATAAACTATCGCATTATCATACCAAAAATTACTCATTGTTATTCACCTTTCTATTTTGATTCTAAAAAGTATGTGGCTTCCATATCCGCAACGCTTAATGCGAATGCAAGAGGAAACATTTCAAATGCTTTTCCGATACTATTTCTATCTTCAATACCGGAAAAACCCATATGGTATCTTATAGCAAAGGCTTCTTCCCTGGTAAGCCGCATAAAGCCTGATACTATATAAACGGATTTTTCACCATGTCCATATGGCAGCTGGTCATTAATTGTATAATAAGGAACCTTTTCCCATACTCCCTGTTCATTTTTAGCATTACGGTAATCCACCGAATAAAAATTCATTTTACATACGTCATGAAGCAAGGCTGTTAAAGCAATACTTTCGTTAGTATATTCCATTCCGTAAACGTCTTTGGTACGCTGTCTTGAAAGATAATCCTTAAGACAGTTATACACGTTAATACTGTGCTGAACCAGTCCTCCGGCATATGAACCATGAAAACGTGTGCTGCATGGAGCAGTAAAAAAATCGCTCTGTTCGGAAATAAGATAATTTAACAGTTTGTCCGAACCGGGGCGTGTTATATTTTCCTTATAAATCTCAATAAATTCATTTTTATTTTTTTCAAGCATCTGATAACTCCTGATATTTTAGTTATTATATTTTAACATGTTTCTGATTTAATTTCAACCTTTTTTAGTTATAAATAATCAAAAATAATTTGTAAATAATGTATAATTAGTAATTTAATATATTTATTTTTGTTGAAATAATTCATAAAATATGAAAAATTAACAGATTTCTTTTTTAAAATCCCAAAAAAACTATTGACTAAAATTCATTTTTAGTTTATGATATAAATGTATAATTTTACAGAAAATTTAATCAATGCAAGGAGAAGTATGGAATGAAATATTATATTGGTATCGACCTGGGCGGAACAAATATTGTTGCAGGAGTGGTTGACGAAAATTACAACATTATTTCAAAAGCCAGTACAAAAACAAATCTACCCAGACCTGAAAAGGAAATTGCAGACGATATGGCAAAGGTTTCCGTACAAGCAGTCAAGGAAGCCGGAATTTCGATGGAGCAAATTGAATGGGTAGGTATCGGAACTCCCGGCATTGCAAACAGCGAAAAGGGTATTATTGAATATTCATGTAACTTAGGTTTTAATAACACTCCTATGGTTGAATATATAAAAAAATCTATTGACAAGCCGGTGTTTATTGAAAATGACGCCAATGCGGCGGCTTACGGCGAATATGTTGCCGGTGCGGCAAAAGGCGCTAAAAACGCAGTGTGCATTACTCTTGGCACAGGCGTTGGCGGCGGTATCATTATTGACGGTAAAATTTACTCCGGTTCAAATTTTGCAGGCGCTGAAATCGGTCATACTGTAATTGAAGTGGACGGTCCTCAGTGTGCGTGCGGAAGAAAAGGCTGCTTTGAAGTATTCTCATCTGCTACAGGTCTTATCAGAATGACAAAGGAAGCTATGGAAGCCGATAAAGACAGCGTTATGCACAAAATAACTTCCGAACGCAAAGGTAAGGTCACTGCAAGAACTTCGTTTGACGCTATGAGAATGGGTGACAAAACTGCAAAAGCAGTTGTTGACAAATATATTAAGTATCTGGCTGCCGGAATCACAAATACAATAAATATTTTCCAGCCTGATATTCTCTGCATAGGAGGCGGCGTATGCAATGAGGGAGATCCGCTTCTTCTTCCTGTTAAGGAGCTTGTAAAACAAGAGGTCTATACAAAGAATTCTCCTAAAAATACTGAAATAGTCATTGCCAAGCTTGGAAATGACGCCGGTATAATCGGTGCGGCATTCCTTGGAAACGCTAAATAAATTATTATATAATGATAACAGCCTGAGAAATATTTTTCTCAGGCTGTTGTTTTTGCCGTTTTATCAGGCAGTTTTTAGTTTAAAGAATAAATCCTTCTGCTCTTAACCTGTCAATTGCGTCGCCAAGTACTGCGGCATTTGTACTTGAGACAGAATGAAGAAGGTAAATACCTCCTCCGTGTGCCGATGAAACTATACGTTCAAGCGCCTGCCCCGGATCGGGCTGATCATCTGTTTTCCAGTCAACGTAAGCAAAGCTCCACATTAAAGTTTTATATCCCATTTCACTGCATACTGACAATGATTCTTCAGAAAATTCGCCGCATGGAGGCCGCAGATACTGCATTTCATATCCATACTTATCCGCTACAAATTCATGAAGACTCATGACTTCATCCTTTAATTCTCCGGCGTTCAGTTCAGGCATTGAAGCGTGAGTCATACCGTGATTTCCCAGAACATGTCCTTCGTCTATCATTCTTTTTACCAGTGTTTCTTCCTTTTTGGCGTAGTCTCCTGTCAGAAAGAATATTGCTTTAACGTTTTTTTCTTTTAATACGTCCAGAATCGGAGCCGTATATCCGTTTTCATATCCTTGGTCAAAGGTGAGAATTATTCTTTTTTTATCGTTTGTCAGTGCATAAGCGTCATATTGATTGTATTGAGAGTTAAAGTCTGCCGCCCCGACAGGACAGTTTTGACTGTCGGTAGCTGTTCCCTGACCATAGCCGTGTTTTTCACTGCTTAAAGCTTTAACATGCTGTATGGGTATCAGGGTTAATATCAGGGCAGCAGTGATCACAGTTTTTTTTACATTCATTCTGCCACCTCATACCGCTTTTTCAAGCGGTAATAGTATTATTACCGGTTAATTTGTTTTATATGAAAGGTATTTTTTTGAAGTTATTTTTTTGTATTTTGTTTTATCATTAATTTGATCATAGCTGTCAGCAGTTCTTTTTGCTGTTCGGTCAATTTATAATAATCGCTTAAAAGCTGTTTTTCTTCACTGTTTTCATAAGGAATATAATCAAGGAGATAATCTACTGACACTCCGAATATTTTTGCAATGCTTTTTAATGTTGTGCAATCGGGTTCATGCTTATTTTTTATATATCCGTTAAGTGTTGTAGGAGCTATTTTAAGTTTTACAGCAAGCTCACGCTGAGACATATTATTTTTGTCAAGCAAATTTATAATAACATTTCCGATGTTCATTTTATTCACCTCATACACATTATAGAATATGAAATAATTAAAAAAAGATAAATACTAGAAATTAGAACATCATATTGACAAATTCGACTAATTAGTATATAATTTGTATATATTCTAATAGTGATGTGGTGCTTTAATGAAAAGAATGGACTTGATATTTAATATTTTTTTTTCAAAATTATTTTTGCTTTTTAAGCTTACAGGAAAGGGAATTTGCAGATTATTTTCACAAAACTATAAGGAGTGCGGGGAATCAGATTTGTTATATATTATAGTATGTGTATTATTATGCTTTGCCTTATTCTTTATTATGGGGTATATTTTAAAAAAAATCTGGAATAAGTTTTTTTATTAAAACATATTTTTATTTTTCCAGATTTCTCACATAGTGAAAAAGATACTGCTGGGCAATTCCCTCAATTTTCTTAGTGCAGTCCGGTAGACCGTCAGGGTAGTATTTTTCCATAACCCGTTTTATCCATACGTCAACAGGAAAAGCGTCACATCGGTGCATACCGAACAGCAGTACGCATTCTGCAACCTTCGGGCCTACTCCTTTAATAGTCATAAGCGCTTTTCTTGCATCATCAATGGGCATTTCTTTGATTTCTCTTAGATTTATTTCACCTGACGCTGTTTTACATGCGGCGTCAACCAGATATTTTGCACGGAATCCGGAGCGCAGATATCCTAGGCTTTCCACTGTTTCCTGTGCCATTTCCGAGGCAGTGGGGAAATGTCCGTAATGCTCGCAAAGTCTGGAAATTATTGTTTTTATCCGTGGAATATTATTATTTTGTGAAATAATAAATGAACAAAGACATTCCCAACTGTCCTGTTTAAGAAGTCTTATTCCGCCTGCAAATTCACAGGCCTTTTTTAAAGTTTCATCTGATGATAGTCTGGTTTTGATTTCGCAGTAGTCTTTTTCAAAATCAAAATAATCAATCCAGATATTTTCAAAATCTTCTTTTGTGGTATTATGAAAAATAAATTTTTCACCGTCATGGGAAATTGTTAAAGGCTTATCCAGAAAAAAGCCTGTATATGTACATTTATAGTCAGATTCTAATTTTTCCCATCGGAAGGCCTGACCGCAATCAAGAGTTTCGTCAAGATCAAAGTCCGGCTGTATCAGTTCTATGTTATTTCCGTTTTCTTTATAATTCGTCATTATTTTCACCTCAAAAATTATTATACATTATGATAATGAAAAAATCAACAGTTGACATTTTTTATATAAAACTATATAATTTAAATATATAATAATGAAACGGAGGCTGTTATGAAAAAATTGATTTGTACTACTTTACTGTGCTTAATTACAGTCGCATTTGTCGGTTGTAATGAAATAAAAGAGACAAATGCATCAGTTTCAGAATCTGCTGCTGAAAAACAGAATGACAATTCTTCGGATGAATCATCTGAGGAAGAACTCAGACCCCGTGACAGAGAGATCAATACGGATACAGATTTTGTTTTTGATGATGCCGGTGTTTTAAGTGCAGATGAACTGGAAAATTTAAATACATATACGGCATGGCTTGCAAAAACATTTAAAATTAATGCAGCGGTAGTTATAACTGATAATATCGGAGATAAAGAACCTGATAAATATGCAGAAGAATACTATAATGATCTATACAGCGGCGACGGTATTCTGTTTTTACTGAATAATGATACAAATACGGACTATATTTACCGTAAAGGTTTTCCGTCAAAGTTTATTGCCGATGATGATATAGAAATGCTTTTTGCAGAAATTTCCCCGTTGCTTGTAAAGGGCGATTATATGTCCGCAGCTAAGCGTGTTCTGGAAACTGCTGAGCTAAAGCTTCCTGAATATATTACCGATAAAAGCGGTACGCTTTCAAAGGAAGAAATATCTGAGCTAAATGGTAAATTAAAAGACGCTGCAGGGGAAAATGGTTTGAATGTGTATTTGGTAAATGATATCGGAGAGCAGTCTATTGAGGACTATGCTAATGAAAAATTCAATGATTATTATGCAGTAAGTTCAAGTAGTAATGCTATGCTGGTTATAAATACTGCAAACGGCGACTGTTTTGTTTGTACATCAGGCAGTATGGAGTATCTTTCCGACAGCCAGGAGGATATCCAAAAAGCAGTACGATCATGTATTAAAGAATCGGACGGCAAAAAACACTTGACTGTATGTCTGCTGTGGATAAGCTTTTGACTTTCATACAGTAAATTTTGATATTTTTTTACTATTTTTCATTGCTTTTTTTTCCGTTATAGGTTATAATATTAATATTGATATTTTTTAAAAACATTTAGGAGGACGAAAAATGTTAGTATCAGCTAAAGAAATGCTCAATAAGGCAAGAGAAGGAAAATATGCAGTTGGTCAGTTCAACATCAATAACCTTGAATGGACTAAGG
This sequence comes from Oscillospiraceae bacterium, assembly GCA_902362965.1. Taxonomy (GTDB): domain Bacteria; phylum Bacillota; class Clostridia; order Oscillospirales; family Ruminococcaceae; genus Porcipelethomonas; species Porcipelethomonas ammoniilytica. The sequence continues at coordinate 268,640 of CABIYQ010000002.1, forward strand.
CTATTCTCCTTACAGCTCAGGAATGCAATTCACCTGTTATTTTAGGTGTTTCCGAGGGAGCCGGAAAATATATGTGCGGCTATAAAACGGTTGTTGGCATGGTAAATGGCATGCTTGAAGAACTGAACATTACAGTTCCGGTTGCTCTTCACCTTGATCACGGTTCATTTGAAGGCGCTAAGGCATGTATTAATGCAGGTTTTTCTTCAATTATGTTTGACGGTTCTCACTATGCCATTGAAGAAAATATTGCTAAAACTACGGAGCTTGTAAACGCTTGTAATGTTCTTGGTCTTTCACTTGAAGCTGAAGTAGGTTCTATCGGCGGTGAGGAAGACGGCGTTATCGGTGCAGGCGAATGTGCTGATCCTGACGAATGCAAGGCTATTGCTGATCTGGGAGTTACAATGCTAGCAGCAGGTATCGGTAATATTCATGGTAAATATCCTGAAAACTGGGCAGGTCTTTCATTTGAAACTCTGGCTGCTGTTAAGGAAAAGGTTGGAGATATGCCTTTAGTACTTCACGGCGGTACAGGTATTCCTGAAGACATGATCAAGAAGGCTATTTCACTTGGCGTTGCTAAGATCAATGTTAATACAGAATGCCAGCTTTCATTCCAGGAAGCTACAAGAAAGTACATTGAAGAAGGTAAGGATCAGCAGGGTAAGGGATTTGATCCAAGAAAGCTTCTTGCACCTGGTTTTGAAGCAATTAAGGCAACAGTTAAAGAAAAGATGGAACTCTTCGGTTCTATTGGTAAGGCTTGATTCTAAATTTAATACTATATTTAATGCCTGTCTTTTTAGACGGGCATTTTGTATATTATAATTTTATATGTTATTGTCATAAGCGATATTGTTGGCCTTGGCATATTGTTCAGCATATGAGCCTTTGGGAGTATGTATGATAAGATTATCATCGCAGTGATTAAAAGATGAATCTTCGATTTTCTGAACGCTTGCCGGAATATTTACATTTGCCAGAGATTCACAGTACTCAAATGCACCATCGCCGATTTCGATGCAGCCTTCGTTGATATTGACAAATTCAAGTTTTTTGCAGTATTCAAAAGCGTCTCCTCCGATAGTTTCAACACTGGAAGGGATATCTATTTTTTCAAGTGACTTACAATACTGAAAAGCAGTTGCTTCAATAGAGGTAATGCCGTCTTCTATTTCAAATTCTGTAAATTCACCGTAAGCATACTGTGCGGCTCTTATAACATTTTCATTTGAGTTTTCTTGATATTCGGCATAAACGTTGTCTGAAGATATCTGTTTGCTAAAAGCATAATCGTCAGCATATGAGTTTTTAGGAGAATGTATAGTTACTGCATGGCAATTTCCAAAGGCATTGTCGCTTATACTGGTTACTGATTCGGGAAGATTAACGTCCTTTAGTGACGGACAGCTCCAAAAAGCTGTATCTCCTATAATTTTGAGTCCTTCTTCAGCGTTTATGTATTTAAGACCGGCACAGCTCCAGAATGCGCTTGCACCGATTTGTGTAACTGATGCAGGAATGTCTACAGCTTCGATATAGTCAATGCTCCAGAACGCTCCGTCAGCTATTTTTTTAACGCCGTCTGGAATGACTACATGGCTGTCAACGCCGTTATAACTCACAAGAATATCCTTGCTGATTACAAAATCATCAGCTTGATCATGACTGTCTGATTTTAATAATTCTTCAATTTTATTTTCTTTTGTAGAACTTTCTTCTGATGAAGTCTCAGCTTCGGCATTTTCTTCAGTTTGCTGTATGCTTGATTCTGAAGAAGTTTCATTTTTGTTCGCTGTATCACTGCCGCATGAAATCATAAATACATTTAATGATGCTATTACTCCGATAACGGCAATTTTTTTAATTATTTCCATAATCGTATATCCTTTCTTAATTATTAATCTTATTAATTATAGCATTTATGTAGTTTTTTGTCAAATTTGGTGTATATTGTTATTTAAAAATACCCGTCTTTTTAGACGGGTATTTTTTATATTATGATGTATAATCTTCAATTAGTGTGGCAAGTTTAATTTCATCTTCTGCAAAAATTCCGTCTGACAGTAATTTTTTATCATAGTCGGTCATAACATTTATACTGACTCCAAGCATTTTGAACGGCGTATCGCTGTTTCCTCTGAAAACTGCAAGTTCCCCGTTATATTCCTTTAAATAATATCCGATTGCGACGGGCTGCGTTTCGGTTATGGCACTTTCTGCCATTTGTTCCGCGCGTATTCTTTGATTATTAATACTATTTGAAATAGTAATTATAATAATAATGGCTGAAACTGTCATTCCTGCAAGCAAAACTGCCAAAGTTACCCGTCTGCTCATATAAAATTCCTCCATTTTTTGGTGTTTCACTTATTATTGACCGGAATTTTTAAAATATACCATCTATTTTTCAAAAAAACTCTTAACACTTTGCTTAAAATGTGCTATAATATAAAAGTATAAGCGTCTGTATTTATACATAGAGAAAAAATGATGCGCTTATATTATAAAATTTTAAGAGGTATTACAAAATGGCTGATAACAAAAATAATAGAAAAGGTTCGGGAAATTACAGGGAAAATACCGGACGCAGCAAGTCCGGAGAATCAGTAAATCGATCCGGAAAGAATGCCGGCAGAAGATCTCCTTATGCCGCTTATACCGGTAAAGACGGAACTTATAAAAAGCCGTCCGGAAAAACCGGAGGATCATCCCATGCAGGAAGAACCGACTCCAACAACGAACAGTTTAAAAAAGAAAGTACGGCTGCCGATAACGTCAGGAGAACTGCGTCTCAGAATGCAAGGCATACAGTTAGAAAAAAGCCTGAAAATCCTAAGGTAAAAATAGCAAAGAAAATTGCTGCGGTTCTGGGAACTACTTTGCTGTCTATTTTTCTGGTAGTCGTTATAACCGGAACTATTGTCGCTACTGCAATGACCGTATATGTGCTTGAATTTATGGATGAATCTACGGACGTTACCATTAAAGAATTGGAAAATAGTGCAAATACAATCGTTTATGCTCAGGACGGCGATAAGCTGGTTCAGCTTTATGCAGTAACCAGTGAAGTTCAGCGTATACCGGTAGATATTGAGCAAATTCCTCAGCATGTCAGAGACGCCTTTGTGTGCGTTGAGGACGAACGTTTTTACTCTCATGAAGGAGTTGATTATAAACGTACATTTGCGGCGTTTGCCAATATGTTTATGCATATCTACGATACCAAGCAGGGTGGGTCTACGATCACTCAGCAGCTTATTAAAAATCTGACAGGTGACGATGATCCCAGTCCGGAGCGAAAAATAAGAGAAATTTTCAGAGCCATGCAGTTTGAAAAGAAATATTCTAAGGACGAAATTCTTGAAAATTACCTTAACTATATTGGTTTCGGAGGTCCGACTAACGGTATTCAGCTGGCGTCAATAAAATATTTCGGCAAGGATGTTTCAGAGCTTTCTATTGCAGAAGCGGCATGTCTGGCGGCAATTCCAAAAAGTCCGGAAACTATTAATCCTTTTGCAGGGTATGAAGATGAAAATGGCAAATGGGTAAATACCGGTAAAGAGGCTAACAGAGAACGTCAGGAAAGCGTTCTTTATCACATGTATGGAAACGGCGCCATTTCCTATGATCAGTATCAGGAAGCTCTTAATGAAAAATTGATTTTTACTGATTCGGAGGAATATAAGGAAGCTCATCCGGAGTCCGACGCTGAAGAACTTATGGACGAACAGAAAGCCAGTTCATGGGTTGTTGATACTGCACTCAGAGAATATGCGGCGGTATTAATGGAGGAATATGGTATTGACGAAGAAGAAGCGTTTAAGAGAATCAATACCGGAGGATATCAGATATATACTACAGTTGATTTGGAAATGCAGAAATATGTTGAAGAAAAATACAGCGATCTTAATAATCTTATGGACGCAGAATCAAACAGTACTTGGGTAGATGAAGATGAAGACGGCGAATATGAGCAGCTGTATCCTGAATCTGCATTTATAGCAATGGATTATAACGGCAATATTTTAAGTATTGCAGGCGGCATAGGCGTTAAAGAAAAATTACTTATTTTTAACCGTGCAACCATGGCAAAAAGACAGCCAGGTTCATGTATAAAGCCTATAACTACTTATGGTCTGGCACTTTACAGTGACCATATTCATTGGGGAAGCATGTATAAGGACTCTCCTATAAAGCTTGAAGGTGAAAAATGGCCTGAAAACTATGACTATGTGTGGAGAGGATATAACATGTTTATTTTTGAAGCACTTAGAGAGTCCAGAAATACTGTTCCGGCACAGCTTTGTCAGGAGCTTACGCCTCAGGCAGTATTTAACTTCGCTACTCAGAATCTTAATGTGGACCTTGTAGATATTACAGAGGAGGGCGCTACTGATATTGCATATGCTCCTCTTACAGTCGGAGCATTGACATATGGTATTTCTCCGCAGAATCTTGTGAATGCTTATATTCCTTATGGAAACGGCGGCACTTACTGTGACGCTCATATTGTGAGCAGGGTTGAAAGAGGAGATGGATCGGTAGTTTATGAAAACGACGGAAATCCCCATGAAGCCATTGATCCGGAAACTGCTTATGTTATGAATCACCTTTTACAGGAGGTTATAAAAAACGGCACTGGTACGGCAGCTCAGCTTTCCAATAAAACCGTAGCCGGAAAAACCGGTACTTCCGAAGACTGGAACGACCTTTGCTTTGTTGGTTTGACTGAGGATTTTGTAAGCGGAGTATGGATAGGATATGATGAGAAACAGGAATTGAATCATGGTCTTTCATCAGCTCAGGTATGGTATAATATCATCGGCGAATATGCAAACAGTATTGAATCCGATAATAGTTATCCGGCATGTGATTCAGTTATTGAAGCGCCTATGTGTTCTTCGACGGGATTGATAGCAGGACCGTATTGCAGCAGCAGTATAACAGGTTACTGGAAATCCTCTAATGCGCCTACATGTGCTAATCATTCTTCCGCACCTAAAAAGGATGAAGAAACGCCTAAAGAAGATGAAAGCAGTGAAGATTCTGAAAGCTCGGAATCTTCTGAGAGCAGTCAGGATGAATCTTCATCTGTAGACTCTAGCAGTTCAGATTCTTCCGCTGACAATAGCAGTCAAGATGAACCGCCGTCTGAATAAAGAACAGGAGTTTAAGTTTGAAGGAAAAATTAAAAATAACTTGTCCGTGTCATTTCGGACTTGAAAGCGTATTAAAATTTGAAGTTACTAAAATCGGTGGTGAAAATATTACCGTTAAGGACGGTAGAGTTAGTTTTGATGGTGGATTTGATTTACTGGCAAGAGCAAATATCAGTCTGTCTACTGCCGAGCGAGTCTTGATTGAACTGGCTGAATTTCATGCTGAAACCTTTGAAGAGCTTTTTCAGGGAGTGAAAAAAATCCCGCTAGAAAATTTTATAGGAATTAAGGATGCATTTCCGGTAAAGGGACATTCACTTAATTCTGAGCTTCACAGCGTTCCGGACTGCCAATCCATAATAAAAAAGGCCGCTGTTGAACGGCTTAAAGAAAAGTACCATACAGGATGGTTTGAAGAAACAGGTGCGGTACACCAGATTCAGTTCAGCATACTGAAAAACAACGTAAATATTTATCTTGATACTTCCGGTGCAGGACTTCATAAAAGAGGTTACAGAAAAAACTCCAACGCAGCGCCAATTAAGGAAACTCTTGCGGCAGGAATAATCGATCTTGCAAGAGTGAGAAGTAATAGTACAGTTTGTGATCCATTCTGCGGAAGCGGAACATTCCTCATCGAATCCGCATTAAAAGCACTTAACATTCCTCCATGTATTAACAGGAAGTTTGCTGCTGAAAAATGGGATTGTATTGATGCATCAGTATGGAGGAGTGAAAGACAGCGTGCTATAAGCCTTGTAAATAAAAGTGCTGAGTTTAAGGCGTTCGGGTTTGATATTGACGAAGAGTCTGTCAGGCTGTCAATTGATAATAGTGCAAAAGCAGGCGTTAAATCAAGAATAAGAATTGAACAAGCTGATATTTGTGATTTTCAGCCTATGAATGCAATTACAGTCTGCAATCCGCCGTACGGCGAGAGAATGCTGGAAATAAGGGAAGCGGAACAGCTTTATAAAATAATGGGCGAAGTATTTAAGCCTGACAGCGAAAATCCATGCTACGTTATTTCTCCTCATGAGGACTTTGAAAGGTTCTTTGGCAAAAAAGCTGATAAAAAACGTAAACTTTATAACGGTATGATTAAATGTAATCTTTATATGTATTTTAAATAAAAAATCGGGTTCATCTGAACCCGATTTTATTTTACTTTAATATCATTCGTTTGAGAGCAATCGCATCAAATACATTAAGCTTGCTGTCATCGTTTACATCAGCATTTAAAAGTGCCTGATCTTTAAGTACAGTTTCTTTGATAAGATGTTTATTTAGCAGTACTAAATCTGCTGTCTCAATAGTTCCGTTAAGATTTGTATCACCTTTGATTTTTGAAATTTCCGGTTTTTCAGTTTCGGAAGGAGTTGTACCGTCTGGTTCTATGCCGTAAATCAGAACGCCGTTTTCATATACTGTTATTTTATCTGTGATTGCTGTTTCATTTTCTTTCAGACTAAGTAAGTCAGAGTTTGAGTAGTCGTTAGTTGCGTCCCAACCTGTCTGATAATTTGGGAATACAAGTGCCAGCATAGTTTCGCACTGATTTCTGCCTTCGGAAATCGGCATTACTGCTCTGCCGTCCGGATACGTTACTTCGATATAATAGATGTTATCTTGATAGTGTGTAATAGGGGAGATTTTTGCGGCATATTCTTCACCGTACATTGTTGCCTGATCACGGTCAACACGCACTACAATATCTTCTGGCTTAAATCCTGCATTGATTATTTCTGTTGCGTCCAGATAGTATCTGTAGGACATATTGTCAACGATTCTTGCCGGCCATGCAGTATGGTTTGTGAACTTCAGACTCAAATCAGAACCGGTTGCAGAATGTTTCAGCTTAGCTTCTACGTAAAATTCAGCCTCACGCTGTTCCGGTTCGGGGAAGTTCGGATCGGTAGTACCGCCGTATTCGCTTACCATTTTTGCCATAAGTCCGGTAAATCCTGCATTATAATCGCATGCAACTTCATTATTTATATGATTCTGACGGTCGTCCTCATAAACACCTTCAGATGTAGGTCCGCCTACAAGTGCGCCGTATAGGATATGACGGTTATCAACAGGAGTATCAAGTGCATTTTTCCATGATGAATGAGCTGTTCTGTGGTGTACATTAAGAGGAGAATTTTCTCCGTAGCCTACCACGTAGCTTCGATTATCAGGATTTGCTCCAAGACAGTAATTAGCTTGTTCTTCATAAAATTCTTTATATGCTGAAGTATCTCCGAGAGGAAGTGTATCGCATGCAACTGCGGCAGTAAATGCAGCGGCAGTTGCATGTCTCAGGCAGCCCCAGTCAGTTAGCCAGCGTAAGCCGCCGTCAAGCTCTTTAACGTTGTATGTCCAGTAATCAATATGCTTTTTTACTTGATTTATATAGGTTGGATCATTTGTATTCTGAGCATATAGGATCATACCGCCCTGCTGTACATCATCCCAGCACTGTCCCCAGCTGTATTTCAATTCGTTTGTACCCAGTTCTGTACTGAGATTAGGTATATAGCTTGTTGCCTTGTCAAGATAGGTTTTATCTCCGGTAGCCTTGTAAAGCCAGTTTGCAGCCCAGAAGAGTTCATCATAGAAATGAGATGAACGGTAAAAATTCTTGGCGTCGCTTGCCATATATTCATCGTCGCTTTTTTCAGCGTCGGCAATGGCGAATATATTCTTAGCGTGTTCAAGATAATCATTAACTTTGTCCGATTTACCCTGTAAAGCACAGTAGCCTGCTGCAAGAGCGGCAGCCATTTCACCTAATGCTGCAGAGCATTTTCTGCCGGAATAGTACGGTCTTTCATTGTTGATATTTTGGTCTTTCATACCGTATTCTACAAGCTCAGCAGGTCCCCACCAGGAATGGTCGTCCTGACCGTTTCCTACCTGATATACGACTTCATCTCCTAAATCACATGCTGCAAAGTAATCAAGAGCAAAAATAAGGTTGTTAACGTAATTTGTCATTTCTCCGCACTTTTCAATACCTTCCGGATACTGATAGAGTCCCCAAGCGATCATAGAAGCGGAATATGCCATAGGAAGATTAAACTTTACATGGTCGCCTGCATCATACCAACCACCTGTAATAAAGTCGTCTAGTGTCGAGTCTGCACGCCATTCAACTCTGTTCCAATCCGGAAGAGGTCCTGCCTGCTGACATTCGTAAAAGTAAAGGGATTTTTGAAGTGCCTCTGCATAGTTGATAGAAGTATCTGCGGAAGCGGTATTTGTTTTTTGCGGTACAGTTCCAGTAAAAACCGACGCTGCGATTATTACGGAAGCAATTGCCGAGCTTATTATTTTTTTCATTATACTTCACTCCGTTTCATATATATGTTATTATCCTATTAATTTTAACTTTTGTCAAGCGAATTTGTATATTTTGACTTAAAACCGTCAGTTTGCATAAAAAAGAACAGCTTTAAGCTGTTCTTTTATAATATCAATTATTGTTTTTGTCCTTAGACGATATTTTTTTACTGATTAATATATAAATTACCATTAAAACGATTCCGACTGCAAATATTCCTGCCTGTAAGGCAATATATTTATTAAGTGTGCCGTTTAACATACCTGTAACGGCAGAATAAATATAGTCGTTTCTTATAACCAGTTTGTCAAGATATCCTGAAAACTTAAAATACAGACATGGGATAAGCGCTAATACCGATGAACAGAGGAAAGCTGAAGAAAGCCAGTAAAAAAAGTTATTTCTGCTCAAGAACAGTATTATAATTATACATAATGCTGTCAGTCCGGCAGTGATGTAAATTAATGGATTAACAAATCCATAAAGTTTATTCAGTTTTGAAAATGCTCCTGTTTTCTCAATCATTTTCAGCATATATACATCTGTAAAATTATTGATTTCACTTTCAGCTGTTTCAATTGTTTTTTGAAGCTGCTGATTATATTCTTCGTCTGTTGCCACGTTGTTTTTTTCAGCAAAGTCTGCAAAATAATCGCTGACGCTCTTTTCAAGCTTAGAAAAATCATATTGCACTTCACTATATTCAGCGTTTGAACCGTCAATATAATCAAACACATTGTTGATTTTCATTTCAATAATGTTTTTTACGTCTTTTTCAGTGATTGCCGACATATAAACATCTGCGGGAATGCGGGAATAGCTTTCACTGTCGCTGAAATATTTTTCAATTGCGTTCATAGACTTTAAAGCAACATCATTTGTATCAACAGCGTCAATATACGGTTCTGAACGCATAAGCTGATTTTTTGCAAACATGATTCCTTCCAGACCTATAAGAGCAAAGACGAGAATCATTGTCAGCAGAAGATTAGGAATATATTTTTCCATACGTTTCATAAACTGTCTGATCCTTTCCTCTTAGTCATAGAATTTCTTTTCTACCAATTCGCATATAACTGCAAGTCTGTCCTCAGTCGGACCTAAAAGATTTCCGTAACAGGTATAAAGAGTCAGACGGTCGTCAGCTGTAGGAGCGATCAGCTCATTGTTGGTTTCTTTGAAAATAGTGCTTTCCTTCATTTTATATGTAAATTCACCGTAGGAAGTGGTCAGTACAATAATATCGCCGACCTTTACGTCTCCGAGATTCAGAAAGAAAGTATTGCAGTGTGCGTCAAGGACCACATGTCCTGTTTCACCTATAAAAACAGATCCTAGGTATTGGCATACGCCAAGCTGAAGTAGTTCGTCAGTGCTGCCGAAATAAACGGGAGCTTCAAGTCCTATTGAATCTATTTTAAGAGTCGCATATTGAGAGCCGAAAGACGGATAAACGATTTTGCTGCCATCGTCAAGCTGAGCTTCAACTTCTTTTTCGGTAAATTTTATTTCGTTTATCTGTTCGTGTCCGGTATCAGCGGAAAAAATTAAATCTGCTGCGGCTTTCATTTTTTGAACGGGTACATAACCCGCTCCGGCAATTATGCCGCCGCACACTGCCAGAATTACAGCCGGAGTTATCAGCATTACTGCTGCGTTGTGTTTAGCCATTTATATTCTCCGTTTTTTTGTTTGCAATTGAAAGAAGCCATGCGCCGATTCCTCCGGCTGCTATTACAGCACTGCAAAGCAATGCAAATTCGGGATAGCCTTCTGCGGAATTATCTTCAGCGCCTGTCGTATCAACAAGTTTTCCTACAGGTACGACAGTCTGCACATTGCCGTCTGCATCTCGGACTGTCATTAAGAAATTTTTATCTCCTTTTTGCTCTACTGTGATATTCAGTCCCATTTTCTTACCGGCTTCAACGATTTCATTCAGTGAGTTCATAATATTTTCATTGGTCATCTTGTCTACTACGTCTTTTAAAAATGAATCGTCAACTACGCCTGTATCAGGATCGACCTTTGCTTCGCCTTTCATTTCGGCAATTGTTTTACCAAAATTTTTCAATGCAACATCGTCCATCTCGGAACCGACATTTGATATCTTATCCACAAGAATATCATACTGGCTTTCAGAAAATTTATTTACTTTAAGATAGTTCTGGAGCATCTGAACATATTCTTCAAGGAATCCTGCTGATCTTGCGGCTGCGACTACGTCGTCGGCAGTTGCAGCGGATACGCTGATACTCATAGTACCGATAATTGAAACAGCTGAAACGACAGCTGCGATCTTTTTTATATAGCTTTTCATTGTTTCCTCCGTAAATCAAAAATTATAAGTTTATAACTTACATATCAACACTTTAACATTTTATATGATGTTTGTCAATAGCAAAATTAAATAAATACATTGGAAATTATAGCTATTTTATTGTTCCTCCTCCTAGAACGATGTTATCTTGGTAAAATACTGCTGCTTGTCCTTTTGCAGGAGCTCTCTGCGGCTTGTGAAATTTTACAAGTACTTCTCCGTTTTTCGTTGGGCAGACCGTTGCTTCCTGCTCGTTCTGACTGTATCTTGTTTTGACGGTCACTTCAATAGGTTCGGTCAGACTGTCCAATGATATCCAGTTAACATTGCATACAGTTATTTCGTCTTTGTAAAGATCGGTCTCATCACCTATTGTAACAGTATTGTTTATAGCGTCCTTATCAGTTACGTATGCAGGTTTTCCAAGGGCAATTCCAAGTCCTTTGCGCTGACCGATAGTATAATTTATAACGCCTTTGTGAGTTCCGATTTTTTCACCGGAAGTGTTTAAAAAATCTCCTTCAGGCATAGTTTTTCCCGTATTTTCGATTATAAATTTTGCATAATCGCCGTCCGGAACAAAGCAGATATCCTGACTGTCCGGTTTTCTGGAATTTACAAGTCCGGCTTCTTCTGCAATTTTTCGGACTGTAGTTTTATCATATTCTCCAAGAGGAAACAGAGTTTTTGAAAGCTGATACTGCGTCAGACCGTAAAGAACGTATGTCTGGTCTTTAGAACGGTCGGCAGGTCTTATAAGGAGATATTTTCCGGTTTTTTCGTCAAATTGACGTACAGCGTAATGCCCGGTGGCAATGTAATCATATCCAAGTTCTTCGGCTCTTCTGAGCATTTTGTCGAATTTTATATGTTTGTTGCATTCAATACATGGGTTAGGAGTTTCTCCTTTAAGATAGCTGTCAATAAAATGTTCCATAACATTTTTTCGGAAATCGGTTTTAAAATTAAAAACCAGATGGTCAAAACCCAGCTTGTATGCTACGCTCCTTGCATCTTCAACGTCAGAAAGAGAGCAGCATGTTCGGGTACTTTGGTCAACGTCTTCGCCGTCAAAAAGCTTTAATGTTACCCCTGTGACCTCATATCCTTCATCTTGCAGAAGCTTTGCAGCAACAGAACTGTCAACTCCTCCGCTCATTCCTACCATAACTTTTGCCATTGTTTATCCTTTCTTTAAAATATCTGTAATTTCACTTATATTTTTTACTGTTACATCTGATTTAAGACAGATTTCTTTCCAGTCCGGTTCATTAATTTTGTCATATACTCCTATTGTCAAAAATCCGGCGTTTACGGCTGTTTCAATACAGTGCAGAGAATCTTCGATAACAGCTGTTTCAAAAGGAGCGCATTTCATTTTTTCTGCCGCTTGAATAAAAATATCCGGTTTGTCCTTACCGACGCCCACATCGGAACATGTTATAATAAAATCAAAACTGCTATAAAGTCCCAGACGTTTTAGTGCGCTGTTTGCCAGACTATTGTATGTAGCTGTAGCAACACACATTTTATAGCCTTTTTGTCTTAGGAGTGTTACAGTTTTCAAAGCGCCTTCCTTTAGAGGTATTATGCATTTATATTGTTCCGATACAATTTCCTCAATACGATTTATAATGTATTCGCATGAAAGTTTCAATCCAAATCTGGTTTTAAAATACGCAGCGGAATCCTGAATGGTCATTTTTTTGACAATGTCTGAAATCCCTTTTGGAGGTACGATACCGTTTTCTTCAAGAAACATTTTATCAACATTTTCCCATACGCTCATGGAATCCAGTAAAGTACCGTCCAAATCAAAAATTATGCCTTTAATATTTCTGTTCATCAGGTTCAATTCCTATTCGTGCTTTATAGTCGGATTGTGCTTTTCCTATTTTTGTCTGTGCCAGAGCATAAATATCCGAAGCAGTTCCCTCAAGTTTGGCAAAACGTTCTGCATCATCACTTGTTTGAGCCAGTTTGGAAAGAGACGTTGCAAAAGGGATCTTTCCGGTATTCTTGGTTTTGGAAAGAATATCACGTCCTCTTTCAGTAACTGCTAAAATTCTGCCGTAAGGGGGGAGTGTTTCAAGGTCGCTTTTTTTGACGCCTATGAGCATATTAAGGAGGATCCTTTTGATTCTTGCCATGGTATATCTTTTGGTTTTTATGCTCATAAAAATTTCGTCCAGATTATTTTTATCTGCCGCTGCAAGTATCCTGTATTCCAGTCCCTGACCCACATCGGGAATTTCTCTCAGTTCTTCCGGTGAAGAGGTTCTGAGCTTATATATAATAATACGTTCCAGATTTGAAATGTCTGCGGTCTTTCCCGCAGAGTATGCATTTATATATGCCTGACTGACATATGCAGGTACAAGACCGGAAAAATCACTTTTTTCATTCATACATTTCCTGATAAAAGAGGCGCTTGAAATACCGTCAAGTACGGTCATAGAATCGTGTGCGGCGCTTTTTCTTTGTATAGTAAAGGGCGTTATTGATGAATTTAATCGCCTCAGAGCTTTTAAGTATTCCACTGCAAGAACATTATTCGGAGATGCAAGTATGTCGCTGATACGGTTGCTTAATTTTTTTCCGTAACTGCTGTATATCATGGTGTTGATGGCATTAGGGTAAGACATACCGCTTTTAAGGTATTCTTCAAGCTCAGGCGCTCCGGAGCATTCATCTGCAATTTCCGCCGCCTTTTCCAGTTCTGATACAGAACCCGCTTCACTGCCAAATGAGATCTCATCTACGCACCCAAGAGAATCAAGAATGTATATGGCTCCTTTAGCGTAAAATTCTGCCGAAGACAGCGCATAGACTGTCGGAATTTCTATTACCAGATCGGCTCCGCCTTTTACTGCGAGCTTTGCCCGTTCAAACTTGTCCATAACAGCTGTATCTCCGCGCTGAACATAGTTTCCACTCATTACTGCTACTATGTGAGTGGCTCCGTTTTCACGGGTTTTTTTTAGATGATATAAGTGTCCGTTATGAAATGGATTATATTCGCAGACTATTCCGGTTATTTTCACATTACCGCCTCCTTTATTACTTTATATTCTTATTTTTAATTATATCATATTTTATTGTAAATTGCAATCTTCCTTACTTTTTTGAAAAAAAGTAAGCAAAAAACTTTCAAATCGTCTTTAGTATAATGAAATATTTTAAATAAGGCTCGACAGGTAAGTAAACAGAGAATTGAAGAAAAAATTTTGAAAAAAAGTAAGCAAAAAACTTTCAAATCGTCTTTAGTATAATGAAATATTTTAAATAAGGCTCGACAGGTAAGTAAACAGAGAATTGAAGAAAAAATTTTGAAAAAAAGTAAGCAAAAAACTTTCAAATCGTCTTTAGTATGATGAAATATTTTAAATAAGGCTCGACAGGTAAGTAAACAGAAGATTAAAGAAAAAATTTTGAAAAAAGCAAGCAAAAAACTTTCAAATCGTCTTTAGTATGGTGAAATATTTTAAATAAGGCTCGACAGGTAAGTAAACAGAAGATTAAAGAAAAAATTTTGAAAAAAGTAAGCAAAAAACTTTCAAATCGTCTTTAGTATGGTGAAATATTTTAAATAAGGCTCGACAATATTCTAGTAAATACTCTATTTATAAATTTTTTGAAATTTTTTTGGAAAACGCTTGACAAAGACTGTACTAAGTGATATAATACAATTCATGAAGTGTTCTATATGAATTAGTACACATAAAACAAAAAGGAGATGAATAAATTGAAGAAGTTTCTAAGGCGTGTAAACAGGGGACTGCTTCTGGGAGGAATTGTGTTAGCCGGTTTTGTAGTGTTTGTCATTACTGATACAATTTCCTTTAAAAAAAACAAACCGGTTATAGAAGATGAAATAAAATCATATGTGAGTATGCTTGAAGATGTCGGGGTAAATAAAGGATCTGATCAGACTTCATATAAGGAAGGTATTGACAGTCTTATAAATAATTATTGGACATTTTCAGATGAAAAGTCAGATCTTTTTTATTATAGTCTGAATCAGAATGAATTTAAGAATATCCTTGAATTAAACATGAATGACAGCGACCCGAACGCATATGTGTCAAAATGGACAGCTAAAGTAAATAATATTGACATTTCAAAAGCCGGTCCGGGATATGCGATGGTATCGTTTGACTGTCAGATAGTAGCGGAGTTTTCCGGTAATGCATGTATAGTAAATCCATGCGATGCAATGACTGTCAATAACTATGTTTATTACGGCGAGAAGGTTCCGACAGGACTTTCGAGAATTTCCATTGACGGTTATTACAAGATGTTAATGACTCAAAAAGACGGTAAATGGAAAATATGCATGGCAGAAAGTTATGGCTGGGACAGCAGTGAAATCGCGGCTGTAGACAGTGAGGAAGGAGGAAATGAAGAATGACACCTGCATTAAAAATTGAACATCTTAATAAGTATTTTGGGAAAAGGCAAATTCTTCATGATATTTCCTTTGAGACTTATCCGGGTGAGGTATTCGGATTTTTAGGACCAAACGGCGCCGGAAAAACCACAACTATAAAAATTGCCGTAGGTCATTTGAGATTTGACGAGGGAGACATCATAATCAACGGTAAAAGCGTTGTAAAAAAATATGAGGAAGCTATATCCGATATCGGAGGAATTATTGAAAATCCGGAATTTTATAAGTACATGACCGGTATGCAGAATCTTCGTCAGTATGCACGAATGAGGGGTAATATTTCTGAAAAGAGAATAAATGAGGTCGTTGAAATTGTCGGATTAAAAAAGAGAATCAACGATAAGGTAGGAAAATACTCTCTGGGGATGCGTCAGCGTCTGGGTGTTGCACAGGCAATACTTCACAGACCAAAGCTTTTGATTCTTGATGAACCTACAAATGGTCTTGATCCGGCAGGTATTAAGGAACTTCGTGATATTCTTAAAAATTTAGCGCACAAGGAAAATATATGCGTTATTGTTTCAAGTCATCTTATGTCTGAAATGGAGCTTATGTGTGACAGAGTAGGAATTATTGTAAACGGTAAGCTTACAGGAGTTCATACTGTTGAAGAAATGATATCCGCAGCTTCAGGAGATAAAGAACAGTTTATTTTAAGAGTAAGCGATTGTCAGCGGGCAATTGAAGTGCTTGACTTTATTAGTGACAAATCAGTGCTTGACGATGAACATATTATAATATCCATTGAAAAGGAAAATGCTGAAGAAGAATTGTTTGAGATCACTTCAAGAATCATTTCAAGAGGAATTAAGTTAGGTACGGTAGCGCCGAAGGAAAATAAAAAGCTTGAAGATGTATTTATTGAACTTACTAAGTCGGGGGGCAGTCAGATTGGGTAAATTTATAAATTTAGTGAAAAATGAGTATATTAAGATATCACTTAAAAAAAGTACATGGATAATGCTGATAATATTGTTAATCGGCTGTATAGGTTATCCGTTTGCAGTGAAATTTGCAGAGTATCAGTTGGTGGGCGATAATTATTCTGATTCAGAGGAATACAGTATAGACGATTATAAAGAGCAGATTGCATATCTGAAAGATGTAAAAACAGAAGGTTGGGAAAATGAAGTAGAATGTATTCAGTATAAAATTGATAATAACATTACAAGCGGTTGGAAAATTGGAGCCGCAGACGAAATGTTCAACGTAAAGTACAATTCTGACGAAAGCTATAAATTTTCACAGGAACAGACTGATAATTATGTAAATAGTATGGCGTCAGATATCGAATCCGGCAACTGGAAGGGTTATTTTCAGACGGCAGTTGAATTGATGGACGCTAAAACAGTTCAGGATGCATATTCACAGGGAAGCAAGGAAATGTATCAGTATTGTCTTGACAACGATATAAGACCTGATGAAAGCAACTGGAAATATAAAACTGTTCTGGAAATGAAAAATGCTGAAAGTGAAATAAAGAATCTTGATGAATCAAAAAAGTCAGGAGTTTATGTTGACAGTAATGAGTATAAGAATTATGAAGAAATAAAGGTTAAATCTGAGTATCGACTGCAAAATAATATAAAATTTGACATTTCTGAAAACACAAGTTGGATCAATTCAGGTGAATTTAATTTCTGGTCAGTATTTTGCACTACAACTATGATATGTTCGTTTATAGGACTTCTTGTAATTATAATCGCCGGCGGAATAGTTTCCAGTGAATTTTCAGGCGGTACTATCAAGTTCCTGCTGATCAATCCGGTAAAAAGATGGAAAATACTTGTTTCCAAGTATGTTACAACTATCACCTTTGGATATATTCTTATAATAATAACATATATCATTTCAGCAGTTATGTCTCTTACTGTGTTCGGAGCGGATAATCTGTCGGCTTCATTTATATCAGTCAGCGACGGTGTTGTGAAGGAAATTCCGGGATTCCTTTATGTGTTCAAGAATTATATGCTGGGCAGCGTTGAAATTGTTGTAATGTCAAGTCTTGCTTTTGCAATTTCTTCAGTGGCTAGAAGTTCTGCGTTGGCGATAGGCATAAGCGTTATGGCGTATTTTGGAGGAAATACGGTAATGCTTATTTTGAGCCAGTTAAACATCAGCTGGGCAAGATACTTGATTTGGGCAAATGTTGATTTAAGCGGTATTATGGAAGGCTCAGGAATGTTTATGGGACAGACTCTTACTTCTGCATTTGCTGTAATTGCAGTTCATATGGTGATATTCTTAATGATTGCATGGGACGGATTTACAAGAAGAGAAGTATAAATAATAATAAATTAGCAAAATATACAGGAAGTCTTAAATGAAAAACAAATATATGAAACTACTATCAGTGTTCATCATTATATTTTGTGTGGGAATCATGATAGTATTAGTGAAAGCTTATTTTGACGGAGAATTTGATTCAGTAGAGACATTACAAGCATATATTAAAAGATTTGGTTTATTCGGACCTGTTGTGCTGACGGTTATTCAAGCGGCACAGGTAGTAGTTCCTATACTGCCGGGATTTTTAGGCTGTTCGGTAGGAGCGGTTATGTTTGGCTGCTGGGGAGGGTTCATCTGTAATTATATTGGCATAAGTATTGGTTCTGTTGCTGCATTTTTTCTTGCAAGAAAATTCGGAATGCGTTTGGTAGGCAGTATTTTTCCGGAAAGTAAGTTTGAAAAATGGTCGGCACGGGCAGGGAACAGTAAATCTTTTACAGCATTTCTGTTTGCCGCAATGGTACTTCCTCTTTTTCCCGATGATTTCTTCTGTTATTTTACGGGATTAACTCAAATGAAAGTACGAAAATTTATTTGGATCATTATTTTAGGAAAACCCTGGTGTATTCTTGCTTACAGTATTGCTTTTTCGTTAATTAAATAATGTGTAGAAAAAATTAATATATAAAAAAGTCTGCGGAATAGATATAAATCCGCAGACTTTTTACATTGGAGCCAGAAATGAAAATGCAGGAATATTTCTTAAAACTCCGAAAATAATCAGTATTGTTAAGGAGGTTATTTCAATTACAGTCATCCATTTTTCATGCTTAGCTGTTCCGAATTTTAAGTAGCTGTATGCCCTTACGGCAAAAATGACCGCTAAAAACGGTACGATAACAAACACAGCCGGATTACTCCTGAACGCACTATAAAAATCCAGTTTTATTATATTGATACACATTCTTGTAACGCCGCAGCCTGGACAGTAAAAACCCGTTATACGGTGAAATATACATGGGATCACAAATCCCAGCTGTGTAAGAAGAAAATAAATAACGCCTGCTGTCAGACCGACAGCAAGCATTATCAAATACTTTTTTAATCGTTTACGCATGCGGTGTTGCCATTTTATTTAATTCATTCTGGATCAGACAATATGAAACGATTGAAAATCCAACGAGAGAAAGAACTAAATAAAGTATTCCGCTGTTGGAATCCGAAGGCAGACCTCTCTTTGCCTGAGCAGCCTGTACCTTTTCGCCTGCCTTATACATCCAGTAAAGCATGTAGATACCGCATGTAATAATACTCAGAAGGAATACCATTCCTCCGCTTGTATCGTTTGGTGTGTCAGCAGCGACATTAAGGTCATTTACGAGACAGATTTCCCAATAAATCCCGTAAATGCCACATGTTATAATTGACAGAATTATACATGTGACAATGTTTCTTTCTTGAATCATAAAATAACCTCCTCTAATTTTTATATTTTACATTATATCAAATTTTATATAGAAAATCAAATATTTTTATTATATAATCGACATATTATATTAAATTCTGCGTTTTGAACAAAAACCGTAAATTGATTCTGTGCTAATTTATGCAAGCGAAGGCTGATTTATTACTAATTAAAGAAACAAGTTTCTTTAAAATTTCTTTTATTTTAACTTTCTTGTTTCGCAACAAGAAAGTTACAAAATTCTGTTAATTTCTTGTCTCGTGACAAGAAACGAACCAAAGAAACACGTTTCGCTTTCTTTTCATGTGAAAAGAAAGCTTAGCAAAGAAAAAACTTTATCCGTCATACTGCTGCTGAACTAATAGGTCTCCCCGTAAAAGGCAAGACGCTACACCTAAATTTCACTCCCATTTAAAATGAGTACTGCTATATCCATATATAGATATATACATAATCAGGGGAATTGTCAACATTTAATCTACACGTTATAATAAAAATAACACTATAGTGAATAATTAAAAATTAAAGGTGATAAAGATGAATTATACAAACAAATTTGCAGAAAGATTAATGATTCTAAGGGGAAAAAAGGGGGTTTCGGCAAAAGAAATGAGTTATGGAATTAAACAGAGAACTAAATACATTAAAGAAAAATTTAGATGGAACTGATGAGACAAACAATGATTACAATAAGTGATTTTGCTGACCGTCTTGCTAAATTAAGATTACAAAAAGGCATTTCATCAAGGGAAATGAGTTTATCAATCGGACAAAATGAAAGTTTTATAAATAAAATTGAAAACAAAAATAATTTTCCTTTAATGCAGTCATTTTTTTGCATATGCGATTATTTAGGAATTACTCCGTATCAATTTTTTCAATTTGATGATGAATGTCCAAAACACACTGATGAATTGGTGAAAGATATACAGAAACTTGATTATAAGCAAACAAAACTGATTCATGAAGTTATTAAAGAAATAATTCATAAAAAGAAAAATTAAATTAAGTTGGGTGTGAATTTTAAATGTTACGTCTTGCCTTTTATGGGGAGTATTCTGAGTTCAGAAACTGTATGATGGATAAAGTTTTTTCTTTGCAAAGCTTTCTTTTCACATGAAAAGAAAGCGAAAATGCCTTTCTTTGGTTCGTTTCTTGCGGCAAGGCAAGAAATGAACAATGTGACAAATAAAAAATTTTCTAAGTTTTAAAAAAAGAACTGAATACATTGTATAAAAAAGTATAAAATAATAATCGGAGGATAAATTTATGATTATTGTTTTTATACGTGCGATTATTTTATACATTATAGTAATATTTTCTGTGAGACTAATGGGTAAGCGTCAGATAGGGGAGTTGCAGCCTTCTGAACTTGTTATAACCATTTTAGTATCAAATATTGCTACGCTTCCGTTGGAAGACCTTAATATACCGCTTACAATGGGAATTCTTCCGATACTGTCCCTTGTGTGCTTTGAGGTTTTGATGTCATGGCTGACTTTGAAATCTCCTAAGCTCAGACATGTTGTATCAGGTACGCCAAAAATAATAATAAAAAACGGAATTCTTGACCAAAGCGTACTGAAAGAACTGCGGTATTCTGTGGACGACCTTATGACTGCTCTGAGAAACAACAATGTCTTTAACATAAGCGACGTACAATTTGCTGTAGTTGAAACAAACGGAAGCGTGTCAGTTTATGAAAAACAGCCCCAGAGGGAAGTTATTAACAAAGACATGGCAATTGAGGGACAGTCTGTTGATCCGCCGGTGATAATCATCTCAGACGGTAAAATTATTAAGCAGGGTCTTGAGGACGCCGGACTTCAAAAGCAATGGATCACAGATCTGCTTGACAGAAAGCATCTTACGGAAGAAGATATTTTTCTTCTTACCGCTGATTGTAACGGTGAATATACTATGATAAAAAAGGGAGGTTCAAATGGTAAGAATTAAAATAAGTCTGGGAATTATAATAGCAATGCTTGTAATGAGTGTTTCCGGAATATTTATTCTTAATTATAAAACGGACCGTGTTTTGGAACTTCTTAATGAAACTCGAAGTTATTCCGATAAGGGAGACAGCAAAAAAGCACTGGAGGCGGCAGACAGTCTTGAAAAGGAATGGGAGAAATATCACACTTATGCAAGTGTTTTTGTCAGAAACGATAAAATTACAAGTGTTCAGACTTCTATGTCCAGACTTAAACCGCTTATTGAAAAAGATAATGACGAACTTAATGCGGAATTTGAAAATGCAAAGTCGGGTCTTGAATGGATAATAGAAAGTGAGATTCCTAAACTTACTAATATTTTATAATAATAAAAAGGTACTTTTCTTTTTGGAAAAGTACCTTTATTTTTACACGTTAAATCTGAACAGAACAATATCTCCGTCCTGCATGACGTATTCTTTGCCCTCCAGGCGGACAAGTCCTTTTTCTTTTGCAGCCGCCATAGTACCGCATGCCATAAGGTCGTCAAAGCTGACAACCTCTGCTCTGATAAAGCCTTTTTCAAAGTCTGTATGGATCTTACCCGCTGCCTGCGGAGCTTTTGTGCCTTTTTTGATAGTCCATGCTCTTACCTCGGGCTGTCCGGCTGTAAGGTATGATATTAGTCCCAGAAGAGAGTAACCTTCCTTGATAATCCTGTTAAGACCTGATTCTTTTAGTCCCATTTCTCCGAGGAACATTTCTTTGTCTTCAGGTTCCATGTCGGAAATCTCAGCTTCGATCTGCGCACAGATCGGCAGTACGGCAGAATGCTCTTCTTCCGCAATTTTCTTGACTGTATTGTAATGCTCGTTAGTTTCAATATTGTTTACAAAATCGTCCTCACATAAATTTGCAGCGTAAATTACAGGTTTGCCTGAAAGCAGAGGAGTAGATTTGATTACTTCTCTTTCATCGTCTGTATAGTCGAAAGCTCTTGCGGATTTTCCCGATTCAAGATGACTTTTCAGTCTTTCAAGAAAATCAATTTCCGTAAGGTACTTTTTGTCGCCTTTTGCGAGCTTTTTTGTTCTGTCGATACGTCTGTCAATCATTTCTATATCGGAAAAAATCAATTCCAGATTAATTGTTTCAATGTCTCTTTCTGGATTGATTTCACCGTCGACATGAATGATATCAATATCTTCAAAGCAGCGTACAACGTGAACGATAGCGTCAACTTCACGGATATCTCCTAAAAACTTGTTGCCCAAGCCTTCGCCCTTGGAAGCACCTTTTACAAGACCTGCAATATCGACAAATTCCAGAGTTGCAGGAGTAAACTTGTCGGGATTGTACATTTCTGCAAGCTTGTCCAGTCTTTCATCAGGCACTGATACTATGCCTATATTTTTTTCGATAGTACAGAAAGGATAATTTGCCGATTCTGCTCCGGCGTTTGTAAGTGCATTGAAAAGTGTGCTTTTTCCCACATTTGGGAGTCCAACCATTCCTAATTTCATTTTTTTACCTCTTTACTATTTATGAAAATTTTATTAATGTTTCCAGTGTATCTGATATATCACTGTTATTTTGATTAAAGTCAGTCAGACATACCATAACTCCTGTTTCTTTGTCAGGACAGTTTATAAACAGCATAGTTTGACGGAGATCAAGATCTTCCGTATCTTCTCCTCCAACGTTGTAAATATACTTAAAAGCGTCGTATTTTCCGACTTTCACCGCTTCAAAGGAAAGGGATTCTATTTCGGTATATGTACCGCTTAACAGTGCTTCAAAATCCTCTTGAGTATATTTAAGAAATTCTTCATTATCATCGGAACCGCTGGAAATTGTAATAAGAAGATTGCTTACATCTTCCGCTTTTGACGAAGAGAACATTGCACGATCTTCTGAAACAAGATGAGGAGTGTCTGATTCTCCCTCAGTTAATGTCCATCCATCCGGTGCGTCAAATGTCATACCTTCGCACATTTCAAATGTGAATGGTTCTCCTGCAAGCTCGTCGACAGTGTCGTCGGATTTTTCTGCGTCAATCATTTTGATTGATTCAATGGATTTTTTGTATTCGTCAGTTAATGTATTGGAAAAGTCAGTATATGTAAATGTATAGCAGTAATCAGCATTTTTTTCAGCTCTGTTGACTATAATTTGAATTTGGCTGAAAGTATCCCCGTCAGGACTTTCAGCACTGGTTTCTATATGGATTGCATCGAAGCCTTGGATTTCAGTACGCTCATATTTATTTACTTTAAAATTTGTAAAAACGCCCAGGGCTTCGCATTGTTCCTGAAAAACTTCCTTAGTATAGCTGTCAAAAGTATCCTTGTCCTTACCCGGTTCAACTACAACATTTATATTATCTTTTGAAGTACTGCTGTTGACCATAACATAATCAGTGTTGGATATATATTCAGAGCCTGTAATTTTGTCACCGTTTACAGAATCAATACTATCCGGAAGTATAAGGCTATAGCCATATGTACCGGTTAGAGTAAGACAGTCAGGAACAGGTTCAGCAGTTTCTTCAGCAGTTTCTTCCGTTACAGCTTCGGTTATTTCGGCTGACGGCGTTTTATTTACTGATGATTCTTCTTTTTTATTGCAGCCGGATGCTATTGCAAGCACTGCTGCTGTCAGAATAATTAATGCGGTTAATTTTTTCATTTTTTCTCCTTGTTATTCAATACCGTGTTGTTTTTTGAATCTCTCCACCATTTCCATATCTATAGTAGTTTGAGTACTCTCGCCGCCGCTTTCATAGACGGCGTTTAAGTCGTCCTCATTGTTTTCGTCTTCGGTTCTTCTTTTGAATGTAATGCTGAATTTTTTGCGAAGCTCTTCAACATCTTTGATTCTTGAGGATTTTGTCACATATGTATATGTTGCTGCAGTTACTGCCTTTTTCTTATATTTATCTACATTGCCGTAAATGGTATAAGTACCGTTTTCTTTTGCAGCTGCTGCGTCTTCAGGATTTTTATACGCTCTCCAGATATTCAGTGAATTACATTCATCAATACTGTCAATAGAATCCTGAATTTTTTCTTTGAGGGTTCCAGAATAATCGGTATATGTAATAGTATACATATATCCGGATTGACAGCCATACTCAGCAACATCCAGTATTACCTGTGTTTGTTCAAAGGTTTCACCGTTGTATTCGGCTTTTATAACAGCTTTTAATGCGGGATAATTTTCAATTTCAAAGCTTTCAAAATCTTTTATTTCGACATCAGTGAAGTAGTCAGAGACTCCCTTGACATATTCTTCCTCATATGATTCTTTTGTTATTTTTTTAAATTCTTCCTGTCCCGGACCGGCAGAAGCAAAAAAATTCATATTATCCTTTCCGGATTCATCAGAAATAACAAATGGTTTTGATGCAGTCGGAACGCATTCCGGCATACAGGTAAAGGTTCCGTCGCTGTTTTCAAAAGTTTCGCAGTCGGTTACGGTAAGTCCTTCAGGAGCATGGAGATTAATACCGGTCGTAATACCGTTTGCGATATAATATCCTTTGTATTCTCTTTCGGTTAATTTGGATTTAGGTGAAACCGTTATTTTTGCAGGGATTTCTGCTGACATTTCATTATTACTTTCTGCTGCGGAAGAAGTTTTGCTTTTCTTGGAACTGTTATTTTCACTGCACGCTGTAAAGCTAATGCATATTGCTAAAGCCGCAGAAACGGCAAATAAGTTTTTTATATTCATAATGCGCCTCCTTTTTTGATTATTTTATTCATTATACCACTTTATACGTATTTAAGTCAACCGCACAGGAAATTATAATGTTAACAATCTGTACAATATTTATACATTTTTTATATATAGAAATTAATATTTTTTTGTGTTAAAATTAATCAGAAAGGTGGGAGAATATGATTACATCAATAAGTAAAAAATTAGCGTCGTATTTAAGCAGAAAAAATATTATTGATAAAGATAAGAAAGAAATTTATCAGTATGGCTATGAAGTGCTGATTTCAGGATTAATAGGATTTGCTATAGTTATAATTCTTGGAATATTAATGAACAGATTTATTGAATCACTGTTGTTTCTTGGCGTTTTTGTTCCGGTAAGGCAGCTTACAGGCGGTTATCATGCTGATTCATATCTCAAATGCAATATTGTTTTTACAGTGGTTTTTCTTGTGGTTATGCTTGTAACGGAAGCTATGGTGTCTACTATTTCAATTATTTATATGATTATACTGACGGCAGTGTTTATGCTGGCAGTATATGAATTTGCTCCGATGGAGAATCCTAATAAGCCACTTGATGAAAATCAGAATTTACTTAACAGAAAATCTGCTTTGATTGTTTCAGCTATTATTTCATTTACTTCGATTGTTGTTTATTTTATGAATCGGAGAATAGCTATACTTATGGCAATGACTTTGTTCAGTATAGCGTTTCTCATGTTTTTTGAAAAATATAAAGTTTCTTATTCAAAAGGTTAAGAATATTCGTTTTTAATAATTTATATATCTTGTTTTTTATACATATAATGCATATTTTTTAGTAAAGCTCTTGCAATTTTACAAAATAAGTTATATAATATTATTGTTAAAAATCATTTTGAAAGGTTGTTTTTACAGATGTTGATTTTAGTTGTAAATGCAGGCAGCTCATCTCTTAAGTATCAGCTTATTGATATGGACGGCGAAAAAGTACTGGCTAAGGGAAATTGTGACAGAATAGGTATTGACGGTCATATTTCACATAAAACTTACGACGGAAGACAAATTGATGAAGATTGTTCTTTCCCAACTCATACAGAAGCGTTTGAAAAGCTTGTTGATTCTCTTGTTAACGGTGAAGCAGCAGTTATTGACAGCATGTCCGAAATCTCAGCAGTAGGACACAGAGTAGTACAGGGCGCTGAAGTTTTTAGTGAAACCACTATTGCAACTGATGAAGTAATTGATAAAATCGATGAGCTGGCAGAGCTTGCTCCTGTTCACAATCATGCTCATGCACTTGCCTTAAGAGCATGTAAAAAAGTATTTTCAGATGACGTTCCTCAGGTTGTTGTATTTGATACCGCTTTCCATCAGACAATGCCTCCAAAAGCTTATATGTACGGTATTCCTTATGGAGATTATGAAAAATATCATGTAAGAAAATATGGTTTTCACGGTACTTCACACAGATTTGTTTCAGCTGCACTGTCAAAAGCCATGGGCAAGGATCTTAAGGATCTGAAGATCGTTTCATGTCATCTTGGCAACGGTTCTTCCATTACTGCTATTGAAAACGGAAAGTCCATAGATACTTCAATGGGATTTACTCCTCTTGATGGTGTAATTATGGGTACTAGAAGCGGTGCTATTGATGCTTCAGCTGTTACATATCTTGCAAAGAAAATGAATCTTTCTCCTGACGAAATGAGCAGCTATCTTAACAAACAGTGTGGATTCCTTGGCGTATCAGATGTTTCTTCTGATAACAGAGAAATTTATGCGGCTATTAATAACGGTGATGAAAAGGCTCAGCTTACAGCAGATATGCTGCGTTATGAAATAAAAAAATATATTGGTTCTTATGCGGCTGTTATGAATGGTCTGGACGCTGTTATATTTACAGGCGGTATCGGCGAAAATTCATGGGAAGTACGCGGAGGTGTCTGCACAAACATGGATTATCTGGGTATAAAGATTGATTTTGAACTGAACAAGACTATAAGAGGTACTCAGGCTAAAATTTCAACACCTGATTCAAAGGTTGAGGTTTGGGTAATTCCTACAAATGAAGAACTGCTTATTGCAAGAGATACTTTGGCAATAATTTCGAAATAAGAGTATATTCTAAAATAACCCGGGAGTGATTTTCTCGGGTTATTATTTCATAATTGAAATTTATAGGAGTACGAGATAAATGGATAACTGGTTTACAATTGATAAAGTTGACGCTGACACTTATATTATCAGTGAATATCGCCATTGGGAAGAAACTCATTGTTATCTGTTGAATGGAAATAATCGAAGCTTGCTGATCGATACGGGACTTGGTATTTCAAATATATATGATGAAGTAGTAAAGCTTACTGATAAGCCTGTTACGGCTGTTGCTACTCACATTCACTGGGATCATATCGGCGGACATAAGTACTTTCCAGACTTTTACGCCCACTCTGAGGAATTGGATTGGCTCAATGGCAAATTTCCCTTATCAATCGAAACAATTAAAGAAATGGTTGTTGATCGCTGTGATTTACCTAATGATTTTAATGTGAACGATTACATATTTTTTCAAGGTAAGCCGACAAAAGTACTGAATGATCATGATATCATTGATATTGGCGGTCGGGAAATTGAAGTACTGCATACGCCGGGACATTCTCCGGGTCATTTATGTTTTTGGGAAAGAAATAAAGAATATTTATTTACCGGTGATTTAGTATATAAAGATATTTTGTTTGCTTATTATCCGTCTACTGATCCGGAAGCATATCTTACGTCACTGGAAAAAGTTGCGGCATTGCCAGTGAAAAATGTATTTCCTGCACATCATTCCTTGGATATACATCCGGAAATTTTAATACGTATGCGGGAAGCATTCAGACAACTCAAAGCTGACGGTAAGCTTCATCATGGCAGCGGTACATTTAATTATGGCGATTGGGGAGTATGGCTGTAAAAGTATATTTTTTTACTGGATTTTAAGGAGTTATAAATGAATGATTTGTACAAGGAGTTATTTGAACGTGCTGTAAAAGCTGCTGAAAATTCGTATTCGCCATATTCACGATTTAAAGTGGGAGCAGCGCTTTTGTGCAGTGACGGTACAATTTATACGGGTTGTAATATTGAAAATTCTTCCTTTTCGCTTACAAACTGTGCTGAACGAACAGCCTTCTTCAAGGCAATATCAGAAGGAAAGAAAGAATTTGAGGCTATTGCTATTGCCGGAGGTCATGACAATATGAGTGAACCATGTTATCCGTGCGGATCATGCCGTCAAGTTATGACGGAATTTTGCCATAATTACTTTAAAATTATACTTTCTGATAAAATTTTGACCCTAAATGAGATTTTACCGTATGGTTTTAGTTTGAATTGAGTAAATTAAAATAAAAATTAAAAAGGTATTGACTTTCATTCGCATTTATGATATAATGTATTTTGTAATGCGGATATGGCGGAATAGGCAGACGCGCTAGCTTCAGGTGCTAGTCCTCGCAAGGGGGTGCAGGTTCAACTCCTGTTATCCGCACCAGCCGGGTGACCCCGGTGGGACAAATCGTATCTCACTTTGTGGGATGCGATTTTCTTTTAGGCTCGACCAGTAATTTTTCATCCGTTTTATAGTCACAAGACATATTGGTGAACACCTCTTAAAACCCTATAACTACGGGCTTTATTTGCATTTTAGGGGTGAAAAATTTTAGTTCAAAACCATGGCTGTTTTTCCCCGTTTTTATCGACTGAAAGGATTCAAACCGATGCAAAAAAATATTTCAGAAAAATTCAAGGCGTATTTGAGAAAAATTATCTCGGATACGTCTTTAGGATGTTGAGAAAATTCTGGGAATAGAGCTTCCGGAAAGACATAATTATGATACTATGAGTGCTTTTATAGTGGATTTGCTAGGCAGAATACCGGAAGAAGATGAGACACCAAGTGTAAGATACGGAGAAGTGGAGTTTACAGTTTTGCTGACTGAAGATAATTGGATCTCTAAAATAAAGGCAGTTTACTTAAAAAAAGGCGAAGAGTAAAAACTTCGCCTTTTTTGTATATTACTATGTAAAAAGGTATATAAAAGTAAAAATTTAGATGTAATTTGTAAAAAATGCTGTAAAATCAGTGAATTGAGTCAAAAAAACTATAAAAAAGGTAGAACGTGGAGTAAAGCGGTTGACAAAAGAGGGAAGAGGTGATATAATAATAAAGCTGTCGAACGAGAGAGAGCGAGTACGGAATGGAAAAAATTTTTTTGAAAGAAGTGCTTGACAAAGTTCGGAAGATATGGTATTATAGATAGGTCGTCTTAAGGGAGTCAAGGGAATAAGAGGATAAAAACTTTTTTAAAAAAAGTACTTGACAAACAGAAGAGACTGTGATATAATAGATAAGCTTTCCCGAGAGGGAGCGGCGAGGTATCTTGAAAATTGAACAATGCAAAGAAAAGAAACCCTTGTATAATTTCTGTTAAACGATGTTTAACAAGAGTTTAAAATACAAACGAGGTAATTGCGAGCAATCGTAATGAAACGGGAGATATTAAGAGCTGAGAGGCTTTTAGATATACAAACTTAATAAAGAGTTTGATCCTGGCTCAGGACGAACGCTGGCGGCACGCCTAACACATGCAAGTCGAACGGACGAGGAGGAGCTTGCTTCTCCGAGTTAGTGGCGGACGGGTGAGTAACACGTGAGCAACCTACCCTTGAGAGGGGGATAGCTTCTGGAAACGGATGGTAATACCCCATAACATATATTTTAGGCATCTAAGATATATCAAAGAAATTCGCTCAAGGATGGGCTCGCGTCTGATTAGATAGTTGGTGAGGTAACGGCCCACCAAGTCGACGATCAGTAGCCGGACTGAGAGGTTGAACGGCCACATTGGGACTGAGACACGGCCCAGACTCCTACGGGAGGCAGCAGTGGGGAATATTGCACAATGGGGGGAACCCTGATGCAGCGATGCCGCGTGGAGGAAGAAGGTTTTCGGATTGTAAACTCCTTTTAACAGGGACGATAATGACGGTACCTGAAGAAAAAGCTCCGGCTAACTACGTGCCAGCAGCCGCGGTAATACGTAGGGAGCGAGCGTTGTCCGGAATTACTGGGTGTAAAGGGAGCGTAGGCGGGACGGTAAGTCAGGTGTGAAATATACGTGCTCAACATGTAGACTGCACTTGAAACTGCTGTTCTTGAGTGAAGTAGAGGTAAGCGGAATTCCTAGTGTAGCGGTGAAATGCGTAGATATTAGGAGGAACATCGGTGGCGAAGGCGGCTTACTGGGCTTTTACTGACGCTGAGGCTCGAAAGCGTGGGGAGCAAACAGGATTAGATACCCTGGTAGTCCACGCTGTAAACGATGATTACTAGGTGTGGGGGGACTGACCCCTTCCGTGCCGCAGTTAACACAATAAGTAATCCACCTGGGGAGTACGACCGCAAGGTTGAAACTCAAAGGAATTGACGGGGGCCCGCACAAGCAGTGGAGTATGTGGTTTAATTCGAAGCAACGCGAAGAACCTTACCAGGTCTTGACATCGTATGCATAGTCTAGAGATAGATGAAATCCCTTCGGGGACATATAGACAGGTGGTGCATGGTTGTCGTCAGCTCGTGTCGTGAGATGTTGGGTTAAGTCCCGCAACGAGCGCAACCCTTACCTTTAGTTGCTACGCAAGAGCACTCTAGAGGGACTGCCGTTGACAAAACGGAGGAAGGTGGGGATGACGTCAAATCATCATGCCCCTTATGACCTGGGCTACACACGTACTACAATGGCAATTAACAGAGGGAAGCAAAACAGCGATGTGGAGCAAATCCCGAAAAATTGTCCCAGTTCAGATTGCAGGCTGCAACTCGCCTGCATGAAGTCGGAATTGCTAGTAATCGCAGATCAGAATGCTGCGGTGAATACGTTCCCGGGCCTTGTACACACCGCCCGTCACACCATGGGAGTCGGTAACACCCGAAGCCTGTAGTCTAACCTTATAGGAGGACGCAGTCGAAGGTGGGATTGATGACTGGGGTGAAGTCGTAACAAGGTAGCCGTATCGGAAGGTGCGGCTGGATCACCTCCTTTCTAAGGAGCGAGCAGATGAAGAATCTGAGAAGTTCCGGTCAGATGCAAGGGAAGCATTGTTCGATTTTGAAGATACCAAGGAAGAGTTGGGGGTGTAGCTCAGCTGGGAGAGCACCTGCTTTGCAAGCAGGGGGTCAGGAGTTCGATCCTCCTCATCTCCACCAAAAAGGTATTGGGCGCATAGCTCAGGTGGTTAGAGCGCACGCCTGATAAGCGTGAGGTCGGTGGTTCGAGTCCACTTGTGCCCACCAATCAAGAATAAAAATTAATAGATAAGAAGTTATCTGTTAATTTCTGTTCTTGAAAAAGGATAGAAAAAGGAAACTTGAAAATTGAATAAGAAAAGTAAGAGGAAATACAATCAAGTGAAACGACACGATTAAGAAAAATTAATCGGGTAAAAAAACTACAATGTATTGAAGAGAACTCAAAACGGACAAATGGTAAAGCTAATAAGAGCGCAGGGCGGATGCCTTGGCATTGGGAACCGAAGAAGGACGTGGTTAACTGCGAAAAGCTGCGGTGAGTTGTAAGCGAACAAAGACCCGCAGATATCCGAATGGAGCAATCCATATGAGAGAAGCTCATATATCATATACTGAATACATAGGTATATGAGGGGAACCTCCTGAACTGAAACATCTAAGTAGGGAGAGGAAGAGAAATCAACCGAGATTTCGTAAGTAGTGGCGAGCGAAAGCGAAAGAGGCCAAACCGTAATCAGCAATGAATACGGGGTTGCGGACTGCAATTAGCATTGTCAAAGCCTAGTTGAACAGGATGGGAAGCCTGACCAAAGAATGTGAGAGTCATGTAAATGAAAGGCAGAGACAGCGAGCAGGATCCAGAGTACCGCGGGACACGTGAAACCCCGTGGGAAGCTGGGGGGACCACCCTCCAAGCCTAAATATTCCCCAATGACCGATAGCGAAGAGTACTGTGAAGGAAAGGTGAAAAGAACCCCGGGAGGGGAGTGAAAAAGAACCTGAAACCCTGTGCTTACAAGCACTGAGAGCACGTCAAAGTGTGATCAGGTACCTTTTGTAGAATGGTCCGGCGAGTTATCATATGTAGCAAGGTTAAGGACTTAAGGTCTGAAGCCGAAGCGAGAGCGAGTCTTAACAGGGCGAGAAGTTACATGTGATAGACCCGAAACCGAGTGACCTAGCCATGTCCAGGCTGAAGTGGAGGTAAAACTCCATGGAGGGCCGAACCGACCCCCGTTGAAAAGGTGGCGGATGAGGTGTGGCTAGCGGAGAAATTCCAATCGAACTCGGATATAGCTGGTTCTCCCCGAAATAGCTTTAGGGCTAGCGTTGTATTAGATTACCGGAGGTAAAGCACTGAATGGGCTAGGGGCCGAGAGGTTACTGAACCTTATCAAACTAAGAATGCCGGATAATTGATGTACAGCAGTCAGACTATGTGAGATAAGTCTCATAGTCAAAAGGGAAACAGCCCAGACCCACAGCTAAGGTCCCGAAATAGATTTAAGTGGAAAAGGATGTGGGGTTGCACAGACAACCAGGATGTTGGCTTAGAAGCAGCCACTCATTAAAAGAGTGCGTAATAGCTCACTGGTCGAGTGACCCTGCGCCGAAAATTCAACGGGGCTAAAATCTATACCGAAGCTTGGGCTGCAATACGAAAGTATTGCGGGGTAGGGGAGCGTCGTATAAGAGGAGAAGTCATAGCGGAAGCGATGGTGGATTTTATACGAGTGAGAATGCCGGAATGAGTAGCGAGAATTATGTGAGAATCATAATGGCCGAAAGTCTAAGGATTTAGGAGGAAGGTTCGTCCGCTCCTAGTAAGCCGGGAGCTAAGGCGAGGCGGAAACGCGTAGCCGATGCACATACGGTAGAAATTCCGTAGCCTCTGAAAGATTAAAGCACAAGGACACTTGAGAAGCGTTTAGCCGGGCGTTGGTTGCCCCGGTCGTAAGGGACTCCGAATGGAGGAAGTAAATGTGGATTGAGGCAAGAAAAGTTGTGCGTATATCTGAAGAGCCCGTACCGCAAACCGACACAGGTAGACAGGAAGAGGATTCTAAGGCCAACGGGAGAAGGGTTGTTAAGGAACTCGGCAAGTTGACCCCGTAACTTAGGGAGAAGGGGTGCTCGAAAGAGCCGCAGAGAATAGGCCCAAGCGACTGTTTAGCAAAAACACAGCTCTATGCTAAATCGAAAGATGACGTATATGGGGTGACACCTGCCCGGTGCTGGAAGGTTAAGAGGAGAAGTGAGAGCTTTGAATTGAAGCCCCAGTAAACGGCGGCCGTAACTATAACGGTCCTAAGGTAGCGAAATTCCTTGTCAGGTAAGTTCTGACCCGCACGAATGGTGTAACGATTTGGGCACTGTCTCAACAACCCACCCGGCGAAATTGTAGTACCGGTGAAGATGCCGGTTACCCGCGACTAGACGGAAAGACCCCATGGAGCTTCACTGTAGCTTAATATTGAGTTTTGGTATTTCATGTACAGGATAGGTGGGAGACTGAGAAGCATAGGCGTCAGCTTATGTGGAGTCGCTGTTGGGATACCACTCTTGAAGTGCTGAAATTCTAACCTGCGCCCTTGAATCAGGGCGGGGGACATTGTTAGGTGGGCAGTTTGACTGGGGCGGTCGCCTCCAAAAGAGTAACGGAGGCGCTCAAAGGTTCGCTCAGCATGGATGGAAACCATGCTATTGAGTGTAAACGCAAAAGCGAGCCTAACTGCGAGACTGACGGGTCGAGCAGTAACGAAAGTTGGAGTTAGTGATCCGGCGGTATGTGAGTGGAAATGCCGTCGCTCAACGGATAAAAGCTACCCTGGGGATAACAGGCTGATCTCCCCCAAGAGTCCACATCGACGGGGAGGTTTGGCACCTCGATGTCGGCTCATCGCATCCTGGGGCTGAATTCGGTCCCAAGGGTTTGGCTGTTCGCCAATTAAAGCGGTACGCGAGCTGGGTTCAGAACGTCGTGAGACAGTTCGGTCCCTATCTGTCGTGGGCGAAGGATATTTGAAAGGAGCTGTCCCTAGTACGAGAGGACCGGGATGGACGCACCTCTGGTGTACCAGTTGTCACGCCAGTGGCACAGCTGGGCAGCTAAGTGCGGAACGGATAAACGCTGAAGGCATCTAAGCGTGAAGCCGGCCTTAAGATAAGATATCCCATTACGTAAGTAAGTAAGACCCCTCAAAGACGATGAGGTTGATAGGTCTGATGTGTAAGCATGGTGACATGTTTAGCTAGCAGATACTAATTGGTCGAGGGCTTTTCCTTTTGTTCTTGTTCTCTCCTTTTTACTTCTCTTTTCAATTACCTTTTGCCGGTGTTTATAGCGTTGAGGTCCCACCTGTTCCCTTTCCGAACACAGCAGTTAAGCTCTTCCGCGTAGACGATACTTGGACGGTCGCGTCCTGGAAAATTATTTCAATGCCGGCTTATTTTTTAACCGATTCAAAAGAATCGGTTAAATCTTCCTAAATATATATAGAATTTAAGTTTTATGAGTTTAGGTAAGATATTTTTATGTATATTATTTTTATATTTTGGTTAATATACATTATATATTCCTCAATAGCTCAGTCGGTAGAGCATGCGGCTGTTAACCGCAGGGTCGTTGGTTCGAGTCCAACTTGGGGAGCCAAATTTTGCACCATTAGCTCAGTTGGTAGAGCAACTGACTCTTAATCAGTGGGTCCTGGGTTCGAGCCCCCGATGGTGCACCAAAAACACCATGTTGTATTTGCATGGTGTTGTATTATTATTTTTCATATATCCCTCACTACTTTGCGGCGGCTGAGTTCAAACCCAGTTCGTTTCTTGGTAACGGAGTAAACGACTGCACAGAAATCTCCGCAGAAAAGTTCTGAAAGAATATGAAATTGTTGATTGAAAAAGCAATAAGCCCATCAGAGTTCGTAAGGAATCTGACAGGCTTAAGATCTATTTCAAGCACACATGTACGTGTGCTAAAATAGCATTCTCACTAAGTCAATCAGATAGTTTGAGTATCTGTTTGATTAAGGAACATGTTCCGTCGCCAAACGGTTCATATTCTGTGGGGGTGCTTTTTCTGTTTTGTATTTTAACATAAAGGAAATATTTTGTCAAGTATTATTTAAAAAAATTTTTTAATGCCAATTTTGGGAATTTGAAAGAATCGGGATTTTTAATCTCGGTTCTTTATTTTTTTGCCTTGTCAAAAAAATTTTTTTTGGACATATTTTCAGCAAGACTGCAATTTCTGTCAAAGCACGGAAATTGCGGTCTTTTTTTATATTTTTCTACCGCAATTTTTACTTGGTTTTGCATGTATTTTTTCTCAATACCCCTCTTGACAAAATAAAAAATGGTGTATATAATTGGAAATCAAATTGAGGTTTATCCGCACAAGGGTAAAATTTAATATTACTTACTGAGAAAAAATCCGCAAAAAAATCGAAATGCAATCGAAATTTCACCTCGCTCGCTTTTTTTGTTTCTAACCCTTTTCTGGCAAAATCGGCATGCAGTTTCTGCAGAAACCGCCAAGTCTGAATCGCACTCCTTTTCCGATAAGCGAAACGGTAACTTTTGCAGAAACCGCCCAGTTGCAGCAACCCACTTTCTCCGGGAAACAATCAGCCCGCACACGGGCTGAAAATCCGGATTTAACTCACCGGCACGCCGGCAGTCAAATCCGGAGGTCTGGGTAGCAAGCAAAGCCGGTGTGGACACACTCGGCAAATTTTGAAAAAATCAGCGAGACTGATTTTTATCAAAATTTATCTTTTGGGAGACCCCAAACCCCGTTAGACTTTTTTGAAAAAAAGTCAAGAAAGGACAATTAAATGACTAAGCAAAGAAAACGAAATTGTTTACTAAAATTTTATGTTTCAGAAGAAGAAAAAGCATTTATTTTTGAGAAAATGAAGATAGCAAAAATTAAGAATTTAAGTGCATATTTACGTAAGGCTGCAATAGATGGAAAAATAGAAATTCATGACTATTCAGGACTTAAAGAAATTAACTATAACCTGCGTAAAATCGGAGTTAATATCAATCAAATCGCTAAAAGAATCAATGAAACAAATTCGATTTATCAGTCCGATATGGAGGATATTCAAAGAAAGGTAAATGAAATATGGCGTACACAAAAATTCATCCTATCAAAGTTACATTAGGCAAGGCTATAGATTATGTTTGTAAGTTTGAAAAGACCGGGAATGGACAATATATTTCTTCTGTAAATTGTCAATATCAGATAGCTGAACATGAATTTGAATTTACCAGAGAAGAGATGAATGATAAGGTAGAACTTCTAGCTTTTCATGCTGTTCAGTCATTCAAAAGGGGAGAGGTTACTCCTGAACAGGCACATGAAATTGGTATGCAGACTATGAAAGAATTTTTAAAAGACGAGTATGAATTTATTATAACCACTCATGTTGACACTGGTATCATTCACAATCACATAATTATTAATTCTGTAAACATGATCAATGGAAAATCTTTTTCAAGAGAACATAACAGAAAAGAATTTCCTGCATGGAGAGGAATGAGACAAATTAGTGACAGAATTTGTGCTGAAAGAGGTTTATCAGTAATTCAAACCGACAAGGGAAAAGGCATGTCTCATTATGAATGGGAACAGAATAAAGCGGGAGTTTCATGGAAGCAGCAGCTGAAAAATATTATTGATGAAACTATAAAGCAGTCTGATAATTTTGAAGATTTTCTTAGTAAACTTCGTGCAGAAAATATTGAAGTAAAGTATCAGGATTATAAAAAGAAATCCGGCAAATGTTTAGGTTTTAAAATGCAGGGACAAAAGTATTTTATTTATTCTCAAAATCTCGGTTGGTACTATGAAGAAAAGCAGTTAAACAAGAGGATTGACAGAGCAGTTGAGAGAAGAAATGAAACAAAATCCGAAGCAAGAACAAGAAGATTTATGAATCAGGATAATCGACTGAAAGAATTTTTTGACTTGTCTGACGAGCGTTTCAGTGCAGGCGGACTTAACCGTTGGGCAAGAATGCAAAATCTTAAAATCGGGTTTAAAACCATAAGCGTTCTGCACGAATACGGTTTCAAAGACGCAGAGGATTTTTTGAATAAATATGACAGTCTGACAGATGAAAAATTACAAAATGAGGAGAATATCCAAAGCCTTACAAAGAAGATAAATTTTAATAAATACCGACTTAAATATCTGAAAATTTACCGTAAATACAAGCCGATAAATGAGGCGTATAAAAAGGCAGTTTTTCAGGACAGATATTTCCGAAATCATGAAGATGAATTGCTTTTATTTCAGGAAGCGGTAGAGGAATTAAAGAAAACAGAAAAGACCAGAGAGCTTCCCAATGCAGGAAAGCTTGCGGCAGATATTAAGTCATTGGAGGAAGAAAAAAATAAGCTTATTTCTGGAAATAAATCCATAGATAANAACAAGTTCAGAGAAATAAAGAAGATATACAGATTTAAGGAGTGAAATTATGGAGGAAAATAAAAATATATCATGTGATTTATGCGGAAAAAATAAAGAAAATAGAATATGGTATTTAGATAAATGTATTTGTGACGAGTGTGCGGAAAAAATCTCAGAAACTGTTGGAATAAAGAAAAAGAATTCACCGGAAATAGTTGATTATATTGATAAAGATCCGTGTGATGAATTTGATGAATTTTTTAAAGAACAACATGATAGTGGAGCATTTGGATGTCATGTATTGATGGCAATTGCATCAGGAATTATAGGTTATTATTTTACTAAAAAGATATATGGTATCTTGGTAACAGAAAATATGTTATTTAGCTTTAGAATAATATTGCTGATATTATTTAGTTTACTGCCGATATTGGCTGTATATCTTTTGTTTTG
>CABIYQ010000003.1 GCA_902362965.1 Oscillospiraceae bacterium
TATTAACCATGTCTGGGACGGCAGCAAGCAGATTGTTGCAGACGTAATTGATAACCAGTTCTATGAGGCTGACTGCTACATTCGCGGAACAAATCTTGTTGCGAAGTATAATTACTGCAACGGAAACAAGTCAGAGTACACCTATTATACACAGAACGCTCATGGTGATGTTGTAAATCTTACTGATTCAACGGGTGCTGTTGTTAAGAGTTACAAGTATGACGCTTTCGGTGTTGAGAAAGATATTGTAAATTCAGATACGAATGCTTTCCGTTACTGTGGTGAATACTATGACAAGGAAACTGCAACCATTTATCTGAGAGCGAGATATTATAACCCATCTACGGGTAGATTTATTTCAAGGGATAGTTTTGCCGGTAAAAATGAAGATCCGCTTTCTTTGAATAGATATACTTATTGCTGTAATAATCCTATTATTAATGTAGATCCGTCTGGTTTTTATAATCGAGAAGCTGCTGCACAATATGCATTAGATTATTCAGATGACCCAAATCCTGAATATATTGATTTAGGTTCTGATTTAAATTTAAGCGCTGTTAAAGGGTATATCGAATATTTTATGCTTTATGGTAAGAGAGCAGGGTCTGATTGTGCTAATTTTACTTCTCAAGCATTACATGCTGGTGATATTTCTATGAATGAAGATTGGTATTATGAATCGGAATATAATCAAAGCTTAAAAATTGATTATCCTTCATATATGCTTCAACCTATTCAACCAAATATATTTTTTAGTAATAAAAGTGGAGTAACTCATAGGCCAAAAGATTATAATTTTACAAATACCTGGACAGTGGCATGCAAGCAATATGAATACTTTTCTGATAAAAATAATGGCTACATTAATGGAAGTGTATTAAAAATGAATGGTGATGAA
Organism: Oscillospiraceae bacterium; assembly: GCA_902362965.1. Taxonomy (GTDB): domain Bacteria; phylum Bacillota; class Clostridia; order Oscillospirales; family Ruminococcaceae; genus Porcipelethomonas; species Porcipelethomonas ammoniilytica. Next base: position 899 of record CABIYQ010000003.1, read on the forward strand.
TATAATACTATAAAACCTTTCTTAAGGTTCTATAATATTCAAAAAGGAGATTTGATGTTTTTTGGAAATGAAGATGGTATATATCATTCAACCATGATTACAGATGTTTTATATGATACTAAGGATCCTAATAGCAATAAAATTAAATATTCTGCTCATTCAAAAATCAGAACTAATAAGGAGTTATCAATTCCAGACGAAGATTATGTTTGTATAATTAGGATGAAAAATGATGCAAGTTAAATTTACTTTCAAGAAATATAAAACAAAAATAATCATAATTGCTTTAACCACTATATTGGTTGGCTTTATCTTGATGCAAATAAATACAAATTCTGTAATTCAAGAAATATATGATGCATTTTATTCTACAGATTGTTATGTGCCTGCAAGTTTAAGTAAATATTATAATAATCAAGATATTGATGACTATAATATTATTTTTGTAGATGATGATAAGTTTAATAATAATATAAAATCACATTTTAACGAGCTGCATGAATATAACAATAGTAATTATACAATTAACTTAGAAGTTAAAAGAGTATATACAATTCATGACTTTAAATCTGGTTATTTATGGATAAAATATTCTGTAGTAGTATTAGATAAAACCGGAAATATAATGACTTCCAGTAAAAACATACCTGTAAAGCTTAAGATAAAAAAGAATAAGTCTAATTGGGAGGTCATTAGAATAGATGAAAAGGAAGCATATTCTAATACAAAAGATTTTTTTGACTTTTGGACTATATAGAATAAAATAGTACTTAAGTTATGATTATATTCTGCAATAACATAATCTGATTTAATATAATAAAACTGAGTAAAACAAGCTTTCAAATCAATTTTTGTCCATTAAGGAAAAACATGAACGAAAAACCTAATTTCGGTCAGTTCATATCCGAGCAAAGGCATAAGTTATCTATGGAAAGTCAGGAACTCGCTAAGGTGATTGGAATCTTAAACGCATATCTATCTCAGCTTGAGAAAGGAATTCGCACTTACCCAAGCACTGGGCTTCTTGACAAAATAGCAAATATTCTGTGCTTGAATAAAACAGAAACATTTTTAAACTGTTTTTCTATTTATTTTCTCCGTTCTGCAATAAGTGGAACGGAGATTTTTTATACCTATACAAAATTTAATAAGTAATCAGAAAAAATGAGGATATAAATATAATCGTTTTGCAGAAATTACAAAGCGAAGTATTTTACATTCTTGTTTTGTATATTCTGATTAAAATGATTTTAGCCTGCGTACATAGTATGCGGGCTTTTTTATGTCCTCTTTTCTGAACACGAATAAAGGATAATAAAATGATCTTTAAATACAAATGGCTGTGCATAACAGCCAAATATCCATAGCCGACCTTTGATTTCAGATTAAACGGAGGTGAGGATATGAAGAAAAACACAGTTTGTGTTTATGACACGATTTCGGGCAAATGTGCAGAAGTTGAGGTAAGCGAAGAAGTTCGAATTCAATATAACAGAACAAAATGGGCTATTGAAAATAATAATAGTTCGTTCTATAACCATGAAATACAGTTTTCAGCGTTAATTGGCGGTAAGGATGGTGCATTTGAAAATTTCAGAGAATTCATAACTGAATATGATGATGTCGAGAAAAAGGCAGCTCATAAAATGCTTGTTGAAAAGCTTTATGACTGCCTTATTTTTTTGCCCGAATCAGAGCGTGAACTGATAGAAATGCTGTATTTTGAAAATAAAACGGAGCGTGAATGCGCAGAAATTTTATGTACATCTCAGCAAAATGTGCACAAAAAGAAAAGGAAAATTTTATGCAAGCTTAACAAACTTTTAGAAAAGGAATAAAAATATGGTTGTCAAAACGCTGTTTTCTTACCGTATACAAGCGAAAGGAAAAGTAATCCCTTTCAGGAAACTTGAAAATTGAATATACAGCATCGGGAAAACGTTAATCCTGCGGACGGTCAAAAAATCGTCAGCCACAGAAGCCATACGCCATGACCTCGAAAGAGAGAGCGAGAAATATGCAGCTTCAAGACTGAAACAGCTTTTCAGGGGCAATGAAACGCAGGAGGACAATGATACTTCCGTCCAGTCATAGAAACAAGCAATGAGGGCGGCTCCGGGAGAACCTCGGAGGGATGAGATTTCCATGAGATGAATACGCTGTTCATCGTTCCCGACGCTCCGCCGTGACGGTTGTTTTGAACAAATATCACGGAATCGTCTGAGAAATCGGACGAAGGCAAAACGTAAAGTTATACCGCACTGCTTTTGCTGTTTTTACAGAACAAATTTATGCAGTGCGGATATAACGCAAGTGCGGGAACAAACTTTACTGCATTTGCGTTATATATAAAAAATGGAGCGTGATAAGTTGAAAGAAAAATTAAGCTGGAATGAAATCAGAAATCTGATTTTAAATATAAAATCAAGTAAAAAGGAACATTACGGCAGTGATTGCCGAAAATGCGTCTGGGCAGATACAAGATCCGGAAAAATTTTGTGTTCCAGGTACAAATGCGTAAAGGAGAGAGGTCGATGAATAAGTATGGACAAGCCGAATATGCCTATGGGGTTCTTCAGCAGATTTCAGAGAAACTGCTTGCCGAAGGAATCCTGACAGAAGAACAATTGAAACAGCTGAATGCACTAAACAAAGAGGACTGCTTTAGTCGGTTCTGCACAGCTCTGGCGGCGTAATTTCGTTGAGTTTGGTGATACCAATTTTCTCAAGAAAGTGGTATTGTATGTAGTGAAAAAATAGATTGGAGGCGCTGATATGAATCCAAATGTGACTGTAATTCAGCCGACAATTGCAGCAGGACAAGAGCAGAAAATCCGAGTAGCGGCATATTGCAGAGTCAGTTCCGACTCCGCCGACCAGCTGAATTCGTTCATGGCACAGATGCGGTATTACGAAAATTTCCTTGCCGACAGTAAAACAAAACACTGGTTTCCGTCTATGCAGATGAGGGCGTGACCGGAACACGAATGGACAAGCGTGAGGATTTCCGGCGTATGCTCAAAGACTGCCGCAGAGGCAAAATCGACCGTATAATATCGAAGTCAATATCCCGTTTTGCCCGAAACACAAAGGAATGCCTGACCGTATTACGGGAACTGAAATTTCTCGGAATTACGGTGCTTTTTGAAAAGGAAAACATAGATACGGCAAACATGTCCGACGAAATGATGATAACTGTTATGGGAGGTCTGGCTCAGGAGGAATCGACTTCGATTTCAAAAAATTTAAAATGGAGCTATCAAAAAAGAATGAAATCAGGTCAATACATAACTTCCTGTGCGCCATTCGGATACAATTTAATTGACGGTAAGCTGTATATAAATGAAAGTGAAGCAAAAATAGTATCTGAAATATTCGACTATTTTCTAAATGGACATGGCATACAAAGTACAACTGAATATTTTAACGAAGTGTATGCACACATTAAAAAATGGTCATTATCAAGCATGAGATACTTATTAACAAATGAAAAATATATAGGCGATTCGATGCTGCAAAAATATTATACCCCTGATGAAATTGGTGCAAAACATCAGGAAAATAAAAATGCGGCTGATAAATATTATATTGAAAATACACACAAGTCAATTATTTCGAAAAATAAATTTTATGCAGTACAGAACTTATTGAACAGTCGGCGTACCTCTAAAATGTCGATTGGCTCATATCCACTGTCACAAAAGTTAAAATGCGGAACATGCGGATTACATTTTCGCAGAAAATTATGTCGTGGAATTGTTTACTGGACATGCAATAATCATGATAAACATGCCAGTATCTGTAATCAGAAACGAATCCCTGAAATAGCGATATATCAAGCTTTTATCTGCCTATATAATAAACTGAAATGCAATTTTAAAAGTATCTTCCCTTCCCTGCTTTCACAGCTCCAGGAGCTGAAAAACCGCAAATTCAGCGGCAATCAGCAGTACATGGAGATTGCAAAGGAAATCGCCAAACTCAAGGAGCAGACTCACGTCCTTGCCCGACTGAAAACAAAAGGATTTCTGGACGAGGCAAAGTACCTTGAGCAAACTGCGGAAATCAATTCCAAGATTAACAAACTCAGCCGTGAACAGCGTAAAATTGTGCGCTCCGACGATGAGGACGATATGATAGAGCAAATCAAGGATATCGCTTCAATAATTGAAAACGGAATCAATTTGATGACCGAATTTGACGAAGTTCTATTTGAAAGTCTGGTTGAGAAAATCATTGTGAAAGACCAAATTACGCTGGAATTTTATTTATACGGCGGTCTGAAATTTACAGAAAGGCTGGTGTAAAATATATGAAAAACAGAATAATCCCATTTGGCTATATGATGCAAAACGGAGAAATTCAGACAGAGCCAACCGAAAGCAAAGCAGTTCAGGAGATATTTAAAGCTTACTTAAACGGCAGTTCCCTGCTTGCAATTGCAAATCTGATGAGCAGCCAAGGCGTGTCATACAACGGCGTTAGCTCCGCATGGAATAAAAACATGGTAAAGCGGATTCTTGAAAATGAGAAGTATCTCGGCAGAAACGGCTATCCTGCAATAGTCGATGAAGATACGTTCCGCAGAGCGAATATGCGGAAGAAAATTAAATCGACTACAGTCGCCGAGATTTCAGAGGAACTTAAAGTAATTCGCAGTCTTACATATTGCACAGAATGCGGTCATCGAATTTCCAGAATCGGAGGCAATACTCGCTCTGAAAAATGGGACTGCCGCAATCCGGAATGCTCACGATTCAGCCACAGAATTACCGATCAGATGCTTATCGGCGCAATTTTAAATACGCTTAATACGGTGATTGCAAACCACGATTTGATTGACATAAATTCAGAAATCAGCGGTTATACGCCGAGTATTGAAGTAACCCGTCAGCAGAACGAAATCAGCCGCTTGATGGATACTCCCAATGTTGATTTTGAAATTGCGAAAGAAGAAATTTTCAGGCTTGCGGAACTGAAATATGACTGCTGCACCTACAGCGACAAACCTCAGAAAACAACGCAGTTAAAGGATATTCTGGAAAGCTGCGAACAATTGAATACGATTGACATCGGCTTGCTGAAATCCTGTGTTTCACGGATTCTGGTAAGCCATTTTTGTACCGTTGAAATCGAATTCATCAACGGCGTCACCATTAAAAATATTACAGAGAGGATAGATGAAAATGACCACAGCGCCCAATGTCAGGATAATTCCTGCGAAGCCGCAGACTGCGGAAAACAGGGATAAATACCATCAGCTCAGAGTGGCGGCATACTGCCGTGTATCGACAGAACAGGAGGAGCAGCAGAATTCCTATCAAGTTCAGATCGCATATTACACCGATTTAATCAACCGGAAAAAGGAATGGACTCTCGCTGGCATATTTGCCGACGAAGGGATTTCCGGCACCCAAGCGAAGAAAAGACCTGAATTTCTGAAAATGATCCGGCTGTGTAAGAAGCAGAAAATCGATCTTGTCATCACAAAATCAATCTCACGTTTTGCCAGAAATACCGTGGATTGCCTGGAATATGTCAGACAGCTCAAAGACTTAGGAATAGGCGTGATTTTCGAGAAAGAGAACATCAACACTCTGACCATGACCTCGGAATTTATGATTGCAATGCACGGCTCATTTGCTCAGGCGGAGAGTGAATCGATTTCCAAAAACGTCAGCTGGGGTAAGCAGAAAGCCTACGCAGAGGGCAAGGTTGCGTTCCAGTATTCCAAGCTGCTGGGCTACCAAAAGGGCGCTGACGGAAAGCCGGAAATCGTACCAGATGAAGCGGAAACAGTGAGGCTTATATTTGAGTTATTCCTCGACGGATATAGTCTCACAAGCATTAAAAATGCTCTTGAAATCAAAGATCTGCCGACTGCAACGGGCAGGAAAATCTGGAATCAGTCGCTGATTCAGAGCATTTTGAAAAACGAAAAATATGTAGGCGACGCTCTCCTGCAAAAGACCTTCACATCTGACTGCATCACCAAAAAAGTTGTGAAAAACAATGGCGAACGCCCCATGTATCTGGTGACAAATCATCATGCGCCGATCATCGACAGGGACACGTTTAATCGTGTTCAGCAGGAGCTTGCAAGGCGTTCCAGTAAACGAAAGATTTCTGATAAAACAACTACCGAGCAAGGCAAATACTCCGGTAAATATGCACTGTCTGAACTCCTTATCTGCGGACATTGCGGTACTCCTTACAGGCGGCAGATGTGGAAATCAAACGGTAATCGTTATGCCGTCTGGCGGTGCATAAGCCGTCTTGACCACGGCAAAAGGTACTGTACAGATTCTCCCACCATTCATGAGGACAAGCTTCATAAGGCGATTTTGCAGGCGGTAAATGAATATCTTGGCTGTCGGAATGAGATCGCAAAAATCCTGAAAGCAAATATCGGCTCGGTTCTGGAATGCAAAAATCAGCAGGAAATTCTGAATCTTGAGCAGAGGCTGAAGGATTTAGATAAAGCCCGAAACGACCTGATATTGCTGATTTCAGAGGGCGGATGTGACGAGGATACGCTTGATGCAGAATTTGCGAAAATTCATGCAGAGGAACAATCGGTCAATGAAAAGCTTTCGGAACTCCGAAAAAATGCAGAGATTTCAGCTGATACGCAGAGCAAAATTGACTCTGCAATGGAGGCACTGGAGCATGAAAAATTTGAACTTGATGTGTTTGATAACATCATAATCCGCAAGCTGATCGAGTGCATAAAAATTCTCAGTAAAACTGAGCTGCTGATTATTTTCAAGGGCGGCATTGGAGTGAAAGCTGAAATGGAAGAATAACGAAATATCGAGGAAAACGGCCTGCTTGCAGGTCGTTTTTTGTGGGAGATGATAATTTGTCAGGAAATTTTGAAGGAATAAAAACACAAAAATTCGGCGTGGAAATCGAGTGTACAGGTCTGGCCAGAGCTGCTGCTGCAAGGGCAATTGGAAAGGTTTTAGGCAAAACTCCGGAGCACTTCGGCGGTAGTTACGACAAATATTACATCAGCGATGATAAAGGAAGAAAGTGGTCTGTGGTTTACGATTCCAGCATCAGATGCATGGACAAAAGCGGTAATTCTGCGTCGAGAAATTATGCGGTGGAAATCGTCACTCCGGTGCTGGAATATTCCGATATACCGCTACTTCAGGAGGTTGTCCGTGCAGTGAGAAAAGCTGGTGGTGTAACCGGAGCGGATTACAATTGCGGAATCCATATTCACATTGATGGAGCGCCTTACACGGCCCAAAATCTGCGGAATTTGGTGAACATTTTTGCAAGCAAGGAAAATTTCCTGTTTGATATGCTTCAGGTTTCGCCCATGCGTGAAACCTACTGCCAGAAGGTAGACAGAGATTTTCTTGAAAGGCTAAACAGGCGAAAGCCCAAAACCATTGAAGAAATCCAGAAATTGTGGTACAGAGACGATATGAACGAGGTTCATCATCACTATTCATCAACTCGCTATAGAGCTTGCAATTTACATAGTTTTTTCGCAAACGGCCATTGGGAAATGAGAGCCTGCAACAGTTCTTTGCACGCCGGAGTTATCCGATCTTACGTGACGCTGGCGCTTGCAATTTCTAATGCTGCGCTGACGAAAAAATTTTGTTCTCCACACATTTCGGAAAGCGATAATCTTCGCTACAGCGCAAGAGTCTGGCTGATCAATTTGGGGCTGAACGGCGACGAATTCAAAAACTGCCGCAAGCATCTGATTTCACATCTGGACGGCTGCATTTCGTGGCGGCATCCGGAAGATGCAATCGCGCAGCGGGAACGGCTGAAACAGGAGCGTATCGCCACCCGTGAGCAGCATTTAAGCGAGGTTTCGGAGCAATGCGAAAACATACCCGATGAACCGGAAGAAGCCGTTACAAGCGATTTTGAAGAGGAATACGAGGAAGAAGAAAACATGGGATTTTCCATGTCGATGTAAAGGAGTTTTTATGAGTAAAAAGATTTTATACGCTGCATACGGCAGCAACATCAATCTGGAGCAGATGGCATACCGCTGTCCGAATTCCACAGTTGCCGGAACAGCGATGCTGAAAGGATATGAACTGCAGTTCCGGCATCATGCAACCGTTGAACAGAATGCTGATGCAGAAGTTCCAGTTTTACTGTGGGAACTGGATTCGCAGGATGAACGATTTTTAGATAAATATGAGGGCTGGCCGAAGTATTACCGCAAGGAAAGCATTACCCTCGAACTGAATGGCGAGTCTGTTGAAGCGATGGTTTACATCATGAACGGCGACAGACCGCTGGAATCTCCGACGGCACAGTATTACGACATAATAGAGCAAGGATACAGAGAAAATGGTCTGAATACAAGCTATCTGGAAACGGCTCTGGCGGAGGCGATTCAGTCGGAAAACCTTGAAATGAATGAGGAAATGCAGATTGGATTCGATATGATTTATTGACATTATATCATACGAATCAGGATAGGTCAATATGATTTGAAAGGACACGAAAGTATGTTATATCACGGATTTTATGTGAAATTTACTCCTCTGGAAAATATTCAGAGGGAGAAAAAAGACGGCAGTATCGCTCTTTGTGGCGGTTTTCAGATTGAAATTTTTTCCGACAGTTCGGAGAAAATTCCGTTGGATGCATTCACAGCAGCAGTTGGGCTTGAAATTTTGAACAATTCTGTGCAGGATGCGGAGCAGTTTGCAATGGATGTAATTGAGAGTGAGGAAAAGGAGTATTTGAAATTGTTGGAGGAATATGATAAGAATAATAATTCACCATGATGCTATTAGAGACATAAGATATATTGGGTGATAATTATGATAATGTGTGCTGCTGTTCTGAAAGTGAACGAGAACAGCTTGCTGGTCCGTGACAATGCCACGTCTCAGGAGGTTATTGTACACAAACCATGCGTATGTAAATTTCGTGTTAACGACAGGGTTGGAATTGTTTACAACGGGATAATGACTATGAGTATCCCTCCGCAGATCAACGCTTCCACAATATTCAGAATGCCTTTTAACAGATGTTTTTGATAGCTATTACAGAATGGGAGACAGTAATAAACAAACTGTCTCTCATTTTTTATGGTTAAATAAGCCGTAAAAAATTCTTATTATATACCGATTTTGTCATTTAGAGCGTTATTTTTGACATCTTTGTTTTTTATCCGGTATTTTATGCTAAAATAATACAAAGAAGTATATCTTTCGACAGAAGTAAATATTATTAATAATAGAGATCAATTTACAAAGCTTTTCGCTGGGACAAGTATTGCCGAACTTCAATATGAAAATATGCACAAAATACTTAATAAATTTTATATTAATTAGTAGAAAGTTAAATATACTTGACAAAAATTAACTGGAAACTATTGTAAATTTATTGGCTTTATTGTATAATTATATCAGATTATATACGCTAACGATTGATAATTGTATTTTATCAAGCATTGTGGTTCAATTTAAGATATAATATATTAATTTTTAGGAGATAATATTAATGATAAGTACATTACAAAAGAATTTAAAACATGACAATAACGCCGTTTTACCATGTCTTTTGCCATCAATGCATTCAACTTCATGCTTTAATGCTGAAGAAATTTACAAACAAAATAAGATAAAAGTTCAATTATGTGATAAATTTAAGAAAAAATTAGTATATTTTTTTTATGGGAAACCAGTATATAAAGTTGCACAAAACGAAACTCAAAGTCGCAGTGATAATTTATTATCACCTGTTTGTTTTATCGTGGATACAAAAAAGCTTCCAATAGAATTAATTATACCTTTTGATTCTGGTGCATACATATCAAAAAGGTATGATAATATTTTCCCTGATGATTTTATAAGTAAAGAAAAATTAGTGGAAAATTTTTCTTTGAATAATAATATAAATGCCATAAAAATTTTTATTAAAAATTTTTATGGTAACAATGAAAATTACTTATCTGGAATTTGTTGTTTTAATGATAGTTTAGCTTGTGAATGTTCAATTGAATCACTAATAAATTTGCTCAAATCTAGAGGGAATTTTAATTTTGATGATCGTGCAAAAACGGTAGAAATCATATGCAAAAAAGACATAAAATTAAATAAAATAATTAAGGCGATAATTATTCCTAATAATCATATTAATAATAAATATTTCCAGGATTTTAAAAAGAAAAATCCGCATGTTGAAGTAATTGTATACAAAACACATTATCCACTTTGCCCAGTTTTATTAAATGAAGCAGTATTTCAAAAGGCATATGACTATATAACAAAGGAGAATCTAATATGAATAATATAGTTTCCTGTTATAAGTTAGTTGGGTTTATAAATTTATATAATATTATTCCGGATTTTGTGTATCCAGTTTTTTCAGCACATAACAAATTTTACTTTCAGGATGGCAAATCAATTTTCATCAATAAATTTTATGAAGTTCAAACTGATTTATCGAACAAAATAATATTTATTAAGGATTTATTTATAGAAGAGTTAAATGATTCGACTATCCCAAAAATGTTTTGTCAAAATTCGCCAAGTGTTTACGCTTATCAGCAAAACAACGAAAAATATTTTATGGGTGATATAGTTTCATTTTATAATTTTATTAATAAGCAGTCTAATAATGATTTTATTATAGATTTTTTGATTGAAAATAAGCTTAATTATAATTTAGCCAATAATATGCATATTGAAAATTGGAACTGTAGATTAACTAATATGAGTTCAAGTTTTTTTCAAACTACCCCTTTATTTAATTATAAAAATAATATTAATGAAATTTTTTTGACAGCAACAGCACATTCATATTATAGTTATAGTACACATCCATTTAAGCGAAATTATGTATTCAAAGTTGACGATGACTATTTTAAGCTTGATGTAAAAATAAACATTAAGTTATATGATACCTTTTGTAAATTGATAGATGAATACGCTGATATATGTATAGATATCTCTTCAGAAAATCAAAAAATTGAATTTGTAGAAAAGCTGCTTAAGAAAAAAAAGTGGTTACTTTCACCTACACAATATAAAATAATTATAAATAAATATGGCAAAAATTATTTGTCTCGTAACGAAGGCGCTTATGCGATAAATGATTTAGATTTAAAAGAGGAAAACACAGCATTATTTTTACTTAATAATTTTTTAATGGATGTTATAGAAGATAAAAATATAAATACTTTTGATAATATTTATAGATGATACGAGTTATTCAATCTGAACTATATTATCTAAGTATGTCTTATACTTAGATACAGTGACAGACAATTGTAATGATCAATTAGTGTATTTAAAGAAATAAACTACTACTTTTCCTATTCATCTATTTCATAGTCACAAGACATATTGTGACTATAAAAAAGATGAATAGTCCGCAAAGTCCGTAGCTACGGGTTTTTTTGCTACTCTGACGGTGAAAAATCAAGCTTAAAAACCATGGATGAATGAACCCAATAAGAAGGATTCGAACCCGCGATTTTTTAATATTTCAGAATTCAGAGGCATATTTGAGAAAAATAATCTCAAATATGCCTTTTTTCATATGTAGATTAGTATACAAAGTTTTAAAAGCCGTTTTGTTTAATATTTTAAGTGATATTAAACAAAGCGGCTTTTTTGTATTTCTGGAGGTGAATTTAAAAAAACGCTTAAATATATTTATGGAGGAATTCATCAAAAGAATGATAAGAACGGCGGTCAGGGCAAAAGCTATCTTATGAAGCTTCTGCTGACGAATCTGCGTGAATTCGGAAAGTTTCAGCTTGTCAAAATCGGTCAGATCGTCGATGTCAAATCGCACATACAGCTTCATCAGTATAATTTCAATGGTGTCGATAATACTTGACGCAGAACATGAGTATCAGGAACTTACATAAAATCGGCGTTGAAAATACCATTGCGACAATAAGGAAAAATTATTTGGAAAGGCGGGTGGAAGATAAAGTACAGTAAATCATAAACTGAAAAATACTGCATAAAATATACCATAAATGAAAAGAAACGAGGCAAATCATGAAAAAACAAAAAATAACTGAACTGCTGATTTTTATTGTAGCAACAGAATTGGTCGGCGCCTTATCCGGACTTCTGGCAGGAAATTCATTTTCATTGTATAAGGAACTGATAAAACCGCCGCTATCGCCTCCGGGCTGGTTGTTTCCCGTGATGTGGGCAATTTTGTACGCATTAATGGGGATATCTGCATTTATGATTTATACCTCGGATGCCAAAGAAAGATGTAAGGCTCTTGTTATTTATGGAACGCAGCTCTTTGTGAATTTTATGTGGAGCATTGTGTTTTTCAGATTCAGAATGTTCGGACTTTCCGTTGCGGTGATTCTGACTTTGCTGGCGTTGATTATTGCAATGATTATTATTTTCCGCAGAATTCGTCCGGCAGCCGCTTACCTGAATATTCCTTATTTACTGTGGATAGTATTTGCTTCGTATCTTAATATCGGTATATTATTATTGAATTGAGTCGCTTCGGCGGCTCTTTTTTATGGGAGGAAAAAATTTGCAGAAGAAAAAAATACAGAATTCGGAGTCGATTGCAAGAAACAATTGGCTCTGCTTTTTATCATCAATATGAAAGCAGATTGTAAGTAAAAGTACTGTTGCTCACTATGAACAAGGCATAAACTCTCCACCGCTTGATGTTATTATTAAACTTTCAAAATATTTTGAAGTTCCTGTTGATTATATTCTTGGTATATGCGGCAGTAAAATAGAGTATCATCGTTTAGCTGATAATTGCACCGACAATTTTACATATGGGGAAATTGCAAATTTCCTATATTCTCTGCCTGCTAATGCCCAAAACCATGTTTGTTTCTTACTGAACATAATAAAAAAAAGTTTTTCAGGTAAATGAAAAATCGAGCTGTTCATTGCGAATGGCTCGAATTTTTGCATTATACATATTTATTTTTCATTGGGAATTAAAACAACAAGGCAGCAAAACATATTTTCTTCTTCATAAAAATCGCAGTGACCGTTATACTTTCCTGCAATATCACGGATAATTTTAATACCGTTTCCATATGTACCACATACATATCTCCAACCGTTTTCGTGAGCCTGAATTGCCCAACTGTTATGCTCATAGCTTTTCTCTCCTACAAAAAACTGACCGTTTTTCAACAGTCAGTTCTTATATAAATATTCTATTTTAATTTAATAGATATAATTGATATTAAGCATTGAATATTTTTCTTCCCGATCCAACTTCAAAATGATACATAACAATACCGAGATCAACCTTTGAATAAAAGCCGCCTGTTGACTTTGCCGAAAGCTTATTATCGTTTAGCGAAAACAAAAACTTCTGCTGATTCATGGCGGTAGGAGCAAGCATTGCACACTCAATTCCTTTTTTAAACCATTCGGGCATCTCACCTTTTACATCGCAAAGCTGTTCAATCGATTTGCTCTTATGTGCGGTTCCCTGCGTTTGGCCGTATCCCAGAGACAGTACACACACAAGCTTTTCTCCCTTATCAACAACGCATTTGCTTTTTCTCTTGCTGAATGTCATAGCAACCCAACAAGTGTTAAGTCCAAGCTGCTGTGCCTTTATTGCAATTCGTTCCCCATAGTAACCAAGCTTTTCATCAAGATCTGGAGATTTTTTTCCAATCAGTGCAATATAATTTTTTACACCGCTGAATTTCCCGTAATGAGCCATGAAACCGCTGAATGCTTCCGGTTCTTCTGTAACAAGCTGAATATGCAATCCGCTTTCTTTATTGCATTCCGAAATTTCCGATTTAATTTCATTAATAGTGTCATTCGGTATGGGTTTATCCAAATAGCTTCTGACCGAGTGACGATTTCTGATTGCTTCATTAATGTCCATGTTAATTACTCCTTATTGTATTTATATTTTATTAACTATAATCATTATAATTCCAAGTATAGTCAAAACTGCTCCTGTAGCACGATTTAAAGTTTTAGGCTCTGCTTTATTAGCAAATTTAGCTGCGATTCTTGCCCATAGTAACGTAGACAGAACACAAAAAACAAGAATTGAAATATCAGGTATTCCGCCTATTACAAAATGAGATACAGCCCCCGTAAGTGCAGTAAACGCCATAATAAACACACTTGTGCCGACTGCGGTTTTCAGCTCATAACCCAATACAGTTGTAAGAATGAGAAGCATCATCATTCCTCCTCCTGCACCTACAAAGCCGCAAATAAGTCCTATTATAATTCCGCATATAATAGATTGTGCAATTCTCTTTTTGGCTGATACTTCCTGCATTTTTTCTTTGGTTGTCATAACCGGCTTCACAATAAACTTTATGCCTAGCAGCAAAGTCATTACCATTGAAAATGTTCCCATAGTTGCCGACGGCAGCAAACTTGCCAGCATGCTTCCGACAAAAGTGAAAATCAGCACTGTAAACATCATTACAAGACCGTTTTTAATATCCAGATTTTTATTCTTATGATAGGTATAAGCTGATACTCCGCTTGCAAGAACATCACTTGCCAATGCAATTCCTACCGCCTGATAAGCAGGAACATCAAGAAAAGTTATAAGCATAGGACTTATTACTGCCGCAGCACTCATTCCCGCAAATCCTGTTCCCAATCCTGCACCTATTCCGGCAATAAAGCAAATTAAAAATTCAAATAGCATATTTCCTCCTTAATGTCATAAGCATAGTTTTCATTCTTCACCAATTCCTAAATGGTTATCAGGATAGTTTTCATCAGCCGCATGATGAATTATTTCGTCAATATGATTTACCAATCTTTTTAATTTTGACCATTCAATTTCATCTGAACTCATATAATAAAAGTTCTTTGTTCCCTTACGCCGCATAGCTATGATTCCAGCATCCTTTAAGATTTGAATATGATGTGAAACCGCAGGACGAGACAAGTGTGTTTTCTCGGTTATCTCACCTACACGAAGTCCGACTTTATCACTGGTCAGTAAAGTCATTATTATACCCTGCCTTGTTTCATCACCCAATGCAATGATGACTTTTCTGCATTCTAAAAATTCATTGGCAAGCGTTTTTCGTTCTTCTGAACACCTATCCATGATATTTCTCCGTTCTATAGTTTATTCACTTGAACTATTATACCATACTTTTAGAAAAAATGTGCAATGGTAAAGAAAATAAAGACGAATATTTTTATCTTCCTCCTGCCTTACCGAACAGCTTAGCCTTATAAGCTGTAGAACTGTCCTGAACTTCCAGTACCTGATTGTTTGATTCTCCCTAACAATTTATCAGTCGGATTTTTCAGCGATGCAAGCCATATTAAAATAAATATACTGCTGATATCAAATCCTGAGAAATGGCATCTCATGCAGTTGTTTTGGATTTTGTAAGCTCTGTAATCTTGTATGATGTCTTGGCAGTGTCCGAATATTTAATACCAAAACGCCTAAAATAAAAATATCGTGTACGGTTTTATTCTCGTACACGAATGTATCTTTATTGTTCGCAAGGTAAATACCGTTATTGTAATAAGCTTTGATTTGGTATTTACTCTTGCGTTTGTCTTTTTGAGAATGGTATAAAAAAGCGGACAAAAAAATTGTCCGCTTTAAAATATCAATAATAAGATCAAGCACCAAACTTAGCAGTTGAAACCGGAACACCTACGCCCATAGTAGATGTAACTGTACAGGACTTAATATAAGTACCCTTAGCAGCAGCCGGCTTAGCCTTAACAACAGCTTCCATAAGTGTAGAAAAGTTTTCATCAAGCTTAGCAGCACCGAATGAAGCCTTACCGATTGGGCAGTGAATGATATTTGTCTTATCAAGACGATATTCGATCTTACCTGCCTTAGCTTCTGTTACAGCCTTAGCTACATCAGGAGTTACAGTACCAGCCTTAGGGTTAGGCATAAGTCCTCTAGGACCAAGCACCTTACCAAGACGACCAACAAGACCCATCATATCAGGAGAAGCAACAACTACGTCAAAATCCATCCAATTTTCTTTCATGATCTTGTCTACTAAATCCATACCGCCTACAAATTCAGCACCGGCTTCCTTAGCAGCATCATACTTATCTTCTTTACAGAATACGCATACTCTTACGTTCTTACCTGTACCATTAGGAAGAACAACTGCACCTCTTACCTGCTGGTCAGCATGTCTTGAGTCAACGCCAAGACGGATATGCGCTTCAATTGTTTCATCAAATTTAGCCTTTGCATTCTTGCAAACCAAATCAAGAGCTTCAGCAGCATCATACTGCTTTGTGCTGTCAACAGCTTTAGCACTGTCCATATATTTCTTACCGTGTTTCATTATAAATCCTCCATTTAAAGTGGTAATACCAAATAGCTTGAACGCTTATCCGGTTAGCGGAATTTTCCTCCCACCATTTTAGAAGACGGTAAAGTTTAACAACTTTTCGTCATCCGTCAAGTATTAATCAACTACAACAATACCCATTGAACGAGCTGTTCCTGCGATCATGCTCATAGCAGCTTCCAAGGAACCAGCATTTAAATCAGGCATTTTCTGTTCAGCAATTTTCTGAACCTGTTCTTTTGTAATATTTGCAACCTTGTTCTTATTTGGAACACCGGACGCTGTTTCAATACCGCAAGCCTTTTTGATAAGAACGGCTGCCGGCGGTGTCTTTGTAATGAATGAGAATGAACGATCTGCATAAACTGTAATAACTACAGGAATGATCATACCGATATCGTTCTTTGTTCTTTCGTTAAATTCTTTTGTGAATGCCATAATATTAACACCGTGCTGACCTAATGCAGGACCAACCGGCGGAGCAGGTGTTGCCTTACCTGCTGGAATCTGAAGCTTTATATAGCCGACTACTTTCTGTGCCATGCTTTTCGCACCTCCATAATTGTGGTAACACCGAGATAATGAAAAATTTTTATCTCTCCCACTTTAAGCAATTGCATAGTTTTTTTATTTTAATCATCAAGCCTTCTGACCTGATTAAGAGCCAGAGTAGCCTGAGTGTCACGACCGAACATTGATACCAAAACATCAACTGTTCCGTCTTCAATATTAATTTTCTGGACTATTCCGATAAATCCGTCCATAGCAGTTCCGTTTACCTGAACCTGATCTCCAACTTCAAAGTTCACCTGAACGGAATTGATTTCAACTCCCAGAGCTTTGACTTCCTCTTCCGAAAGAGGAGTAGGTTCCGACGCAGGTCCGACAAAGCCGGTAACGCCCCTGGTATTTCTTACAACATACCATGAATCATCGGTATAAACCATTTTCAGCAAAACATATCCGGGATAGGTTTTTCTTTCCACCTCTTTAGTTTTGCCGTCGGTAATTTCAGTTACCTTTTCTGTAGGAACCTTTACTTCAAGGATAAGATCGTGAAGCTTTCTGTTTTCCACAACTCTTTCAATATTCTCCGCAACTTTATTTTCATAGCCGGAATATGTGTGAATAACGTACCATTTAGCTGCTTCTGACATTTATAATCCTCCTTATAAGTACCGGTTTAAGCATCATCCTAGATTAAGCACAAAGCTGAAAAGCTTGAGCAGACCGAAATCAAGTCCTCCTACAAATACGCTTGCGATCACCAATACAACCAGAACGACGAACGTATTATTAAAAACTTTTTTTCTGCTTGGCCATACTACCTTTTTAAATTCGCTTTTCAAGTCCTTAAACCACTTAACAATTCTGTTTGGTTTTTTCTTTTTGGACTTGTCCGAGGTCTTTTTTTCTTTAGTCTTTGATTCTTTTGACATATTCAAGACCTCCGTTACTTTGTTTCTCTGTGAAGAGTGTGTTTCTTACAGAACTTGCAATGCTTGTTCATTTCAAGTCTGTCAGGATCATTCTTCTTATTCTTCTTCGTACAATAATTGCGCTGCTTGCATTCTGTGCAAGCTAAAGTCACCTTTACTCTCATATCGGCACCTCCTGACGAAATTCTTCCGTAAAACATACGGAATATTGAATAGTTTGCCTCCCTCAGGTTAGGGAAATATTTTATAAACAAAAAAATAGACCCCTAAAAGAGGTATTACTATTATATCATGCAAAAATGTAAAAGTCAAGCGTTTTATGAATAAATTTCCGGAATCTTTTTTGGAATACTGCAATATAATAGTATAAGCTTGTAAAAATTAATTATGTATATAATTTTTATGGACTAAAGCCAAAAAACACTTGCAGTTTATTGTGAAATATGTTAAAATATATTGATACATAATTTGATTTTTTGATAATCAACGGACATTAAAGGAGATGTAAACATGTCAAAAACCAAAGTGGTAGTTATTTTCGGAGGCGCTTCAAGCGAACATGATATTTCATTAGTTTCCGCAACTAACGTTATTGAAAACATGCCAAAAGACAAATATGAGGTTATCTGCATCGGAATTACCAAAAAAGGCCGCTGGCTTTACTATCCCGGAGACGTCAGCAATATTGCTTCAGGAGAATGGGAAAAGGATCCGGACTGTTCTTCAGCCGTTATTTCTCCCGATCCTCTTCACAAAGGTATTATCACTATTGAAAACGGTGAAGCTTCAATAAAAAAAGTAGATGTTGTCTTTCCTGTTCTTCACGGAAAAAACGGTGAGGACGGTACTATTCAGGGACTTCTAGACATGTCCCGTATCCCATATGTGGGCTGCGGACTGCTGGCGTCCGCTTCCTGTATGGATAAAGCTCATACTCACTCCATACTTGACTACAATAATATAAGAACTGCAAAATGGAGAATGCTTACTCACAGAAATCTAAATCATCTTGATAAAGAATGCGAAGATATTGCCGATGATCTGGGATTTCCGCTCTTCGTAAAGCCTGCAAACTGCGGTTCTTCTATAGGCATCAACAAAGCCGAGGATTTTGATTCCCTTAAGGAAGCGGTAAAAATCGCATTTTCCCACGACAATAAAGTTATTATTGAAGAATTCATAAAAGGTCAGGAACTTGAAGTAGCCGTATTCGGATACGACTCTCCTTTTGCGTCATTTATCGGCGAGATCGGCAAGAACAATGACTTTTATGACTATGAATCAAAATATATAAATAATTCAGTAAATCTTATTATCCCCGCAAATATCCCGGACGAAAGCGCTAAAGAAATAAGACAAATCGCAGTTGACGCTTATAAAGCCATGGGCTGCAAGGGACTTTCAAGAGTTGATTTCTTTCTTACAGAACAAAATGAAATAATTCTTAACGAGATAAATACCATGCCGGGATTTACTCCTATCAGCATGTACCCTAAGCTTATGGAAAACTTAGGTATGACTTACGGCTATCTTATCGACAAGCTTATTGAACAGGCTATCGACAATGCTGACAGAAATTATTAAAACTCTCATATTCTTATTTACCGGAGGAGCACTATGAACAATGACGCTATCGGAGTATTTGATTCAGGCATAGGCGGTCTTACAGCAGTCAAGGAGCTGAACAAGCTCCTGCCAAACGAAAATATAATATATTTCGGCGACACTGCCCGTGTTCCCTACGGCAGCAGAAGCCGTGAGACCGTTATGAAATATGCCAGACAGGACGTTGAATTTTTAAGAAAACATAAAATAAAAATGATAATTGCCGCATGCGGTACGGTAAGCTCGGTCATCGGTACAAAACCGCTTGTTGACGACATGCCGTTTACAGGAGTAATTCTTCCGGCAGTACAGGCGGCATGCAGCGCAACCAAAAACGGAAGAATCGGCGTTATAGGCACTCCCGCAACAATTAAAAGCGGAAGCTTCGGAAAAGCTGTAAAAAGTATAAACTCGCATATATTTGTGGTAGGAAATCCGTGTCCTTTATTTGTTCATCTGGTCGAAAACGGATATACGGACAGAAACAACAAAATAACACGGCTCGTAGCTGAAGAATACCTTGCTCCTATTAAGGCAGAGGGCGTGGACACATTGATTCTCGGCTGTACTCACTACCCCGTTATTAAGGATATTATTTCCGATATTATGGGAAATGACATTACGCTTATTTCTCCCGGAGCAGAAGCGGCAAAATATGCACAGAGCAGTCTTATGGAAAAGGATATGCTCAGCAGCAGAACAGAATCAGGCAAAAATACTTACTATGTAAGTGACAGTACGGAACTCTTTGAAGAAAATGCAAAACATTTTCTTGAACACGCCGTTCAGGGAGAAGTTTTCAGCTGCAGTTTAGGAGATTAAAATTGACAGATAATGTAATGATACAAATGAAAAGTATTCAATCCATATACGATGAAAAAACCGAAACGGAATTGATTACTCAGGGAAAATTCAGTAAAAAAAATAATTCCTACCATATTTCATATGAAGATTCCGAAGCGACAGGCTTCAAAGGCTCTGTAACAGAAATTTTAGTTACAGAAAACAAATTTGCTTCAATAATCAGAACAGGCAGCACAAGCTCGGATCTGATTATTGAACCAGGCAAAAAGCATCACTGCCACTATGAAACTCCATACGGTTCAATGGATATCGGTATTTACACTCACTCCATAAAAAATAATCTTATGGACGACGGCGGAGATCTATATTTAAAATATACTATAGATATTAACGCAAGTTATATGTCTGATAATGAAATTATAATGAATATAAAAAAAGCATAAGTAGAAAGGTATGATTTAATTCATGGCAAACTTGACTAGACTTGCATCATCACAAATAAGAGAAATTGTTTTAGCTTCTCTGGGCAGACTGGTGACTACCGGAAAAGCTCCTTCTGAACCTCTTCCCGATTTCAGAGTAGAAATTCCGGCAGACAAAAGCCACGGAGATTTTGCGGTAAATACTGCTATGGTATGCGCAAAAGCTTTTAAGCTCCCTCCAAGAAAAATTGCTGAAATGATATGCGACGAACTTGTTCTTGACGGAACTTATTTTGAAAGAACAGAAATTGCAGGTCCGGGATTTATTAACTTTTTCCTCGGCAGAAGATGGTTCTCTGAAATTGTTGACACCGTTATAAAGGAAGGCAGTGAATACGGTAAAACTGAAACCGGATCCGGTAAAAAGGTACTGGTTGAATTTGTATCTGCCAATCCCACAGGTCCTATGCATATCGGTAATGCCAGAGGAGGCGCTATAGGCGACTGCCTTGCTGAAATTATGAAATGGGCAGGATACGATGTTCAGCGTGAATTCTATGTAAACGATGCAGGAAATCAGATTGAAAAATTCGGAAAGTCTCTGAATCTCAGATTCATGCAGATATGCAATGGTAAAGGACAAGCCGTAATTGAAAAATGCGGCGGAAATATTCAAGATATATGCGAAACTATCTATAACGATACTGAAAATTTCCCAATGCCTGAAGATGTTTATCTCGGAATGGACATCATTGAACATGCATACAACTACTTCAAAGAAAACGGTTCATCACTTTCCAGTGAAAACGAAGATATCCGCAAAAAAACACTTACAGATTTTGCCCTTCCTAAAAATATTGCCGGACTGGAACGTGACCTTGCAAAATACCGCATTACATATGATAACTGGTTTAAGGAAAGTACTCTTCACAATGACGGTTCAGTCAATGAAATTATCCAAAAACTCAAGGCAAGCGGATATACATATGAACAAGACGGCGCTTTATGGTTCAAATCATCTCAGCTAGGAGATGAAAAAGACAGAGTATTGGTTCGTGCAAACGGCGTTGTTACTTACTTTGTTCCGGATATTGCCTACCATTACAACAAGCTGGTAACAAGAGGATATGACAAGGCAATTGATATTTTCGGCGCTGACCACCATGGATATATACCACGTATGAAAGCTGCTCTTACCGCACTGGGAGTGGATGCAAATAAACTCGATATTGTTATAATGCAGATGGTAAATCTTGTAAGAAACGGAGAAAAGTACAAGCTATCTAAACGCTCCGGCAAAGCTATTACCCTGTCAACTCTGCTTGAAGAAATTCCTATAGACGCCGCAAGATTTTTCTTTAATCTTCGTGAACCTAATTCACATTTCGATTTCGATCTGGATCTTGCAGTAGAAAAATCATCGCAGAATCCTGTTTATTACGTTCAGTATGCACATGCTAGAATTTGCAGTCTGATAACCAACCTCAAAGCAGAAGGATTTGAAGCGGAAGATTACAGTATTGAAAATCTCAGCGTACTGGACAAGCCGCAGGAAATCGAACTTATAAGGCAGCTTGCCGCTCTGCCGAACGAAATTGACAATGCGGCCAAAACTTATGATCCGGCAAAAATCACTAAATATTCAGTAGAACTTGCAACTCTTTTCCATAAGTTCTACGACGTATGCAGCGTAAAAAACGCTGAAAGCGAAGAATTGAAAAAAGCTCGTCTTGTACTGTGCAAAGCAGTTCTTCAGGCGCTCAGAAATTCTCTGACAATTATGAAAATTGAGTGTCCGGAAAAAATGTAATTTGCATTTGCGTTACATTTTTATTACAAAAAAATTAACCATTTGTTTATTTTATACAATTTTCAACACTGCTTCTTTGTTGAAAATTTCTTCCAAATATTAATTGTTAACAATTTGTTAACAAATTCGGCTTTAAAATGTGTTACAATTTGTAATATATTAAGGCATTATAGAAGCATTGAATTAAAAACACAAAACAGAAAGGAATGCTGACATGTCCAACAGATTATTTCAAGGTCTAGTACATCAGATGAGAGATGCTGTTAATGCTGTAATAGGAGTTGTTGATGAAACGGCAACAATTATCGCCTGCAGTGACCTTACAAAAGTAGGAACTACAAATGAATTCGTTTCTCTTGATCTTAGCGATTCTCATGATATTTTTATAAGAGACGGATATACCTACAAGCCTTTCGGCTCAAGGGTTAAACCGGAATATGCCGTATTTGTGGAAGGCGTTGACGATAATGCCGCTAAATATGCGAGTATTATGGCAATAAGCTTATCTAACATTAAACAGTATTATGACGAAAAATATGACAGAAACAACTTTATTAAAAACGTTGTTCTGGATAATGTTCTCCCCGGAGATATCGTTATAAAAGCAAGAGAACTTCATTTCAATGCTGAAATCAGCAGAGTTGTCTTCCTTATAAGAATCGTTTCTGCAAACGATATTTCGGCATATGACGTTATACAGAATCTTTTCCCTGACAAAAACAAGGATTTTGTTTTCAATATTGCAGAAAGCGATATCGTTCTTGTTAAGGAAATTAAAAATACTGTTGATTCAAACGACCTTGAAAAGCTTGCACGTTCCATTGCAGATACCTTAAGCAGCGAATTCTATACTAGAGTTAATGTTGGTATAGGTACTGCGGTTATTGGTGTAAAGGATCTGGCACGTTCATTCAAAGAAGCTCAAATGGCTCTTGAAGTCGGCAAGGTTTTTGATACCGATAAAAACATCGTAAGCTATGATAATCTGGGTATTGCAAGACTTATTTATCATCTGCCTACAACTCTATGTGAAACATTTCTTCATGAAGTGTTCAAAAGAGGAAGTATAGATTCTCTGGATCATGAAACTTTATTTACTATCCAGAAGTTTTTTGAAAATAACCTGAATGTTTCTGAAACATCAAGAAAACTTTTCGTTCACAGAAATACCCTGGTTTACCGTCTTGAAAAAATCAAAAAGCTTACTGGTCTTGATCTTAGAGAATTTGACCACGCAATAATATTTAAAATTGCTTTAATGGTAAAGAAATATTTATCAGCTAATCCGATTAAATTCTGATTAGGTTTACACGTGGTCAACTGATTTTATCACCGTTTTATACGGTGGAAAGAAGGTGTCCCTTTGGTAGAACTGAAAAATGTCTCAGTTACCTATTCAACCGGCGTAGATGCGCTGAATAACATCAGCCTGAGAATTAACGACGGCGATTTTGCTTTTGTCGTAGGTTCGTCAGGCGCAGGTAAAAGTACGCTTATTAAGCTGATACTCAAAGAAATTGACGCTACCAGCGGTATTGTTATGGTCAACGACTATAACTTAAGTAAGCTGCAAAAGAAAAAAATCCCTGAATTCCGAAGAACCATTGGTTTTGTATTTCAGGATTTCAGGCTGATTCCGTCAATGACCGTATACGAAAACGTTGCTTTCGTACTCCGTGTTATTGATGCACCAAGAAAGTATATACGAAAAAGAGTTCCTTATGTTATAAGCCTTGTGGGACTTCAGGATAAGGCAAATTCCTATCCCAATCAGCTTTCCGGCGGCGAGCAGCAGCGTGTTGCCATTGCCAGAGCGCTGGTAAACGATCCCCAACTTATTATTGCGGACGAACCTACGGGAAATATCGATCCTGAGCTTTCTTATGAAATTGTTGAACTTCTAAAAGGTATAAACGAATGCGGTACAACTATTCTCATGGTCACTCATGAACATGATCTTGTCCGGCACTTCGGAGGACGAATCATTAACATTAACTCCGGAGAAATTGTCTTTGACGAAGTGATTGGAGGCAATAATGAAGCTTAGCGGTATCAGATATTTAGGACGTCAGGGACTTGATAACATCTGGAAAAACAGAATGATGGCATTTGCATCATTTTGCGTTCTGCTTGTTTCACTTCTTCTGGTCGGTATTTCAATTCTTTTCTACATAAATCTGAATTCAATTATCGGAGGAATTGAAAATAAAAATGAAGTAATCGTTTTCCTTGACGAAAATATCACTGAAAATCAGATGAAAGATGTCAAGGCAAGACTGGAACAAATTGAAAACATTGATGATATTTCCTTTTATTCAAAAGACGATGCCTTTGAATCTATGAAAAAAAGCATGGCTGAATATGAAAAAGTATTCGATTCCCTGGGAGATGACAATCCATTGCTTGATTCATACAGAATTAAAATCAAGGATATTTCATTAACATCGGAAACAGTTACTTTAATTGAAGAGCTTGATCATGTTTACTCAATAAGAGCCCCTTATGATTTTGTTAATATACTTACAGAAATGAGAAAAATTGTCACATGGGTAGCTTCCGCTATAATTATTGCTCTTGCTATAGTATCAATGGTTATCATATCAAATACTACTAAGGCAAGCGTGTTTGCAAGACGAAATGAAATAAGTATTATGAAATATGTAGGAGCTACTAATGCGTTCATACGAGTTCCTTTTTTTGTAGAAGGAATGGTAACAGGAATCGCTGCCGGTTTGGTAGCTACAGTTATAACATGGTTCGGTTATGACGCCGTTGTTGAACTGCTTACTAAAGAGGTTAATATATTAAATATCATAGGTATGGGAAGTATTATACCTTTCAATGATATTATATTCAAGGTTGCAGGAATTTATATTCTGGCAGGAGGCTGTATCGGCGCTCTGGGAAGCGTCCTCAGCACACGTAAACATCTGAATGTATAAAAAAGATTGGTGGTGTAAATGCCGGATTATCCGGCTTTAAACATGAAATTAAAAATAAGAAAATTAAAAATTGCGGCGGTGCTTATATGCGCATTTGTTGCCGCAGGCAGTCTTACATATGTTAATAATCATGATCACGTTGCAGTACAAGCGAAAACAATTTCTGATCTTGAAGATGAAAAAGCGGCTAATGAAGCTGAAATCAAACGTCTTCAGGAAGAAATGGACAGTATTGACAGCGATATTTCTCAGGCTGAAAAAGATCAGGAACTTCTTCAGGAAAAAATTAATCTCCAAAATGAAAATATTGAAATTGTAAATACCAAAATCAATGACATCAACAATAAAATAGCTGAAAAAGAAGAAAAAATAAATCAGCTTGAAATTGATATCGAAAATAAACAAAAAGATATAGACATCGGTCTTGAAGAATTTAAAAGTCGTCTGAGAGCAATGTATATTTCAGGAAATGACAGTTTAGCGTCTGCATTAGTAGGAGCTACCGACTTTTATG
Organism: Oscillospiraceae bacterium; assembly: GCA_902362965.1. Classification (GTDB taxonomy): domain Bacteria; phylum Bacillota; class Clostridia; order Oscillospirales; family Ruminococcaceae; genus Porcipelethomonas; species Porcipelethomonas ammoniilytica. The sequence continues at coordinate 26,723 of CABIYQ010000003.1, forward strand.
ATATGCTTTCAAAAATAGAGATTATTTCTCAAGTTTCAAAGCATGACAATGAATTGGTAAATTCTCTGATGACTCAGCTTGAACAATTTGAAGAAGCCCAGACTCAACTTGATATTGAAAAAACAGAACTTAATGCTAATCTGGCTGAACAAGAAGAATGCAAAAAAGAACTTAATGCTGCAATCATTGAACTTAACAACGATTATCAGGAATCACAGGATTATATTGACCGACAACAAGCAGAAATAGCGTCAAGACAGGCTGATATTGACCAATACGAAGCTGATAATAACGCTATGGACGCTGAAATTGCCGAAATTAATGAAATAGCAAGACAACAGGCTGAAGCTGCTGCCGCTGCCGCCGCTACGTCGCAGCAAAGCAGCAATGAAGAAAACAGCAATAATTCCTATAGCGAAGATGATAGTGAAAATGACAGTTCGGACGATTCAGCTGCAGGCGGCGGGGATAACTCCGGCGATGGAGAAATCGGAGGTTCAAGCGGAACCGGAAGCTACAGCGGCGCTTTAACATGGCCTGTCCCCGGATTTTATAGTATTTCCAGCGGATATGGCTACAGATGGGGTTCGCTTCATGCAGGTATTGATATTGCCGGCGGCGGAATTCACGGAGCTTCAATAGTATCTGCCGGAAGCGGTACAGTTACACTTGTAAAATCAGGCTGTTCTCATGACTACGGCAAAGACAGCAGCTGCGGCTGTAACGGCGGTTACGGTAATTATGTAATGGTTGACCATGGAAACGGTATATCCACCCTTTACGCTCACTGCTCAGCCGTTTATGTTTCAGTAGGACAGTCAGTATCCGCCGGAGAAACAATTGCTTCAGTAGGTTCAACCGGATGGTCTACAGGAAATCATTGTCATTTTGAAGTCAGAGTTAACGGTTCAACAGTTGACCCAACCGGATACTTATACTAAAATAAATTAATATGGGGCAAGTTTATACTTCTTGTCCCTGTTTTTTTAAACAAAAGAAGGCGATAAAATGAATAATAAATTAAGCAAAGCCAAAACCTTTCTTGCCGCCTTGATATCATCTGCAATAACAGGCGCTGTAGTTTTTGGTCTATGCAATAAACATTTTTCTGATTTAAAAGAAAAGGAAAATATTATTCAGGAAATTTTTGAAGTAAAAGATTATATTGACGAATTCTTTTATGAAGATGCTGACGATGAAACGTTAGTTACAAGTGCATTAAAAGGACTTGTAGACGGACTTGACGACGACTATGCGGCATATATGACGCCTGACGAATATAAACAGTCAGTAATAAACTCTCAGGGTTCACTTACCGGAATCGGCATAACCGTAATTCAAAACGATGCAAAAAAGATTGAAATTGTAAGCGTTACAGAAAACTCCCCGGCTTCTGAATACGATATTAAAGAAGGTGATATTCTGACAGCTGTCGACGGTATTGATGCAGAAAATGTTGAATATGATAACTTAATTAGTCTAGTCAGAGGCAAGGAAGGAACAGACGTTACAATCACTCTTGACCGAAACGGAGAAAAATTAGAATACACAATAACCAGAAAGAAAATTGACACTATAACCGTTACCTATGATATGCTTGAAAATAATATAGCATATATAAAAATTACCGGTTTTAAAGAAACCACTGTTAAACAATATGAAGAAGCCCTTGACAATGCATTGAAAAATAATGCAAAGGGTATAATTTTTGATCTCAGAGACAACGGAGGCGGTCTGCTTACTTCATGCTCATCATGTCTTGATCCGCTTCTTCCGGAAGGTGTAGTTGCCACAGCTGAATTCAAAAACGGAAAAACTGAAGTAATATGCGAATCTGACGCTGAAGAACTCGACTTACCAATGGCAGTACTGGTAAATGAAAATACTGCCAGTGCGGCAGAGCTTTTTGCCTCTGCTCTAAGAGATTTCGACAAGGCAAAGCTTGTAGGGAAAAAAACATTCGGCAAAGGAATCATGCAAAATACAGTTGAACTGAAAAACGGCGGCGGCTTGAAAATTACTGTTGCTACATATAAAACGGCAAAATCCGAATGCTACCATAAAATAGGTCTTTTACCAGATTATGAAGTTGACCTTCCGGAAGATACTGATATAAGCAATCCAGATCCTGAAACAGATACACAGTTAAAAAAAGCACTGGAAATTTTAAAATAAATCAGAAAAACTGTTGACAAACATTTAAAACCGTGATATAATATTAAAGTTGTTAAAACAAATCGTATTCTTAAGACAGTTGGTGGCGAAAGCCATAAGTCCAGCCGAGGAATGTGCATTAAATATGATTTATTTATGCCCTTTTCCTCTGGAAAAGGGTTTTTTGCATTATTCTTTTGATACGATTATACAAATAATCGGAGGTGAAACTATAATGCCAAGCGAAAAGGTTTTAGAAGCTAAGAAGGCTAAGGTTGAACAGCTTACAGAAACACTCAAGAATGCAGTTTCATTCGTTATCGTTGACTACAAGGGCATCACAGTTGAAGAGGATACAAAGCTCAGACGTGATCTCCGTGCTGAAAACGTTAAGTATTCTGTAGAAAAGAATTCACTTCTGCGTTTTGCTCTTAAAAATGCAGGAATCGAAGGTCTTGACGACGTTCTTGAAGGAACAACTGCTATTGCTGTTTCAAACGAGGATCAGACAGCTCCTGCAAGAGTTTTAGGTAAGTACGCTTCAGAAATGGACGGTAAATTTAATCTGAAAGCCGGTATGGTTGACGGTGAAATTTATGATGAAAAGGGCGTTGTTGCTCTTTCAAAAATTCCAGCAAAGGACGTTCTTCTTGCACAGCTTGTTGGTTCGTTACAGGGTCCTATTCAGGGACTGGCTGCTATTCTCAAGGCTGTTGCAGACAGCAAGTCAGAAGACGCTGCTTAATTTTTACGCTGACAGTTTTATCTGTCTCAATTAATTACATTATTATAAAAGGAGATTATTAATCATGGCTTCAGAAAAGATTTTAAAGTTTATTGAAGATATTAAAGCTCTTTCAGTTCTGGAACTGGCTGAACTGGTTGACGCTATTCAGGAAGAATTTGGTGTAACAGCTGCTGTTGCTGCTGCTCCTGCTGCAGGCGGCGCTGCTGCTGCTGAAGAAAAGACAGAATTCGACGTAGTTCTGACTTCATTCGGCGACGCTAAGATGCCTGTTATCAAGGCTGTTAAGGACGCTCTCGGTCTTGGTCTTAAGGAAGCTAAGGAAGTTGTTGAATCAGCTCCTAAGGCTCTCAAGGAAGGCGTTTCTAAGGCAGAAGCTGAAGAACTTAAGACAAAGCTTGAAGAAGCTGGCGCTACAATCGAAATCAAGTAATTTGTTACAGGAATTTCAAAAAACTTCGTCTTATTAGTCGGAAGTTAATAAAAAAATTTATTAAGTCACTTTTGATAGTTTTTATCAAAAGTGACTTTGTGTATAAATAATGTAAAATCAATTTTAAGGGGACAAATACATGAAAAAAATTAACAAATTTCTCACCTGCTTGCTCTGCACAGCAATTTCGATAGCTTCTTTTACTGCATTTAATGTTTCTGCTTCTGAAAAAAGCTGGCAGGAAGCATATCTTGAAGCAATGGATGAATTTTCACAAAATCAGACAGAATACTGTGAATGCCGTCTTTTATATCTTAATGAAGATGAAATACCTGAACTTTACATAGGCGACCCAATGGTTTTTTGGTATGGAGGACTTTATAGTTATTCTAATGGTGATTTAATCAAGCTTAAGGATTTTGGTTTCAAGGATTTCTTTTCAGCATATTCCGAAAGGAACGGAATTTTTAGAAACGACTATTTTATTGAAAAAGCCGGTTCAAAAATTGGAATTAACTTTATTAAAATGGAAGATTTTTCTCTAACAGTAATTGATGAACTTTCTCACGATATTGTCAATGATATATATGAAGTAAACGGTGAACCAGTCGATAAGGAAACATATGACAACAAAATATCTGAATATTCTTTTACACATGTAAATAAAAGAGACCTTTTTGATTCATCAGAATATAAATACTCTTTTACAGATATAACTTCAAATTATATGACTTATGATGAAATGAAACAGTATCTGATTGATTCTATGGAAGCTGCAAATACAGACGATACCACCCCCACTGAAAGTGTATCTGAGTCAGAAAATTTAACTACTACTTCAGCAAATATTGATAATACAACTATCAGCAATACAACATTATCTACAGAAACAACTGTTAAAACTTCCGCTACAACAACTAATACAAAATCCGGTTCTCCAAAAACAGGAGACAATGGTATTACAGCAGCTTTCCTAACAGGGATAGCAGCAATCGGAACTGCGCTTATAATGCGTAACAAAAAAACATTATAAAAGCAAATTTACTGCCGAAATAAGTATTACTCCCGGTACGCCAAGCACAAGAGAAATCATAGTATTAAAAAGATTCAGCGGCGGAGAAAATCCTATATGACTTCCAAAATAGTGCATAAGCACAAGTACCGTACCGCCTGACAGCATACCGAAAAAAGCTGATTTTACAGTGTGTTTTCTTTTGGCATAATACCTCAGCATAATAATTCCCAACAACACCCATATTCCTTTAAAAATTACATCATTCATAATAATTCTCCCTATATTTTACATCAGTATATATCCCAGCGCAATAAGCAGTTTTAAGTCTGCGCCTTCTTTTGCAAGAATAAAAATTAAAGCTATTATAATTATTTTATCATTATCGATCTTGCCGTCTGTAAAAAAACCTGACAGCAGTCCGTTCAGCGGATTGCTGTTATTTTTATATACAGCTGATGCATTTTCTTTCCGTTCATTTTCATTAATTTTAAACTGTTCCGAGGAAATCGGTGGGCTTTCCTTAGCTTGTACATTGTTTTTGCTGTAACCGGAACGGCTGTGCATTTCACGGGTACGCCGTAAAGCGTCCTGCCGCATATGATTAATATCTGACTGACTGTAATCCATATAGTTCCTCCTTTCTTCAGAACAAATCGTTTAACAATCCGCTGTCCTTAAGTACTGTCCATACTGTAAAAAGCTTAAGCATTTTAACTGCTTTATCGACCTTGGACTGTCGTTCTTCCCTTAAAAGAGGTTTCAGCGCCAAAAGAAACTCAGCATTTTTGTCATTAGAGGCTTTGTTCATAATTTCCTGTACTTTCAGAATTTTTGTAAAATCAAAATCACCCATACCGAGACCTGCAATACCGCCCGGAAGTCCGTTTCCGTTGTTATCTGGCTTTGACGGCGATTCACTTGATTTTGTTTCAGTATTATCAGAGGAGGAGAACATCTGCGCCAATTCACTTATCTGCTTCATACTTTCTTCGTCTGACAGCATCTCCTGAATTTTACCCATTAAATCGTCCATTTTAAATTGTTCCCTCCTCCTTAAACCAATTTATTTTTCTCCGGTTATTTTTTTGTAAAGCGCCTGTGCCTGAGGAGTAGAAATAATTTTTTCTACAAGCTTCGGATTATTCATAACCTGTTTAAATTTTGCAGACTCGCTGCTGCTCATATTATTAAGCGCAGCGTCAAATTTTCCTTCTTCAAGCTGCTTTTTTAACGTATCTGCCGGAACATTCAGTTTTTTGCTCACAACCTTTAAAAGTTCGTCGGCATTTTTAGGATCAATTTTAGACATAAGTAAAACCTCTTTCCAAAATAAATTATGTTTTCTTTTGTGAAACGCCCTAAAAACCATTGTAATTATTCTATATTTATGTTATAATTTTTTTATATATAACCTCTGCAAACAAATTTTAAGGAGTATTCAATGAAAATTATAGTTATGTCTGATTCGCATAATAATTATTTTGCATTAAACAAAATCGTACAGGACTTTTATGCCGATTTATATATACATTTAGGCGACGGTGAAAGAGAGCTTAACCGTATTTACACTCAATATCCTGATAAAAAATTTATTCACATAGCAGGAAACTGCGATTTTGCAAGTCTGAGCGAAAAAGAACTTCTTTTCACTCCTGATGATCAAAACTGTATCTTTGCTGTTCACGGTCATCAATACGGCGTAAAATCCTCTGTTGAACCCCTAAAAAAGATTGCCAGAGAAAAAGGTGCGAATATACTGCTCTACGGGCATACACATGCAAGATTCAACGAATATGATAACGGTCTTTACACAATGAATCCCGGAAGCGTTTCCTGTCCCAGAGACGGAAATCGACCTTCTTTCGGAATAATTGATATTGCAAAAAACGGCATTGTTACTAATATCGTTGACCTCTGATTTATTATATTCAAAATATATAGAAATGTTACAGACAATAAAAGAAAGGACAAGCAAAATAATATGAATACAAGTATACTTGTTAATTCCCGTAAGGAAGAAAAATACTTCAGAGCATTTATAATCGGATTTTTATCGCTGTTTCTTGTAATACTTCCGATAATGATATATACCGGAGGATATTACCTGTATTACGGAGATTATAACTCCCAGCAAATACCATTTTACATTCATGCACAGGATTTTATAAAAAACGAAGGTCTGGGTTGGGACTGGGGTACTGATCTTGGTTCAAACTTTTTAGGTTCGTATTCATTCTATCTTCTGGGAAGTCCGTTTTTTTGGCTGACCGTTCCCCTTCCGAATAATCTTGTAGTATTTGCAATGCCTGTTTTACTTGCCGTTAAACACGGCGTAGCTACCCTTACCGCATATGCATTTATAAGAAGATTTGTAAGAAATAAAAATGCCGCACTTATCGGCGGTCTGCTTTACGCTTTCTCAGGATTCCAGCTGTTCAATATCTTTTTTAATCATTTTCAGGACGTAACAGCGCTGTTCCCTCTGATGCTTATTGCATTGGAAGAAAGGATCAATAACAACAGAAGAGGGGTATTTGCAGCGTCTGTAGCGCTTATGGGAATAATAAACTATTTCTTCTTTACCGGTCAGGCTGTTTTCGTAATACTTTATATTCTTGTCAGACTTAAATCCCCTGATTTTAATATTACATGGAAAAAATTTTTCGGACTGGTAATTGAAGCGGTAATCGGCGTTATGATAGCCATGTTTATGCTTCTTCCTTCCGCTCTGGCAATTCTGGGAAATTACAGAATAAATGAAAGACTTTACGGTCTGGATCTGGTTGCATACAGTGACAAAACACGTATTTTAAGAATCATACAGAGCTTCTTTATGATTCCCGACGTTCCGGCACGACCTAATCTGTTCAGCTCTGACGGAGCAAAATGGGCGTCGATCGGCGGTTATCTGCCTATGTTTTCTATGGCAGGCGTAATAGCCTTTTCAAAATCAAAGAAAAAACACTGGTCTGTCAGACTTGTAATAATATGCATGATATGCGCATTTATTCCGATTTTAAACAGCGCTTTCTATACATTTAACAGTTCTTACTATGCAAGATGGTTCTACATGCCTATTCTTATTATGGCAATGATGACCGCTCAGGCTCTTGACGACAAATCAATAGATCTAAGAAGCGGAATAAAAGTCTGCGGCATTGTAATGGCAGGACTCGCTGTCATTTCCATTCTTCCCAAAAAGACAGACGACGAGGTATCATGGTTTGAATTTGCAAATTATCCTGCTTACTTTGCATTAATTCTTTTCATTTCCATTGCAGGACTTGCCTTGCTTTACTTTATTGACCGTCTTAAAAAGAAAGGCAGAACCTATATAATCTCTGCTCTTGTTTCAACGGTTGTCTGCTGCATAGTATGCACATCGTCGGTAGTATATTTCGGAGTTACTCTTGGATCGTATCCGTCAACTTATATCAACAATGGTATTAACGGAAAAGAAAATATCACTCTTGATGAAGAAGAAAATCAGTACTTCAGAATCGATATTTCTGAAAATTACGATAACTATCCTATGTTCTGGGGATATTCTTCAATGAGAGCATTCCAGAGTATTGTTCCGGGAAGCATAATGGAATTTTACCCGCAAATCGGTGTAACAAGAGACGTGGCTTCAAGAGCCCCTCTTGAAAAATATACTATAAGAGGACTTTTCTCTGTTAAATATTTCTTTGATAAAGTATACTCAGACAAAGAAGAAACATATACCTATATCTGCGATCTTCCCGGATTTGAATATAAAAACACCCAAAACGGATTTTACGTATATGAAAATAAATACTACCTTCCTATGGGATTTACTTTTGATAATTATATAACGGAAGAATCTGCTGCCAATCACTCAGAACAGACAAGAGAGCGTCTGCTGCTGCGTGCTTTAATACTCAGTGACGAACAGGCTGAAAAATATTCGGACATTATTTCTAAACTGCCTTCCGAAAAAACTCTCGGTCTTAACGATTCAACCTACATTCAAGATTGCATAGAACGCAGAAAAGAAGTATGTTCGGAATTCACATATGATTCAGACGGCTTTGACGCTGAAATCAATCTTGAAAAATCGAAGCTGGTATTTTTCAGCGTACCTTATGACAAAGGCTGGACTGCTTATGTAAACGGAAAACCTGCCGACATTGAAAAAGTAAGCTATGGATTCATGGCGGTAAAGGCAGACGCCGGAGAAAATACCATTGAATTCAGGTATGAAACCCCAGGACTGAAAATCGGCATTGTAATTTCAATAATCGGACTGATATGTCTTGGCGCATATATAGTCGTATTCAGAAAGAAAAAGAATAATGAATCAGGATTTTCACACTGTTATGATTACAGTAAGGATTATTCATGCAGTATGGAAGAACAGTATTTAAATAAAAAATCAGCAAACTGCAAAACGGAGGAATAAAAATGCACCTTGAAGAAAAGACAGTAAATAGTGAAAGTATATATAAGGGAAGAATTTTTGAGGTAACCAAAGATACAGCCCTGCTTGAAAACGGAAAAGAAGTACTCAGAGACGTCGTTCACCATTCCGGAGGAGTTACCGTTATTCCTATAACAGATAATAACGAGATCCTCATGGTAAGACAGTACCGATATCCGCACCACAAGGCTATTCTTGAAATACCTGCCGGCAAAATCGAACCCGGCGAAAAACATTATGACTGCGGAAAAAGAGAACTTCTGGAAGAAACAGGCTGTACCTGCAAATCATATGAATATCTGGGGGAGATACTTCCTACTCCCGCCTATGTAAGCGAGGTTATTCACCTTTATATAGCTAAGGGACTTGAATTTTCCAGACAGCGTCTGGACGAGGACGAATTTCTCGATGTTGAAAAAATCCCTATGGAAAAAGCTGTAGAAATGGTAATGAACGGGGAAATTACCGATTCCAAAACTCAAATCGGCGTTCTAAAGGCATGGTATCTTTCAAAAAAATAACCTGCCGTAAATACGACAGGTAAAAGCATTTAAACCGCCTGAGCTTCTGCTTCGGATATTGCTAAATGACGTTTATAGGCATCTAAAATCTGATCTTCAATCAACTGTCTTGCACTCGGTGAAATAGGATGTACAATATCTCGGAATACTCCGCTTTCATCTTTCCGGCTTGGCATTGCCACAAAAAGTCTTTCATCACCCTGAACGATTTTAATGTCGTGTACTGCCAGAGTATCCTCGATAGTTATTGAAACAATTGCCCTGAGCCTTCCCTCAGTAATTGTTTTCCTGATTTTAATATCCGAAATATCCATAAAATTATGCCTCCTTGAAATGTTTACACTAAATTCAAAACTTTTTATTGGTTTAGTATATGGATATTATTGAACGCAGACGGAAAAAATATGCATATAATATAGAAATAAAATTGCTAAAGATAGGATTTGATAATATGAACAAAGATATTTTAAAGGACAAAAAGCATATACATTTCATCGGAATCGGAGGTTCCGGAATGTATCCGCTGGCGCAGATCCTTCATTCTCAGGGATATTACCTTACAGGTTCTGACAACAATGAAACAGAAACTCTTGAAGCTGTCAGAAAAATGGGGATTCCCGTTTTTATGGGACAACGTGCTGAAAACATTGAAGGCGCCGACCTAATAGTTCACACTGCCGCTATAATGGCAGATAATCCGGAACTGATTGCAGCTAAAGCATCAAATGCTCCTGTACTGGAAAGAAGCGAGCTTTTAGGCATAGTGACCGGATGGTACGACAATGCCATATGCGTTTCCGGTACTCACGGAAAAACTACCACAACCTCTATGATCACTCAAATTCTTTTTACCGCCGGAGTGGATTTGTCCGCATTTATCGGCGGAAAGCTTCCATGTATCGGAGGAAGCGGACGTGCGGGAAAAAGTGATATAATGGTATGCGAAGCATGTGAATTTGTTGATACGTTTTTAAAACTTTATCCTGACGTTGCAGTAATTCTGAATATTGATGAGGATCATCTTGACTACTTTAAAAACCTTGAAAATATTATAAAGTCTTTCCGCAAATTCAGTGAAATGGCAACAAAAGCGCTGATAATCAACGGTGATGACGCCAATACGCTTAAAGCTGTTGACGGCATTACCGGAAAGGAATTTATAACATTTGGTCTGGATTCAAAAAATGACTATTATGCAGCCGATATAAAAAAAATTTCCGGTATGGAAACTGAATATACACTCATGTATAAGGGTAAAGCTCTGGGAAAAATCAATCTTCACGTTGCCGGAGTACACAACATATTAAATTCTCTTGCTGCCGCAGCAGCCGCTTTTTACGCTAACGTATCATTTGAAAGTATACAAAAAGGACTCTCCGACTTCAGAGGTGCGGGCAGACGTTTTGAGCTTATCGGCAAAGAAAAAGGAATTACAATTGTTGACGATTATGCTCATCATCCCACCGAGCTTTCCGTAACACTTAAAGCTGCAATGGACATGGGTTATAACAAAGTATGGGCAGTGTTTCAGCCATTTACCTTTTCAAGAACTGCAATACTGCTTGACGATTTTGCCAAGGCTCTTTCTATTCCCGATAATGCAGTACTGACAGATATTATGGGTTCCAGAGAAAAGAATACTTATAATATCTATACCAGAAATCTTGCTGAAAAAATAGACTGCTGTATTTATTTCCCTCAAGACGAAAACGCTGAATACACTGATGAAAGAAAATATGAAAACTTCGGTCAGGTTTGCGACTATATATGTGAAAACGCCAATGACGGCGATCTGGTTATTACGCTGGGCTGCGGAGACGTATACAAGGTTGCAAAAATGATATATAAAAAATTGAAAGGTCAGGAATAATATGCTTAACGAAAAAGCTAAAGCTATTTACGAATTTATAAAAGATTCAATTAACAGCGGATTTCCTCCTACCGTCCGGGAAATCTGCAACGCTTTGGATATAAAATCCACTTCAACCGTTCATAAATATATAAACCTACTGGTTTCAGAAGGTTATCTGGAAAAAATGGACAACCACAACCGTGCAATTAAGCTAAAAGGCGGGAATAATGTATCGGTTCCTCTTGTGGGAGACGTCGCTGCAGGTCAGCCTATACTTGCAATTGAAAATATTACCGAGTATATTAATTTTAATACTGATAAAAATTACAGTAACTCCTTGTTCGCACTAAAAATAAAGGGAGACAGTATGATAAATATTGGTATTTTCAATGAAGATATCGTTATAGTCGAGCAAACAGACTATGCTGAAAACGGCGAAGTGGTAGTTGCGCTCGTAGACGATGAAAGCGCAACCGTAAAAACATTTTTTAAGGAAGAAAACCACTACAGACTTCAGCCGGAAAATGACAATATGAATCCTATTATTTCAGATAATGTAAAAATCCTCGGAAAAGTTACCGCACTAATAAGATATTTCTGAAAATTTTAAAAAAATTTTATTTAGGTATTTTCAATTTCGATAAAATATATTATAATAAAAGATGAAGAAAATTTACTGCGGAATTTTTCCGCCTGAAAGGATAAATTTAAATGCTTAACAGATTAAAAGTTATGATATGCGGCAAAGAATACATGCTTCAAACTGAAGAACCGCCCAGCTACGTTTACGGTCTGGCAAAAATGCTTGAAAAAAGACTTAACGATATGTGTTCGGGAAACAGTTCCATTTCACCATATTCCGCCGCAGTTATGGTAGCTCTTTCAACCCTTGACGACTTAAGCAAGGCTCAGGGAAATGTTGACAATATAAGAATGCAGGCAAAGGAATATGTAGACGAGGCAGGAAAAGCACGCATTGAACGGGACGCTGCTTTAAAAGAAATTGAAGTATTAAAAGCCAAAATTGAACAGCTTGAAAGCAATCAGCAGCTTAAAAAGCTTAAAGACAGTATATAATGTCAGGTACTGAAATACTCGCTCCTGCCGGAAGTCTTGAATCACTGAAAGCCGCCGTAAACTGCGGCGCCGACGCTGTTTACATCGGCGGCAAACAATTCTCAGCCAGACAAAATGCCGCAAATTTTGACAATGCGGAGCTTAAACAAGCAGCAGATTTATGTCATCTTCACAACATAAAAATTTATCTTACCGTTAATACGATTATTTTTGATAATCAGGTAAATGAATTTGCCGAATTTATAAAAAATGCCGCAAATGCAGGAATTGACGCTTTTATTGTACAGGATTTTGGTGCGGCGGAAATTATCAGAAATATTGTGCCTGACGCAAATATCCACGGTTCTACGCAAATGACTATACATTCAGTCAAAGGTGCTCAGCTTCTTAAAGAGTTGGGATTCAAACGTGTTGTCATTTCACGGGAGCTAACTGAAAAACAAATTCAAGAAATATGTTCAACGGAAATTGAAACAGAAGTATTCGTTCATGGAGCATTGTGTATGTGCATGTCAGGGCAATGCTATTTGTCCTCATTAATAGGTCAGAGAAGCGCTAATCGGGGATTTTGTGCTCAGCCTTGCCGTCTTCCATATTCAGTATACAAAAATCCGCAATTCAATGGTTTATCTCTGAAGGATCTGTCATTGGTCAATCATCTTCAAAAATTGTCAGATATTGGAGTTTTTTCGCTAAAAATCGAAGGAAGGATGAAACGTCCTGAATATGTTGCAGCAGCAGTATGCGCATGCAGACAGTCCTTGAACGGTCAAACTCCGGATATGGCGCTTCTCAGATCCATATTCTCCAGAAGCGGATTCACAGACGGATATTTCACCGGTAAATTTTCAAATATGTTCGGAAGCCGTGAAAAAGAAGATGTAATTGCTGCCAAAGATATTTTGCCGGATATAAGAAAAAAGTACAGTCACGAAAAGAAATCCGGAAAGCTTGATTTTTATGCTGAAATAAAAAAAGACAGTCCGGTTAAGCTTACTGTTTCTGACAGCTTTGAATCCGTAACAGTTTACGGAGAAATTCCTGAAACTGCTATAAAAAAACCTATTGACTTTATATATCTGGAACGTCAGCTTTCAAAGCTCGGCGGAACAATTTATAAGTTCGGCAATCTTAGTGTCGATATAGATGAAGGTCTTTCTCTCAGCGCAAAAACTATCAATGCTTTGAGAAGAAATGCCGTTGAAGCGCTTAACCTTAAATCTATAAAAAGAAACACACCTGAATATATCTGCGTTCCTCTTGATATTGATCCGGAAAATAAAATTGAAAGTCTGAAAGAAATCCGTGTGCGAATTTCAAACCAAAATCAGCTTGATGCAGTTTTTGAAGCCGACCGTATAATTATTCCAACAAATGTTTTCCTGAATAACAGATATGAAAATATTTCAAAAATTATTATTGAACCTCCAAGATTTATATATAATGAAGCGGAAATATTCGGTGTACTGAAAAAATGCAAAAGTTTAGGCGCAGAACATTTAATGTGCAGCAATCCCGCTTACATAAAAATCGGAAAGGAACTCGGCTTTAAGCTGCATGGGGATTTCGGTCTCAATACAGCCAATTCATACAGTCTGAACTTTTTGAAAAAAATGAATTTTGAAGATACTGTTTTATCATTTGAAATGAAACTTAAGCAGATATCTTCGTTAAGAAAAGCTATTTCTACTGGAATTATTGCTTATGGATATCTTCCAGTTATGCTTACCAAAAATTGTCCCATAAAAAATGAAGTCGGATGTGAAAAGTGTAAAAAAATTATATTTGACCGTACAGGACGTGCTAATAAAATCGTTTGTCACGGAAATTATACGGAAATTTTAAATGCACAGCCGCTTTACCTGGCTGACAGATTGGAGGATTTAAAAAACATCAGTTTCATTACCCTTTATTTTACAGATGAAGGTCCTGATGAAATAAAAAAAATAATTGATGAATACCGTTTCGGCTATTCATCCAAAGACAATATCACAAGAGGACTCTATTACAGAGGAGTTATTTAATAAAGGAGATTTTTATGAATCATATTCTTAAAATAAAGAAACTCAATGAAAATGCCGTTGTTCCTGCACAGGCAACCGCCGGCAGCGCCGGTATGGATCTGTCGGCATGTCTGGATAATGACGTTATAATCGCACCGGGAGAAATTAAGCTTATCCCAACAGGACTTGCCGCCGCTCCCGATACCGATCAATGCGCTCTTTTGATTTACCCCCGATCGGGACTTGCATCAAAACACGGCATTTCACTTGCCAACTGCGTAGGCGTAGTTGACAGCGATTACAGAGGCGAAATAAAAATACCCTTAATAAATAACAGTCATGAAAGCTTTACTGTTACAAACGGAATGAGAATAGCACAAATGATAATGACTCCGGTCATTATTCCGAGAATCGAAACTGCCGATAGTTTGGACGAAACACAAAGAAGCTCAGGCGGTTTCGGCTCTACAGGACAATAATTAACAGACGGAAAGGATACATAAAATGAAAAATAAAATTCTTTTAATAGCCTTGCTGATTGCAGGAGCAATAGTCGGGGCTATTGCCGGTTCGGGAGCCGAGCATGTAGACGCACTGCATTGGCTGGCATATTCCAAAAGCATAAGCATTTCTCCCAGTGAAATTAATCTTGTTATCATAAAGCTGACCTTTGGATTTGATTTTTCAATGAGTGTATCACAGATTCTTTTCATGATTCTGGCTATTGCTCTTTATCCGAAATTTTCAAAAATGATAGGCTGATAAGTAAATTTTTTTACCGTCAGCAAAATATATAAAAAATATATAAACATAATTCACAATTTTTCTAGCCGGTATTGTTGTTAAAGGTACTGTTTGGTGGTATAATAAGTTTATAGCTTAATACCGCAGTAAAAATCGGATAATTATATAAAAAGAACATAAAGGAGAAATGCAAAAAATGTTTACAAAGGACATTGGAATAGATCTGGGTACCGCTAACACTCTTGTTTTTATGAGAGGCAAAGGCATTATCATACGCGAGCCTTCTGTTGTTGCAGTGGATACCCGAACTGATAAGGCTAAATATGTAGGCAAAAAGGCAAAAGAAGTAATCGGAAGAACTCCGGGTTCTATTATTGCCGTCAGACCCCTTAAGGACGGAGTTATTGCTGATTTTGACATAACCACTACCCTGCTCCAGGAATTTATTAGAAAGGCTCTGAGAGGTACATTTTTTACAAAAGCAAGAGTTATAATATGCATTCCGTCGGGAGTTACAGCCGTAGAAAAACGTGCTGTTAAAGAAGCTGCGGAAAATGCCGGAGCTAAAAGAGTATTCATTGTTGAAGAACCTATGGCGGCCGCTATAGGGGCAGGTCTACCAGTTGCGGAACCAACCGGAAGTATGATTGTCGATATAGGCGGCGGAACAAGCGAGGTAGCCGTTATTTCACTCCGTGGAATTGTTACCTCACGTTCAGTAAGAGTTGCAGGAGATGAATTTGACCGTTCTATAATAAATTTTATCAAAAAGAAATATAATTTACTGATCGGTGAAAGAACTGCTGAAAATATAAAAATTGAAATAGGTTCCGCATATCCAAGCGAAAACGAAAGAACAATGGAAATAAAAGGAAGAAACTTATTAAACGGTCTCCCGGAAAATATAACTGTTACTTCTACCGAAATAAGAGACGCTCTTACAGAACCTCTTGCAAGAGTTATTGAAGCCATAAAAACTACTCTGGAAAAAACTCCGCCGGAACTGTCCTCAGATATTATCGATCAGGGAATTACTCTTGCCGGAGGCGGAGCGCTGCTCAGAGGACTGGATAAGCTAATAAGCCGTGAAACGGGAATGCCCGTATATATTGCAGAATATCCTCTCGACTGCGTAGCAGAAGGAACAGGTAAAATACTTGAGGATCTTGACAAATTTGAGGACGCATTAACTGACGACGTTCACTACTATTAAGGCAGGATAACCTGCCTTTAAGCAGAGCATATCTGAAAACTTCATAATCTTACCAGATTTCATATACGCCCTGAAAGATCAGAAAGGAGAAAACATAAAGTGAACCAGTTTTTTAAAAGCTTCAAATTTAAGGTAATAGTCTGTATAACAGCTTTTTTCCTGGGAATTGGGCTGTATTCGGTAACAAAGAACGGCAAAACCCCTGAAGGCTCTCAGCTGATCGGTACGGTCCTTAATCCTGTGAAACGTTTCTCCAATGTCATTTCCGATAAGGTTTCACTGGTTATTGACCTGTTTGTAAATTCAGAAGAATACGTTGAAGAAAACCGTAAGCTACGAGAACAAATTGCCGATTTAAACAACCGTCTTATTGACTATGAAGATATAAAATCTGAAAATGAGGATTTAAGAAAATTTATTGGCATTAAAGAAGAAAATGAAGATTTTGTTCTATCGCCGCCATGTACGGTAATTTCCAGAATGACAAATGATCCATACGGAACTTTTGTCATTGACCGAGGCTCAAACGACGGAATCAAACTTTATGATCCGGTCGTTACCTCTGAAGGACTAGTAGGGGTAATCGTAGAAGTCGCCAACTCATACGCAACGGTCAGAACACTGCTCCACCCTGATCTTTCCATTGGAGGACTTTGTGTTGAAAGCCGTGATACAGGTATTATAGAAGGCAGCCTTACTTACGCCTCCAGCGGCAAGTGCAAAATGATTTATCTTGATAAAAATAACAAAATAAAAAAAGGCGATCTTATTATTACATCCGGCAACAGCGGACAGTTCCCTCAGGGATACGTGATCGGAAACGTAACTGAAACCGGTATTGAAGAAAGCGGACTTACTGCTTATGCAATAATCGAGCCTGCTGTAAATCCTAATAAAATAAATAATGTAATGGTTATTACAGATTTCGATAAAACAGAAGCTGAAAAACAGATTCCAACAGGAAATATCGGAGAAGAAACTACTGAAAACACTACCGATACTACCGAACCGGACAGTACTGATAATACAAACGCTACTGAAAATACAGAAGAAACAACTGAAAGCGGTGAAGAGTAATGTCTATCAAACCAATGACAAGAATACAGAAAATCAGATATTATGCCATTATCCGCTGGGCTTTATACATATTTCTTATATTTGTATCGGCAATATTGATAAATATAGGAAAAGGTGTCAAACCTATATATTTCATTCCTCTGTGCGTATGTATATGTATGAATGAAGGGGAATATCCTGCCGCCTTTCTGGGAGGAATCTGCGGACTTCTTTTTGATGAAGCAAGCGGACGTTTTTTTGGTTACAGCAGTGTAACGTTTATCATTTTTTGTGTTACTACAACAATTCTGTTCAGACATCTGCTGTTCCAGAATGTAATTAACGTCATAACACTGACAGCTGTTTATACAACAGTCTATCAGCTGCTTGACTATTTCTTTTACTATGCAATGTGGGATTATGAAGGTTCGGGGTATGTTTTTTCAAAAATCTCAATTCCGTGTATTTTATACACAATCATTATTTCTCCGATAGTTTATCTTATTGTAAAACCAATTGTCAGAAGATTTTATCCGAAAAAAGCAAAGACAATCGAAGAAGCTATGAAAGTATAACGGAATATTGTAAAGGAAAGGATAACAATGAAAGAAATACTTGATAGACTCAGAACTGCCTTTCTGGCAATTCTGGTAGTAATTGCTGTAGCTCTCGGCTGCATAAAGCTTATGACAATTCAGATCGTCAACGGAGACGCCTATCTTCAGGAATCTGAATACACATCCCTGTATACTCAGACAATAAAGGCCACAAGAGGACAAATTGTTGACAGCAAAGGCAATCCCATAATTGAAAATAAAGTCGGATTCAACGTTATAATTGATGCTTCTCTGTTTCCGTCCGATAATAAAGAAGCAAATGAAATTATAATTCAGACCGTTGAAATACTCAAAGAAAATAAACTGGAATGGAATGAAACTATTCCAATTTCGGACAGTAAACCTTACGAATTTAAAAAGGATCGGGACAGCGATATTGAAAAACTTAAAAGTCTTGTAGGCGTAAATGTTTACGCTACGGCTGAAAACTGCATTGATAAGCTTCTTGACGACTACGAAATATCAGATAAAGATTATACTGAACAAGACCAGCGTATAATAGCTGGCATACGCTACGAAATGCTACTGAGAGACTTTTCACTTGGCAATACATTTACTCTCTGTGAAGACATTCCTGTAGACGTAGTAACACAACTCAAAGAACTCGGCGTAAAGCTCAAAGGAATTGACGTTGTTGAAGACGCTGTTCGTATAATTTCACAGGGAGACGTAATTCCTCACGAAATTGGTACTGTCGGTCCTATTTTTGCTGAAGAATACGATGAACTTAAAGAAAAAGGATATGCCATGAACGATTCAGTCGGTAAAGACGGTATCGAAAAGGCAATGGAAGATACATTAAAGGGAAAAGACGGCACAAAAACAATTACTGTAACAAACGGTTCGGTTGTTTCTTCCAATATAACCGAAGAACCCAAAGGCGGCAATACCGTAAAGCTTACGATAAACAGTGATTATCAACGGGATGTACAGGAAATCCTCGAAAATTTTACAGCTTACCTGAGAAGTTCAAGCAACGAATATAAAGACGTAAAATGCGGCTCCATAGTAGTTCTTGACGTAAAAGACAATGCAGTGCTTGCCATGGCAACTGCACCTACATTTGATCTCAATGATTATAAATCAAAATACGATGAACTTTCTGATGATGAAGATAATCCTCTTTTCAACAGAGCAACCTGCGGTCTTTACAGACCAGGTTCTACATTCAAAACTATAACCGCTACCGCCGGACTTAACGAAGGAATCGTTACCGGATACAGCACATTTAACTGTGCTCAAAGAATGACTTTCTACGATCAAACATACGGATGTACAGGATATCATAACGATATTGCAGTCTCTGAAGCTCTCAGAGTTTCATGTAATATTTATTTTTATGAGCTAAGCCGCCGACTTGGCATTGACAAGCTTTCTGAATACGCTTCAATGTACGGCTTCGGTCAGCACACAGGTTTGGAAACCGGCGACTACGCAGGAGCGTTTGCTACCCCTGAAAGATTTGATGAAATCGGTCTCGACTGGACCGTCGGTCAAGTTTTGCAGGCAGGTATCGGACAGTCAGAAATGCAGGTAACGCCGCTCCAGATGGCAGTTCAGGCATCAACAATTGCAAATAAAGGCGTCAGATATACGCCTCATCTTGTAGACAGTATTTATGACTACTCGATGACTGAAAAGGTCAAGGATCATGAACCTGAAATTGCAGAACAAATAAATCTTAACTATGATTACGTCTATGATTTTATTACTCAAGGTATGATTCTGGCTTCGGGCAATAACTTTCCGGCTGAATATTCTCTGTCAAACTTAGGCTTTGATGTTGCAATAAAAACAGGTACTCCTCAGAACTGGCGAAACGGTGAGGAACTGACAGATACCGCTTTCATTGGATTTGCACCGGCAGATAATCCTCAAATCGCATTTGCAGGAATCGTTGAAGGCGGCGAATACTCCAAATATATGATAAGAAGCATTATTCAGGCATACTATAAAAACTTCCCTGAAAACGGCAGCGCAAACGGTTCTGATAATATCAATTTCTTAACTCCTAAAACTACTGCTTCTACTTCCGTTACAGATGAAAACGGAAATACAGTTACTGCATCCGAAACAACGACTACTGTAATAACCACACAAATTGAAGAATAATTAAAAGCAGGAAAAATTTCCTGCTTTTTTATATTTCGTCAAAATACACAAATGCTAACATCTTAAATCATTCAACTTAAACGATTTTAATAAATGGTACAAATTTTTCTTTGACAATTGCTCGTTTTATGGTATAATATATTATGAATTAGTAAACAAAAAATCAGACAGTTTATATAAATGTCAAGTTTTATAACACAGTATACGCTGAATTATTTCATTTTTATCTGCTGATTCCAGAAATTATTTACTAATGATATTACGGTAAACTGTACTGTAAATTTAATTGCGCAAAATTTTTATTGTGTATTACTTAATGTGTAATAGAAAGGACCCTGAAATGACAATAGCTTTAATAGCCCACGATTCAAAAAAAGAACTTATGGTTCAATTTTGCACCGCTTACTGCGGTATACTGTCAAAATACAATTTATGTGCAACAGGAACTACCGGTAAACTAGTAAGCGAAGCCACCGGACTGGAAATAGTCCGTTATCTCGGCGGAACTCAAGGCGGAGGTCAGCAAATCGGCGCAAGGATCTCATGCAATGAAATTGACGTACTGCTTTTCTTCAGAGATCCGATCAATCCTAAGGCTAATGAACCTAATGATATTAATCTTCTGAGATTGTGCGATGTTCACAATGTGCCGGTAGCAACTAACATTGCAACAGCTGAAGCTCTTATACTTTCTCTTGAACGAGGAGATCTTGACTGGCGTGAAATCGGCAGTCCCAATATATAAAAACAATTAAATCGTTCCTTCGGGGACGATTTAAATAATGCTGTCATGTCAAATAATAGTATGAACCTGAAATATACGTCAGCCGCACGTAATTTCTTTAAAAATACTTTTGCGGCAGATTGGAGATTTTTATGGCGTTAAATATAAAAAGACCAAACGGTACTGAAGATGTGATCCCCAAAAATATAAATAAATGGCATACTGTAGAAAATATCGCAAAAGACGTTGCTTCTATGTATGGCTTTAAGGAAATCCGTATTCCTACCTTTGAAAATACTGAATTATTTCAGCGTTCCGTAGGTGAAACGACTGATGTAGTTCAAAAAGAAATGTACACAGTTATTGCAAAGGAAACAAAATTTACTCTCCGTCCGGAAGGCACTGCCGGAACAATCAGAGCTATGATGCAAAACGGTCTTTTAAACGAGGCTATGCCACAAAAGGTTTTTTACATACTTTCCTGTTTTCGTCATGAACGTCCTCAAGCGGGACGTCTGAGAGAATTTCATCAGTTCGGCGTTGAAATGGCTGGAAGCTCTTTGCCGTCCGCTGACGCCGACATTATTTCAATGGCAAACGATATTATCAATATGCTTGAAATAAAAAATGTTGAACTAAGAATCAATTCTATCGGCTGTCCTAAATGCAGAGCGGAATATCATAAAGCTCTTAAAGCTTATTTTGAAAATAAAAAAGACAAGCTTTGTGATACATGTCTTTCAAGACTGGAAAAAAATCCTATGCGAATTCTGGACTGTAAGAGTCCTGTGTGCTCCGAAATTGCCAAAGACGCTCCTTTGATTCTTGATTATCTTTGTGAAGAATGCTCCGATCACTTTGAAAAATTAAAATTTTATCTTGATAATCTGGATATTAAATATACGGTTGACCCGAAAATAGTAAGAGGTCTTGATTACTACACAAAAACCGTATTTGAATTTGTCACAACAGACATCGGCGCACAGGGAACTATCTGCGGCGGCGGACGCTATGACGGTCTTATTGAACAGATGGGAGGGCAAAAAACTCCCGCTTTAGGTTTTGCTATGGGACTGGAACGTCTGATCCTTACTATGGAAAATCAGGGAATATCTTTTGCTGAGGACATGGGATGCAGTCTTTACATTGCACCTATGGACGAATCCGCAGTACCTTATTCTATGAAGCTTGCAGCAGAGCTGAGAAGCTCAGGTCTGTGGGTTGAATACGATACCGTAGGAAGAGGCCTCAAAGCGCAAATGAAATATTCTGATAAGCTGGGCGCAGCATTTACAATGGTTCTTGGAGAAAATGAACTCAATGAAAATAAAGCAAAGCTTAAAAATATGAAAACCGGTGAAGAAACCGAAATTATGCTTGACTCTTCTTTTGGTGAACATTTTTCCGATATCGCAATCGGAGAAATGTTCGGAGAGGTACTTGAAAATATATAATGAATAAATTACTAAAAAATATTCTGCTTGCCGGATTATCAGCTTTACTATTTACTGCAATAGCTATATATACTGTTTTAATACTTAAATCAAGTTACTTCCCTGCTGTTACTAAAATAATATTTGCAGTTCCTCTTACAATTTCTATGGCTCTCATAGTCTACATATTTATTAATAGAATAAAAATACTTATAACTGAAAATTCCGGTAAAGAATCAGATAAATAAAAATTAGTTTGCTGTATCAAAGCTTATTATGTTGCGTTGTGTACAGCAGAATGGAGATCATTATGGCTGATAATATGAATGGCTTAAAGCGTACTCACTACTGCGGAGAAGTAATACAGGAGGGAATAGACGTTACAGTAGGCGGATTTGTTCAGAAGATTCGCGATCTGGGAAATCTTATTTTTATTGACTTAAGAGACAAAACCGGAATCGTACAGCTTGCTTTTAACGATACTACGGACAAAACTATATTTGAAAAAGCCGCTTCATGCAGAAGCGAATTTGTTCTTATGGCAAAAGGCGTTACTGCAAAGCGTGCCAGTGTTAATAAAGAAATCAAAACGGGAGAAATAGAAATTATCGTTTCAGACCTGCGTATACTGGCAAAGGCTCAGACTCCTCCGTTTGAAATCACAAATGAAACAAAAGTAAATGAGGAATTAAGATTAAAATATCGTTACCTTGACCTTAGAAGACAGCCATTGCAGCAGAATCTGATAATGCGTCATAAAATTGCCAAGGCAGCAAGAGAATACTTCTATGCAAATGACTTTACCGAAATTGAAACTCCTATGATGATGAAATCAACTCCAGAAGGCGCAAGAGATTATCTTATACCTTCAAGAGTTCATAACGGTAAATTCTATGCGCTTCCTCAGTCCCCTCAGATATACAAACAGCTCCTTATGGTTGCAGGTATGGACAGATACATTCAGCTTGCAAGATGTTTCCGTGATGAAGACTTAAGAGCAGACCGTCAGCCGGAATTTACCCAAATAGACCTTGAAATGTCATTTGTAGACGTTGAAGACATACTTTCCATGACTGAGGGATTTATATCATACCTATTTAAAAGCGTACTTGATATGGAAATCTGTACTCCCCTGCCACGCTTAAGCTATAATGAAGCAATGGAACGTTATGGTTCGGACAAGCCTGATACACGCTTTGACATGGAAATTCAGGACTTCTCTGATTTAGTTTCTGACTGCGGATTCGGCGTGTTTGCTGACGCCGTTAAAAACGGAGGAAGCGTCAGAGCCATTGTCGCTAAAAATTCAGCGTCCGTCCTTACAAGAAAGGAAATTGACAAGCTCACTGAAATGGTAAGAGGAATCGGCGCCAAAGGTCTTGCTTACGTAAGATGGGTTGACGAAAAACCGTCATGCTCCTTTGCTAAATTTTTCAGTGAAGAAGAACTGAATGCTATTCTTGCAAAAATCGGCTGTGAAAAAGGCGATACTGCTCTTATCATTGCCGATAAAAACAAGGTTACTCTGCCTGTACTTGGCGCTCTGAGACTTCATGTGGCTAAAAAGCTTGACATTATTCCGGAAGATAAATTCAATTTCCTTTGGATTACAGAATTTCCATTCTTTGAATATGATGAAGAAACCAACAGCTATGTCGCTATGCACCACCCTTTCACAATGCCCAATGACGAGTGTATTCAGTACCTTGAATCTGCTCCGGAAAAGGTTTATGCAAAGGCATTCGACTTAGTACTCAACGGTACAGAGCTTTCCTCCGGTTCAATACGTATCACCGACTATGAACTTCAGCAGAAAATGTTTCAGGCTTTAGGTCTTACAGATGAAGAAATCGAAGCTAAATTTGGTTTCCTTGTTGAAGCTTATAAGTACGGTGCGCCTCCTCACGGCGGTCTTGGTATTGGTCTGGACAGACTTGCAATGGTAATGCTCCATGCTGAAAGTCTGAGAGACGTTACCGCATTTCCGAAAGTACAAAACGCAAGCGAACTTATGTCCGAATGCCCGTCTCCTGTTGATAAGGAAAGTCTTGACGTACTGGGAATTGACGTTGTTAAAAAGGAGACAAATGAAAAATAAAATATGTTTCTGCCTTCTTTTTACTGTACTGTTTTTATGCGGCTGTACGGAAAATACAAATATAACTGTCTCCTCTGAAAATAAAGTTTATGAAACTGTTTCCACAGAGGAGACAGTTTCATTAGTCACAGAAAAAAAAACAGCAACAACTGCAAAGAAAACTGATCCCGCCGCTGGTCACAGACCTAGTACAGAAGAAATTACATGTGATTTTGTTCAGTTTTGCAAAGACGAAAATGAAATTTATGCTGACGACGGTGCCTTATTAGCTCCTGTGACTGTAAAATATCCGCAGATTTCAACTGAAAATAAAGAAGTTAACGAAAAAATCAATAATGCCTATATTGATTTTAAAGATTCAGTTTTACAGGGTAACACACCTTTTTTTAGTACTGAAAAATTATTTGATAATTATGATGAATATGGCATAACATGGAATGGTATTGATTGCTGTTCTGAATTGAAGTACTATGATGAAAAATATATTAGTTTTTATGATTTTAATTTAAATATGGCTGCTACTGCTGCACACCCTATTCATGCTTATACAGCCCATACATTTTCTCTTGAAACAGGCGAACTATTGACCATTGACGATATATTCAATAATAAATTTGTTAATTTTGCAGAAAAGTACATTTCAAACGACCTTGAGTCTATTAATCAAAGTTTTGGCAGAAGCAGAGATGATATAACAAAAAAACTAAAAAATAATGAGTGGTATTTAACCCCCGATGGATTTACCGTTATTTTTGCTCATAGTGAGTTAACCGGCTATGCTTTTGGAACTATTACGTCAACAATACCGTGGAATATTGCCGAAGAATATTTAAAATAACAAAATAAACGCACAGTCTTATTCATTTTACTGATAGACTGTGCTTTATTATTACAATGTCGATTAAAAAAGAAATATATGTATTAGCAGCATCATATTTTAAATTTAAATGAAATAAAAAAACATACTTAAATATGCACAAAAAACTTAATAAATTTTATTGCAAATAGTAGAAAAATGAAATAATTTCCAATAATTAGCTGGAAACTATTGTAAATATTTTCGTTATACTGTATAATTATATTTAACATTTAATATTTTTTTTATTTATTATATATTTTAAGGAGGACATAATATGAACAAGAAAAAATTATTGCTGCTTTAGCAGCGGGTGTGGTCATGTTCAGTACACCGTTAGTTTCAATCAAAAGCGCAATTCCATCATTGTTACTGACTGCACAAGCGGTTAATTATGGAAACTGGTTTTATGTTAAAGTGATTAATTAAACGAAAGGGGTTTTATTTATGAAAAAATTATTTAAACGTACTCTAAGCATTATGACACTAAGTGTATTAACTTCTTCACTGATTTCCGGTTCTATTACGGTAAATGCAGATATTGCCGACAGCGGAAATGATATTGTTTCTGAATGTACACAAATTGATAACTTAAAATCCGCTGCATTAAGCGAATATTCAGCCGGCAGTTATACTAACTCAAGCATTCCATCAGATTACAAGGTTTTATTTATTGAATGTAAAAGTATTAAAACAAGTACAAAAACTTATAATACAACATCCGTTGAAGATACAATTTTTAATGAAGCCGTCAAAAATTTTGAGGATTCTGTAGAATCATTTTCAAAATATAATGTAAATATTATTGCTGATAAAAAGTATATCACTGACACTATTAACTGTACCGGTTCATACGTTATGTATGAAGATATCAAAGATTATCTTGCCGACCTTGCACCTTATGGGTATTATAACGCTGTTTTAGTATGCGGAGCAGTAAGCGAATTTACACTTGGTGTAACAAGTAAGGGACAATTTAACGGAGAAACAGGATATGGTTATACTTACGTTACAATCTGTACATCTAATGACCAAAATAATGTAAACAAAGGTACCAATACATCATATCCTTATTTAACAACTACAAACGTAGCTATTCACGAATGGCTGCACACACTTGAATCATACAGGGATTTAGGAATTTCATACCCAAATACTCACGGTTATATGGAAAATTATACAGAAGCATCAGCCGCATCATATTCAGCTTTATCTGAAAACGATGATCACGATTGTTACTATTGTGATTATGAAGATATATTCGGACATTCATCTGAAGATATCAGTACACATTCTGAAGATAATATTACAGCTTATGCAAGCAGCAGTAATTATTCAAATAATTATTACAGATGGCCGGTTTATCAGACTACAGGTATAGAAGTAAGATTAACAAACTTTTATAAAGCTGTTCTAAGAGGAGAAGTTTATGATATAAGTGATTCAAGAAATGTTGGTATGTTTCCGAAACTATGGAAACTCAATCCCGAAAAAATGTTTTTAGGAACATATACTCTTAAGCTGAATAATAATAATACGTACTTTATCAATAATAACGGCTCACTTTCTTATACTACAGCTTATACAAATGATATAAAATTCCAATGGAATCTGGTTTATGACTTTAAACATGGCAATGTTGCTATTATATCAAATTCGGATTATAGAAGATTTGATATCGGTAACCTTTATGTTTCTCCTACATGCTTAAATCTATGGTACAGCACAGGATATAACACTGCTCAAACCTTTAAACCTATTTTAAACTCAGACGGTACATATAAATTCCAGTGTATCATTCCGGGTTACAGTTCATATTACATAAGATTATACGGATCATCAATGGGTGTCAGCAATGTTAATTCCTATAATAGTTGGGTATTGACAAAGGTAAATGCATATGAAGGCGAATATTATATTAAAAACGTATCAGAAAATAAGTATTTAACGGCAAATGACAATACTATGTCTTTATCAGGATTTGCTGCTTCTGATAATCAGAAATGGAAATTAAGATATTATAAAGATGGTTTTTATAAAATTTCACCATCTTCCAATCTGTCTTTATATTTTGATGTAAATAATAATAGTAATACGGAAGGCAGACTGGTAGGACTTCATATCTGGACAGGCTATCCTACAGCCCAGACATGGCAGCTAAGGTATAATTCTGACGGTTCTTACTATATTGTTCCTTCAGTCAGCACTACACGTGGTCTAACATATAATGACGGCTTTTCTTTAACAACGCTTAACGATAATAACAATCAAAAATGGATAGTTGAAAAAGTAAACGGCGGCAAGGAATTATTTGAAGGAAAGTATAAAATAAAAAACAGCAGCAATAAATATTTAGGATATTCCGGAAATACGCTTAACCTTGGTAATACAGGAGCAACATGGAATTTTACATCTTATGGAGATAATTATTATTTTATATCTCCTGTCGGCTCTACTTCTACATTATATTGGGACGTCAACAATAATTATGATTTAGAGGATAATCTGGTTAAACTATACCCTCGCACAGGATACGATACTGCACAAACATGGAAGGTTGTAATGCAGGATAACGGTTCAGTAGTGCTAATTCCAATGATCTCATTAACAAGAGGTTTAACGTTTAAAAATTCCACATCAGTATTATCCTCGTCATACGATTACTGGTACTTAGAAAAGGTTAATTAAAAAATCAAATTAATAAAGTATTATACAAAAAAGGTCCGTATCTTACCATAGATACGGACTTTTCTCTTATTATTCTGATGCTGAACTTTCAGAATCAGCTTTTGATTCCTTTGAATCTGAATTTTCTGATACAGATTCAGAATTATCTATTAAAGTGGTTACTATAAATCCATCGGTATTATTTCCGGTTATTGTATACTCCTTTTCTGACGGAACAGCAAGCATAGTAAAATCAAGTTCTGTTACCTCAGGATCAGCCGAACCATTAGTATCTTTTGGATAATAATAAACTTCATATTTCTTGCCGTCAAAATTTTCCAATTCAAGGTGGGAATCATTATAATTATATGTCTTTAGCTTTTCAACATATTCTTCAAGGCACAGATTATTCTGTGTCATATAATAAGCATGAGGAATACCTACATACCTAAAATGCCATGGACGATAATCAAGACCTGTCTGCTGGGTTTTATCCTCAGGAAATCTTACAACATAACCGTATTTATAACCATTCTCAGCAAACCACTTGTAGTCCCCAGTACCGTCAAAATCAAGACTATTACCCTCTTCATCCACAACATTTAAATCTACCGAATATCCGGTATGATAATCACTGAATCCAGGCTTTGCAACAGTGTCTTTATCCTCAGTACTATCATAAATTTCCTGTTGATACTTTACAGAACGATAACCGCTGTCAACCTGAATGTCCTTATGACCTGTTTCCTCATTAAATGCTTTAAGCATATTATTAAGAGCTTCTGCCGCTTCTTTTCTTACCTTTACATCTTTATCCAATACAGTGTAATAATCAGCATTAGCCTTTTCTCTTATATCATATATACTTACAAGATCATCCTCATTGCCCTTATATTCTGTTTCATCATTGACAACAATCAAAGAACCTGAATAAATCTTTTCATTATCAGTTATTTCTGAAACATAAATTCCGGAAGCATCAGAGGGTTTATTTTTATCAGAAGTACTTACAATAGATTCATCATTTTTGTTTTTAGTATCAATATCTTTAAAATCCTTTGTAATAGTTCTAATACCAAATATTGCAGCAGAAGCTAAAATTACAGCCAATCCAATATCTATGAGCCGCTTAATTATATAAATATTTTTTCCTTCCTGTTTTGTTGTTCCCATATATAACTGCCCTTTCATAATAATCATGTTTTTTTCATTATACCATATTTTCTCCCAAAAATAAATACCTTTTCTTTTATTTTCAGCAATCCATCACATTTCTTTCGGCAAAAATATTTAATAATTGATATTTTTTATAATATTTCTATTGAAATTGACAAAAAAATATGTTATAATAAATTTGTTAATTATTTTTCAGGAGGTTTTTGTTGTGGATAAAAAAAATAAATCCGGAATTTCAACCATTCTAAATGAATTTAAACAATTT
Organism: Oscillospiraceae bacterium; assembly: GCA_902362965.1. Taxonomy (GTDB): domain Bacteria; phylum Bacillota; class Clostridia; order Oscillospirales; family Ruminococcaceae; genus Porcipelethomonas; species Porcipelethomonas ammoniilytica. Next base: position 55,925 of record CABIYQ010000003.1, read on the forward strand.
ATTTCCAAGGGAAATGTAATTGACCTTGCTGTGGGTGTTATTGTCGGAGGTGCATTTACTTCAATTGTATCTTCATTGGTTGACGACATGCTAATGCCTATTATTGGCATGATTCTTGCCGGTATAAATTTCAAAGATTTTGGTATTACTATTCCATGGGGAAATGAACCATTTATCAATATTGGTAATTTTATTCAGGCAATAATTACTTTTCTCCTTACAGCAATATGCGTATTTGCAATTGTCAAAATTATCAATCTGTTTTATAAAAAAGCTGAAAAACCTGCGCCCAAGCCTACAAAGGAAGAAGAATTGCTTACTGAAATACGTGATTTACTTAAAGCACAAAATGGCGTTACAACTGAATCAACTGCCATTACTGACACAAATCAATCAGAATAAAATTATACATAAAGAGCAGTTAATACTGCTCTTTATATTTGTAATATAAAAGCAGCAGTATTGAACTGCTGCTTTAAATATTTGATTAATTAAATGTTCCTTCAAAATCAGCGCCTTCTCCGCCGCCTACATACTCCAGAGCATCACTGTCAAACCCGAATCTGAATACACACGCTACAATACCAGGATTGTTTTTCATCTGGAATCTAACAGTTACTGTGTCTCCAGGTTTACCACTGACATTTTCAGCCATAATTTCAGGAGAACCGTCGTTTCTGAAAGAATTAGCCGCAGCTTCAGAACCTACTACTACTGCCCCGTCAGTACCGTTAAATGCAACACTTTTACCTTCCCAACATGAAAAGTCCAGCCATTCAATTGTAATTGGATATGTACCGTTAGGTGTTCCTTCTTTTATTTTAAAATCAGCTGTAATAAATTCACCGTCAAAGACATAATTCTGTTGTCTTGAAAGATCAAGCCACCATGCCTGCATTACTGACTTTTTACCTTTAATAGCATTGCTGTTATTACCATCACTAACGTTATCATTATTACTATCATCATCACCCGGCATTATTACAACATCAGTTGTATTCAAAAGGCTGGACGCATCAATTGATGGTGTAGAATTATCATTTACTGATGAATTATTATTATTGTTATTGTTGTTATTACTGTTGCTATTGTTATTACCGTCGTTATTTGAGTTATTTCCGGCCTGTGAATTATTATTTACATTGTTCTCTGATGAGTCATTCGAATTACTATTCTCTACAGGATCCTCCTGATTATCAGAAGACTCATTAAACGGTGTAATAGTAAGATCCTGTTTTTCTAATGACTGAATTTCTTCAGATGACAATGTTGCCTGAACATCAGCTTTTACTTTTCCTTGACTTCCGCTTCCATTTTGATTTGTTTTATCAGAACATGCTGCAAAAGAGGATGCAATTGCACAAACAAGAGTAATTGCCAACAATTTTTTCTTTATATTCATTTTTAATATCTCCTTTTAAAAATAAATCCTTACTGATATTACATATTATACAATGATTTTTTAACAATGTCAACCCTTTAATTGTGAAAAATAGACGAAAATCAATCTTCAATCATATTATTTACAGCACTAACCAGTGCTTTCAGTGAAGAATCAATTATATCTGTAGCTATTCCCACACCCCAGAAATTTTTACCGTTATTGTCCTTTATTCCAACATACGAAACAGCTTTTGAAGTAGCTTTTTCCTCCATAGCATGCTCTGTATATGTATGGAGAACATACTCAATCCCCAGCATTTTTTTCATACATACGCTCACCGCATTAAGTCTGCCGTTTCCATGAGCTTTTTCATTTATAATTTCACCGTTATATTCAATAGTAACGTCTGCTTCAATACCGTCTTTCTGAACGTAATGAGCTTCTTTAAGAGAAACCGGTGATTGCTTATTAATAAAAGTTTTCTCAAACACATTATAAACCTCTGATGGCATAAGTTCTCTATGAGCATTATCCGAAACATTTTTTACCAGATATCCTACAGTTTCTCTCATATTCGGAGGCATAATAATACCGAACTGATTTTCCAGAATATATCCAATTCCGCCCTTACCTGACTGACTGTTAATTCTGATAACGTCAGCTTCATAAACTCTGCCAACATCTTCCGGATCAATAGGCAGATACGGAACTGTCCAGTGCTGACAGTTTTTCTCCTTACGCCATTTCATGCCCTTAGCAATAGCATCCTGATGAGAACCGCTGAATGCTGCAAATACCAGCTGTCCGCTGTAAGGCTGACGTTCATACACTTTCATACCGGTAATTTTTTCGTAAATTTCTGTAATTTCCGGCAGATTTTCAAAATTCAGTTCCGGATCAACTCCCTGTGAAAACATATTCATAGCCAAAGTAACTATGTCAACATTACCTGTTCTTTCTCCGTTTCCAAACAGAGTACCTTCAATTCTGTCAGCACCTGCAAGCAGTCCCATTTCGCTGTCAGCTACGGCACAGCCTCTGTCATTATGGGGATGCAAAGAAATGATCAAATTTTCACGATCAATAAGATTATCACACATGTATTCAACCTGATTTGCATAAACATGAGGCATTGAATGAGAAACAGTAACCGGCAGATTGATTATGACTTTATTGTCTGGAGTTGGTTCCCATATTTCAATTACTCTGTTACAGATTTCAACAGCAAATTCAGGTTCTGTTCCGGTAAAGCTTTCCGGAGAATATTCAAAGCTATAGTTTCCTGATGCATTTTCTCTGTACTTTTTACACAGCTCTGCACCCATTACTGCAATATCAATAATCTCATTTTTTTCTTTTCTGAAAACCTGTTCTCTCTGTGCCACAGATGTGGAATTATAAAGATGAACTATAACATTTTTAGCGCCATCCAGTGCTTCAAAGGTTTTCTTGATAATATGTTCTCTTGATTGAGTCAAAACCTGAATTGTAACGTCATCAGGAATCAAATTTTTTTCGATCAGAGCACGGCAAAACTCATATTCAGTTTCAGACGCTGCCGGAAATCCAACTTCAATTTCTTTAAAACCAATCTTAACCAGATACTTAAAAAATTCCAATTTTTCTTCCAGAGTCATAGGATTTATAAGCGCCTGATTACCGTCCCTTAAATCAACGCTGCACCATATAGGCGCATGATCAATATAATCCTTTTCAGCCCATTTCATAGGTGCATTTTTTACTGGAAAATACTGTCTTGTGTACTTTTCAAAATTTTTCATTGTATATTTCTTCCTTTCTGTAACTATTGTCAGGAATGCAATTATAACAAAAAAGCTTCACCTCTTCTATACAAAGAGATGAAGCATAATACTCCACGGTACCACTCTTTTTGGCATACTATAATCTATGCCCACTCAGCTGCATCTGACAATGCATTTCTCTATAACGGGAGAACCCGTTTCAACCTAATAACTAAAGCGTTCAGCGAACTGCTCAGGGAGGAGTTATGACCATTTCGGAATACTGCCTTGCACCATACGGCAGCTCTCTGAAAATCCGTTCACGGCTTTATTTCCCGTCATTGCATTTACTTATATTATTATAATATAATATTTTTGCTATTTTGTCAAGTAGTTTTAAAAAATATTTAAAGAATTTTTTAGTAATCATTATCAGATAGTTAAATTAACTATCTGCTTTCTTATTAATTCTGGTAAAAATTATAATCCCAGCTATCAAATAAACTAAAAAAACTGCCGCTGATACGTATGAAATAATTATATCCCATTTTGTAATAATATCTCCGTCACTATGTTCAAAGCTATTATAAACAGCCAGCGCTCGTTCGCCTTTAAAATCAATGTTATCATCACGGGCATGACATCTGGAAAAGGTTATTGAATATCGGTAGTTACCGTTTACAGGTTCATCTAAAGACATTTGAATATTTATAGTATCAGGATATGGTCTGTTAGGAAGCGAATAATCAGAAATATAAATAATCTCTCCCCATGAATGATTATCGTAAGTCAGATATTTAAAAAAATAGGTTACTCCCCACACTGTACGGACAACTGCAAATATAAAAAGTAAAATTAAAAATCCCAAAACAACTATAAATGATTTACTTTTCTTTTTTTCATTCATCATTTCAACTCCACAATAGTAACTCCGTTTTCGCCCTCACCGTAAAGTCCCAGTCTGAAGCTCTTTACGGACTTCATGGATTTTAATCTCTGATGAATTGCTGTTCTGAGAATACCAGTACCCTTACCGTGAATTATTGTAACCATATTAAGTCCGGAAAGAACGGCATTATCAATAAATGCTTCCATTTCATAAACGCCCTCGTCTGCACTCTTCCCTCTTATATCAAGTTCCATTGTACCACGGCGTTCCATTTTACTTTTAATATTTCTGGTAGAAACAGGTTTACTTTTATAGGTTACTTTCTGTTCTTCAATAAGCTTTAACTGCATAACTGAAACCTTTGTTTTCATGATTCCCATTTGAACATAAACATTTCCGCTATCATCCGGTTCACTGCATACAGTACCTTTCTTGTCTATGTCACGGACAAGTACTGTATCACCCTTTTTAAGCTTTCTGGGTAGTTTATAGCCGTCGTCACGCTTATCCAAAACAGGATTTGCACTGTCGTACATTTTATTAAATCTCTGCTTGCTTCTGCTTTTTGCATTTGCATATTTTTCTGAAAAGTCCTTTTTATCCTTTTCTTTCTTTATAGCTTCAAGTTCGTCAAGCAGACTATTAGATTCGGCTTTAACGCTCTCAATAATACTCATAGCCTGTAATCTGGTCTGTTCAAGCTGTTTCTCTTTGCTTTGTTCCAGAGCGTCCAGTTCTTCTTTAAGCTTCTGACGAGTTTCTTCGGCTTCCTGTTTTATAATACGCAATTCCTCATTTTGACGTTCAAGCTCCACTCTGGATTGCTCAAGCTGCTCTACGACTTTTTCAAACCTTGTGTTTTCCTCGCTTACTAAGCCTTTCGCCTGTTCAATTACGTCCTCTGGCATACCCAGTGAAGCTGAAATGGAAAATGCGTTTGATTTTCCCGGAGAACCAGTAATAAGCCTGTAGGTTGGCCTTAAAGTATCCAAATCAAATTCACAACTTGCATTTTCAACATCGTTCTGTTCAATTGCGTAAAGTTTCAATTCCTGATAATGTGTAGACACCATCATCTTAGCTCCCTGACATTTCAAACGCTCAATTACTGAAATTGCAAGAGCTGCACCCTCTACAGGATCAGTACCAGAACCAAGCTCATCAAGAAGGATCAATGAACGTTCATCAGCAACATTGATAATTTCAATTACTTTATTTGTATGAGATGAGAAAGTAGACAAACTCTGTTCAATACTTTGATTATCTCCGATATCCGCAAGAATATTTTCATAAACAGACACACTGCTTCCGTCGGACACCGGAATAAGCAATCCGCACATTACCATTGCAGACAGCAGTCCGGCAGTTTTAAGAGCAACTGTTTTACCGCCGGTATTAGGACCGGTAATGATCAGCGCCTGATAATCCTCTCCAAGACTTATATCAATAGGCACTGCCTTTTTTGGGTCTAAAAGAGGATGCCTTGCCTTGTTCAAGTGAAGCTTACCGTCACATGTAACCTCCGGAACAGACGCTTTCATTTTTGCTCCCAAATTTGCCTTCGCAAAATATAGATTCAGTTCTGTACAGACTTCATATCCTCCGATAATTTCTTCCGAAAATTCCCCGCACTCACGGCAAAGCTCTGTCAGGATTCTGTCGATTTCCTCCTGCTCCTGACTTTCAAGCATTCTTATATCATTATTAGCCTCCACAACTGCCATAGGCTCAATAAAAATAGTCTGACCTGTAGCGGAGGAGGAATGAATAAGTCCCTGTATTTTTCCTCTATGCTCGGCTTTTACAGGAAGAACATACCTGCCGTCTCTCATTGTAACTATATTTTCCTGCAATGCTTTCTGAACACTGTCGGATTTTATCATTTTATCAAGTGTATCACGAAGCTTAGAACCCGCACGGCTAATTTTTTTTCTGATAGCTGCCAGTTCCGGACTAGCAGCATCTGAAATTTCATCTTCCGATATAATAGAACGGTCAAGCTTTTCATAAAGATACTTGTTAGGTCTAAGCGAAGAGAACAGGTAATCAAGATCCGTCTGGATATTTTCACAATGTGAATACCAGTCAGATAAAGCAGTTATCTGTCCCAAAATACTTTTAATTTCCAGAAGCTCTTTAAGTGAAATTCTCGAACCTGAAGCTGCACGTCTGAGTGAAGCATTTACATCTTTTACATTATAAAACGGCGGTGTTCCAAAGCGTACTGCAAGATCAAACGCCTGAGCAGTTTTGTCGATCTCACGGCACACCGTATCATATTCCGTACACGGCTCCAGCTCCAACGCCATTTGTTTAGTTTTTTCATTAGCTGCCAAATCGGCAAGCATTTTTAATACCTTATGTAGTTCTAAAGTTTTATAATATTTATTCATAATTCTAATTTCCCAACGATTTATAAAATTCTAAAGTTTTAAATTCTCTTCCCAAATGTATCAGCAGATATTTTTCTGTCAATATCGAAAGCTTTTTCATGTTTTCATCAGACATTCTAAAATTGAACAGTCTGTTAAAATCTGCAAATACTATATGCCGCAAAGCATGTACCACAGATGCACTGATTCTTATCTGTGTATCGTCATAAGAACCTTTAAAGCATCCGTGACAATAAAGCTTAGTACTAAGCATATCAAAGCACATATAATCAGCAGTATATGTCATACAAACGGGACAGCATACTATATCCGGCATCATACCGATTTCAGTCATAAACCTCATTTCAAAGACCGACTTTAAAAAACTGCATTCCCTTTCGCCGTTTGAAAGGAAATGCAGAGTATTCAAAACAAGTCTCATAACATCTTCCCTTTGCTCGTTTTGACCAGCAACATACGATACCACTTCTGCTATATAATCTGCCAAAGCAAGTCTGTCAAGATCCTCTCTGATTTTATAAAAAAATCTTATTGGCTCACAGCTGTCAAGATAATATCTGCCCTTATCAGAGCGTACTGAGAATACAGAATAAGCAAAAAGCTGAGTTCCGCCTGCATTTTTACTTATCATCTTTCTTCCGCCCCTGACAGAAATTTCAATTACTCCCCGTTCCTTTGTAAGGACATGAATAAACTTATCATTTTCACCTACCGGATATTCCCTTATAACTATACCCTTGAGGGTTATCATTTCCATTTATGTCCCCCTCCTTTACTTCACGGTCAGCTGCTTTATATTCCAAATAATCTTCTACTTTTCCGGTTGACATAAAAATGTTCCATTTTTCATCAGTCATAAAAAACTCCGTTCTTCCGTATGAAAATATTTTATACAGAAATTTATTTCCCTAAAATTATTTCCCAAACAGAGTATTTTTATATAATGTAATCAATGGAAATTGAAAAGTTATTTATTGATAAAACCAGTAACAATTTATTTACAGTTTTCCTTTTGGGCAGCCTTTTTTCAGTTACGCTTTTTCTTAACTTTTCTTTTAAATTTCATCTTATTTATTTTTTCATTCAAACCAAATAAATCTAAAATGATTTCACCGAATACTTCTAATACGATCTCAGCTACAACTTCAAGCATACTTGTCCTACTTTTCCGTCAAGCCAAAAGATCTTATAAGTCCCTCACGGTTTCTCCAGTCCTCTTTCACCTTGACCCAGCACTGTAAGTTAACCTTAATCCCAAAAAAGCCTTCCAATTCCTGTCTGGCAAACATAGCTGCCTTTTTCAGCATTGCACCGCCTTTTCCGATAACAATTCCCTTATGAGATTCTCTTTCACAGTATATAACAGCATCCACGTCAAGAATATCCTTATCTTCACGTTCATGCATTCTTTCAACAGTAACGGCAATACCGTGAGGTACCTCATCGTTCAGCAGATTAAGCAGCTTTTCCCTGACAATTTCCGCAGCGATTACTTTTTCAGGCTGATCAGTTATCATATCATCCGGAAAGAAATGCGGACTTTCCGATGCAAGCTTCATAACTTCCTCTTCTACAATATCCACACCGTTATTTTCTGTAACGCTTATTGGTACAATAGCTTCAAGGCTGTACTTTCCGCTTAATTTTGCAATCATAGGTACAAGCTCGCTTTTATGTTCCAGAAGGTCTATTTTATTCAGCACAAATATTACCGGCATCTTTCCGGCAGACAAATCTGCAAGCATATTTTCTTCCTGTTCATTCATCGGCTTGGTACAGTCCGCCATAAATATTACAGCATCAATTTCCGCTACTGATTCTTTTACAGCATTGAGCATATGTGTACTCAACTTATTTTTCGGCTTGTGAAGCCCCGGAGTATCCATAAATACAAGCTGTGTTTCTTCGATTGTTTTAATTCCGGTGATCCTTGTTCTGGTTGTCTGAGACTTACTGCTTACCGAAGCAATTTTTTCTCCTATTATTGCATTAAGCAACGATGATTTACCGGCGTTTGTTCTGCCGATTATAGTTACAAAAACTGTTTTTGTCATATAAATTTCCTTTATTATTATAATTCTTCCGTCACAAAAGTAGCGTCCCTTGAAATACCTAAATTTCCAAGTACAGTCTCTTCCTTTTCTCTCATAATTCTCTCGTCCAGAGGACTTGTCTCATGGTCATATCCCAAAAGATGAAGCATTGAATGTACGGTAAGAAATCCTATCTCTCTTTCCAGAGAATGGCCGTACATATTAGCCTGCTTTACAGCCATTTCAAGAGAAATAACTACGTCTCCCAGCAGTACTGCTCCGGTTTCAGCATTTATTTCAGTAGTGCCGTCTTCTCCGGTAAGAGGAAAGGACAGTACGTCTGTCTCTTTGTCTTTTGCCCTATAGGCCTTGTTAAGACTTCTTATTTCTTTGTTTGAGACAAATGAAACGCTTACTTCAGCGTCTTTATTAAAGCCTTCCGACGCAAGCACTGCCTGACAGCAGCGGCGAATGAGAAGTCTTATACCAACAGGTATTTTAACAGCATTCTGATTATTTTTTACATAAACCTTTAATTTTGACATAGTTATTTTCTCCTTTCATTATTATATTTCTCATATGCCTTTACAATATCCTGTACAAGCTTATGTCTTACTACGTCTTTTTCATTGAATTTATGAATATATATATCGTCTACATTTCTGAGAACTTTCATAGCTTCGATAAGTCCGGAGCTTTTGCTGTCCGGCAGATCGATCTGTGTAACGTCACCTGTAATGACCATTTTACTGTCGTTTCCCAGACGAGTTAAAAACATTTTTATCTGCTCGGAGGTAGTATTCTGGGCTTCGTCCAATATGATAAACGAACCCTCAAGAGTACGTCCCCTCATATACGCAAGAGGCGCTACTTCAATTATTCCTTTTTCCATATATTTTGAAAAATTATCAGCGCCGAACATTTCAAACAAAGCGTCGTAAAGCGGTCTGAGATAAGGATCAACCTTATCCTGAAGATCTCCCGGAAGGAATCCCAGTTTTTCACCGGCTTCAACCGCCGGACGTGTAAGAATAATTTTATTTACCTCATGTGCCTTGAACGCCTTTGCCGCCATAGCTACGGCAAGGTATGTCTTACCTGTTCCGGCAGGTCCTATACCCATTACGATAGTATTGTTTTTTATACCGTCAACATATTTTTTCTGTCCGACAGTTCTCGGCCTTACGATTTTTCCCGTAGCGGTAACGCATACTCCGTCCCCGATTAGCTCATTTACCTGTTCGGCGGCGCCGTCGGATACCATTGAAGCTACGTAACGGATTGTCTGTCCGGTAACTCTTTCACCGGTTTTGGAAATTTTCATTAAAGCTTCTATTGCCTGAGACGCTTTGGTCACATTTTCATCGCTGCCGGAAATCTTGATATCAGTTCCTCGGCTAAGTACGACAACGTCATACTGTCTCTGAATCATATTTATATTTTCATCATATGTTCCGAATAAATTAATAATCTGTTCTGTATCATTTACATTTATAATTCTTTCAGCCATCATAACACTCTTTTCTTATATTTTCGGATTTGCACCGGATTATTTTTCAATTATTTAATAATCAAAAGCAAATACTTATTTTGCAAATTATGCAAAAACGCATTTTTACAATACATGTTTAAAACTATTATACCATAAACTTATTTATTTTTAAATACTTATTTATAATTTTTTTCAAAAGTTTACATTTTTTTTAAAAATAAGTCATAAAATTATTAATTTAATTTACAATTTATTCCACATATATTTCATAATCCATTCCAATAGGTCCTTCAAGTGAATATGTTACAATATATTCCATATGATCTGAATTTATCTTCTTTTCAATATTTCGTTCAATAACCTTTATTTCTTTACTGTCATAAAAATTTTTTTCATAAAGCGCCGTTTTCTGCTGTAATTTTTTATCAGCTTCTTCATCACTATAGGTAATAGTATCGTACTCAAAAGGAGAATATGAACTGTGTACTATACCTAAAGGAATACTTTTTCCAAGAATCTGAAAATTATTTGTACTTTCACTGTAATCATATGTATCATAATCAACATCTTTAAAAAACAAAGGTATTCGGTAACCGAAAAAGTCAAAATATTTTTTAGTAACCTGACTTCCGGTATAAATTTGTCCGGATTCTTCAAAATCCTGTCTGAATGTCACCTCTGCCGTGTAAATTCCTGTAATTTTTCCCATTGCATGTTTTTTTATCAAATGCCCGTTTCCGGTATCTACCGTTCCGCTGACAATAATATCTCCCTTTTTTACACCGTCTCCGATTTTTTTAACAAGCTGTCCTGCATGCACCTCAATACCTGTAATCTGGGCGTCCTGTGCAGCCACAATATTACAGGGTATATCGTCCCGCACCATTTCAGGCGGATCTACCGCTTCAGTTATATCTACAACTATCCTGCTTCCCGTATGTCTTATACCCGTCCATGCAATATCAGGTATACTGAGTCTCAGCTTCTGTTCGCAGCTTCTGAAATTTATATCCGGTATAAACCTTCCCTTATAAATCCCTATGTCAGTAAGCGCTGAGACGATCTGTTCTTCAGTAACTGCTGAATTTCCGCATACTTCTATTGAAACTACAATATTTGAAAGATAAAAAACAAATCCCAGCACAATTATAATTCCTAAAACAATACCAAACCGGAAGCGATACCCGCCGGCTTTAAACCGAAGTCCTCTTTTTTCAGTAATTTCAATATTGATGCCGTATTCTTCTGCAAGTTCAAAAATCCTATCCACGTCTTTCTTATAAACCTGACCGAAAAAAAAGCTATTCTTGCAATACTGAGAAGTACATACAATACTGCTTTCACGAATACCGTTTATAAATTTATAAATATTTTCTCCGCAAGCCTTAAAGCTTACTATACCTCTTATATTTTTCAGCATAGCTTTTCACCCGTTCTTAATCAGTTCAACCGACTGAATATTTCCGAAAATATAAATACCGTTTGAATTGAAATCACTGACCTTCAGACCGCTGCCCCATACCTGAATTATCATATCCCATGTTTTTACCTTTATAAACACATCGTTATATTCAAGAATTTTTTTGCAGCCCTCAACTAATACTTCATGATTTCCGGTAATTTGTATCTGAGTATCCATATTGATAAATTTTTTTCCCTTTTGAATAATCTTTTCAGACATTGATACCACCTCATTTAATTATATTATCAAACATGCTGTAATATCCATAAAAAAATAAGCGTATATTTTACAGGTGATAAAAAATGAAAAAAATCAAAAATATTTTTTATGCGGCTTCTATAGTAACAGCAGTTTATTTTTGCCTTAAATATCCAAAAGATATAGGTGAAAGCGTGGAAAATTCCATAAACAGATGTATGACGCTGATAATACCGTCCATGTTTATTTTTATGTGCATAACATCATTTATAACTAATTCCGGACTTCACAGATTTCTTGGCCGTCCTTTACGATTTATTTCTGAAAAATTTTTTCGTATACCCGAGGAAGGTCTGGCAGTCTTTATTTTAAGTATGATCGCCGGTTATCCTGCCGGAACCAAGCTTGTAGCGGACAGCTTTAAAAACGGAGATATAAACGGCGAACAGGCAAAGCGTATGTACTGCTTTTGCTTTTCCAGCGGACCGGCTTTTATTTCCGGTACTGCAGCAGGAATACTGTATCCAAACTCCAATGCCGGATTGTTAATATTTCTGTCTGTAACTGCGGGAAATATTATCACAGCTCTTATTCTAAGTATAAACGCTCCGAAGGTCGCCAAAAAAAATAAGAGAAATATAACGTCTGTCAGCACTGGCTGTATAATACCGTCTGTAAAATCCGCCTCATCGGCAATGATACAGATGTGTATTATGATCGCGGCTTTCGGAGGCTTTTGCTGTATACTCAGACTTACCGGCATATTGCAGTATATTTCAATATTCACAGGAAATATACTGAATAAAAATCCGGATGAAATTTACAATACTCTAATGACTATACTGGAAATCAGCAATATTGTAAATTTACCGCAAATGAACATTTCTCTTATGCCGGTCGCCGCATCGCTCTTATCCTTTGGAGGAATATGCGTTTTAATGCAGATTACTGCGCTTTCAGATAAAAATTTCAGTATTAAAATGTTTATCCGAACAAGACTAATTGCTGCGTTTATTTCAGGCACGGCATGCCGTTTTCTTCTGAGGTTTCTTAATATGCACAATGTTAAAGAAGTTGTTTCTTACAATATAATATCAGATAACAAATATTCTCCTCTTCCCACAATATTTCTGATCATCATGATGATAATGCTGCTTGGAACATTCAAAAATTCCGACAAAACAAAAGCGGACGTTTAAAAACGTCCGCTTAGCTTTATAATACTATTTTTTAATACTTTGTTCAGCCAGATATTTAGCAATTGCCGCCGCATCTGCCGCTGTAACTTTTCCATCACCATTAAAATCTGCATTAGGATATTTTTCAACAGTCAGTATTTCACCCCAAATAGATGCCTCTGCAAGTTTTCGTGCAATAAATGCCGCATCGCTTGCACGCACAACGCCATCTCTGTTGGCATCGCCCTTAAGAAGCCCCATATCTATAAAATTTCTGGAATATTTTTTCGCATAAGCTTGTGCAGTGGAATTTGAATAACCCCAAATTGCAGCGCTTGTCGGAAGTGTTAAAGCCTCATCATAAATTACGCAAGCAGAATTTTTTATAGTAATGTATTCTATCTTTGAATTATAAAAGGCACGTTGTCCAATTTTAACTACATTTTCAGGAATCGTTATTTTTACAAGACTATGGGTTTCTGCAAATGCCCTATATCTTATCTCTTTTACGCTGTTTGAAATATTAACGCTTGTTAAACCGGTACAATATTCAAAAGCACCGTCTTTTATTTCCTGAACACCATTCGGAATATCTATTTCCTTTAGATTTACACATTCACCAAATGTAAATTCCTGAATTTTCTTCAAGCTTGACGGCAGTTTAATCTCAGAAAATGTACATCTATAAAAAGCGCCGAAACCAATACTTGTAATATTATCCGATAAAACAACCTTATTCAAAGCTTTACAAGAAGCAAAAGCATTGTTTCCAATCGTCTTAACACTTGACGGCATTGTAACTGAAGTAATATTATTATTTTTTTTAAAAGAACCTTCACTTATATATGTTACTTCATTTGGAATAGTAACATTACCTTTTGCAGATTTTCCGTCTATTAAAATATTGTTGACCACAACAAGCGGGTCAGCAGCCCTTTTAGCTTCAAGCCACGGTGTATTTTCAAATGCCTCCTCAAGAACAGTTGTTACACTTTTAGGTATTTTAATATTAACAAGCTTTTCACAGCCATAAAAAGCTCTTGTTCCGATAGATGTTATTCCTTCAGGAATAATCATTCCGGTAATATTTTTCGAACCCCAAAATACATTTGTTCCTATACTGGTGACCTTTTTACCATTATATTCTGAGGGCAGCTGAACCCAACCTTCTGTAATCACATCGTTTCCTATAAATCCTTCGTGTCCTATAATTTCATAAGTATCGTCTTCTTTAAGTTTAAATTCACATGCAGAGGTCAAATCTGTGGTCTGTAAGTCTCCCGTATTCTGCAATTCTATATTTGCACCATAAGTGTTAAAAGGAATAACCGAAATAATCAATGCACATGAAAGTAAAGACGAAAAAATTTCTTTCAATTTCATATATATCTCCTACTAAATATTATTTTTACAATTATAACATTTATAGACATTATTGTCAATAAATAAGAATTTCTTATTTATCTTTTCTGTACAATTACTCATTATTCTGATTATTCTCGTTTCCGGAATCTGTTGGAGCTTCAACAGTAGCACCTATGTAAGAACTTACATCAAATAATGCTCCGGCGTCTGAAGCAACTTTTGGCAATTCGCCGTTCCATTTGTCAATAAATTCCATCATTATTACCTTATCTGTCAGCTGTCCGTTTTTAAGGTTATACGCTTCCGCTTCAGCCTTTGCTTTTTCAATAGTCTGTTCAGCTTCAACTTTGATTCTTGCCAGATCCTGTTCAGCCTTTAAAGCTTCCTGCTGTGCGGTCTGCTTTGCTTCAATAGCTTTATTGAATTCTTCTGAAAAGTCAAAATTTACAATATTGAAAACCTCTATTGAAAGTCCGTAAGGATTTATTTTCTGGGAAATAGCGTCCTCCATTTCAGTTGATACTGTAGCACGATTAGTGATTAGCTGCTCCGCTGTATACTTTGCGGCAATGGATTTTACACATTCCTGTATTGCCGGATTTACTATTACATTTGTAAAATCAGTACCCACATTTTTGTAAATATCTGCCGAAGAAGATTTATTTACTCTGTAGTTAATTGATACTTTTGAGGAAATAGTCTGAAGATCCTTAGAAGCCGCATTTGATTCAACTTCCGTTTTCATAACTCTGTTGTCTATCTGAACTATCTGTGAAACAAAAGGCGCTTTAAAATGCAGCCCTTCTTCCAGAACGGTAGAGGATACCTTGCCCAGATTTACAACGACTCCGGTATGTCCGGGTTGTATTACGGTAAAACAACTTAATCCTGCAATAAGCAAAACCAGTATTACCACAGCTATGATTATAATTCTTTTGATAGATTTTGAACCTACGTTCACAACATTATTAGTATTCATTTCTATTTCTCCTTAATATTTAATTTTTAAATTATAACATATATCAATAAAAAAGTCAAAGTACTTGACAATATTTATTTAACTATGATAAAATAAAATTGTATATTTTTAATAAAGAAAGGAAAAGTTATGGACAAACAAATTGACAATTCTGAATTTAATGATTCTTCTGAAATTCAGGAATCATTAAATCTTCCGGTTGAAAATGAAACCGGACCTATTCCCGATCCTGAAGATTTAACTCTATCTAACGGAATAAACGACCCAGAAGAATTAACCGAAGAAGAACCTAAACCGCCCCTGAAGGAAATTGTTAAAGACCTTCTGATAAAACGAGGATATGAAGGAAGTATTGTAAGACTTCTTATAGCATGGCTATCCATTGCATTTTATGAAATTGTTACAGTAAAGGAAAGCTTCACCACTTTTGAATTCTTTACCGCAATTAGATTTCCTGTTTATATCTTATATATAATAGGTATATTTATTATACTGAGCATTATAAACAAGCCCAAGCTTGACAAATGTCTGCTTATTCTGGTCACACTGGCTTACGGCTGCTATGCAATTGCTCAGGACGACAGCTTCTACTTTACAATAGGCGGATGCGTTATTATCGGTATTGTATGTACCTATTGTGTAGGCACATGGATAAAAGTAAGACTAAAAAAAGCTCCTACTATTATTATAATCGCTGTTTTAGGTCTGCTTTTTACTCTATTTACAGGAATACTTACTTCACTTAATCACTTAAGACACTGGTCAGCGTGCTACGATTTCGGCATTTTCTCACAAATGTATGAATATATGAAAGAAACCGGACTTCCGCTTACAACCTGTGAACGTGATGAGCTCTTAAGCCATTTTTCCGTACATTTCTCCCCTATATATTATATACTTCTTCCGATTTATATGATCTTCCCGACGCCTGTTACTTTACTTATGTGTCAGGCGGCAGTAATTGCCAGCGGACTTATTCCGCTTTATCTGCTTTGCAGAAAGTACAAACTTTCCAATCCTGCAATAATTCTCTTCTCATTATGCTATGTACTTCTCCCGTCTATGTCAAACGGCTGCTTTTTCTTTTTCCACGAAAATAAATTCTTAGCGCCACTGGTTCTATGGCTGGCATATGCACTTGAAAAAAATAAATGGATTCCCGTTATAGTCTGCGCTTTGCTCGTAATGTCGGTAAAAGAAGACGCTCCGGTCTATGTTGCAGTTCTCGGACTGTATTTTCTTCTTTCCAAACGTTCCCCCAAAAAAGGAATTGTTATTATGATACTGGCAATAATTTATTTCTTTACTGCAACCTACTGTATAAACAAATTCGGTTCCGGAACGCTTAATGACAGATTTAACAACTTCTTCTATGACGGTTCTGACAGCTTCTTAACCATTATAAAAGCTGTTATTATGAATCCTATGTATACTCTTTACGAATGCTTTAATGAAGACAGAATAAAATTCTTCCTGCAAATGCTTGTCCCTCTGGGATTTATACCGTTTATGATAAAAAAACCGTCAAAACTTGTTCTTCTGATCCCGTTTATAATGTTCAATCTTATGGGTGATTATTCATATCTTCACGACATAGGATATCAATATACCTATGGCAGCGCAGCATTTTTAATTTATCTTATGGTTCTCAACTATGCTGAACTCAAACCCGGATTCAGAAATAAAGTACTTGCAATTGCCGCAGCTTCATCAATCTTTATGTTTATGGGCAATACCTACCATAGGACGGAAGATTTTAAACGATATAAAGACGACAAGCAAACAACAGAGAAAATTGACAATGCTCTGGAATTGATCCCTAAAGATTCATCAATTGCAGCTTCAACATTCCTTGTTCCGGCACTGTATGACTGCCGTGAGGTTTATGAATTAGACACTACAAAGCACAGAGATTCCGTTGAATATATTGTGATTGATTTAAGATATTCATCAGATTCATATTCCGCAGATAATTATATAAATGATCCAAATTATGAAATAGTTGCCAACGAGCCGGGCTGTGTTGTTATATTCAAAAATCTAACAATTAATTCATAATGATTTAAAAGTCCCTGAATAAATCTCAGGGACTTTTTTTGTTAGTTTTACACAAATTTTCAAAAAAATACATATAATTTTTTGATATTCTATTGACTGTTAAATCATATAATATTATAATAGTAATAGAACCTCAGCTAAAATAAAAAGAGGAGGAAAATTTAATGAAAAAAATTTTGTTTGCAGCGTCAGAATGCGTACCCTTTATCAAAACAGGCGGACTTGCAGATGTTGTAGGCGCATTGCCTAAAATGTTTAACAAGAACGAATTTGATGTAAGAGTTATTCTTCCAAGTTATACTTGTATTCCGTGGGAATTCAGAAGTAACTTTAAATATGTTCACCACTTCTACATGGATATGGGACAGATGAATTTTCGTCCTCATGTAGGAATAATGCAGTATGAATACGATGGAGTAACATATTATTTTGTAGATAATGAAGATTATTTTAAAAATGATGCTCCTTACGGCTCAACACTGTATGATATTGAAAAATTCATTTTTTTCTCTAAAGCAGTACTGGCAATTATGCCTGTTATTGATTTCAAACCGGATATTATTCATTGTCACGACTGGCAAACCGGCTTGATTCCCGTATTTTTAAAAACCTTGTATAAGGATAATCCCTTCTACTGGGGAACCAAAACAGTAATGACAATTCACAATCTAAAATTCCAGGGGATATGGGATATTAAAACCTTTAAAAAGTTTACAAATCTTCCGGCAGATGTTTTTACTCCGGATAAATTGGAATTTAAAAAAGATGCCAATATGTTAAAGGGCGGTCTTGTTTACGCAGATTACATTACAACAGTCAGCAATACTTATGCACATGAAATACAAACTCCTTACTATGGCGAAGGTCTGGACGGTCTGCTTCGTGCAAGACATCTCCAGCTGAGGGGAATTTTAAACGGTATTGACTACAATGTTTACAATCCGGAAACTGATGATAAGATTTTTCAAAAATATACAATTAAAAATTTTGAAATTAAAAAAGCTGAAAATAAGCTGAAACTTCAGGAAGAACTAGGTCTTCCTCAGGATAAAAATAAATTCATGATCGCAATAATTTCACGTCTTACAGATCAAAAAGGTCTTGACCTTGTAAACAACATGATTGAACGTATTGCAGATAAACATACGCAATTTGTTGTTTTAGGCACAGGTGAAGCTAGATATGAAAATATATTCAAACATTTCCAATGGAAATATCCTGATAGGGTTTCAGCAAATATTTACTTTTCCGATGAACGTGCACATAGAATATATGCAGCCGCAGACGCTATGCTAGTTCCTTCAAGATTTGAACCCTGCGGACTCACGCAGCTGATTGCTTTAAGATACGGAACAATACCAATTGTCAGAGAAACGGGCGGTCTTAAAGATACAGTTGTTCCATACAATGAATTTGAAAATTACGGTACCGGCTTCTCATTTACAAACTACAATGCAAATGATATGCTGAATGTAATTAACTACGCAAAATCTGTATATTTCAATTACCGTGAAAACTGGAATCAAATTATAAAAAGAGGCATGGAAACTGACTTTTCATGGGGTAGCTCCGCACTTCAATATGAAGGAATGTACAAGTGGCTCAGTCAATAAAGCATTGAGTTTTTATTTAATGTTCATTTTCTTTAAAGTTTTATCGAATATATGCTATGCAATAAAAAATAATTATTCTATACCGCCTCAGTTTGTGTTTTATACATAAACTGAGGCATTGCATATGTACAGGAAATTTATCTTTTTGACAACGTTATCTTAACTAATTTATATTTTCAGTGTAAAAACATAATATTCTTTACTATAATTATTGTAAAAATAAAAGCCTTGTAAACTACGTATTTACGCAATTTACAAAGCTTTTGGAGGCGCCACCCAGATTTGAACTGGGGATCAGGGTGTTGCAGACCCACGCCTTACCACTTGGCTATAGCGCCGTCACATGGAGCGGATTACGAGGCTCGAACTCGCTACCTCCACCTTGGCAAGGTGGCGCTCTACCAGATGAGCTAAATCCGCATATGTTGGCGACCTGGATGGGAGTCGAACCCACGACCTCTAGCGTGACAGGCTAGCGTTCTAACCAACTGAACTACCAGGCCATAATGGTGGGAACAATAGGGCTCGAACCTATGACCCTCTGCTTGTAAGGCAGATGCTCTCCCAGCTGAGCTATGCTCCCAATTTTGACCAACATCAATTATCTCATGCAACGTTATTAATTATACACTATATTTTTTTATTTGTCAATACCTTTTTTAAAATTTTTTTAAATTTTTTATATCCAGTATTTCTTTTGAAGAAAAGCTGTATATTTTATTACAAAAATTGCAGCATACCTCAGTAATTTCCTGTTCTCTTGCCATACTTTCAAGCTCTTTGCTGTTTAATCCTGAAAGAATACGCTGTGTTCTCTCAAGGCTGCAATCGCATTTGTAAACCGGTTCATTACTGTCCAGAATATTCGGTTCCAGACCTTCTAAAAGATCAAGTGCAATTTCTTCCGCTGATTTTCCCGACATAAACAATTCTGTCACTGATTTGATTTCACTGATATTTTTTTCAATAACTGAAATGCAGTTTTCATCTGCAAACGGAAGAAGCTGTACTAAAAATCCTCCTGCACATTTTACTGACAAGTCAGGATTGACCAGTACGCCAAGTCCGCACACTGTAGGAACTTGCTCGCTGGATACAAAATAATTTGCTATATCCTCCCCTATTTCTCCCGATATTATCGGAACCATACCGCAATAAGGTTCTTTCAGACCAAGATCCTTTGAAACTGTTAAAGTTCCGTTTGTACCGACTGCTCCGGAAACATCAAGCTTTCCAATACTGTTCAGAGGAATTTCCACCACAGGATTCTGCACATAACATTTTACATTTCCCATTCCATCCGCTACTGCAATAAGCATTCCGGCAGGACCGCCGCCGTCAATTTTTACAGTTACCGAATCTTTTTTTCCTTTTAATCCATATCCCATCATTGACGCTGCAATAGAAAGTCTGCCGAGAGCAGCAGTGACCACCGCACTTGTTTTATGAATACTTTCAATTTTATTAACTATATCTGTTGCGTCTAAAACCATTGATACAACAGAAGCGTCTTTTGATATAGCTCTTTTTAAAATTCCCATTTTACACTCCTTTGCGAACAGCAAAAACTGCCCTTTCACTGTTTAGTCTTACAGGTTCAAAGCTGTCATCGTCATAAATACCAAGTATTTCAAATCCGGTATCTATTAATGCACTTTCTACATCACCTAAAGGATATGCCGTTTCCTGAAAGCTTTCAGAATACCTCAGATATTTGTCATTCTCAGGCACAAAAAAGTCCAGGTCAATATTGACCGTACTGTTTTGACAGCTATTCTGCCAAACACAGTAAACCTCATCTGCGTCATAAATAAATGTATGCTCACCCAGCACTGTTTTATGCTTATATTCTGTATTTATATCAAATAAAAATAATCCTCCGGGTTCAGTAAACATAAAAACTTTTCTGAAAACAGTGCATAAATCCTTAAAGTTCTTAAGATGGTTTAAACTGTCCAGAGCACAGACTGTTATATCAGCATTTCCAAACAGATCCAACTCCCGCATATCCTGACATACATATTGTATATTCTTCTGATGTTCAATCTTTTTATTCATAGCAATTCCAAGCATTTCCGGAGAATTGTCTACAGCAATTATATCATACCCCAAATTATCCAGCTCCTCTGACAAGCTTCCTGTACCGCACGCTAAATCCAAAAGCAAACCGCCTTGTTTACCGTCATGCCGCTTTATAAGTTCGTCAAAATATAAGGCACGCTTTTTATAATCAATATTAGCGGTAAGAACATCATAAAATTCAGCAAAAACACCATAGCTTTTAATCATTTTTATCATTTCCTTTATTCATACGTTCGAATACTATGCTATATCCGTCGCACCCATAATTCAAAGAACGATTAACACGGCTGATGGTAGCGGTACTTGCGCCGGTTGCAGCAACAATATCATTATATACATGATGCTCGCTAAGCATTTTTGCTACCTGAAGTCTTTGTGATAGCGCTTTAAGTTCCAGCACTGTACATAAATCTTCAAAAAAATTATAGCATTCTTCTTTAGTTTCAAGGCACAATACAGCGTCAAATAAATCGTCCATTGCCTTATCTTTTAATTTATTATTCACAGGCGTTCCTCCATTAATAATATCTGCTTTTTTTATTTTAGCACATTACAATGTAAAAGTAAAGAGTATAAAAATTTTTTTATAAATAAAAAGCGGACATTATCGTCCGCTTTAATTTTTATTATTCTTAATTAAACTGTAAACAGTAAGTCAGTATAAGTTGGAATCGGCCAGTATTTTTCAGGAACGTTCATTTCAAGCTCATCAGCAATAGCACGCAGATTCTGCATATCTGCAAATACTTCATCTCTGTAATACCTAGCCAGTGATTCAGCTGAATCCTCATGATCCTTTGAAGCAATTCTCTTGGAATCAAGAGTATCAATAGCTTCATAAAGTGAAGCAGTCAAACCTGAAAGTTTATTAGCAAGTGATTTTTCAAGTGAACTGTCGATTCCGGCATTCTCTTTTGACACTACAGAATCACACATGATCTTTGTATATTCAAGAGCCGCAGGAGCAATAAGCTTCTTAGCCATATCAAGCATTGTCAAAGCTTCGATATTAATAACCTTACTATAATTTTCCAAAAGAATTTCTTTTCTTGATTCAATTTCAGTCTTTGAATAAACCTTAAATTTTTCAAACATTGAAACATACTTTTCATCTGTATAATGCGGAAGTGCGTCAACAGTAGAAACAAGGTTAGGAAGTCCTCTGTTTATAGCCTCGTCAATCCATTCGTCCGAATAGCCGTTGCCATTGAAAATAACTCTCTTATGTTCTTTAATAGTTTTTACCAGAAGCTTTTTAAGAGCTGATTTAAAGTCATCGGCTTTTTCAAGTTCATCTGCAAATTCGCTGAGAACCTGTGCTACAATTGTATTCATCATAACGTTTGTACAGGAAATTGAATCAGCTGAACCAAGCATTCTGAATTCAAATTTGTTTCCTGTAAACGCAAACGGAGAAGTTCTGTTTCTGTCAGTTGCATCCTTAGGGAAATTAGGAAGTGCGTCAACGCCGATTTCAAACGTCTTATCTGAATTTTCAGCAACAGAAGTACCGTTTTCAATAGCATCAAGTATTGCCTGAAGCTCATCACCGACAAACATTGAAATAATAGCAGGTGGAGCTTCATTAGCACCGAGTCTGTGGTCATTTCCTGCGGAAGCAGCAGAAATTCTAAGCAACGGAGCATACTCGTCAACACCCTTGATAATTGCGCAAAGGAAAGTCAAAAACTGCATATTTTCCATCGGAGTATCGCCCGGATCAAGAAGATTCTGACCGTCATTGGACGAAATTGACCAGTTATTATGCTTACCTGAACCGTTTACACCTGCAAAAGGCTTTTCATGAAGAAGGCAAACCAAACCATGCTTTAAAGCAACCTTCTTCATAATCTCCATAGTAAGCTGATTATGGTCAGCAGCAATGTTAGATGTAGTAAATACCGGTGCAAGCTCATGCTGTGCCGGAGCAACTTCGTTATGTTTTGTTTTAGCATAAATACCAAGCTTCCAGAGTTCACAGTCAAGATCCTTCATAAAGTCAGATACTCTCTGCTTGATATTGCCAAAATAATGATCCTCCAGTTCCTGTCCCTTAGGAGCCATAGCACCGAACAGAGTTCTGCCTGTAAGCATAAGATCTTTTCTCTGATCATAGTATTTTTTGTCAACAAGGAAATATTCCTGTTCCGGACCTACCGTTGTCGTAACTCTTGTAGCTGTTGTATTTCCGAAGAGCTTAAGGATTCTCAAAGCCTGTTCATTTACGACTTCCATTGAACGCAGAAGAGGAGTTTTCTTATCAAGGATTTCACCGGTATATGAGCAAAAAGCTGTAGGAATATATAATGTATTGTCTTTAACAAAAGCGTTTGAAGTAGGATCCCACGCCGTATAGCCTCTTGCTTCAAATGTTGCCCTCAATCCGCCGGATGGAAACGAAGACGCATCAGGCTCGCCCTTTACAAGCTCTTTACCGGAAAATTCAAGAATAATATTGCCGTCCTCTGTAGGAGTGATAAAAGCGTCATGCTTTTCAGCAGTAATGCCTGTCATAGGCTGAAACCAGTGAGTATAATGCGTAGCGCCTTTTTCAATTGCCCAGTCCTTCATGGCATTTGCAACGACATTTGCAACATCATCATCAAGAGCAATACCAAATTTTTTTGTATTCATAACAGATTTATAAATGTTTTTAGGTAATCTGTCTCTCATCACCTTATCGCTGAATACATTACAACCAAAATAATCTGCTACTGTCTGAACTTCTGACATAAGAAAATCCTCCTTTAAAAATAAAAGACGCTTCAGCAGTATATACATATTTTATTACTGCCGAAACGCCATTGTTTCAAAATCATTTTATATTAAATTGATGTATTTATAATACACCCAAACTCATAAAATGTCAATAGCAACTTTTTAATTTATATTTTTTTAACATTTTTTTTATAAAAATCAGTATAAAACACAGCATTACGCACATTAAAACCTTTCTCTATTATTTTTTCGATAAAATTCATGCTAATTGAACTTATTTTTATTTACTTTTTCTTTAAAATATGATATTATATAAAAATAGACATATCTTCACAAATTTCATAAGAAAGGATTTATGTTATAATGAGTACATACAGAAAAAGAAAACCAAGAATAAGATATGACCGTATTATAGGAGTAGCGGCAATTTTAATAGTATTGTTAATACTGCTGGTTTCCTGCTGCAAATCATGCGGCAAAAATGATGATAAAAAAGCCGGAAACACTTCTTCCATTGTGCCCACTGATAACAAAAATAACAGTAAAGACAGTGAAAGCAGCGCTTCGGACGACTCTTCCCTTGAATCCTTAGACAGTTATTCCACAATCAGCGCAATGCCCAACGATATATATACAGGCGATCTGATCCTCGTTAACAAACAGCATGAATATTCATTCCCTGCCACAGAAGAGGATTCTAACATCGTCCCTGTATACGAAATCAAGTCCGATAGCTATCAGGTCAATGACTATGAAACTTATCTGGATTCCAATACGATCAAAGCGCTTAATTCATTATTGGACGCTTTTTACAATGAATCCGGTCTGACTGACATAATGGTCATATCAGGATACAGAACAAAGGAATATCAAGACGACAAATACAATGCCGGAACATCAGACGTTCAGGGCGGATATTCTGAATATCATACCGGTTTAAGCTTTGACTTAGGCATATTCCCTCAGGATGAAAATTCATACTACTATATTCCGGACGGGAATTATGCGTGGATCGAAGAAAACTGTGCAAAATACGGTTTTATTGTACGTTATCCTGAAAAAAAGGAAGACAAAACAGGAATGGAATCAAAAAGCTACCAGTTTAGATATGTAGGCGTTCCCCATGCTGTTTACATGAGCGAAAACAATCTGTGTCTTGAAGAATATATTGATCAGGTGAAAAACTATACTTACGAAGGCGAACACCTTAAGGTAGCAGGAACAGATAAAAACTATGAAATTTATTATGTGGCTGCCGACCTTTCTTCAAATACTGATATACCGGTTCCGTCAGATAAAACGTATACCGTTTCAGGAAATAATATTGACGGTTTTATAGTAACTGTTGAAATTTAAGAAACATTTAAACAATAAATGCCGTCGCTTGAGCGACGGCATTTTTACCGACCTAACCGGCAACAATAAACTGACTGCTTGCATATCCTGTTTGTCCGTTGTAATTCACAATATACCAGCCGTTACCTGTATCTCCATAAATAGTCACCATTGAACCGTCAGGAATAGAACCTATTATCTTTCCTCCCATTGACGGATAATCCCTTAAATTCAAAGTTGAACCTCCGGCTGCAACCATTCCTTTATAAACAGGTCCGGCATTTACAAACGGTATTCCAAAATAATCGCAAAGGGACTGTACAAGATTTTTGGCTATAGCGTCAAGATTGTTTTTCAGCCATGTAACATCTTCAACATTATCATGATATCCAAGCTCGCACAATACAGCTGTAGCACGAGTCTGGGTCACTTCTCCGAGACTGGTTGTCGGAACAGCTCTGCTTTTATCCGGAAGCGGATAAATACTTTTTAAATTATTTGCAATAATATTTGCAAGACGTTCACTGTCAAAGCTTCCGGGTGCAAAATAAATATCTATTCCTCTCAATTGTCCCGCAAGGCGTTCTGGGGCAGCATTTGAATGTAATGCAAGATGTACATCATAATAAGCTGAATTTGAATCAGCAATTGCACCCGTAACATTACGGTCAGGATCATTTCTGACATATGTTATCCCGCTTGACCTTAGATACGGCTCCATTTTATCGGCAAGAAGATTCATATACTGTTCTTCATTTCCGCCGGTTACATATTCATTCCATTCCTGTGTGGAAGGACTTAAAAAAACTTTAGGCATAAAAATAAACTCCCTTACAGCAAATACATCTATATTTTTCCTGATTATCAGACAGGATAATACATTATATGCTGTAAGGAAGTTTTGGTTAAATCAAATCATTCTTACTTATCGTTTATATATTCCATAAAGTCCCCAGGCTGACAATGCATTTTACAGCAGATTTTTTCAATTATATAAATTGATATTTCTGATCCGTTTTCAAGTCTGTAAATTGTCCTTGGTGTAAACATTTTCCGGAGTTCCTCAATATTAAGATTCTTTGATTCAGCCAGTTTAAAAAATTTTTTATATGATAACATGATAACATGCCAACCTCCCTTATTATATGTTATCATAATAAATATTATAAATTTTATCTAATTTATTAACATTTTGTAAATTTATAAAGGAACATAATTTATGAAAAATCCATTTGAATTCTCCTGTGATAATAAACGGTATCATACCCTTTCTTATCATAACAAACAAACATTTAATGTAAAAATCTTTAAAGCTGTTATAGACGCAGGATTTACCTGTCCCAATAAAGACGGCTCTAAAGGTATCGGAGGCTGTATATTCTGTGACGGCGGAAGCGGTTATTTCACTAATTCCTATTTAAAATCAGTAGAAGAACAAATAAAAATGGAACTTAAAAGAATTAAGAAAAAAAATCTGAACGCCCGTGCCATTGCTTATTTTCAGGCAAATACCAATACCTACGCCGACGTTCAAAAATTAAAAAATATATATTTGCCGGTACTGTCTCAGCCAGATGTAGCAGGTATCTCCATAGGCACACGGGCAGACTGCCTTCAGCCACAAATCCTTGACTTTCTGGAAGAGCTTTCGCATAAAACCTATCTTACGGTAGAACTGGGCATGCAGACGATTCATGACAATACTCTGAAATTGATAAACAGAGGCTATAACCACAATGAATTTTTAAAAGGCTTCTTTTCACTGAAAAAAAGAAACATAAGAACCTGTATTCATATTATCAACGGTCTGCCCGGCGAAAACATAGATATGATGCTCGAAACTGCCCGTAATGTTGGAAAATTGAAACCGGACGCACTAAAAATTCAGTTACTTCACGTTATAAAAAATACCCCGCTCGAAGAGATGTATAAAAACGATATGCTTAATGTAATGTCAAAAGAAAACTACATTTCTACTGTTGTAAATCAACTGGAATACATTCCACCCCAAACTGTTATAGAAAGAATAACAGGCGACGGAAATAAGGATAAACTTATTGCACCCTTATGGAGTACAGACAAAATTTCAGTTCTCGGAGGAATTGACAAGTTACAGGCTGATTCTGACAGCTGGCAGGGAAAAAAATATAAAAAACTTTAAAAATCACTTGATTTTTCTTTTTTGATATGATATAATTATAAATGTTAGTGAATTATCAATAGCACTACTGTCTAAGGTAACTGATGGGCTGCTGTGTTAATCATAATTGTTAAATTGAAAGAGGTGACAATCATGAAAGAAGGAATCCATCCGCAGTTTGAAAAAACTACAATCACTTGCCATTGCGGTAATGTAATTGAAACTCGTTCTACTAAGAAGGACATTAAGGTTGAAATCTGTTCAAAGTGCCATCCGTTCTATACTGGCAAGCAAAAGCTTGTTGATACAGGTGGACGTGTTGACAGATTTAAAAAGCGTTTCAATATGGACAAGTAAAAATAAGGACGGCTATGTGTCGTCCTTTTTGCATTTTCGGAGTTAAATTATGAATTACACAACTATCAAAGCACCGGCTAAAGCGTCTTTTATTGAAAAGCGTTCAGAATTTATAGGCTATTTATGTCCTGTTTCTACTAATGATGAAGCAGTTAATTTCATAAATAATATCAAGGCGGAACATAGAAAAGCCAAACATAATGTTTATGCTTATATATTGCGTGATAATAACATAACACGATATTCAGACGACGGCGAACCTCAGGGTACTGCAGGTATACCTGTTCTGGACGTTTTACAAAAACATCAACTTACTGATATATGCTGTGTTGTAACCAGATATTTTGGCGGAATTCTTCTAGGCGGCGGCGGACTTGTGCGTGCGTATTCACACTGCGCCTCGCTAGCAGTAAACGAAGCTGATATTTTAAACATGTATTTTTGTAATACGGCAATAATCACAATGGACTACGATTTATACGGCAAAATCAGTTATATTCTTCCTGAATTTGAAACAAAGCTAATTAGTTCAGATTTTGGAAATAATGTGAAAATTACTGTAAATGTTAAATCAGAACTTTATGATTCATTCTGCAAAAAATTAACCGACATTACAAGCGGAAAAATTTTAATTGAAAAAACAAACGAACTATTTGATAACTTTTGATAACCGCACACTTCCATGTGCGGTTATCATTTTAATTTCACACCATATTCGACATATTTTGGCGAATATTGCGATAATTGTGACGTTAATTTGTCGAATTTTATGATATAATGTAAATATCAAAATAAAAGGAGAAAAAATATGAGTAATTTAAAATTGATAAAATGTAATGTATCAAAAGACAGTCAGAGGATATATTTCCTGTCGTCCTTTAATAAGACAATTGACGGCTTAACAGCGGTTACATACAATATTTCTGCATCAGACTGCTATAATGTCTTAACGATCGAAGATATTTCTACTGATTTAAAATTGTGCGAAAAAATTCTTTCTGAACTGTCTGAAAAATCAGTCCAGCAGAACGAATTAAAGGAATTTATTGTAAATTACCTATCTGATAATCAATGATTATCAAAATAGCTTTTGGGAAAGATTTGTAGTAAACCTATATTAGATAAAAATGCCTTTTATAAACTTAAAAGGCATTTTTATTTTTCTTCAATTTATATGATTTAATTACTTTAAGACGTGAAAATTCCTCACGTTCCTTTTCTTCCAGACTTTCAAGAATATATTTTACCATTCCTTCATATCTTGGAATCAATATATTCTGTAATGCATTTGCTCTGCGCTGTGCTTTTTTTATTGCTGTAGCAAGACGATAAATACTGTTATCAACCTCCGCTAACAATACAGTCATATCTTTAACCTTGGAAAAAGAAACATATGCTTTATCAAGCTGTGAATTTGTATAATAAAACCCATAAGGTACTTCTATTTCTCTGCGCTCAAGCGTTACATTAGGAATGTCAACACCCATAACACTCCTGTAAGTAACTGTAATACCGTCCTCTATGGGAACACTTCTGGCAATTTTATCAATAACGCCAAGGGTAATATTTGCATCCTGCAAAGCAGCATACGCTTCTTTATAAGTATCCTCAATGGAATTTCTCAAAGACTTTGCTTTGTCCATAAGCTGCATCATTTCTCTTATGAGAATATTGCGCTTTCTGTCCATAAGGTCATATCCCAGACGGCAAAGCGCTAAAGTTTTTCGTGCTTTAATCAGATTTCCTTTAGTTGGAAAAATCTGTTCTGCCATAAAGATACCCCCTTTGATGCACTATTTACTTAAACATTTGCAATGCTTTTTCAGCGTCATAATATTTGTTCAGCATATCCTCGTCTATTCGGTCAAGCTCACTTACCGGCAAAAGTGACAGCAAAGCCCAACCTAAATCAAGAGTTTCTTCAATAGAACGGTCCTCATTAAACCCCTGAGTGATAAAATGTTTTTCAAACTGCACGCCGAATTTCATATACTGACGGTCAACTTCAGACAACTCTTCCTCACCTATTACCGATGCCAGAGCTCTTGCGTCCTGAACCTTTGCATACGCCGCAAAAAGCTGATTAGCAACTGAAGAATGATCAAATCTTGTATAGCCCTCTCCGATACCGTCCTTCATAAGTCTTGAAAGAGAAGGTAAAATCGAAATTGAAGGATAGATACCGGTCTGGTCAAGACTCCTGTCCAGAACGATCTGACCTTCGGTAATATATCCAGTTAAGTCAGGAATCGGATGAGTAATATCATCATTAGGCATGGTCAGAATGGGAATCTGTGTAACGCTGCCTGTAGAACCCTCGGCAATCCCCGCTCTCTCATAAAGTGACGCTAAATCAGAATACAAATATCCAGGGTAACCCTTACGTCCGGGAATTTCACCTTTTGAAGATGAAAATTCACGAAGCGCTTCACAATAGGAAGTTATATCGGTCAGAATAACAAGTATATGCATATTCTTTTCAAAGGCAAGGTATTCAGCTGCCGTAAGAGCACATCTGGGAGTCAATATTCTTTCAATGATCGGATCGTTTGAAAGATTCATAAACATTACAACCTTTTGCTGAACGCCGCTTTCCGCAAAGGATTTTTTAAAATAATCCGCAACATCATTTTTAACGCCCATAGCTCCAAATACGACTGCAAAATCCTGACCGTTTTCATCTGCGATCTTTGCTTGTCTTACGATCTGTACTGCAAGCTTATTGTGAGACAGTCCGGAACCTGAAAAAATCGGAAGCTTCTGCCCTCTGATAAGCGTCATAAGACAATCAATTGAAGAGATACCTGTTCTGATATAATTTCTTGGATATGTTCTTGAAACAGGATTCAACGGCTTTCCGTTTATATCAGCAAACTTTTCTGGATAAATATCTCCCAGTCCGTCAATAGGTTTTCCCGAACCGCTGAATACTCTGCCCAACATTTCCTCAGACAAAGCAAGCTCCATTGGTTTGCCTGTAAAGCTTGTTTTAGTATTAGTAAGAGAAAGCCCTTTAGTACCCTCAAACACCTGAAGAATAGCTTTTTCTCCGGATATTTCAACAATTCTGCCGACTCTTTCCGTACCGTCGCTTAAACGGATATTTGCAATTTCATCATATCCCACGCCTTTAACATGATCAAGAGCCACAAGAGGACCGTTTATTTCGCTCAGTCCAATATACTGAATACTCATACGGCACTCCTTTCCTCTTCATTGCTTTCAAGCTTATCAAATACTGATTTTATTTCTTTTTTATAATCATCGAACATTTCCAATTTATCATTTGGTATATCGTACTTTATTTTAATAATCTTTTCCATTAAGCCGGTACTGGTAATTTGTTCCATAGATACTCCTTGTGATAAAGCTTTTTTGGCTTCATTGTAAAGAGTAAGGATAACCTCCATCATAAGCTTCTGTTTCTGAAGCGGAACATAAGTATCGTCTTTATGATATGCATTCTGCTGAAGAAATCCAACTCTTATAACCCTTGCAAGGTCTATTATCAGCTTTTGCTCATCAGGCAATACGTCTGCACCGATAAGCTTTACTATTTCCATCAATTGGTTTTCTTCTATTAGAATATTTGATATTTCCTGACGAAGCTTTAAAAAATCCGATCCTGCTTCCCTATCATAAAATTCAGAAAGATCATCTATATATTCGCTGTAGCTTGTCGTCCAGTTAATAGCAGGATAATGTCTGGCATAAGCCAAAGATTTGTCAAGCGCCCAGAAGCAGCGCACAAAACGCTTTGTATTCTGAGTTACAGGCTCGGAAAAGTCAGAACCCTGCGGAGATACCGCACCGATTATTGTCACAGAACCTTCTTTTCCGCAAAGTGTTTTCATGTAACCTGCTCTTTCGTAAAATTCCGAAAGGCGGGACGGCAGATAAGCAGGAAATCCCTCTTCTGCCGGCATTTCCTCCAGACGTCCGGATATTTCTCTTAAAGCCTCTGCCCATCTGGAAGTGGAATCAGCCATTATAGCAATATGATATCCCATATCTCTGTAATATTCGGCAAGAGTGATTCCTGTATAAATTGATGCTTCTCTTGCCGCTACAGGCATATTTGACGTATTGGCAATAAGTACTGTTCTATCGGTAAGAGGACGGTTGGTTTTCGGATCTATAAGCTCTGAAAATTCCTCCAGTACCTGAGTCATTTCATTTCCTCGTTCGCCGCAGCCAATATACACGATAATATCAGCGTCGCACCACTTTGCCAGCTGATGCTGAGTCATAGTCTTACCTGTTCCGAAACCGCCGGGAATTGCGGCGGTACCGCCTTTTGCAATCGGCAGAATGGTATCTATGATTCTCTGTCCTGTAATAAGCGGACGTGAAATCATAAGCCTTTCAGCTACAGGTCTGGGCTGACGTATCGGCCATTTCTGGCACAGTGTAAGCTCATGAACCTTACCCTTATTATCTTCTATTTTGCATACAGTATCATTTACACGATATTTACCGTTTTCAGCGATCCATATAACCTTTCCGCTGAGAAAAGGAGAAAGCATACAATAATGCCTGATAACAGGCGTTTCCGGACAGGAGGCATATACGCTTCCGCCTGTCAGTTCTGTTCCGACTGTAACTTCCATTGTAACGTCATATATATTTTCCGTATCAATTGCCGGAACATTAGATCCTTCATTTATAAATGCTCCGGAAATTTTTTCAATTTCTTTTAAAGGACGTTCAATTCCGTCAAAAATATTTGAAATTATTCCCGGTCCCAAAGTTGCGCTCATAGGCGAACCTGTATTAAAAACCGGTTCGCCCACTTTAAGTCCTGTCGTCACTTCATAAACCTGTATTGTTGTAAATTCTCCGGTTATTCCGATAACTTCCCCTATGAGCTTTTTTTCTCCTACATACACCATCTCAAGCATAGAAAAGTCTTTGGTATCTTTAACCTTTACAACAGGTCCATTGACAGAGTATATTTTATTCAATACCGATCACACTCCTAATCAACTGAGATTTTCATTTCTGAATTTGTACCTGCTGCTGAATTGTTTTCTTTGTTCTTTTATCGCACTGTCAAATGTCTTATCTACTGCAATACCGTTTTCAGTATCGACAATTGATATTCCGCCCATTACTATATCAGGATCAGTTTCAACTTTACAGCCGGATATATCCTGCAAAACATTACTGTACTTTAAATCCTTTTCGGAAATCATTATAATGAAATTCTCATTTATCTTTTCATTTTTCACAAGATTTATAAGATAATTTTCATATTTTTCCGAAACGGTAAATTCACAGATTCGTTTACTTACTGCATCAAAAATTTTTTGCGCAAGATTTTCTCTCTGCATGAGAGAATCAGTTTTCAGCTGCTGCTGTTTTAACGCCAGCATTCTGCGGTACTTTGATTCGATATCCCTGATTGATCTCTGAATTTTATTATATGCATTCAACAATTCCTCATCTTCTGTTTTTTTAACATGATGACTTTTCTGAATCTCAGCCTCGGAAATTATTTTATTTATTTTTTCATCAACCTCATTATTTACTGAATTTACAAATCTGTCAAGCTTTTCAGCCTGTATTTCATTCATCACACCGCACTCCTTGTTTATAATTTAAGTCCTATAGCATCGCTTACATACCTGTTAATTGTATCAGTAATATGAGATGTGGCATGTCTGTCCGGAATTTCTACAATAAGAGGCGATTTATAATTTAACTTTATGTCATATACCAACTCACTGCAAAGCTTCACAAGCTTTTCCGTCATAAGTATAATTGCAATTTCTTTATTACGAACAGCCTTTTCAAGTTCTTCTCTTACTTCATCCGGTTCATGAACAACTGCTCCGCTGATTCCTGCCAGTCTCATTCCCATTTGAGTATCAATATTATCGCTTATTAAATAAAATTTCATATCAGTATACCTTAACGATTTTTATAAATTAAAGTGCATTCAGTATCATAAATGAGATCAAAAATCCATATAAAGCAACGCCCTCGCCCAAAGCCACAAAAATTAATGCTTTTGAAAATGACTTTGGCTCTTCTGCAACTGCTCCGATAGCGGCCGGTGCAGCAGAGCCTACGGCAATACCGCATCCGATAGAACCCAGACCTACAGAAAGTGCTGCGGCAAGATACCCCAGACCCGCATTTCCGATTACATCGTTTACTGTTTCAACAGCTTCAGCGTTTACAAATCCGCCCACAGGAAGGATAATTCCCAGTGCCAACACTGCAAAAAATGAGCATATATTTACAACAAATGCAGTTTTAGCAGCGCTGTTGCTCTTTTTCTTTTTAAGAATATACACCACGGGAAGAATCAGCATTACAACAGCAAAAAGAGGCAGCAACATTATTTCATAAATATTCATAATAAAATAACTCCTTTAATCAATATTTTTATCATAATTTATTTTTACCGGTTCAAAGGGCTGACCGTCTCCATCATAAAAACGAGAAAATACTTCATAGAATTCCAGTCTCAGAACCTGAATACCTACAATAAGACCTTCCATACCCATTACAAAAATATTTCCGATAACTACAACAACAGGAGACGCACCCGCTGAAACGCTTTCTGAAAGAAGCATCACAACCGACATCATTCCGGCATGAGAGAAAATAAATCCTCCTATTCTGACAAATGAAAGAGTATTGGTAGCGTACCCTAAAATAAATTCAAACACTTCAAAAAAGTTAGACGCAATAAAATCTCCTATTCCGCTTTCTAGTTTAAATTTCTTACCTGAAACCAAACAACCCAGCGGTTCCCTGAAAAACATTATTACCAGCGGGATCACTATAAGACAGATTACATACGGAGCTGTAAAAAGACTTCCATTTCCTATCATCATAACTGCAACCCCCGCTAAAAGCGAACTAAACAGTATAAGCCCCGCTATCCCGTTATTTCCAAACAATGCCTCAGAATAATCCCTGTGTTTCAAGCTAATAAATATGTTTATAATTATAGATATCAAGATTATAACTATACCTATTACAATTGCTCCAAGCAGAATAACCATAGTATTGTCCATGATTTCTAACGGTTTATGCTTAAGACCCATTGATTTATACAAAGGGTCAAGAGCATGCTCAAATCCAAACACAGAACCGTACACCAAACCAAAAAATGCACTGGAAAGTCCTACACGCTGTAAAATAGCGCCAAGCAGATTTCCCTTTTTTCTGTACACAAAATATCCCACCAAGGAAATAACCAAACCTTGTCCCAAATCACCGAACATAATTCCAAACAATAAAGTATAGGTAACAGCTACAAGCATAGTAGGATTAAATCCGTTATAGGACGGTAATCCGTACATTTCAACAAACATTGAAAACGGTTTAGAAAATGAATTATTTTTAAGCTTTACAGGCGTTTTCTCAATATTCCCCTCGCCTGCCGGCTTTATAACAAGCGAAACGGTATTGATACTGTCAAAAAGCTTTTTAAATTCCTCTATACATTTTTTAGGAACAAATCCCGTCATATAAAATTTTTCCTTATAGACAGTTACATTTCGTCTCATCTCAAACAAATCATATAAGTATTTAATACGGCAAAAGTATTTATTAACAAGCTCTCCCTTATCAGAAATCATGCGACTGCGGCATTCTACAGCAATACTTTTCTTCTCTTCCATTTTTTCAATTTTCCGGCTGAGATTACTGTATTCTTCTTCAGGTGTTCCGGTAACAAAATCAGGTAGCCAGATTCTTTCAAAATACAATGATTTAAAAATATTATCTGTTTCCTTTATACTGTCAATCGGAGCTAAATAAAATCCCCATTTATAATTCCCGTCATCGTCATACGGCATAAATATAAATGTTTTATTATCATAATATGACAATTTCAAATAGCTTTCACACGGAAGTCTTCCGAATCTGACTTTTATATGAGAGCAGTTCAGCAAACGCTCCAAATCAATATGCATACCCTTTAAATGCTTCATCTGAAGCATTGCCTGTCTGCATTCCTTGATT
Organism: Oscillospiraceae bacterium; assembly: GCA_902362965.1. GTDB lineage: Bacteria > Bacillota > Clostridia > Oscillospirales > Ruminococcaceae > Porcipelethomonas > Porcipelethomonas ammoniilytica. The sequence goes on from CABIYQ010000003.1 coordinate 91,326, forward strand.
TTTGAGTTAAGTTCATAAATCTCATCGCTTTGAATTTTGAATTCCTTTTCCAGTTGAGTAAACGACGAGTCAATATCCTCTGTAGTCATAGCTAAAATATCATCGGTACTTACCTCATTAAAGCTAAAATTTTCACCGATATTTATATCCACTATTCTTTTAAGCAGATCTTTATATGGATTTTCTTCATCAAGACGAATAAATTCTTCATTGTTTCCGGAGGTTTCCTTAGAAGCGTCAGTCATATGAAAACACCCGCTTTCAACACATTTTGCAAGAACTCTGTCAAGGTCTTTCATAACGCCGACAATTGTCAGAAACTCCATTTTCTCTATTGACATTTTTTCACCTCCGTATCTTATTTTATTGTATTACAATAATATCAGACATATAAGATATACTTTTATTATATCTTATACTTTCAACAATATTAACAATATTATTTAATTCTACTTCAGACAGATACATAAGAGAATAAAGACTTACGGCTGCATTTTCAGAAAACATCAGCGCTCTTCTTGCCATACTGCATTTAAGTTTTACCAATTCACGTTCAAATTGTTCACTCTCCATATTTTCATCAAGATTATCCATGCGCCTTCCATATGACGTCTTTGACAGCATACGCAAAAACTCTTCTGGAGATGACGTTTCAAACAGTTCAGACTGTTTTTCACGTCCCAATCTTCCATAGAACGGAAGCATATTGTCTTTCAGAAAATTTATATCCGCATTAAAATATTTTTTCATACGATAAGCATTTATAATATTTATAACGTCTGTCTGAATATTGAACTGATCAAGCAGAGCTGTCTGAGACGTTCCGCTGAAATCTTTTTTAGCTGTTTCAATAAGCCATTTCATATAGTATGTTCTTAACATTACCTCACATTTTGTATACGGAATAATACCGTTTTTATCCGTTTCAATATTTTTAATAATATTATAGTAAGGCGTATGTCTTATAACGTTAAGAAGCTGCCTAAAATCAGATGCTTTTGCCAGTTCTATGAGATCAAAGCTTGCCTTTTTTAGAAGATACGCATGCATAGATTCAATATAAACATCGCTGCTGTCGTTATTCAGGTAAAGTATTGCTTTAAGAAGCTCACGTATTTCAAAACGCACCAGAAGGAAATTATAAAAAGGTTCTTCATTTAAATGTTGAAATCTGCACAGACGTTCATATTGGTCATAATACGCTTTATTCAGCAGAGATTCAAGAAATCCCCGATGTATAACTGACGTGTCAATATTGGAAAGTACGGCTGAAAAGTGAGTATTGCGTTTTAAATATTCTGCCGCTTCGCTGACTTTTTTCTTTGCAGAAAGTTCATAATAATCATTTTCTTTAAGCCGTTTACCGTAAACAGCTCTTATTTTTGCGACAGTTGCATTCTTTGAAGCTTTCATTTACTCACCTACTATTTCTGCCAATATTTCCTTTTCTATTGTTTCATGATTATAATCATAAAAAGCGTTCATTTCATTAATTTCATCATTGAATTTTTTTTCAAGCTCTGAAACTTCCTTTTCAAATTCCGACTTATTAAAATCCTCTATCTGAGAAATCCTCATATCGGCATCACGTTCAATTTTGGTTCTTATTTCCATACACTGCTTTTTAGTATCTTCAATAATCTGATTTCTTTTTTCAGACGCTGAATTTATTCGTTCAGTTGCATTCTTATCTATTTCAATGATCCTGTTTATAACACTTTCCATAAATCATAACCTCGTTAATATCAGTTTTTAATACTGTGCATAGGCGCAGGTATTCTTCCGCCTCTTGAAATAAATTTGGCAGGAGATTTTCTGTTTATATTCATTACCGGTCCGCTGCCTAAAAGACCTCCGAATTCCAGAGTATCGCCGACATTTTTTCCAATTGCCGGAATAAGTCTTACAGCAGTAGTTTTATTATTAACCATACCGATAGCCGCTTCATCGGCAATAATTGCGGAAATTGTTTCGGCAGTAATATCTCCGGGAACAACTATCATATCAAGTCCCACTGAGCATACGGCTGTCATTGCCTCAAGCTTTTCAAGACATAGAGCGCCGTTATTTACAGCATCAATCATACCTGCGTCCTCAGAAACAGGAATAAATGCGCCGGACAGTCCGCCCACATTTGATGACGCCATAACGCCGCCTTTCTTTACAGCGTCATTAAGCAGTGCAAGCGCTGCTGTCGTACCGTGAGTTCCGCACGATTCAAGTCCTATTCCTTCAAGAATATGAGCAACACTGTCTCCTACTGCCGGAGTCGGTGCCAAAGATAAGTCTACTATACCAAAAGGCACTCCCAGCATTTCAGACGCTTTAGAGCCCACCAGCTGTCCCATTCTGGTAACCTTAAAAGCCGTTTTCTTTATTATGTCAGCAATTTCGTCAATTGATGCATCAGGATGCTTTTCAATTGCCGCCCTCACTACACCCGGCCCTGAAACGCCCACATTAATAACACAATCAGGTTCTCCCGTACCATGGAAAGCTCCCGCCATAAACGGATTATCCTCAGGAGCATTACAGAATACTACCAGTTTTGCAGGACCTATACACTGATTGTCAGCGGTTCTTTCAGCGGATTGCTTTATAATTTTTCCCATCATTGCAACTGCGTCCATATTAATACCTGTTTTGCTTGAACCTACATTTACTGATGAACAGATATTTGAAGTAACTGCCAGTGCTTCGGGAATTGAATTGATAAGCTCAATATCTCCCGCACTGAAACCCTTTTGTACAAGTGCTGAATAACCGCCTATAAAATTTACACCGCATGTATCGGCTGCCTTTTGAAGCGCAAGAGCGAATTTTACGGGATTCTTTTCCGTACATGCCGCTGAAATTATTGCTATAGGAGTAACAGAAATTCTTTTATGTATTATAGGAATACCGTATTCCTTTTCTATCCGCTCTCCTGTTTTTACAAGATCCTTTGCTTTTGAAGTAATCTTGTTATAAACCTTTTCACATGCCTTGTCAATATCGCTGTCAATACAGTCCAGGAGAGAGATTCCCATTGTAATCGTTCTGATATCAAGACATTCGTCTTGAATCATTCTGATAGTCTCAAGTATATCGTAAACGTTAATCATCTAAATAATTCTCCTTAAAAATTATATACGGTGCATAGAATTAAATATATCCTGATGCATAGTATGAATTGAAAGATTCAGTGATTTTCCCAATTCATTAAGTTTTTCGCCAAGTACCACAAAATCAGTATTCATTTGTGATATATCAACCATCATAATCATAGCGAACATATCCTGAAGTACGCTCTGTGTAACGTCCATAACATTTGCATTATATTCAGCACAGACATTGCTTACCTTTGCTAATATTCCTACATTATCTTTTCCGATAACAGTTATAACCGCTCTCATAAATATCCTCCTTAAAATACCGGTCAAAAACCGCAAATAATAATTATAAATATAATTATACCACATTCATGTCTAAAATAAAAGAGTTAAAAAAATTTTATTTCAAAAATACTACGTATTATTTTCATGCGCCTTCTTATGTCTCTTTTTTATCGTATTTCTGGTTATTGCAGACAATTTCTCAACTGTTGTTTCAGGAAATGACGCCAAAAACAATATGCTTTGTTCGTGGGCAGAATGCTCGTCCAGTTTTAAAATTTCTGTAAAAAAAGTATTTATTGTATTAAAATTAACAGAAAGATTTTTTGCAGTTTCCTTTCCTAAATCGGTCATAATAACGCTTGTTGCATATTCAGGTTCTATTAGCTCAAGTCTTGCCATACATTTTAACATCTTGCTGACGCTGGGTCTTGTAACAGAAAGACTGTTGGCAATATCAACAGAACGTACTGTTTTAAGCGTTTTGCTTAATTCATATACTGTCAGTAAATACTTATACTGTCCGGCGCATAATTTCATATCCGCACTCTCCTTTATTTTTATATAAAATCATTTTAACACTTTTAAGAAATATTTTCAATATTTTCTTTTTATTGACTTTATTAATAATAAATGTTACAATAAAATAATTCTTTAAATGGTGGTAAATATGAAAAATTCAAAAATATTAATTATAACTTCATGGACGGCAGTTATACTTTGCATGCTGGTTATATTCTGCTTTTCCGCACAGAATGCAGATCAATCGTCAGGCACAAGCGGTGGCTTTGCTAAATTTCTTGCAAAAATACTTTACCGTGACTTTAACACTATAGATAAACCTTCTCAGGATATCCTAATTAATAAATGCCAATTTATTGTCAGAAAAACCGCACATTTTACAGTTTATGCAACTTTAGGCATACTTACAAACACAGCAGTTCGTATTTCTAAATTTAAATTTCCTCACTTGATTGCTCTGGTTATTTGTCTGGCATATGCGGTAAGCGATGAAATCCATCAATATTTTGTACCCGGCAGAAGCTGTGAACTGCGTGACGTATTTATAGATTTTTCCGGTTCCGTTCTGGGAATCATATTAATTTCTATTATATTAATTTTTTTAAGAAATATCAAAACAAAAAATTAAATTCTTTAATTTTAAAAAACTCTTGACAAATCAAAAATTCGGGCATATAATATTAACATAATATTTTTAAATTCTAAGAGCAAAGGTAAGTAATCTGCAAAACGATGTTTCAGAGAGCCGATGAATGGTGTGAATTCGGTACATACGCTGTTTGATGAATGGATTTGTGAGAAGCATAGTGAACAAAGCTTTTTAGCTTCAAGTATCTATCGCCGTTGTTCCCACGTTACAGGGATAGGATATTAAGGATTGATTCCGGCGTATCTGAAAAAGGAGAGTTTTTACTTTAACTCTCGAATTTGGGTGGCACCACGATGTCTATCGTCCCTTATGAGGATGATGGGCTTTTTTTATTGCCTTTTGCAAGTTTGCCTGAGCTAAAAAAGGAGAAATAATTATGATTTATCCGTCAATTGAAGAAGCAAAGAAAAAATACAGTGAATACAATGTATTTCCGGTTGTAAGGGAAATACTATCTGATTCATTTACACCTATTCATATTTTCAAAGCTCTGAAAAGGAACGAAGAAAACGCTTTTATACTTGAAAGTGTAAATAACGGCAATCAATGGGGACGTTATTCCTTTATTGGTATTAACCCGAAAATTGAAGTAAAAATCAACAAAGGTACAGCAATGCTTACTGAAAACGGAATAACAACCGAAGAAAAAATTTCAAATCCCGTTAGTTTTCTTCAAAATATTCTAAATAATTATAAAGCCCCTAAAATTAAAGGCATGCCGAACTTTACAGGCGGATTTGCTGGTTATTTCGGATACGATACAGTACGCTATACGGAAAAAAAGCTTGTTAATGTTCCGGAAGACGACACTCTGATGCCGGACTGTCATCTGTTCCTTTATGATGAAGTTGTAGCCTATGATCATCTTAACAGTAAAATAATAATTATAATAAATATTTATAATAATGATAATATCGAACAGCAGTACACAGATGCTGAAAAGAGAATGGATAAAATTACTGATAAAATAAATTCTTATTTTGAAAGACCAAGAAATATCGGCACTACCAAAAATATTACGGTAAACTCTAATGTAACAAAAGAAGAATTTATAAACAATGTAGAAACAGCAAAAAAACATATCGTTGCAGGAGATATTTTCCAGATAGTATTATCTCAGAGATTTGAAATTGACAATCCGCCAGATAGTTTCAATGTTTACCGTATGCTGAGAGCTACCAATCCTTCCCCTTATCTGTACTATTTCAAAAACAAGGACTACAATATTGCCGGCGCTTCTCCTGAAATGCTTGTAAACGTTACAGACGGCATTGTAAAAACTAAGCCTATTGCAGGCACAGTCCCACGAGGAAAAACAGAAGAAGAAGATCTGACTCTGGAAAAATCACTGATTTCCGATCCGAAGGAATGTGCAGAACACACAATGCTTGTGGATCTGGGACGTAATGATGTGGGTAAGGTTTCAGAATTTGGAAGCGTTGAAGTAACAAGCTTTATGAAAACCGAAAGATATTCAAAGGTTATGCACCTTGTTTCCGACGTAAAGGGAAAACTTAGATCCGATAAAAATGCTCTTGACGCATTAATGGCAGTACTTCCGGCAGGCACTCTTTCGGGAGCACCAAAGGTAAGAGCTATGGAAATCATTGATGAGCTTGAAAATAAAAGAAGAGGTCTTTACGGCGGTACGGTAGGATATATCGGCTTTGACGGTAATATTGATACATGTATTGCAATACGGACAGTTTTATTTAAAAATAAAAAAGCCTATATTCAGGCAGGCGCTGGAATCGTTTACGATTCTGTTCCCGAAAAAGAATTCTGTGAAACTCAGAACAAAGCCAAAGCAATGATCAATGCTATAGAGGAGGCAACCGCTTTATGATACTATTAATAGATAATTATGATTCATTCACATATAATCTTTATCAATATATCGGCGAATTACATCAGGACATACAAGTTGTAAGAAATGATGAGATTACACTTGACGAAATTGAAAAACTGTCACCCCAGGCATTAATAATTTCTCCAGGTCCTGGTTATCCGAAAGATGCAGGAATTTCAGTCGAAGCAATTAAGCACTTCAGCGGTAAATTACCGATTCTGGGAATTTGCCTGGGACATCAGTCAATATGCGAAGCTTTCGGAGGCACGATTATTCCTGCAAAAGAACTTATGCACGGTAAATCAAGTAATATAAAAATTGATACTTCATCGGCAATTTTCAAAGGACTTCCCGAAACCATCGTTTCTGCCAGATATCATTCATTGATTGCAGACAGCAGTAATATTCCGGATTGTCTTAAAGTGACCGGTACAGATTCAGCCGGTCAGATCATGGCTGTTGAACATAAAGAACATTCCACATACGGTTTACAGTTCCATCCCGAATCAGTACTTACCGGATACGGTAAAATCATAATTAAAAACTTCCTTTTACAAATAAAAGATATTAATTTAAATGAAAAAGAAGTTTCAGAAGAAGAACTACCCAAAACAGAATTAAAATCATTAATCTCAAAAGTGGTAGATCAAAAAAATCTGACACTTGAAGAATCAATGAAAGCAATGAATATAATCATGAGCGGAAGAGCAACTGACGCACAAATTTCTTCATTTCTTACCGCACTGCGAATCAAAGGTGAAACTATTGAAGAAATCACCGGTCTTGCTAAGGTAATGAGAGAAAAAGCAAATACCATTGAAGGCTGTAAAGACGCTATTGACATTGTAGGTACAGGCGGCGATCTGTCCAATACATTTAATATTTCAACCACATCTTCATTTGTAATAGCAGGCTGCGGTGCTAAGGTCGCTAAGCACGGTAACAGAAGCGTTTCAAGTAAAAGCGGTGCTGCCGACGTACTGGAAAATCTGGGCGTTAAAATCACATCTTCTCCGGAACAGGCGAAGGAAATGATAAATTCTATCGGTATATCATTCCTTTTTGCACAAAGCTATCACGGTTCTATGAGATTTGTTGGTCCTTCAAGACGAGAAACAGGAATACGAACAGTATTTAATATATTGGGCCCTCTTGCAAATCCTGCAAATACAAATTATATACTTCTGGGCGTCTATGACAAAGAACTTTTAAAGCCAATGGGTGAAGTACTCATAAATCTGGGAATTAAAAGAGCAATGCTGGTATACGGAAACGATAAGCTTGATGAAATATCAATTTCCGATAATACATCTGTATGCGAAATACAAGATAATGAAATGACATTTTACGAGCTAAATCCTGAAGACTACGGATTCAGCAAAGCATCCAAAGAAGATGTTGTAGGCGGTACTGCCGAAGAAAATGCGCAGATTACTCTTGGCATTTTAAACGGTAAAATAAGAGATGCCAAACGTGATATTGTACTTCTCAATGCTGGATGTGCTTTATATGTATGCGGTAAGGCTGAATCAATCAAAAACGGCATAGAACTTGCCGCCGCAAGTATTGACGGCGGTTGGGCTGCGGCAAAGCTTAATCAGCTTATTGAAAAATCAAACAGTTTTTAATGGTGATTCATATGATTTTAGACGATATAATTGAAAAAAGAAAAATTCAGTTGGAAAGAGAAAAATCGGCTGTACCATTTGCGGAAATCAAAAAAAAGGCGCTGAATATTGATACTCCGTGCCGTGATTTTTACAAAGCTTTAAATGGTGAAAAACTATCTGTAATTTCAGAAGTAAAAAAAGCGTCTCCTTCAAAATCTGTAATAAAAGAGGATTTCAAACCTGTTGAAATTGCAATTGCATATGAAAATGCAGGCGCTGACGCTATTTCATGTCTGACAGAAGAATTTTACTTTCAAGGAAGCAGTAAATATCTTCAGGAAATCAGAAAAGCAGTAGATTTACCGATACTTAGAAAGGATTTCATTTTTGACGAGTATCAGATTTTTGAGGCAAGAGCAATAGGCGCTGACGCCATACTTCTCATAGCCGCCGTTCTGGATACAGATACCATGAAACATTTTAAAGATATCGCAGAAGGACTTGGCATGAACTGTCTTTTTGAGGCTCACAGCGAAAAAGAACTTGAATCAATTTTAAAGTGTTCCCCTAAAATAGTGGGAATAAATAACAGAAATTTAAAAACCTTTGAAGTAAGTCTTGAAAATACAGTACGTTTAAGCAAAATGATCCCTGATAAATGCTTACTGGTTTCAGAAAGCGGAATTGCTGTCAACGATGATATGAAAAAGGTTAAATCAGCCGGAGCCGATGCCGTTTTAATCGGTGAAACACTTATGAGAAGCGGAAATATCAGCGATACTATGGCTTCATTGAGGAAAAATGTATGAAAATAAAATTATGCGGAATAAGACGACTAGAGGATATCCGATATGTAAATGAATTCAAACCCGATTATGTAGGTTTTATTCTGTCCCAAGGCTTCAGACGCTCTATAGGTCTGGGAACATTCTGTGAACTTAAAAGTTATCTTGATAAGAACATCAGAACTGTGGGGGTATTTGTAAACGAACCTTTGGAATACATTTTGAAATATTATGCCGAAGAACTTGACGTGATTCAGCTTCACGGCGATGAAAATGCCGAGTATTTACAAGAATTAAAAAAAATGGTAAAATGTAAAATATGGAAGGCTGTCAGAGTAAAAAATGCTGAGGACATTACAATTGCAGATAAGATGGGGGCAGATCTTCTGCTTCTTGACAGTTTTTCAGCAAATGAATACGGCGGAACAGGAAAAACCGCAGACTGGAGTATTATTAACAACGTTGATATAAAAACCCCTTTTTTCCTCGCAGGAGGTCTTAATAAGGATAATATCTGTGATGCCGTCAGAACAGTTAAACCGTACGGTATAGACATCTCCGGCGGAATCGAAACAGACGGTTTCAAAGACAAGGAAAAAATAGAAAATATTATGAAACTTATAAGGAGTGGGAACTTTGAATAAAAAAGGTAGATTCGGAATTTACGGCGGTCAATATGTCCCGGAAACAGTTATGCATGCCGTATGTGAACTTGAAGCAGCATATGAGCATTATAAAAATGACAAGGAATTCTGTGAAGAACTCAAGGCTCTTTACAGAGATTATGCCGGACGTCCCTCAATGCTTTACTATGCAGAAAAAATGACTAAGGATTTAAATGGTCCTAAAATTTATATCAAGCGTGAAGATCTGAACCATACTGGTTCACACAAAATAAACAACGTTTTAGGTCAGATCCTTCTTGCAAAGAAAATGGGCAAAAAGCGTATTATTGCGGAAACAGGTGCAGGTCAGCATGGTGTTGCAACTGCTACTGCCGCAGCTCTTTTCGGTATGGAATGTGAAGTATATATGGGTGAAGTTGATATGGAAAGACAGTCTCTCAACGTTTACCGTATGGAACTTCTGGGAGCAAAGGTCACTCCGGCAAAAAGTGGTACCGGCACTCTGAAAGATGCAATCAATGAAGCTATGAAAGACTGGGCTACAAATATAGAAACAACATATTACTTAATAGGTTCTGTTATGGGTCCTCACCCTTACCCTGAAATGGTACGTGATTTTCAGAAAATCATAAGTAAAGAAATAAAAGAACAGCTCTATGAAAAAGAAAACAAGTTACCGGACTGCGTTGTAGCCTGCGTAGGAGGCGGTTCTAATGCCATGGGGGCTTTCTACAATTTTATCGGAGATGATTCGGTAAGACTAATAGGTGCAGAAGCTGCCGGTAAAGGTATTGATACCAAATATCATGCCGCTACCTCTGCCAAGGGCAGTGACGGTATTTTCCATGGTATGAAATCAATTTTTCTTCAAAATGACGAGGGACAAATCGATGAAGTATATTCTATTTCTGCCGGGCTTGATTATCCGGGAATCGGTCCTGAACATGCTGATCTGTTTAAGAGAAAAAGAGCAGAATATATGCCTATAACTGATGAGGAAGCTGTATGTGCATTTGAATATCTTTCAAGAACAGAAGGTATCATTCCCGCTATTGAATCTGCACATGCAGTAGCTGCCGCAATGAAAATTGCTCCTTCAATGAATAAGGATCAAGTTATGGTTATAAATTTATCAGGACGAGGAGACAAAGACGTTTATCAGGTTGCAAGATACAGAGGGGTGAAATTAAATGAACAGGATTGATAAAAAACTTCAACAGTTAAAAGCAGAAAACAAAAAAGCTCTTATTACTTATGTTACATGCGGAGATGGCGGCTATGATACGACTGAATCTGCCGTTTTGAAAATGGCTGAAAACGGCGCTGATATTATTGAACTGGGCGTACCGTTTTCCGATCCGATCGCTGAAGGGCCGGTTATACAGGCTGCAAGCGAACGTGCATTAAAAAACGGTACTACGTTAAAAGGAATCTTTGAGATGGTTAAGCGTCTCAGAAGTAAAACAAATATTCCTTTGCTTCTTATGATGTATGTCAATTCAATTTTTCGTTTCGGTACTGAAAAATTCTTTACAATGTGTGAAGATACAGGCATTGACGGTGTTATAGTACCAGATCTTCCATTTGAAGAAAAAGAAGAAATTCAAGAATCAGCTGATAAGCACAGTATTATTAACATAAGTCTTATTACCCCCACATCAACTGACAGAATAAGTATGATTGCAAAAGAAGCCAAAGGATTCGTTTATTGTGTTTCGTCAACCGGTGTTACAGGTATGCGTTCGGGATTTACTACAGATTTTAACCAATTTATAGGTGAAATTAAAAAGCATACTGATACGCCATGTGCTATAGGATTTGGTATTTCAGGTCCGGAACAAGCAAAAAATCTCAAGCAATATTGTGATGGCGTAATTGTAGGAAGCGCTATTGTAAATATAATTGGAAAAAATGGCAAAGATTCTGCCGAAATGGTAGGTAAATTTACAAACAATTTAAGAACTGCGCTTGATGAGTAAGGATGTGTTATTATGGGAACAAGTGCGTCTGAAATATTTGATTTGAGAAACTTTTATTATTATAAGTGCGGAAATATTTTTAGCGGAAGTCTTAATAATTTCAATTACAAAATTATTCCCAAAGAGAATGAATTAACTGTTCTTATATGGCACGGTATGTTGTGCTCCGAACTAGCAAAAATTGAAATTGAAAAAAACTTTCCTCTTGATGAAGATGGATTTGCTAATATGATTCAATGGCTGGAATCCGAATATAAAAAACAAATATAAAAAAGACCGTTTATGTTGAAATTACATAAACGGTTATTCTTAATCATACAATATTTCCATCTGACGATAAGATAGATCCTTAAAGCCTTTTGATAAATATAATTTTTTCGCCCCAATGTTTGACTCAGTTATTTCAAGACGAAAACGTGAAATTTTATTTTTATATTTTTCAATAACAAAATCAATAAGTTCAGAACCGATTCCCTGAGATCTAAATTCAGGTTTTACATAAATTTCATCAAGCCAAACTACCATTCCGCCTGCTTCATTGGAATATGTCAATGCAAGAAGAATATAACCGACAGTTTTATTATTTTTTTCACATACATAAGCTTTTGCAAAATCTAAACCTTCCATTAAAAGATTAAATGTTTTTTCCATATTAGATACAGGAATAGAATGATCAACGCCATCTGTATTATAAAAATCCATGCACATTTTAATAAAATCAATTTTATCATCCGATTTTATTTCACGAATCAATTATATCACCTCATATATTTAAACAGCAAGTGAATATTCACTTGCTGTTTTGAATTATAATAATTAATTATTATTCTTTTACACCGCCAAGTGCAACGCCTTCAACAATGAAACGTGACAGTAAGAGATAGATAACTACAACTGGAATAATTGATAATGCAATACCTGCATAAATTACACCATAGTCAGCAATTTTATCATTTGACTTAAGCATATTAATCATCATAGGCATTGTTAACTGTTCAAACTTACGTGAAACAAGAATCATTGATGGCTGGTAGAAGTTGTTCCAGTTTTGAATGAAAGCAAAGATTGCCTGAACAGCAATAGCCGGCTTCATCATAGGAATAGCAATTGTAAGGAATGTCCTAAATTCTCCGCAACCGTCAATTCGCGCCGCTTCGACAATATCAAGCGGGAAAGAAGATTTCAAATACTGCCTCATAAAGAAAACAATAGCAGGAGCAGCAATTGTAGGAACAATCAAAGGAATAAACGAGTCCGAAAGTCCCAATTTAATCATAAACTGCAAGAAACCAACTGATGTAACCTGCATAGGAACCATCATAACTACAAGGATAAATGTATATGCCGGTCCTCTAAGTTTAAAATCATATACAACAAGACCATATGCTGTTAAAGCTGAGAAGAAAACACTAAGAACCGTACTGCCTACAGCAATAATAGCACTGTTCTTGAAACCGATAAACGGATCAAATTGAAACATTGGGTCATTAAGAAGCTTCTTAACATTTGCAGCAAGATTACTTCCCGGAATAAATGAAACAGAACTAATAATATCTACATGTTTACGTGTTGCATTAATTATCAATATGTAAATTGGAACAAGACAAATAAGAGTCAAAATAATGCAAATGACAAAATAAACCATAGATTTAGCACGGAGCTTAGCCGAATAATTTTCCTTTGGCTGACTCATATCTCCATACCCCCTAAACCTTTTTGTTTTGCCTTAAGAGCTTTCATATTAGCCTTACGTTCTTTCTTCCTAGCCGCTTCATCTTTATCACGATTAAAAAAGAAAGTAATAGATCCTAGCACAATTGTAATTACAAACAAAATAACAGATGCTGCTGCTGAGAATCCATAGTTTGGATTCGGCATTTTTTCACGAAAATGCTCATAAATAAATACCGCAACAGTTTTCGTATATTCATTTCTCTGCGTACCTTTAATATACATATAAGGAATATCAAACATCTGTAAGCCACCGATCATTGATGTGACCATTGTATATAACATTATAGGTCTAAGGAGCGGCAAAGTTATCTTTCTGAATACCTGACCACTGCTAGCGCCGTCAATATTTGCAGCTTCAAACAATGATGGATTCAATCCCATAATACCAGACATGAGCATGATCATAGTATTACCGAACCACATCCAGCACTGAATAAACATTATCATGCCTCTGGACTGCCAAACGCCTGTTACAAACTTAATTGGATTATCAATTAAACCTACACTAAGTAAAAGATTATTTATAGGACCATACTTAGATTCAGCAAAAAGTGAAAGATATAGAGCAGCAACAGATGCAGCAGTAATAATATTAGGCATGTACATTACTACTTTGAAGAAACCTTTTCCCGGAATTTTAAGCTTTGCGTCAGTAAACCAAACGGCAAGCAAAAGAGAAATAATAATCTGCGGGATAAAGTTACCAATCCAGACAATAAATGTATTACCTAATGTCTGAAAAAATGTTTCATGAATAGCCGATGCTGTACGTCCCATGTTACCAGTACCGAACAGCAAAGCTTCAAAGTTGCCCAAGCCAATAAATTCATCAATTTTCTTACCATTGCCCTTAAAGCTAAGAATAAAAGTATTGATTAATGGCCAAAGCTGGAAAAAACAATATACCAAAAAGAAGGGCAAAATAAAGAAATAACCGTATTTAGCATAGCTGATTGAACGAATATTTCTTTGTGCAGCAGATGCCATAAAGTACACCTCTCTCTAAGAAATCAGATTAATAATACATGTATACGGGATGGATTATACCACCCCGTAGGCATGTTAAAGAAAATAAAATAATTTAATTATTCAACTGTAATATCTGTAACAGATTCAGCTACTCTATCCTTAAAGTCTTCGATACAAGCAGCTGCATCAGCTGTTTCACCTGCACAGTAAGCATTTACTGCATCAATGAATGCCTGCTTAATTGAAGCATCATAAGGAGTGATAAGACCGTTCAGATTGATGTTCTTACCAGTTTCGTGAAGAACTGCGAACTGATCCTGACCACCGAGAAGTGGGTTGCTGTTAGAACCTTCGCTAACAATTTCTTCCATTACAGCCATGTTATTTACATAGTCAGGCTTGCCGAGAGCATACTTCTTCATAGATGTGTTATCAACTGTGAAGTAGTTGATGAAGTTAGCAGCCATATCTGCATTATCTGTCTTAGGTGATACGCAGATCCATGTACCGCCCCAGTAGTAAGGTGTAGGTCCCTGGCATACGTTCCACTTGCCGTATGTAGCACCGCCTTCACCGCCTGCAGCAGAAAGAAGGATTGATTCGCCGAAGCCCCATGTTGATACAAAGTAACCCATTGTATCGTCTGTCTGGCCTGCAGCCTTCCATTCGTCTGTCCACTGGTTAAGTTCTGTAACATAACCATTGTCTCTCATATTCTTAGCAAGATCAATAAATGTGTTGCAGAAATCGTCAACAGCAAGCTTATCATCTACAACCCATGGTGTAGATCTGTTAGCAGCGAATGCCTGCCAGATACCGCCGAGTGTTGTTGTCAGAGCTGTCTTATTGCCTGAAGCATCATATACTTCCTTAGCTGTAGCCTGGAATGCATCCCAGTCAGAAACCTTAGCCTGCATTTCTTCAGGTGTCTTAACGCCGAGGTATGATTCAGCCAGATCTGTTCTGTAGCACCAACCACCAGGAGCTGCCTGCCATGAAACGCCCTTGATTACACCGTTGGAATCCTTACCGATATCCATTGTATATGCATACTGACCAG
This sequence comes from Oscillospiraceae bacterium, assembly GCA_902362965.1. Lineage (GTDB taxonomy): Bacteria > Bacillota > Clostridia > Oscillospirales > Ruminococcaceae > Porcipelethomonas > Porcipelethomonas ammoniilytica. Next base: position 106,483 of record CABIYQ010000003.1, read on the forward strand.
CAAATGCGTCATCTGAGAAACCAAGATCGCTCATAGGAGCTGTTGCTGAATCGTCGTTAATGTACTTGAGAGCCCAGTCAGCTTCAACCATGAAGATATCAACGTCAGAACCGCCGAGGAAGTACTGGTCATACTGAGCAGAAGCTTCACCGCCGCCAACACCGAAGTTTACAAAGTTGATCTGATCATCTGTGTAACCTGTATCAGCTTTCCACATGTCGAGCATAACATTTACGTCATCAGGTGTCCAGCAAAGGATTGTCATCTTGTCACCGCCTGTTGGAAGTGAACCTGAATATGTAAATTCGCCCTGTTCAGCAGTTGAGCTTTCACCTTCAGAAGAAGATTCAGAATTTGATGATGATTCACTGCTGCTGCTTTCTTCTGAAGAAGATGATGATGAAGATGAGCTGCTATCACCACATCCTACAAATGCTGTTGCAGAGATTGCAAGAGTAGCAACCAGTGCTAATGTTCTTTTTAATTTGTTCATTGGTAGTTTTCCTCCTTAATAATTATATTATATTTTAAAAATAAAATATAATAAACTGTTTGTTTATATGAAAACCGTCAAATGTGCTTGACAGTATTTCCCTTGATTAAATGACCGCCGACTATAATATTATGCTGACTAAACGGAATTTCAATTTTTTTAATAATTTTAATCAGCAGATCTGCAGCTGTACGACCTATTTCATATGTATTCTGACAGAACGTTGTAAGACTCGGATTCATCAGCTGAGTCATTTGAATACCGTCATAACCAACAATTGAAATATCGTCTGGAATCGTCTTACCGACTTTTTTAACAGCATTCATTGCTCCTATTGCAGATAAATCGTCTGGAACAATTATACACGTAGGGGGATCAAGAAGATTCATCATTTCCCCAGTAAGTTTTTCAGTAATTTCAGAATCAAGATGTCTGCCCTGCTTCAGATAGTCAGGCTGAAGCTGAATTCCAAGTTCTTTTATTGTGTCCCGATATGAATTAAGTCTGGTTGTTGTAACCTGTGAGCTGTCACCGTAAATATACGCAATTTTTCTATGACCGCATTCATAAACATATCTTACTATAGCGCTTATACCTTCGGCATTATCTGATGATACGGAATAACCGTTTTCATTTCTGAAATCAATAGAAACCATGGGGATATCTCCATCCATCAGTTCTCGGACTTCATTACTGTAAAAATCAACGCATGCCGCAAGAATACCGTCAACACACCTATAAACGCAATGCTCGTAATACGACATAGAACTGCCGCCTATCTGACCGCATATAAACGTTATATCATAGCCTTTTTTCTCAGCCTCGACTCTGAAACCATCAAGAACAGCTGAAAAATAGCAATGCGTCAGACCGCTTTTAGCTTTGTCATTAAGTAAAACACCAATGTTGTATGTCTTGTTTGTTTTCAGTGCCCTGGCCTGAGCATTCGGAAGATAGCCGAGCCTTTTGGCAGTTTCGCAAACAAGCTGCTTCGTAGCAACACCGACATCACTATGATTATTCAAAGCTTTACTTACTGTCGCTATTGATACTCCGCATTCTTCTGCAATGGTCTTTATTGATACCATTATGACATCGCCTTTCCGTTCAAGTGGTATAAAAATTCTTGAACACTATGAAAACTGAAAAATAATCGAACGCTTTCGTATCAATAATATACAATATTGACAACGAAAAGTCAATGCCTAACATCAATCCTTAATATTTTTTTAGCGATTTAAACAAATTAAATATTTTATTTTTGTGCATTTTAACGTATAAAATACAAGTTATAGAATATAGTTACAAAACGGTTAAAGTATATTTTTTGTTCAATATTAAAAAAATATATCTTTTTTTGGTGTATTTCCACATTTATTCTTTTAAAAACATACCATTCATTTATAATAATGTGCATTACATTAAACATATAACTTTTTTAAAACGAATTTTACTTTACGTAAACATAGTTTTTTATATCTTGGAATTTTTCCGGCGTCATATTTTCAGCATAAAGCAATTCATATATATTCTGAAAATAGTGTATACTTGTCCTCAGCTTCACAATATTTTCCGCTGTCATAATATCGATTCCGGGAAGCTTCTGAAAATCTTCTGCCGATGCCGTATTAATATCCAAAACAGGTATTACAGCTTCCGATGTTTCCGCTGTCTGTTCAGTAAAATTTTCCATTGGCGGAGACACAGAGTTTTCAGACGGTATAATTTCCTGAGCAACAAACTCCTCTGCTTCCCGTACATCTTCAGTTTCTTCTTCGTCCATTTTTTCATATGTTACATATATATGCGGCTCTATCGCACTGTATGTCCCCTCACCTATTCCGCTGACATTCATTATTTCATAAGTACTGTAAAACGGTCCGAAAGCGTTTCGGTAATCAACTATTTTCTGTGCTGTAATTTCGCCGATGCCTTTAAGCTTCATAAATTCTTCCACAGACGCCGTATTCAAATCAAGATACAAAAATTCCGTTTCTGTTTCTGCTTCTGTTATAGCAGGAATACTTTCAGATACAGCCGCTGTGGACTCCATAACACTATTTTCATTCTTCGCCGTCGATGATTCGGCAAAAGATGAAACAAATTCCGTTTCCGGTTGTGTATTTTCCCAAAATTGATAATAATCAGATACATCAGGCGTTTCCTTTTTGCTTTCCTTTGAAAACAGAACAATAGATACTGATATAAAAATCAAAAAAGATATGCTGAAATATAAAATAAGGTTCTTTTTCATAAAATATACTTTCCATGTAATTCGCTTTATATAAGCGTTATTCGACACAATTCGACATTTTCAAGCCGTAAAAAAAATTATTTTAATTATATTTAAACATTGACTTTTTTATCACATCACAATATAATTATAAATAAGAAATTAAAAATATTTTTAGTATACGGAGGATTTTATGACTACTGCTGCTATTACGTCAATATCGGAAACAACTACAACTACGGAAACATCTGTTGTTACCGAGTCTTTTCAGGAAATCCTATCCAGCGCTATAAACAGTCCGGTCAAGGAAACTGACAAGCTGGAAATAATCATAAGCGCAGTAGGCAATAAAGCCAAGGACATGCTGCCGTCTCTGGGAACTGCAGCTTTAACTTTTTTAATAGGAATATTAATCACAAAATCTATTTTAAGAATTTTTAAAAAATGCCTAAATAAGGCAAATATTGACGCAGCGGCTATAGGGTTTATTTCCTCTATACTCAAAGTACTTCTTTATATTATAACAATAATTATTGCTTTGTCAATACTTAATATACCGATGACGTCAATCATAGCTGTTTTAAGCGCTGCCGGACTTGCTATAGGACTGGCTTTGCAGAACAGTCTGTCAAATCTTGCCGGAGGATTTATAATATTATTTTCCAAACCGTTTAAGTCCGGAGATTTTGTAGAGACTAATTCTGCCTCCGGAACAGTAGAAAGCATAAGTATTCTTTATACAAAAATTCTCACTACCGACAATAAAACAATATATATACCCAACGGAAAGGTTGCTGATTCCCAGATAATAAATTACAGTGAACAAAACAAACGCCGAGTTGATTTTGAATTTGGAATCAGCTATTCAGACGATCTTGAACGCGCCAAAAAAATTATTACAGAACTTGCTCAAAAGCATGAACTTATTCTCAAAGAACCCGAACCGCCGTTTGTAAGATTAGGGGTTCAGGCAGAAGATTCTTTGCAAATTGTTGCACGCGTATGGACCGCAACAGAAAATTACTGGCAGGTAAAATTTGATTTTACCGAAATGGTAAACCAGGCGTTTAACGAACATAACATAACTATTCCGTTCAGACAGCTTGACGTACATATTCATAAAGGAGACTCATTGAAATAATGGAAGATATAAACCAGAATATATCAGTACAGCCGGAGCCGCCTCCGGTCAGTAAAAAAAAGAATAGAAGCGGCTGCATATCAAAACTTGCAAAACTGACGCTTATTCTGTTTATAGTATGGTGGTTTAATAACTGCACTCTCAAAACAACCAAAGCAGAAATAAAATCCGATAAGATAAAAAATGAAATAAAAATTGCTGTACTCAGCGATCTGCACGCTTCCGATTATCCGTTTTCAATAAGCAATGAAAGAATCGTTAAAAGAATAAATAAAATAAATCCTGATGTAGTATGCGTTCTGGGAGACATGCATTCAAGCAACGCATCGGAAGATGAAAAACAAATTTCTATGAACCTTATGACAGATATAATCAAAGACGGCTTTAAGCTTTATTTTGTTCTGGGCGAGCATGACGACAGACACAATGAATATGTATCTAAAATGGAAAAAAATGGAATAAATGTGCTGGATCAGGAATCTGAAACTATTAAAATAAAGGATACTGAAATTACTTTTTATGGCATAAGCAACGCCTACTTCTCTCCAACATTTGATCTTTCTAATGAATTTGAACTGAATAAAAATACATATAACATATTACTTGCACACATCCCAATGTATAAAGATTATGAATCATTCGGTGCAGACCTTACTCTTTGCGGCGATACACACGGCGGAGTGATTCAGATACCGTTCCTGGGGCCTGCATATCATAACAGCCAAATACTTCCGGAACTTTTCGGCAGTAAAGAAAACGTGTACGATAAAGGTCTGTTCAGCTACAGCGGCGGATATATGTTTATTACCTCAGGTATAGGAAATTACCCGATTCCTGCAAGATTTAACAATCGCCCCGAGATTGGTGAAATTATAATAAAACCTGAATGATTTAATATTTTCGTTTATTAATACTGTTTTTTATTTTAATTTTATTTTTTTCTTGCAAAACGGAAAAAAATAGTGTATAATAATAATTATGTATTATAAATTTTAATATAGGAGAGTGTTGCAATATGGATCTGACCGCTCTATATTCCATGGCTGAAAAGCTTGAAATCAGCTATGTAACTGCCGTTGTAATCACCGGTCTCAGCGTTGTTTTTTTAGGTCTTGTCATTCTTATACTTTTTGTTTGGGCTTTCGGCAAAATTTTCACTTCAAGAAATAAGCCTACCCCAAATGAAAAAGTTCCTGCACCCAAAGTAACTGCGCCTGCACCCGTAACTGCGCCGGTTAATGTTTCCAACGATAGTGAAGATGAAATTATAGCGGTTATTTCTGCTGCCGTTGCTTCGATGGGACAGGCAGACGGAAAGAATTACAGAGTTAAATCTGTCAAAGCCGTTAAAAACAGACCTTCAAGATCTGCATGGTCACTGGCAGGCGTTCAGAACGATACTATGCCGTTCTGATTCAATCAGCATAATTTTATGAAAGGATTAATTATCTATGGGTGAAGTTTTCAGTATCTTTATAGATACCATTAAAGATCTTGCTCTTTCCAGCGGTATTGCTCATATGGACTGGAAAAGCGGCATAATGATTCTTATATCATTCGTTTTTATGTATCTTGCAATTGTAAAGCAATTTGAACCGCTTCTTCTTCTTCCGATTTCATTTGGTATGTTTTTGACAAACCTTCCTGAAGCGGGTATGTACCATCCGGAATTATGGGTTAACGCTTCCAATATCGACTTCGGACAGGTATTGCATGAGGGCGGTCTTCTTGATATTTTATATCTAGGGGTCAAGCTGCAAATATATCCTCCTCTTATATTCCTGGGAATTGGTACAATGACTGACTTCGGTCCGCTTATTGCCAATCCGAAAAGCTTTTTGCTGGGCGCTGCCGCACAGGCAGGTATCTTTCTTACATTTATCGGTGCCGCAGTGCTTGGATTCTCAGCTGCTGAATGCGGTTCTATAGCCATTATCGGCGGCGCTGACGGTCCTACAGCTATCTATGTTTCAAGTAAGCTTTTAAGCGGCGGCGGATATAAAATAAGTACTGGTACGATTGCTCTGGCTGCTTATACATATATGGCTCTTGTTCCTGTTATCCAGCCTCCGATAATGAAACTTCTGACAAGCAAAAAAGAACGTGCAATAAAAATGCCTCAGCTTCGTCAGGTTTCAAAAACAGAAAAAATTATTTTCCCTATTGCAGTTACGTTAATTGTTGCACTTCTTGTTCCTTCAGCTGCCCCGCTGGTTGGTATGCTGATGCTGGGCAATTTGTTTAAGGAAAGCGGTGTTTGCAGCAGACTTGTTGATACAGCTCAAAATGCTTTGATGAATATTATCACTATATTCCTCGGCATTTCTGTTGGTGCTACAACTCAGGCTGACAAAATTATTAATATTGAATTCGGTAAGGTTATCATTCTCGGTGTCGTTGCATTTTCTGTAGGTACTGCATGCGGCGTATTGTTCGGTAAAATCATGTGCAAGGTTACTGGCGGCAAGGTTAACCCTCTTATCGGTTCAGCAGGTGTTTCTGCCGTTCCTATGGCTGCCCGCGTTTCACAGAAGGTTGGTGCGGAAACTGATCCCACAAACTTCCTGCTTATGAATGCTATGGGACCAAATGTTGCCGGAGTTATAGGCTCCGCAGTTGCTGCCGGAATTCTTCTGAGTGTTATTTAATTATATATAAAATTAATAATCGGTCGACATGACCGATTATTTTTTTACAAGATTTTCACTTGACTTATTATGCTGCATGATTTATAATTTACTTTGGAAGCTATATAATAATAATGAGGTGTTAAAAATGATAAGTGCCGTAGGTTCCAAAAAAAATATTCTTGAATTACCGTTTTATAACTGTATTTCTGATATTTTTGAAAGTAAAGAAATTCAAAAACTAGGTGATATAACTCACCATATATATACTACAAGACTTCAGCATAGTCTTAATGTTGCATATTATAACTATATTATATGTAATTTTTTTGGTTTTAATGCTGTTTCTGCCGCCCGTGCCGGACTAATGCATGATCTTTTCTATTATAACCGAAAGGAAAGAGTTAAACATAAAGGTGAAAAATCACATTGTGCACATCATCCGGTTTTAGCTGCTGAAAATGCCAGAGAAGTATTTGATGTAAGTCTTCTTGAACATGACATTATTGTAAAACACATGTGGCCAATGACATTTAAGCTTCCCAAATACAAAGAAAGTTATGTTATTGTATTTGTTGACAAATATTGCGCACTACTCGAAGTAATGTCACCTAAATACCAGAAGATCAAAAACAGATTTTTTAAAAATAAAGTTCAAACTGCTGTTTAATGCTGTATTTAAGAAAGGCGCTGATATATAATCAGTGCCTTTTATTTTAAATATACTTAAGTGTGTCAATAATTATATCAGAACAATTTTCTACACCGAATTTTCCGCTGTTAAGACAAATATTATAATGTTCCTTAAGTCCCCAAGTATGACCAGTATTGCCGCTGTAAAAAGATTCGCGGCGCTTGTCATTCTTTTTTATAATATATTCAGCAGAACCAGGACTCACACCATATTCTTCAATAACACGCTTAATGCGGCTTTCCATATCAGCATAAATAAATGTATGGAAACATGAATCAAGATCACGAAGAATAAAATCCGCACACCTTCCAATAATCACACAACTTCCTGAAGAAGCCATTTTATTTATTATTTTTACTATTTCATTGTATAGAATATTTGACTTTGATATAATATTATCTATTTTTTTACCGGATTTGGACGCCAAAGATAACTTATATAAAAAACTTTGTGAAACTTCTTCCTGCATGCTTTCCAGATATTCTTCCGGAACATTGCATTTTTCAGCTGCTTGTTGAAGTATTTCCTTATTGTAGCATGGTATACCCAATTTGTCGGCCACCTTTTTACCGATTTCAAGTCCGCCGCTTCCAAATTGTCTTTCCAAAGTTATTACTATTTTTTTATTCATCGAAATCATCCCCATTACAATTTGAGTAATATTACAAAAATAATACAAAGTTGTTGAACTAATTTATTTATTTTTATGAATTATATTATACCATGTTATTTGATAAAATGCAAGTATAAATATATTTTTTCTTTAAATTGTCATAATTATAATTATATAATATAAAAAATATGATAGGGATAATTATGTAAATTAATGAAATTAAAGATCCAGAATCTAAATGTCAAAAAATTTTAATTAATACTATACATATCAAAAAGGCTGCGCATAATATATACGCAGCCTTTTTCATGTACCATTTAATTATTATTTTAACTAATCTTCGCAATTTTTAGATTTAATTCTTTCAGTTATAAAATTACCTATCTGATCTTCTTCAATGCCTAAAACAAAAGCAAATTCCTGGTGAATTAAATGTTCAGCATCCTGCATCATTCTTTCATCGGCAGCAAGGAGTTTTTTACCCTTTAATCGTTGATTTTCCTGTTGAATATATAAAGTATGCATCATTGAAATAATCTGATGATAATCGTCGCTTCTTAGTACAGAGTTAAATATATTTTTTCTTGTATTTTTATCCTCGTACCATTGCGTTTCAGCTTCAGGCATTTCATCAATCAAACTATAAATTTCTTCCTTAGTAATCAGGTTTCTTACTTTTGATTCACAATTATTGCATGGAATATAATAAGAAGAATTTTTGGTTCTGATTGGTATAAGCTTAAAATATTCAGTTTCATCAACACCGTTAAAGCATTTTTTTACTTTGCTTTCAATCCGACAGATTTCCTTTGAACAGTAAACAACATAATTTCCGATATTATAACTCATTTTTGCACCTCGCTAACTGCAGTTAAGGTATGATTTATGTTAAACTTTACTAATAATATTATACCATATTTGAAATTGATTTTCAAAGGTATAATTGCATAAAATTCCTTTACTGATAAATTGGGTACAATTGTAATAATGCATAAAACCGGACGTGCTGTGAAGGAATATGAATATGCAGATGACCCTCAAACCAATACCGAAAATCCCATGGTTACAACCGAGTTCAGCATTCAGCATAATTTTATGCCTTGGAAAATACCATACTTACCGATATAAAGCCGTCTTTTATTTCAGCAAAAATCTCTCCGTTCATCTTATGCATAAGCTGTCGGTTGATGTAAAGTCCCAGACCGCTGCCTTTTTCGTTCTCAGCATTTTCTCCTCTCCAGAAGCTCTCAAAAATGTGAGGCAATTCGTTTTCAGAAAGGGTACAGCCGCTATTCCTGACTGTAATAAGCAAGCAGCCGTCCTCCTCTGAAATCTGTATATCTATGCTTTTTCCGTCACCATATTTGATTGCATTCTCCATCACATTCTGCAAGACCTCAACGCTGCGGTCAAGGTCTCCTTTCAGCAGACGATCCATATAACTTCCCACGAAAAAATCCGTTCTGATGAGCCGTAGCTTTTCCGTATAATACAGCTTAATCTTACTGATAAGCTCCGACAGATAAAATTCGCCCATTTCCACTTCAAGGCTTAGAAAATCCTCCCTTGAGGCAGTAATGATCTGCAAAACGTAGCTTTCTATCTCGTCAGCTTTGGTATTGATGCTTTCGGCAATTTCAATCTGTTTCTCTCTGCCGTCATACAACCCCTTTGAAAGTGCCTTTGAATAAAGCTTTATCGCAGACAGCGGCGTTTTGATGTCATGTGACAAAGATAAAAGCAGCATTTTCTTATCCCTCTGCAAATCAAGCTCACGCTGTTTCTGTTGCTCCATATTTTCACGAAGCAGATCAACACCCCAGATAAATCTACCGAAAAAGCGGCTTTTATCTTCTTTTATCGGACACGTAAGATTCCCCTTTGACAGTTCATAAGGAACGTTTGTCAGATTTTCAAAAGGCAGCAGAATCTTTATCCGTATAAATATCAGAACTCCTATAATCATCGCAGATAGAATACCCAGAATAATATTTACCATAAGCATCACGCTGCTTTTGTCCGACTCCATATCCGTTGTATAGTCGAAACGATAAAGCACACCATTTATTTCACGGATCGTATAGTCGCTGTCGGAATCATAAAATTTGTCGCTGTATTTTTCAATATGCGTGACATATTCGCAGCCTGACATATCCACACTGTCAAAACCGCTTTGTTCAATTTCAAATACAAGCCTGTTTATCTCTACACGATATGGCCTGCCGCTGTCTGTATTATCCGAAGAAGCAAATAACAGATTGAATACGGCAAAAATCAGAATTATCATTGCAATTACAGCGGCGAATATCTTATTAAACGCTTTCATATTTGTAGCCTACGCCCCAAACGGTCAAAATTTTCTTCGGATTTTTCGGATCATCTTCAATTTTCTGCCGAAGCCATTTGATATGTACAGTAAGGGTCTGCTGCTCCGAAAAGCTGTCACTGCCCCAGATCTGATTGAAAATATATTCCTTGCTCAGAGCCTTACCCTTGTTTTCCATAAGAAGCACAAGCAGGTTAAATTCCTTTGATGTCATTTCAACGAGTGTACCGTTTTTGTACACTGTACGGCTGATCTTATTTATGCGGATATTGCCGTCGGTCAATTCGGAGACAGCATATCTCCGCTTAAATATTCCACCTATCTTTGCAAGCATGATGTCAATATCATATGGCTTTTCAATGTAATCATCCGCACCAAGAATAAGTCCGTTAAGCTTATCCTCCTTTTCTGTTTTTGCACTTACAATAAGAATAGGTGTGTTACTTTCCTCACGAATTTTTCTGCACACCGCAAAGCCATCCATACCCGGCAGCATAATATCCAACACAACAAGCCTTGCGCCGTACTTTTCATAAATCGACAAGGCTTTTTCACCGCTTTCCGCCATAGATACTGTGTAATTTTCCGCACGAAGAAAATCACACAGCAATCCACTCAACTCCTTGTTATCTTCCACAATAAGAATATCAGTCATAATAAATCCTTTCAAAGATATGACTGCTGATAATATCTTACCATCCAAGTTCCAGCAGCCAGTTATTCAGTGATCGTTCACGCTCTCTCATCTGAGAAGCGTTTTCGTATCTGTCTAAATTATACTCGCCTTTTATGTTTCCGTCAACTATGTAAAGCGCTCTTGTACATTTCGCTGCAACCTTTACATCGTGAGTGACAAGCATTATTGTCGTACCTTCATCGTTAAGCTTCAAAAGCTCCTCCATTACCTCGTCGGAGGAGGTGCGGTTCAATGCACCCGTCGGCTCATCGGCAAATATCATTTTTGGTCGGTTTATCATACTGCGGCAGATACAGGCACGCTGAAGCTGTCCGCCGGAGACTTCATTAATGTCATTGTCGGCAATATCAATAATGCCCAGCTTGCGCATAAGATCCTGACCGTGCTGTACGGTCTCTTTGCGTGTTTCAGTATTCTTTTTCGACTGGCAGGCAGGAAGAATAATATTGTCCAGTACGGTCAGATTTTTCAGCATATACATCTGTTGAAAGATAAATCCCATTTCATCAAGCCTAAGACTTGCAAGTTCTTTCTCACCCAATTTAGCAATATTCTCTCCACAGAAGTCCACTTCACCGGCAGTGATACTGTCCATCCCCGAAACGGCATAAAGAAGCGTGGACTTGCCCGAACCTGAAGGTCCCATAATTGCCACCATTTCTCCTTCAGAAACAGTAAAATTTACATTTTTCAGAACGTTATTCTGGCGTTTATTTACGATATATGTTTTACATAAATCTTTAACGTTTAAAACTGTATTTGTATTCATAGCTGTTCTCCTTTGATTATTCAATATTTGAGGCTTCCGCAGCAGAAACTTTTCTTAAATTCTGCGCTGAAATAAATGCGGCAAGTTCCGTTACGATCAGCACGATCAACGGATAGAGCACATAAACCTCCAGAGGCATTATATCAAAATGAATGCTGTATGCTCCCATCATTTGGAATACAGGCTCAACTGTCAACTTTGAAAGAGGTGTGGAAAGACACGTACCCAAAACTATTGATATCAGCAAAACAATTCCAATTCGTATGGTCTGCCATGCAACAAGAGAAGAATTTTTAAAGCCTATGGCTTTCAGTACTGCAATTTCACCTTTTTCTTTTATAATAAAACTTTTTACCATAAGTAAAACAACCAGTATATTGATGCACAGAATTATACTTAGAATAAGTTTTTTTACACCTTCCAGCTGTCCGGCAACATCGCCAATCATATAGTCGATATATTCACCGGCATTATAAACCTTTGCATCATGATATAATTCCTTAAGCAGAGATTTTCTTTCTATAAGTGTTTTGCTGTCGGGATCATCAGTATATTTTATCTGAATGCCGAAACCTCCTGACGCATAGTTATAATCAAGCTGCTCGTCCTGGTAAAAGCGTATGCCTTCACCCAGATTGTTCATGGACTGATTGATAGCAGTTACAGTGTAGGTTTTTACTTCTTCACCTATTTGAATATTGACGTCATCGCCGATCTCTGCACCAATATTGTCTGCCACAATATAGGAAATTGCTACCTCGCCGTTATTCTGCGGAGGGGTTCCCTCAAGGTATGAATACATATCCGCAGTAACCTCTCCCTTACCCTGAAAAGCAAGAGAAGACATTTTTTTATCTCCATGTGCAATACTAAACCGGAACATTACCTCTTGAAATACATCCGCTTCTATATTGTTTTCACTAAGTTTTTTCCTGACATCGTCAAGTCTGCCGCTGATCATTCGTTCATTGCTTCCGTCAGCAGAAAATAACAGTTCCTGAGAAATTACGTGATCACAGTCTGCCATGTTGAACATTGTAATTAATTTATCCGATTTTAGTGTATTGATAGTATTTACAGGAATAATGATCAGTAGCAGTCCCACAGTAAAAATCAAGATCATTGAAAAAAATCTTTTGGGACCGCTTAGAATATCATTTATTGCCATAAAAGGTACGGGAGAAAGTTTTGATTTGCTTAGATGAATAAATCCCTTGTTTTTGTAACGTTCGCCTGTTTTACCGCTTCTAATTGCGTCGATCGGCGAAAATTTCCTGATCTTTCTTGTGCAGAAATAACAAAACAAAACAACAACAACCGCAGTACTTACAGCGCAGGCAGCATTCAGAATAAATTTACCATCACTTGAAATAATGATATTTTGAGAAGCATTTTCTATCAGGAGTTTGCTGAACGGAAAACTGAGTACAAGTCCGATTGAAGCGCCAATGACAGATATTGCAAGATATTTTACTATGTAAAGCTCTCTGATTTTGTTGTTTGTAATTCCAATAGCTTTCATAACGCCGATTTCACGGAATTCCTCGCTCATCGTGAAGTTGATTGTAAAATGAAGAATAACCATAGAAATCAGAATAAGACATATGCTGACAATCAGAACAACGGCCGCTATGAGCATATCCATAATGTACATCCGCTTGATTCCCGAATAGTTCATATTCATAATCATCTGCAAATCAAGATTATAAAACTTATCCATAAATTCAGTATCATCAGTATAAACTCCAATAGAATCCATGATATCTGCCTGCTCACTGCAAAACAGCTTAAAGTCGTTTTCACTTACCAGAAAACGCGTCATCCCAATCATCGCCGAACCAAAAAGAGCATCCTTTATATACCCCTTTAAAGTAAATTCCTTTTTAACGCCGTCTGCTTCTACTACAATTTTACAGCCTTCATAAAAATTATTTTCATCAGAATTGAAAATTTCGGCGGTAACATAAATTTCGCCGTCATTTACTTGAGTCAGCTCATTGGAATTCCTGTCAAATACCTTTGTACCGTTTACGGTCGATAGGCACAGGCTGTTTCCGTATTCAAACTGATCCCCGCTGATATTAACATTGACAGGATCAATTTGAAGAAGCTCTGTACAGCTGTAAAAATAATCATTGTCTTCAGCGAAAGTCTCAAAGCTTTTGATTGCTTTTTCATCTGACGTTGCAAACCAATAGTCGGGTACGTTTGCTTTTTCAAAATAGCTGTCCAGCGCAGTTGAAATTGTAAACAAATTGTTTGCACTGCTTGCAATAAACGTTGCCGCCATAGTAATGAAAATCAAAAGAATGACATTCATGGTCTTTTTTCTTTTCAGGTCTTTTTTAAGTATTCGCAAATACATTTTCATACCCCTTTCATCGTTGTGATTCAATTGTAGCATGAAAATTATTAAATAATCCTTAAATCTGATCATAGTAATCGCAGCAACATTCAGTTCTTATTTATGCTGATAAATTGGCTGCAATTGTAATAATGCATAAAACCGGACGCATAAAACGTCCGGTTATTCCATATTATGTTTTCTTTTTTTAACAATTAGTACCACGCTGAAAATTCCGATAACAATTACACCAGCAGCAATACTGAATATAATTAAATAATTATTCATAGTATCATCATTATTATTTTCAACTGTTACTTCTTCGATAGGCTTTATAGGAACACCTCCCATTGTCATCGGATCAATAACATCTATATCAAAAGTATTATCCATGGCTTCCATAAAATCAGAAGCTTTGTAAACTTTTCCGTTGTCAATTCTGTTTCCTATTTCTTCCAACATAAGAGGCGCAGAAAAGTATGGTACAACATATTCATTTTCAGTTGTTTTAATATATATAATATCCAGATAATATACAAAGGAATTTGCATGTATAATATCAATTATTTCTCCGTTTATCTGTTCCTTTGCACGTTCGGTTTCAGCATTAAAATCTATTAATTCATCAGGATTGTCTATGCTTTCAGATCCTATTGCTTTAAGCTTTCCGTCTACAGGATACAAAGTTACCAACTGTCTTTCTGTTGGAACAAATATTCGATAATCATCAGTAATCAATGAAGCAAAGTTATTATTTTCTTTATATGTGTCTATCATATAGCCATCTATACAATAGCTTTTATAGGCTTTGCTTAAATCATAATTTTCCAGTCCATCGAAGTATCCTTCAATATCGCTTTTTATGGAATATGAAACGGCATCTTTATCTTGTAAATTGTCGGCATAATAATCAAGGGCTGATTCAGCTTGATCTAATTCGTCGGAACTTATAGAATCGGTCTGAGTTATTTCATTTGTACTGGACTCATCAGCAAACGCAATTGTATTTAAGCATGATAAGTATATTGCAGAAATTAATATACTGATTATTTTTTTCATATAAATCACTCCTTACTTTTATGACTAATAAATAAACGTATTAATAACTAGCTACAATTACATTATATTTCCTATCATATAATTTTTCAATATTTATATAAATATTGTTATTAATCTGTAACTTATTGTATAAAAATATTAAAAATGACAAATAAAACCGGACGTTTAAAACGTCCGGTTGCTTTTATATTGATATTATAGCGTCAAGAATACGGTCTGCCGCTTGTTCCTTTGTCATAAAAGGAAGTTCATTTATTGAGTCATTTGTAATAAGTGTAATTATATTGGTATCCGTACCGAATCCGGCGCCTTCACATTTTAAGTTGTTCGCTGCGATCATGTCACAATTTTTCTTTTCAAGCTTTTTACGTGAATTTTCAATTAAATTTTCTGTTTCCATTGAAAAACCACAGATAAATTGTCCGTTACGCTTGTGCTTGCAGACTTCCTTAAGAATATCTTTAGTACGTTCAAGCTTTATTTCCATATCACTATCGGATTTTTTTATTTTTTGGTCAGAAACATTTTTCGGACGGTAATCGGCAACAGCTGCCGCCATAATAATTATATCCGCAGAATCAGCATTTTCTATTACTTCATTGTACATTTCTTCGGCGCTTACAACGGGTACCACATTAACAAACGGCGGAGGCTGAATTTGCGTTTTTCCTGTAATAAGAGTCACGTCTGCGCCTCTAAGCATTGCACGGTTTGCAATGGCATATCCCATTTTGCCTGTCGAGTGATTGGTAATATACCTTACAGGATCTATGGCTTCACAGGTAGGTCCGGCAGTTACAAGTACTTTTTTGCCCGATAAATCTTTATTGCATGCGATTGATCTTAAAATATATGAAATCAGTACTTCTTCTGAGGGCATTTTTCCTGTTCCGATCGCTCCGCATGCAAGGCGTCCGCTTTCGGGAGGAATAACTGTCCAGCCGTATTTTTTTAGTTTTTCAATGTTATCTTGTACAACAGGATTTACAAACATATTAGTATTCATAGCCGGAGCAATAATTTTGTCGCACCGACATGCAAGTGCAGTAGTAGTCAGCATATCGTCTGCAATACCGTTTGCCAGCTTACCGATAACATTTGCGGTTGCCGGAGCTATCAGCAGTACGTCTGCTTTCTGGGCGGCTGAAATATGACGAATATCAAATTGAAAATTTCTGTCAAAGGTGTCAACCATGCATTTGCTTGAAGTTAGTGATTCAAAGGTGATCGGTGTAATAAAATTGCATGCGTTTTCAGTCATCATAACGTCTACATCGGCATGAAGCTTTATCAGACTGCTGCATACTCCCGCCATTTTATATGCAGCGATTCCGCCCGTAACTCCTATAAGAACGGATTTTCCTTTCAGCATTTCATTTCCTCCTTTTCATTTTTATATATGATATAGAGTCCTTTCAGCAAAAGATTTTTATCATAAATAATTTTTGACTTACAGTATGGAATTACTGCTCCTGCATTTCCGCCTGTTGCAATTATTTTTGGATCAAAATCAAGCTCGTTTGAAATACGTTGGATCAGACCGTCAATTTGTGCGGCAGTTCCATAAACAATACCGTTTTCAATTGAGCTTACGGTATTTGTACCGATAATTCTTTCTGACGGCGTACCAAGCTTTATTCTTGGCAGCTGGGAGGTATTGTTTATTAGGGAGTTAAGGGATGTTCTCACACCCGGAAGTATGAGTCCTCCTAAAAATTGGTTTTGCGGATTTATTACTGAAACAGTTGTAGCTGTTCCCATATCTATAATTACCAGCGGCGCTCCGTATTCATTTATACCTGCGGCGGCATCCGCAATACGGTCGCTGCCAAGCTGTGACGGATTGTCAGTGATAATTTCAATACCTGTTATACTTTCTGAATTGACCGTTATTGGTTCAAGTTTAAAAATATCGGAAACAGCTTCTTTTAAAATATCTGTCAGAAGAGGTACTACGGAAGAAATAATTGCACCTTCAATTTTACTTTCGGAAATACTGTGGCTTTTAAGAAGAGTTTTTATTTCTTCCTTGTAATTTACTTCTAATTCTGAAATGTCAGTCACCGTTTTTCTACTGGCAATAAGTTCGCTGTTATTTATAAGTCCCATTACTACTGTGGAGTTTCCAATATCAACAGCAAGTATCATAATATTGTCCTCCGATGTATCAGACTATTTGACCGTGTTTTTCACAGTGTTCTACACTTTTACAGTGATTATTTTCGTCTACCATAATAACATTAGGAACATGCTTTTGAGCTTCTTCAGAAGACATTTGAGCGTAAGCCATAATAATTACTATGTCCCCAGGCTGTACGCATCTGGCAGCCGCACCGTTTAAGCAGATAACTCCGGAATCAGCTTCGCCGCTGATAACGTATGTTTCGATGCGGCTTCCGTTGTTAACATCAACAATCTGTACCTTTTCATATTCAAAAATTCCTGCCGCTTTCATTAGTGACGAATCAATCGTTATACTGCCTACATAGTTTAAATTAGCTTCAGTTACTGTTGCACGGTGAATTTTACTTTTAAGCATTGTTACTGTCATCAGCCGCATTCCTTTCTATAATAAAATTGTCGATAAGTCTTGTTTTTCCGATATAAACAGCCGCAGCTACAAGTATTCTGCCGTCTGCTTTGTCAACAAGCTTTATTGAATCGGCGTTTACTGCTTTAACATAGTCAATTTTGGCAAGAGGTTCTTTTTGAATCTGTAATTTAATTTGTTCCGTTACCTTATTTAAATCAGTTTCTCCTGATTCAATAATTTTTCTGCCCTCATTAAGACTTCTGTTGATTACAAGCGCCGCTTTACGTTCTTCCGGACTTAAATATGTATTTCTTGAACTCTTAGCAAGTCCGTCCTTTTCACGAATTATAGGACAGCCTACAATCTCAGTACCTATACTCAAATCTTTTGTCATTCTGCGAATAACAGCAAGCTGCTGAGCGTCTTTTTGACCGAAATATGCCTTGTCAGGATTCACGATATTAAAAAGTTTGGAAACCACAGTGCAGACTCCTCTGAAATGTCCGGGGCGGCTTTTTCCGCAAAGTTCGTCTGTAGGACCGTTCATATCCACAAACGTACAGAAATCCGGTTCAAACATCTCAGAAGCTTCCGGAGCAAAAATAAGATCTGCTCCGGCTTCACGGCATTTTTCGGTATCCCTGTCAATGTCACGTGGATATGAAGCGAAATCCTCGTTTGGTCCGAACTGAATAGGATTTACAAAAATACTTACAACTACCTTGTCATTTTCTCCAGCGGCATGTATTAAACTTTGATGACCTTCATGGAGGTATCCCATTGTAGGTACGAATCCAATTGTACAGCCTTGCTTTTTCCAATCTTTGATTATTTCTCTGACTTCATTTATAGTTTTTACTATTTTCATCTTTATGCCTCGCTTTTTTTGTCCAGATTATTAAAGTCGATATCTTCCTTTAAAGCAAAGGAATGTTTGCTTTCCGGAAAGTTTCCGGACTTAACTTCGTCTATATAACTGCTGAAAGCATCTTTCATTGATTGTCCGATTTCAGCATACTTTTTTGCAAATTTTGGAGTGAAATCTGAATACATACCCAACATATCCTGATAAACAAGTACCTGACCGTCACAGCCGTTACCTGCGCCTATACCAATTGTAGGCACGTCTAAAATTTTGGTAATATAAGCTGCAAGCTTATCCGGTACGCATTCCATTAAAACTGCAAATGCTCCTGCATCCTGCATAGCTCGTGCGTCTTTAATGATTTTAGCGGCGTTTTTTTCATCTTGTCCTTGTACTTTAAATCCGCCGAATTTATTGACTGATTGAGGAGTCATTCCTATATGTGCCATAACAGGGATTGAAGCGTCGGTGATTGCCTTTACATGAGGAGCAAATTCAAGTCCGCCTTCAAGCTTTACTGCATTTGCTCTGCCTTCCTTCATAAGTCTGCCTGCATTTAAAACAGCATCATATACAGAAGTCTGATAAGACATGAATGGCATGTCTGAAACTACCAAAGCGTTTTGAGTACCTCTGCTGACAGCAGCGGTGTGATGAATCATATCATTCATAGTAACAGAAAGTGTGTCTTCATAACCCAGCATAACCATACCCAGTGAATCCCCTACCAGAATTATGTCAATACCGGATTCATCAATCAGTTTTGCTGTTGAATAATCATAGGCAGTCAACATAGTGATACGGTCATGTTCAGACTTTTGCTTCAGAATTGTTGCAACCGTTTTTTTCATAAATTTCTCCTTTTTACGCATTTCAGCGTTGTTTTTTTACCGTACTGAAATTTTAAATGATATACGCCGTTTATTTAAACGGTCGCATTCACACATCAGAACGATTAAATTTTATTATAACATATTTTATAAATTATTACAATAATAAAACGTTAAAAGAATCTAATTGTAGATTCAGGCAATTAGATTTTATGTATTTTTATTTAATTTTAACCAATCATATTCTTATAGAAATTTATAATGCGGATAATGTTTGAAAACAATTTGTTTATTTTTAATATTGACGAAAGTCTTACAGTGTGTTATTCTAATATAATAAGTCAAATAATGTAAAATTATATTTTTTTGAGGAGTATCAAAAATTATGTTACACTGGATTATTATGATTGCCGGACTGATTATAAGCTTCATTCTGCTTGTAAAGGGCGCTGATTTTTTTGTAGACGGTTGTGTTTCTATTGCACGTCTGCTTCGGGTTCCTGATTTAATTATTGGTCTTACTATTGTTGCTATGGGGACAAGCGCTCCTGAGGCGGCTGTGAGTATTTCAAGTGCAGTTTCCAATTCTGAAAATGCAGGTATTACAGTAGGAAATCTGTTAGGTTCAAATCTTTTAAATATATTGATTATTCTTGGAGTCAGCGCTGTTATAGTTCCGATATCTGTACAGTCGTCACTGCTGAAAAAGGATTTTCCGCTTTTGTTGGGTTCAGCAATTATAGTCCCCTTGCTGTTTATTACAGGTGGTATGAGGGGTACACGTTTCAGTGGATTTGTACTTGAAATAATGTTTATTATATTTATGGTATGGACTGTTATTAATGCTAATACAAGCCGTAAAACAGTTATTGACAGGCGGGAAGATCAGCAGCCTGATGAAAAACCTCTTTCAGTGCCGAAAAGTATTATTTATG
The DNA here is from genome assembly GCA_902362965.1 of Oscillospiraceae bacterium. Lineage (GTDB taxonomy): Bacteria > Bacillota > Clostridia > Oscillospirales > Ruminococcaceae > Porcipelethomonas > Porcipelethomonas ammoniilytica. The sequence goes on from CABIYQ010000003.1 coordinate 126,642, forward strand.
CAGTCGGAGGACTAGCTGTGGTAATAGGCGGAGGTCAGCTTGCTGTTTATTGTGCAAAAGACATAGCTCATGGAATTGGAATAAGCGAATCGTTAATAGGTCTTACCGTTGTTGCTTTGGGAACTTCTCTTCCCGAACTTATTACATCTGTTGTTTCCGCAAGAAAGGGTAAAAGCGATCTGGCACTTGGGAATGTGATTGGTTCAAATCTATTTAATATACTGATGGTAATGGGACTGTCAATGATAATTGCTCCGTTTGACGTTACAATGAAAAATGTTATTGATTCATTGTGCGTACTTGCTGCAAGTATAATATGTTATGTTTTTGCAGCAACAAGAAAAAAAATCGGAAGAGCCGAGGGAATGGTATTTATACTGTCATATGCAGTTTACCTGACTTATATAATTGCCAGAGATGTAATTTGAATAATATAATTTAATACCGTCTTGCAGCATTGAAGCTGTAAGACGGTATTTGTATGTCCGCAAGCATGCATATTAAATTACTGTATTGAATATTTATATACAAAACAGTAAGGACGTGTTATAGTGAAAAGAAGATTGTTAATAATATTATGCATATTGATCGGTATAACGTGCGGCTGTACAGAGAAAGCCGGAACTGACGCAGTATCAGAAGCGACGGTAACCCTTGGAGTACAAACCATCGAACAGCTTCAAATAAAGGAAACTGCGGAACAAGACGTAAAATCTGATTATGATCCTCTAAATTACGAAAATCCGAAAGCCATATGGTTTACTATGATGGATTACAAAAATATTCTGGAAGGAAAAAGCGAAAAAGAATTTACAGATAATGCAGTATCAATTCTTAAAAAAATAAAGGACGCCGGATTTAATACAATTTATGTTCATGTACGTCCATATAATGATGCATATTACAAATCGGAAATTTTTCCGAGAGCGGATTATTATTCAGATGAAATGAATTATGATCCTCTTGAAATAATAATAAGCGAAGGACATAAAGCTAAACTTTCCGTACATAGCTGGATCAATCCCCTCAGATGTCAGACGGACGCACAGCTCAAAGAACTGGATAATAAATATATTATAAAGCAATGGTATGATGATAATTCAAAAAACGGTACCTACATTATAAAAATCAATGACAGATGGTATCTTAATCCGGCTTATGAGGAAGTGCGAAATTATGTAGCTGACGGAGTACGGGAAATAGCAGAAAATTATAATATTGACGGTATTCATATTGATGATTATTTTTATCCTACACAGGAAGAATCATTTGACACGGCAGCATTTAAAGAATCGGGTAATTCTGATTTAAAGCAATGGAGAACTGAAAATATTGATAATCTGGTTAAAGGCGTTTATAATACTATAAAAAACGTAAATCCCAATATAATTTTCGGAATAAGTCCCCAGGGAAACATTGATTCAGATTGTAACGTTCTTTATGCAGATGTAAAAAAGTGGTGTAGTGAGGAAGGATACTGCGATTATATAGTACCGCAGATTTATTATGGTTTCGAAAATGAAAGTCTGCCCTTTGAAAATACAGTTAATGAATGGCTGAAGCTTAATACGTGTGATAATGTAAAGCTGATAATCGGAATATGTACATACAAGATCGGCAAGGAAGATAAATGGGCTGGCAGCGGAAAAAATGAATGGAAAGAAACCAAAGGTATACCCGCAAAGCAAGCTGAATTTGTTTTTAAAAACAAAACTGACGGCATAGCGGTTTACAGTTATGAATCGCTTTTTGCAGACAGTATAAAGGAAGAACAAAATAAGTTAACTGAAGTATTGATTAAAAATAATCAGGGGGAGTGAAATGAAGCGAAATAAAAGACAGATCCGTAAAGCAAAATATTACAATCTTATAACATCAATATCATCCGGTATATTGGTAATAATATCTCTTAGCTGCGTTTGTTCATACTGTATAAGCAAAATTGATATGCCGGAAAGCGCAGTTATTATTATGATTGATTTTGTGTTGTGCGCCGGAGGTTTTATTTCAGGATTTCAGTTTGGCAAGGTTAAACGCCGTAAGGGCATAGCAGACGGTTTACTTTGCGGCATATGGCTTGGTTTAATAGTAACAATTTTCGGATTATTTTATGCGAGAAAATTAGTGCTTTTAACAATGCTGAAAAATTTACTTTTTTTATGTATTTCAGGAGCGATCGGCGGAGTTTTTGGCGTAAATACTAAAATTCGCAGACCTCCGTATTAAAAAATCAATTAACAGGAATTTTTATGAATTTTTTGCAGAAACCTATTGAAAAAAGCAAAAACATATGATATAATAAAAAATAGTTTAAAAATAATTGGAGGTTTTTTATGAAGCATATTAAAACTATTAATAAGGCTAACCTGAAGGAAACAGCTAAAAAGGGCGGCTGCGGAAAGTGCCAGGCTTCTTGTCAGTCGGCTTGTAAAACTTCCTGCACAGTAGCAAATCAGAAATGTGAAAGATAATTTCTGCTGGTTTGATTTTGAAAACCTGTCTTTACAAGCATGGGTTCTAAAAGGGACATTTAAACAGTGTCCCTTTTAAATTTTTTATGAGGTGAAATCAATGATACATAAGTATAAATTAAACGGTTATAATATAGTTCTGGATACTAATAGCGGCGGAGTACATGTTGTTGACGATATAACATATGATCTGCTGGACAATGTAGAAGCACCGTTTGAAGAAAAATGTCCGCAGAACGTTGTTGAAAAGCTTTCAAGATTTTATCCTGAAGAGGATATAAATTCTTGTTATGAAGAAATCGTTCAGCTTTATAATGATAAAATTCTTTTTTCTGAAGACGATTATGAAAAGTTTGCAAAATATTCAGTAGCTTCTCCGGTTAAAGCAATGTGTCTGCATATTGCACACGACTGTAACCTGAGATGTGAATACTGTTTTGCGTCTACAGGAGATTTCGGCAAAGGCAGAAAGCTTATGACCTTTGAAACCGGTAAAAAGGCAATTGACTTTCTCCTTGAAAAATCAGGAGACAGAGAAAATCTTGAACTGGACTTTTTCGGCGGAGAACCCTTAATGAACTTTGAGGTAGTAAAGCAAATTGTCGAGTATGCAAGATCCAGAGAAAAAGAATACGGTAAACGATTCCGATTTACAATTACTACAAACGGAATGCTTTTAGACGATGATAAAATTGATTTTATCAATAAAGAAATGTCTAATGTTGTTCTTTCAATTGACGGACGTAAAGAAGTCAATGACAATATAAGAAAGAGAGTTGACGGATCAGGTTGTTATGATGTTATTCTACCTAAATTCAAAAAGCTGGTTGAAAAAAGAGGCGACAAGGAGTACTATGTAAGAGGTACTTTTACAAAGCATAATTTAGATTTTTCCGAAGACGTATTCAGTCTTTACGACGAGGGATTTGATCAGATTTCGGTTGAACCGGTTGTTTGTGAACCGGAAGCGCCATATGCACTTACAGAAAAAGAATTATCGGCGATCTTCAGCGAATATGAAAGACTCTCCGCCAGAATACTTGAAAATGAAAAGCATGGAGGCAAGTTTAATTTCTTTCACTTTATGTTGGATCTTGATCAGGGACCCTGTGCAATAAAACGTCTGAGAGGCTGTGGCTGCGGAAATGAATATGTCGCTATTACGCCTGACGGAGATATTTATCCATGTCATCAGTTTGTTGGTCTTGAAGAGTATAAAATGGGTAATCTTGACGAGGGTACTTTTAACCTTGATATGAAAGCCGAATTTGCAGCGTCTCATGTTTATACAAAACCGGAATGTAAAAAGTGCTGGGCAAAATTTTATTGCAGCGGCGGCTGTAATGCGAATAATTATATTTATGCAGGAGATATACATAATGCGCATAAATTTTCGTGTCAGCTTGAGAAAAAGCGTCTTGAATGCGCTATCATGATGAAGGCTGCCAGACTGGAACAGAACGCTGATTAATATATAAATAAAAACTTCCATTCAGTTAATACTGAATGGAAGTTTTTATTTATAATAATATTCTTTTAATTGCTATGGAATCAAATACGTTAAGTTTTTTATCATCATTTACATCGGCATTTTCCAACGCCTGATCTTTAAGTACCGAAGCCTTGATCAAATGTTTATTGAGGAGTACTACATCGGCTATTTCAATAGTTCCGTTAAGATTCACATCTCCCTTAAGGTCAGATGATTGAGAGCCTGTAGTGTGCTCGGTAGGAAGAGGATTAACCGAACCGTCAGAGTCAAGATTACTGCCCTCCGTATCATTATATGATTTATAATATTCAGCTACAGAAATACCCGTTCCGTTTACGCCAAGTGGCTGCTGATGGTCAAGACCAATATATTTGCCTGTTTTGCTTGTCTGCCACAATGAAGGTTCAAACAAATCATATTTTTCATCATCCCAGACTGTAAAACTGCTGTCGAGCAGACCACCTGTGTCGCCAGAATTTGGATTAAGACACCAGAAAGTATGGTTAATATGGTTATCAATCATATAATCACGAAGCAGTTCCATCCATTTCTGGTTTTTTCCACCGTCCATATGACCGCCCCATTCTCCGATAAGCAGCGGAGCAATATCCTGATCGTTGATATAAGCCCATGTGTCATACCAGTAATCATCAAGGAGAGTCTGAGTAGTAAAATCCTTATCAAACCATGTCTGATTGTAAACAGACGGACCGTAGTCATGAGGTGAATATACTATCTGGCTGTTTCTGCTTTTCGAACCGAAATCAATCGGATAATCCTTAACGCCTCTGAGATTGCCGCCCCACCATGCGCCGTACCAAGGTGAAACATCAGCGGAAGCTTGCCAAATATCCGCAGTATCATAAGTATAGCCCTTTTCCGTTTTCGGATACTGCTCAACACCCTCAATAAGAATAAGAGCATTTGGATTTACGTCAAGTATGGAATTTCCGCATTCCGTCGCTGCAAACGCCCAGTTATTCAGATCCTCTGAATCGTCCCACTTGGCAATATCTGTAGGACATGTGGTACCGTTATATCCGCGTTTTCCATGAGGCTCATTTTTTAGATCGTATGCAATAATGGTATCGTCATTTTTATATTTTTCAGCCAGCCATGTAACCGATTCGATCCACATATCATAAGTTATTTCTTCGCCGGTTTTTGAATTTGCTGCCATGTTGTCAGCATCTGCGGCGCTTGGTTCATAGTACCATAAATTATAATTGTGACCAGAGTTATGAGACGCAGGACTGTGTATATCGATCAGGGCTTTTATACCGTATTTTTTACATTTTTTCATTAATACGTCAAAAATTCCCATACTATCCATTGTATCACCGTTTTCATCGCAGAAGTCCGGATTAAACATATAGTAAGGATCTTTTGATGCCGTAAGACCAACCGGTTTATAAGGTTCTCCGTTCATCCATGAGAGCAGAAGCTCTGTGGAAATAGGAAATCGAATTATATTAATACCGTGATCAGCAACAGAAGAAAGCAATTCGTCAGCATCAGCGCTCCAAAGTCCGTGAGGAAAATTTTCAGTACAGTTCATACCGAACCAGTTAGCTCCTGTCAGCCATACCTGATTTCCGTCTTTATCGTAAAGTCTGCTGCCTACGGCGTGAAGCCAGTCGTCATTGTTATCGTCAACGGCTGCTGAAGATGTAAATCCGCCGAAAGCGGATGTCATACTTGCTGCAGCGACAGTAAGAAGAGTAGCAACAGCAATAAGCTTCTTTTTAAAGTTCATATTATACCTCCTATTCAAAATAAAAAACCGCATTAATATACAATTTAATTATACGCTATAAATAAAAAAATGTCAAGAAGTTTAACTCAAACTATCTAAAATAACAGAAGCTATATATTCAGTTGAAACATCATAAGATTCTCTGTTTTCAATAAGAATTGCAAAAGCAATGGGAAAATCCTTATCATCAACAAATCCTGTAAGTAGAGAATTTTCTTCTTTACCGTCCTTGACTTGTGCCGTACCGCTCTTAATACCCAATGTATAGCCCGGAATTTTACCGGTATAATTCAGACCGTTTTCAAGCATAATGTCCTTTACTTCCGAAGCGGTATGAGAAGAAAACAGTTGTTCCGAATAATTGGTAGATGCGTTTTCAACAGTCCTGCCGTTTACATTAGTTACATGATCTATCAGATAAGGCATAGTAGATTTTCCGGATTCATTTGCTATAGCGCTTTGCCACATCATAAGCTGACACGGGCTTACAAGACTTGTACCCTGACCGATACAGCTCCACTGGGTATTAAATTCATTTTTATCTTCAAGAGTTGTTGAGGCCTTAGCGCTTATAATTCCGTTAATAGAAAATTCCGTTTCCTCAGAACCGTTAACAGAGTATCCTAATTTTTTATAACAATCTTCAATATTGGCAAGAGACCAACCGGAGTCTTCAACCAGCTGAGCAAAAAACGGATTGCAGCTGTTTGCAAACGCTTCACGGATATTCTGTGTACCGTGACCGTATTCATTATGACATACTATATCAAGACCTGTATTGTTTGTATACACTCCGTTACAGGTAAAGGATTTTTCCATAAGTGCATCCATACCCATAGTTTCCACTGCGGAAATCAGTGTAGCAATTTTTTGTGTAGAACCGGGCACGGTTTTGTAAAATGCCTTGCATAAAAGACTACCCTCGGCAAGATCCTCATAACCTTTAAGAGGATCAACAGACGGACGGCTTACACAAACAAGAATTTCACCTGTTTTATAATTATAGGCTATAGCACAACCGTCCTTATCCCCGAAAGCGCTGTAAACTTTTTCGTTGGCTTCATGACTGAGAGTGGAATAAATTGCCGCCTTCCCGCCTTTATATGTTATACCTGATGTAAAACTGTAATTGCTGAGCTTTTCAATATTTTTAGCTACCAAAGTATTGGTCATCTGACCGCTGGCGTCGCCGATAAGATTTCCCAGATCTTTAAAATATCCGTCCGGATACTGTCCGTTTTCTGCATTGTCATCAAAAATGATATCTCCGTTTCTATCGTAAATATATCCTAAATTTCTCGATCCCGAATTACTTATATAAAATGAAGCTTCCATTTGTATTTTGGCAATCAAAACTATCATTCCTATGATAAATACAGAAATCATAAGAGTAATAAGCCGGCTTCCTCTTTTTAAACTTTTCATACTGTAGTCCTCCTGCCTGAGCTTTGCATCTGCGGTTTTTGCGGTACCGGATAAACCATAGCCTGACCGGCTTTAAGAAATCCTGCCATCAATCCGCAGGACAGCATAGAACTTCCTCCTTGGGATATAAACGGTATAGTAACTCCTGTAAACGGAATTATATTGCATGAACCGAATATGTTCAGAGACATCTGCGCTATAAATACCGCTGCAACTCCAACTGAAAGCGTTGTGTGGAAATAAGAGCGAGGAGTGTTTATCAGAGCTGATACAATAATAAGCAATATCATGAATACTGCAAGAAGAGCGGTAAGAAGTCCCCATTCTTCACTGATCGAAGAAAATACGATATCTGTGTCAGCCGCCGGAACTTTGTAAAGTACTCCGTATCCCGGACCTTTTCCGAACCAACCTCCCTCTGCGATTGCAATAAGCGCCTGACACTGCTGCCAGCCATTTCCGGTAGGATCACTCCAGATGTCAACATGCAGTCTGTCCTGAACGTAACTTGGCGCAAATTTAAGAGCAATTATGACAACAACCAGTCCGGCGGCGCCGATTCCGATAAGAAGTTTTTTGGAAAGCTTGGCTTTTGGGTAGCAGATACGCATTATAAATCCGCATGCCGCCACGGCTGCAAATGTCGGTAGACTTCCCAGATCTCTGCACCACCATTGAAGAAGTACGATCAGAGCTGTAATCCCAAGAAGTATCCAATTATCATAAACGATTCTTATTCCAAGTATTTTTTTCTTATTTTGCTGTGCCGCAAGAGAAGTGGCAAAAACAAGAGCAAAGAAAGGTTTTATAAATTCAGACGGCTGAATCGTTATGAAGCCTAAATCGATCCACATGCCCCTACTGCCGGTAAACAGTAATATAGATATTACAAGCGCTCCTATAATACCGTAGAAAATATACTTATATTTTTCAATAAATTTATAATTTTGCGCAAGTTTAAAGCCTATCTGACAAAATACAAGAGCCAATACGGAAAAAATAAAGTGTTTTACTGCAAACCCGACTTTTCCGAAGCATGACTGAAATATAACGCTCATATTCAGTACCGTAATAAGAAGAATATCAAAAGTATATGTATTTTGTTTTAAATATTTTAAAATAAAAAAATACAGTATATCCGATCCAAGTATAATTGCCGAAAGAATTATAGGTGACATAATGCTGTCATATTGTCCTTTGATAAATACAATAGTAAGCATTGAAATATGAGTCAGCAGAGACAAAAGTGTAATAATCGTATAAGATAATCCGTTTTTATACATTTAAGCTTTAACCCTCCTTATGTAAAGCGCTTTTTTACCGATTTTTATTTCATCGTTATTCCTGAGCTTTTTTTGTTTTACTCTTTGACCGTTTACAAACGTGCCTGATGTTGAATCGAGGTCGGTAATAGTCCATATACCGTCCTCAAGGCTTAAAAGAGCATGATATCTGGATACGGACATATCCGAAAAGCGCAGATCCGCTGAAATATGACGTCCCATAAGTACTTCCTGTGAATTAAGAGTGAAGTTAAATTCTCCGCTGTGATCCATAAGAACCATATGTCTAGCTGCTCTGCTCCACTGCTTCTGCACTGTCTTTTTTTCCTTTGCACAAAAACAGATAATAACGAGCGCACATATATCAATAACAATCAGTCCGGCGGCAGAAATAATTTCCTTAAATGCGGAAAGTTCTTCCGCCATTTCACTTACAAATTCCGTAAAGCTGTCAAACATAAAATTTCATTCCTTTCTAATTAATCGTATTTAAATAATTATAATATATTTCAAAGAAATTTTCAATATAAATAAACCTGTTTTTTGTTTCTTTATAAGGCTTGCAAATTATGACGAAATAAGATATAATATATTGTGACACAGTGAAAAAAAACCTGTCTTTCAGCAATTTCTGCTGATTGCCATAGTATTATAACTGAAAGGAGAAAGTATTTATTATAAATACTGCTAATAGAATATGGAAGAAAAAGCAATTAAAAATATAAATACTAAGACAAAGGATTTGATATTGCCTGCGGTCGCTATGAGAGGTCTTGTTTGTTTCCCGAGATTTGTAATGCATTTTGATGTTGCAAGGGAAATGTCCGTCAAGGCTGTTGAAGCTGCTCTGAAGAATGACAGGCTGGTTTTTCTTACTGCTCAGAAAGACGTTTATGTTGAAGAACCGCAGGAAAAGGATTTATATAATATCGGTGTTGTCGCAGAAATCAGACAAACTTTAAAAACACCGGATAACGTAATGAGAGTTCTGGTCGAAGGGCTTTACAGAGCAAAGATCAAAGAGACTGTAAATGAAAACGGTATGTTTGTATGTACAGTTAAAAAGCTTCCGGATTACAGCCGTGAAAAGCCTGATCCTGTGGATCTGACTGCGATAATGCGTTCTATAAAGGATATTTTTGAAACATACGGAGAGCTTGTACCCAGAATGCCTAAAGAGCTTATCAATTCAATTATGTGTCAGAATGATCCTTATAAGCTGTTTGAAAATATCGCATATAATATGAATCTGGATTTTCAGGATAAACAAATGCTGCTTGAAGAATCAAATATTCTTTCAAAACTGGGCATGCTTTATGCAAATATTGTGCATGAGGTCGAAGTACTTGAAATTGAAAAACAGATTCATGATGAGGTAAGAAGCAATCTTGATAAAAATCAGAGAGAATACTATCTCAGAGAACAGATGCGGGTTATTTCATCTCAGCTTGGAGAAGACGATTCTCAGGAAGAAGCTTATGAATACATGGACAGAATTTATGAGATGAATCTCGCACCTGAAATTACGGAAAAGCTTATCAGAGAAGCTGACAGACTGCTGAAAACATCGTCATCATCTCAGGAATCCTTTGTTATAAGAAATTATCTTGATACAGTACTAGAGCTTCCCTGGAACACTTCCTCAAAAACCAAAACAGATATTAAAAGAGCGGCAAGGATTTTGGATAAAGACCACTACGGACTAAAAAGGGTAAAGGAAAGAATTCTGGAAAGCATTGCGGCTTATGCAATGGCGCCGGAGGTGACGGGTCAGATAATATGTCTTTCAGGACCTCCCGGGGTTGGTAAAACGTCAATAGGAAAATCAATTGCCAAGGCACTTGGTAGAGAATATGTTAGGGTATCTTTAGGCGGTGTCCGCGATGAATCAGATATCAGAGGACACAGGAAAACATATATCGGGGCTATGCCCGGCAGAATTATTAATGCAATAAAACAGGCTGGTACTAACAATCCACTGATACTTTTTGATGAAATCGATAAAATGGGCAATGATTTCAGAGGAGATCCGGCTTCGGCTATGCTGGAAGTTCTTGACGGTGAACAGAATAAGGAGTTCAGAGATCATTATATTGAACTGCCATTTGATTTGAGCAAGGTGATGTTTGTTACAACCGCAAATACTACAGACACTATCCCTAAGCCTCTTCTTGACAGAATGGAGCTAATTGAACTTACAAGCTATACAAGAGAAGAAAAATTTCATATTGCAAAGGAGCATCTTGTTCCGAAGCAGCAGAAAAAACATGGTCTGAAGGGCACACAGATCAAAATAAACGACGCCGTCATATATGACCTGATAGATTATTATACAAAAGAGGCCGGAGTCAGAAACTTAGAAAGAATGATGGCGGGACTTTGCAGAAAGGCGGCAAAGGAAATTGTATCCGGAAACGCTAAAAAGGTCACATTCACTTCAAAAAATCTTGAGTCATATATCGGCGCAAAAAAATATTTTGACGATGAAAGATCAACTGAAAATGAAATCGGAGTTGTAAACGGTCTTGCATGGACATCTGTAGGCGGTGTTTTAATGCCTCTGGAAGTGCTTATACTGGAAGGCAAGGGAACTATTGAAACTACGGGTTCGCTCGGAGATGTTATGAAGGAAAGCGCAAAGCTTGCGGTAAGCTACGCAAGAAGCGTTGCCGATAAATATAATATCGCACCTGATTTTTATAAAAACAAGGATATCCATATTCATGCGCCTGAGGGAGCAGTTCCGAAAGACGGTCCGTCTGCAGGGGTCACAATGGCGACAGCTTTGGTGTCCGCACTTTCCGGTATTCCGGTAAGATGCGATGTTGCAATGACAGGAGAAATCACTCTTCACGGTAAAGTACTGCCTATAGGCGGACTTCGTGAAAAAACAATGGCGGCGTATAAGGCGGGAATCCATACGGTTATTATTCCGTCAGCCAATAAGGGAGACCTTGACGAGGTTGACGATGCCGTAAAAGCTTCAACAGAATTTATTTTTGCTTCAAATCTGGAAGATGTTCTCAACGCTGCTCTTTATAAAAAGAAAGATGACAATATACAGTCCGACCTTATTATACCTCCTGACGAATCAATAGGAAATCAGACAATATCAGTAAGGTCATAGGAGGATTTGATGAATTATAATAAAGCGGAATTTTCTGCGGCTTACGGAACTTTTTCACAGCTTCCTCCGTGCGAGCGTATTGAAATTGCTTTTGCAGGACGTTCAAATGTTGGAAAATCCACGTTAATAAATAAAATCTTTAACAGAAAAAATCTTGCAAGAGTAAGCTCAGTACCCGGAAAGACTGCAACTATTAATTTTTACGGTCTGGAAAATGTTTACTTTGTGGATTTGCCTGGTTACGGATATGCGAAAATTGCAAAATCTGAAAAACGCCGATGGTCTGAATTGATTGAGGGTTATCTTAATTCTGACAGAGATATAAGACTTATTTTTCAGCTCATAGATATGCGTCATGCACCATCGGCAGACGATATTCATATGATCAATTATCTAGTTGAAGCTCAGCTTCCGTTCATTATTATTCTGACAAAGGCGGACAAGCTGAAAAAAATGCAGCGTATTGAAAGAATGGAAGCTTTTAAAACAGAAATTCCATACTTTAATGATATTCATATTATTCCGTTTTCATCTCAGACCTTTGAGGGCGTAGAAGAAGTAAGGAGTATTATAGAGGAAATTGCTAGTGAAGATTCTGAAGAAATCTGAAGTATTAAACCAAATTGAAAGGAATGTTGAAAATGTTTGTATCTGAAAATCTGGGAGTTAATGAAAAAGGTCATTTGACTGCCGGCGGAATTGATACTGTTGAACTTGCAAAGCAGTACGGCACGCCTCTCTATGTCATGGACGAAGCTTTGATAAGAAAGCACTGTCAAAGTTATAAAAACAGCATTGATAAATTCTACGGCGGCGAGGGACTTGTATGCTATGCAAGCAAGGCGTTTTGCTGCATGGAAATGTGCAGAGTTATGAAGGACGAGGGAATCGGTCTGGACGTAGTTTCCATCGGAGAGCTTTATACTGCTGAAAAAGCCGGATTTGACTGTGATAAGATTTGTTTCCACGGCAATAACAAAACTGATGAAGAGCTAGAATATGCAGTTGATTTAAAAGTCGGAAGAATTATTGTTGATAATATTTACGAACTGAAAAGACTTGATAAAATTGCTGAAAACAAGGGTGTTAAGGCAAATATCATGTTCAGGATCAAACCGGGTATTGACGCTCATACTCATAATTTTATCAGAACAGGTCAGATAGACAGTAAATTCGGCTTTGCACTTGAAACCGGAGAAGCCATGGAAGCAGTTAAAATGGCGATAAACTGTCCTAATATCAATTTAAAGGGTGTGCACTGCCATATCGGATCTCAGATTTTCTCCATAAATCCTTTTGTTGAAGCAGCCGAAGTTATGCTGAAATTTATTGCAGATATAAAAAACGAAACAGGTCATGAGGTTGTTGAACTGAATCTGGGCGGCGGTTTTGGTATTAAGTATACTGAAAATGACGATCCGGTTCCTTATGAAGCTTATATGGAAAAGGTTTCTGTTGCTGTTAAGGAAAGTTGTGAAAAGCTTGGAATCAAACAGCCATTTATACTTATCGAACCGGGACGTTCAATGGTAGCTCCCGCCGGAATTACTCTTTACACATGCGGTGGAATTAAGAATATTCCCAATATAAGAACTTATGTATCAATTGACGGTGGTATGACAGATAATCCAAGATATGCTCTTTATCAGTCTGAATATGAAGCACTAGTAGCCAATAAAGCAGATAAGCCAAGAGATACAAAGGTCACTATCGCCGGAAAGTGCTGTGAGAGCGGCGATTTGATCGGTGAAGGAATGCCTTTACAGGAAGCCGAACCGGGAGATATCATCGCAGTATGTGCAACCGGCGCTTACAACTATTCAATGTCCTCAAACTACAATAGAATACCTAAGCCGGCAACAGTTTTTATAAATAACGGCGAATCGAGAGTTGTTATTAAAAGAGAAACTCTTGACGATATTATCAGAAATGACATGTAAGTATTAAAAATACTAAAATTAATTATAAAGAAACTGCGATATTTCACCTTTGTGAAATATCGCAGTTTCTTATTTTATATACATTCTTTTAATTATCTGCGGTTCAATCGGTTTGTCCGACATATCGGTTTTAGCTTCAGCAATTTCATCTACAGTCTCCATACCGTCAATAACCTTACCAAATGCTGCATAATCACCGTCAAGATGAGGTGCGTCCTCATGCATGATAAAAAACTGTGAACCGGCTGAATCCGGCATCATAGAACGTGCCATAGAAATTACGCCTCTTGTATGCTTTAAGTTATTTTTTACTCCGTTTGAGGCAAATTCCCCCTTAATTGTCCAGCCAGGACCGCCCATTCCGGTACCTTCAGGACAGCCGCCTTGAATCATAAATCCGGGAATAACACGATGAAAACATAAACCGTCATAGAATCCCTGATTTACCAGCTTTTCAAAATTTTCACAGGAAATCGGAGCTATTTCAGGATAAAGTTCTAATTTGATTTCCTTACCGTTTAGCATTTCAATTATAATCATTTTTAACCTCCAGAATTTTACTGTTATTATTATAGCATATTTTTAAAACAAGAGCAAGTTTAAATAAACCCATTTTTATTTTAGCATTTTTCTTTTTATCACTTCATATAAATAATACATATATTCATAAGGAGTGATAAATTTTGAATGCACCGGAACATTTCCCGTTTTCTGTAAGACCGCTTCCCTACCCTGCAAATTCACTTTCTCCATGGCTGGACGCAAGAACCCTGAAAATACACCACGATGGTCATTATACCGCATATGTAAAAAAATTAAACGATATTCTGAAAAATTATCCCCAATATCAAAATCTTCCTCTTGAAGCATTGATATTAAAACAGGCATTTCTGCCTCCGGAAATAAGAACCGACATAAAAATAAACGCCGGAGGAGCGTTTAATCATCAGCTTTATTTCAGCAGTATTATTCATCCGTCAAAGGGTAAAATCACCTGTTCCTTTGAAAAAATAGTGTGCGACAATTTCGGAAGCATGCAAAATCTGATTAATAATTTAAAAGAAGCTGCAAAAGCCGTTTTTGGTTCAGGATACGCTTACCTTGCTTCTGATATGTCCGGAAAAATGCATATTATTATGCTTAAAAATCAGGAAACTCCCATAGAACAGCGTCTGAATCCTCTTCTGCCTATCGACATGTGGGAACACGCTTATTATCTTCAGTTTCAATATCATCGTGACAGATACATAAATAATTTCTGTAAGGTGATCAATTGGAAAGAGGTAGAAAAAAATTATTACTCATGATTCTTTATTTTATCTGCAATAAACATAACAGAGGATATAATCATAAAAGATAGAATTGTCCCCAGTATTGCTCCGGACGTATCAATTATTACGTCCTTTGCCAGCGGAGTTCTGCCGGGGACTAAGCTTTGATGAAATTCATCCAGAATCGCGTATATAAAGCTAAAAGATACGCTTATTATTCCGGAAATCAAGTATCTTTTTTTCCATACTGCAAAAACAAAATATATGGTCATACTCATAAGAAAGTACAAAGAAAAATGAGCAGTTTTTCTTATAAATAAATTAAGCTGACTTGTAATAGTATTCTGAATATCTGCATTCATTGTTTTATAGTCTGAAAATATAGTTTCCGCAATTTTACGAGTTACATTTTTACTTAATATATTTGTACTGCCGCTATCCTGTGAAGAAAAATAAAATATAATACACATACATAATACTGACAGTATAACAACAATAAATAATAAGATTTTTTTTACCTTCATTTTTTCCTCCGTTTTCAGCAGTGATAAATGTATAACTATTTTATCACATTTTTCATGAAATGTAAACAGAATCTAAAATTTCTTTTGTAACATATTGACATATATTTCTTAATGTAATAAAATAAAAAAAGTAAATACGAAACAGAGGTTAAAATAATGTTAAAATTTCATAATTTCAAATTTAGTTTCAGAATATTTTATATCCTTTTGTCTTTAATTGTCAGTATTTGCATTTTGTTCGGACTCTATCTAATTGTCAGATCAGCAAAAGAAGAAACGATTACTCCTGAAAAAACTCAAAATATGCGTACAGAAACAATAGCGATAGAAAGTCCTACGGAAAAAGAAAACAATATAATCAATATAAAATATCCTGACGGTCTTGAGACGGCAAAAAAATTCGATAAATTAATAGCCAGTAGATATTGTGTTCTTATAGATATAGAAAATAATAAAATTCTGGCTGAAAGAAATGCAGACAAAAAAATGTATCCCGCCTCAATGACAAAAATGATGACTTTAATAGTAGCTGTGGAAAATATGGAATCACCAGACGATACTTTTACCATGACTTATGACATTTTAAATCCTCTGATCAATGAAGACGCTTCTCTTGCCGGATTTGAAGAAAATGAAACTATAACAATAAAGGACATGCTTTACGGAGCTATACTTCCCTCCGGAGCGGAAGCTACGGTAGGTCTGGCAGAAGCTATAGCCGGTTCTGAAACAAACTTTGTCCGAATGATGAATGAAAAAGCCGAAGAAATGGGACTTAAAAATACTCATTTTACCAATACAAGCGGTCTGCACGATGATAATCACTACAGTACCGCTCTTGATATGGCTGTAATTCTTGAATACGCATTACAGAATAATTTATGCCGTGAAATTTTATCTACATACCAATATACTACCTCAAAAACAAAAGAACACCCAAAGGGTATTCTTTTGGAAAGTACTATGTTCAGCAGAATGTACGGCGACGAAGTTGAAAACGTCACCATTGAAGGAGGAAAAACCGGATTTACTTCTGAAGCACAGCACTGTATGGCGTCCTTTGCAATAAAAAATAATAAAGAATATATTGTTGTAACAGCAATGGAAGACGATAAATGGGGTTCGGTTTACGATGCATTTGACATATACGAACAATATCTTCCTTAATTAGAATTCTACTGATTCAACATTTGAAAGTGTTGCCATATCTGCCGATTTAAACTGTAAGCCTGAAAGCATATAAACATAGTCGCCTATTATTATTGCTCGGTTAAACGCATCATATTCCATGTCGTTTTGAATTTTATTCAAATAATTAAAATGCCCGTCTTTATATGAATAGAAAATATAATATGATTCATTTTTATTTTCGGAAGAATAATAGCTATCTTCAGTTACAGGAAAACCTATAATATTTTTTTCCGGATCAATAAGCATCGCCTTACGTTCCCATACAGCTTCAGATGATACATATTCATGTTCATAATCAGCATTTATTTCCACAGTATCCAGAGCCGATAAGTTTTCCGGATCAGTATTGTCAAACATCGTAAGCTTTACACCTGTTAATGTTCCGTCATTATCTGCACTCTGACCAAAGCCAAGCAGAAGATTATCAGACCATTTCTGCATATAAGAACTATAACCGTTTATTTTGAATTCGTCCATAATAACAGGATTATGAGGATCGCTTAGATCAATTGCATAAAGAGGATCCGTCTGACGAAAAGTTACAATATAAGCTGTATCACCTTGAAAATTTACTGATTTTATAGTTTCATCAAGACCAAAGTCTTTTATTTTTCCCGCCTCTCTCAGCTCCATATCAAGTACATACAGATAATTGTTGTAATCCTGTGAATCCCCAAACACACCATTCCACGAATTATTCCGCATATTAACAGTAGTCGCTATTCTTAAATATCCGTTATATTCACTCATTGAAAACTGATCGTTTACATATCCCTTAACCTTCCCTGACGCCTGAGGAGTAATTTTACCGCTGTTTATTGAAAATCTTGTTATTTCAGTATCTTCATATCCAAATGTTAAATAAAGATTTTCATAAGAACAGTAAACAGTACCGGAAAATCCTGCAACGGATTGTATATCAGTCGGTTCATAAGGGATTTCAGCATTTAAATTAAACGCCGATATATTTGCAAATGCAGAACTGGAATAAAGAACATCAGGACAATATTCAGGGATCATTATACAATCCGGTTCTACATACTTAACCTCTTGGTTTACCGAATATCTGGGAATATATTTTTCAAATTCTTCAGATGTAAAATCTTTACTGCTATAATATTTTTCTGTATTTGAAACAAGATATAAATAACCGTTATCCGTCAGGCGCACATCATTATATGATCCCTCCTGCGTATAAGTTCCGATAAGCTGAGGATACTCTCCGGAAGTATAGAACGAAATGCAAATATCATTGTAAATCAATCCGCAGCAGTCGTTTTCTTCACCGTAATTAACATTCTCACTAAAATTATTTGCCGAAGATATTACAATCAGTATATTATTATATAAATACATATCGTTAATAGCTTCCTCATCTTTGTGGAACTGTATTGT
The DNA here is from genome assembly GCA_902362965.1 of Oscillospiraceae bacterium. GTDB lineage: Bacteria > Bacillota > Clostridia > Oscillospirales > Ruminococcaceae > Porcipelethomonas > Porcipelethomonas ammoniilytica. Next base: position 144,517 of record CABIYQ010000003.1, read on the forward strand.
ATTGAGAAACTTTCCGTCCTTAACATTGGCAGCATTGATTACATTTCCGCAGGCATAGTAAATATTATTGCCGTCAGTCTTGACTATGTCTGCTTCAAGAACTCCCGTTTCCTGATTGTAAGTATCCGAATAAGCCTTTTTCTGTTGTGACGAAACATTTACGGAATTCTGATTAACCTCTTCTTCCTGAACAGAGTACTCAACAGAGTCCTCTGCAATGACTCCGTCCGCCATAACTTCATCATAACCGTTTGATTTTATACGTGACGCTTTCTTTTCTGCAAGTTTGAAATAATTGTATACCTCACTGTAATCAGCTGCATATTTCATTGAATCGACAGAATCAGCATCATTTAAAGAAGATTCCGAAACAAGACATTTATCACCGTCATGATTATATTTCAACATATAGCCAAATGCAGCACTTACAGTAACAGCAAATGCCGCTGCAATCGGAATAACCCTCATAGCCGTACGCTTAAAATTAATTTTATTTTTTCTTTCGCCGGAAAATTTATCAAGCATAATTTTTATTGATTCAGGTTTAAGCTCTTGCGGAACATTTTCCGATTCCAGTATTTTTTTTATATTTTTATCGTTATAGTTCTCACTCATATTTGCCTCTCCTTTCATACCGTTAAGCTCAGTCTCAATTCTTTTTTTATTCTTGAAAGTCTGGAACGTACCGACGATGATTTTAGTCCGTATATCTTTGCTATTTCTTCACTTTTATAACCGCCCAGTACCGACAGAGAAAGTATTCCTCTTGATTCGTCATCAAGATTATCCATTGCCTCCTTAAGCTCTGAACAATTAAAATCAAATTCTGAATTATATAAAATATCTTCGTTCAGTTCTGAATTATCTTTATAATATTCTCTTTGCTTTTTCTTTATTTTAGAAAAAAGTATTTTCATAATCCAGCTTTTAAATGCGTCTTCATTTTTTAATTTGCCAATTGAAGCAAAAGCGTCGATTACCGTCTCGCTTACTGCGTCATAAGCGTCGTGACGATTGCGTAAATTATACAGTGCCGTATGATACATTTCTTTGTAAACTATTGAATATAATCTTGCAAAGGCTTCTGTATCCCCTTTCCTTGCCAGACTTACATCGTTTTTAAAATCCTTCATAATTCCCTCCTTTTGAATCGATTCATAATATTAGTGTTTTTTCAAGTACAAAATGCTGCAAATATTTTATATTTTTGGAAATCTATACAATTTTCCTGCTTAGTTTTTGTTAATTATAACATATTCAATTTATTTTGTAAATTAATGATTTTTATTGAAATTTTTAAAGAAATATGATATTATATAAATATATTCAACAATTTTGTATAAAAAGTAATAAAAATGAATAATTAAGGAGTGTTTAATGTGAAGAAAATCAAATCATTTATTTTATCCTGCATGCTTATCTTTTCATCAATTTTCGGCGCACTGGGATATGAATCTATAGTTTTAGCCGCCGATACCGCCCTTTATCCCGCACAGGCTGTAAATTTTACTGCCTACACAACCGCACGTAATCTTAACAAATCAAGTACGTCATTAAATACACAAATTGCTTCGGGCAGTACAACCGAAAACTGGCGCATTGATTACGTCTCTTCAGGCGTTTACAATATTGTAAACATGTCTGACAACAGTTATCTTACTGCAAACGAAACAAAATGCATTACTTCCTCCGCTAGTGGCAATTCCAATCAGCAATGGAACATTATCGGTACTGATAAAGACTTTTTAGGAAATTATCTGTATTATAAAATTGTAAATGTTTCTACGGGTAAGGCAATTACATATTACCAAAAAGATAATAGTATAGCTCTTGCTCAATATACAAATGACGGCGCTCAGAAATGGAAGCTTAACTGCTATGGTCTTGAGGGATTTGCAGCAAACAGTAAAATGAGCGAAGGCGAAAAGGCCGGTACTATCGGAGGTCTTCTGGGTGAAACTGTTTTTGTTTCGGATATGAAATCAATGAAAGAAGCACTTCTCAGAACTGAACCTCTTACAATAGTACTGACTGCAAATATTGATTGCAGCGGTGAAAATTATGACTGGATGATCGAGGACAACAAAACGATTATCGGATCATATCAAGCTAATCAGATGCGTGACTGCAAGTTAAGAACCAACGATTATTACGGTAAACTTGATCCCAGTGATAACATAATTATAAGAAATATGAAATTTCAGGTAGAGGTTAATCCTAACATGCTGGTACTTGCAATTTATTCCTCAAAAAATATTTGGGTCGACCACTGTACTTTCAATTCAGATTTAAATAAAAATCGTGATGAAGTAGGAAAATTCATTTGGATCAATACGCCTTTTGACGGAAAAGATTTAAACCGCAGTCCCGACTGCATTACATTATCATATAATATTTTCAAAAACAGATACTGGACTATCGCTTACGGTACTCAAAACGGCGAAACAAACAAATGCCGAACCTCTGTTATGTATAACATGTGGGATTCCTGTATAAGAAGATGTCCTCAGATAGGAAACGGTACCGGACACATTTACAACAACTACCACGTAAACAACGACGGTTCAATAAACGACGGAACTTCACAAATTATTCCCGGTGAAGGATCTGTGATTCTCAGCGAAAACTGCCGCTTTGAGGGACTAAAAAAAGTTGAAGCTGCAATAGACAAAAACGCAAAGTATAAAGATTCCGGTTCATACACAAGCGATACATTGACATCTGAATCCTACCCTCTTTCTAACAATCTAGGTTCATATACTTCTCATTCATGGAATCCCGGAAATGAAAATTACGGATATTCTCTTATCTCAGCATACAAAAGCAACTCAAAAGATGTTAAAACATTCTGCTCACAGTACTCAGGTTGTGTAAAGTCCTCTTCTGCACTAAAATATATTTATGACTCAGACTGTTCATCATTTATTGAAAAAACTATTTTTTCACCTTTCCTTACAGAGGAATTTGATTCACAATACGGTACTTTGACAACTGAAATAACTGCCGCCGTACTTAAAGAAGGAGCAGTGTACATGATAAAAAATGCAAACAGCGGTATGTACATGGAAGTTAAAGGCGGTACTGCCGCAGATGGTACTAATGTTCAGCAATGGGGAGCAGACACATCAGCCTCTCATAATACATGGCGTGTTCTTTCAGCCGGTGACGGTTATTACTACCTTTATTCACAGATTGACGATAAAATAACCTACCTTCTTGATGTTAACGGAAACAAGACAGATAATGGTACAAACATAGGTATATGGTCTGCAACAGACGCCGACGCTCAGAAATTTAAATTTGTACAAAACAGTGACGGAACATATCAAATCAGAACTAAAACATCAAATGATACTTCATGTGTTGAAATAGCTGATGCAAGTACATCAAGCGGGGCTAATATTCAGCAATGGACTGCAAACGGAAACAGCTGTCAGAATTGGATCTTAGAACAGGTTGAAGATACCGGCTGTGTTATGGATACTAACGCTGTATATATGTTCAAAAACAGTAACAGCAGTCTTTATATGGAAGTTCAAGGCGGTACTGCTGCAAACAATTCCAACATTCAGCAATGGGGCGCAAATGGTGTTTCAAAGCATAATTCATGGACCTTGAAATCATTCGGAGGAGGATACTATTACATTATTTCTCAGCTTGATGACGGTAAAACATATTATCTGAACATTGAAAACGGTTCCGGAATAAACGGTGCAAATGCTGAAATACTTACAAACAATAAAACAAGTTCTCATTTGTTTAAGTTTGTAAAAAATCCTGACGGTACATATAATATACTTACAAGAGCCTCAAAAGACATGTGTGCTGTTGAAGTTGCAGACGCTTCAAAAAACAGCGGTGCGAATGTTCAGCAGTGGGAAGTGAATTCAAACAGCTGTCAGAAATGGATTGCAGAAAAATCACCTATTGTAACAACAACCGTAACCACAAGTGCAATAACTACAAGTATAACAACTACAAAAACTACAACATCTCCAATAACAACTACTTCACCTATAACAAGCGATGATGTACAAAAAGGAGATATAAATTCTGATAAATCAGTAAATGTATCTGATATTGTCTCATTGCAGAAATACCTTATAAAGACTGAACAGTTAAATGAATCTGGATTTAAGGCAGCAGATTTAAACGACGACAATAAAATAAATATATTTGATCTTGTTATTCTGAAACGTATTATTATAAGCGGTTGAAATTTATACCCAAAAGGAGTATAATATAATTATATTAAATTTTTCGGAGGTAAATATGAATAACGCTTTTAAACCAACTGATATACTTGTTCCTAAAAAATCTGTTGATATGAATAAGTGGTCGGTTATTGCATGCGATCAATATACCAGTGAACCTGAATACTGGAAACAAACCAGTAAAATAGTCGGTCAGAACTATTCATCATTAAATTTGATTCTGCCTGAAATTTATCTTGAAGATGAAAATGTTAAAGAAAAAATTGAAAATATTCATAAAAATATGGATAAGTATTTAAGTGATGACATATTTGATGAGTATAAAAATTCTATGATATACGTTGAAAGAATTCAGAGCAACGGTATTCTGAGAGCAGGTATTGTTGGAATGATCGACCTTGAAGAGTATGATTTTTCAAAGGGCAGTACCTCACAAGTTCGTGCCACTGAAGCAACCGTAATAGAAAGAATTCCTCCGAGAATAAAAGTCCGGGACGGCGCATTACTTGAGCTTCCTCATATTATGATACTTATTGACGACGAAAATAATACTGTTATTGAACCTTTTGCAAATTTGAAATCTGAAATGAAAGAACTATATAATTTTGAACTAATGCAAAATGGAGGAAAAATAAGCGGTTATTTAATTGATGAGCAAAAATGCTCGGAAATTATCCGTTCTCTTGACATGCTCGGAAATCCTGAAAAATTCAGTCGGAAATACGGTTGCAGCGACGTACTTCTCTATGCTATGGGTGACGGTAATCACTCTCTGGCTACGGCGAAAGAATTTTATGAACAGCTGAAACGTAACAATCCTGAAAAAGATTTTTCAAATCATCCTGCAAGATATGCACTTGCTGAAATTGTAAATCTTCACAGTCCGGCACTGCAATTTGAGGCCATTCACAGAATTATTACAGATACCGATACAGATATGCTTATTAAAACTATGAACAATGAGCTTCAAATATCCGAAAAACAGTCTGAACAATCGTTTATGTATATTGTAAACGGTAAAGAACATACTGCATATATCCATAATCAAACCTCCAACCTTACAGTCGGAAGTTTACAAAAGTTTCTTGACAGCTATTTGACAGAAAACAGCGGAAAAATCGACTATATTCATGGTAAGGATACTGTTAAAAAACTTGCAAATCAAAAAAATTCAATTGGATTTATACTGCCGGATATGAGTAAAAGCCAGTTATTCCCTACCGTAATAAAAGACGGCGCATTGCCAAGAAAAACATTTTCTATGGGTCATGCGCAAGATAAACGATACTATATTGAATGCCGCAAAATTAAAGACATTCAGTAATATATATCTTATCTCAGAGTTATTACTGCCCGCAGATCCTTGTCTGTGGGCTTTTCTGCCGACTTATCACTCATTAAATTTATTCAGAAAATAATATATTTTAATTTTAAGCATCTATTGATTGTCTTGACATAAATATATAATAATGGTATAATAATTGTACAAAAATCGACAAAATTATAAAGAGAGGAAACAAATGAAAAGATTAAAACAACTTACCGCCTCAATTCTTGCGGTATTGACATTATTCCCTGCACTGAACGTTTCCGCCGAACTGCAAGGCAATGAGCGTAAAGATTTAACATACTCGGAAATGCAGTATCATGAATTTGACGAAAGCAAGTTAAAAAATGCCGCAGATGAGCTCACAGAAATTGCTGAAAAAAATATATCCGGCAAAGAAAAAAGAGTTGAAGAATTAATAAATATAATGTTCGATGAATACGATCTTCAGGCAACGCTTTATAATATCAGATACAATGATTTTTACACTGATGTGACAAATGAATCAATTGAAAAGGAACTCCCTGAAATCGAACAAAATTATTCTGAATACTACGATATTATTTTTTCAGCATTGAATAAAGCTTATAATTCAGATTATCAGGATTTAATGTTTGAGCTTCTAGATCAGGATATAATAACTGCAATTACTTTTTTTCATACAACTGATGAAAAATATACCGAACTCTCAAATGAAGAATCTAAACTGGTTCTTGAATATGAAAGTCTGAATTCACAGGAATACAGTGTCGAATATAAAGGTCGCAGCTGGACTGCTGATGATTTATACAACAATCCGCCTGAAAACGAAGATGAATATAACCGTATTTCAAATATGATTTACAGTAAAAAAAATAAAGAACTTGGTGAAATTTATCTTAAGCTTATAAAAATAAGAGATAAAATCGCTAAACTATACGGATACCCAAACTATGCAGAATATGCTTATGAATCCACATATATGAGAGATTATTCACTGGATGATATTGATGAGGTTTATAAAGAAGTCAAGGAAAGCTTTCCGGATCTATATAATAAGCTTTACAATCAGCTTAGTCTGAGCCTTTATACAACCGGACTTGCAAATCAAACCTATAACGGTGAGGAGATACTTGATCAGATTGAACCATATTTTGCTGAAATTGGTTCAGAAATTTATGAAAATTTTAAATACATGAGAAAGTATCATCTTTATAATATTGATTCACTTCCAAATAAAATGGAAGCCGGATATACCGTTTCATTATATTCATATGCCGTACCGTTTATTTTTAACAGTCCATACGGAAACTACAATGATTTCAGGACAATGATCCATGAATTTGGTCATGCAAATGTCGATTATACCCATCCGACCCGTGCTATTTACGATAATACATTTGGCAATTCACTCGATACCCTCGAAATTCATTCTCAGGGAATGGAAGCTTTGTTTACTGAATATCACGATGATATTTTCGGCGAAAAGCAGGGTAAAGCGTTTACAGACTTCACAATTTATTCAATGGCATCATCAGTTGTAGAAGGCTGCTTGCTTGATGAATTTCAAAGATATGCCTATGAAAATCCCGATTGTACTCTTGAACAACTCAATACAAAATATATGGAACTATGCGGCGAATATAATATAGAATACAGCACAGACGTCGCTTACTCTTATGACTGGACAGAAATTTCACACAATTATAACTCGCCTATGTATTATATCAGCTATGCAACGTCTGCACTGTCTTCTCTTGATTTATGGATTAAAGCGTCAGATGACAGAGAGTCTGCAATAAACACATATAAATCATTAATTGACTGCGGTGCATACACGCCGTATATTGAATCAATTGAAAGCTGCGGTCTCAGAAATATTTTTGAACCCGGCGTTGTATCCGAAATCGCTGAGGAAACAGAACTTGTTCTTAAAAACGGTACTCTAAAGTCAGATGAAGAAGAGACCTCTGTTGAAATTACAGAACCGTCTGAAGAAACTGAAACGGCAAATACGGTTATTTCTACAATAAAAAACAAAGCAAAAACAAAAGGAATGGCAATTCCTATGCTGTTTTCACTAATTGTAATTTTATTTGTTTTGGCAATATTTATTATGATTATAATACTGATTACTTCTATAATTAAACATAAAAAGAATAAAAAACAATAATATGTAAATATAAAAAAATTACAATCAAGATAGAGCGGCATCTGGTTGGTCTACAATACAAAGAGCAAATATTGCTGTTCCAAATGTAACTTTTTATAGTTCTGAATCAGCAGAAGTTGTTCCTTCCGGAGGAAAAGGTAATAATACAGGAGCAGACGCTATTAAAGTTACTATTACATCATAAAGGAGAAAATTATGAGAAAAAAATTAACTTCTATTGTTGTTTTATGTTCAACAATATGTCTGGCAGCAACAGGCATTGTCGCATATGCAAATGTTTCTGATTCAAGTTTTTCTTCAAGAAATCAAAAAAGTACTGATAATATGATCTTTGAAACTATACCCGAAAATGAAACAGTAAATGCATCCGCCAGAAAATTGAATACTGCTGTAAATTATAATATAGCTTCCAAGGATGATATTTACCATATGATGCTTAATACTATTGATTATTATGATAAAGTTTCCGGTACTATTTATTTCCCTGCACCGGGAGATTTAAATCTAGTAAATACTGTTGAATTTCAAAGTGTATTGTCTGAAACGAAAGCATACTCACACTACTCGCAAGCTTATGCAGATAACATCACAGCTGAGAGTATTGAAAATATTTCATTAGAAGCTAAGAATACCGACAATCTGGTCTGGGATGAAAAATATTATTGTAATGCTGATGAAAGTATAAACTTAAATTGTTTAGAAAAAACATATAAAACACTTTCATATGACACTATCGGATTAGAGGCTGTTTGTGAAATTCCCGATGATGAAAGAATCACTGAAATTGACGGTGAACCTTGCTATAATTACCGAACCAATCCTACTAATGTACCCGAAGCAAGTATCTGCATTTTCCCTCAGGAAATGACATTCGGCTATTTGGCAAATCAAAATTTATGGAGCGTAAATGGTACTAAGGTAATTGATGATAAATTATGTTACCATATCTCCGGAACAGCTTAAGAAGATTATGGCAGCAAGTTTAATGTATCAACTTTTGAACTAATGGTGGACGTCAATACCGGTGTATTAATTCAGTATATTGGATATGATGATAACGGTGAAATAAGCGATTATATATATACCGAGAATATTTCCTTTGAAAACAAAGCAGATAAAGTTGAAACGTTTTCTAACAATGAATTGACCGGTTACGAAGAATATCAAAAAAATTAATATAAAAATGGCTGACTTAAAAACGTCAGCCATTTTTTATTTTACATATACAAATAACCCTTTTATTCACAGTACGTTACCGAATAAATCTTATTTCCAAATTCAGACAAAGACACTATTTCATTGTATTTGTTTAATGGATCCATACACAAAAAGTTTTTTTCATCAGAGCCAACTAAAAGTACAAAATGATAGTTTCCGGATTTTGGCATTTTAACACTAACGATTGGATATATACGATTTTTAATCAATGTTTCTAATTCACTTTCACTAATTTCAGAGGTTTCTTTCCTGATATATTTTATTTTTAATACCGAACCGGCAATGTCCCATTGAAGATTTCCTTCTGAATCATATACATTATTTTTTGAAAAAAATTCGTTTAATGTACCCGGTGTAATACCTGAAACCTCTTCAACAGATATTCCCTGCATTAAAAGCTGAGAAGCAATACACGTAGTCAAACAACCCGAATCACCCATATGATATTCAGAATCACCTAGAAAATCATTTTTCCATATATCATCTTTTTGATAAAATGCAATTGGATTGGAAGTAATTTCCTCAGAAGAGTTAATGGTTTTAGCATTTCTGTCCCTATACAAACAAAGCGCTGTAACGCTCAGTATAGCTAATAAAATAAATACTGATATAGCAATTAATAATTTATTTTTTATTTTCATAATACCACCTATATTAATTAAAAAGTAATTTTAACATAATTCAACTATTTCATCAAACATTTCATCTATTTCATTTTTTAACTGTTCTATATCCGTACATTTTTTATTCATAACTTCAAAATCGCTGTATACTTCTTCTCTGGTTATTTCCTCCTGCAAATTATCAAGTTCAGACTGTTTTTCTTCAATCAAAGTTTCAAGTTCCCTTACACGGGCTCTTCTCTTGGCTTCAAGACTTCGCTGCTCCTTAGACTTATATGCTCTTTCATTTTTCTCTTTATACTCCTGCTCAGCTTTGGCTTTGTTTTCAGCTTCTACCGCCTGACGGGCAATCTGTTCCCTTTTATTATTTATTTCAAGATAATAATCAAAGTTTCCGTTATACATTTCTGTACCGTCACTTCTTATTTCCAAAATTTTTCCGGCAATTTTATTAAGTAAATATCTGTCATGAGAAACGAATATAACAGTACCGTCAAACTCGTCAAGAGCTCTTTCTATCGACTCTTTTGAAGTCAGATCCAGATGGTTTGTAGGTTCGTCCAGAATAAGTACATTCCCTTTTTCAAGCATCATAAATGCAAAACATACTTTAGCTCTTTCCCCGCCGCTTATAACTCCCGTTTCCTTAAAAACGTTTTCACCTTTAATTCCAACACTTCCAAGCAAAGACCGTATTTCAAGATCGGTAAGCAAAGGATAATGCCTATGCAGTTCGTCAATTACAGTATTACAAGGATCGAGATTTGCACTTTCCTGCTCAAAATAAGAAATCTTTACATTTGACGCCCATCTCACTTTTCCTGAATGAGGAAGAATCCCTTGAAGTACTTTCAGAAAAGATGATTTTCCGATTCCATTATCACCAATAATTCCTAGCTTCTCTCCCCTTTTAATTTCAAAAGAAATATGCTCTGCAAGAATTTTTTCAGAGGTACCGCTGCCAACTCTAATATCAACATCCTTTACGTCAAGTATATCAAAAGGCGGCTGAATTTTATATTCAAACTTAATATTAGCGCTATTTGACGCAATACTTGGTTTTTCAATAAGCTCCATACGTTCCAAAGCTTTTTCTCGGCTTTTAGCGCTTGCAGCCGTTGAAGCTCTTACTTTATTCTTAGCAATGTATTCCTCAAGCTTTGCAATTTCTTTCTGCTGAGCTTCATATTCCTTTTGCTGACGCTTTACACTGTCACTTTTCAATAAGGTATAAGCCGTATAATTACCTTTATATCTTGTAAGGACGCCATATTCTATTTCGCAGACAGAAGTAACTACCTTATCAAGAAAATATCTGTCATGAGATACTATGAGTAGCGCTCCTTTATAGTCCTTAAGATATTCCTCAAGCCAAAGCACAGTTTTAAAATCAAGATGGTTTGTAGGTTCGTCTAATATAAGCAGATTTGGTTCTTCAAGCAGAAGTTTTGCAATTGCAAGACGAGTTTTTTCACCACCGCTGAATCCGCTGATAATTCGGTTATAATCATTTTCGCTGAATCCCATACCGTTTAAAATTGTTTTTATTTTAACGTCAATTGTATATCCGTCATTGGATTCATAATATGCCGAAAGCTTTGAATATTCCTCCGAAATTTCTTCGTTGATTTCAGAAGATTCTTTCATTATATGTTCCAGTTCTTTCATTCTCTCCAAAACAGAATCAAGATAACTGAAAACGCTTTTCATTTCATCTATAACTGTACTGTCCCTGTCCAAACCGGACATTTGCTCCAAATATCCTACCGAAGTTTTAGAGGCGAATGATACTATACCGTCTTTTTCAGTAGAACGATCCGGAAGCTCCTTTCCTGTGAGAATACGCAATAACGTTGTTTTACCGCATCCGTTTATTCCTATAAGACCTATACGGTCCTTTTCATTTACAGTTAAATTAATATTTTTTAAAATATGTTTTCCATTATAGTATTTATTTATATTTATTAAATTTACTAACATTGTAATTTTCTCCGTTTACAGTTCAATTGCTTTAATTATATCATATCAATAAAAAAATTGCAATTAATTTGTCAAAATATTCATAAGACAATCAATAGACAAGTGCTTTTCAGTATAGGAAAAGTCCAGAAGCAAATCAATATTTTCAGAACAGTATTCAATTTCTTTAGACACTAGACATGCCTTTTCAATTAAACTGTAATTATCCGGAATCCATAAAATTGTAAGACAAAATATTATAGTAAGCTTTATTCTTGAAATAATATCTCTGTCGTATACTGCAGACAAAAAGTGACGATATATAAAATATACTGCTAGTTGCTCATACTCAGTAATATTAATTTTCAATGTACTTTGAAATTTTAAGTTTTTTACAGCGTTTTTCCATTGCTCATTAAGAGGAATAAGTTCTTCAAGTATCCTTTTAAAATTATCAAAAAAAGCTTCTTTGTATTCTTTTTTTGGTATTTCCAATTCAGTATAACCGTCAATTTCAGCTTGAATTTTTTCACCGTATAAAAGCATTTCAATCAATCGTCTATTCATATTTTTATTACGATTCTGCAATATTTCAAAAATTTTATTTCGTATTTTTGTAAGGTATTTTAAAAAATTTTGATCATAATCAATTTCATACTCAGATTCATTAATTTGATATGTAATATATTTAACCTTATTTTTTTGTGACAGAATAATTTCTGCTGCTGCAATGCAGCCTATTCCAATGCCTGTTTCCCTTTTATCGCCAAAGCAATTATGAAATCTGGGGTGCTCTTTACATATGTCACACAAAAAATCCTCACCTTTTTCAATTATAAGCTTACATAAATTATTCTCATCAAGAAACGGACAGTGTTCATTTTCAGTAAGCTTAAAAAAATAACTGCCGTCTTCTGATAATACAATATTATTTTTTAAACTCATTGCCAGACTGCCCGTAACATTTTTGTATTTTTCATATGTTTTACTATCAATATCTATTTCCCATCCTATACAGCAATTATCAGAACACTTACTCGCAATACATTTAAATTTATTATAATACTCCGGTATCATTACAAACATATATTTTACCTTTCATAAGTTTTTATTTCATTTTAAAATAAAACTCCTGCGAGGTTCATTCGCAGGAGTAAATTTGTTTATTCAGGAACATAAGTTGTTAATTTAACATCCATTCCGACAAGCCACTGATTCAACAGTACCAAATCGGCAATTTCGATTGTTCCGTTTCCGTTTGTATCAGCTGGACTTGGAGAAGGTGGAAGAACAACCATAGGTACTGGATGGCTTAAATTATTTAATAACATTCTTCTAAGCGCAACAGAATCAAATACATTAACCCTTTTGTCTTCGTTTACATCGCCCGGAATAATATCAGGTTTAACTTCTTCTGTTGTCTCCTCTGTAGTTTCTTCAGTAGATGGTTGAACTGAATTAACCGGAACAGCATACAGTCCATAAATTGTTGCATCACCGGCATGAGCACTTACGTACAAATCAGATATACTGCCAATATCTGCAGAATTTGAATCAAAAACTTTTTTTATATCTTCATATGTATAATATAAAACAAAATCAGAATTCAAATCATTATCAGATAATATATAGTACCATCCGTCATTGCTTGTTTGAGCAACTATTGCAGGATCAATCATTGCATCAAATACCATAGCATACATATAATCCTCATTCAGATACTGCTGCCAGCCTGATACCTTATCAGGAGTCCATGCAGTCAAAGCATTTCCGTCTTTATTATAATACAACTCGATCCAGTCATCGCCTATTTTAACATTATCCCATGAAAATTCCGGTGCTACATATTCTTTATATTCCGGAAGATTGTAGTCTGATACTCCTACAGTATCCATCATAGCCGCAATTACAGGCGCTGAATTAGGATACCATGTATTTGTAAGTCTGTAAATATAACCATGAGCCTCACCATTATCGCTATTACCGTCCGCAACAACATTATTATCCCAAAGTACGCATGGAATACCTGCATCCTTAGCCATTGACAAATAATCCTTAGCCCAGTTTATACGGGAATCTGTGTTGTTAAAGTCAGAAGCACTGAATTCACCCATTACAATTGGAACATTCTTTTCAGCTATAATGCTTTTATAACTGTTAAACATTGTCTGAAGCTCAGTTTTATAATCGCTGCCGTAACCGCTTGCACCCGGATATGTATGATTTGCCATATTACTTGTATCCATACAGAAGAAATAAGGATTATAAGCATGAACTGACAATGCTACATTTCCTGAATTTTCAGGAATTTCAATTGCCCTTACAGTTGAAACGCTGTTTCCTGCATGATAACCCGGAAGCATCAGAAGTCGTTCTTTATTATATGAAGAACCTTGACCTCTTACCGCATCAACAAACACCTTATTGAGTCTGTTAATATAATTCCATGAATTAGCGTCACCGTCTCCCCATTCAGAGTTGCTTGGATTATTTGTTTCACGAGGTTCGTTCATACCTTCAAATACAAGATGCTGATCATAATCCTTAAATGTTTCAGCCAGGCACGACCATATGTCATTCAGCTTTTTAGAAGCGTCATTATATGTTTCGTCAGTAAATTTAGCTACGTTTACCCAATTCTCATGATGCACATTAAGAATTACAAACATATCCATATCATAAGCATAGTCAACAAACTGTTTTACATAAGCCAGCCACTTAGTATCAATTTTATAAGTATTTGTTGATTCGTCAAGATACAGATGCTGATACCATGTGGTAGGGATTCTAATAGTATTGAATCCTCCGTTTTTAACTGCTTCAATAAGTTCCTTAGTAGGTTCAGGATTTCCCCATGCCATTGCAAATTTTTTAGGTGAAGAATCCATAGTCAAATTGTCATTTGTAGAATCAAGTGAATTACCAAGATTCCAACCAATTACCATCTGAGATGTAATATCAAATGCCGACTGTCCTGTTAACCCAACCGCCTCCGCAGTATACTGGTCATTTGCCTGATTGCCGAACATACATACGCAAGACATAATACATGCAGCAGATGTAATAACCGACAAAATTTTCTTCTTCAAACTCATCATAAATTCCCCCTTAATAAAATGTATACTTCCAATTTTACTATAAATATTGTACATTATTTTCTCACAATTGTCAAGCGTTTATATAACTTTTTAAAAAGTAAAGGGTATTATAAAATAATACCCTTTACTGCTTATTTTTGTTTTACGTCTGTTACTTCCGGCTGTTCTGCTGTATTAACTTTATCTTTTCTTTTATTACTGTCAATTGATATAGAAGAAAAAATGATTATCGCTGCAAACACAACAAATATTAAACCTTCACAAATTAAAAGCGGCATAATAAAATTACCAATTTCTACCTTAGGCTCTTCTCCTGTGGCAGGCACAAGTATATTGTAAGCTTCTGCAAATACTATATTTTCGTAATATTCATCTGATGTTGTATTTGTTATATCAATAATATTTAAAATTTTATTGTATATTTCTTCAAGTCTTTGTTCAACATTTTCAATATCTTCTGATTTCTTAGAATTATTTTCCTTAAGAGCGCTTAATCTGTCTTTCACATATGATATATTCTGTTTGCTTCTGGAAACAGAATCCTGAACTTCCAGTTTTTCTTCTATGAGGTCATCATATTTTTTAGAAGCCTGAGTATATGAATTCTCAGTATTTTCATCGTTCATTCCAAAAATCAGCAGCTTGTCTTTTTCGTATGCATCAATTGAGTCAGTAATAGATTTGAGCTTTGATTCACTGACTTTTAATTCACGTTCCAACTGTTCAATTCTATATTCATAATAAGTAATAAGCTGTTCCTTATCATTAGTTATATTATTTATTGTAATATATGATGACAGCGAACTTAAATCAGCAGATTTAATAGTATTTACAGCTGCACGCAAATCACTAAATGAATATCCGGTTACATTTGAACGAAAATTTGTCATATCGTTTCTTTGCAGTTTTTGGATATATAAATCCAGATCATCAAGTGTTTCATTAAAAACATCAACAGCTGCAGGATAATCATAATCTTTATAATCAACTGCAACAACAGAATTTCCCAAAGCCTTATTAAAACCGTACGTTTTAAAGAAATAATCCTGATACGAATCCAATATACCGTCCAATATCTTTTTGCCTTTATTAAGGTCTATACCCGCTAAATTATAATCAAATGTTATAATATAATATGAGGGATAATATCCAATTTCCAAAAGAGAATTAACAGCGTCCAAAGCAGCGCTGCCGCCTTTGGAATATACGCTTTGATATAATGAAATTTTATCAAGTGCATCACTTGGGATAACGCCTTTAATGGAAATATTTCTTCTTACATTTTCTACATACGATAAAGGTTCGTCTATATTTGTCAATGCAGACTCAATTATATTAGGAGACTTTATTTTATTTACATCAAACTCATTCCCATCAGGAGCCAGACCTGATTCTATACCGGAATAATTAAAACCTACTAATGCGGTAATCTTACTTGTACTTGTATTTCTTTTAAATGCCAACACTCCGCCTGTTATAACAGCTCCTATAAACACTGATATAACTATCCATATAAATAAGTATTTTTTTATCTGTTTGGATATAGTACCCAGAGATAAAATTACTTCATCAGAAGAATCTTCCTGCTGTTTAAGGGTAACGCTAATATTTTTTTCATTATCCATTTTTTCTTTTCCCTCCCTTACGCTTTTTGTGCTTTTTAATATTACCGATAATATTGTCATAAGGTATATAAACTGCCGCTGCCGAAACAACTAGATATGCTGCTATGAGAATTAATTCAATAGCTAATATTATATTTACAGAATCTTTTATAGACGATTTTATTACATAAAACACCGATTCTGTAGCAGGCGATAATATTTTATATGCATTTGAAAACAAAACTTCTTCAAAATATTCCGTAGCTGTAATATTAACGGCTTCCAACATAGTATGAATTTTATTATTCAACTTTTCAAAATCTTTTTCGACCAGTTCAGAAACTCCTGATTTTTGTGTTCCGCTTTTAAGTGAATTTATACGATTTTCATAAAGACTTATATTTTGCTCGCATGTTGATAAATTAGTTTCTGCCCTTACTTTATCATCTATCATATTATCATATGTATCAGACGATTGATTAAGAGTCGCATTAGAACCGTCAGTAGCATTGCCGAATATCAAAATAGAATTCTTTTCATAATTACTGATAGTATCATTGATTGACTGAAGCCTTTCCTTATATATATTTTTTGATCTTGTAAGCTCCTCAATCTTAAATTCATAATTTGCAATAAGATTTTCTTTATCCTTCGTTACATTATTATAAACAATATATGACAGAATCATATCCAGATCTTCTGTTCTTATTGTTTCAATAGACTGCGACAAATCAGCAAAAGTATATCCGCTTTGATCTGAACGAAAACGAATATTATCGTGTTTAGCCAGATCATCAATATATTCCTTCAGTGACTTAAGCGACGAATCAAAAACCGATACTGCGTCTACATAGTCATAATCGTTATAATCAATTGAAATCACTGCATTTTCCAGTGATTTATTATATCCATAGTTTTCAAAAAATTGATTACTGTATTCTTCAGTAAGACGATTTAAAAATAAAACGCTGTCCTTACGGCTCAATCCTGCCTTACGGCAATCTAATTCAATGGAATACTGGGTAGGATAATATGTACTATCCTGAATATTTTTAGATGAAACTATTTCATCAGAATCATAAACCGGTGTATAACTGGTTATTCTATCAATAACATCTGAAGGTACAAGTCCTGAAATTGCAATATTATTATAGATTGCTTCAGGGTCTGCTTCGGACATTCCAAGATCATCTAAACATTTTTCAATTAAAGTTCTAGATTTTATCTCGTTTACATCAAATTTATTTCCCAAAGGATCCATTCCCGCTTCAATACCGTCATAACTAAAATTAACTAAAACAGATACCTGTCCGTTAATAATATTAATTGTAATGCTATATCCTAAAACAGCAGCTGCCAGCACCATTGCAGCTATGAGCCACGGTATAAAATACTTTTTTAATTTTTTAAAAAAGTCCTTTGCAGATAAAACAGAACAGACATCTGTTTTATCTGAGGATTGTTTTCTTTTTATCTCCCGCATTTTAACCTCCATACAAATATATTATCAAAATTTCTGTTTTTATTTAGAACTTACGGTGTTTATTATATCACATATAATCTTTTCATGTCAAGAAATTATGAATATGTTGTTTTTGGAAAATAAAAAAGACGGTTTTACCCGTCTTTAAAACTTTGTTCCCTGCAAGCGCAGACGGCTTACTGCTGTAAGCCGTCTGAATCCAAAAACATTCTCGCTCAAGAGGACATCGTCTGTGGTTATATATAAATACAACTCACAAAATTATTTCATCCTTTTCTTTGTCATACTTAAGTATACGGTGATAACATTCAGTAAATTCCGAATCCTTATAATATCGGCTGGCGGATCTTTTATGTACAAACCTTTTAGATATATCCGGAAAATGAACCGCTATTCTTTTAGAGTACATATACAGCTTTTCTCCGCCTACACATACTTCTATTATATAGTATATATTTTCTTCATTCATATTTTATACTCCTGTAATAATTATAACTTACTTTTATATTGTATCATATTTCGGCAAAAAGCACAATATATTTTTGGAATTTTTTGTTAAATAAAATTTAAATATTTCCATGTTGCAATTTATGATTTTCAGCATACACTAAAAATAAGCAGGTATTCCGTTCCGCTTCAGGATACCGGATGTGGCTTATATGCCCTTAGAAAAGCTTCGGCGTCCGGAACCGAACATCTGCTTTGATATATATTTACTGCGGTAATTTAATAATTACCGCAGTTTTTTTCATTTTTTCTTGCAATTTCCTCATATTTTTTCTTAGTTGCCATTCCTCCCCTTATATGACGCTCCTGTTTGTTTTTTTCAAGTATTTTTTTTACCTCTGAATAAAGCTGAGGCTGTATTTTTATCAATCTCTCACTCACATCTTTATGTACTGTACTTTTACTGATTCCGAATTTCTTTGCTGTTGCCCTTACGGTAGCATTGTTATCCAATATGTATTGTCCCAATATTATTGCTCTGTCATTCGGCTGCCCCTTCAATCAACTCACTCCAATGCACTTTTTGTTAATTATATGCATCGGTTTTGAAATTTATTATTAATGATAAAATTTACGGCATCTTTCCGTCCGCAAACATAAAATACAGTCCTAAGCACAAATATCATCATGCCAAATAATTGTAATTTAAAATAATATTTAGTTTTAAAAACTCATAAAATTTTAATAAATACACTCTTTAAATTTATGCAAATTTCCAAAGTTTATATAAAATATTATACTTTATATGTACAGGACTTGACATTTTGGTTAGATTATGCTAATCTAAATAGTACAAAGGTTAGCAAAATCTAACTATTAATTTGCTTGCTGTATCAGGAGGAAAAAATGATGCCTTTAACATTTGCAAACGCAGGAGAAGAAAATATAATAAAAAAAGTCGGCGGCAATCCGGAAACGAAAAAATTTCTGGAAAACCTTGGCTTTGTTGCCGGAAGTACCGTTACGGTGATAAATGAATCCGGCGGAAACGTAATAGTTAATATTAAAGAATCAAGAGTTGCGGTTTCAAAAGAAATGGCAAGCAGAATTATGATATAATTTTAATGGAGGAGAAAAAATGACATTAAAAAATGCTAAAGTCGGTCAAACCGTTAAAGTAAAAAAACTAAACGGTGAAGGCGCTGTCAAGCGCAGAATTATGGATATGGGAATCACAAAAGGAACAGAAGTATACATAAGAAAGGTAGCGCCGCTCGGTGATCCTATTGAAGTAACAGTCAGAGGATACGAACTATCGCTTAGAAAAGCAGACGCTGAAATGATTGAAACGGAATAATTCCGTTTTATTTTTGATATCAAGTTAGTATAAACTAACTTAGAAAGGATATATTGATTTATGGAGATTAAAATTGCACTTGCAGGAAATCCAAACTGCGGTAAAACAACACTTTTTAATGCTCTGACCGGCGCAAATCAATTTGTGGGAAACTGGCCGGGCGTTACAGTTGAAAAGAAAGAGGGTAAGCTAAAAGGTCATAAAGATATTGTTATTACTGACCTTCCGGGTATATATTCACTTTCTCCCTACACCCTTGAAGAGGTCGTAGCCAGAAACTACCTTATAGGAGAAAGACCGGACGCTATTTTGAACATTATTGATGGTACAAACCTTGAAAGAAACCTTTATCTTACAACACAGCTAGTAGAATTGGGAATCCCTGTTGTCATTGCGGTAAATATGATGGACATTGTAAGAAAAAACGGAGATAAAATTAATATTGCACAGCTTTCTAAAGAGCTTGGATGTGCAGTCTGCGAAATCTCCGCATTAAAAGGCACCGGTATTAAGGAAGCTGCAGAAAAAGCAGTTGCAGCAGCAAAAGCTAAAGAAAGCACTGTTCCTCAGCACAGTTTCTGCGGATGCGTTGAACATGCGATCGCACATATTGAAGAAGCATTTTTACATAATGTTCCTGAAGAACAGCAGAGATGGTATGCTATAAAAATATTTGAACGTGACGATAAGGTTCTGGAACAGCTTTCAATTCCTGAAGATGTCAAAAATCATATTGAAGAGGATATCGCTTCTGCCGAAAAGGAAATGGACGATGACGCAGAAAGCATTATTACCAATGAACGTTATATTTACATAAGTTCAATAATAAAGGGTTGTTACAAAAAGAAAAATAAAGGCGGACTTACCGTATCTGATAAAATAGATAAAATAGTAACAAACCGTTTCCTTGCATTGCCGATTTTCGCAGTAGTTATGTTTATCGTTTATTATGTATCTATTACTACAGTAGGCGGTTGGGCTACTGACTGGACCAATGACAGTTTGTTTGGTGAAGAAAGTTGGAGTATTCCTACACTTCTGGGCAATTTGCTTGATAAGCTCAACTGTGCTGACTGGCTTTATGGCTTAATAATTGACGGTATTGTCGGCGGTGTGGGCGCAGTACTGGGATTCGTACCTCAAATGCTTGTCCTGTTTATTTTCTTAGGATTCCTTGAAGCATGCGGATATATGGCAAGAGTTGCATTTGTAATGGATAGAATTTTCCGTAAATTTGGTCTTTCAGGTAAATCCTTTATTCCTATGCTTATCGGTACAGGATGTGGAATTCCGGGAATCATGGCAAGCCGTACAATTGAAAATGAACGTGACCGTCGTATGACGATTACAACAACTACTTTTATTCCATGCGGAGCAAAGTTACCGATTATCGGACTTATCGCAGGAGCACTTTTCGATAACTCCGGCTTAATTGCAGCATCTGCATATTTTGTGGGGATAGCAGCTATTATAATTTCAGGTATTATGCTTAAGAAAACTAAAATTTTTGCTGGAGATCCGGCACCGTTTGTAATGGAACTTCCTGCATATCACCTTCCAACAGTAGGAAACGTACTTCGTTCAATGTGGGAAAGAGGCTGGAGCTTTATCAAAAAAGCCGGTACAGTTATTCTCCTCTCAGCTATTGTACTTTGGTTCCTACAAAGCTTTGGATGGGAAAATGGCTTTGGCATGGTCGAAGATCTTGATAATTCCGTTCTTGCAAAAATCGGTAAGGGATTTGCATGGATATTTGCACCTCTTGGATGGGGTGAATGGAAAGCTGCTGTTGCTACTGTTACAGGTCTTATTGCAAAAGAAAATGTTGTCACTACTTTCGGTCAGCTATTCCACTTTGCAGGAGAAGAACTGTCGGAAAACGGTGATGAGATCTGGAGTGAAGTTTCAACATACTTTACAGCTCTTTCAGCTTACTCATTCTTAGTATTCAATCTACTCTGTGCACCATGCTTTGCCGCAATGGGTGCTATCAAACGTGAAATGAACAGTGCTAAGTGGACATTGTTCGCAATCGGATATCAATGTGTATTTGCTTACGCTGTTTCATTGATAATTTATCAGGTAGGCAGTATTTTTACAGGAAACGTAAATGTTTTCGGTTTAATTGTTGCACTGATCCTTATAGCATTTATTATATACATGCTAGTAAGACCGTATAAGGAAAGCAATAAGCTTACCGCAAAAGTAAGAATCAAATCATAAACAGTAATTATATAAACGGGCGGTAATTTTTACTGTCCGTTTAGCATATATTCAGAGGTGAGATTATGATTAATTTTTTAGTAAATAATATCGGCACAATTATCGTTGCCTTGATTATTTTAATAATCGTTTCTTTAATTATAACAAAACTAATCAGAGATAAAAAGAAAGGCAAAAACTCCTGCGGATGCGGATGTGAAAATTGTCCAAGTGCGGGAATATGTCATAAAATAGATAAAACTTAAAATCATAAATAAATGCTTGCAAACTAAACTACGGAATTTATGTTTGCAAGCTATTTTTTATGTTATTCATGTTTATTAACGTATAGTATACAAAAAAACAAGCCCATAAAGGGCTTGTTTTAATTACTCAACTACCGCCTGCGAATCATTGTTCACAGGTTCCTCAGGATTATCAGCCAGAGCCTCTGTAGGTTCTTCCGTTGGCTCTTCTGTAGGAGCCTCTGTAGGTTCTTCTGTTGTTTCTTCAGGATTATCAGCATAATAAATCGTCAGAACTTCATCAGAATCCAAATCTATTTCACTTCCCGGATCAGGTGAAACACGTATTACATATCCGTTTTCATAATCAAAATTGATTTCAGAAACCTTAGTATACTCTATTCCACGTTCTTCTACAAGTTTAATATAATCATCAAGCTTCCAATTTTCAAATTCAGGAACATAAGCTCTGGTTTTACCGCTGCTGACCTTAACTTTAATTGTCATGCCTTCTTTAATAGGCTGACCTATTTCAATTTCCTGCCAGAAAATAATTTCTTTCGGATAATCGGCATTTTCTTCATAAGTAGCTTCTAAAGTTACATTATATTTCTTTTCAAAATTTTCCTTTATATCCTCATATTTTTTATTTACAAGGCTAGGCATTTTATTATCAGCTTCCGTTTCTTTTGTTTCTTCCTCAGTTATCTCTACAATATTATCCGTAACGGAGCTGCTGTCAGTCATGCTGCTTACTGTATCACGAATATTTGAATTCTCATTTCCACCGCCGAAAAGCTTTACCATAATTACAATGATTACAAGAATAATGGCAACCAACAAAACGCCTATAATTATCGGCATTTTTACTTTATCAAACGCAGATAAATTTTCATCTCCGCCTTCGACATCTCCATCGTCATAATCATCATAGTCATCGTAATCATCATAATCGTCATCATAATATTCATCATTCTGATTATAATCGTCATAAGGAGCATTATTCGCCATTTCCTGACTGCTTTCCATTATTCCGTTACGTGAAAGCGACAATGTCTGAGTCTTGCTGAATCCGGCAGCAGGCTGATCAAATAGTCTTGTTACTAACTCAGTTATAGTCGGTATTCTGTCTTCGCCGAGGATATTCATACCGTCCATAATAACATCAGAAACATGCTTTGGTATATTTGGATTAAGCTCCTGAGGAGTATACAGATTATCTCCTTCAAGCCTGATATTTGCAGGATCAGGTTTTGAACCGGTAAGTATCCTGTACAATACAGCACAGATACCGTATACATCTGTCCACGTTCCCTGACGACTTGCAGCTGAATACTGTTCAGGCGCTGCGTACCCGGGGAAAATTTCCGTTTTCAATTCAGTATTTATAGTCCGAACACCTGATATGCAAAAATCAGTCAGCTTAAGCTCGCCTTTATCGGTAACATAAATAGTTTCCGGACTGATTCCTCTGTGCAGAACTCCGGCATTATGTACAAGACTTAATGTTGTAAACAGCGGCGGAAACATTGCCGATACTTCACTCCAGCTAAGTTCTCCTGCATTTTCTTTCAAGTAATCAACCAGTTTAACTCCCTCTATGTATTCGTAAACCGCATATGTTGTATTATTTTCAGCAAACAAATCCAAGGTCGGAGTCAGATGACTGCTCAGGCTTCTCATTTTAGCTAAAGACTTATTCAGTTCAGTATATTCAGCCATTAATGCTTTATACTGTGCAAGATTATTATAATTAACACTGATAGTCGGTTTCCCTTTTACTCTCACGCAAAGTCCGTCAGGCATATATTCGTTAAGCAATACCTTGCAGCTTACTGCCGTATCATAAGCAATATACGTTGCTCCTTGTCCGTTTGAACTAAGAAGCTGTCCTACGAGATATCTTTCATGAAGTATAGTTTCAGGAGCTATATATGCAGGAAGATACGGCGTGTTTTCAACATAACCGCACTTCGGACAAACCCGTGATGTACCCTTATATTCCATACATCCCATACAAAGTTTATTCTCAGACATTAAAAGCCTCCATAAGCAAATTTAATTTATTGCAGTTTAATTTCTAGTGTTTTATCAATACCCTAAATTATTTTATCAGTTATCCGGTTAGTTGTCAATATTTTAGCCGCCTAAACCTTCAGTTGTTTAAGAATTGTATTAATTCTGTAATCTTTTTTAATCATTTATAAATAGAAAAAAGAAAATTTTGTAAAACTATATCAGTTATATTTTTATAAGACCATCATTTACCATTTCCTGTACAGCAAGCATTACTCCTGTTTTTCCGCTTGAATAAGTTATACCTCCCTGCATCCATACTGCATATGGATCTCTTATAGGAGCGTCTGCTGAAAGTTCGATAGAAGCTCCCATTGTAAACGCTCCTGCCGCCATAATAACCTGACTTTCATATCCGGGCATGTCCCATGCTTCCGGAGTCACAAATGAATCAACAGGCGATCCCTTTTGTATACCACAGCAAAAGGCTTTCAAAAGTTCAGGATTTCCTAGCTTTACAGCGGTAATAATATCGCTTCGTTTTTCACTTTTTGACGGAAAGCTTTCAAATCCCAGCAATGAAAAAATACTAGCGGCAAAGTCTGCCGTTTTAACAGCATTCGCAACTATTTCAGGAGACATAAAAAATCCTAAAAACATTTCACGGTTCTGAGATAGCGTACAGCCGACCTCTTTGCCCATTCCCACACATGTGAGACGATAAGAACACAATTCCACTAGATCCTTATTACCGGCAATATAACCGCCTGTTCTGGCAATACCGCCGCCGGGATTTTTTATAAGCGAACCGACAATTAGATCTGCACCGACTTCAGTAGGTTCTTTTACGTCAACAAATTCACCATAGCAGTTATCGACCATTATTACTGCGTTTGGATTTATATTCTTGACAGTCCTGCATATATCTTTTATATCGTCAATACTCAGTGCCGGACGAAGAGAATATCCCCTCGATCTTTGTATGTATGCAACCTTAGCGTCCGATATTTCTAAAGCAATTTTATCTAAATCAGGTTTACCATCTGACATTAAGTCAACCTGTTTATATTTAACACCATAATCTATAAGCGAACCACTGCCTTTAGTTCCAGCAATACCTATTACTTCTTCTAAAGTGTCATAAGGCGCTCCCGTAACAGATACCATTGTATCTCCGCTTCTTAAAACTCCCCATAATGCAGTAGACAACGCATGAGTTCCGGACACAAAATTATGTCTTACAAGTGCATCCTCAGTACCGAAAGCCTGTGCATAGACCTTGTCAAGCGTTTCACGTCCCATATCGCCATAGCCATATCCTGAGCTTCCGTAAAAGCACTGTTCACTGACTCTGTTATTAATAAATGCCGACAGAACTTTAGCCGTATTATATTCCTTTATTTTGTCAGTTACGGAAAAATCACACAGTTTCTCCGCTTTATCTGCAAGCTCAATGATCTTTGAATCAAATCCAAAAAAATTATTAGTCATTAGTATTTAATTTTCCTTTCTCAGCGCTTTCGTTTTTATTGTCTATCTTCTCAAGAACATATTCGCTGGCATTTACTTCAAATCCAATTTCACGGTAAAAGCTTTCCCGTGTATCAAGCGCATTTAAATATGCCGTTTTATTTTGTTTTTCAAGATAACATGCCAGCCATTTTAAAAATTTACGGGCATATCCGCTTCCTCTGGCTGAAAGTCTGGTAGCAACCTGTCCCACTAAAACAGTACCGTCAATATCGTAAACTATTGAAGCTGTAGTACTGTTTTTATATACAAATACATGGCTTATACCATGACGCACTCTATGAGAAGTATCTGTTAGCCAGAGCGGATATTCTAAAAGATTCGGAAATCCCTCTGACAGTATTTCATAAACTTCATCAAGCGGCGGATCAAATTCAATATCGTTTTCATCTACATCAATATTTTTATCTCCGGTAAGCCTGAACCATGTTCTGTGCAGACTGTGATAGCCGTCGATTCCAAAAAGCATATTTAAAGCGTTCTGATTTCCCTCAATTCTAAATGGCTGATGCATAGCTGCAAAACCGCAAAGCTCCTCTTTTTCAAAATTGCTGCCGCTTATAAGAAGAGTAGAATTAATGATAAGCAATACCGAACCCGACTCATTTACATAAAAACGGCAGAAATCGTAATCCGTTCCATAAGCTTCAAGATAGCTGAGCATTTTTTTCCCCAGATGCGTTTTGGAAAGCGCTTTGCAGTCAATATCATTCCTGTCGCTAATACGGCGTATCATAAAACAGCCACCTTTTTCAACAGTGCTTTTACCATTTCATAGCATGACACCAAATCATCCTTTTTAACAACGCATGACGGCGAATGTAAATATCTGCACGGTGCGGAAACGGCAATGGTTCTGACTCCGTTTCCCGATACATGAACTGCTCCGCTGTTATTTCCTCCGGCAATCATAGTTTTAGTTTGACACTTTATATTTTTTTCCTTTGAAATTTCAAACGCATAATTATAAAGCTCTCTGTCATACATAGTACTTCTATCCATAAATGACACTACAGCGCCATCACCCAATCTGCAAACTTTTTTATTGTCAGGAACGCCTTCTATATCAGCTGCAGTAGTAGCTTCAACGATTATTGCTATATCGGGATCTACTCCGAATGCCGCTGTTTTTGCACCACGCAGTCCGATTTCTTCCTGTACCGTAAATGTAAAGTATGCGTCATACTCAAGATCTGATTTTATCAATTCAATTAGCAAAGCGCATCCGAACCTGTCGTCAAGCGCTTTTGACTTTATCATGTTATCTCCGAATTCAATATAATCAGAAGAAAAATAAACTATATCGCCCGGCATTACATACTTCTTAGCGTCATCTGCATTTTCAGCGCCAAAATCAATATAAAGACTATCAATCTCAGGCTTTTTCTCACGTTCATCTTTTGAAAGCTTATGAATTGCTTTAGCTCCTGCCACTCCGGCAAGTTTTTCTCTGCCGACTATTACCTGTCTGCCGATTACAACAGAAGCATCTACTCCTCCGACTGTATCAACTGTCAGTGTCCCATCACTTTGAATTGACGTAACAATTAATGCAACTTCATCCATATGAGCGTCAAGCATAATTTTTTTCTGAGGTACTTTTTTACCTTTTTTAAATGCAATTATATTTCCCAGATTATCAATGTGATACTCCGCATATTCTTTAATTTCATTAATTATATATTCCCGTACTGCATCTTCATTGCCCGATGTACCGTTTAGCAGACACAATTCCTTTAAATTATCAAACATTGCTTACACTCCTTATATAAGCGGCAATAAGTCTGCCGGTATTTTCAACATCGTCGATCTGAATGATCTCAGACGGAGTATGCATATATTTCAGCGGTATTGAAACTGTACATGCCTTGCAGCCTGTTTTGTTCACACTGAACTGATCTGCATTTGTAGAAGTCAATCCGTTCATGACCTCCAACTGATAAGGAATATTTTCATTTATGCTGATTTCTATAAGCTTATCAGATATCTCCCGTGAAAGGGACGGTGAAATACCGATCATAGGGCCTTGTCCCATTTTTCCGCATTCAGATTCTTTATCGCCAATACAGTATGCAAAGCTTACATCAACTGCAAGCGCAATATCCGGATCAATATCAAAGGCAGCAATTTTAGCGCCTCTCTCCCCTAATTCCTCCTGAGAAGAAAAAACTACAGAAAAACTACACTCGTATTTTTGATCACTTAAAAGCTCCAACGCATACAAAATTGAAGCCACACCGCTTCTATCGTCCAGCGCCGGACCTGTAATACGGTCATTTAAAAGTTCCTTTGGCATTGATGCAAAGGTTATTCTATCACCCGGTTCAACAATATTTGACACTGCTTCAAAGCTCATACCGGTATCAATATAAAAATCCTCAATTTTGTTTATTTTATTATCACTGCCTGACAAATGCGGAGGAGTTGAACATACAACTCCTGCAAGTTTTTTCTTCCCGTGTATACACACCTGCTGTGCCGGAAGAAGACGTCTGTCTATTCCGCCCACATTTGAAAATCCAATAAATCCACTTTCATATATATTTGTAACTATCAATCCTACCTGATCAATATGAGCATCAATTAATATATGAGGCGTACCGTTTTTTCTATTTCCGAAATTACCAATCACATTTCCGTTTTTAATATAACAATTATCAGTATAATTTTTCAGATATTTCAAAGCATACTGTGCTGCAAATCTTTCCTCTCCGGACACCCCGTCAGCAGATGATAAATCAAATATTACATTTTTCAGTTCAAGACTCATTATTAAAGCTCCTTTACAAGATTCTTATAATGAATTCCACGTGCTTCAAAATTAGGATACATATCAAAGCTTGCACAAGCCGGAGACAATGTTACGACATCGCCGCTTTCTGATATTTCCCTTGCTTTCTGCACTGCTTCTTCCATACTTGAAACATGATAAATTTCCAGATTTTCTGAATTATATGACGAGCATTCAGTTACAGCTTTCTCAATTTTTTCAGCCGTAACTCCCATAAGGATCAGCTTTTTTACCTTTTGATTTACTGTTTCCGCCATAGGTTCAAAAGGTATTTTTTTATCATATCCTCCGGCAATAACTATTAACTTCTGATCAAAAGAATTGAGTCCTGCAAGAACACGTGTAGGGCTTGTAGCGATACTGTCATTATACCACTTTATTCCGTCAAGTTCTCTTACAAATTCAATTCTATGTTCAACTCCGCCGAAATTTTCAGCCATATCTCTTATATCTTCAAGTGAAACTTCTCCCCATACTGCACTGATTGCCGCAAGGTAATTTTCAACATTATGAATGCCCGGAATCCTTATGGTATCTTTGTGAAGAATCTTTTCAGTAATGCCATAATTATTATAGCATAAATAACCGTCATCAGA
This sequence comes from Oscillospiraceae bacterium, assembly GCA_902362965.1. Taxonomy (GTDB): domain Bacteria; phylum Bacillota; class Clostridia; order Oscillospirales; family Ruminococcaceae; genus Porcipelethomonas; species Porcipelethomonas ammoniilytica. Next base: position 173,379 of record CABIYQ010000003.1, read on the forward strand.
AAGAAAAGCACCGCATTCCGGTACATCTTTCCTTGAAAATTTAACAAGATGACCTCTTACTATACTTTCAAGATCATTAGTTGTTTCATTATCAAAGTTAAGTACAGTCTTACTAAAAGCATTCTGATGAATAATAAGATTTTTCTTACTGTCAATATATTCTTCCATTGTACCGTGAACATCAAGATGATTAGGCGCAATATTTGTAATCACTGCCACGTCCGGAGATTTTCTCATTGAAATAAGCTGAAAGCTTGAAAGTTCCACTACCGCCGCATCATTCTCATTTATTTCTTCAATAAGAGGAAGCAGCGCTTTACCTATATTTCCGCCCTTATACACCTTTTTACCGGATTTTTCTAGAAGTCCGGCAATTATTGTAGTCGTTGTAGTTTTACCGTCCGAACCTGTTATCGCATATATTTTACAAGGACATAAATCAAAAAACACTTCCATTTCAGAAGTTATAACTACACCCTTTTTTCTTGCATCTGCAAGCTTCGGATTGTTGAAATACATTCCGGGCGATCTGAAAACAACATCAAAATCAGTAAGAGTATCCAGATAAGCGTCGCCCAGACAGAATTCTGCGCCAAGGCTTTTGAGCTGATTATAAACATCTCCCATTTTGTCAGGATCTTTTCTATCGCATATAGTTACCTGAATTCCTTTTTTGAGAAATAATTTAATCAAATCTGTATTTGTAACTCCAACGCCGATAAAAGCAATTTTTCTGAATTTCATTTCATAAAAAAAACGTTCTATTTTACTCATAAATAAACTCCAGTCTGAAATATTTTGAATTCTTTTCTATTATATACATTTTCGGGAAAAATAGCAACTATTTTTTATCAGAATCTTTCTTAGTACCGCACAGTCTCCTGCATAATACCGACAATATCAGATAAGTAACTGCTCCAAGCACTCCAGACACGATATCTCCCATTGTATTTGAATTACTTCCCTGCATATTTATATTTAAAATATTATCCGCAGTAAACTCATATATTTCCCAAAATCCGGCGCATGCCGATGAAAAGAAAAATGAAAATGCCAGCATGACAGGTATATCTTTTTTGATACTGCGCTTTTCAAATATAAAAGAAATAATGATCATTCCCGCTTCAGCCAATAAAATACCGCTCAGATAATGAACAAATCTATCATAAAAACCAATATATTTGTAAAGGTTAATTACTGAACCCAAAGCAGCAGCAAAAATATCAAATAATATTGCAAGAACAAAAAATCGTTTCGGAAATTTCCATGTCACTGCTGAAACTATAACAACTGATACAAACGATCCGATAATCTTAACGGAAGTTGTTTCAATAGACGTAAAGACTGATAAAATTGTACAAATTACAGTAATCAAAAGTCCCGCAGCTGAAATAATTAATCTGAATTTCATATCTTTGCTTTTCATACAAACCCTCCTTTTTATTACTTTTCAACAGATATTCCCACCATAACAGTTTCCTCATCAATATTATTCCATACCGAATGACTAACTGTTCCTTTAACTAAAAAAGACTCATCTTTTTTCAGTATTATTATTTCTTTACCGTAATTTATCTTTGCCTCACCCGAAGTTACAATAAATAAATGGTCATGAGAATGAGTATGAGGTTCAGTAGGACCACCGCCCTCTTTTTGCAAATAAGCTATTGAAACGTCCTTTATCTTTCCCGAATTTCCGAATAATTTTTTTGCAAGAAAATTCACATGATCAGGCGGTATCATAAATTCATTCATAAAATACTCCTAAAATTCTACTTTCAATCTTTGTTTTTCTTCCTCAATGACAGCAATTCACGTATAAGTATAGGAAGAAGCAATATAACGGATATCACCAACCATACAGCAAATACCTTTTTGCTTATAAAAAATAAACGATCAAATATACTTAAAATTATAATAGAAAGAATACCAGCTATACCAATATAGCTTACTATTTTTTTAATCATTTTTTCTCACCGCCTTTTATCTTATCCCAGTACATTTTAGCAGACTGTTCCTGCTTATTATCTCCGTATCTATAATAAACCTTTCCTTTCAAAGCATCCGGCATATATTGCTGCTCTATCCAATGATTGGGATAATCATGGGGATACTTATAAAACTGTCCCTTAACTTTAACGTCATCACCGTCAAAATGCTTATTTTGAAGACATCTTGGGAAATTAATCGCCAATCCTTTGTTTACATCATCCATAGCCGAATTTATCGCTTCGTAGGCGCTGTTCGACTTAGGTGCAGTAGCAAGGAGAACTACTGCCTGCGCCAAAGGAATTCTTGCTTCCGGTAGCCCTAACTGCATGGCGGAATCAACACATGATTTTACAATAGTGACCGCATTTGGATATGCAAGTCCCACGTCCTCGGACGCAATGACAAGCAATCTTCTTGACAATGAAATAATATCTCCTGCCGCCATAAGTCTTGCGGCATAATGCAAAGCAGCATTTTCATCTGAACCTCTGATAGATTTTTGCAAAGCAGAAAGTATATCGTAATGCTGATCGCCGTCACGGTCATATTTCATATTGCTTCTCTGCGCAAGTGCCGAAACTGTTTCCATAGTAATTTTAACAAAATCCGGATAAATTTCTCCTGCAAGCGTACTGAGTTCTACAGTATTGACTGCTTTTCTCACATCTCCTCCGCAGCTTACTGCTATATGCCTAATTACATCATCATCAAGTTTATAATTTACACCGTTTTGTTCTGACAGCAAAGTGAATGCTCTAAGTACCGCCTTTTCAATTTCTTCCGACTCAGGAGGTTTAAATTCAAAAACTGTAGAACGGCTGATAACCGCATTAAATACTGCAAAATAAGGATTTTCAGTAGTTGACGCAATAAGAGTGATCTGACCGTTTTCTATATATTCCAATAAACTCTGCTGCTGTTTCTTATTAAAATACTGTATCTCGTCCAGATACAGCAGAATTCCATCAGCACCGGCAAAAGTACCTATCTCGGAAATGACATCTTTAATGTCGGCAATAGAAGCAGAAGTACCATTTAACTTATGCAGCGACATATTAGTATTTTCAGCAATAATTCTCGCAACTGTAGTTTTTCCTGTACCTGAAGGACCGTAAAAAATCATATTAGGTATATGGCCGCTTTCAATAATACGTCTCAACGGTTTCCCGTTTCCAATCAGATGCTGTTGACCTACGACTTCATCAAGAGTTTCAGGACGTATCAAATCTGCCAGTGGGGTATTCATAAACTTCACCTCTTTTGAAAAAACAGCGGCAGTTATAAAACCGCCGCTTAAAGCTTTTATATTATTCGTACAACGGATATTTTGTACAGATTTCAGTAACGCCCTCACGGATAAAGTCAGCTTTGTTTTCAAAATCCTTAGCTGCAAGGTAAATATATTCTGCAATTTTTTCCATTTCAGCTTCACCAAGACCTCTGGTAGTAACTGCGGGAGTACCAATTCTCAGACCGCTTGTAACAAACGGCTTTTGAGGATCATTCGGAATTGCATTTTTATTTACTGTAATATAAACTTCATCAAGACGGTGTTCCAGTTCCTTACCGGTTATATCAAAAGGACGAAGGTCAACCAGCATAAGGTGATTATCAGTACCGCCTGAAACAAGATCGAAACCTCTTTCAACAAGTCCCTTTGCAAGAGCCTGTGCGTTCTTTACAACCTGCTGCTGATAGGTTTTAAATTCCGGTTTAAGCGCTTCTCCAAAGCATACTGCCTTGCCGGCAATCACATGCATAAGCGGACCGCCCTGTATTCCCGGAAAAATTGACTTATTGATCTTCTTAGCAAGTTCTTCGTCATTTGTAAGAATAAGACCGCCTCTGGGACCTCTTAATGTCTTGTGAGTTGTAGTTGTAACAACATCTGCATAGCCCACAGGTGACGGGTGACAGCCTGCCGCAACAAGACCGGCAATATGAGCCATATCAACCATTAAGTAAGCTCCTACAGATTTAGCGATCTCAGACAGACGCTTGAAATCAATAATTCTAGGATATGCACTTGCACCTGCAACAATAAGCTTCGGCTTATTTTCCTTAGCCAGTTCCTCTACCTTGTCATAATCAATTTTTTCATCATCGCCCAGACCATAAGAAACGAAATTAAAATATTTTCCTGACATATTAACCGGTGAACCGTGAGTCAGATGTCCGCCGTGAGCAAGGCTCATACCTAAAACCGTATCGCCTGGTTCAAGCAGTGCAAAATAAACGGCTGTATTAGCCTGCGCACCCGAGTGAGCCTGAACGTTTGCATATCCGGCACCGAAAAGCTTTTTAGCTCTTTCAATTGCAATATTTTCTACAATATCAACACATTCGCATCCGCCGTAATAACGCTTTCCCGGATATCCTTCCGCATATTTGTTTGTGAGTACTGAGCCCATTGCAGCCATTACTTCAGGTGAAACAATATTTTCACTGGCAATAAGCTCCAGATTTCTTTTTTGTCTTGCAAGTTCCTTTTCCATAGCCTGTCCCACTTCAGGATCAGTCTTAGAAAGAAAACCAATTGTATCCATCAGATTATCGTACATACTAAAATTCCTTTCAAGTTTAATAGTAATATTATACACTAATAAAATCCAAATTTCAATACCATAATCCGAATTATACAATTTTTTTCTTTAAATCGTTTTTCTCAGGAAACAAAGCGCCGCATTATAAATCAAAGCCGGTTTGATATTATTTCTTACAAGCAGTTCTGCAAAACTTACTGCTACTCTAACATCGTCTGAAAAATCATCAATAGTTTCTTTGAATTTAATCAGACCTTTTTTCATTTCAGCCTCAATGCCGTATGTAATCTTTTCATTACCATACTGAATAACTTTTGTAGACGTTACTCTGTAAATTACTCTGTTTCCTCCCAGAACTTCCATATAGTTTGTTTTTTCCTTTGAAATTATTTTTTCTCTTTTTAATGTTGCCTGCATGTTTTTTACCGTCCTTTCTTTTAAGTAACTAAATTATAACATGAAACCCCGTTTATTTAAACGGGGTTTTTTTAGAATATTTTGTTGGTTTAAGTTGGAATTTTGATAAATTAATAAGTAGTTTAATTGCTGTGTTTCCTAAACGAAAGCTGAAATAGAATTAATCCCACTGCAAAAAACAATGCCAATGCGCCAATTCCCAAATTTGCATTTCCTGTAAGCTGCGAAACCAAACTGATCGTTGTTGTTCCAATGAAAGAAGCACCCTTACCACAGATATCCATTACTCCAAAATATTCTCCTGATTTTTCCGGCGGGATCATTTTGGCAAAATGACCTCTTGACAAAGCCTGTATACCTCCCTGAAACATACCGACCATCAATGCCAGTATCCAAAAATGCAGCTGTCTTGACATAAAAATAGCAAAAATTGAAATAAAGAAATATGCACAAATGCAAATTGAAATTAACAGCCTTGAAGAAAAGTCCCGGGAAAGGCGTCCAATCAAAATTGAACTTGGAAACGCTGCGATCTGTGTAACCAAGAGCGCTATTAGCAATCCGGTGCTGTCTAATCCCAGTGCAGAACCGTAAACTGTTGCCATTTCAATAATTGTATATACGCCGTCAATATAAAACAAAAAAGCAAGCAAAAATAAAAATATCTGTTTATTTGCAGCAATTTCCTTCAAAGAATTCCATAAGTTATGAAATGTACTCTGAATTCCAAAACGACTGTCCTCAGCATAATATCTCTGGCGATAAATACGCAGTAACGGTACGGAAAAAATTATCCACCAAATGGCTATAACCGCAAACGATATAATCATTGCAGTATTAATAGACAATCCAATTATATCTGATCCCAATACGAGAGTAAGACATAGCAGAAACGGTATACAGCTGCCAATATATCCCCAAGCATATCCTTGTGCCGAAACCCTGTCCATACGATCAGAGTCAGTAATATCCGGAAGCATGGAATCATAAAAAATCAAACTTATTGAATAGCTCACCTTTGCCAATGCAAATACAATTAAAAATAACAGCCACTTTTTAAATAATCCAAGACACAAGCATCCCACAGCGCCAATTAAAACGGACACCAAAAACAACGGTTTTTTTCGTCCTTTTTTATCCGAAACTGCGCCTAAAACCGGACCGGTCAGAGCAACTATAAGCGTAGATACAGAAACAGCATAACCCCAATATGCAACCGAATCCGAAGAATTAACACCGACTTGTTCTGCCAGACCATTAAAATAAATCGGAATCAGTGTAGAAACAAGAAGAATAAACGCTGAATTTCCCACATCATATAAAATCCAGTTTCGCTCTGCCTTTGACAGCTTAAATTTCATTATACTTCACTTCCTTGATATTGAGAACCGAAAGAATAAGAATACCAGTTCCTCCAAGGTAAATCCGCAAATAAATTATCCTTATATTCATTAATCATAGTAACTGCTTTATCTAAAGCATTAATATAAAGTCGGCAAAGTTTTTTATTACTGTCAGAACAATTTAAATTAGGCGTCAGATTCATGACAAGTCCATGCATCTCCTTATCGTTGCCTGTAGCTTTTAAAAGCGTATAAATAAATTTTCGTTTAGGTCTATGAGGTGCGATTAAAAGGTGATTATAAAAAATCATAGAATGCATTGCTTTCTGTATTTGAAGTGCATTAACATTTGGAAAAAAGTCCGATATAATACGTGCGTTTGACAAACCTGGCTTTATATGCTTTGTAAGAATCTGAGTCAGCGGATTCTTTTTATCATGCACCAGCAAATATCGGTCAAATTCCACTTCAATTTCTGCATGACGTATTCCGCTTTGTCTTATTTTAGCGCTGATATAGCCGTGACATTCCCTATCCAAAGCAAAATGACAAAGGAATCCATAAATATAAGCAAAATGCGCTGCCGGATTTTCTGATCCCATAGCTGTTTTACCAAACTTTGAAAAAACAAAATACCCTGATTTATCGTGCATAGAATAACCTATCCGATTTACTTTATTAGAAAACAAGGGGTAATAATAAAACAAAATATCAGGGCCATGCAGTCCAATGTCAAACAGACTTTTGTACGGTTGAATTTCAGAACGGATTTTTTCAGGCAGACGGCGATATACCTGTTGTCCGAAGCGGTAGTGTGCATAGGTTGACGGCATAATATTCTCCTTTATTTATATACAATAAAATCTACATATAATTTATTATACTTAGCAGAGCTTATATTATACTATTACAGAAGAAAATGGGTATAAAAAATATGGAGTAAAACTCACCATAAAAACTGGTTTTTACTCCAAATTCTGATTACTTATACATAGAAGTTTTAAGCTTTTTATTCGCATTAGATATACGTTCCTTATCTGGAGGACATACACCGTTAAGCGAATACGGGATACCTAAAGTTTCCCACTTAAATGCACCTAGTGTATGGTAAGGAAGTACTTCCACACGTTCAACATTATCAAGCGTATCAATAAATTCTGAAAGCTTATCAAGATCTTCATCAAAATCGCTCAGCTGAGGTACAAGTACATGACGGATCCATACAGGTTTTTTTATTTCAGACAAATATTTTGCCATATCAAGAATATTATCATTACTAAATCCAGTAATATAGCTATGACGTTCATTATCCATTTCTTTTATATCAAGCAGAAAAAGATCCGTATAGTTCATCAATTCATTAAATTTTGAGAAAAACGGTTCATCGCGTGTAAAAGGATTTCCGGCGGTATCAATAACGGTATGCACGCCGTATTCCTTTGCTCTTCTGAAAAAATCTATCAGGAAGTCAATATGCAGAAGAGGTTCTCCGCCGCTTACTGTTATTCCTCCGGAATCTTTCCAGTAGTTTTTGTAGCGCAGTGCACGTTTTAACAGTTCATTTGAAGTCATTTCTTCACCGTCATTCATATTCCAAGTATCCGGATTGTGACAGTATTTGCAGCGCATATTGCAGCCCTGTAAAAAAACTATAAATCTTACTCCGGGTCCATCGGCAGCGCCGAAACTTTCAATTGAGTGAACCCGGACTTTCTGTACATCATTCTGATCCATCACGATTCCTCCATATTATTTTATACCTTGCGCTACAGCAAATGCACAAAGTATAATCATTATTATACAACGCAAAGTCTCTCCGCATCAGCGGGGAGACCTGCATTAATATTATTTCATTTTTTATTATTTTATTACATCGTTTCATGACATGTTCTTGAAATAACATCAAGCTGCTGTTCACGGGTAAGGTCGATAAACTTAACTGCATAACCGGAAACACGGATAGTAAAGTTTGCGTATTCTTCCTTTTCAGGGTGTTCCATAGCGTCAATAAGCTTGTCTTTGCCGAATACGTTTACATTAAGATGATGTGCCCCCTGATCAAAGTAGCCATCAAGAATATTTACAAGATTTGTAACCTGCTCGGACTCTTCATGACCCAAAGCGTCAGGATTAATTGTCTGTGTATTTGAAATACCGTCAAGTGCATATTCGTAAGGCAGCTTTGCAACGGAATTAAGTGAAGCAAGCAGTCCGTTCTTTTCAGCGCCGTATGATGGATTTGCACCGGGTGCAAGCGGTTCGCCGGCTTTTCTTCCATCCGGAAGTGAAGCTGTAGCCTTGCCATAAACAACGTTTGAAGTAATGGTAAGGATTGAGGTTGTAGGTTCTGAATCACGGTATGTATGGCACTGTTTAATCTTTCTGAGGAAAGTTTTCAGCAGCCATACTGCAATTTCATCAGCACGGTCATCGTCATTGCCGTATCTTGGGAAATCGCCTGTAGTTTCAAAATCAGTAACAATACCGTCTTCATCACGAATAGTCTTAACCTTAGCGTATTTAATAGCGCAAAGTGAATCAACAACATGTGAGAAACCTGCGATACCTGTGGCAAATGTACGTCTTACATCCGTATCAATAAGAGCCATTTCGGCAGCTTCATAGTAGTACTTGTCGTGCATATAATGGATAAGATTCAATGTATGGACATAAATGCTTGCAAGCCAGCTCATCATGTCGTCAAACTTTGCCATTACCTCATCATAATCAAGATACTCCGAAGTAATAGGAATATATTTCGGCCCTACCTGTACCTTTGTCTTAGCGTCAACACCGCCGTTTATTGCGTACAGAAGACACTTTGCAAGATTTGCACGTGCACCGAAGAACTGCATTTCCTTACCCGTCTGAGTAGCAGATACGCAGCAGCAGATAGCATAATCATCGCCCCACTCAACACGCATAACTTCATCGTTTTCATACTGAATAGAACTTGTACGCACAGAAATAGCGGACGCATAACGTTTAAACGCCTCCGGAAGATTTGATGAATAAAGAACCGTAAGATTAGGTTCAGGTGAAGGTCCCATATTTTCAAGCGTATGCAGAAAACGAAAATCGTTCTTAGTAACCATATGGCGACCGTCAACGCTCTTTCCGGCAATACTCAGCGTTGCCCAAACAGGATCTCCTGAGAACAGTTCATTATATGAAGGAATACGTGCAAACTTAACCATGCGGAACTTCATAACCATATGGTCGATAAGCTCCTGAGCTTCTGATTCTGTAAGCTTTCCTTCGTCTAAATCACGCTGAATATAAATATCAAGGAATGTAGAAATACGTCCAACGCTCATTGCAGCGCCGTTTTGTGTTTTGATTGCTGCAAGATAACCGAAATATAACCACTGGCATGCTTCACGTGCGTCCTTGGCAGGAGCTGAAATATCAAATCCGTATGATTCTGCCATTACTTTCATTTCTTTAAGCGCTTTTATCTGCATGCTTATTTCTTCACGCTGTCGGATAACGTCGTCACGCATTTTACCGTTTCCGCAGAAAGCAAGATCCTTGGACTTTTCCTCAACAAGCATATCAATACCGTAAAGAGCAACTCTTCTGTAATCGCCCACGATACGTCCTCTTCCGTATGTATCTGGAAGACCTGTAATAATCTTGTTCTTACGGGCTGCACGCATTTCAGGCGTATATGCGTCGAATACGCCCTGATTATGCGTTTTATGATATTCTGTAAATATTTTATGAAGTTCAGGACTTGGAGTATAGCCATAAGTTTTACAAGCTTCTTCAGCCATTTTTATTCCGCCGAAAGGCATAAATGCACGTTTAAGAGGCTTATCTGTCTGAAGACCTACGATTTTTTCAAGATCTTTCATACTTTCATCCAGATATCCCGGCTTATGCGATGTGATTGTTGAAACAATTTCTGTATCCATATCAAGAACGCCGCCCTTGGCACGTTCTTCTTTCTGTAATTCCTTAAGTTTTCCCCAAAGCTTATTTGTAGCTTCAGTCGGACCGGTTAGAAATGATTCATCGCCGTCATAAGGAGTATAATTGTTCTGAATGAAATCACGGGTATTGATTTCTTCCATCCACTTTCTTCCTTTAAATCCATGCCACTGTTCAAAGTTTGCCATATTATAACCTCCTATTTAATAAAACAGCCTTAAGCTGTAGTCAGCAATATTTTATACTGTAAATCTATGATATGCAATATATTCAAATAAGTTAGCTTTTGCTAACCCAATAATATAACTGCAATTTGTTATATGGTTTTATCCCTCATCTCAACATTAACATTGTAACATCTGAGCACAAAAAAGTCAATATTAATATTTATCAAAATGTTCTCCATATAACAATAATATTTAGTATAAAATAGGAATTATTATTATTTTTTTAACTAACCTCTGAAGTATAGTCGATTTGTTAATTATGACGTTTGGGTCTAAATCACATAATCATCTCCACGGTTATTTCCCGAATGCATTAATATATCCTCAATAGTAATGTTATCCACGACATTGCAAATGGCACTGTATAGCTGCTCCCATACAAATAATGTGCTGCATTCCGATGCACGTCCGCAGGTATTAACATTGTCCTCAAGACATGAAACCGGAGCTAAACTTCCTTCCGTCAAACGCAAAATCATACCTACTGTATAGTATTTAGGCGGATTGGTAAGCTTATAGCCTCCCTGCGCACCCCTTACGCTTTTTACAAAACCTGCACGACTCAGAAGAATAACTATTTGCTCCAGATATTTTACACTAATGTTCTGACGTGCGGCAATCTCTTTAAGAGGAATAGCAGATCCGTTATCGTTTGCTGCTATATCACACATCATACGAAGTGCGTAGCGTCCTTTTGTAGAAATTTTCATTTTTACATCCTTTCCCATAAGTTTAATACTACAATTCACAGCTATTATATATTATATACCTCTGATACATAAAAGTCAATCTTTTAACTGCCTCTAAATATTACCATAATAAACGGGAAGTATTGAAAAAAATGAATTTATATGATATTATTAATAACAGTTTATTTAACTTAAAGCGAAAGCAGTGATAATAATTGTTCTGTACCAGTATAAACTATAAAAGTGCTGATGCCGAAATGCGCAAAAATTTTGCATTTTCTCTCGATATACAACGTGAATTTATGTCTGAACTTATGAAGGCAAAATGTATTTCTCAATGTGTAATTTTATGTACATGTAACCGTACTGAAGTATATTTCTGCGGCAGTCCTGCGGCGCCTGAATACGTTGACAAGCTTCTTGCAGAATACAGTAAGATACCGAAAGAAATTTTCTCTGCTAAAAAAAGATTTTATCAAGATGAAAAATCCATTATACATCTTTTTAAAGTTGCCAGCGGAATTGACTCTATGGTCATAGGTGAAGACGAAATACTGGGGCAAACCAAAAAAGCTTACCATTCAGCTAAAGAAGCAGATACCGTATCACATGAATTAAATATCATATTTCAGTCCGCTATTGCATGTGCAAAAAAAATTAAAACGGAAACTGCTTTATCGAAAACCTCTGTTTCGATTGCTTCGCTGGCTGCAAACGAAGCTGTTAAACTTGGTGGAAATATAAATGTTCTTTTAATCGGCGCAACCGGAAAAACCGGTACTACAGTACTAAAAAATTTAATATCGCATAAATCCATAAATATAACAATAACTTTAAGAGAACATAATCCTGACTTTAAAATAGCTGCAAATCCCAGTATCAATGTAATTAATTATTCACAGCGATATAAATATATAAGCGACGCTGACTGCATTATCAGTGCCACATCAAGTCCTCATTATACTATAACCCTTTGCGAACTTCAAAAATATTTAAACAAAAATAAAAAACGCTTATTTATTGATCTTGCAGTACCGCCGGATATTGACAGCAGTATTTCATACTTAAACGACGCAGAACTTATCGGAATCGATTATTTTGAAAAGCTGTCTGAAAGCAACAATATCTTAAAAATGAACAGTGTTGACACTGCGTGTGAGATAATTGCCAAAGAAACGGATACACTGAAAAAAGAACTTTATTTTCATAACTTTTTGCCGTACATTGAATCAGTAAAAAAAGAAATCCGTTCAAAGCCTTTCGAGGATATTATCTATAAATTCAAGTCGGAAATGAATGCTGAACAATTTGCCGAGGTTTTAAGAATCATGAAACTATATGGAAAGCAGTGATACTATGGGGTACTTCCCTTTTTTTATTGATATTAAAGGCAAAAAATGCATAATTGTCGGTGGCGGAAACGTTGCGGCTCGAAAAATCGAAAAGCTTCTTCCCTTTGAACCGGACATTACCGTAATTGCCCCTGAAATTTCTGATGACATTACAAGTTTAAACGGTATAAAAATTATTAAAAGAAAATTCAGGGACGAAGATATTGACAGTGCTTTTTTTGTAATCAGTGCGTCAGACGACGAGCAGCTTAATGCACATATATTTAAACTTTGCAGAAAAAAAAATATTCTGGTGAACACTGTAGATGATCTTGATAAATGCGGTTTTATTTTTCCGGCAGTTGTTCATAAAAATGATATTACCGTCGGGATTTCCACCTCTGGTAAGAGTCCGATATTTGCGTCATATTTACGCATGAAAACGGAAAATATGATTGATGAAAAATGTCTGGAAACTATCGAAATACTAGGAAAATTCCGTGAAAAAATAAAACGGGAAATTTCATCTGAAGCAGTCAGGAAAAAAGCTTTTGAAAAAATATTGAAAATGTGTATTGAAAGTAAAAATTTACCCGATGATATACAGATTTTTAATATGATTGAAGAAATAAAAAAATCTAAATTTTATTAAGTGTAACTTATAAGGTAAATCGAAACTTGAATGGGGTTATAGCATGGACAATATTATTGTAAAATTAGATGAGCAATCGGTAAACGAATTTTGGCAATTAAGAATGGAACTATTGAAAGAATTAGAAGAAATCAATAGAAAAACAGATATTTCTGAGTTGGAATCTGCAACGAAGCAATATTACTTATCGCATATAAACAAGGATTTAATTAGTTGGGGGATATTACACGAGAATAAACTTGTCGCAATAGGCTCTCTATGTTTGTTTGAGCGTATTCCATATGAAGAAAATTTAAACGGATTAGAGGGTTATATATTAAATATATATACTTCTCCAAAATTTAGAAAGCAAAAATTTGCAAATTGTATTTTAAATGAAATAATAAATTATGCTTCAAAAATTCATGTAAAAAGATTATGGCTTAATAGCAGTGAGCAAGGAAAGAAATTATATGTTGAGCGAGGATTTATAAAGAAAGAGAATGAAATGGAATTGTTTTTATAGCAATAAATCCTGATTTATATCATGAACATAAAATGAAATTGAGAGATAAAAAGAGTATGAAAATTAAAATAGGAACACGAAAAAGCAGACTTGCAGTGGCTCAGACTAATATGTTTATAGAAAGATTAACATCTTTTTTTCCGGATGCAGAACCAGAAATTATTTATATCAGTACTAAAGGCGACAAAATAATTGACAAACCTCTTTCGCAAATCGGCGGCAAGGGAATCTTTGTCTCTGAAATTGAATTGGCATTACAGTGCGGAAATATTGACGTTGCTGTTCACAGTGCAAAAGACCTTCCTGTATTACTTGGGGAAAATCTTGAAATTTCAGGAGTATTGCCCAGAGGAAATTATCGTGATGTAATTGTAACCAAAAAAGAAAATCACATTAATAGTACCAAAGATTTTATTGTGGGTACCGGAAGTATACGGCGCAGGCTTAATATGAAAAAAATATATAATAAAGTAACATTTAAAGATATTCGTGGAAATGTAGACACACGCCTTTCAAAGCTTGAAAACGGCGAATATGACGCTATAATTCTTGCGGCGTCAGGTCTGGAACGTCTTGAAATTAAAACAGAAAATTACAGTATCACTGCTTTTGATTATATGGATTTTCTTCCTGCTCCATGTCAGGGAATAATTGCACTAGAGAGCCGTAAAAATGATTTTATAACGCCTGTGATACAAAAAATCAACGACATTAACACCTTTAAGGCTTTTGAAACAGAACGATGTGTAATAAGAACCTTAAACGCAGACTGTTCAATGCCTGTGGGAGCATATTCTGAATTATGCGGCGGAAAAATTACGCTTACAGTTTCGAAAGATATGAATAAAATACTGTCTGGAACCGCCGACATTTCCCATAACCTAGAATTTGCAAAGGAGTTGGTTTTAAAGTTATGAACAAGCTTGGTAAGGTTTATCTTGTGGGCGCAGGCTGCGGTGATTACGACCTGATCACTCTGCGCGGAATGAATTTGCTAAAGACTTGCGATACCGTTGTTTACGACAGCTTAATCGACTCCCGACTGCTTGATTTTACATCAGATACCACTGAAAAAATCTGCGTAGGCAAACGTGCCGGACATCACAGCGAAAAACAGGAACGGATAAACGAAATACTTGTTGAGAATGCTTTGAACGGCAAAACTGTCGTAAGATTAAAGGGCGGAGACCCTTTTGTTTTCGGCCGTGGGGGAGAAGAAATTCTTGCACTTAAAAAACATAATATTTCTTACAGTATAGTGCCGGGAATTTCTTCCGCCATAGCTGTTCCGGAACTGGCAGGAATACCGGTAACTCACAGGAAAACAAGCCGCAGCTTTCATGTTATTACTGGACACACTGCCGAGGACCTGATTCCTGAAAATATCAAAAAGTATGCATCAACTGATGAAACTCTGGTTATTTTAATGGGACTGAATAATCTGTCAAAAATTGCAGAAACTCTGATTTTAAACGGTAAGGATAAAAATACACCGGCGGCAGTTATCTCCCACGGAGCGTCTGCTAAGCAGAAAACAATTAGAAGCGACTTGAAAAATATAGCTGACGAAGTTAAAAAACATAAAATAAAAACTCCGGCTGTCATAATTATAGGAGAAACTGCCGCATTTGATTTTTCAACAAATATCAATCGTCCGCTTACGGGTGTCTCCGTTTCTGTAACTGGAACAGAAAAACTTGTGGATAAACTGTCAGAACAGCTGTACGCCCTAGGTGCTGATATTAACAAGCTTGATTACCTGCAAATATGTGAATACGGTAATAACAAGATATTTTACGATTATCTTTTAAATATCCAAAAATATAGTATGATCGTACTTACCAGTATGAATGGAGCAGAAATATTCCTTAAACATTTAAAAAAACTGAAAATTGATATCAGAAAGTTAGGAAATGTAAAATTTGCAGTTATCGGAAACGGTACGGGAGAGATACTTGAAAAAGCGGGAATATATCCTGATATCATACCCGAAATATATACTGCAAAAGAATTGGGCAAGCGTATTGCCGAAACCGTTTCCGAAACTGATAAGCTTCTGATACTAAGAGCAGAAAAAGGTTCTTCCGACCTTACAGATGTTCTTGACAAATCGGGAATTATATATGACGATATAAAAATATATGATGTGAAGATGAATAATAAAAAAGAATACGATGAGAAAATTAATTCTAATTTTATTACCTTTGCAAGCTCATCAGGCGTAAACGCATTTTTTGAAAATGGATTTTCACTGTCTGACAGTACTGAAATTATATGTATCGGCGAAGTAACATCACAGGCCCTTATAAAAAAAGGTATTGATAAATTTTATATATCCGATATACAAAACGTTCAGGGTATTATAGACACAATATTACGGGAGGTAAAAAATGAACAGATTCAGACGTATGAGAGCGAATAATCAGCTCAGAAATCTTGTGCGTGAAACGCATCTTAATAAAAGCGACTTTATATATCCCCTATTCGTAGTTGAAGGAAAAAATAAAAAAAATCCTGTGGAATCAATGCCGGATGTATTTCAGTATTCTATAGATCGAATTGATGAAATTTTAAAGGAAATAGACAGCAGCGGAATTTCCGGACTGCTTATTTTCGGTATTCCTGAACATAAAGATGAGCAAGCGTCCGAAGCATATAACTGCAATGGAATAACCCAAAAGGCAATACGTTATATAAAAAAGAAATATCCGGATATGCTCGTCATAGCAGACGTTTGCTTATGCGAATATACGTCGCACGGTCACTGCGGAGTTGTAAAAAATGATAAAGTATTAAATGATGAAACATTGCCGCTGTTATCTGCAATGGCAGTAAGTCTTGCTCAGGCAGGAGCGGATATAATCGCTCCGTCGGATATGATGGACGGCAGAGTAAATGCTATACGTCAGGCTCTTGACGAAAGCGGATTTTATGATATTCCAATATTGTCCTACAGCGCAAAGTTTGCATCCGCATATTATTCACCATTCCGTGACGCAGCTGAATCAGCGCCGTCGTTCGGCGACAGAAAGACTTATCAGATGGATTATGCAAACGGACGTGAAGCGCTGCGTGAAATTGCCGACGACATTGAGGAGAACGCCGATATGGTAATGGTAAAGCCTGCCCTTGCCTATCTTGATATTATTAAAGCTGCCCGGGACAGATACGATTTACCGATTGCCGCTTACAATGTCAGCGGAGAATATTCAATGGTAAAAGCCGGAGCAAAACTGGGCTGGATAGATGAAAAAAAGATTGTTATGGAAAATCTTACAGGAATAAAACGTGCCGGAGCTGATATTATCATTACATATCATGCTCTGGACGCTGCAAAATGGCTGGAGGAAGATATATGAACATTTCCAAGTCTCAAAAACTTTATAGTCAGGCTCTGCAATTTATGCCTGGCGGAGTAAACAGTCCTGTACGCGCATTTAAAAATGTAGGCAAAACTCCACTGTTTATTGAAAAAGCTAAAGGAAGTAGGATATATGACGCCGACGGTAATGAATACATCGATTACGTTTGCTCATGGGGTCCTAATATTCTCGGACATGCATATCCGGAAGTAATTGAAGCAGTAAAAAAAAGCTGCGACAAAGGCTTGACATTCGGCGCATGTCACAAGGGAGAAGTTGAACTGGCACAGATTATTCAGAAAAACATTCCGTCAATGGAAATGCTAAGATTGGTAAATTCGGGAACGGAAGCTGTAATGAGCGCTGTCCGTGCGGCAAGAGGATTTACTGGGCGTGACAAAATAGTAAAATTTGAGGGATGCTATCATGGACATTCCGACGGTCTGCTGGTAAAAGCAGGCTCGGGACTTCTTACAAATTCAATACCTGACAGCGCCGGAGTACCTGAAGGATTTACTGAAAATACCTTGCTTGCAAAATACAATAATATTGATTCTGTTGCTGAACTTTTTGAAAAATACGGAAGCGATATAGCATGTGTAATTGTAGAACCGTGCGCCGCAAATATGGGCGTTATACCGCCAAAGAAAGGATTTTTAAAATTTCTCAGAGATATAACCTGTCAGTATAATTCATTGCTGATTTTTGACGAGGTTATCACCGGTTTCAGATTAAGCTTAGGCGGAGCGCAGAAATATTACGGAATAATACCAGACATGACGGCTCTCGGAAAAATAGTCGGCGGCGGAATGCCTCTTGCAGCTTACGGTGGTAAAAAAGAAATTATGGAATGCGTAGCGCCGTCAGGATCAGTATATCAGGCAGGAACACTTTCCGGAAATCCGATTGCCGTTTCAGCAGGACTTGCAACGTTAAAAATTCTTCAGAACAATCCGGACATATATAATGAACTTGAAAGAAAATCGTATCTGATAGAATCTGCTGCAACAGATTCCGGACTGAATGTAAACCGAGTCGGTTCTCTGTTAACCGTTTTCTTCAATAATGCTGAAATTCAAAATTACGATAATGCAAAACAGTCTGATACAAAAAAATATTCCGAATTTTTCGGATACCTTCTGGAAAACGGAATCTATACCGCTCCGTCACAGTTTGAAGCTATGTTTGTTTCTGCCGCACACACCGATAAAGATATCGCATACACATGTGATATTATTCACAACTTCAAATAAAATACGATTATAAACGCTAAATAAACTTTAATGTTGCTAAAAAAATCAAAATATGATATAATAAAATTCAATTGACATATTGGGAGGGACAAATACTTGAAAAAATTTTTTAAAAAAATATTTAACAGAAATTTTCTTATAATACTGCTTCTTGCCGTTCAGGCTCTTTTTATGCTTGCTTGTTTTTTTAAACTTTATGAATATACTAATCTGATCTATGGCGCACAGACTATTCTGTCTCTTTTAATGGTATGCTTCGTTATAAACAAAAAGGAAACTAATCCTGCATACAAGCTTTCATGGACCATTCTAATTATGTTGATACCTATCGTTGGAGCACTAATTTATATCCTTCTTCATGCAGAACTGGGTACTCTGTTCTTCAAAGGGAAGAAAAATCAGATCATAAAAATGACAAAACCATTGATCCCTCAGGACAAAAACATTCTATACGATCTTGAAAGAGAAAGTATTTATATGGCTCATCTTGCAAAGTACGTAAATGATTACGGCGGATATCCTATATATAAAAATACGACTGTTGAATATTATAGCGTCGGCGAAGAAAAATACGCTTCTATGCTTTATGAGCTGGAAAAAGCAGAGCGTTTTATTTTTATGGAATATTTCATTATTGATCATGGCAAAATGTGGAATACCATACTTGATATTCTTGAAAGAAAAGCAGAACAGGGCGTCGAAGTAAGACTTTTATACGACGGTATGGGAAGCCAGTTTCTTCTGCCTAATCACTACGATAAATATCTGGAAACCAAAGGTATAAAATGCCGTATATTCAATGAATTCAGACCTTTCCTTTCAACTGCGCAAAACAACCGCGATCACAGAAAAATTTTGGTAATAGACGGAACGACTGCATTTAACGGCGGCGTAAACCTGGCTGATGAATATATAAATGAAAAAGAACGTTTCGGTCATTGGAAGGATACCGCAGTAATGCTTAAAGGCGAAGCTGTATGGAGCTTTACCGTTATGTTTATACAAATGTGGGAATGGAAAACCAAACAACTGAGCGATTATGAAAAATACAGACCGGCAAATATATCCCAATTTAATCGTATAAGCGAAGGATACGTTCTGCCGTACGGCGACTCCCCTACTGACAATGAGCCTGTAGGAGAATTGGTATATCTTAATATTATTAATAAAGCCCAAAAATACGTTTATATAACTACTCCGTATTTGGTTATTGACAATGAAATGATAACGGCGTTGGGATTTGCAGTTAAAAGCGGCGTTGACGTAAAAATTATAGTCCCTCACATTGCAGATAAATGGTATGTAAATATATTGAGTTGGAATTATTATAAGGAACTTATTAATCTGGGTGTTAAGATTTATGAATATATGCCGGGCTTTATACATGCGAAAAATTTCGTTTCAGACGACAGTACTGCAATAGTGGGAACAATAAACATGGATTACAGAAGTCTGTATCTTCATTTTGAATGCGCAACGCTGATGTATAAAACACCTTCTGTTTCAAGAATTAAAATGGATTTTTTGAATACTCTTGCAAAATCACGAAAAATAACCATGGAGGACTGTAAAAAACGTCCTTTAATTAAAAGGATTATCGGCGGAATTTTCAGAATGATCGCTCCCCTTATGTAATTCTTTATAACAAAAAATTTAGCCGTAATTATACGGCGGAATGGAGAAATATTATGAGTGAATGTACACACGACTGTTCATCATGCAGCCAGGACTGCGGTGAAAGAGACAAAACAAGCATGCTGGAAAAGCCGCATGCTCAAAGCAGAATAAAAAAAGTTATAGGTATCGTCAGCGGAAAAGGCGGCGTAGGAAAATCAATAGTTTCCTCAATACTTGCCGTAAACATGAACAGAAAGGGATTTAAAACCGCTGTTCTGGACGCTGATATTACCGGTCCGTCTATTCCTAAAGCCTTTGGTATAAAAGAAAAAGCAGCGGGTTCTGAAGAAGGTATTTTCCCGGCTGAAAGCGCTACAGGTATTAATATTATGTCTGTAAATCTTATGTTGGAAAACGATACGGATCCTGTTATTTGGAGAGGTCCTGTTATCGCCGGAGTAGTTAAACAGTTCTGGACCGACGTAATGTGGGGAGATATTGACTATATGTTTGTCGATATGCCTCCGGGAACCGGCGACGTTCCCCTTACAGTTTTTCAGTCTATACCAGTTGACGGTATCATTGTAGTAACTTCTCCTCAGGAGCTTGTCTCAATGATTGTTGCAAAAGCCGTTAAAATGGCTGAAATGATGGATATTCCTATAATTGGTATAGTTGAAAATATGAGTTACGCTCAGTGTCCTGACTGCGGTAAGAAAATAAATATTTTCGGCGAAAGCAAGCTTGATAAGGTAGCGGAAGAATATAATCTGAAAGTACTGGGCAGACTTCCGATTGATCCGAAGCTTGCAGCAGCCTGTGATAAAGGAGCTATTGAGCTTTATTCCGGAAACTGGTTAGATGAAGCGTCAGATATAATTGAAAGCGTTGAAAATCGACAGTGCGATTGAGTTAAGCAATAAAATTTCAGCACTTATAAAATAAATTTTAAGCGGACGGTTAAACGTCCGCTTAAAATTTTGTAAAAAGCACTTGACAAATTTAAAAAAATGTACTATAATTATAAAATGTATCAATATGACTGAACAGATTTCTTGACAAAATAGTATAACATATATTTGATTTTATGTCAAGATGCTTTTTTGAAAAAATACGGAATTAAAAAAATCCGTGAGAAGTAATCCGTTCCGGCAGTAAAAAAACTGCTGTAAAAAACAAGGAGGTCTCCGCCTATGGTAAATGTCAAGCCAAAGCAGCTTGGAAAGAATGTCAGAATGAGCTTCGGTAAAATTAACGAAGCGTTGGAAATTCCGAATCTTATCGAGGTGCAGAAAAATTCCTATCAATGGTTTAAAAATGAAGGTTTGAAAGAAGTTTTCCGTGATGTTTCCGCTATTACTGATTACAACGGAAATCTGGTACTTAATTTTGTTGACTACAAAATTGACGATACTCCAAAATATACCATTGCCGAATGCAAGGAAAGAGATGTGACCTATGCAGCTCCGCTGAGAGTTACCGCTACACTTTGGAATAAGGAAACCGGCGATGTTAAGGAAAGCGAAATTTTCATGGGCGATTTTCCGCTTATGACTGAAAGCGGTACTTTTATCATCAACGGTGCTGAACGTGTTATTGTTTCACAGCTTGTTCGTTCCCCCGGTGTTTATTACTCTTTTGAAAAAGATAAAACAGGTAAGGATTTATTTAAAGCTACCGTTATTCCTAACCGGGGCGCATGGCTCGAATACGAAATGGATTCAAGTGACGTTGTTTACGTAAGAATTGATAAAAACAGAAAAATACCTCTTACAACATTTATCAGAGCTATCGGCGTAAGCTCAGACGAAGAAATTTTCGATCTTTTCGGTTCGGACGACAGATTGGCTCAGACCATTCTTCAAAAAGACGGAACAAAGAACAATTCAGATGCTCTGATCGACGTATATAAAAAGCTTCGTCCGGGCGAACCGCCTACAGTTGAAAGTGCAATTGCACATCTAAATAATCTTTTCTTTGACGCCAAGAGATACGACCTTGCAAGATTCGGACGTTATAAATTTAATAAGAAGCTAGGCGTAGGAACACGTATTTCCGGTCATATTCTATCCAGACCCGTTATCAATCCTCTGACAGGGGAAATCATGGCTGACGAAGGAGAGAAAATTTCCTTTGATAAGGCTATGGAAATTGAACAGGCAGGTGTGTACGAAGTTTACCTGACTGTTGAAGTAAAAGAATACTATGTCACTGAAACCGGAGAAAACGCTACCAGAATGGTAGAAAAAGAAGTTAAGGTTATTGGTAACGGCATGGTAGATATTACCGGATATGTCGATTTTGATGTTGAACAGTACGGCATTAATGAAAAAGTTTCTTTCAAGGTTCTCAAGGATATTCTTGAAACATCTGCTGACGCCGAAGAAATTGAGGAAAATGTCAAAAAAAGAGTTGACGAGCTTGTTCCAAAACACATTATTCTCGATGACATTTACGCTACGATCAGCCATTTTCTGAATCTTTGCGAGGGTGTCGGATTCGTGGACGATATCGACCATCTCGGAAACAGACGTATCCGTTCTGTAGGCGAGCTGCTCCAGAATCAGTTCAGAATCGGTTTTGCCAGAATGGAAAGAGTTGTCAAGGAAAGAATGAATCTCCAGTCTCAGGATATGGAGACTATAACTCCTCAGGCACTTGTAAATATAAGACCTATAACTGCCGCAATCAAAGAATTTTTCGGTTCATCACCGCTTTCGCAGTTCATGGATCAGAATAATCCTCTTGCAGAGCTTACTCATAAAAGACGTCTTTCAGCGCTTGGTCCCGGAGGTCTTTCAAGAGATAGAGCCGGATTTGAGGTTCGTGACGTACACTACAGCCATTACGGAAGAATGTGTCCTATCGAAACTCCTGAAGGACCTAACATTGGTCTGATATCATATCTTGCTACATTCGCAAGAATTAATGAGTACGGTTTTATTGAAGCACCTTACCGAAGAGTTGACAAGGAAACCGGCGTTGTAACAAACGAAGTTGTCTACATGACCGCTGATGTTGAGGATAACTTTATAGTAGCACAGGCCAATGAACCGCTGACAGAAGAAGGCAAATTAGCAAGACCTAAGGTAAACGCCCGTTACCGTGACAAGATCCTTGAATGTGAACGTGAGCTTGTCGACTATATGGACGTGTCTCCTAAGATGGTTGTATCAGTCGCTACCGCTATGATTCCGTTCCTTGAAAACGACGACGCTAACAGAGCGCTGATGGGTGCAAACATGCAGAGACAGGCTGTACCGCTTCTTAAAACTGAAAGACCTTATGTCGGTACAGGTATGGAATATAAGGCTGCTGTGGACTCAGGAGTATGTATTATTGCAAAGCAGGACGGTATAGTCCATTCAGTAAGCGCCGACGAAATTATCATAAAAGACGATGTCGGTCTTGAGTATAGATATAAGCTTACTAAATTCAAGCGTTCCAATCAGGGAACATGCGTAAATCAGAGACCAATAGTTAATAAGGGCGAAAGGGTTGAAAAGGGTCAGGTTCTGGCAGACGGTCCTGCAACTGCCGACGGTGAGGTTTCACTGGGTAAGAATGCTCTAATCGGTTTTATGACTTGGGAAGGCTACAACTACGAGGACGCTGTACTGCTTAACGAGAACCTAGTTAAAAATGACGTGTTTACGTCTATTCATATAGAAGAATATGAAATTGAATGCCGTGATACAAAGCTTGGTCCGGAAGAAATAACAAGGGATATTCCAAACGTCGGCGACGATGCTCTTAAAGACCTTGATGAAAATGGTATTATCAGAATCGGTGCAGAAGTTCATGCCGGAGATATTCTTGTCGGTAAGGTTACCCCTAAGGGCGAAACAGAGCTTACGGCTGAAGAAAGACTTCTAAGAGCTATTTTCGGTGAAAAGGCAAGAGAAGTAAGAGATAATTCACTTAAAGTGCCTCACGGCGAATCAGGCGTTATTGTTGACGTTAAAGTATTTACAAGAGAAAACTGTGATGAATTAAGCCCTGGTGTAAATATGCTTGTACGCTGTTACATCGCTCAGAAGAGAAAGATATCAGTCGGAGATAAAATGGCCGGACGTCACGGTAACAAGGGTGTCGTTTCGAGAATTCTTCCACAGGAAGATATGCCGTTCCTGCCGGACGGTACACCGCTTGATATCGTACTGAATCCTTTGGGCGTTCCTTCACGTATGAATATCGGTCAGGTTCTTGAAGTTCATCTGGGTATGGCTGCAAAAGCACTTGGCTGGCATATTATGACTCCTGTATTTGACGGCGCTCACGAAGATGATATCAGAGCATGCTTCAGAGCAGCAGGAATGGACGAGGACGGTAAAACCATACTTTACGACGGTCGTACTGGAGAACAGTTTGATAACCGTGTTACAGTAGGATATATGTATTATCTCAAGCTTCACCATCTCGTTGACGATAAGATCCATGCACGTTCAGTAGGTCCGTATTCACTGGTTACTCAGCAGCCGTTGGGCGGTAAGGCTCAATTCGGCGGTCAGAGATTCGGGGAAATGGAAGTTTGGGCGCTGGAAGCTTATGGTGCTGCTTATACCTTGCAGGAAATTCTGACGGTAAAATCAGACGATACTGTAGGACGTGTAAACACTTACGAGTCAATTGTAAAGGGACAAAATGTTCCGAAACCGGGTATTCCTGAATCCTTCAAGGTTCTTATCAAGGAACTTCAATCACTTTGTCTGGACGTCAGAGTACTTGATGAAAACCAGGAAGAAATTGATCTTAAGCAGTCATTTGACGATGATGATATTATACCTCAGCCTGTATCATTTGAAGATGAAAATGCAGATGCAGACACATATAATGATACAGAAATGGAAGACGCCGGATTTTCTCTGGAAGACAATGAAGACGATGATGAGATTCTGGAGGATCTGGATGATTCTGACTCCGATGATATGTTCAGCTTTGATCTTTCAATGGACGATGATGATATCTAATACTACGCACATTGGAATAGCCATTTCCCGTGCGACTGACTAGGAGGTAACGGTTTGGAATTTAATACTTTTGATTCAATAAAAATCGGTCTTGCATCCCCTGAGCAGATAAGAAGCTGGTCATACGGTGTTGTTGAAAGACCTGAAACTATAAATTACAGAACCCAGAAACCCGAAAGGGACGGTCTTTTCTGTGAAAGAATATTCGGACCTACCAAGGACTGGGAATGTCACTGCGGAAAGTTCAAGAAAATACGTTTTAAGGGTAAGGTCTGCGACCGCTGCGGCGTTGAAGTTACCCGCGCAAAGGTAAGACGTGAAAGAATGGGTCACATCGAACTTTCAGCTCCGGTTTCACATATATGGTATTTTAAGGGAACGCCTTCCAGAATAGGTCAGGTGCTTGAAATATCACAAAAGCGTCTTGAAGAAATTCTTTATTTTACAAAGTATATTGTTCTTGACCCGGGCAATACCGGAGAGCTTATTAAAAAACAGCTCCTTTCCGAAAAAGAATATCTTGACGCCAGAGAAAAATACGGTGATGATTTTGTTGCCGAAATGGGTGCGGAAGCTATTCAGAAGCTTCTTCATGAATATGATCCTGAAAGATACGACGTATATAAAAACAGACTTATAAACTCAGGAAAAATATCTCTGGGCGGAAAAAAAGCGGAATGTACACATTCTCCTCTGACATGCGAATGTGATGAATGCAAGACTTTTGCTGAGCTCGATACTGAGTGGAGAAACAATCTTGAGGTTGTTTCAGACGATCTGAAAGAAGAACTTAAAGGTCTTCCAACCGGTCAGAAGAAAATCAAGCTTTTAAAAAGGCTTGAAATAATCGAAGCATTCAGACTTTCCGGAAATAAACCGGAATGGATGATACTGAATGTAATTCCGGTAATTCCTCCGGATATACGTCCTATGGTTATGCTGGACGGCGGACGTTATGCTACTTCAGACCTTAATGATCTTTACAGACGTGTTATAAACAGAAATAACCGTCTTAAGAGAATGCTTGAACTTGAAGCTCCTGATATCATTATCAGGAATGAAAAAAGAATGCTTCAGGAAGCCGTTGACGCTCTTATTGACAACGGCCGTCACGGCAGACCTGTAACAGGTCCTAATAACCGTGCGCTGAAATCACTATCTGATATGCTTAAGGGTAAACAGGGACGTTTCCGTCAGAATCTTCTTGGTAAGCGTGTAGACTATTCTGGACGTTCGGTTATCGTAGTCGGACCTGAACTTAAAATGTATCAGTGCGGTCTTCCAAAGGAAATGGCACTGGAGCTTTTCAAGCCTTTCGTACTGAAAAGACTGGTAGATACAAAGGTCATTGCTAATATAAAGAGTGCAAGAAAAATGGTTGACAGAGCTTCAACAGAAGTATGGGATGCTCTTGAAAATGTAATTAAGGATCACCCTGTAATGCTCAACCGTGCCCCCACGCTTCACAGACTGGGTATTCAGGCGTTTGAACCTGTTCTGGTTGAGGGACGTGCAATCAAGCTTCATCCGCTGGTTTGTACAGCTTTTAACGCTGACTTTGACGGCGACCAGATGGCAGTTCATCTGCCTCTTTCAGCAGAAGCACAGGCAGAAGCACGATTCCTTATGCTTGCAGCAAATAACCTGTTAAAACCTTCCGACGGTTGTCCTGTTGCCGTACCTTCACAGGATATGGTACTTGGCTCTTATTACCTGACAATGCAGAAGGAAGGAGAAAAGGGCGAAGGCAAGGTTTTCAGAGACGTTAATGAAGCTCTTATGGCATATCATGAACACGACGTTTCACTTCATGCCGCAATCAAGGTAAGAATTACAAAGGATATCGGCGATAAAACAGTTTCCAAGATAATCGACTGTACAGTAGGACGTCTGATATTCAACGAAAGTATCCCACAGAATCTGGGATATGTTGACAGAACTAATTCCGATAAGCAGTTTGATCTTGAAATTGCATTCCTCGTAGGTAAAAAACAGCTTTCAAATATTATTGAAAGATGTATAAGAATTCACGGTACAACTACAACTTCGGAAGTGCTTGATAAAATCAAGGCTCTCGGATTTAAATATTCAACACAGGCATCTATTACCGTTGCCGTTTGCGACGCTACGATACCTCCGCAGAAAAAGGATATTCTTGCAGAGGCTGACAAGAAAATTGATGTTATCACAAAACAATACGACTACGGTTATATTTCATCAGAAGAAAAATCAAAGAAAGTAATCGACGTATGGAACAAGGCTACCGATGATGTTACAACTGCACTGAAAACAGGACTTGATAAATATAATCCTATTTTCATGATGGCTGATTCCGGTGCCCGTGGTAGTATCAATCAGATAAGACAGCTTGCCGGTATGCGTGGACTTATTGCAAATACTTCCGGTACTACAATCGAGATTCCTATCAGAGCCAATTACCGTGAAGGTCTTAACATTCTGGAATACTTCATTTCTTCACGAGGCGCCAGAAAAGGTCTTGCCGATACCGCTCTTCGTACCGCCGATTCAGGTTACCTTACAAGACGTCTTGTCGATGTATCACAGGACGTTATTATCAGTGAGCATGACTGTCATGCTGCCGACGGTATTGAAGTTTATGAAATCAGAAACGGCAATGAAATTATTGAACCGCTGATTGAAAGACTTTTAGGAAGATACCTTGTTGACGATCTGAAAGACTCTGCAACCGGTGAGATTATTATGTCCAAAGATAAGATCATTACTGAAGCAGACGCAAAGAGAATCTGTGAATCCGGCGTTGAAAGAATTAAGATCCGTTCTGTTCTTCATTGCAAATCCAAACACGGCGTATGTGCGAAATGTTATGGCGCTAACCTTGCAAACGGTAATCTTGTTGCCGTTGGTGAAGCTGTCGGTATCATTGCCGCACAGTCAATCGGTGAACCTGGTACGCAGCTTACAATGAGAACTTTCCATACAGGCGGTATTGCGTCTGCGGAAGATATTACACAGGGTCTGCCTCGTGTCGAGGAACTGTTTGAGGCAAGACGACCTAAAAATGCTGCTATACTTTCTAAAATTGACGGCGTTGTTCATATTGAAGAAATCAAGACTACCAGAAATGTTATCGTCACAAATCATGAAACAAATGAATCTGAAACGTATATGGTACCTTACAATTTCAAGATCAGAGTTAAGGAAAATGAAGTAATTGAAAAGGGTACAAAGCTGACTGAGGGTAACGTTTATCCGTCTGATATTCTCAGCATTCTCGGTGTTCAGGCAGTTCAGAATTATATTATTCATGAAGTTCAGAAGGTTTACCGCTTACAGGGTGTTGACATCAACGATAAGCACATCGAAGTAATCGTTCGTCAAATGCTCAGAAAGATCAAGGTTGACGAATCAGGAAGCAGCTATCTTCTTCCCGGAGCAATGGTTGATAAAAAAGAAGTGGACGCTATTAACAATTCAATCAGAGACAGAATGGAAAACGGAGAAGAAAATCTTGAATATGTTACCGTTCTTCCTGTACTTCAGGGTATTACAAAAGCGTCTTCAAGCTCTGACAGTTTCCTGTCGGCGGCATCATTCCAGGAAACAACCAAGGCTCTCACTGACGCCGCAATCAGAGGCAAAAGCGATAAGCTTCTTGGTCTTAAGGAAAATGTTATTATCGGTAAACTTATTCCTGCCGGTACTGGTATGGATATTTACAATAAGGTTTCGGTTGTAAGAAATGAAGGATATGGAGCTGAACAGCATTCTTCATCACCGTCTCCGACAGTTACAATCCCTAATATATAAAATTACGGTCAAAAGCAAGTATTTTTGACCAGCGGCATAGTCCTGTTAAGGGATTATGCCGCTTTTTGTAACTTACCATATAAAATATTTTATCCAAATCCATATAATGTGAACCAAGCTAAAAATATACATACCTGGAAAAAATATTTTTCTCTTTAATTTGATATTTATTTACATTTTCCCTCAAACATGATATAATATATGTAATTGTAAATTACATACCGGAGGGGCATTTTATGTTTGCAAAAATTAACAGTCTTGGTCTTTTCGGACTGAATGCATTCAATGTTGATGTTGAAATAGAAATAAGCCGTGGAATTCCGGCATTTGATATCGTAGGACTTCCCGATCTTGTAGTAAAGGAAAGCCGTGAAAGAATAAAAGCATCTATGAGATGCTGCAATATAGAATTTCCCGTGGCTAAGGTAATGGTAAACCTCGCCCCTGCCGGAACAAGAAAAAGCGGTTCTGTTCACGATATTGCTATACTTGTTGCCGTACTGAAAGCCGCAGGCTATATTAAAGAAAATCTTGACTCCTGCTGCTTCATCGGAGAACTTTCATTAAACGGTACCCTGCGTCCTATAGAAGGCGTCCTGCCTATGGTTCTGCTTGCAAGAGAAACCGGTTTTAAATCAGTATTCGTACCCAAGGACAATGCTTTTGAAGCTTCCGTTGCCGAAGGTATCGACATATATGCAGCCGAATCTGTATCACAAATCCTTGACCATTTTACAATGCGTACAAGAATTGAAAAACAACCGAAATTCATACCTGAAAATAAACCGGAAAACTATACGTTTGATTTTTCAGATGTCAAAGGTCAAAAAACAGCCAAAGCAGCTCTTGAAATTGCCGCAGCTGGAGGACATAATGCACTTCTTATCGGTACTCCCGGAAGCGGAAAAAGTATGCTGGCAAAGCGAATGCCTTCTATACTTCCGGAAATGACATTTGAAGAATCAATTGAAACTACAAAAATACATTCAATATCCGGATTGCTCGACCCCAAATCGCCGTTAGTTACCGAAAGACCTTTCCGGACTCCCCATCATACTATTTCTGCCGCCGGTCTTGCCGGAGGCGGTTCAATACCCAAACCCGGAGAAATTTCTCTTGCTCATAACGGTCTACTTTTTCTGGACGAACTTGCGGAATTTGACCGCAAAACACTTGAAATATTAAGACAGCCTCTGGAGGACGGAAAAGTCACTATTTCAAGAGCGGCAGGAACAGTGGTTTATCCGGCATCAATAATGCTCATAGCAGCAATGAACCCCTGTCCCTGCGGCTATTACGGACATCCCGGAAACAAATGCCGTTGCTCTCACAAACAGGTTTCAACATATCTTTCCAAAATATCCGGACCCCTTCTGGACAGATTTGATCTGCATATTGAAGCCGCTCCTGTTGAATTTCAGGATCTTTCATCAAATAAAAAAGAAGAATCCTCTTCTGAAATACGAAAAAGAGTAACAAAAGCCAGAGATATACAAAATGAAAGATTTAAAAACAGTAAAATAAACTGCAATGCAAATATAACTCCTGACAGGCTTCAGGAATTCTGTATGATGAGTGACAGCGCCAAAGCTTTTATCGGAAACGCTTTTGACAAGCTTGGTTTATCTGCAAGAGCATATGACAGAATTCTGAAAGTTGCAAGAACAATTGCTGATCTGAAATCCAGCGAAATAATAGAAAAAGAACATATATCCGCTGCTATACAGTTCAGAAGCCTTGATAGAAAATATTGGAATATGGAACAAGACAACAGTAAATAATTTCAGAATCTATTCGTGAATACTCATGAAAACAGATTCTTATTACTCGGCAAACAGAAGAAAGGTAAAATTATGAATACACTTGTTAAAAAAATCTCCAAATACTATAAACGTCTTGATAAGGGACTGCTTATAGCAGTAACGGTATGTGCGCTGATAGGCGTAATTATGCTTTATTCCATGTATAAAGTCGGTATAGGAGACATTGAAAAGCGTACCTATATTATACAGCTTATATCTACCGGACTCGGAATTGCAGTATGCTTCATTATAGCGTCAATTGATTATCATCATCTGGTTAAATTGTGGTTTCTATATGCTCCTGCCTCTATTGCTCTTGTGCTACTGACTTTTACCGGTCTGGGTCTCCAGCGCGCCGGAGCAGATGACAGAGCGTGGCTTAATCTGGGATTCACTACCCTTCAGCCTTCGGAATTCCTGAAGCTTGCTTTTATTCTTACTTTTTCATTTCATCTTTACAAAGATGAAGAAAACATAAATCATCCGCTTCATCTTTTGTTATTGATTATTCACGGAGCAATACCAATCGGACTTGTGGCGCTGCAAGGAGACTACGGTACGGCTATGGTGTTTATTCTTATGTTTGTAGTAATGCTGTTTTCAGCAGGACTTTCTATAAAATATATAATTGCTGCGATTGTAATTACTCCTCCGGCAATATATCTTCTCTGGAACTATGGATTACAATCTCTTCATAAAAATCGTATTTTAGTGCTTATACACCCGGGAACTGATCCTATGGGACTTGAATATCAGCAGAATTTAGGTCTTGCCGCTCTGGGTTCGGGAAAATTATTTGGTAAAGGTCTCTTTGGAAATAAAGATGATTATGTAATTGTTCCTGAAATGCACAACGACTTTATTTTCTCATATATTGGTCAAGTATTTGGATTTGTAGGAGCAATTGCAGTAATCTTAATACTTGCTTACATCTGTATAAAAATACTTAATAACAGCAGAAATACAATGGACAAGCTGGGAAAGCTTATTTGTCTGGGGACATTTGCTATGATCTTTACTCACTGTTTTATGAACATAGGAATGGTTCTGAAAGTAATGCCTGTTATCGGAATTCCTTTGCCGTTTTTCAGTGCCGGCGGAACTGCGCTTCTCAGCATGTATATAGCAATCGGACTGGTTTTAAGCTGTTATGCGCACAATGATAAAAAATACAGAATGTTCTATGATTATGATTAAAATAATATTATTAATTGGAGATTTCTATGAATATTAAAGAGATAATTGACAGAATCTCAAGCACTCATATGGCTGAAAAGAAAGATATTATTGCAATTATAGAAAACAACTCTAATGATGAATATCTTTTTGAATCAGCTGACAAAATCAGAAAACAGATATATGGTAAAGACGTTTATATCAGAGGATTAATTGAACTATCAAATTACTGCAAAAATAACTGCCTTTACTGCGGTATACGCCGTGATAACCATAAAATTAACCGGTACAGACTGACGGAACAGGACATTCTGCTGTGCTGTGATACCGGATATGAGCTTGGCTTCCGTACCTTTGTACTGCAAAGCGGTGAAGATTCATTTTTCAGCGACAGCGTACTTTGCAGTATCATCTCTAAAATAAAAGGAAAATATCCGGATTGTGCGGTAACCCTTTCTCTCGGAGAGCGCACAGAAGAAAGCTATAAAGCATTATTTAATGCCGGTGCAGATAGGTATCTGCTGAGACATGAAACTGCAACTAAATCACACTATGAAAAACTTCACCCTGAAGAAATGTCCTTTGACAACCGAATAGAATGTTTGAAAACATTAAAGAAAATCGGTTTTCAGACAGGCGCAGGATTTATGGTAGGTTCCCCTTTTCAAACTCATGACAATCTTGTGGAAGATCTGCTGTTTATTAAAAAATTAGAACCAGAAATGGTTGGAATCGGTCCGTTTATTTCACATAATGAAACACCATTTAAGGATTTTAAAAACGGTACTCTCAGAGATACTTTGGTTGTGGTTGCTCTTACACGTCTTCTCCTCCCCCATGCCTTGATCCCGTCAACTACCGCCTTGGGAACTATAAATCCCAAAGGAAGAGAACTTGGACTAAAAGCAGGAGCTAATGTAGTAATGCCGAATCTGTCTCCGGTAAAATTCAGAAAGCTTTATTCCCTTTACGATAATAAAATCTGTATGGGAGATGAAGCAGCAGAATGCAGAAAATGCCTTGAAAGACGAGTTGAATCAGCTGGATATAAAATTGTAACAGACAGAGGTGATTGGCGTGCTTAATGAATTTTCAAGAACAGAACTTCTGCTTGGACAAGACGGTATGAAAAAGCTGAAAAGTTCATCAGTTGCAATTTTCGGCGTAGGAGGAGTTGGATCTTGTATTGCCGAAGCTCTTGCCAGATGCGGTGTGGGAAAGCTTATACTTATTGATAATGACGAAGTGACAATAACTAATCTGAATCGCCAGCTTATTGCTCTTCATTCTACTATCGGTAAGAAGAAAGTATATGTTGCTAAAGAAAGAATACTTGACATAAATCCTAATGCAAACGTTGTCGCACTGGACTGCTTTTATACCGGCAGCGAAATTGATTTATCCGGATTCGACTACATTGCCGATGCTATCGATACCGTTTCTTCTAAGCTGACTTTGATTGAAAATGCAAATAAGCAAAATGTTCCTGTTATTTCTTCTATGGGTACAGGAAACAAACTTGATCCTACAAAGCTCATAGTAACCGACATATACAAAACAGAAATGTGTCCCCTTGCAAAGATCATGAGACATGAACTGAAAAAAAGAAATGTAAAAAAACTAAAAGTAGTTTATTCCACGGAAAAACCTTGTGAACATAAAGCAGAAAGCAAGGAAATAACGACAAAGCGAAAAACTATAGGAAGCGTTTCATTTGTTCCGTCAGTTGCAGGACTTATTATTGCAGGAGAAATTGTTAAGGATATTTGTACAAATTGATTTTAAGGACTGAACAGAACACAGTTTATATATTATGAAAATTACAGAAATTAAAGAAAACAAGAAACAATACATAAATTTACTTCTTCTTGCCGATGAACAGGAAGATATGATTGACCTCTATTTGAATAGAGGAATTATGTATGTTTTAAATAATAACGGAACAAAAGCAATCTGCATTATAACCGATGAAGGCAACGGCATACTGGAAATCAAAAACATTGCGACAGTTCCAGAACATCAGCATAAGGGGTATGGCAGAAAACTTATTGATTTTATCGTTAATAAATATAAAGATAAATATGATATTTTACAGGTTGGAACCGGAAACAGTCCCTTAACCGTACCATTTTATGAAAAATGTGGATTTAGAAAATCCCATATTATTAAAAATTTCTTTATAGATAATTATGATCATCCTATTTTTGAATGCGGTCAGCAATTAATTGATATGATATATTTTCAAATGAAATTATGAAAAACAGTTGCAATTTTTATCGAAAAATGGCATAATATAAATATTAAATTCAATCAAAGGAGTTAAATATGAATCATCAGCTTTGTTTAATTTTGAATTTCGGCGGTCAGTACAATCAGCTGATTGCAAGAAGAGTACGTGAATGCGGAGTTTACTGCGAGGTTATCAGCCGTAAAACTCCAATTGAAGAAATAAAGAAAAGAAAACCAACAGGTATCATTTTTACAGGCGGTCCAAACAGCGTTTACGCTGAAAACGCTCCAAGAATTGACAAGGAAATTTTTGAATTAGGTATCCCTGTTCTGGGTATATGCTACGGCTGTCAGCTTATGGCTTTTACTCTTGGAGGTACTGTATCTACAGCTGAAATGAGAGAATACGGCAAAACTGAAACAAATTACGATGTACAAAGCAAACTTTTCAATGAACTTCCTGAAAAAGGCATTTCATGGATGAGCCACACTGATTACATATCAAAGCTTCCCGATGGCTTCAAGGCTTCTGCATATTCTGATTCCTGTCCGGCAGCAGCTATTGAAAATGAAGATAAAAAGCTGTACGGCATACAGTTCCATCCTGAAGTTAATCATACCGAAAATGGCGTAGCTATGCTCAGAAACTTCCTTTACAATGTATGTGGATTCACAGGCGATTGGTCAATGGAAAATTACGTTAAAACAGCTATTGCCGATATCCGTGCTAAAGTCGGCGATAAAAAAGTCTTATTAGCCCTGTCAGGCGGAGTTGACAGTTCTGTTGCTGCCGCACTTCTGTCAAAAGCAGTCGGAAAACAGGTTACAAGTATTTTTGTTGACCATGGTTTTCTTAGAAAAAATGAGGGTGATGAAGTCGAAAAAGCTTTTGCAGACTGGGATATTAATTTTGTAAGAGTTGACGCATCAAAGTATTTTATAGAAAAGCTTAAAGGCGTTTCCGATCCGGAACAGAAAAGAAAAATTATTGGTGCTGAATTTATAAATGTTTTTGAAAAAGAAGCTAAAAAAATAGGTACTGTAGATTATCTTGTTCAGGGAACGATTTATCCTGATGTTATTGAAAGCGGCGATGATGACGAAGCAGCAGTCATAAAATCTCATCATAATGTCGGAGGACTTCCCGACCATGTTGATTTTAAAGAAATTATTGAGCCATTACGACTTCTTTTTAAAGACGAAGTGAGAAAACTTGGTACAGAACTTGGTCTGCCTTATGAACTGGTAAGCCGTCAGCCGTTCCCTGGTCCGGGACTTGCCATCAGAATTATCGGTGATCTCGATGAAAATAAGGTTAAAATTCTTCAGGAAGCAGACTATATTTTCCGTGAGGAAATTTCAAAAGCCGGATTAGATAAAGATATTCATCAGTATTTTGCAGTGCTTACAAATACTAGAACGGTAGGCGTCATGGGTGACGCAAGAACATATGATTATGTTCTTGCTCTCAGAGGGGTTACTACAACTGATTTCATGACCGCCGATTTCGCTAAAATTCCATATGACATACTTGAAAAAATATCTGCCAGAATAGTTAATGAAGTAAAGAATGTTAATAGAATTGTCTACGATATTACCACTAAACCACCTGCTTCAATAGAGTGGGAATAATGTCAAAAGCTGAATAAACGGCTAAAATACGTTGCTTTTGCTGTTATCATGATAACAGTGGCAACGTTTTGGCAACAATTCTCGGTTATCGGCAACAATAATATATTATTTGTTTGAAAAGATAAGAGCTATCTGATTCGTTTGGGAATCGGATAGCTCTTTTTTGTTATTGCTATGATTACTTGATTTTCTTCTTTGCTGTTACTTTGAGTTCATCACTATGCAACAACTCTTGTTTGAGAAAATCACCATTCTCATATGTTCGCTTTTCAAACGGATTTCCTCTTCCATCAATTCCTTTTTCAAATGTGCCTCTTCCGTCAGGAACATTTAACGTGAAACTGGATTCGCCGGAATTTGCAGGAACAAGCTTGTTTTTCTTTTTCATTAGAACACCCCCTTTGCCAAAGTGTATAATCATATTTTTATTATATCACTAATATATAAAAGTGTCAATTGACATTATATCCAAATAAAGTATTACAGCGAGAGCGCAATTTCCATAATTCAGCTTGAAAACGGCGAAAAGACCGAATTTGTAAACACTCGAATCCGGCGGACGCGGACGATGTTCCCAATATTTCAGAATTGTAATTGAGGGCAGAATTAAAACTTGACAAAAATAAGAGTCATCGTATCATTCATTTCTAAGAGCTTTTACTCTCTCAACAAACCTGAGTACATCTTTCGGTGCATCAAAGCTGTAAAGCAGACCGTAAGGTATGCTGTAGTCCCAGTTTACCGGAATGGAAACAAGTCCGGGGTGAACCTCCTGCCAGCATTCAATGGTCAGCAGAACCTTTCCGGTTTCCGCACAGCGGTTGAATACAGATAAATCGTAAAACTGCGGTGTGTCCTCAATGCGAATCTTCGGGTGATACCTTTGCAGATCATTGCGTATAAAATCGTTCACCCCCGAATCTCCCTGCTTTACCATCATAAGCGTTTCGCCGTATAGGTCTTGAAGGTCCATGCGGCTTTTTTTTGCAAGATGATGTTCCCGGGACACAGCAATCATTTTCTGGTATCGACCCAGCGGAAGAAAATTACAGCGGGAAAGCCACGCTTTTGAATCGCATACGCCAATCAGAAAGTCAAACTTTTTCCCCAGTTTCTCAATTTCCGAAAGTATCCCCTCATGATTATCCTCAAAAGGTACAAGATGCAGTTTATACTCGGGGAAGTCTTTGTTCACACAATACCAGATATCCATAAATGGCTTAGCAGGATTCAGCAGTGATGTGCCGACGCAAAAGGTAGTATCGTTTGCATAAACACTTTCCTTTGCTTCCGCAATGGATTTGTGGGAATAGTCTATCATAAACTTAGCATTCCGGTATATTATTTCACCAGCCGAAGTCAGCTGTACACCCGAAGGAGTGCGTTCAATCAGTTTCAGTTCCAGGTGATTTTCCAGTGCATTCATCTGTTTCATAATGGCTGTGGGAGAGATATACAGCTGCTGCGATGCTTTTGTAAAGCTGCCGCAGTCAGCAACTGCGATAAACGTATCAAGCATATGGTTATACATACTCAGCCTCCGTATAGTATCAACTAATAGTTTATACTATAATAACATATCGGAGATTCCATGTCAAGCTGTCATGTGATATAATAAAGATACAATAAACAAAGCACACGGAGGGATATGTAAATGTCAGATAAACTTGTGGCATTTTATTCAAGAGCCGACGAAAACTACGTAAGCGGCATGATAAAAAATCTAGATATCGGCAATACGGAAATTGCAGCCAGTATTATCGCAGAGTTGACAGGTGCAGACACATTCAAAATCGAACAGGCACATCCTTATTCCAAAAACTACAACGAATGTATTGCACAGGCACAGGCTGATCAGAATCTCAATGCCCGTCCGGAGCTGAAAGCTTATCCGGAAACGATGGAACAATACAGTGAGATATATCTCGGTTTCCCCAACTACTGGGGTACAATGCCAATGGCGGTATTTACTTTTCTGGAGCATTTTGATTTCAGCGGAAAGATTATTAAGCCATTCTGCACTCATGAGGGAAGCGGTCTGGGCGGAAGCATAAATGATATCAGAAAGCTATGTCCGGAAGCGAAGGTGGAAACGGGACTTGCCATTCGTGGCGGCAGTGTGAAGATGTCTAAAGCAGAGATTGAAAAATGGATTTGAGGAGGAAAAGTAATGAAATATGTACAGCTTGGCAATTCAGAAATTAAGGTATCACAGCTATGTGTTGGCTGCATGAGTTTTGGCAGACCGTCTGAGGATTTTCATCAATGGACACTAAATCCTCAAGAAACTGAAACAATTATTAGAAAAGCTCTTGATCTTGGAATCAACTTTTTTGATACCGCCAATGTATATTCTCATGGCACAAGCGAGGAATATCTCGGTCAGGCTTTGAAGAAAAATATTGCTCGTGATAAGGCAGTGATTGCCACAAAAGTTTACTTTAATGAAGGGAATCTCTCAAAAGAAGCGATAAACCGTGAGATTGACAGTTCGCTGAAACGTCTGGGCACAGATTATGTAGATCTGTATATCATACATAGATTTGATTATGATACTCCGATTGAAGAAACAATGGAAGCGCTCGACGGACTTGTTAAATCCGGAAAAGTACGTGCTTTGGGTGCTTCTGCAATGTACGGTTATCAGTTTCATAATATGCAGCTTGCCGCTGAGAAAAACGGCTGGACAAAATTTATTTCCATGCAGAATCATTATAATTTGCTGTACCGTGAGGACGAACGTGAAATGATTCCGGTTTGCAGACAGTATAATGTATCACTCACGCCTTACAGTCCCCTTGCGTCCGGAAGACTTTCACGTCTTGAATGGCATACCGATACAAAACGCAGTCAGACTGATAAAACAGCTGCTCAGAAATATGACAGCATGCAGGAAAAGGACTCTTGCATTGTAAAGCGTGTGGCGGAGATTGCTAAAAAATACGATGCTACAATGTCTCAGATTTCAATAGCGTGGCTGCTTGCAAAGGGAGTGACTTCTCCGATTATCGGCGCAACGAAAGCAAAATACTTTGATGATGCAGCAGGAGCACTGGATATTTCACTCTCTCAGGAAGATATTGCTTATCTTGAAGAATTATATATTCCACATAAAATAGTGGGAGCATTGTGATAAGGAGAAAATTACATTATTAATATAAAGGCAATGAGCGATAATAGAATTAGATTTTTTAAGCTTGTACTCGGAACATTGCTTATCAAAAAACCCCGGCGTATGAACTGGTTTGTGAAATGGGAAGGAGTAATTTGTATATGGAATATATAACATTGAATAATGGCGTAAAAATGCCAAAACTTGGTTATGGTGTGTATCAGATCGACCCGGCGGAGGCGGAAAGATGCGTCCTTGATGCAATTTCTGTTGGCTACCGTTCTATTGATACGGCGCAGGCTTACAGTAACGAAGAAGGCGTAGGAAACGCAATTGTAAAGTGCGGCATTCCTCGTGAGGAGCTGTTCATCACTACGAAAGTATGGATAAGCAATTCAGGATATGAAAAGGCTAAAACGTCAATTGAGGAATCCCTGCGCAAGCTAAAAACGGACTATATTGACCTGTTGCTGATCCATCAGCCATTCGGAGATTATTATGGTACTTATCGTGCCATGGAAGAGGCATACAAAGCCGGCAAGGTGAAAGCGATAGGCGTGTCCAACTTCTATCCGGACAGATTTATTGATATTCACCATTTTGCTGAGATCAAACCGGCAGTCAATCAGGTGGAAACTCATGTGTTCCAGCAGCAGAAGACTGCGAAAGAATATCTCAAAAAGTGCGGTGCACAGATTGAATCCTGGGGACCTTTTGCAGAGGGGAAAAATGACTACTTCAACAATCCTGTTTTAAAGGAAATCGGTGCAAAACACGGAAAGTCAGCAGCACAGGTCGCTTTGCGTTTTCTGATGCAGAGCGATGTGGTCGTGATTCCCAAATCCACCCATAAGGAACGTATGGAGGAGAATTTCAACGTTTTCGACTTTACTCTGACAGCAGAGGAAATGGAAGCCGTTGAAGCGCTGGACGGTGGTGAAAGTCTGTTTTTCTCCCACTATGACCCGGAAATCGTGGAATGGTTTATGACAATGGCATAAAAAGCAACGACTGATAATTTTATGAGCTGATGTACCTTAATGAAAGGTACATCAGCTCTTTTTCAGTTTAAAAACAGTTTAACAATATTTTATCTCTGGTTGAATTATAGTTTCAATTCGTTTGAATTTTCTGATGTATCATGGAAAAAACGAACGATAAAGGAGTAGTTTATTATGAAAAAAATTCTGACATTCATTTACGGTTTCTGTATGGCACTGGCTGACAGTGTCCCGGGAGTGTCCGGCGGAACAGTAGCATTTTTACTTGGATTCTACGACAATTTTGTAGGATCGTTGGATGATTTAATTTCAGGTACAAAAGAAAAAAGAATTTCTGCAATAAAATATCTGATAAAGCTTGGCATTGGCTGGACTATTGGATTTGGACTTGCCGTTATAATTCTGGCAAACGTCTTTGAAACGCATATTTATCAGATTTCTTCATTATTCATGGGATTTATTATTTTTGCAATTCCCATTGTGATTATCGAAGAAAAAGGCTGTCTGAAAGAAAAAATCAACAGAATATTTTTTGTAATGATAGGTATTGTACTGGTATCCGTCATTACATATTTCAATCCGGTTGGCGTCGGGAATGGTATGAATTTGAGCAACCCAAATATATTAACATTTGTATATGTATTTGTCTGCGGAGCAATTGCAATTTGTGCTATGATTCTGCCGGGAATATCTGGGTCAACGCTGCTTTTGATTTTCGGAATTTATCTGCCAATTGTCACAGCAATCAAGGATATTCTGCATTTCAATTTTCACGCACTGCCAATCGTGATCGCATTTGGATTGGGCGTGGTTACCGGAGTGATATCAATTATCAAGATCATCAGAAAAGCTCTTGATAAGCACAGAGCGGCAACGGTGTATCTCATTATCGGACTTATGCTCGGTTCACTGTATGCAATTGTAATGGGACCAACTACTCTTGATATGCCACAGCCATCGCTTTCCATTGACACATTCAGTTTTGTATTTTTTATCATTGGCGGTGCTGTGATTATGGGTATGCAGACTATGAAAATTGTGTATGCAAAGTCAGAACAGATTGACGAGAAAACTACAGTATGATATAATAAATACTGATAATATAAGAAACGAGCTGATTCAGCTATGACGATAAAAAAACGTCTGTTTATTTCCAATACCCTGATGCTGATCATTCCGGCACTGGTAAGTATACTTATTATTTTAATATCCATGTTTCTGTTTATGAATTTATTTTACAAGCAGTTTATGGACGAAACAGTAAAAGAAAACAACCTTTCGTATATCCATGAACTTCTTGTGGAGCAGTCAAAGGAATTTCTGGACAGCAATGAAGATATTACAGATTCCAAACTATATCATACTATTGAAAAGTATCTTTCATCTCAGGAAATGAAGCTAGATATTTATGATGATACAGGAATTGTTTGTACCATAGGCAGCAGCAACAAAAGCCAAACGGAAGCTGTACTTATTTCTGCAATGGAAAGCTTAGGTGGTGAAGGCAATATTTCAATGAATGGAAGCTGTCTTTACGGAGAAAAAATTCTGGTAAATGGTGAAACCTATCACGTTCTTATTTATAGCAGCAGTGAAATACAAGAAAGCCAATACAATGAATTTCTGGTAAAAAATATTATTGTAATTCTTTGCATCATGATTATCGCTGCGGTAATTGTCACAAACCGTTTTCTTACAAAGTTTGTTTTCAGAAAAATAGAAGCTCCGTTGGATATTCTCACAGACGGTGTCCATCAGATTCGTGACGGAAATCTGGATTATCGCATTACATATAACGAACAGGACGAGTTTCAGAGTGTCTGTGAGGATTTTAACGATATGGCTGTAAGATTAAGAGAATCCGTAGAGATCACTCAGAAAAACGAGCAGAATCGTAAGGAACTGATTGCAGGAATTTCTCACGATCTGAGAACACCGCTGACTTCTATTAAAGCGTATATTGAGGGGCTGCTGGAGGGTGTTGCGGCAACACCGCAGATGCAGCAGAAATACATGATAACCATCCTGTCGAAAGCAAACGACATCGACCGCATGGTAGACAAGTTGTTTTTGTTTTCAAAGCTTGATCTTGGTGATTGTCCTTTTTATCCTGAGAAGCTGAACATTGGACAAGAAATTCTCTCTGTCGTCACATCAAATCAAAAGGAATATCAGGAAAAGGGTATGCAGATTCTTTGCAAAGATATTCCGCAGGATCTGGAGGTTTATGCTGATCCAGTTCAGCTGCGCAGTGCCATTACCAACATTCTGGAAAACAGTCTGAAATACAAAGACAGCGAAACAGTAGCTGTAGAGATTTATTGTGAAAATTCCACTGAAGATGTAAGTGTCATCATTGAGGATAATGGTCCCGGAGTTCCGTCAGAGGCACTGCCGAAGCTGTTTGATGTATTTTATCGCAGTGATTCGTCAAGGAATAATCCAAATAAAGGCAGCGGACTAGGGCTTGCCATTACTTCAAAAATTCTGGAACGCTTCGGCGGCTCGATTCACGCAGAAAATTTACAGCCAAAGGGTTTGCGTATCGTGATGACAATTCCAAAGGAGGAGCAGCATGAGTAAAATTTTAATTATAGAAGATGATATTGCCATTGCTGAAATTGAACGAGATTATCTTGAAATCAATGGATTTGAGGTAAAAATTGAAACTGACGGTGTAAGCGGAATGAATACGGCATTAAAAGGCGGATTTCAGCTGGTTCTGCTTGATTTAATGCTGCCTGAAATTGATGGTTTCACCGTATGTCGGAGCTTGCGGGAACATCTGGATATACCTATTCTTATGGTAACAGCCAAAAAAGAAGATATTGATAAGATCAGAGGTCTGGGACTTGGCGCAGACGATTACATCGTAAAACCCTTTTCGCCGGGAGAACTTGTTGCAAGAGTACAGGCACATATTGCAACCTACAACAGACTGAAAGGCGGCATACAGGAGATTCAGCCGGAAATAACAGTAGGTGCGATTCGTATCAATCCGAAATCACATCGTGTATTTGTAAAGGAAAAGGAAATCAGCTTGAAAAATAAAGAGTATGAACTGTTGCTTTTTCTGGTGACAAATGCAGATATGGTTTTTGATAAGGAAACGCTGTATGAGCGAATATGGGGCATGGACTCTGTCGGTGATAATGCAACAGTGGCAGTTCATATTAACAGGCTTCGTGAAAAAATCGAGGACGATCCTTCCGATCCGCATTATATTGAAACAGTTTGGGGTGCGGGATATCGTTTCAGAGCGTAGGTGATGTGCCTGTGTGGATTACGTTTGCATTTGGTTCAGCTCTTTTTGCCGGAGTTACTGCCGTGCTTGCAAAGATTGGAATCAAAAATATAGATTCCACAGTTGCCACGGCTATCAGGACAATTATAGTTTTGATTTTTTCCTGGCTGATGGTCTGGCTCACCGGAGCTTTTCAAGACATTGACAGCATTTCAGGAAAAACGCTGTTATTTCTGATATTATCAGGACTTTCAACCGGAGGCAGTTGGCTTTGCTATTTTAAAGCTTTGCAAATAGGTAATGTAAACAAGGTTGCGCCAATTGATAAGTCAAGTACGATACTGACGATGTTGCTTGCTTTCCTTGTTCTTGGGGAAAAACTCAGTGCAGTCAAAGTTATTTGTATGCTTTTGATTGGTATTGGCACTTATTTCATGATAACCAAAAAGCAGTCCGACAATGAAACAAAAGGCTGGGGCTGGTTATGGTACGCTGTTCTGTCAGCAGTATTTGCAAGTCTGACATCAATTCTCGGGAAAATCGGAATAAGTGAAATTAATTCCAATCTTGGTACTGCCATAAGGACAATTGTTGTGCTGATTATGGCATGGCTCATGGTTTTCGTAACAGGTAAACAAAGTGAAATCAAAGCTATCAGTAAACGAAATATGCTGTTTATATGCCTTTCCGGATTGACCACTGGATTGTCATGGCTGTGTTATTATAAGGCTTTGCAGGACGGTCAGGCAAGTGTAGTTGTGCCGATTGATA
Organism: Oscillospiraceae bacterium; assembly: GCA_902362965.1. Taxonomy (GTDB): domain Bacteria; phylum Bacillota; class Clostridia; order Oscillospirales; family Ruminococcaceae; genus Porcipelethomonas; species Porcipelethomonas ammoniilytica. The sequence continues at coordinate 216,969 of CABIYQ010000003.1, forward strand.
AACTGAGTATTCTGGTGACGATTGCTTTTTCTTACTTTGTGCTGAAAGAAAAGCTGACGAAAAAATCCATGATTGGTCTTGTTCTGATAACTGCGGGAACGCTGCTGCTGGTAAAATAATAGATTATGATACGTACATCTTCGGATGTGCGTATTTTTTATATAAGTTTTAATGCCATTTTATCTTTTGTTTATAATTGGGTTAGCGTTAGTTTATTGTGTGGTTTTATAATAAAGTCAACCTCGAAAGAGGAAAACAACGAAAGGATTGATTCAAATGAAAGCAAAGAAAATAACAGCAGCTTGCATGGCAGCAGGTTTGGCACTGATGGGAACGGCAGGTGTTGTTTCCTATGCAGCAGGTAATCCATATGAGAATTACAAATCGGCTGTAGTAAATACCATCAGCGAGGACAATCTGACTGTCAATGCCGCTGTTCAGATGAAGCAGAATGGAAAAGTCATTGCAAGCGGCAATGCAGTTTACGAAAAGTCTGCCGGAGTTCAGTATGCAAGTGTTGTGGCAGATGTCGCAGGACAAAACATGGTACAGGAGGAGTATTCCGACTGTAATATAAAGGTTAAAAGCGACGGCAGCAGATACACCGAAAAAAGCCGCAAGGAAAAGCGTGATGAAAACGAGATGCTTACTCCTAATATGATTAAGCTTGCGGAAATGACAGCGGATTTGTTTGTGGGAGATCTGAGCAATCAGTTCGTTTCACACGGTGATACGATTTCAGTGTCGCTGACCGATGTTCAGATTCCGGAGATTGCAAATGTGGCCGCTTCCGCCTTTACGGAGATGAACGCAGGAATAAATAATGAAAACGGCAAAAATGATTTAGGAGATATACTGCTGCAGGAATTTCCTATTACGCAGAATGCCAGAATTGAAAGCGTCACCATGGATGCAGACATTGCAAAAGGAAATTTGTCTGCACAGAATATGACAATTGTTATCAGCGGTCAGACATCGGATGGCAAAGATACACAGATTGATATTACAATAAATGCAAATGTTTCAGATATCGGCTCTACAACACCGCAGATGATAGACACATCATCTCTGCAAAAATCATCTTCGCTCGAAAATGAGAATGATGATTGATTTATACTAGGCTCTCAAAAGCCTTTGGCTTTTATGCCGTGTTTGCAATAGAGGGCAGTATATAACAGAAATTGTTTCCCGATAAAATTAACCGCCGGATTTTTTCGGCGGCTTTCGGGGAAAATATAGGAGTGGTAAAAATGTATGCAATAGAAGCAATAAATCTTACCAAAAAGTATAAAAATCAGCGTGGAGCAGAAAATATATCCCTAACAATAGAACAAGGTGAAATTTACGGTTTGTTAGGACCAAATGGATGCGGAAAAACAACCATCATGAAGATGCTCGTTGGGTTGCTTCATGCAGATAGCGGAGAATTCAGAATATTTGAAAAAAAGCCTGATGAGGAAATTGATGTCATGTCGCAGGTGGGCTGTATGATTGAAAATCCGGTTTTTTATCCATATCTTACAGCATATGAAAATTTGAAAATTCTGCTTAAGTTTTATCCGGAACTTTCACAAAAGCGAATTGATGAAGTCCTGGAGGAACTGGAGCTTACCAAATATAAGGATGAACCTGTTGGAAAATTCTCAATGGGAATGAAACAGCGGCTGGGCTTTGGAGCGGCAATCCTGCACAAACCAAAACTACTTATTCTGGACGAACCTACAAATGGATTGGACATAAAAGGAACAGCAAAAATTCGTCATATTCTGAAAGCATATACACAAAGCGGAGGTACGATTCTGATTTCCAGTCATATTGCAGACGAAATTCAGCGTATATGTACAAAGGCCGCAGTTATGATGGATGGTAATATCATAGATAAAAGCAGTATAACTACTGCTATTATAGAATACGGAAGCGTAGAAGACTATTATTTACATATTATAAATGAAAAGGAGGCAGCAGAATGAATACATTGTGCATTTGTTCAAAAAATGAAATCTATAAAATATTTCAAAGAAAAAAGTATTGGATTATTCTGACTGTCACATTGGGAATTACGGTATGCGGAGCATTAATCGGGTTAATTTCAAACAGTATTGTTTCATTTTCTTCACAGAATTATCCTTATGCAATTCTTTCCCTATGCTGTTATGTATTTGTCCCCTTTACAGCGTTAATGCTTTCATCTGATTTGATTTCAAGTGAATGTGAGCGAAATGAATTGAGATTTCTTTTAACAAAACATGCCAGCCGTACAGAACTTCTTTTCGGCAAGCTTGCGGCAATAATGGTTTATGAGTTTTTCCTGACTGCTGCAAATGTGATTGCAGCGTTAATATTCAGTCTGATATTTTCAGGCTTTACATCAGTAAATATATTTGCCGTTCTGATGTCAGTCGTCATTACAGTAATTCCAATAGCAGCTTTTGTTTCTTTTGCAGGTATTATATCTGTATTCTGCAAAAACGGAATATCTGCCTTTGGGATGGGAGTTGCAGCTTATGGCGGATTTACGCTTCTGGGGCTTGTTTTTTCAAGAATCAGCAGCTCGATTTTTACAAGCTATCTTACACTGTATAAAATGATTATCGGACAGAATGTACCGGTGTTCCGGCTGTTTTTAGGTATTGGCGTTCTTCTTGGCTTTTCACTCCTGTTTCTTTCCGCTGCAAGTATGAAGTTTGAGAAAAGAGAATTCTGATTTTACATATATTTTATATTATTATGATAGCGATGTTATGTAATTGATTTATAATGCAGACAGAAAATGAAAAGGAGAAAAAATATGAAGATACTGATTACAGCCGATTGTTATACGCCAACGATAAACGGTGTGGTTACGTCAATTCTCAATCTTGAAACGGAACTGCGCAGATTGGGACATGATGTAAAAATACTTTGTCCGTCAGAGAATTTTCATAGCAGTGAAAGCGAAAATGTATATAGAATTGGTTCTGTAGGAGTAGGCAGGATTTACAGCGGAGCAAGAGCAGCCTTACGTATCAGTCAGAGCCATCTGCAAAAGCTGATTGATTGGAAACCGGATATTATTCATTCGCAGTCTGAATTTTCTTCTTTTATTATGGCAAAGAGAATTGCGGCGGAGGTAAATTGCCCAATCGTTCATACTTATCATACGGTTTACGAAAACTATACCCACTATTTCTCACCCAGTATTACTTTGGGAAGAAAGGCGGTAATAGTGATGACAAAGCGGATTCTTCGCCATACTAAAGCAGTCATTGCACCCAGTCAAAAAATCGAAAGACTACTGAAAGATTATGGCATAGAGCAACCGATAAAAGTTATTCCTACAGGTCTTAGATTGAAAAAATTTTCTGATGAAATTTCGGTAAACATAATAAATGAATTGAAAGCTAAACTTGGCATACCGCTAAAAAGCAGGGTTCTGATTACTGTCGGCAGAGCTGCTAAGGAAAAGAACATTGATGAGCTGATAAGATATTTTAAACGACTGGATATAGAAAATACAGTTTTTGTAATTGTAGGAGGCGGACCTTATCTTGATGCTCTGAAAGATCTTGCTTATGCTGAAAACATATCTGACAAGATGATTTTTACAGGTGCAGTTGAGCCGGAAAACATTGCTGCTTATTACAGATTGGGAGATATATTTCTCAGTGCCTCTCAGAGTGAAACGCAGGGACTGACCTATATTGAAGCACTGGCAAGCGGTTTACCTGCTGTATGCCGAAGAGATGATTGTCTGAATGACGTGATAACAAACGGCAAAAACGGCGGACAATACACAGATTTCAAAGAATTTTCGGAACTGATCAGAACATTTTTATTTAACGATGAGTTGTATAAAAGCATGTCTGAAAACGCAGTACAGACAGCTCAAAAATATTCCGCAGAAAAGTTTGCAAAGGATGTCGAAACAGTCTACATGGAAATCTTAGAAAAGAGGAATCATTATGAAATTACGAACACATTTTATAATTGCGAAAATTGCAGCTGAACATACAGGATTTACATTTTTGGAAAAAACTGCATTTTGTATAGGTTCACTTATTCCTGATTTATCACCTATGCAGTTTGTACACCGTCACTTTTATGCAAAATCCGGCAAATATGTACAAAAAAAGCTGGAACGAATTTCAGGAAGGAATTCTTTATTTACGCTGCTTGTATACGGAAAAATGGCACATTATGTCAGTGACTTTTGCTGCTCTGTACATTCCGGCGGAGCTATCGGGAATATTCGTGAGCATATTCTTTATGAGTGTGCATTGAATTGCTATGCTTTTGAAAAGTATGATTTGCTGAAATCAGAATGTGAAAGCCGGATAGAGCAGCAGGATCTGACATCTGTTCTGGATTGTTATCATCACAGTCAGAAATACGATTTTCATACAGATTTGAGTTTTGCAGTCAGAGCGTGTGTTAATGTCTGCATGAAGGTATATTATCCACAAAAAAAGCAAGCTGTAATTCAATCCGGAATTGGTGACGGAGGTGTTTATTATGGTTGTCGTAATTCCAGCATATGAACCAAATGAGGAACTGGAAAATCTGGTATCCGAATTGAATTGTATGAATTATAGAATTGTCATTGTCAACGATGGCAGTTCTCCTGATAAAAACGTAATATTTGAAAGATTAAAGGATAAAGCTACGATACTGCATCATACTGTCAATTATGGAAAAGGCAGAGCAATTAAAACAGCACTGCATTATATTTCAGAGCATATGCCTGAAGAAAGCGGAGTTGTTACTGTTGATGCTGACGGACAACATCAATCGAATGATATAGTATCTGTTTGTCAGTCACTTCGATATCATAATGAAAAACTGATACTTGGTGTCAGAAAATTTGAGGGAAAAGTTCCTTTAAGAAGCAGATTTGGAAATGCAGTTACCCGGGCAGTCTTTTCTTTGGCAAGCGGTAAAAAGTTATGGGATACACAAACAGGTCTGCGTGCGTTTCGGACAGAATTGATTCCTTTTATGTTAAATATAAAAGGAGATCGATATGAATATGAAATGAATATGCTGCTCAACTGTGTTGAATGTGGAGTAGATTGGGTAGAAGTTCCTATAAGAACGGTTTATCTTAATGACAGGAATACATATTCACATTTTCATCCTTTCAAAGATTCTCTGCGAATCTATCAATCTATTTTAAAATTTTCAGGCTCATCTTTTATATCTTTCGTGTTGGATTATATTCTTTTTAATATTTTTTCACTTTTCCTTGGAATATTATCTTTCAGGAATCCTATATTTTTTAGCAATATCTTAGCACGAGTTATCAGCTGCGGATTTAATTATCATCTGAATAAAAAATATGTCTTTCATTCATACGGAAACCATATGAAAGCACTGAAATATTTCACGTTGGCATTCGGCATTTTAGCCGCAAATACTGTGTTATTACAGATATTAACAACTATCGGGATCCCTGCATTTTCCGCCAAAATTATAACGGAGATCATACTTTTTATCGGCAGTATGTTGGTACAACGATTCCTGATATTTATACCTGAAAAGAACAAAATATCATATCAAAGATCAGAGAGGACACATCATGCAGACAATTACAAATATTGATTTACGTTTATTAAATTGGATCCACGAACATTTGGCTTGCTCCTTTCTCGATTTTCTTATGCCTAAAATCACATTTCTTGGCAATGGAGGATTGATATGGATTGCAGCAGCAATTATCATGATATTTTTCAAAAAATATCGAAAAATAGGAATCATGATTGGAACGGGTTTGTCCGCAGGCGTTATCATTGGTAATATTTTGCTGAAAAATCTTATTGCAAGAGAACGTCCCTGTTGGATCAATGAAACGGTGCAAATGTTGATTTCTACACCTCAGGACTATTCTTTTCCGTCAGGACATACACTATCCTCTTTTGTTGCAGCTACAATTATTATGCACTCTGACAGGCGAATGGGAATAGCAGCTTATGTGTTTGCTTCAATAATTGCATTTTCGAGATTGTATCTTTATGTTCACTTTCCAACGGATATACTGGCAGGTACACTGCTTGGAATTATAATTGGGTTGATAGTTTGCAAATTTTTCAATATTCTTTCACATAATCATTTATCCTTATGGGAGGCTAAGAAATAATGATAAAACGACTCATTATACTTATTACTGATATTGCAATTGCAGTTAGTTTGTTACTGGGGATTTGGATTTATTATTACAAAGCACCACGTTATGGAGTACATGCAGTACCATCTTTAGAAGATATTATTTATCAGAGTGAAAATTCAGGAAAAACTTCATATAACAATAATGATAATAATTATCCTGCTACGCGTGTTATTGCAGCTACAGGGGATTGGCATCAAAAATTTGCGAATCATTTTTCAAATACTGTAATTATTACAGATAACAAATATAAAAGTCCAAACCTCTCTATTGAATTAAGCTATGGAAATATTGAAACCAATCGGCTTGATATGTCGGAAAAAGGAAAACATAAAAAATACGGTACCAAGATAGCCTATACCCTTGCAGATATTTATATCGGTGATATTACTTGTATTCAGACTGCTTTTGCTCAGGATACTTATGGTATTGGATACTCAGAAAAATTAACAGATATGTCAGCAAGATTGAAGTCTGTTTTAGCGATAAACGGTGATTCTTATAGTAATAACCGTCATAGAAATAATGGAACAATTATCCGAAATGGTGTGATTTACCGTAATGCAGATACAGATATGGAAACATGTGTGCTGAATTGGGACGGAACGATGAAGATATATACCCCGCAGGAATTAGATACTCAGACATTGATTGACACCGGTGCATATCAAAGCTGGGTCTTTGGTCCAAGCCTTCTGGATGAAAACGGAAAAGCCAAAACAGATTTTCTAACATGGGACTATATCCTGGAATCCCACCCACGAACTGCAATCGGATACTATGAGCCGGGACATTATTGTTTTCTATTGGTAGACGGAAGAAAAAAGAATTATTCCAGAGGTATGTTTACTGACGAAATGTCACAGTTTTTTGAAGACTTAGGATGTAAAGCAGCTTACAATCTGGATGGAGGGCATTGTTCCTTTATGACCTACGGAGACAAGTTCATAAATCATCCTTACAAGTCAGAACATAAGATTCAGGATGGGATATTTATTACGGAGGGATTATCATGAAAATAAAGAATATCTTTTTGTATATATTATCCAATGGATTGATAATATTTGGACTTACATCACTTGTAATCAAAATATTGGATTGGTATAATCCATTTATGGATTTTTCCGGACATTCAGATATTATACAATGTCTGCTGATTGCTTTTGCAATTATAACAGGAGTATTTTATCTTTTTTCAAAACAAAAAAAGAAATAGATCAGAGGTACGTATGCAAAAGATTATGGAATGGATTTCTATCCATAAACGAATAATTTGTTTTGTTTCGTTACTGGTAACGTCTGCTCTGTCTGTTTATTGGTATAAATCGGGCATATTGACCGATGAAATAAAAATGCGTCATATGCTCGATTCAACTGGGATCTTTGCACCTATATTTTTTATAATTGTACAGGCAGTACAAGTTATTATTCCAATATTACCAGGTGCTGTAGGATGTGCGTTTGGCGTTGCTTTTTTCGGGGCTGTCAAAGGGTTTCTGTATAATTATATCGGGATCTGTATCGGATCTATATGCGCTTTCCTAATAGCAAGAGCATATGGACAGAATTTTGTGAAAAGCATCACCAGTAAAAGATTTTTCCAGAAGTACAACCGATATCTTACTGATAAGAATCGCTTTGAAAAATTATTTGCGCTGTTGATTTTTCTGCCAGTTGCTCCGGATGATTTTCTTTGTTATCTTGCCGGCATCAGCAGTATGTCTTTCAGGAAGTTTACGCTGATTATCCTGCTTGGCAAACCGGCGGCAATTTTGCTGTACAGCATGGGATTATATAAAATTTTTCAATTTATACCACTGTTTATAAAATAGGGGGGACAGCATGAAAGTATATATTTATTCTGAGATGCAGGATAAAATCGAAAAAAGCGGTGTTGGCAGAGCAATTTATCACCAAAAAATGAGTTTACGATTAAATGGTATAGTGTGTGTAGATAGTTATAAAGACGCTGATGTTATACATATCAATACTGTTTTTTTGAAGTCCGTTTTTCTTGCCCTGAAAGCCAAAAAACTTGGGATACCCATTGTGTATCATGCGCATTCAACTAAAGAAGATTTCCGCAATTCCTATATCGGATCAAATTTATTTGCGGGATTATTTAAGCGTTGGATCACATTTTGCTATAATCTCGGTGACATCATAATAACTCCAAGTGAATATTCAAAAAAACTTCTTGCAAGCTATAATATCAATAAAGAGATACAGGTCATTTCCAATGGAATTGATTTGAATGAATATCGAAAAAATGAACTTGCTGGAAAAACATTCAGATATCACTATGGATATAGTGATACTGATAAAATCATAATGTCAGCCGGATTAATCATTAAGAGAAAAGGTATTCTTGATTTTATAGAATTAGCAAAGCGAATGCCGGAATATCAGTTCATATGGTTTGGAACTGCTGATTTGCGCTTTGCTGGAAAAGAAATTCGCAAAGCTGTTTCAGAAAAAATCCCTAACCTTACTTTTGCTGGTTATGTTAATTCCAAACAATTGCAGGCAGCATACAGCGGGTCGGATTTGTTTCTGTTTCCATCATATGAGGAAACAGAAGGTATTGTTGTATTGGAAGCATTGGCAATGAAAATTCCACTACTATTGCGAGATATTCCTGTTTATAACGGTTGGCTGGAAAAAGGAAGAGATGTATATCAGGCAAAAAAATTAGATGATTTCGAAAAGATTGCCAGAAACATACTAGAACATAAGTTACCTGATTTAACAGAACAAGGATATCAGATAATTCAAAAGAAAAATATTCATTACATAGGAAATATACTTTTTAATGTATATAATAAAGTAATAAATACTAAAATAATGTAAAGTAGAGTGTTGGAAGATAAGTCATCATAAAACATTTTTATCTGACGGTACATTTCATTTGGTGATGGTGGAGTATGATCCCACAGCATAAGCAGGAAAGCAATCAGAAAATGACCTGCACTTTTCACTTGCCCGCTGATGCCGACAATCACAATACAACTTGTAAAAAGAACAATTTCAATCCACAGGGAATGACTAAGCATCAAAAGGAGTTTTACCAAAAGCAGCAGTAATAATTTTGTGCGAGGGTCAAAAGTTAGTTGCCGATACTCATACCATTCCGACCTTTTCAAAATGCTTTCTGAACAGCTTTTTGCTGACCACACAGCCAATCAGAGAAAAGATAACCATACCGGCGATCATCACAAGCAGTACCCAAATCGGAAGAAAACCGCCCAACAGGTTTTCAGAGAAGAACACATAGCTTAAAACATTCAGCTTCGGATTGCGGAATTTTCCTATCCCCGCAATAACTTCCGCCAGGATGCCAGCCACACTGCCGGTCAGAATCACAATCCAGATGTTACCTTGTAGCAGCAGGAACAGGCAGGGTAGAATCGCCGCAATAAAGTTCCATTGGCAAAGTGTTTCCAAGTGTATGGAATGATTTAAAAATTGTCCTGTGCTTTGTCGTATTTGTCGTGATCGAAATGTGCTGTATGCCGGTTCCTGTCCTGTATCTGTGTATGTCCAGCCTGATTGCGCGCTGATTGCTGCCCCAGTCTATATGATGCTGCTGGCAAAAGCGCCCGTACATGGCCCGATCAATTATTCTTTGTTTTTTCTACTCCCGACGGCATAAATGCTCCAAATGGCAACGAATCTTATACTGCCCATTCCTGGCTCTTTGTCTAAATCTCATAGAGTTTGCGATATGTTCCAGGTTTCTCCATCAGCTTATTGTGAGAACCGCACTCTGCAAAATGGCCGTTTTCCAAAACGATAATCTGATTGGCGACTACAATCGTGCGGAGTCTGTGAGCAATAACAAGAACCGTCTTTCCGGCAATCAACCGGGAGATGGCCTCCTGAATCAGCACTTCATTTTCTGGGTCAAGGCTTGCTGTTGCTTCGTCAAGCAAAATAATAGGTGCATACTTTAAGAGAGTACGGGCAATGGAAATCCGCTGACGTTCACCGCCGGACAAGTTGCTGCCATTCTCGCCCAACATAGTGTGATACCCATCCGGCAATTTCTGGACAAACTCGTCACAACAGGCCACTTTTGCTGCGGCAATCACTTCAGCTTCAGTAGCGTCCGAGCGGCCCATTCGTATATTATCCATAATGCTCTGTTTGAACAGGAAGTTATCCTGGAATACAAAGCTCACAGTTTCCATCAGGGAAGCACTTTCCATATCCCGTATATCAATGCCGCCGATGTTGATTGTTCCCTGTTCCACACCGTAAAGCATGGCTGGACTTGGTGCTATACTAAAAAAGTGGACAGCAAAAAGCGAAAGATGGTATAATAATAAAAAAAGGAGAGAAACACATGGAAAACACCAAGTATAC
>CABIYQ010000004.1:0-39627 GCA_902362965.1 Oscillospiraceae bacterium
ACTTCTTTCAAAAAAATTTTTTCCATTCCGTACTCGCTCTCTCTCGTTCGACAGCTTTATTATTATATCACCTCTTCCCTCTTTTGTCAACCACTTTTTGCAGGTTTGTAGAATTTTATAGTTTATTCGACGTTTTTTACTACTTTAATGTTAATTTTATACAACTTTTTTGCTAGTTTTACCTTATTTTATTGTATCGTATAAAAAAGACGAAGTTTTTACCCTTCGTCTTCTCTTGCTTTTTCATTTAAGTAAACTGCTTTTATTTTAGATATCCAATTATCTTCAGTCAGCAAAACTGTAAACTCCACTTCTCCGTATCTTACACTTGGTGTCTCATCTTCTTCCGGTATTCTGCCTAGCAAATCCACTATAAAAGCACTCATAGTATCATAATTATGTCTTTCCGGAAGCTCTATTCCCAGAATTTTCTCAACATCCTCAGGATTTGTATCTCCTGTAATAATATAAACTCCATCATCAATATTCAATATTTCAGCTTTTTCGTCGTCATATTCATCCTGAATATTTCCAACTATTTCCTCAAGCATATCTTCCATACTAACAAGACCAGCCGTACCGCCATACTCATCTACCACAATTGCACATTGAGCTTTTTCTCTTGTAAGAGTTTCAAAAGCGTCGCTGCACATACAAGTTTCTGGCAAATATACAGCCTTTCTCATAAACTGTCTGACAGTAAAATCCTCGGAATGCTCGCAACCCACAAGGCAAAGCAGATCCTTGACATAAATTATACCGATAATATTGTCAACAGTTTCCTCGTAAACCGGAATTCTAGAGTACCCCTCATTAATTGCCAGATAAACGATATCCCCTATTTTCGAGTTCACTTCAATTGCACAGATATCCTTTCTATGCGTCATAACATCGGAAATATCAGCGTCGCCGAACTCAAAAATATTATTGATCATTTCCCTCTGACTTTCTTCCAGCACTCCTGTTTCATTTCCGGCGTCCACCATCATTCTTATTTCTTCTTCTGTTACAGCGTCACGTTCTGACGATACCGGAACGGAGAACAGCTTGCAGAATACAGCAGAAATACCGTAAGCCAAAGCGCTCAGAGGCGAAAGAACAGCGATATAAACCTTCACAGGAATAACTGTTGCTGCCGCAAATTTTTCCGGATTACGGCCTACTAATTTCTTAGGTAGAATTTCTGTCAATGCAGTAATTAACACTGTGGAACTAAGTATGACCAAAGCGATAATCAGATACCGTAAACTGCTTTTAACATCATCAGTCCAGAACATACTAAGCCAAACAGCCAGTATAACAATAAAAACATTAAGTACAGTTTTTCCCATAGAAAATGAAACTATCATTCTGACCGGTTTTCCGATAAGCTCGGAAAGCCTCTGATATTTTTTATCTTTTTCCGCCAGGGATTTGATTTTTGAATCGTTAACTTCAATATCTGCATACTCACATGCCGTGTAAAAAAACTTTACCAGTACTAAAAAAATCAGTAAAATAATACAAATAATTTGACTCCCGTCAGAATCCATAATCAGTCTCCTTTTTAAGTTAAATTTATAATTAGTATATATTATTAATACGATTTTGTCAATATGAATTTTTTAGCTTTTAAAAAAAGCTGATAAAACTTCTTTACTTGCAGCAAAAAATACGTCATTTAATTACCTTTCGAGAGTTCAGAAAATTTTTTAAGTCAATGAAAATCGGCATAAAAGTTTTTGCCCAGCCTTTTTCAAATTTTTTCTTCAATTCTTTGTTTACTAACCTGTCAAGCCTTATTTAAAATATATTATCAGACTAAAGACAATTTAACATTCTTTGCAAAAGTAACTTTGCGTGTCTTTAAAATATTTTACAAGTTGTGTAAATCCAGCATAAAAGTTTTCGCCCAGCCTTTTTCAAATTTTTTCTTCAATTCTTTGTTTACTAACCTGTCGAGCATTATTTAAAATATATTATCAGACTAAAGACGATTTAACATTCTTTGCAAAAGTAACTTTGCGTGTCTTTAAAATATTTTACAAGTTGTGTAAATCCGGCATAAAAGTTTTCGCCCAGCCTTTTTCAAAAGGCTGGAAAAAAGTAAGCGGAAGATAAAAATCTTCCGCTTAGAACCGTTTATAAAAGAGATTAAATAAAATTAACCCATAATAACTTCAACTTCGTGAGTTTTACCATCACCGAATACTGGCAGAACATTGCCCTCAATAGCCTTACCGTCAACTGTAACAGACTTAACGCCCTTGCATACGTGATCAGGATTCTTGAAAGTAATAGAGTAAGAAGCACCTCTGAACTGTCTGACAGCCTTGAAACCGTCCCATGCAGACGGAATGCTAGGATCAACCTTCAGACCGTCCCAGTCAGGGATAATACCGAGAATATACTGAGAAACTGCAACAAAGTTCCAAGCAGCAGTACCTGTAAGCCAGCTGTTCTTAGCCTCTCCATGACGCTTAGCGTCCTTACCGGCGATCATCTGAGCATATACGTATGGTTCAGTTCTGTGAAGGTCGGAATACTTCTCTTCTCTGTAAGCCGGAGCAATCTTTGAATAGTATTCAAAAGCCTTGTCGCCATGACCAACAAAAGCTTCAGCACAGATGATCCAAGCATTATTGTGACAGAATATACCTGCATTTTCCTTATATCCGGCAGGATAAGTGGAAATTTCGCCGTATTCGATATAATACTTTGTAAATGCAGGATTGTTAAGAACAAGACCGTGTTCGCTGTTAAGGTACTTGTCAACGCTTTCCAGTGCCTTAAGATCAGCGCCTGTTTCCTTGCCTACGCCGCCCATAACAGCAAATCCCTGCGGTTCAATGAAGATCTTACCTTCTTCACATTCTTTTGAACCCATTTTCTTGCCGAAATCGTCATACGCTCTGAGGAACCATTCACCGTCAAAGCCGTAATCCATAATATTCTTCTTCATCTTGTCGATTTCAGCCTGAGCCTTCTGAGCTTCAGCTTCGTCGCCCATATGTCTGCAAAGGTCAACATAGTTAGGACCTGAATATGTGAACAGTGCAGCAACCATTACTGATTCAGCAGTCTTGCTGTACTTGTCTTCGCCGTACTTAGGTGAAGTAGAAGTCTGGAAGGATTCACCCGGTTCAGAAGAGAAGCAGCTTAGATTGATACAGTCGTTCCAGTCAGCTCTCATAGCAAGCGGCAGACCGTGAGGGCCTACATTTTCAGCCACATGATAGAAGGACTGCTTCAGGTGATGCATCATAGTCTGAGCCTTGCTCTCATCATTGTCATAAGGAACCTTAGCGTCAAGAATACCGTAATCGCCTGTTTCCTTGATATAAGCTGCAACGGAAAGAATCATCCACAGCGGATCGTCTGAGAAATCGCCGCCGACTTCGTCATTACCTTTCTTTGTAAGAGGCTGATACTGGTGATAGCAGCCGCCGTTTTCAAACTGAGTAGAAGCCAGATCAATCAGACGTTCTCTGGCTCTTTCAGGGATCTGATGAACAAAACCGAGAAGATCCTGGTTAGAGTCACGGAATCCCATACCTCTGCCGATACCGCTTTCAAAGTATGAAGCGGAACGAGACATGTTGAATGTAACCATACACTGATACTGATTCCAGATGTTTACCATTCTGTTCATCTTGTCATCAGGAGTTTCAACTGTATATTTAGAAAGGAGAGCGTCCCACATAGCCTTAAGTTCAGCAAGACCAGCCTCAACCTTTTCAGGAGTATTATATTTTTCAATCATTTCATAAGCTCTTGACTTGTTCATAGAGCCGTCGGCATTGAATTTTTCCTCAACAGGATTTTCAACATAGCCGAGAATAAATACGAGATCCTTTGTTTCACCGGGTTCAAGAGTAATTTCCATATAATGTGAAGCAATAGGAGACCAACCGTCAGCAACGGAATTTGACGCCTTGCCGGCTGCAACTGCCTGAGGATTTTCAAAGCCGTTGTAAAGTCCGAGGAAGCTTTCTCTGTCGCAGTCAAAGCCGTCAATATCAGCATTTACTGTATAGAAAGCAAAGTGGTTTCTTCTTTCCTTGTATTCAGTCTTGTGGAAGAGAGTTGAACCCTCTATTTCAACTTCGCCTGTATTAAAGTTTCTCTGGAAGTTTGTAGAGTCGTCCTGAGCGTTCCACAGACACCATTCGGCAAATGAGAACAGCTTGATCGTTTTCTTTTCAGAACCCTCGTTCTTGAGAACCATCTTCTGGATTTCACCATTGTAGTTCTGAGGAACAAAGAAAGTAACTTCTGCTGAGATACCGTTTTTAGCGCCCTTGATAATAGTATAGCCCATACCGTGACGGCATTCATAGCTGTCAAGGTCTGTTTTAACAGGAGCCCAGCCAGGAGACCAGATAGTACCGTTATCGTTAATATAGAAATAACGGCCGCCCATATCAACAGGAACATTATTGTAACGGTAACGTGTAATTCTTCTGAGTCTAGCGTCCTTGTAGAAGTGGTAACCGCCGGCTGTATTAGAAATCAGGGAGAAAAACTCCTGAGTTCCAAGGTAGTTAATCCATGGATAAGGTGTCTTAGGGGAAGTAATGACATATTCTTTTTTAGCGTCATCAAAAAAACCAAACTTCATATTTTTACTCCTTTTATAAAACTTTTGTCAATCGGCAGCAGCCGCATTACAATTACAGTTATTATAACACAAAAAATAATACTGTTCAAGCCGTTTTGACAAAATTTTATATAATTTTTCATTCGGAATTATTTTCATGCAGCGATTCCGGTAAGTCTCGCCAAAGAGGAAATAATAAAACATATCGCTGCACCGCAGACTGTCGGAAGAATAAAAGCGGCAGCAGTCCATTTAAGACTTCCTGTTTCTTTTTTTATTGTGAGACACGTTGTAGAACACGGAAAATGAAAAAGAATGAAAATCATTGTACAAAGAGCTGTGACCCAGTTCCAGCCGTTGTCAGTAAGCAAGAGCTTAAGGGCGTGCATATTTTCCATTTCCATAATTGTTCCGGAGGACATGTAACACATAATAATAACAGGTATTACAATTTCATTTGCCGGAAATCCCAGAATAAATCCAAGAAGAATAACCCCGTCCATTCCAAGTATATTCCCCAGCGGCTGTAAAAATTCCGAAAGATGATAAAGAATTGTTTCACCGCTGACGGTAAAGTTTGCGAGACACCAGATAAGAAGTCCTGCCGGAGCGGCGACTGCGCAGGCTCTGCCCAAAACGAAAATAGTTCTGTCGAAAATTGAACGTACAATAACCTTTCCTATCTGAGGTTTTCTGTACGGAGGAAGCTCCAGAGCAAAGGACGAGGGAACGCCTTTTAATACAGTTTTAGACAATATCCATGATACAAAAAGAGTCATCAATACTCCGCCGAGTATTACCACAAGAAGGATCAGTGCCGAAAGTCCCGATCGCATTGCTCCTGCAGCAGAAGCTGTAAAAAACATTGTTATAATTGAAATAAGGGAGGGAAACCTGCCGTTGCATGGGACGAAATTATTAGTAAGTATAGCTATAAGGCGTTCTCTGGGAGAATCAATAATTCTGCATCCTGTAACTCCTGCGGCATTGCAGCCGAATCCCATTGCCATAGTAAGCGCTTGTTTTCCGCATGCGCCCGAGCGTCTGAAATACTTGTCGAGATTAAATGCGATACGAGGCAAATAGCCGAGGTCCTCCAGAAGAGTGAATAACGGAAAGAAAATCGCCATTGGCGGAAGCATAACAGACACGACCCAAGCCAAAACCTTATAAATACCGTTAACGATCATATCTCTAACGGTATCATGACAGTCAACATAAATCAAAAAGTCATTTATTCTGTCACCCAGCCAGAACAAGCCCTTTGACAGCAGCTGAGAAGGGTAATTTGCGCCGACTACAGTAAGCCAAAAAATAATCCCTAAAAGTCCTATCATGATCGGAATACCAAAGACTCTGCTTGTTAAAATCCTGTCTATTTTTCTGTCACGCTCATAATAATCGGATTTGGCAATAGTAATAGTATTTTCAGCGATATTCTGTGCAGACTGTATAATAGAAGATATAATATTATCACTTATTTTCTGCGGATTCCAGTTTTTTCTTGCCAGACTTTCCGCACATCTGTTAAGCTGACCGTACATTTCCTCGGAAATATCATGCTTAATATAATCTGAAATTTTATTAATTAATTTATCGTTCTTTTCAATTAAACGCAAAGCTGTCCATCTCGGGGAAATCTTACCGTTCGTAAGCGGCTCTGCGGCGGCAGTTATTTTTTGGATCTCTTCTTCAAGCTCTGCATCATAAACAGGTATAAACGGCGATTCAGGTCGGTTTTCAATTACTCGCTCCACAGCCTCCATAAGCTTGTCAAGACCTTTACCCTCCCTTGCTGTTACTCCCACTGCCGGAACACCGAGAAAAGTCTCCAATTTTTTAATATCCACATGAATATTTTTTCTTTCCGCCTCGTCAAGAAGATTAACGCATACAACAGTTTTAGGAGTTATTTCAATAGTCTGCAAAACAAGATTGAGATTTCTTTCAAGACACGTAGCGTCGCAGACGACTATTACTGCGTCCGGATTTTGAAAGCAAATAAAATCTCTGGCGACCTCCTCCTCCGCAGACTGTGCCATAAGCGAATACGTACCAGGAATATCTGCTAAAACATATTTTTTATTATTATATGTACACCTTCCCATAGCGCTGGATACTGTTTTGCCCGCCCAATTACCCGTATGCTGATTCATGCCGGTAAGGGCGTTAAACACTGTGGATTTTCCCACATTAGGATTACCTGCCAGTGCAATAATATGTTCTTCACTGGATTTTTTAATCATTCCATCAGACATTAACTGCCTGCCTGTAGACTTAGCTGTCAGTCCCATATTATGCCTCCGTTCATATATTTTTTTACTGTATAAAATATATGAAGCATACAGTGTGTCCGATTACAAAATAAAAAAAGAAATCCCCCTGTTATAAACAGAGGGCTCTCAATAAAGAGTGACATAATTTTAGAGGAGATGAAATCATTAAAAAATTTTTATCAACTGCTTTCAACTTTGTCAGTAATTAACTGACAAGTATATTATGCCGTTTATTTGTGATAGTTTTATGATATAAATGTGATTTTATGAAAAAAATAAAATGTTAATTTCTAAAAATTACTATGATTTATTATAGAATATTTAATAAACAGATGAAAATAATAACTTCATGAACATTAGAAAAATGTTCTTAAAGAAATGAGGTGGACAGAATGTGGGATAAGCTCGCACTGATTCTGCTTATCATAGGCGGAATCAACTGGGGACTGGTTGGAATTTTCCAGTTCGACCTGGTTGCATGGCTTTTCGGCGGTACTGACGCTATTATAAGCAGAGCAATATATATAATAGTTGCAATTTCAGCTATATGGTGTATTACTCTTCTTTTCAGATCCTCAGACAAGCTGGTTGAAGCAACCGATTCATAAGTTCCTCATAAAATACAGGTATAAAAAAGAATGCCGCTTTATACCAATTAAGCTTTGAAACCGACGTCAAAAAGACGTCGGTTTTTATTGTACCTTAACTATTTATGTGTTATAATAAATTATAAAGTCTAAAAATTTATTTATTAAAAAGGGGTATATATGAAATTAAATAAAATTACCGCATTCATTCTTTCTGTCGGCATTTTATCATCTACTGTCAGCTTTCTTTCTGTTTCTGCCGGAAAAACGACTGACATCAATAATGACGGCGTATTCGATATCTCGGATATAAAAGTCTTATCGGACTTTCTTGTCAAGAAAAATTCAGACCTTAAATCTGACTGTGATATAAACAATGACGGAATCTGCAATGTTTTCGACTTAATATTATTAAAAAGAGAGCTTTTATATAGTAACACAAATATAATATATGTAGAAAATTCCGCACAGCTCCGGTCTGCTCTGAACAACGCTCAGCCAGGAGATGAAATTGTTTTAAAAAGCGGAACATATATTTCTGAGTCGACGGGATCAAAAGGCGCAAATTTCTGGTCGTTTGCCGACGGAACAAAGGAATCGCCGATCACTATAAGAAGCGAAGATCCTGAAGATCCGGCAGTTTTATACGGTCAGAACATTCAAAACGGCGTAGTACTTTACATAACCGGTGATTACTGGAATATTGAAGATATTGCAGTATCAAATGCACAAAAAGGAATAATACTGGATAATTCAAATTATTCAAATATCATAAATTGCCAAGTAAGTGAAACAGGCAGCGAAGGCATACATCTTCGTGATAACAGTTCCTACTGCACCGTTCAGGGCTGTACAGTAACGAATACCGGAAGAATAAGTCCCGGCTACGGCGAAGCAATTTACGTAGGAAGCTCTGAAAGCACTTCGGGCTACGGCTATAACTGCGATTTCAACACTATTTCAGAATGTATTTTAGGTCCGGGAGTAACTGCCGAGCTTGTTGATATCAAAGAATATACCACCGGAACAATTGTAGAAAACTGCATAATGTACGGCGACGATATCAGTGGTCAGACATCTGCAAATGCATTTTTAAAGACTAAAGGAAATAATTGTATTATCAAGAACAATACGGCTTATCAAAACGGCAATACAATTATCAGAAACGCATTTGAAGTACACGAAATAGTTTCAGGCTGGGGATATAATAACAGCTTTACAGGAAACACCTGTAACATGGATAATGAAACCGCTTATGTAGTCAGAGTTTATTCAGGCTCCGCCGCCGCTTCTGATAATACCCGTATCCCAGACGGCAATATGTATTATCTTTTGGATTAGATCAGGAATCCATATCATTCTTATGAAAAATCCCTGCAATGCCCGAAACAACAGGAACTGCAAAAGAAAATCCCAAAGAAATAAGAAGAGGGGTTTTAGAAAGCGCAACGGTATCAAAAATCATTTGGATCGCCGGTACATAAATTGCCGCAAGAATAACGGCAAGGGACGCCAGAACCGCAAAAATAAGCTTTATATTTGAAAAATAATTTATTCCGAAAATGCCTTTCTTTTCTGATTTACATTCAAATACATGTATAAGCTGAGAGAATATAAGGGTTGCCAGTGCGCCTGTTCTAGCAGTATCAAGATCGCAGCCTGCTCTTAAAATCGTAGTAAAACAGCCAAGAGTACAAAGACCAATCATAATTCCTCGGAATATAATCTTAAACAGCAGTCCCCCTGAAAAAAAGCTTTCATCAGGACGTCTGGGACGCTGCTTCATAACATCCTTTTCACATGGCTCCATACCCAAAGCGATAGCCGGCAGACCGTCTGTTACAAGATTTACAAGCAAGAGCTGAGTAGGCAGAAGTACCATAGGGAATCCCATAAGAATACCTAAAAACATTGTAATAACTTCTCCGATATTGCATGACAGCAGATATCTCACAAACTTTCTGATGTTTGCATAAATTCCTCTTCCCTGTTCAACTGCCTTTACTAAAGTCGCAAAATTATCGTCAAGCAAGATTACGTCAGCCGCCTGCTTAGTTACGTCAGTACCAGTAATACCCATTGCAACGCCTACGTCTGCTTCCTTTATAGCAGGAGCGTCGTTTACTCCGTCCCCCGTCATTGTAACAATATTTCCCTTTCGTTTGTAAGCCTTAACAAGTCTCAGCTTGTGGGACGGATTTACTCTTGCATATACTGAAAATTCCGGCAGACGTCTGTCCAGCTCACTGTCGCTCATAGCGTCAAGCTCTGCTCCCGTAACCGCTTTGCCGCCTTTTAACAGTCCGGCTTCTTTAGCAACAGCCATAGCGGTTTCCTTGTGATCCCCTGTGATCATTACTGTTTTTATATGAGCCGCCGAACATTTTTTTATAGCAGCCTTTGCTTCTTCTCTCGGAGGATCCTGCATTGCGGCAAGTCCCAGAAATACCAGTCCGCCTGAATGACTTTCCCCTGCTTTCACTTCTTTTTTTGCCAGTGCCAGAACTCTTAGCGCTCTTTTTGAAAGTGAAGAAATTTCCGCATTTATCTTATCTGTCACAATGCGGTCAATAGGGACTTCCCCATTTGACGTCATAACAAAAGCGCATTTATTTAAAAGTATATCAGCCGCACCCTTTATATAAGCAGTTTCCTGACCGGAAGGCGAACGGGTGATAACCGTCATCATTTTGGTTTCGCTGTCGAAAGGGATCTCATGGATTTTTCTCATATCACTGAGAGAGCCTGCGGTAACTCCGCCCTTTGCCGCACTTATCAGTAAAGCGATTTCAGTGGGATCGCCGTTTACAGTCCATTCTCCCTTACCCTCGATCGCTCCTCTGTTTCTGGAATTTATTTTACTGTCCGACTCGATAGAAGCAGTCGAACACAGCACAGAACATTTAAGAAGTTCATAGAGAGGCGGTATTGTTTTAGGATTAGGCTTTGTATTTTCCAGACGAATCTCACCGTTTATTTTGTAACCGCTTCCCAATACGTCGAATTCTTTCATATCAGTATAGATATGCTTTACAGTCATTTTATTTTCGGTTATAGTACCGGTTTTGTCGGAGCATATCACTGAAGCACAGCCTAAAGTTTCAACGGAATGAAGCTTATTTACCAGTGCGTTGAGTTTAAGCATTCTGCTGACTGCAAGCGCCAGAGCGATAGTAACGGTAGCCGGCAGACCCTCCGGAATAGCGGCAATAGCGATAGTGATACCTGTCATAAGCATATCGAAAACAGGTTCGCCTCTTAGTACTCCCGCAAGGAACACAACGATACACACGCCTATACAAATAAGCGCTACGACCTTACCGAGCTCTCCCAGACGCTTCTGCAACGGAGTACGGCTTTCACCTGCGTCGCTTATCATATGAGATATTTTTCCGACCTGTGCATTTTTTCCGGTAGCAATAACCTGAGCCTTAGCATTGCCTCGTGTGATAACAGTACCTGAATAGACAACACAGCTTCGATTTAAGGAATTGTCTTTATCATCAGGCGAGCCCGGTATTTTACTTACCTGATCGGATTCTCCTGTAAGCATAGCCTCGTCGGCATATAATCCGTTGCACTGTAAAATAACACTGTCCGCAGGAACTCTGTCTCCGGACTCGATCTCTATCAAGTCTCCAGGGACAAGCTCTGCTGCCGGAATAGTTTTCAGCTTACCGTCACGTATAACACGAGCGGTAGGGGCGGTCATATCTGCTAAAGCTTCAAGAGTTTTTTCAGTACGGTATTCCTGTATAAATCCCAGAACTGCGTTAAGCAGAACGATTGCAATTATAGTTGCTGCGTCGTATATTTCACCCAGAAACACTGAAATCACTGTTGCTCCCAGAAGAATCATAACCATTACGTCTTTAAACTGTCCTGCAAATATTTTTAACGCTCCGTTACCTTTTTTCTCTGCGATAGTATTGCTCCCGAATTGATCCAGAAGCTTTTCAGCCTGTTTCTGTGTCAGTCCTGTCATAGCCTTTGCTCCTTTTACTTTATTGAACGTTGTCCCTAAAGTCTATGCGGACAAATCTAAAATCATTCAAGCTTTTTGAAAAAAGCTTGGCAAAAACTTTCATATCGTCTTTAGTCTGATGATATATTTTAAATAAGGCTCGACAGGTAAGTAAACAGAGGATTGAAGAAAAAATTTTGAAAAAAAGTAAGCAAAAAACTTTAATATCGTCTATTGAACTCTTTTTTCTTGTTCATTTCTTGTCTCGTGACAAGAAACGAACCAAAGAAACACACTTCTTTTTTGTTCACACGAAAAAAGAAGCAAAAAATGTAACGACTGCATAATTAATAGTAAACTATCACACAAGGTACTCTCCCAAAACTGTGCTGAGACGTTTTTGCAACTTGGATTCTCCGCTTAACTGCACTCATCTAACATGGGCGTGAATTTTAAATGTTAAGTCTTGCCTTTTATTGGGAGTCCTATTAGTTCAGAAACTGTATGACGGATAAAATTCGGCACTTTATGTGCCGCAAGCCGCCCACGGCGTTTGAGTGGGCGCATTTCTTTGTTACTTTCTTGTTGCGAAACAAGAAAGTCAAGAAAAAGAAGTTTTAAAGAAACTTGTTTCTTTGGTTCGGCATCAATAACAAAACAAAAAATGACAAATGTTTTTTACCTACGCTTTTACAAAGCGTAGAATATACGAAACAAGAAAGTTAAGAAAAGGAAAGTTTTGTGAAGATTTTTTGAAAATCTTCATATGTCAAGTCAACTACCTTGACATTAGGATTTTATTGAGTTATAATAAACCTATAAAAATCGGGGGTGCATTAATGGATAAAAGACTTCGTGAACTTGAAGAAGAACAGCGCCGCCTTATGGAACAAATGGAGAAAAACGAAAGTAAGAATAAGTACAAATATAAATCTGCGGAAAAGCACGAAAGCAATATTCTTTTACAATTTGTTATCGGACTTCTGCTGCTGGGCGTCGGACTGTTCTGGATATTCCAGTCAGTTAAAGTAACGTCCGGATTCAGTTCCTTTTACAGTATCGGCGGATGGTCTGCTCCCAACGGAACAGTAATAATACCGCTTTTAATAGGAATTGTAATGCTGTTTGTCATGGAAAAAAAGATATTCGGCTGGATTGTAACGGGTATCGGGACAGCAATAATACTTATAGCAGTTATTACAAGCGTCAGACTTCATTTCAGCGGCGGAAATTTGTTCAACTATGTATTAATGTTTGGTTTTACCGCTGTGGGAGGCGGACTTGTATTAAAGTCACTATTTAAAAAATAATAAACGGAGGCAGAACAATGGGCATTTTTCAGCGTTTAAGCGACATACTCAAATCAAATGTCAACGATCTTATTGACAGGGCAGAAGATCCTGAAAAGATGGTAAAGCAGATCATTATCGACATGCAGAAGGAACTCAATAATTCAACTCAGGCACTGGGCAAAGCTGTTGCCAGTGAAAGAATAGCAAAGAAACAGTATGATCAGGCGGCTGCCAAATCTGCCGACTGGGAATCAAAGGCTAAAACTGCTATAGCTGCCGGAGATGAAGAGCTTGCCAAAAAGGCTCTGGCAAATAAAGTCAAGGCTGATAAGGATACTGCGCAGTATAAGGAAATGTACGATACCATTTCTCAGCAGACTGAAACTATCAGAACACAGGTTGAAGTTCTGAAATCAAAGCTTGAAGAAGCAAAAAGCCGTCAGGCAATGCTCATTGCACGTTCCCAAATGGCGGATACTCAGAAAGCTCTTGCCAATGCGACAGGAGGGTTTGATTCCTCCAGCGCATCTGAAAAGTTCAGTAGAATGGAAGAAAAAATTGAACGAAAAGAAGCTGAAGCTCAGGCATTTACCGATATAGCAACCGATACGGGAAGTAATGACGCAGAGGAATTTGAAAAGTTGGAAAACGATTCAAAGGTAAATTCCGAGCTTGAAAGACTTAAAGCTGAAATGGGACTTTAATAAAACATAAAAAACAGGAGGCTTTCAAAATGGAAGAAAAAAAGAAAAGAAATTCGATTGCCGTACTTATCCCTATTCTTGTAGCGCTTATCGGTGCTATTACATCTGTAGCTTATATTGTATTCAGAATGAGCAGCAACAGAAGCTACGAAGAACAGTGGAAAGACTATGACGAATGCGGAATTTGATATGAATCGAATCAGGGACGCTCTAAAAATAGAGCGTCCCTCAATTTTTTTACGGTAAAATAAAATAAGGGCATTAGATAATGCCCTTATTTGTATTTATAAGCTTAAATTATCTTTTTTTACTTGCAATTTCGTCAAGAAGCTTGTCAAGTAAGTCTCCTGCGGACATTGAACCCAAATCGCCTTCACGTCTTGAGCGTACGGAAACTGTTTTTGTTTCAGCTTCATTATCTCCTGCAATGATCATGTAAGGTACTTTTTCAAGCTGTGCCTGTCTTATTTTGTATCCCATTTTTTCAGCTCTGTCGTCAATAGTACATCTTATACCGGCAGCTTCAAGCTTTGCAGAAATTTCATTGACAAACGGAAGATGCCTGTCTGCAATCGGAATAAAGCGAACCTGTTCAGGAGCGAGCCACAGCGGAAATGCTCCGGCATATTTTTCAATAAGCAGGGCAAGAGTTCTTTCATAACAGCCAAGAGAGGATCTGTGGATAATGTACGGTGTTTTTCTTGAACCGTCAACATCAATATATTCCATACCGAATTTTTGTGCAAGGAGCATGTCAATTTGAATCGTAATAAGAGTGTCCTCCTTGCCGTGAACGTTCTTGATCTGGAAATCAAGCTTAGGACCGTAAAACGCCGCTTCATCAATACCTATAGTATAATTTATTCCAAGATGATCCAGAATTTTACCCATTAGCTCCTGAGCTTCATTCCACTGTTCCGGAGTACCCTCATATTTTTCGGTATTGTTAGGATCCCATTGAGAGAAACGGTAAGTTATATCTTCCTCAAGACCTAAAACGTCTAGGATATATCTTGCAAGCTCCAGACAGCCTTTAAATTCTTCTTCCAGCTGTTCCGGACGAAGGATAAGGTGTCCTTCGGCGAGAGTAAACTGTCTTACACGGATAAGACCGTGCATTTCACCGCTGTCCTCATTTCTGAAAAGAGTAGAAGTTTCGCCAAGTCTCATAGGGAGGTCACGGTAGGAACGCTGTCTGTTTAAAAATACCTGATACTGGAACGGACATGTCATTGGACGCAGTGCCAGACATTCTTTAGTTTCGTCGTCAGGATCACCCAAGACGAACATACCGTCACGGTAGTGATCCCAGTGACCGGAGATTTTATAAAGGTCGGATTTTGCCATATAAGGAGTTTTAGTAAGGAGATATCCTCTTTTTTCTTCTTCGTCTTCGATCCATCTCTGAAGAAGCTGGATCACTTTTGCACCCTTAGGGAGCATTATCGGAAGTCCCTGACCGATGTAGTCAACAGTTGTAAACAGCTCAAGTTCACGTCCGAGCTTGTTGTGGTCACGCATTTTAGCGTCTTCAAGGGCTTTGAGATGTTCTTCAAGCTGTGACGCTTTCGGGAATGCCGTTGCATAAACACGGGACAGCATTTTGTTTTTTTCCGAACCTCTCCAGTAAGCGCCTGTACATGAAAGCAGCTTGAATGCTTTTACCGGAGCAGTTGTCATAAGGTGCGGACCGGCGCACAGGTCGGAGAATTCTCCCTGTTTGTAAAATGAAATAGGTTCGCCTTTTTCCGCATGCTCCTGACAAAGCTCGACTTTGTAGATCTCTCCCTGTTCTTCAAGAGTTTTTATAGCGTCCTCAGGGGACATTTGATAGCTTTCCAGCGGAATGCCTTCCTTAACGATTTTCTTCATTTCAGCTTCGATTTTTGTCAGTTCTTCTGCTGTGAACGGTTTTTCAAGGTCGAAATCATAGTAGAAACCGTTGTCGATTGCCGGACCGATTGCAAGCTTTGCATTTGGATAAAGTCTTTTTACTGCCTGTGCAAGAATATGGGAAGCCGTGTGCCAGAAAGTCTTTTTACCCTCAATTGAATCAAAAGTCATGACTTCAAATTCACAGTCACTGTCAATAACTGTCCTCAGATCCTTTACTTCGCCGTTGATTTTAACACAGCATGCAGCCTTGTAAAGTCCTGCGCCTATGCCCTTGATGATTTCCGCAGCGGACGCTGCCGATTCAATTTCACGGATACTTCCGTCTTTTAACGTTAATTTTATCATTTTATATTCCTCCATAAATTAATATTTTTTATACAAAAGGGAAATTAAAATCCCCTTTCCTTAAGGTCGTGAACAACGCCTACATAAAATTCTCTAACGTCAAAGCCTTCAATATTTTCACGGTTTAAGTCTATAACGTCGCCATGGGAAATACCCCTGTTTCCGGATGGTTCAAGAAAAGTAAATTTTTCTCCCCATTTCATTGATGCTTCGGAAACCAGACCGTCGTTCGCACCGTCGAACATCTTTACAAACATAGAAGAAAGATTTAAAGGAAACTGACCGTTGTACGCCTTTTTCATTTTTGAGCCGATACTCTGGTAAAAAACCTCAGGAGAATCGGGACATTTTTCATTTAAATCACGGCAGCTAGAAGCGGTCAGATCATTTACGGCTGCAAGAAAATCGGGATCAGTATCTCCAAGCTTTTTAAGAGCCTTATTGTACTTGTCCGCGACTCCCTGACGGAAAGAATCGGGAACCTTATTTAAAAGATATTCAGCAAACTGACAGCCCTTGTGAGGAGTATTCACAGTTGTAAGACTTGCGGTATATTTGTCAGCTCCCAGACAGCTTATTGCATATCTTGAATCAAGACCTCCCTTTGAGTGAGCAATGATGTTTACTTTTCCGCAGCCGGTATCGTTAACGATAGTGCGGATTTTTTCCGTCAGTTCCCTGGCGCTTTCTTCAACGGATGCCGCCGACTGCTGTCCGCCGTAATATATTTTTGCACCATTGCTGATAAGTGTTTCAGGAATTCGTCCCCAGTAGTTAAAAAAGTTTGAATCACGGAAAAATACGCCGTGAACCAACAGAATAGGATATTTAGTATCGCATACTTTCTGTTCTTTTCGTTTATCTTCAAGCTGACGTTTTCCAAGTTCAAATTTGTATTCACGGTCTGTTACTGAAATAATTTTTATCAGCAGAATTAAGTGTATAACGGGAATCATGCCGAAAATTATTCCAAGTACTCTCCACTTGATTCCAAGCTGGGCGGAAGTACAGTAAACACGGATAATACCGTTCCAGAAAAGCACAAATTCACAGCAGACTACAATAACAGAATTAATAATTATATCCTTTACTTCAAAATCAAATAGGAAAATCAGTAAAAAAAGTAAAATAACGCTGAGTATTGCAGTTGCAAGAAAAACCTTTAAAATTCTTGTTCCGCCATACAGCATTTTTGTTTTAAATGAATTTTGCTTTTTGAATGACGGAAAAATGTTGAATACTATAAACCACAATCCGCCTAAAACGGTAAAAAGTACTGAAAAAATACTAAAATCAGCAAATTCCATAATTGCATAGCAGTTTAAAACTGCAAATATTATAATTGAATGTATTGCCGTCATATATCCCCCTTATCAAAAACAAAACGCCCCTCGGACGCAAAAAGTCCAAGGGGCGATAATAACCGCTGTTCCACCCTTTTTCACAGAATACAGACATATTCTGCCTTAAAAAGCCGTTTTGTAACGCAAACGAAACGCCGGGTATTAACCGGACTCAAAAGGCGGTGTATTCAAAATCTGTTACAGTCCTGCTTTCAGCCGATGACAGAACCTCTCTGAGTAAGCTTTGACAATGAATCTTCCTTTTTCACAGTTTTAAAATATTTTATGTTTTTATGCTAACATAATTTTAGATTATTGTCAAGTAATTTTTTAAAAATATTTTTTTATGAATAATGAAGAATTTAGTGCAGAAAATAGTCTGTGAAAGGAGCGAATAGAATGGTAACAAAAAAAGAATACAGTGAAATGAGTAAAAAAGCGTCCCCAAATTCCAGAAGCTGGGTTAATGTACCTATGGCATTTTTGATTGGCGGACTGATTTGTACACTTGGCGAAGTCATTCTCAACATTTTCACTCATTACGGTGCGGAAAAGGAAGCAGCAGGCGCATGGGCGTCGATAATACTGGTATTCCTAAGTGCACTTTTTACCGGACTGGGAATTTACGAAAAGATTGCCAAGCATGCAGGTGCAGGAACGCTGGTACCGATCACAGGATTTGCTAACGCAGTGGTATCATCGGCGATAGAATCAAAGTCCGAGGGACTGATACTGGGTGTGGGTGCGAAAATTTTCACCATTGCAGGACCTGTCATACTTTACGGTACAACGGCATCGGTAATTTACGGAATTATTTATTATTTCTTTATCAGGTGAGCCTAAAGCCCGCCTGATTTATTTTTTTCCTGTAATTCCAAAAATTCATCGGCAAGTTTTAAAGCGTCGTCATAGGTTTCCAGACTATAGCATTTTGCACGGAATCCCGCAGCGCCGTAAAGTCCTTTCATGTACCACGAAGCGTGTTTTCTTGCTTCTTTCATAGCTCTCTGTTCGTTTTCTTGTCCGGACTGCTTCAGTATCAGACGGATATGATAAAGCATAACTTCCATTCGCTCCTCAATTTTAGGCGGAGTATACGGAAGATTTTCAAAATAGCTGTCAATTTCCCTGAAAATAAAAGGATTTCCGTAGGTGGCACGTCCTATCATTACAAGATCGCAGCCTGTTTGTTTATACATATCAAGACAGCTTTCAAGACTGTCTACGTCTCCGTTTCCTATTACGGGTACTGAAACGCTTTCCTTGACTTTTTTTATAATGTCCCAGTCGGCTTTTCCCGAATACATTTGGTCTTTGGTTCTGCCGTGGACTGCAACAGCGTCAGCGCCTGCCTGTTCCATAGCAACGGCAAATTCCACGGCGTTTACGGAATCCTTATTCCAGCCCTTACGGAATTTTACCGTTACAGGTACTCCCGAAACGCTTTTTACTGCTTTTACGATTTCCGCCGCACGGTCAATATCTTTCATCAAAGCGCTGCCTGAATTATTGTTTACCACTTTCGGTACGGGACACCCCATGTTAATATCCAGTATGTCAGGGGCATATGACATGCATATTTCTGTCGCTTTTTTCATAAATTCCGGATCGTCTCCAAAGAGCTGCAAAGCCATAGGACGTTCGCCGTCTGTTACAGTGCAAAGCTCGGCAGTTTTTTTGTCATTGTAGCAAAGTCC
Organism: Oscillospiraceae bacterium; assembly: GCA_902362965.1. Lineage (GTDB taxonomy): Bacteria > Bacillota > Clostridia > Oscillospirales > Ruminococcaceae > Porcipelethomonas > Porcipelethomonas ammoniilytica. The sequence goes on from CABIYQ010000004.1 coordinate 18,684, forward strand.
CTTTGCGGAAATAAGCTCGCTTACCGTATAACATGCACCGTACTCACGGCAAAGGGTTCTGTAGGCTCTGTCGGCGACCGAAGCCATTGGGGCAAGAGCTGCAGTCTTTTTTATTTTTACTTTTCCAATACTAAAATATTTCATGATTCTACTCCGATTTAGCTTTCTTTAAAGAAAGCTAATAAAAAGAATTTTTTAAAAAAACAAGTTTCTTTATAATTTCTTTTCTTAACTTTCTTGTTTCGCAACAAGAAAGTTACAAAGAAATGCGCCCACTCAAACGCCGTGGGCGGCTTGCGGCACATAAAGTGCCGAATTTTATCCGTCATACGGTTTTTGAACTAATTGGTCTCCACGTAAAAGGCAAGACGTAACATTTAAAATTTACGCCCATGTAAGATGGGCGATACTAAGCGGAGAACGCAAGTGGCAAAAACGTCTCAGCACAGTTTTGGGAGAGTACCTTGTGTGATAGTTTACTATTAATTATGCAGTCGTTACATTTTTTGCTTCTTTTTTTGTGTGAACAAAAAAGAAGTGTGTTTCTTTGTTACTTTCTTTGCACAAGCAAAGAAAGTCAGAAAAAAGATTTATTTTAGTTTATTTTTTATGTGAATCGGGATTATCAGTTCTGCCCATAAGATAGTCGATAGAACAGTCAAAAAAGTTTGCTATACTTTCTATTATAAATATAGATGGAGTATAATCTCTTTTTTCTAAGTCATATATAAAACTTTTACGTATTTTGCAAGCAGTAAGCATTTTTGATATAGATATATTGTTTGATTTACATGTTTCCTTTATTTTTTGTGCTATTTGTGCATTAGTCATATAATAATACCTCTGTTTTTATGAAAATAGTCAAAGTTTGCGTAATAATACGTAAATAAGGTTGACTTTGCGCAAATTTACGTATATAATATAAATAAACTATTTAAAATATCCTAAAAAATACTACTAATCTTAATTATAGCATTATTTTTGGTGATTCGTCAACGGCTAAATTTATTATTCATCTCTTCTTGGATACGCTTTTAAAAAAGCGTATCCAAAACATATTTGTCATTTTCTTTGATTGTGCAAAGAAAAGAACCAAAGAAACAAGTTTCTTTATAATTTCTTTTCTTAACTTTCTTGTTTCGCAACAAGAAAGTTACAAAGAAATGCGCCCACTCAAACGCCGTGAGCGGCTTGCGGCACATAAAGTGCCGAATTTTATCCGTCATACAGTTTCTGAACTAATTGGTCTCCCCGTAAAAGGCAAGACGTAACATCAAAAATTCACACCTAAGTAAGATGGGCGATAATTAAGCGGAGAACGCAAGTAGCAAAAACGGCTCAGCACAGTTTTGGGAGAGTACCTTGTGTGATAGTTTACTATTAATTATGCAGTCGTTACATTTTTTGCTTCTTTTTTCGTGTGAACAAAAAAGAAGTGTGTTTCTTTGTTACTTTCTTTGCACAAGCAAAGAAAGTCAGAAAAAGATTTATTTCAGTTTATTTTTATGTGAATCGGGATTATCGGTTCTTCCAAGAAGATAATCAGTGGAGCAATCAAAGTAGTTTGCAATTTTAATTAAATTTTCACCATTAGGAATTGCACCATTCTTCCATTTTGTTATAATGCCCGATGATATGCCAATTTCTTTTCCTAATGGATTTGGTTTTATGCCCTTTTTTAAACATAAATTATAAAATCGATCCCAAAACATAAATTAACCTCTTTTATATAAATCTCATAAAATTGAGTTTATAGGATTGTGCAATTATACAAATTTTTATTAATAATCTTGATTTTCTCATAAAAGTGAGATATAATATATTTAAGCTATTGAAAAGGTTTAAATGCCTAAGTAGATACTTAATTATAATTATAGCATTATTTTGGTGTATTCGTCAATGGTTACAATAAAAGAAAGAGAGTGAAGAAAGTGTATAAGGCCTTGAGATTAAAAAGTCTTATGAAGCAAAGAGGAATTTCTATAGAAAAGCTTGCCTTAGATTTAAATTTAAGTGAAGAAAATATAATACTATTCCAAAATAATATATTTAATGCCGATATTGACGTATTGATACTTTTGGCGGATTATCTTGATGTTTCTGTTGATTATCTTATGGGCAGAACTGATAATACCGATTCACATAAGAAAAAGTAAAATATTCACATTATTTAAGTAAATTTGCGAGTCTTTAAAAAGAAAATCAAGTCAATAAAATTCGGCATAAAAGTTTTGGTTCCGCTTTTTTAAATTTTTTCTTCGATTCTCTGTAAAGTAAACCATCGTGAATTAATTAGAATATTCAAGTTAACTAAATTCGATATAAAAGTTTTTTGCTTACTTTTTTTCAAAAAAGTAAGAGCTTTTTCAAAAAGCGGTAGAGTTTTATAAAAAAATCTGTTATAATAGTAAGGATAGATTACTGAATAACTGGAGAAATTATTATGAAATTGCTTGCAATAGACGGAAACAGCATAATGAACCGTGCGTTTTACGGTATCAGAGCGCTTACCAATAAAAAAGGCGTTTACACTAACGCTCTGCTGGGATTTATGAATATTTACTTTAAAAATGCGGACGAAGTAAGGCCAGACTGCGTTGCAGTGGCTTTTGATCTGAGATCTCCCACATTCCGCCATAAGGCGGTGGCGTCCTATAAGGCGAACAGAAAGGGTATGCCCGAAGAGTTGGCACAGCAAATGCCTCTTATAAAAGAAATCCTGACCGCTATGGGTATTAAAATAGTTGAGTGTGAGGGTTTTGAGGCTGACGATGTACTGGGTACTCTTTCAAAGATGTGTGCCGACAGCGGAAATGAGTGCCATATTCTCACAGGCGACAAGGACAGCTTACAGCTTGTTAACGATAAAGTTACAGTACGCCTTGCAACTACCAGAGAAACAATTATTTACACTCCGGAAAAGTTTCGTGAGGATTACGGCTTTGAACCGATCAATCTGATAGATTTAAAGGCGCTTATGGGGGATAGTTCCGATAATATTTCAGGAGTTGCAGGAATCGGACAAAAAACTGCGACAACGCTTATCACTAATTGGACTACAATAGAAAATCTTTATGATAATCTGGAAAATGCGGGACTTACAAAAGGCGTTTTTACAAAGCTTGAAAACGGCAGAGAAGCGGCAAAGGAGAGCAAGTGGCTTGCGACTATACGTCTGGACGCTCCTGTTGACAGCAATCTGGAGGATTATGCTATCGCACAGCCTGATAATGAAAAGCTTAGTGAAATCCTCACAGAACTGGAAATGCTGAGACTTTTGCAGAAGTTAAATCTTAAACCGTCTGAAATCAAGGAAGAAGAAAAAGTTAAGGCTACTGAAATAAGCGCCGAACAAAAAGAGCTTGACCAACAAAAGCTGTCGGAGCTTTTAAAAAATGAAAATCTGGATTGTCTTTACAGAGATAATATTTTGCAGATATATGAAAAAATCAGCGATGAGAAATGCGTTATTTACACTACGGAAAACAGAGAGTATATTTCAACACTTATGGCAAGCGATGTTGAAAAATATACTTTCGGGGCAAAGCCGCTGTACAAGCTTTGCTTTGCGGAGAATAAATCTCTTGAAATGATGTCGCTGGACGCTGAAATCGCCGCATATCTGCTTGACCCATCCTCTGCTGAATACAGTATTGAAAAGCTTTGCCTGCGCTACGGCTCGCCCTATTACAGCTCTGCCGGAGAATGGGCGGATATAGTTAGTCTGCCGGAGCTTTGCGCAGCACTTATAAAGGAAATTGATTCACAGGGTATGACTGAGCTTATGTATGGAATCGAACAGCCGCTGACAGAGGTTTTAGCTTCAATGGAGTATACGGGAGTAAAGGTAGATGTAGAGGGTGTAAAGCGGTTCGGGGAAACTCTTACAGACGAAATTGAAGGAATTGAATCTCAGATTTATTTTATGTGCGGTAAGGAATTTAATATAGCGTCCCCAAAACAGCTTGGTGAAATACTTCATGAGATGGGACTTCCCTTAAAAAAGAAAACCAAAAACGGTTTTTCCACCAATGCGGAGGTACTGGAAGAGCTGCGTGACAAGCACCCTGTGATCGACCTTGTTCTCCGTTACCGTCAACTGACAAAGCTTAATTCTACCTATGTGGAGGGACTTCTCAAAACCGTTGAATCTGACGGCAGAATCCATACGGTTTTCAAACAGACTGAAACAAGAACAGGCAGAATTTCTTCAACTGAACCGAATATGCAGAACATTCCTGTAAGAACCGAACTGGGACGTGAAATGCGTAAATTTTTCATTGTGCCCGAGGGAAAAACTCTCCTTGACGCCGATTACAGTCAGATTGAACTTAGAATAGTAGCGCATATTTGTAATGATCCGGTAATGATAAAGGGCTTTTCAGAGGGAGCTGATATCCATACCTCCACTGCGGCACAGGTTTTCGGTCTGCCGGAGGAAATGATAACGCCTGAAATGAGAAGTGCAGCAAAGGCTGTCAATTTCGGAATTATATATGGTATCGGAGCATTTTCACTTTCAAAGGATATAAATGTAAGTGTTTATGAAGCAAAAAAATATATAGACGATTATCTTCACAATTTCCCTAATGTAGAAAAATTTATGAATGATACCGTTGAAAATGCAAAGAAAAACGGGTATGTTACCACTATGTTCGGCAGAAAGCGTTATGTACCGGAGCTTTCCGCTTCAAATAAAAACATGCAGGCGGCAGGCAGAAGAATCGCTATGAATACGCCTATACAGGGCAGTGCGGCAGATATTATTAAAATAGCTATGGTAAGAGTTTACCGACGTTTAAAAGAGGAAGTGCCTGATGCAAGATTGATCTTACAGGTACACGATGAACTGATAGTTGAGTGCGATGTAAAGGACGCCGAAGCTGCGGGAAAAATTCTTTCCGAGGAAATGACAAATGCCTGTGAGCTTAAAGTACCCCTTACTGCCGACGTAAACAGAGGTGACAGTTGGTATGAAGCTAAAGGCTGATATTATAAAATGCGGATTTGATGAACTAAAAAAAATTGCGGAGATTGAAAGTAAGTGCATTCCCGACGGTTGGTCGCTGAAAGCCTTTGAGGACTGGTTTGAAGAGAAAAAAACTGTAGTCTTTGCGGCGGTATGCAACGGAGAGATGATCGGATTTGCAAACGGTTCATGGGTTATTGACGAGGGAGAACTGTTAAATATTGCGGTTTTGGAAAAATACAGACGTCAGGGATTGGCTGAAATTCTCCTTAAAACACTTGAGAATTTTTTTACCGAAAAGAATATTACCGTAATTTATTTGGAAGTCAGGGAGAAAAATCAGTCTGCACTGTCTTTTTATGAAAAACATGGTTTTATCAAAAACGGATTCAGAAAAAACTACTACAGAAATCCTGTTGACAACGGAGTTCTGATGATGAAAAAAATAGGTGATAAATATGCTTATACTGGGAATTGAAAGCTCCTGTGACGAAACTGCGGCGGCAGTTTCCGAAAACGGGACAAAAATACTTTCCTCGGTCATATCTACTCAGATCGAGGAACACAGAAAATACGGCGGAGTAGTACCTGAAATTGCTTCACGCCGTCATTGCGAGAATATACTGGGAGTTGTTAAAAAGTCCCTTAAGGACGCAGGAAAAACTCTTGACGAAATTGACGCAGTCGCCGTGACCTACGCTCCGGGATTGATAGGCGCTCTTTTGGTGGGAGTAAATTTCGCCAAGGGACTTGCTATGGCGTCGGATAAGCCTCTTGTACCTGTGCATCATATATCGGGTCATATTGCCGCAAACTACATTGCTCATTCGGACCTTAAACCGCCTTATTTGTGTCTGGTGGCAAGCGGCGGTCATTCTCACATTGTTGAGGTACTGGATTATACAAAGTTCCATGTTGTGGGACGTACCAGAGACGATGCGGCAGGAGAATGCTTTGACAAATGTGCAAGAGCCATGGGATTTCCGTATCCCGGCGGAGTACATATAGATAAGGCGTCTGTTTCTGGAAACAAGGATGCTTATGAGCTTCCCCGTCCAAAGGTTACGGGAAGCGAGTTTGATTTCAGTTTTTCAGGACTTAAAACTGCTGTAATAAATCTGCTTCACAATTCACAGCAGAAGGGTATTGAGATAAATAAGAACGACTTAAGTGCGGGTATTCAGTATACTATATCCGATATACTCTGTGAAAAAACCATGGCGGCGGCGGAAATGCTGGGATATAAGACTATTGCCGTGGCAGGGGGAGTGTCTGCAAACAGCGGAGTAAGAGCGGCATTTGAAAAGGCGTGTGCTGAGCGTGACATGAAGCTTTATCTTCCTCCTTTGAACCTATGCGGCGACAATGGAGCAATGATCGCCTGTCAGGGGTATTATAACTATCTCGCCGGACAGCGTGGGGACGAGAGTCTTAATGCAGTTGCAACGCTTTCTCTGGAAGAAATCTGACTTACTTTTTTCCGCTTTTTGAAAAAAGCTTGGCAAAAACTTTAATGCCGAGCAAAAGCAACTTGAAACAGTTTTTAAAGACTCGCAAAGTTAATTTTATAAAGAATTGAAAAAAAATTTTGAAAAAAGTTGGCAAAAACTTTTAAATCGTCTATTGAACTCTTTTTTCTTGTTCATTTCTTGTCTCGTGACAAGAAACGAACCAAAGAAACACGTATTTTACTTTCTTTCATGTGAAAGAAAGTAAAACAAAGAAAAACATTATCCGTCATACAGTTTCTGAACTAATAGGTCTCCCCATAAAAGGCAAGACGTGACATCAAAAATTCACGCCCAAGTAAGATGGGCGATACTAAGAGGAAAACGTAAGTTGCAGACATGTCTCAGTACAGTTTTGGGAGAGTTCCTTGCGTGATAGTTTAAAAGGGCTGCGCAGTCGTTACATTTCTTTGCTTCTTTCTTTGGTGTGAACAAAGAAAGAAGTGCATTTCTTTGTTACTTTCTTGTTGCAAGACAAGAAAGTTAAGAAAAGAAGCTTTAAAGAAACTTGTTTCTTTGGGCAATCAAAGAAAATGACAAATGTGTTATGTTATAAAGCGGATTAAATAAAGTACACGACTGGAAAACAGTTGTCCTTTGTGAAAAAACAATGAAAATTGTTATAAATTTCACAAATCAAAGGAAATTCTATTGACAACTATTTCAAAAAATATTATAATATAAAAATGAAACAAAAATTTTTAAAGAATAACTGCATTATTGCAGAAAAATACATACAATAATAAATATGCAGTTAAATTATCAAGGAGGATTATTACCATGTCACTGACAAAGAACCCCAACGTTTTAAAATGGGTTGAAGAAATGACAGCCCTTACAAAGCCTGATAAGGTAGTTTGGATCGACGGAAGCAAGGAGCAGATCGACGCTCTTAAAGCGGAAGCAATCTCAACAGGCGAAATGATTGAACTCAATCAGGAAAAGCTTCCGGGATGTCTGTACCACAGAACTCTTCCAAACGACGTAGCAAGAGTTGAAGACAGAACTTTTATCTGCTGCAAGAATAAGGAAGACGCAGGTCCGACAAACAACTGGATGGATCCGGACGAAATGAAGGCAATGCTGACACCTATGTACGACGGTGCTATGAAGGGCAGAACAATGTATGTTATCCCTTACTCAATGGGTCCTATCGGCTCTCCTCTCGCTAAGGTAGGCGTTGAAGTTACTGATTCTATCTACGTTGTTCTTAACATGAATATCATGACAAGAATGGGTAAACAGGCTTTTGAAAACCTCGGCGACGAATCAAACGATTTCGTTCGCGGTCTGCATTCAAAGGCTGATGTTGATCCTGAAAAGAGATATATCGTTCAGTTCCCTGAAGATAATGCAATCTGGTCAATTAACTCCGCTTACGGCGGTAATGTACTTCTGGGTAAGAAGTGCTTTGCACTCAGAATCGCTTCATATCAGGGCAAGAATGAAGGCTGGATGGCTGAACATATGCTTATCTTAGGCGTTAAGAAGCCTGACGGTGAAGTTAAGTATATCACAGCTGCATTCCCATCAGCATGCGGTAAGACAAACCTTGCTATGCTTATTCCGCCGGAAGGCTATAAAAAGGACGGCTATGAAGTATTTACAGTCGGCGACGATATCGCTTGGATGAAGCAGGGCGAAGACGGCAGACTTTATGCTATCAATCCTGAAAACGGATTCTTCGGCGTTGCTCCCGGTACTAATGAAAAGTCTAACTACAATGCGCTTGCTTCAACAATGAAGGACACTATTTTCACAAACGTTGCTATCAATAATGATGACAATACAGTTTGGTGGGAAGGTCTTGACAAGAATCCTCCTGAAAACGCAACCGAATGGAAAGGCGAAAAGGTTAACGGTAAGGAATTTACTGCTAACGGAAACAAGCTTGCTCATCCAAACTCAAGATTTACAGCTCCTGCAAAGAACTGTCCTTGCATTTCACCTGAATTTGATAATCCGGCAGGTGTTCCTATTTCAGCTATTATCTTCGGCGGCAGACGTGCTTCAACAACTCCGCTGGTATATCAGTCATTTGACTGGACACACGGAACATACATGGGTTCCGCTGTATCTTCAGAAACAACAGCTGCTGCAACAGGCGCTGTAGGCGTACTGAGACATGACCCAATGGCTATGAAACCGTTTATCGGATACAATGTAGGCGATTACTGGGCACACTGGCTCGAAATGGGCGAAAAGCTCGGCGATAAGGCTCCTAAGATTTTCAATGTAAACTGGTTCAAGCAGGATGAAAACGGAAACTTCATCTGGCCTGGATTCGGCGATAACATGAGAGTACTCGACTGGATCATCAAGAGATGTGAAGGAACTATCGACGCTGATGAAACAGCTATCGGATATATTCCTAAGAAGACTGATATCAACGTTGAAGGTATCGAAGACGAGGTTACACCTGAAATCATGGATAAGCTTCTTGCAGTTGATAAGGATCTCTGGACTAAGGAAATTGCAGAAATGCGCAGATACTATAAGGAAGATATCGCTGATAAGGGCGGTAAGGTACCTGAAGCGCTTATCAAGGAACTTGACAAGCTTGAAGAAAGACTTGCAAAATAATAAAAATATCAATCAAATAACTGCAAAAATCTCCTATGGTAAATCCATAGGAGATTTTTTTGGGAAATCGAAAAAATTTCAAACGCTTTCAAGTATAATTTTAGAAGAATCTTCTCCTCTCAGAGCTATAACAGCTCCTCTTATAAGATATGCTACAGGATCTCCCGAAGGACTTTTTTGCAGACACAAAACTTCAGTACCCTCAATTAAACCTATATCCTGCAAACGTCTCCTCATAGAACCGTTTATTTTAAGCTCTGCAACACGTCCTGAACTGCCCTCATTCAGGGAAGAAAGCGTTTTTATATTATTTATCATAATGAAAACTCCGTTGCTTAAGTATTTAAAGCGGACAAATAATTGCAGTCCGCTCATTATTATAATATTCCCTCCGGAGCTAACAGGTTACAAACAATTGAAAATTACTCAATTCAACATTAATTAACAAAAAACGGACTTGAAAATTCAAGTCCGTCACTATTATTTTCTTCTTGAACCGTTTTTACGTTCTGTACTGCGTTTAAGAGCACAAATTTTCTCTTCGCTGTTCTGCTTAAAACGAGTCAGCATTTCCTCAAAGCCAAGCTCCGACATAGGAGGCTTTTTCTTAGGCTCCCAGACGTTAGGTCTGCGTTCCTGACGCTTTGCGGGTTTAAGAGTTTCCTCAGTATTTTCAGTTGCTTTCTTTATTGAAAGACCGATTTTTCCGTCCTCGCCGATATTAAGTACCTTAACCTTGACTTCCTGGTTTTCAGTAAGGTAATCCTTAACGTCTTTAACAAATGAATTGGCTATTTCGGAAATATGTACCATACCCGTACCTGCGCCTTCAATTTCAACAAATGCACCGTACTGAGCTATTCCTTTTACTTTACCGTCATATATTTTACCTACTTCGAGCTGCATAATAATAAAAATCCCCCTGTTAATGAAAATTATAAAAGCTTAAAAAGCTAGTTTCTTGATGTATCATAATATCTTCGTTCATCCGGATATGCATAATTCATATCTTCAATAGCCAGCTTTTTCATGTAAGCGTTCATATCGTCGTCTTCAAGAATCCTCTGCAACTCAACATTTTCAGCTTCGACTTCTTCCGTCTTATTGACAATAGAATTAAGTTCCTTCTGCATTTCCGCCAGACTGGACTGAGTAATAATAATAGAAATTATACATCCGATCACAGCGGCAATAATAATAAGCTTGCTGATAAGGCTAAACATGCCCTTTTTTCGTTTTTTTCTTATAGTTCTGGACGCCAAGTTTTTTCACGTTCTTTCTTTTATTCTTTTTTTCCTTATTACTATTATACAACAAATTGGTATCATCAATCAAGAGGGTTTCACTATTTTTTTTATTACTTTTTATATTTTGGAGACTTCCAACAAAAATAGTCCTGATTTTTTCACATATAAGTACAAACTTTTTTAACAGCGGTCTGAAAATTCTTAAAAGCGCTCTTTTTATAAAACCTATAATTTTCCTCAGTATACCCGTTACGACTGTTCCCGCAGTAACATAGTAAAGAATGAAGCCGATAAGATTACCGGCGCAGTAATAGAATCTGAATTCGCTGCGGGCCATAGATATGGTAAAGCACATCAGAAACACACCGTAAAGACAGAAAAAAAGTATATCTTCCAGTGCAGCCGCAATTTTATTGTGATGAATGATCATTCTTATAACACGAAAAATATCGAAAACAATTCCGATGGGTATACCGAAAGCGCATGACAGCAGAAATAACTGAAGCTGCTGACCGGAAGTAAAAAAGCTTTCCAGACCCTCCATAATTCACCGCCTAACGAAACAGCTTACCAAGCATAGAAACTGTTCCTCTTTTATCCTTATCTCCGTAATTAAGCGCCCATATATCGCCGTCAATTGTCATATCTCCGGTTTCAACGCTCATGGAATTAATATGAAGTTCTCTTCCACGTATAACAAGTTCGCCCATTTGAGTGTAAAGAGAAATGCAGCGTTCATCAAAGCTGTCCACATCTGTCACTCCTGAAATGGTAAGACTTTTTCTGTTTTCCATAATAACATTGTGTACAGTTCTCTGATTTTTTTCATCATTGGTCATTTTTTATTTCTCCTTTGATTTTGTTTACAATTATATATATTACACTTTTTAAAAAATTATTACTGTTTTTATTGACACAAATCAAAATATGATGTATAATTAATTGAAAACGATTTTCATATTCATGTTTAAGGAGTAAAAAGGATTTATGAAACATATTTTATCTGCTGTTATGTCAGGAATACTGCTGATTTTCTGTCTTACAGCATGCAGTACAGATTCAGATAATTTAAACGAAAATAATGACAAGCTTCAGATAGTAACCACAATTTTTCCTGAATACGATTGGGTAAGAGAAATTTTAGGAGAAAAAGCGGATAATGCAGAAGTAACATTTCTTCTTGAAAGCGGAGTGGATATGCATAGCTTTCAGCCGTCTGTAGAGGATATTCTTAAAATTTCAGAATGCGATATGTTTGTGTATGTTGGCGGAGAATCAGATCAGTGGGCTCAGGACGCTCTCAAGGAAGCCTCAAACAAGGATATTGTCGCTGTAAATCTGCTTGAGGTGTTGGGAGATTCAGTCAAGGAAGAAGAAATATTAGAGGGCATGGAGCATGAGGACGAAGAGGAATCGGAACCGGACGAACATGTATGGCTTTCATTAAAAAATGCGGAGACATTCTGTAATTACATTACGGACAAGTTAAGCGAAATCGACGCAGAAAACGCAGAGATTTATAAACAGAATAATAATTCTTATGTTGAAAAGCTTTCCGCACTTGATGAAAAGTATCAAAGGGAAATAAGCTCGTCAAAAAGAGATGTTTTATTATTTGCCGACCGTTTTCCTTTCAGATATATGACGGACGATTACAGTCTTACATGTTACGCAGCTTTTCCTGGCTGCTCTGCGGAAACACAGGCAAGCTTTGAAACCATTACATTTCTTGCCGGAAAAATCAACGAACTCGGACTGACAAGCGTAATTACAATCGACGGTTCGGACAGTAAAATTGCCAACACTGTTATTAATGAAACACAACCAAAACATCTGAATATTTTAACGCTGGATTCCATGCAGTCGATCACTTCTAAGGATATAGAAAACGGCTTTACTTATTTATCGGTAATGGAAAACAATCTTGAAAATATAAAGACTGCTCTAAATTAAGGGGGAATTATAATGCCGCAGTTAGAATGCCGTAATCTGTCATTGGGATATGATTCAAAAGCAATAGTAAGCGATCTTAACTTTTCAATAAACAAGGGTGATTATCTGTGTATTGTAGGTGAAAACGGTTCGGGAAAAACAACGCTTATGAAAACTCTTTTGAATCTTCATTCTCCTCTCAGCGGAAGTATTATAACAGGAGACGGACTTAAAACAAATGAAATAGGATATCTTCCTCAGCAGACGGTAGTTCAAAGAGACTTTCCTGCGTCTGTTAAGGAAATTGTACTGTCCGGCTGTCAGGGACAATGCGGAATCAGACCTTTTTACAAAAAAGAAGAAAAAAATACAGCCCTTCAAAATATGGAGCGAATGGGAATAAGCAATCTTTCCTCACGCTGTTACAGGGAACTTTCCGGCGGTCAGCAGCAGAGAGTACTTCTTGCAAGAGCATTGTGCGCTACAAGAAAACTGCTTTTGCTGGACGAGCCTGTTTCCGGACTCGATCCTAAAGCTACAGCGGAAATGTACGATATCATTGAAGAGCTGAACCGTCGGGATAAAATCACAATAATTATGATTTCCCATGATATAAGCGCGGCTGTTAAATATGCAAGCCACATACTGCATATCGGAGATGAAATTTTTTTCGGTACAAAAGAAGAATATCTTAAAAGCAATGCAGGAGGTCAGTTTACCGGCAATGAAAGGAGTAATGAAAATTGAATGACATAGTAGAAAAATTCAGCTTTTATATGGAGCATTCCTTTGTACGCTATGCTTTGATTGTAGGCGTACTGATCGCTCTTTGTTCTTCTCTTCTGGGAGTTACGCTTGTTTTGAAACGCTTTTCATTTATAGGCGACGGACTTTCTCATACGGCGTTCGGAGCAATGGCGGTAGCCGCCGTACTGAATCTGACCAACGATATGCTTTTTGTTCTTCCTGCAACAGTCATTTGCGCCGTACTGCTGCTGAGAACGGGGAACAGTACTAAAATAAAGGGCGACGCTGCAATCGCTATGATCTCAGTAGGCTCGCTGGCAATCGGATATCTGCTGATGAATTTGTTTTCCACTTCTTCAAATCTTTCGGGAGACGTTTGCAGTACGCTGTTCGGTTCGGCTTCCATACTTACGCTGACAAAGGCTGAAGTATGGTTATGTATAATTTTATCGATCGTTGTGGTTTTGGCATTTCTGTTTTTTTATAATAAAATATTTGCAGTTACATTTGATGAAAATTTCGCAAAAGCTACGGGAACTAAAGCCGGAATTTACAATCTTCTTATAGCGGTAATTATTGCGGTTATAATAGTACTTGCAATGAATCTTGTAGGTTCTCTTCTGATATCTGCGCTGATTATTTTTCCTGCGCTTTCGGCAATGCGGATATTTAAAAGCTTTAGATCCGTTACGATATGTTCGGCGGTATTGTCAGTTTTCTGCGCACTGCTTGGTATTCTTATCTCAATTTTGTACGCAACCCCTGTGGGTTCGACTATAGTAGCTGTGGATATCGGAGCATTTGCAGTATTTTCGGCAGCCGGACTGATATTACAAAAAACCGGAAAATAAAGAAAGGGACGTTAAAACGTCCCTTTTACATTTTTATTGACAAAATCATAAGTATATGCTAAAATAATTTTATCTAATAGTGTTAGGTAAATTATAAAAGGAAAATTTACTATGAAATATGAAAAGCTTACTGAAATTTTAATGGAGTCCCTTAAAGACACATATTACAAATCCCCTATCACCAACTACGCATTCTTTTTACAAGGTGAACATAAGCTTCTTAATCATCTTTATATATGCGGCGAGGTTTATAAAAAACCTGCCGAGCTTTGCAGAGAACTTTATATGACCAGCGCAAGAGTATCAGCCGCACTGAAAATTCTTGAAAAAAAGGGTTATATTAAACGAAGAGCCTCTCAAAAAGATAAAAGAAACGTTATGGTATTCCTTACAGATAACGGAAAAGAATATATTGAAAATGTAAGAAAAAGTGTTTTCAATGAAATGAAAACAGCGCTTATGAATATGGGTGAGGACGCTGATGAATTTGTCAGCCTTATCAAAAGAGCAGCAGAAATTATTAATAAATCAGAAAGCGAGCTGATCGATAAAAATGAACATGAATGATTTTTTTGCCGGACAGGTTTTTAACGCCTACGAATATTTTGGATCACATAAAGAATCAGGACGTATTGTTTTCAGAACATTTGCTCCCAATGCCGCAAACGTATGTATATTCGGAAGCTTCAATAACTGGTCGGAAGAACCTATGACTCAGGAATCTTATGGAGTATACAGCTTTGTTTCAGACAGTGCAAATTTCGGAGATATGTATAAATATGTTATATACACAAAATCAGGCGAACGTTTTGAACACTGCGATCCTTACGGCTTCGGAATGGAACTGCGTCCTCAGTGGGCGTCTTATATAGTCGATTTGTCTGAATATAAATTTACTGATGACAAGTGGATGGAATGCAGAAATAAAAATTACAATTCTCCTATGAATATCTATGAGGTACATCTGGGTTCATGGTTGAATAATCCTCAGAATGAAAACGGCTGGTATAATTACAGTGAAATTGCAGACAAGCTTATTGAATATGCAAAAAAACATAAATATACTCATCTTGAATTTCTTCCCCTTTCCGAGCATCCGGCGGATTGCTCCTGGGGTTATCAGAACACTGGATTTTTCAGTCCTACTTCACGTTACGGCACTGCTGCACAGCTTATGGAGCTTGTTGATAAATGCCACAAAAACAATATCGGAGTAATTATGGATTTTGTTCCCGTTCACTTTGCTGTAGACGGCTACGGACTTGCACAATATGACGGCTCTTACCTCTATGAATATCCGCCGTCAGACGTGGGTATAAGCGAATGGGGAACATGCAACTTCAATCATTCAAGGAATGAAACCCGCTGTCTGGTACAGTCCGCAGCTAATTTCTGGCTGGAAAAATTTCATTTTGACGGTCTTAGAATGGACGCTATCAGCCGTGCAATTTATTGGGGAGGAGATCCGGCAAGAGGCGTCAACGAAAACACTGTAAGTTTCCTTAAAAATATGAATCTGGGACTTCAAAAGCTTCACCCTACAGCTATGCTGATAGCCGAGGATTCAACAGCATTCCCGAAAATTACCGCTCCTGTTGAATATGACGGTCTGGGATTTGATTACAAATGGGATCTTGGCTGGATGAACGATACCCTGGACTATTTTCGTATTGCCCCGTGGGAACGTCACAATCATTATCACAAGCTGACTTTCTCTATGGCATACTTTTACAACGAGCTTTTTATTCTCCCATTCTCTCATGATGAAACAGTACACGGAAAAGCAACCATAATTCAGAAAATGTACGGAGATTATCAAGATAAATTTCTACAGTGCCGGGCGCTTTACATGTATATGTACGCTCACCCCGGCAAGAAACTGAACTTTATGGGAAATGAATTCGGACAATTCAGAGAATGGTCAGAGGAACGTGAACAAGATTGGCAAATACTTCAATATCCTCTTCATGACGCTTTTCAAAAGTATATAACCAAGTTAAATGAAATATATTTAAAAAATCCTGCGCTACACAGCGGCGAATACAATATGGATAATTTCAGATGGATCATGTCTGACAACTGTGAACAGTGTGTTTATATTTTTGAAAGATCCTGCGGAGGAAGTACTGTTTTATGCGTATTTAATTTTTCCGGCATGAAACAGGAAGTATCGTTTACTCTGGGAAAAACCGTAAAGTTAAAGGAAATTTTAAACAGCCGCTGGGAAGATTACGGCGGAGATGTTCCACGGGGAACAAAAGCTGTAGAACCAAAAAAAGATATTTTTACTTTAACTGTAACTCCTCTGACAGGAAGTTTGTTTGAAGTGATTTAAAAGTTTTCCATAATAAAAATTAAAAAAGGACGGTTCAAAACCGTCCTTTTTTGTTATCCCATAATAACAGTAATTTTATTTACATCTGCAAGCTTTTCAGCTGGAACATAATTATCTTCAAGCTTTTCTCCGTTAAGAGTAATTTCACTGACTCCGCTCTGTACATGATTCGGATTCTGAATATCAATCGAAAGCTGTTTGCCTCTGAAATTTTTTTCAATTGTAAAACCGTCCCACTCTGACGGAATAGACGGAGCAATTACCAGTCCTTCCAAATCAGGTCTCATACCGCATATACCCTCAACACAGCCTACCATAACCGTAGACGCAGTACCGGTCAGCCAATGTACATGAGAACGTCCCTCAAAAGGAGATGCCTTACTCTCTGTAAACTGTCCGTGAGCATACGGCTCAATAACTCTTATCTCAGCCTTGTCATTCATTGCAGCAGGAGAGCTTTCCATAAAGTACTCAAAGGCTCTGTTACCATGTCCTGCAAGAGCTTCGGCCAGGATTATCCAACCCTGCGACTGTGAGAAAATACCGCCGTTTTCTTTGGTATCGTCATTGAAAATATGCATAAGCGCACCGTCAAAATAATGCTTTTTATAAGGAGGATCAAGCAGTTTTGCACCGTATGGCGTATTGAGAATTTCATGAACGCTGTCAAGGGCTTTTTCAGCCTGTTTATCAGACGCAAAACGTGAAATAACGCTCCAGCTTTGTGGATTCAGCCACATATTAGCTTCAGAATCGTTCTTAGCTCCAACGATAACGCCGTCCTCACGGATACCTCTTATAAATCTGTCCTCGTCCCAGCACTTATCCAGAGCGGCAGACAGTTCCCCCTGTACCTTATCAATATAGCTTATATAAT
Organism: Oscillospiraceae bacterium; assembly: GCA_902362965.1. Classification (GTDB taxonomy): domain Bacteria; phylum Bacillota; class Clostridia; order Oscillospirales; family Ruminococcaceae; genus Porcipelethomonas; species Porcipelethomonas ammoniilytica. The sequence continues at coordinate 35,733 of CABIYQ010000004.1, forward strand.
CGCCGTCACCCTTTAATATAGCCATTTCTTTAATAACGCTCATTGCGTAGTAAAGCTGGAATGCAACAAATGTAGACTCACCTTTTGCACCGAGTCTTAAGCAATCGTTCCAGTCTGCATGGAGACCTGCCGGCATTGAGTGTGCACCGAGTCTTTCCATAGAAAATCTTATGGCATTTTTCAAGTGCTCATAAACAGTAGCTTCGCCTCCGTTTGCATAAACGATGACCTCATCTAAAAATGCCTTGTTTCCGCTTTCGCCCAGATACTTTACAATAGTCGGGAACAGCCACAGAGCGTCGTCTGCACGGTATGAAGGGTGTCCTGTTTCCTTAACATATTCCGGATCGTCAGGAGTATTTTCATGTCCGGCATTGTGTGTGAATTTAACCAGTGGAAGTCCTCCCCCGTTATCGACCTGCGCCGACAGCATAAATCTTATCTTTTCCGCTGCCATTTCAGGATCAAGATGAATTATACCCTGTATATCCTGTACTGTATCACGATAACCGTAACCGTTTCTCAATCCGCAGTAAACAAACGAAGCCGCTCTTGACCATATAAACGTAATAAAGCACTGGAATGCATTCCACACGTTTATCATGTTATTAAATTCTTCGCTTGGAGTATTGACCTGAAAACGATCGAGAGTGGAGTGCCAGTAATTTTTAAGCTCTTCTACTTCCCTGTCAACTTTTCCCTGTTCCTTGTATTCATTCAGAATAACAGCAGCTTCCTCACTTTTTCTTCTTCCAAGAATATAAATAAGTTCTGTAGTCTGTCCGGCTTCAAGGGTAATATCCGACTGCAATGCGCCGCATGAATTTGAATTATAATTCATGGAGTTATCTAGTCTGCCGTTTTCAACAGCTACGGGATTTGAGTAGGTTCTGTATGAACCTATGAAATTATCAAAATTACCGCATGCGGCAGTAACTTCAGCTCCTACCATACCGAAAAATCTGTCTGTACGGTCTTTTTTACTGTTTTCACTTATAGTCTGAATAATTCTGTTTTCTTCAAATTTAGTCTGAGAAATAAACAGCGAGTACTGCAAATTTACCTGATCCTGTTCATAATTATCTTCATTTGTAAATTCAGTAAATCCGAAAACCGAAAGCTTTCTCGACTTTGTATCATTATTTGTTATCTTTGTACGCCATACTTCGTATGTTTTTCCCTGTGGAACATAATAAGTTGTCTCAGCCGCTATTTTTTCGTACTCAGAACTAATTACCGTATAAGCCGTACCGTGTCTGCATTCGCTTTTATACTTATCCAACGGCTTTCCTACAGGCTGCCATGAAGCAGACCAGTAATCACACGTTTCATTATCTCTGATGTATATATAGCGTCCCGGAAGAGCCATCATTGAATTGAAACGGAAACGTGTTATCCTTCCGTTTGCACCTGACTTAACAAAGCTGTATCCTGCGGCATTATTTGAAATGATAGCGCCGTATTCAGGCGATCCCAAATAATTTACCCATGACGCAGGAGTATCCGGCTTAGTTATTACATATTCCTTATTTTCAAGGTCAAAATAACCGTATTTCATTCTTATATTCTCCTTTAAAATATATATTTTTCTTTAAACACAACTGTTATTATGATACCATTTTATATCATTTATTTCAATACTTTTTGAAAAAGTATGCAAAATTATTTTTTAACTTTTTGTTTTTTGAAAAAACGAAAATAAAAAACTTTTGTCATTTCTTTATTCAAACAAAAGACTGATACGTTTTTGCCACTTGCTATCTTCTTTAGTATCACCCATCTTACATGGGCGTGAATTTTTTATTTTATGTCTTGCCTTTTATGGGGAGACTAATTAGTTCAGAAACTGTATGACGGATAAAATTCGGCACTTTATGTGCCGCAAGCCGCCCACGGCGTTTGAGTGGGCGCATTTCTTTGTTACTTTCTTGTTGCGAAACAAGAAAGTTAATAAAAGAAGTTTTAAAGAAACTTGTTTCTTTGGTTCGTAAATTGTTTAAAAAATACTAGTAAACTAAAATCGATATAAAAGTTTTTTGCTTACTTTTTTTCAAAATTTTCTCTTCAATTCCCTGTTTACTTACCTGTCGAGCCTTAGCTGCTTTGCGAGTCTTTAGAATGTGTTTCAAGTTGAAGAAATTCGGCGTAAAAGGTTTTTTGCTTACTTTTTTTTTAAAAAAGTAAGGCGGTCTAAAGACCGCCTTTATATTAGATTTGTGCTGAATAATTCGGAGCTTCTTTTGTGATATAAATATCATGCGGATGACTTTCCTTAAGTCCTGCCCCTGTAATTCTTACAAACTGTGATTTTTCGTGAAGTGTAGGAATATCAACGCAGCCGCAGTAACCCATACCTGATCTGATACCGCCTACCAGCTGGAAAATAGTATCTGCAACCGGACCCTTAAACGGTACACGTCCTTCAACGCCTTCAGGAACTAACTTTTTAGCTCCCTCCTGGAAGTATCTGTCCTTAGAACCGCATGCCATAGCTCCAAGACTTCCCATACCTCTGTATACCTTAAATGAACGTCCCTGGAAAATTTCAGTTTCACCCGGAGCCTCTTCGCAGCCTGCAAGAAGTGAACCCAGCATAACTACATTTGCACCTGCTGCAAGCGCCTTTACTATATCGCCTGAATACTTGATACCGCCGTCTGCAATAACCGGTATATTATGCTTCTGAGCAACTCTTGCAACATCATAAACCGCTGTGATCTGAGGTACTCCGATACCTGCAACGACACGTGTCGTACAGATAGAACCAGGACCGATACCGACCTTTAAGCAGTCTGCACCGGCTGCAATAAGGTCTTCAGCCGCTTCAGCTGTGGCAATATTTCCGGCAATAACAGGAATATCCGGATAAGCTTCTTTTACCATTTTCAGACATTTCATTATATTCTGTGAATGACCGTGTGCAGAATCCAGTACCAATACGTCAGCCTGCGCGTCAATTAAAGCCCCTGCTCTTTCAAGTACGTCTGCTGTTACGCCAATTGCAGCACCGCAGAGAAGTCTGCCGCCCTTGTCTCTTGCAGAATTAGGGTACTGAATTGCTTTTTCAATATCTTTAATAGTTATAAGTCCCTTTAAATAACCGTTTTCGTCAACTAAAGGAAGTTTCTCTATTTTGTGAGTTCTTAAAATTTCCTGTGCCTGTTCAAGAGTAGTACCAATCGGAGCAGTTATAAGATTGTCCTTTGTCATAACGTCGCCTATTTTAGTATCATAATCTGAAATAAAGCGCATATCTCTGTTCGTAATGATACCTACAAGCTTTCCCTGACTGTCAACGATCGGTACGCCTGAAATCTTATACTTGCCCATCAGTTCGTCTGCGTCATATACATATCTGTCCGCTGTAAGAGAAAATGGATTTACAATAACCCCGTTTTCAGAACGCTTAACCTTATCTACTTCATCAGCCTGCTGTTCTATAGTCATGTTTTTATGAATGATACCGATTCCGCCTTCTCTCGCAATAGCGATTGCCATTTTTGCTTCTGTTACGGTATCCATGGCTGCTGTCATAATCGGAGTTTTCAAAGTAATATTACCTGCAAGTCTGGTCCCCAGATTAATCATGTTAGGCGTAACGTCCGACTGTCCCGGAATCAGAAGTACATCGTCAAAAGTTAAACCCTCTTTTTCAAATTTTCTCTCACTTAGCATAAAAAATCCTCCTTAATATATGAATAAAGCAGCCAATTTTTTAATTAAAAATTAAAGCTGTCTTACATTTCTTATTTAAACTATTTCTTATAATGATACTATTTTTTTCTCATAATGTCAAGCTTTTTTTCGACTTTTTTCAAGCTTTTTGAAAAAAAGCTTGGCAAAAACTTTTATGCCGAATTTTATTAACTTGATATCGTTTCTAAACACTCGCAAA
>CABIYQ010000004.1:39865-83122 GCA_902362965.1 Oscillospiraceae bacterium
GAAAAAATTTTGAAAAAAAGTAAGCAAAAAACTTTTAATTCGTCTTTAGTACGATGATATAATATATATAAGACCCGACCAGTTAATTAAACTAAAATCAAGCGCCGAAAATTATAAATCTTCGGCGCATTAAATTATTTAATAATATCAGTACCCATAAACGGTACAAGAGCCTCGGGAATAGTAACGCTTCCGTCTGCATTTTGATAATTTTCAAGAATAGCCGCAACAGTTCTGCCCACTGCAACACCCGAACCGTTAAGAGTATGAACGAACTGAGCCTTGTCCTTTGGACTGTTCTTAAATCTGATTGCCGCACGTCTTGCCTGATAATCCTCAAAATTAGAACAGCTTGATATCTCAACATATCTGTTATATGATGGCATCCATACTTCAATATCGTAAGTTTTAGCGCTTGAGAATCCTATATCACCTGTGGAAAGCGCAACAACCCTGTAAGGCAGACCAAGTCCCTGAAGTACTCTTTCTGCGTCGTTTGTAAGCTTTTCAAGTTCGTCGTAAGAGGTTGCCGGATCAACAAATTTTACCAATTCAACCTTGTTAAACTGGTGCTGACGGATAAGACCTCTCTGGTCTCTGCCTGCGCTTCCCGCTTCAGCTCTGAAACATGCGGAATAAGCACAGTACTTGATCGGCAGCTTGTCGCCCGATAAAATTTCATCTCTGTGCATGTTTGTTACCGGAACTTCAGCAGTCGGTATCAGGAAATAATCGTTGTTTGCAACTCTGAAAGCGTCCTCTTCAAACTTCGGAAGCTGACCTGTGCCCGTCATTGACGCTCTGTTTACCATGTACGGAGGGAGTACTTCCGTATAACCGTTTTCAGTGTGAGTATTGAGGAAATAACTGATTACAGCTCTTTCAAGTCTTGCGCCAAGTCCTTTATAAAAATGAAATCTTGCGCCTGTTACCTTAGCTGCCGTTTCCGGATCAAGTATACCTAAATTTTTACCTATATCCCAGTGCGCAAGCGGTTCAAAGTCAAACTTTGAAGGCTCTCCCCACTTTCTCAATTCAACATTTTCACTGTCGTCCTTGCCTATAGGAGTAGTTTCAGACGGAATATTCGGGATTCTCAGTAAAGTATCCCTCTGCTTAGTTTCCAGTTCGCTTATAACTGCATTGTCATTCTTGATTTTTTCAGAAATTTCCTTCATTTCAGCCATAACAGCGTCAGTATTTTCACCGTTTTTCTTCATAATCGGAATCTGCTTTGATACCTTATTCTGTTCAGCCTTTAAAGCGTCTGTTTCGGTAGAAAGCTTTCTTCTCTTTTCGTCAATTTCCAGAATTTCATCAATATAGCTGTCATAGTCGGCATTTCTTGTTTTCAAAGCCGCCTTAACCCTATCCGGATTTTCTCTGATAATTTTAATGTCAAGCATTTTATTTTACTTCCTTTACTTTGATAATTTATCTGCAAGGGCTGACAGATCCTCTTTATCATAAAATTCAAGGATCAATGCCCCTTTATTTTTACCGTATTCAACCTTCACCTTTCTGCCCAGAGCATTGTGAAGACCGATTTCCATTTCCTTGAAATAGCTGTCAATACGCTCGTTTGTAACAGCCGTTTTTTCACCCTTATCACTTGCCATTTTTTCCAAGGATCTTACGTTTATCAGTCCCTGAGCTGCTTTTTTTGCAGCTTCAAGCATTTTTTCTTCATCGTCAAATGCAAGCAAAGCCTTTCCGTGACCGACCGTAAGCTCGCCGTTTTCAAGCATTTCCAGTACTTCATCAGGCAAAGCCAGCAATCTCATAGCGTTCGCAACGGAAGAACGGGAACGTCCTACAGTTTTTGCAACGTCCTCCTGAGTCATTCCAAAGGATTCCACAAGCTCGCTGTATCCCTTAGCTTCTTCAACGGGATTAAGATTTTCACGCTGTAGATTTTCAATCAGCGCTATCTGCATTGCTTCTAAATCGGATAATTCCTTTATCTGTACCGGAACCTCCGAAAGACCCAGCATTCTTGCAGCTCTCCACCTGCGTTCACCTGCAACTATCTGATATCCGCTGCCGTACGGTCTTACAAGCAACGGCTGTAAAATACCGTGCTGCTTTATTGATTCCGCAAGCGCTGAAATTGATTCATCATCAAAATTTTTTCTGGGCTGTTCCCTGTTCGGCTCAATTTCTGTAATTCTCAGTGTCTGACCTGAATCAGTATTTGTTTTGTTGTCTTCAAAAAGGGCGCTTAAACCTGTGCCCAATCCTCCTTTTGACGCCATTTACACACCTTCTCTTTTTCTTCCGAATAATTTTTTCTTTTCTTTCTTTTTCGGAGGTTCTTCATTTAAAATTTCCAGTCCTAAAAGCTCGTAATATTCCGCTCCCTTTGAACTTTTATCATAGTACATTACCGGTTTTCCGTGACTGGGAGCTTCTGAAAGTCTTACATTTCTCGGAATTTTAGTCTTAAAAATCTTACCCGGAAAATACTTTTCAACTTCTTCCACAACCTGTCCGCTGACATTAAGTCTCGGATCAAACATTGTAAACAGAATTCCTTCAATATCAATAGTCGGATTATACTTTGTCTTTACAATTTTTATAGTTTCCATAAGCTGACTAAGTCCCTCAAGAGCAAAAAACTCAGCCTGCATGGGAACAATAATTCTGTCGCATGCCACCAGTCCGTTTATAGTTATAAGACTAAGAGACGGAGGACAATCAATAAATATAAAATCATAATCCAATCGGCAGGTAAGAAGCTGCATTTTCAGTCTGTTCATTCGGTCATCAATATTTATCATTTCTACTTCACCGCCTGCAAGGGCGGAAGTAGCCGGAACTATACTGACATTTTTAAATTCGGTTCTAATAATAGTATCCTGAATTCTCGCCTGACCGATCAAAACGTCGTATGAAGAGTATTCAATGGATTTTTTTCTGATTCCAAGACCTGTCGTAGTATTTCCCTGTGCGTCTATATCAATGCACAGCACTCTCTTATCCCTAGAACCAAGATAAGCCGCAAGATTTACAACGGTGGTAGACTTTCCCACACCGCCTTTCTGATTTGCAACTGCATAGACCTTTCCCATTGAATTTCCTCCTTTTTCAGTACTATATTAAATTATACCACTTTCCTTCTCTCCTGTAAAGATATTTAAAGATTTTTTGTTGATTATTTGTATAAAAAAATGTTCCACGTGGAACACTCCGCTTTTTGAAAAAAGCTTGGCAAAAACTTTTATGCCGATTTTCATTAATTCAAAACATTTTTTTAAAGACTCACAAAGTTACTTTTGCAAAGAATAAAAATTTTTATTTCGAATTTCATAAACTTAACTTTCATTTTAAAGACTCGTAAAGCAACTTTTGAAAAAGCTGACAAAATTTTTTTATTTGTCATTTTCTTTGCTTGTGCAAAGAAAATAACGAAAAGAAACACCCTTCTTTCTTTGTTCACACAAAAGAAAGAAGCAAAGAAATGTAACGACTGCGTAACCCTTTCAAATTATCACGCAAGGTACTATCCCATAACTGTGCTGAGACATATCTTCTACTTGCGTTCTCTATTTAACTTCACCCATCTTACTTGGTTGTGAATTTTAAAGGTCAGGTCTCTTGTTGGTTTCCGTCATAAAAATTTGGTTAAGCTCTATATAAAAGCTTAACCATTTTAAAATTATCTTAAAAATTCTTATTTCCATTCATTATTGGAATTTTAACCCTATACTCTATATAGTCCTCATTTTGAATTTTTTTAGAATCCGCAGGAATTCCTGCCGCCTTCATAGTTTCTACTGCTTTGTTAATAGTATTTACAAATATCTTCACATTCTGAAAAACCTTACTTCTTTTTCTATAGCTTTCCTTATCCTTTGCCTTTCCTATGTACTCGTCTATTGCCTGTTCAGTACGCTCAACATTCAGATTAAACTTTATCACCCTATTGATGATTTCCAGACGCTCTTCCTTACTTCCCAGTCTTAATAATGCTCTTGCATGTCTTTCCGTAAGATTAAATTTTGTTATAAGCTCCTTTTCTTCATCACTCAGCTTTAAAATTCTAAGCTTATTTGCTATTGTAGACTGTGCTTTTCCAAGCTTTAGAGCAGCGTCCTCCTGCGTCATACCATAATAGCTGATAAGCTTTTCAATTGCGTTTGCTTCGTCAAAAAAAGACAGATCCTGACGCTGAATATTTTCAACTAATGCCAAAACAGCGCTTGTCCGGGCGGAAATATCCAATATAATACACGGCACATATCTCAGCTGTACCAGCTTTGCCGCACGCAGTCGTCTTTCCCCGGCAATCAGTTCGTATCCCCTATCAACTTTTCTCACCGAAAGAGGCTGTAAAATACCGTTTTGACAAATACTTTCTGCCAGTGAACTTATATCGTTGTAATCAAATTCCGTTCTAGGCTGATGAGGATTCGGAACTATTTCAGATATAGGGATCTGTACTACACGATTTTCTTCTTTTTCTTTCTCCTTTGTAAAATTTAAAAATGCTGCCATATTTAACTTCCTTTCCTTTTGATACTTTAATTTTACCTTATAAGGGAAATTATTTCCACACAAAAATTCCCCTTTTAATATAAATAAAAGGGGAAAATACGGCATTATTTTTTAATTTTATAGAGGCTTGTTCTTTATCTGACTGCTGTTTCTGGGATATTTTAATGAAGTCTGCGATATTTTTTCAACAATAAAAAGCTTTCGTTGTTCAAAACCATTGAGCTTGTAATCAATTTCGTCTGAAACCTTTCCGCCCATTGTTTTTATTGCATTTCCTGCGTTTTTTATACTTTCCCCCGGACCTTTAAGAGCAGCAAAAATTCCGCCTTTTTTTACAAATCCCATACAATACTCGCAAAGCACCGGCATAGCCGCAACGGCTCTTGCCGTAGCAACATCAAACTTTTCTCTGTACATCACATTTTTAGCAGCGTCCTCTGCTCTCGAATGCACTGTTATAACTTTTATTCCAAGTCTTTCACAAAGCTCGTCAAGGAATTTTATCCGCTTGTTCAGACTATCAAGAAGAGTAATACTGATATCTTCCCTGTATAGCTTTAGAGGTACAGACGGAAATCCTGCCCCTGTTCCAACGTCTATAAGAGATGCCTTTTCAGGTATTTTTGCATATTTTGACAGCAGAATACTGTCCAGAAAATGCTTGACCCACACTTCCTCACACTCAGTAATAGCGGTCAAGTTAACTTTTTTATTATACTCAATTAAAAATTCATAATAAATGCACAGCTTTTCATGGAGCTTTTCAGAATACTCCAGACCGTTTTCCACAAACAGCTCTTCACATTGTTTAAAACTTACCATTTAATCTCCCCTGTTGCTCAAGCCATACTGCCAAAACTGAAGCGTCTGCCGGAGAAACTCCGGAAATTCTCGAAGCCTGACCAATATTTTCAGGCTTTTGTTTATTTAACTTTTCAATTGCTTCAAGTCTCAGTCCCCGAATATTACTGTAATCAAGGTCTGAAGGCAATTTTTTTGACTCCATTTTTCTCATTATTTCAATTTGTTCCATCTGCTTTGCAATATATCCCTCATACTTGATCTGCAATTCCACCTGTTCCCGTACTTCAAAATCAAGTTCAGGTCTTTCCGTGTCAAATTCAGCCAGCATATCATATCCAAGCTGAGGACGTCTTATAAGATCTGCAAGCTTACAGCCTGTATTCAAAGACGCAGTACCCTTTTCTTCAAGGAACCTGTTAAGCTTATCAGACGGTGCAATATTAAGTTTTCTAACACGCTTTATCTCGTTTTCGGTATCAGAAATCTTTTTTTGAAGTCTGTCATAACGCTCCTGCGAAATAAGACCGATTTTATAACCAATCGGAGTAAGTCGTTGATCGGCATTGTCCTGACGCAGAACAAGACGGTATTCGCTTCGTGAAGTCATCATTCTGTAAGGATCAGCACAGCCTTTTGTCACAAGATCGTCCACAAGAGTACCGATATATGAGCTTGCCCTGTCGAGTATCATAGGCTCTCTGCCCTGTATTTTCAGTGCGGCATTCACTCCCGCAACCATTCCCTGAGCCGCCGCTTCTTCATATCCGGAACTGCCATTAAACTGTCCCGCACCGTAAAGACCCTCCAGATTTTTAAATTCAAGAGTTGATCTCATCTGTACCGGATCGCAGCAATCATACTCTATAGCGTATGCAGGACGCATAATTTCTACATTTTCCAGTCCTTTTATTGTTCGCAGAAACGCCAACTGAACGTCCTCAGGAAGCGAGGACGACATACCCTGCAAATAGTATTCATCGGTATCCAGACCCATTGGTTCAACAAAAAGCTGATGTCTTTCCTTATCGGCAAATCTTACGATTTTGTCCTCAATTGACGGACAATATCTCGGTCCCACACCCTCAATTCTTCCGGAATATAAAGGCGATCTGTGAAGATTGTCAAGGATTACCTTGTGAGTCCGGGCATTGGTATATGTAACATAGCATGAAACAATATTTTCCATTTTAGACTGGTCAGTCTCAAAGGAAAAAGGTACGATATGCTCGTCACCGTCCTGTTTTTCCATTTTTTCAAAATCAATACTGCGTTTATGCACCCTGCACGGTGTTCCGGTCTTGAATCTGCGTATTTCAATCCCGTTTTTTCTAAGACTTTCAGACAAAACAGTAGAAGGCAAAGCAGCGTCCGGACCGCTTTCATAGGACTCCTCACCAATATGTATCTTCCCTTTAAGATATGTACCTGTTGCTATAATCACCGCTTTTACCTTGTATTCAGCGCCAAGCTTTGTCCGTATACCGCAGACACTTTTATTTTCTGTCAGTATTTCAGCCACTTCACCCTGTTTAATAAAAAGGTTTTCCTGAGCCTCGCATACTTTTTTCATGTACTCATGATATCTCATTCTATCCGCCTGAACTCTAAGACTATGCACCGCAGGACCTTTTCCTTTATTAAGCATGCGGCTCTGAATAAAGCATTTATCTGCCGCCTTACCCATTTCACCGCCCAGAGCGTCAATTTCACGTACCAAATGTCCCTTTGCGGTACCGCCTATTGACGGATTGCATGGCATATTAGCGATCTGGTCAAGTGAAATTGTAAAAAGTACTGTTTTACAGCCAAGTCTTGCAGACGCAAGTGCCGCCTCAACTCCGGCGTGACCGCCGCCCACAACGGCGACGTCAAATTCTCCCATAAAATAACTCATATAATCACCATATTTAAATGTTCCACGTGGAACATTTTTCTTTAATTAATCTTATTTTCCTACACAAAATCTTGAAAACACGTCGTCTATGACCTTTTCCGAGGACTTCTCCCCTGTCAATTCCATTAAATTGTCCGCCGCACTTTCCAGCATAACCGTTACAGCGTCCAGCATTTCACCGTTTTCAAGTATCGTTTTTGCTTCGATTGTATTTGAAAGAGCCTTTTCAATACAATTTTTTTGTCTCTCATTTGCTATAATACCATCGCTTGCTTCAGACTTGTCATATAAAAACATATCTTCAAGAATCTTTTGCAGTCTTTCTATTCCCTCATCATTTTTCGCAGAGATCTCAACGATATTTTTGAAATTTGAATAAATAAAATCTTTATCAATCTTTGTTTCCCCGTCAATTTTATTTATCACTGCTATACAATTTTTATTTTTTAGCTTTTCAATAATTTCAAAATCTTTAGGCTCAAGTTCCGAAGTACTGTCAAAAACCGCAAGAATCAAATCTGCTTCATCAATTTTTTTGTAGGCAATATCTACGCCCATACTCTCAATAATGTCGTCTGTTTCTCTAATTCCCGCAGTATCCGAAAGACGCAGCGTAAGTTCTCCTATTCTTACATTTTCCTCAATTATATCACGGGTAGTACCTGCGATATCGGTAACGATACTTCTCTGATAACCGCTTAGACAATTCATAAGAGTTGACTTACCAACATTTGGCTTACCACATATTACAGTATTAATACCTTCCCTGACAATTCTTCCATGTTCATAGGTATCTAAAGTTTTAGTTAAATCTTTTACCACTCTATCTATCTGCACTCCCAAAACTTCCGGTTTTACTTCCGGAACGTCCTCTTCAGGAAAGTCTGCCCAAGCTGCAAGGTCTGCGAGAATATTTACAATACCTTCTTTAATTTTATTTATTCGTCGGAATACCGCACCGTCTTTCAGAGCGTTTGCATATCTAAGCTGACTTTCTCCGCCCGAGCTTATTATGTCCATTACTGCCTCTGCCTGAGTCAATGACATTTTACCGTTTAAAAATGCTCTTTTTGTAAATTCTCCGCCTTGTGCCGGTTCTGCACCATATTTATATATCATTCTTAATATTTTTTTAGTAATATATCTTCCGCCATGACATGATACTTCAACAACATCTTCCCCAGTATAGCTTTTGGGATTTCTGAATACTGTCAATACTACATCATCTATTTTTTCATTATTATCATTAATGATTTGTCCGTATGCACAGGTATAACCGTCCATTTGAGAGGGCGCTTTTCCGGCGTAATTTTTAAAGATTTTGTCAGCTATTTCAAGAGATTTTTCACCGGAAATACGTATAACAGAAATTCCTCCCACAGCGTCAGGAGTAGCAACAGCGGCTATAGTCGACATAAACAACACCTCACAAAATAAAACAGGCGGCACAAGGCCGCCATGAAATTAATTTGGCTTTATTAAAGCTCAATCTTTCCGTAAAGCCCCGCATTGATATCGTCTTCAGGCTTTGGTTTTTTATAATCTTTTTCAAAACTGGTTTTATAATCAAACGACATAGGTTCATCAATTTTTTTATTATTATCATTACCGCTTTTTCTGCGCTTATTATTATATTTTCTGGGATTATCCGAAGCTATAACAATTTTTCTGTAAGGCTCTTCCCCGATGGACTTTGAATTTACGCCTTCTATTTTAGAAACAACCGAATGAATAATTCTTCTTTCATACGGATTCATCGGTTCTAAAACAGTTGATTTACCGGTTTTCAGAGCTTTTTCACTTATTCTTTCAGCCAGACCTTTAAGAGTTTCTTCTCTTTTTTCACGGTATCCGCAGCTATCCAGAGAAACTCTGATATAATCTCCTTCAATTCTGTTTGCAACCAGTGAGGAAAGGTACTGCAAAGCGTCGAGAGTCTCCCCTCTTCTGCCGATCACCGCACCTGATCCCTTGCTGTCAATATCGGCAAAAATTCCGGTTTCAACAGTAGTAATAGAGATATCATGTTCAATTCCCATTTTATCAAGTACTTTATCAAGATAATTTCTGCATGCGTCCATTTTAGTTTTTTCGACCAGTTCTTTTCTTTTCACGTCCATATAATCGGGACCCAGGTCGTCAGGCTCGTTATATCCTGCCCAAACTTTAGCTTCAGTTTTAATTTTACCGAAAAAGCCTTTTTTAACGTCCTCAATAACCTTAAATTTTATATCTTTCAGAGGTATCTGAAAATCGTCCGCAGCCTTTCTCTTAGCATCTTCAATCGACTTTCCCGTAAAAACGCCGCATTTGTCCATAGGGACCATTTCTACTATTTCATCTGCCATTTTCTTTTAACTCTCCTTTCAGCGCCCGTACTTACTCGCTGTCGTCTTCTCTGTATTCATCGCCGTATTTTTCAGCCATACGCTTTCTTGCTTCGTTAATAAGCTCTCTGTTATATTTATTTCTCTCAGATTTGGACATTCCCTCTGTTTCAGCGTTATAATCTGCCCGTCCGCCTTTTTTAGCCTGTTCCTGCTGTTTCAGCATTTCAGCCTGCTGATCCATCATTCTTTGCATAAGTCCCGGTTTTTTATTTTTATTTTTTTCTTTAAGCTTAACATTTATAGCCTCGATACGTTTAGGACTGAAATAAGCATAAAGCAGGAAAGACTGCAAAAATGAAAATACCGAAGACCATATCCAGTAAAAGCCAACGCCGGCAGGTACTGAGAAAGCGAGCCATACCGAGAACACCGGCATAACGAACATAATTATCTTCATAGCGCCCATATTAGGCATATCAGGATTCATCTGTTTTGACTTATACTGTGAATAAATTGTAAAAAGAAGCTGAACAAGACCGGATATTATCGGTATCATAACAAGAGCTACTGCCGCCTTGCTCCACGTATCAGGGTGAATTGTAGGTATAACGCCCAGATCTACGCCGAGAAAAGTATTTTTAAAGTTTGAAACTTTATCTACAAAATCGCTGCCCATATCCGAAAATAGATCGGGATTTTCCTTAACATACTTCAATATTGAAAGCTCAGGACGTGAAGTAAAAGACTTATCTCCTTTAGCAATACCGCTTGCTTCAATAATATCCTTAGCCTTTTCAAGTGTTGCGGAAGAAATTCTGAGAATATGCGAAAGCGGACGGTAAACAACGTCCAGCACGCCGTAAAGTATGATCATCGAAATAATCAGCGGCAGACAGCTTCCCATAGGATTAACGCCTTCTTCAGCGTATAGCTTTTGTTGTTCTTCAGCAAGCTTCTGCTGATTATTTGCATATTGTTTTCTCAGCTTACTGAGCTTTGGATTCAAAGCCTGCATTCTTACTGTTCCAAGCTGCTGCTTGTAAGAAATAGGAAGAAGAATTATTTTCGTAAGAAGCGTAAAAATTATAATTGAAAATCCGTAATTATTTACAACCTCGTAAATCCAGTACATTATCCAGCCCAGCGGTTTGCCGAGCAGTTCGCCTATCGGTCCCAAATCAGCATTTCTCCTATCTTTTTTTATTCTAGCGATGACGTCCCAGGATATCAAATTTATCCGGCACGTAATCTATTCCCCCGTTGCTCCAAGGATTGCAGCGGAGTATTCTCCACACCGCAAGCCAGCCGCCCTTGATAAAACCGTGTTTTTTCAGTGCTTCAAGAGCATAGGACGAGCAAGTAGGGTGATATTTACAGCAGGGCGGGAAAAGTGGAGAAATAATTTTCTTATAGACTTTAATAAAACCCATAAAAATATATTTCATTTATTTTTCTCCGAAAGCTGCCGCTTTGATTTCATTTATTCCTTTATTTTTCAGGTATCCGCTTAAAACGCCGCTTTTTATTCTGCATGCAGAAGACCTTGCCACAATAATCATATCAATTCCTATAGGCATATTGATTTCATTTTCCCTGTAAGCTTGTCTTATAACTCGCTTCGCACGATTTCTAGCAACGGCATTGCCCACTTTTTTTCCGGCTGTAATACCGAGCATATTGTAGGGTTTATTGTTGCGTCTCACATAAATAACAACGTTTTTGGACACTATGCATTTTCCCTTTTTGTAAAGATAGAGAAAACTTTTATTTTTATTTATTGTTTTAGTATAAAGCATAAATTTTATTTTTTTATACCTCAAGGTATAATATTCCTTTATCTTTATATAAAATTATTATACACTATAAATTTCAAAATTGCAATAAAAAAGAAATAATTTTATATACTCTTTTATTTAAAATAAAAGACCACAAAAAATGTGGTCTATCTTTAATTAGTGAGTAAGTCTTGCTCTTCCCTTAGCTCTTCTGCGGGCAAGAACCTTTCTTCCGTTTGAAGTTGACATTCTCTTGCGGAAACCGTGTTCCTTTTTTCTGTGAATTTTCTTAGGCTGATATGTTCTTTTCATTCTAATTCTCCTCCTTCTTACAAAAACGTCTAATTAAACGCTTTTATGCGTTATTTTCAATTCAGATACATTTTACCCGTAAAATGCATTTCACTAAATTATTATACATGCTCTTTTCTTCCTTGTCAAGAGTTTTTTTATCTTTTTACAGAAATATTTTTTACGCTTTTTGAAAAAAGCTTAGCAAAAACTTTTATATCGTCTTTAGTCTGATATAACTTGTTCAATAAGGCTCGACAGGTAAGTATGAGAATATAAGAAAAAATTAAGAAAAAAGCTCAGCAAATACTTTTATATCGTCTTTAGTCTGATATAACTTGTTCAATAAGGCTCGACAGGTAAGTATGAGAATATAAGAAAAAATTAAGAAAAAATCTCAGCAAATACTTTTATATCGTCTTTAGTCTGATTATATCTGTTCAATAAGGCTCGACAGGTAACTACGAAAATAATTTTAGTCTGATTATACCTTTCCAATAAGGTTAAACAGTTAATTACTAAGTACGCAGAACATTAAAGAACAGTTTTATATCCTCTGCTTTTTTTCAAAAAGCAGGGCTTGCACTTTTCAACAATTTATGTTATACTATTATTAATTGTAATTCTAATAGGAAACTGAAAAGTTTCCGGTTCGGAGGTAAAAAATACTATGAATTCCTTTGAAGACTTATTCAACTGCGTAGTAGACTACTGCAAAGAAGTCGGAGGCATAGGGGACGTCGCTTTAAAATTATGGATAAAAAACTTGAAGCCTGTAAATCTTGAGGGCAATAAAGCGGTGTTTATGGTAGATTCCGACTTTCAGCGGGGAGTTGTACTATCAAACTATGAACAGCTTTTAAAGAACGGATTTAAAGAAACTCTGGGTTTCGACGTAGAAATTGAAATCAGAATTCCCGATGATGATAATAAAATTTCTTCTCCCGTAGATCTTGATTCTCTCGATGAAAAGCAGCAGGAACTTGAAAAAAGCTACGAATATGCAAAATACGACTATACATTCGATACATTTATCGTTGGCAGTTCCAATGAATTTGCCTATGCTGCTTGTACAGCCGTTGCAAAAGGCGGCGGAATGGTATATAACCCACTCTTTATATACGGTCCGTCGGGACTGGGCAAAACACACCTTATCACTGCTACGGCAAATGAAATGAAACGCAATAACGATAAGCTGAAAATCGTTTACGTAACGGGTGAAACTTTTGCAAGTGAAATTATCAACGCTATTCATACTAAAAGTACCGCAGCATTTCACGATAAATACAGGAGTGCGGACGTTCTTCTCGTAGACGATATTCAGTTTATCGCCGGTAAGGACAGTACTCAGGAGGAATTTTTCCATACGTTCAACGCTCTTTATCAGGACGGTAAACAGATAGTACTGACTTCCGACCGTCCTCCAAAAGCCATAAAAACTCTTGAAGACAGAATACGTTCAAGATTTGAATCCGGACTTATCGCCGATATTTCAACTCCGGATTTTGAAACGAGAATGGCAATTATTAAAAGAAAAGCAGAACTTCTAGAGCTTAAAATTCCCGATGATGTGGCGCAGTTTATCGCCAATAAAATCAAAACCAATATCAGACAGCTTGAGGGTGCGGTAAAAAAACTCAAGGCTCTTAATCATTACGCAGGCAGTCTGCCTACCATTTCAATGGCGCAAAGCGTTATCAGAGATATTCTCAACGACGATCAGCCTCTTCCTATTACAGTGGAAAAAATTATTGCAGAGGTTGCAAACGTCTACGGAGTAACTCCGGAAGATATACGCTCCACCAAGCGTTCCTCACAGATTTCAATAGCAAGAAAGGTTGCAGTTTACGTTGTACGTGAGATCACTCAGATGCCCCTTGCCTCTATCGGTACTGAATTCGGCGGAAGAGACCACTCTACTATAGTATACGCAGTCAATAACGTATCCGCAAGCATAAAAAAAGACGCCCACCTTAAAGAACTTGTTGAAGATATAATTAAAAATATCAAGGATCATAACAATGCCTGACTTACTTTTTTTGAAAAAAAAGTAAGCAAAAAAACTTTTATGCCGTACTTCATTAACCTGATTTTCTTTTTAAAGACTCGCAAAGTTACTTTTTAAGAGAATTGAAGAAAAAATTTGAAAAAAGCTTGGCAAAAACTTTTATGCCGAACATAATCAACTTGATTTTCTTTTTAAAGTCTCGCAAAGCAGCTTTTAAAAAAGCTTAGAAAATTTTTTGCGCTTTATAAAAAACGCAGACAAATATATTTGTTCATTTCTTGTCTCGTGACAAGAAACGAACCAAAGAAACACGTACTTTACTTTCTTTCATATGAAAGAAAGTAAAACAAAGAAAAATTTTATCCGCCTTACAACTACTGAACTAATGGTTCACCCCGTAAAAGGCAAGACATTTAATCTACAATTCACACCCAATTAAGATGGGGACAACTTAAAGGAGAACGTAAGTGGCAGAAATGTCTCAGTACAGTTTTGGGAGAGTACCTTGCGTGATAGTTTAAAAGGATTGCGCAGTCGTTACCTTTCTTTGCTTCTTTCTTTTGTGTGAACAAAGAAAGAAGGGCATTTCTTTTCGTTATTTTCTTTGGGCAATCAAAGAAAATGACAAATATGTTTTGCTTACACTTTTATAAAGCGTAGAATGTACGAGACAAGAAAGTTAAGAAAAAATTCAAAGAAACTTGTTTCTTTGATAAAAAATAAGTCTTTTCAACGATTGCACTGTATTTCAACACAGTTTTCAACAGACTGTTGAAAGTTATGTTGAATTATAAATTCAATAAAATCAAGCATTTGTATATTGAAGGTAAAATTAATTCCACATATTTCAAAAAACAGAAAATTAACAGTATGTTAAAAGAAAATTGTGATTCCACAAAAAAATCCCCAATTTTTCCACTTTCAACACACAATTTCTCAACACCCTCAACACAAAAATCCAAATTAAACATGTCCACATTTTATCAACACAGGCTATAAGGAAAACTTTTTACCGTCTGATTACCGATTTTACTGAAAATTTCCTATAATTCCAACTTTTCAACACCCCCTACTACTACTACTATTTATAAAATTAATTTATATTATATTATTGATAAAAAAAACTGTTTTTTTCTAATTGAAAAATTCCCGCTTTGTTAAAAGTCAAATAAAAAAATTTCTGAATAAAACAGGAAGGAGAAAAAATGAAATTTACATGTAAAAAAGAAGATATATGCTCCGCTATAAATAATGTTTCAAAAGCGGTCTCACCTAAATCGACTATTGCAGCTCTGGAGGGTATAAAGCTACGTCTGGACATGTCTTCCCTTGAGCTTACAGGGTACGATCTTGAGATCGGTATAACGACTTATATTGAATGCGATTCCTCCGATACGGGAGAAATAGTTTTAAACTCCAGACTATTCAGTGAAATAACAAGAAGAATGCCCTCCGACTTAATTACTTATGACATAGATGATAATCTGAATATGAAAATATACGGAGGAAATGCCGAATACCAGATATCTGCAATAAGCGCTGAGGAATATCCTGCGCTTCCTGAAATTGAAAGAGAAAATCCTATACTGATTAATCAGGAAGTATTAAAAAGCATGATAAATCAGACAAATTACGCAACTTCTCTTAACGACGCAAAACCGATACTTACCGGAGAACTGTTTGATATTGAAAATTCCGGAATAAATATGGTCGCAATAGACGGTTTCAGACTTGCTATCAGATATGAAAAAATCAATTGTGCTGATAAGCATTATTTTGTTGTACCGTCAAAGGCGCTTCTTGAAGCTTCAAGAATTCTTAAAGAGGACGCGGAAAATGATTGTGAAATTTTCGTAAATTCAAAACATATTCTTTTTGATATAAATGGGTACAGAATTTTTACAAGACTTCTTGAGGGAGAATTCCATAATTATAAAAACAGCGTGCCTAAGGAATTTAAAACTGAGGTAATTGTAAAAACCAGCGATATCGTTCATTGTCTGGAAAGATGCTCGCTGCTGCTTAATGAAAAGAATAAAGCTCCTGTAAAATGTACTTTCGGAAACGGTGAAATTAAAATAAACTGTAAAACAGGTATTGGCAGACTTGACGATAGTATTGAAGCTGAAATAAACGGCGAAAGCGTACTTATAGGCTTTAATAACAAGTATCTGCTCGACGCTTTAAAAGCTGCGGATACGGATAAAGTCAGAATTCAGATGATAGGGGCGAACAGAGCGGTAAAAATAGTACCTTTTCAGGGGGACAGTTTTACGTTTATTGTTATGCCGGTTCAGATAAAAGGCTGATAAAACTTTCTGAAAGAAAGTTTTACAAAGACTTTCAAATTGAACTTGTTCATTTCTTGTCTCGTGACTGATGTCGAAGCAAAGAAACAATATTCTTTAAAACTTCCCTTTTTTAACTTTCTTGTATCGCAACAAGAAAGTTAAAAAGAAATGCGTTCGCTTAAACGCCGCGTCAGGATTACGGTGTATAAAGCGCCGAATTTTATCCGTCATACAGTTTCTGAACTAATTGTTTTACCCATAAAAGGCAAGACGTGACGTCTAAAAGTCACGCCCAATGAAGATGGGAGCAACTTAAAGGAGATCGCAAGATGCAGAAATGTCTCAGCACAGTTTTGGGAGAGAACCTTGCGTGATAGTTTAAAAGGGTTAAGCAGTCGTTACCTTTCTTTGCTTCTTTTCTTTGTGTGAACAAAGAAAGAAGGGTGTTTCTTTTCGTTATTTTCTTTGCACAAGCAAAGAAAATGACAAATTAAATTTTCTCAGTTTTTTAAAAAGCTGCTTTGCAAGTGTTTGTAAAGAAAATTAATTTGATTATATACGGTATAAAAGTTTTTGCCCAGCTTTTTTCAAATTTTTTCTTCAATTCTATTTTTACTTACTTGTCGAGCCTTATGAAAAATATACCAGTAAACTAAAATCGAAATAAAAGTTTTTTGCTTACTTTTTTTCAAAAAAGTAAGAGAAAGGAAAGGAAATGGACAAAGAGATTATAGAAACCCAAATAAAAACAGAATATATAAAGCTAGATTCGCTTTTAAAGTTTGCAGGACTGACCGATACAGGCGGATTCGCAAAGGAGCTTATACAGCACGGATCAGTTACTGTAAACGGCGAAGTATGCACAATGAGAGGAAAAAAAATTCGCAGAGGCGATGAGGTTTCAGTAGAAAATTTTACAGTCAGAGTGATTTAAATGTACGTAACAGCAGTAAAGGCAAATGGCTATAAAAACTTAAAAAACGCTGTGATAAGTCCGCACCCTGAATATAATCTTATTACCGGTATGAACGCTCAGGGAAAAACAAATCTTCTTGAAGCCATATGGCTTATGACCGGATGCAGAAGCTTTCGTGGTTCCAAAGACAGAGACTATATCTCTATTGACGGCAATATTATGGAGCTTGGTATGGCATTTTACGACGGAAGAAGAACTCAAAAAATTGAGTACTCAATGAGCCGTGAAAATATACGGGATAAAAAAATAAAATTGAACGGCGTTTCTATTAAGGGTACTAACGGACTGTTTGATTGCTTCAAGGCAGTGGTTTTTACTCCCGACGATACTGAACTGATAAAAGGAAGTCCGGAAAAACGCAGAACTTTTATTGATCTGTGCTGCTGTCAGCTTAACGGCAGGTGTCTGGATTCCGTGAGAAGATACGATCTGCTTCTGAATCACAGAAATACGCTTCTCAAATCAATTGCCGCCGGAAAAGCGCAAAGGGACAGTATTTATGTCTGGGATCAGCAGATAGCGGCAATAGGTACTTTTATTTCTGTAAAAAGAAATGAATACGTAAAAAAAATGAATGAAACCTGCCAGAACCTTTACAGCCGTATTACAGGCGGAAAAGAAATTCTGACTATTGAATATAATTCTAACATTTTCGGCAGTCAAATTCCTGAAGGTAATGACGGAAACGACGCAGTTGCGAAGTATTTTATGAAGCTTAACGGTTCAATAGACGATGATATCAGACTTGGTTATACTTTGTGGGGAGCTCACAGAGACGATCTGATCATTAAAATAAACGGAATGAATATCAAAGAATTCGGTTCACAGGGACAGAAAAAAACAGCCGCACTGGTTATGAAACTGGGTCAGGCTGAGATATATTTCAAAAAAAGCGCAGAAGCTCCGGTTATTCTACTGGACGACGTTATGGGCGAGCTTGACGAAAGCCGTCAGGCGCTTGTCTTTGAGACGGTAAAAAATATGCAGGTTTTTATAACCGCATGTAATGAAAATGCTGTTAAGGGACTTGCGAACGGCGCAGTTTTTCGAGTGGAAAACGGGGAAGTTACAGCTATGCAGGAGAGGTGAGGTATGTATATTCATCTGGGAAATGAAATTTCTGTAAAGAAAAAAAATATTGTTGGTATTTTTGATATCGAAAATACTACTATCAGTAAAAATACCGGACATCTTCTGGAAAATGCAACCAAAGAGGGAAGAGTGGTAAATGTTTCCTATGAAATGCCTAAAAGCTTTATAGTTTCTATGGAAAACGGAAGGGAAATAGTCTATATTTCGCAGATTTCAGTTGCTACCCTCAGAAAAAGAGCGAGTAACCAATATTAAAAAGTTTTTAATAAAAAATTTATTGTTCATTTCTTATCATGATACGCTTTAGTAAAAGCGTAGTAAAACTTTTTCTTAACTTTCTTGTTTCGCAACAAGAAAGTTACAAAGAAATGCGTCCGCTCAAACGCCGCGGCAGGCTTACGGCGCATAAAGCGCCGAATTTTATCCGTCATACAGTTTCTGAATTAATAAGTCTCCCCATAAAAGGCAAGACATGACATCTAAAATTTACGCCCAATTAAGATGGGAGCAACTTAAAGGAGAACGTAAGTTGCAGAAATGTCTCAGAACAGTTTTGGGAGAGTACCTTGCGTGATAGTTTGAAAGGGTTACGCAGTCGTTACCTTTCTTTGCTTCTTTTCTTTGTGTGAACAAAGAAAGAAGGGCATTTCTTTTCGTTATTTTCTTTGGGCAATCAAAGAAAATGACAAATTAAATTTTCTCAGCTTCTTCAAAAGCTGCTTTGCGAGTCTTTAAAAAGAAAATCAAGTAAACATAAATCGTCATAAAAGTTTTTTGCCTATTTTTTTCAAAATTTTTATCTTTAATTTTCTATGAAGTAAATCTTCGTGAATTAATTAAAATATACCAGTTAAGTAAATTCGATATAAAAGTTTTTTGCCTACTTTTTTTCAAAAAAGTAGGGAAGGAGGAAGAGTACATGTCAGCAAATCAGAATTACGATGAAAATCAAATACAGGTACTGGAAGGACTTGAAGCAGTAAGGAAACGTCCGGGAATGTATATCGGTTCAACAGGTCCGAAAGGTCTGCACCATCTGGTTTATGAGATAGTAGATAACTCAATAGATGAAGCGCTTGCAGGATTTTGTTCAGAAATCAGAATTGAAATTCTTGAGGGAGACATAATAAAAGTCTCTGATAACGGACGTGGAATACCTACCGGTATTCACCCGAAGGAGGGAATTTCTGCGGCAACTGTCGTTTACACTATACTTCATGCAGGCGGTAAATTCGGCGGCGGCGGATATAAGGTATCCGGTGGACTTCACGGCGTAGGCGCTTCAGTTGTTAACGCACTTTCCGAGTGGCTGGAGCTGACTGTAAAAGACGGCGAGCATGTACACTTCCAAAGATTTGAAAGAGGAAATTACTCTGAACCTCTTAAAATTATCGGAGATACAACAGAAACAGGAACCTCCGTTATGTTCAAAGCAGACGGTGAAATATTCGAAGATACTCACTATGGCTATGAAGTTTTGCTGAAACGTTTAAGGGAACAGGCTTTTCTTAATGCAGGCATAAAAATAGTTTTCAGTGATCTGCGTGATAAAGAAAATGAAAAGTCTGAGGTACTTCACTATGAGGGCGGTATAAGACAATTTGTTGAGCATATCCATAAAACCAAGGGACTGGAATCTCTGTCAGATAAGGTAATTTACGTTTCAGGTATGCAGGGGGATTCCTTTGCGGAAATAGCAATGCAGTATAACGACAGCTATAACGAGGTTATTCTGTCATTTGCCAATAATATTCATACTACTGACGGCGGTTCTCATGAAACGGGATTTAAAAACGCTCTTACAAAAGTTATAAATGAATACGGAAAGAAATTCAATCTGCTCAAAGACGGTGAAAAGCTGCTTGGAGACGACGTAAGAGAAGGTCTGACAGCCATAATTTCCGTTAAGCTTACCGAGTGTGAATTCGAGGGACAAACTAAGGGAAGGCTGGGAAATCCGGAAGTAAAAGGCTTTATAGAAAAAATGATAATGGAAAAGCTGATGTGCTATCTGGAAGAGAATCCGGCAGACGCAAAAGCAATATTTGAAAAATCCCTAGCAGCGCAGCGTGCCAGAGAAGCGGCAAAAAAAGCCAGAGAAACTGCAAGAAGAAAAACTGCCATGGAAAGCGCTTCGCTTCCGGGTAAGCTTGCAGACTGTTCAGAGCATGACACTGAATTTACAGAAATATATATCGTCGAGGGGGATTCTGCGGGAGGTTCTGCAAAAGAAGGCAGAGACAGGCGGTATCAGGCTATACTTCCTCTATGGGGTAAGATGTTAAACGTAGAAAAAGCAAGAATAGATAAGGTTTACGGTAATGAAAAGCTTATGCCTGTAGTAACGGCTCTGGGAACAAGTATCGGCGAGGATTTTGACATATCAAAGCTGCGGTACGGAAAAATTATAATTATGGCCGACGCCGATGTAGACGGTTCGCATATCAGAACTCTGCTGCTGACATTTTTCTTCAGATTTATGAGACCGCTTATTACAAATGGTAATATTTACATTGCTCAGCCGCCGCTATTCAAAGTATTCAGAGGAAAAAAGGTAAAGTACGCTTTTTCTGATGAAGAAAGAGATCAGTATATTGAAGAATTGACAACGGAAAACGGTACAAAACCGGAGGTTCAGCGATATAAAGGTCTTGGTGAAATGGATCCTGAACAGCTCTGGGAAACTACTATGAATCCGGAAACAAGAACTATGCTTAAAATAGATATGGAGGATGCTGTTAAAGCGGACGAAACCTTTACGATCCTTATGGGAGATAAGGTGGGACCAAGAAAGGAATTTATTGAAACAAATGCTAAATATGTGGAGAATCTGGATATTTAAAGTTTGAAGATTTTGTAAAATCTTCGCTAAAACTTATATGTTCATTTCTTGTCTCGCAGCAAGAAACGAACCAAAGAAACAAGTTTCTTTGAATTTTTTCTTAACTTTCTTGTCTCGCAACAAGAAAGTTACAAAGAAATGCGTCCGCTCAAACGCCGCGGCAGGCTTACGGCGCATAAAGCGCCGAATTTTATCCGTCATACAGTTTCTGAACTAATAAGTCTCCCCGTAAAAGGCAAGACGCATCATCTAAAATTTACACCCAATTAAGATGAGGGCATTTGAACAAAAACGCTGAAAGCTGCCCTTGGACTTGATGGGAGTCAGCGGTTTTAAAGAAACAAATTGTCTTTTAGGTGGAGAATAAGTATTAAGAAAGCGTGTTTGACCCTTTTTCTTTTCTTTGTTATACTTTCTTTTTTACGAAAAAAAGAAAGTATATTGATTTTCTTTGTAACTTTCTTGCATCAAGGCAAGAAAGTTAATAATAAAAATTTTTTCAGCTTTTTAAAAAGCTGCTTTGCGAGTATTTAGAAAGAAAATCAAGTTAATGAAAATCGGCATAAAAGTTTTTGCCAAGCTTTTTTCAAAAAGCGGAGTTTTTTGCCTACTTTTTTTTCAAAATTTTTTCTTCAATTCTCTGCAAAAGTAAACCATCGTGAATTGATTAAAATATACCAGTAAACTAAAACGATATAAAAGTTTTTTGCCTACTTTTTTTCAAAAAAGTAGGGGAAAGGATAAAATATGGAAGATGAGGCTTTAGTAAAGAAAAGGTACTCGATACCGTACGAGCTTTTCGGGGAGGCGTTTACAGTTTTCCAGAAGAAGTTTGTATTTCCCCGAAACCGAATAATGTCGGTATTGCTTTTAATCTTTGCGGCAGGCAACGTATTGAATATAATGTACGGAAACGGCGAAACTATCGGATACGTACTGGTACTTGTCTGTATTGCTCTTGCATTTATAAACTGGTATAATCCCAGAAAGCTTAAAAGAAATCTTATGGAATCTGTAAAGGGAATAGAAAACGACGTTTATACTCTGACAATATATCCCGAAAGAATTGTTATAGGAACTGTTTTAGAACCGGAAAATGAAAAAGAACCGGAAGAATATGAAGAAGTTTTCGGTGAAATTCCAATAAAAGAAGATATTGCAGATACTGAAATTTATCTTAACAAAAACGTAAAGGTTATTGAAAGAAAAAATTTCTTTATGATATATATAAAAAAATCAATGTTTTACGTAGTACCTAAAGAAACGCTGACGCAAGAGGAAATTGAGATAATGAATCTTCATTTTCAAAAACAGCTGGATAAGAATTTTATTTGTGAAGCAAGTAAATAAATAAAAGGAAGTTTAAGAAATGTTTAATGACAACTCAAAAGTTTTTAACGTAGATATTGATAAGGAAATGAGAAAATCTTTCCTTGAATACTCAATGTCTGTAATTGTGGCTAGAGCGCTTCCGGATGTAAGAGACGGTATGAAACCTGTTCACAGACGTATTATTTACACTATGAACGATTCTAAAAATACCTATGATAAGCCCTACAGAAAGTGCGCATATACTGTCGGAGAAGTGCTTGGTAAATATCACCCTCACGGTGACGCTTCGGTTTATGACGCTTTAGTACGTCTGGCACAGAAATTTTCTTTAAGATATCCTCTTATTGACGGTCACGGAAACTTCGGTTCTATTGACGGCGATCCGCCTGCCGCTTACCGTTATACTGAGGCGAGAATGTCCAAAATCGCAGGAGAAATGCTTACGGACATTGAAAAGGAAACTATTCCTTATACCACTAACTACGACGATAAATTAAAAGAACCTGTAGTACTTCCAAGCCGTTTTCCGAATCTTCTGGTAAACGGTTCTGTAGGTATTGCTGTTGGTATGGCTACAAATATTCCGCCCCATAATTTAGGAGAGGTAATCGACGCTATCGACCTTGTTATGGATAATCCCGACTGTACTCTTGATGAAATTATGGAACATATAAAAGGACCTGATTTCCCTACAGGCGGTATTATAATGGGACGTGCGGGAATAAGGGCCGCTTACGCTACCGGCAGAGGTAAAATAACCCTTCGTGCCAACACCACAATTGAAGAAATCAAAGGCAGACAGTGCATTATAGTACATGAAATTCCTTACATGGTAAATAAGGCAAGACTTGTTGAGTCTATGGCGAATCTTGTAAAGGACAAGAGAATCGACGGCGTTCACTTTATCCGTGATGAATCCGGCAGAGAGGGAATGCGTATTGTTGTAGAGCTTAAAAAGGACGCTATACCTCAGATTGTACTCAATAAGCTATTCTCCTATACTCAGCTTCAGGACACAGTGGGCGTTATTATGCTTGCACTTGTTGACGGAGAACCTAAGGTTCTCACACTGAAGCAGACTATTGAACAGTATATTAAATTTCAGGTAGAGGTAATAAGACGCCGTACTGAATACGATCTAAAAAAGGCAAAGCACAGAGCGCATATATTGGAAGGTCTGGTTATTGCTGCGGATAATATTGACGAAGTAGTGGAGATTTGTAAAACATCTGAAAATATTCCGCATTCAAAGCAAAGATTGCAGGAACGTTTTAACCTTACGGAAATTCAGGCTGAAGCTATAGTTCAGATGACTTTAGGTAAGCTGACCGGTCTTGAAAGACAAAAAATTCTGGACGAATTAGATGAACTGATGAAGAAAATTGAAGAACTGGAAGCAATACTTGCAGACGAAAACAAGGTTCATCAGATAATTAAAGACGAGCTTGCCGAAATCAGAAGAAAATACAGTGATGACAGAAGAACTCAGATTGAGACGGTAAGCGGAGAAGTTGACATCGAGGATCTTATCCCTGTTGAGGACTGTGTTGTGACATACACAAATATCGGCTATATCAAGAGAATGCCTGTAGACGTTTATAAAACTCAGCGCAGAGGCGGCAGAGGCGTTTCCGGTATGAAACAGCGTGAAGAGGATTTCGTAAACGAAATGTTTATTTGCTCCACTCATGACAATATTCTGTTTATAACTAATAAGGGTATTATGTATAAGCTGAAATGCTATGAAGTACCGGAAGGTTCAAAGTCGTCAAGAGGAGTTAACGCAGTAAATCTTCTTCCATTGAGTGAGGACGAAAAAATTGCCGCAATGATAAAAACCTCTGATTTTGACGAGGGTAAGTACGTTGTAATGGTAACTAAAAACGGTAAGATAAAAAGAACCGCCCTTTCAGCGTACAAAAACGTCAGAAAGAACGGTCTGATAGCTATCGGACTGGACGAGGGCGACGAAATCGCCGGAGTAAGAATGACCGACGGCAGCGCACAGCTTTTCGTGGCTACAAGAAACGGTATGGCTATAAGACTTGAAGAAGAAAAAATCAGGTCTATGTCACGTTCCGCCCACGGCGTAAAGGCGATAAAGCTCAGGGACGGCGACTATGTAGTATCTATGGCGAGAGTAAGAGAGGGAGCTTCGCTTCTGACCGTAACCGATAAGGGATACGGCAAGAGGACTGAGCTTGACGCTTACAGGATCCAGAACAGAGGCGGATTCGGTCTGCTGAATTATAAAACAGGAGAAGAAAAGGGATATGTCTGCGGAATAAAGGTTGTAGATGAAACAGACGACATTATCCTTATCTCTAATGACGGTATAATTATCAGAATAAGATGTGCCGATGTAAGAATTATGGGAAGATATGCAACAGGCGTTAAGGTTATGAAGGTTGCGGAAGAAAGCCGTGTTGTTTCATTTACCAGAGCTGAACATGATGAAGAGGCTGAAGTCGAAACAGTCGATCAGCCAAGCGAGGAAGAAATTGCTCAGGATATGGCAAATGCACAGGCAGAAGAACTTGAAAATAATACGGTTGAAGAGACTGAAGAACCAGAAAATTCAGAAGAATAAAAAAATCCTCCGGATAATATAAAATATCCGGAGGAATTTTATTAATAAATAACGTAAAAAACTGCTTTAAATGGTATTACCGAACTTTACTGGAAATGAATATTCCATTTGGACATATTCCGAGTTTTATTTATTCATTTTGGGATTATCTGTACGTTCAAGAAGATAATCAATTGAAACATCAAAAAAATCTGCAATTAGAATTAAAGTTTTTAAATCCGGTTCACGCTTTCCGGTTTCATATCGGCTTATACTCATTTGAGTAGTATTTAACTTCATTGCAAGAGATAATTGTGACATATGCTTTTGTTTTCGTAATAATTTTAATCTCATAAAAAAACCTCTTGACATTATTATACCAATATGGTATAATATATTTATTCCAATTCGGAATGGATGAAAATTATATGAAACGAGTTAAAGAAAATGCATTTAAAAGGTTGAGGGTTAATGTCTTGAGGTAATCTAAGGATTTCAATTTATTCTCAATTGAGATAATCATGATTATAATTTTCTTTTGTTCTTCACTCTCAGAGCTTTGGAGAAATGAGTATTTATTGATTGGGATTTAGACATTAAGATTAGCATTTATTCTTTAACTCGTTTGATATCATTTGGATTAAAATCGGCGCATGTTTTGTGTCGGTTTTATTTTTTATATAGAAAAATTAACTTTGCAGGTTTTTAAAGTAATTGAGTTAATGAAATCCGGCATAAAAGTTTAGCTTATATAAAAGCAAAAAAAAGCGAACAAAACTAAAGTTTTATATTTAGTTATTTTATACAAATTTAAAAAAAATTCATAATTGTTAATAATTTGTTCACATTTAAAGATTACATTTCTGTTACAATGAAATTATATAAAATTAAGTAAAATAATCAAAAAAGGAAACGACATAATTGAAAAAATAAAAAGACGGTACAGTAGATTCTGCTGATATTATTTTACTGAATAAATATCTTTTAAGTAAGGCGCTTTACCCTATAAGAGAAGATTTGAAGGTAAACGTCGATATAGACTATAACGTAGATGAGGAAAGTTTAGGATTATTAATTATGTTTTGTAAAAGGACTGGGAAAAAATTATGAAAATAAGAAAATTAGCGAAAAAATATATCTGTTTTTTTTCTGCATTGAGTATGATTATTCCATGCTTTGAGGTAAAGGCTCAGGGTGGAATGAAAGCAAGTCAGGATTGTATTGATCTTATCAAAGAAGCAGAAGGATTCAGCAGATATAAATATTGGGATTACAGTCAATGGACTATCGGATACGGTACGGGAGTGGATGTAAATGATTATCCGTACGGAATTACCGAGGAGGAAGCCGAAAATCTTCTTGCACAGTCGCTTGTGATATATGAAGGTTATGTAAACAGATTTGCAGATAGATATGATGTGGAACTGAAACAGAATCAGTTTGACGCAATGGTAAGTCTTACATATAATATGGGAAATATATGGGGTGTATACGACGATTTTGACCTGAAAACTTATATTGTAAACGGTTCAGAAAATTATAGCTTTTTGGAAATTGCAAAAGGCTTCGGCGAATGGAGAATGGCCGGAGGAAGCGTATTGCAGGGACTTGTAAACAGAAGACAAAAAGAAACGGCTCTTTTTCTGTCAGACCGTACAGATATATGCTCTGAAGTATGGAGAGTGAATAACGAGGCAGGATTGAATTTAAGAGAGCAGCCTGATATTTCATCGGAAAAGACCGGATTTATGTTAATGAACACTATTTTTGAAGTTACCGAAAAAGTAATCACAGAAGACGGTATGCTATGGGGCAAGACTTTTTATGAGGGCAGAGAACAGTGGTGTTCACTTGATTATTCAAAATATATGGTCGGCGGATCTTTTAATTATGAGGGAGACGCTGAAATTAATACAGATATAACAGAAGAAAAACCCACAGAAAATCCAGAAGAAAGTAAAAGGGAAGATACCGGAAGCATAGAAAAATTGTCTGAAGAATGGAAGGTAACAGCTTCAGGTGGTTTAAAGCTGAGAGAGGGACCGGGTCTTAATTACGATCAGATAGGATTTTTGGACTATAATGAAAAAGTCATGATAACTGCCGCTGTAGAAGCGGACGGTTATCTGTGGGGAAAAGCTGAATACTATGGAAAAACCGGCTGGTGTACTCTTGACTATGCGGAACGTATAAGCAATCAGGAAATTGGAGAAGATTCTCTAAAGGGTATTTATATTTACAAAAGTCCTGATAAGGTAGAGTATAAAGAGGGTGAAAAGCTGGATCTGAGCGGTATAGAGGTCAGAGGAGTTTATACGGACGGAAGTGAAAAAACAATAACAGGTTTCAATATAAGTGGATTTGTATCTACTGAGAAAAGTCATATTGTAACGATCTCTTATATGGAAAAAACAGCTTCTTTCAGAATTGCCGTAACTGATAAAAAGAGTTCCTGATAAAATAGTTTATTTTTAGGACAGGAATTAAATATAAGCGGATTAGTAGTTGAAACGTGTTACAGCGGTATAAATGAAATAGGTATAAAGAAATGTTAAGTTAATGGAAATCGGCATAAAAGTTTTTGTCCAACAAAAAAAATTTTACCTATAAAATTTTATGAAATTAACATTGTGAGTCTTTAAAAGAAATGTTAAGTTAATGAAAATCGGCATAAAAGTTTTTGTCCAACTTTTTTCAAAAAGTTGGGGAAAGGGGAAAAGATGTTAAAGGGACTTTTAAGCAAATCTGTCTGCGGAGAATGCCGTATATGCTGCGGATTTGACAGTACTGACGTCTGGGAAATGCCGGTGATGAATGAAGAGACAAAAAACAAGCTGGAAGCTCTTAGACCGGGTACGGAATTTGTCAGGACTAAAAATTCGTATATTACAAAGTGCGGAGAACTTTCAGATGATGAGATATTTTACTGTCCGGCACTGGATAAAAATACAGGCTGTATTCTGGGTGATGAAAAACCGTTTGACTGCAAAATCTGGCCTTACAGAGTTATGAATTTTAAGGGAAGCAAGGTTATAACGGTCTGTCCGGTGTGCGGAGAAATTTTCAGCCGTCCTTTGAGGGAGCTTGTTGATTTTCTTGAATGCGGACTTGCCGTAAAAATAGATGAATATTCAAATGAGCATCCAGATATTGTTAAGGATTATGACTTTTCATATCCGATTTTAAAGGTATTAGGAGAAATAAAGCAAAAGTAAATATTATGCAATATGTATAAAAGTTTCAACAAAAAGTAGTGTAATACTACAAATCCGATAAAAAATCTTGACATAGAAAAAATTTCATGATATACTAAGAACATAGAAAAAGTAAAAGAATAGGTTTAAAATAAATGACAAATTTATTGAAAAATAAGGACGCAATACTGAGGGTCTAAGCCTAAGGGTATGACAGCCGGTTGCATATGGCGTTGTTACAGCAGCGTATTGTATATAGCCGACCTAAAAGATGAAAAAAAGGTCGGTTTTTTTATTAACAAACGACGATTAAACCTGTTCAAAATAAGTTGCCGCTATTAAGGAAGAAAGAGGGAAATGTCATGAAAAAGAACACATTAATGAAAACTTCTGCTATCGTAGCTTCAGCAGTTATGGCGGCAGCGGCAAACGGTGCTACAGTTTCAGCAAAAACAGCAGCTCCCAGAACAATGAGAAGAACTAAAAAAAATGATGTTATTTCTATGGAAACTATCGAACTTTCTGACGCACAGGCAATCGCAGGCAAAACAGTTTCAGTACAGATGACAATGGAAACCGGAAACAATTGTTATGCTTATGATCTCGTAGTTGAATATGCTCCGGAACTTGAATTGGAAAGCGTTGTCGGTGCAAACGCTTACAGTGAGCTTGACAATTATGTAGCGATTGTGGGATATGTAAGCACAAATCCGTTTATGGATAATAAACCTATTGTAACTTTTAATTTCAAGGTTCCCAGTGAAGCTGAGGTGGGCGACATTTATGAAGTTAAATTTAACGATATAAGAAGCTTTTCAGGTCTTGACTGTGATTTTGAATACTTTGAATTAGAAAACAGTGAAATTGAGGTTTTGGAAGAAACTAAAAAGCATACTGATTATATGGTATTTGAAAAGAAAGATGAAAACGGCAATGTAATCGACACATTGACCGGTCTCAGGGGAGATGCTGACGGGGACGGTAAAGTCAGTGCAAAGGACGCTGCAATGATAGCTCAGCATTGCGCTAAATCGTATACTGGAGAATCAGTTATTGAATCTGAAGAAAATCAGTATTTTGCAAATGTAAATGCAAACGGCGGA
Organism: Oscillospiraceae bacterium; assembly: GCA_902362965.1. GTDB lineage: Bacteria > Bacillota > Clostridia > Oscillospirales > Ruminococcaceae > Porcipelethomonas > Porcipelethomonas ammoniilytica. The sequence continues at coordinate 68,864 of CABIYQ010000004.1, forward strand.
AAGCCTACTGCCAGAGACGCTGCAGCTATTGCAAATTATATGGCAAAAAAGAGTATAAGTGATGCGACTTGGGACGATGTTATAAAGTAAACTTGAATTAATTCATGTTTTCCCTGATCATCACATATATATTAAGAAAAAGACGCGTTGAATGCGTCTTTTTCTTTAAAATTAAAATGATAATGGTTATTATTATATATTGCAGTTTCCACATACTTTATGTGAAAACTTTGTGAATTCTTGTAAAAAATCATTGACAAAAAAAGAAGTATGTATTATAATAAAATCAGTCAAAGGGAAACCTTTGCTTAAATAAAAAATACAAATAATATTATTGGAGGATAATAAAATGAAAAAATTTGTTTGTTCAGTATGCGGTTATGTTTTTGAGGGAGAAGCTGCTCCGGCTGCCTGTCCTCAGTGTAAAGCGCCGGCTTCAAAGTTTACTGAAGCTCCGTCAGAAGGTCTTGCTTGGGCCGATCAGCATGTCGTTGGGGTTGCAAAGGATGTTGATCCTGAAATTATAGAAGGATTAAGACAAAACTTTACAGGCGAATGTACAGAAGTAGGTATGTATCTTGCAATGGCAAGAGTTGCGCATAGAGAAGGCTATCCTGAAGTCGGAATGTACTACGAAAAGGCAGCTTACGAAGAAGCAGAGCATGCTGCAAAGTTTGCTGAACTGCTTGGTGAAGTTGTTACAGACTCAACAAAGAAAAATCTTGAACTGAGAGTGATGGCAGAAAACGGTGCATGCGAAGGTAAGAAAAAGCTTGCGGCAAAGGCTAAGGAACTTAATCTGGATGCTATTCACGATACAGTACATGAAATGGCTAAGGACGAAGCTCGTCACGGCTGTGCATTTGAGGGACTTCTTAACAGATACTTCAAATAATAAAAAACATATAAGAAAGCTCATTTAGGCTTTTCTCCTTCTTCTTTATTAATTAGCTCCTCGATTCTATACGGGGAGCTAAAATTTTTTCTACTTTTAAAAAAATTGAAAAAAATACATGCAAAACTAAGTAAAAAGTGTAACAGAAAAATATAAAAAAAGACCGCAGTTTCCGTACCTTGACGAAAATCACAGTCTTACTGAAAATCTATCTAAAAAATTTTTTTGACAAGGAAAAAAATAAAGAATCGAGACTAAAAAATCTCGATTCTTGGTGACCCGTACGGGAATTGAACCCATGATTCCGCCGTGAAAGGGCGGTGTCTTAACCTCTTGACCAACGGGCCTTATGGTAGCGGCAGTAGGATTTGAACCAACGACCAATCGGGTATGAACCGAGTACTCTAGCCAACTGAGCTATGCCGCCATTTTTTATCGTTTCAGTCGTTTTTTATTACCGCTTCATGCGACTATATTATTATACACGCTTTATCCTTAAAAGTCAACACTTTTTTTATAAAAAAGTTATATTTGTTAAAATTGACAGATATAGCTTTATTTTTATAGCTAAAACAGTGCAAAAAGTAGAAATAAAAAATTATTTTTTTCTTAATTGCATATTTATATGCAAAAAAATGCCCTTTTTTGCCCATTGGTGAAAGACGTTTTTAAATGTTTTTCAATCTTACATTTTATTTACAAGGAGGTTTATATGAACGATAATGACAAATCAAAAAAGGAGCGTTTATTCTGCTGTTATTATGCAAAGCTGGGAAACATTTTTGAAGCGGCAGTACGGGCGGGTTTTTCTCCGGATACGGCGCTTGTAAACGGTATGGATATTTTAAAACAGAAAAAGTATCAAAAAAGCATATCTGTTCTTATGTCTGAAACTGTCTCTCCCTCTAAGCTTGTAAAAGCCGGACTGGAAAGGCTGGCTTTCGGAAGTTCCAACGACGCAGTTTACTTAGCATTCTCGGAAGAAATGCCGTCGCCGGAAAAAATTTCTTCTCTCGACCTTTTTAATGTATCGGAAATTAAAAAGGTCAAAGGCGGAGGCGTTGAAGTAAAATTGTTTGACCGGCAAAAGGCAATGGAAAAAATGTACGAATTTGCGTCAAACGACAATAGTTCTACCGCAGCTTCAAATCTTCTTGAAGCCCTTACAGGATTGGAGGCGGAATCGGAAAATTGAAGTTTAAGAAATTTTCCCCCAAACAGCGTCTTGCAATAGGCTGGTGGACTCACCCCTCATACAGAAACAAAGACGCAATCATCTGCGATGGGGCTGTCAGAAGCGGTAAAACACTATGCATGTCAATGGGTTTTGTTAGCTGGGCAATGACATGCTACAACGGCTGTTCTTTTGCACTATGCGGTAAAACGGTTACATCACTGCGGCGTAATCTTGTAGAACCGCTTCTCGGAACACTGGGCGCTATGGGATTTACCTATATAGAAAAGCTCAGCAAAAGCTACATCGACATTGAAATGTCCGGAAGACGCAACAGATTTTATTTCTTCGGGGGACGAGACGAAAGCTCCGCTTCGCTTATACAAGGCATTACTCTAGGCGGAGTCCTTCTTGACGAGGTGGCATTAATGCCCCGTTCATTCGTTGAACAGGCTGTAGCACGATGTTCACTTGCCGGATCAAAGCTATGGTTCAACTGTAATCCCGATCACCCTTATCACTGGTTCTACAGGGAATGGATAAAAAAGCATGATGAAAAAAATGCTCTTTATATTCATTTCACCATGAAGGACAATCCGTCGCTTACAAAGGCGGTCAGGGAAAGATACAAACGCCTTTATTCGGGAGTTTTCTACGAACGCTTTATTCTGGGCAAGTGGACTGCTGCAAGCGGCGTTGTTTATCCTATGTTCAAGGAATCGGAGCATGTGTTTGATAGTCCGCCGGAATGCGATAGATTTATAATCTCCTGCGATTACGGTACTGTTAATCCTTCCTCCTTCGGTTTATGGGGACACTGCGGCGGAGTGTGGTACAGGCTTGACGAGTACTACTACGATTCTCGCCGTGAAGGTATTTCAAGAACAGACGAGGAGCATTATAAAGGTCTTTCCGATCTTGCAGGAAACCGTACCATTGAATATGTGGTTGCTGATCCTTCGGCGGCAAGTTTCATAGAGTGCATTCGCCGTCACGGAGAATTTGATGTGATACCGGCAAAAAATGACGTTATTTCGGGAATCCGCAAAGTAAGTGATGCTTTGAAATCGAAAACAATTATGTTTTCAAAAGATTGTACGGATTGTCTCCGTGAATTTGCCATGTACTGCTGGAATGAAAAAGCCGGAGGAGATACTCCTCTGAAAGAAAACGATCATGCTATGGACGATGTGAGATATTTTGTCAGTACAGCGCTGAGTTCGCCTGTTTCAGACGGATTTTTCGCAGTTTCCGTTGCACGGTGAAAGGAGGTGAAATATGAAGATTTTTAAAAAGAAAAGTACCCAAAAGGTATCTTCAGGCGAGGCGGCAGTATTTTCTGCATCAAGAAGTCATGACGTTTATGAACCCTTTGATTCCTCAATGGAACACTGGGAAAAAGAACTTTATGACCGTCTCAGATATACTGTTCCTGTTATTGATGCCGCCATCAGCAAGATAGTAAGGCTCACAGGCGGATACAAAATACAGTGCAGAGACGAAAGCATGCAGGAAATTATGGACTGTTTTTCCGGGGAAATACCCGTTGGACTTACAGGACATTCTATTCAAAGCTTTACCGACAGCTTTCTTGAAAGTCTGCTTACCTACGGAAACGCCGTGGGAGAAATGTTGGTTGACAGTGAAACTATGCAGCTTACCGCCCTTTACAACGGCGATCCGTCAAAAATTGCAGTTCTGCCGGGAAACAGTCCTGAGCTGCCTGTTTACTGCATTAAAAATTCTGACGGTAAGCTTAAAACTATTGAAAAGCCTCAGCTTATTCTGTTTTCTGCGCTGAATCCGCCGCCGGGAAAAACTATGGGCATATCAATTCTCAGAGGACTTCCGGCTTTAAGTTCCGTACTTATGAAAATATACCGTTGTATCGGTCAGAATTACGAACGTGCGGGAAACGTCAGATACGCCGTAACCTACAAGCCTACAGGAGACATATCCGAAAAGGCGTTTACCAAAGACAGAGCAATGCAGATTGCTAAAGAATGGTCTGACGGAATGAACGCCGCTAAAAACGGTGACATACGTGATTTTGTTGCTGTAGGAGATGTGGACATCAAGGTCATCGGCGCAGACAATCAGCTTTTTGATACGGAGGTACCCGTAAGGCAGATCTTGGAACAGCTTATTGCTAAGCTTTCTGTTCCGCCTTTCCTGCTGGGACTTAACTGGTCTACTACTGAAAGAATGTCCTCACAGCAGGCAGACATTCTGACTTCCGAACTGGAGTATTACCGCAGACTTCTGACTCCTGTAATCAGAAAAATTGCGGTAGCCTTCCTGAGACTTCAGGGAAGCGACAGCGATGTTGACATCATATGGGACAACATCAACTTACAGGACGAAACTGCTCTTGCAGAAGCAAGACTTAAAAACGCACAGGCTGTTCTGATCGAACAGCAAATTAAAAACAACAATAATAATGAAATTTAATTTGGAGGTATTTTTATGTATAACGATATTAAACTTGAAAAGGGACTTTACAATCTTGCCGGAAAAAGCTTTACTCAGGCTCTGACTGAGGCTGATCCTGACGAAAATTATGCAGATTCTTCACTTGCCGGTCTTGACGCATTTGAAAGACAGCTTAAAAGATTTGATATTAAGATCTGCGGTTCGGAATGCGATAAGGTAGAAAAATTCTTTGTTACTACCGAAAGCGCCGTACTGTTTCCCGAATTTGTAAAAAGAGCCATTACTCAGGGTATGGAAGAATCCATTCTTACTGATATTGTAGCGGTTAAAACTCGTTCCGACTGCAATCAGTACAGAGGCTATCTGATTTCAGAATCTGCCGCTTACACTACTAAAACATCAGAGGGTAACAGTCTGCCGGAAACTACTATTAAAGAATCCCCTAATTCAATCAGTCTTTTGAAATACGGCAGACTTATTACAGCGTCCTATGAAGCGGTAAGACTTCAGAGACTCGACGTTTTTGCTGTAACTCTTCGTTCTATCGGCAAAAAGCTTGCCGACGCTATTACAAGCTCGGCTGTCAGCACAATTAAAACAGGCGCAACAGAAGTTGATATTGCCGGCTCTGCTCTTGCATATTCCGATCTGCTTAATCTTTACAGTCAGTTTACAAGCTATAATATGAATACTATTATCGCTTCTCCTAAAAATGCGGCTTTGATCCTTTCTATGACGCAGGTTCAGGACAGTATTTCAACCGATGAAAAGGGAAATATTATTCTTCCTTTCGGTACTGTTCTTATTAAGTCGGCACAGGTCAACGACTATACAATTATCGGTTTTGACAGAAATTACGCTCTTGAAATGGTTACAAGCTCAGAGCTTATTATGGAAACCGACAAGCTCATTGACCGTCAGCTTGACGCTTTTACCGTTTCTATGAATCTTGGCTTTAAGAGTATTATTTCTGATGCGGCTAAAACCCTTAATCTTGACAAGTAATATAGCCTTATAAATACTTTGCTGCTTTCTTTAATCGGAAAGCAGCAATAAAGCTTACTAAAAATAAACGGAGGTAAATTTTTATGGAAAATACAGAAAAATTACAATTACTTAATCAATTCACAAGACGTGAATTAACAGAAGAGGAAGTATACATTTTTGACGTTATTTTATGCGATAACGAGATTGACAGGGACTTCGAAAAGTTTTCATTATCCGCACTGAAAACATTACAGGAGCTTTTTATAGGAAAAACCGGTATATTTGATCACGACGCCAAAAGCTCCGGTCAGACTGCAAGAATATTTCATACCGAGCTTGCCGAGGACAGTGAGAGAAAAACTTCTACAGGCGAAAACTATGTATGCCTTAAGGGCTGCGCTTATATGGTGAGGACTTCTGCCAATGAAAATCTTATAAAAGAGATAGAAGGCGGTATAAAGAAAGAAGTAAGTATTTCATGCAGCGCTTCTGTTCAGAAGTGTTCCGTATGCGGAGCAAATAAGCGTACTAAAAACTGTCCTCACACAAAGGGAAAAGAATACGCCGGCAAGACCGCCTATGTGATCCTTGACAAAATTACCGACGCCTATGAATGGAGCTTCGTTGCTGTTCCCGCACAAAAAAATGCGGGAGTTACACGTAAATTTTATTCTGAAAGCGATAATACCCAAAGCAATTTTGATCATGAGACTGCACAGAAGCTTTTTGAAAATCTGAAAAAAGACGTTACAAGACTTTGTTTTCTATGCGGAGAAAACGGCGATATCTTAAAATCTGCCGCTGACAGAATGAATGTCCGTGAGCTTCTGGATTTTAAATCCGAATTGGAATACAAGAACCGTTCAAATAAAAATCCTCAGCTTGCATATGAAAGCTCAAAGGATTTTACTGAAAGCTTCAAAATGACGAAAGGAAAATAAATTATGACCGTTTCAACAATAAATTCTCTTTTTACTCTATTTTCCGGCGAAACCGATACGGAAAAATATTCTCCTCTTGTAAGCTCCGCAGTAACTCAGGTAAGGAATATGCTCCGTGAGGGTGCAAGCTCTAATGACATACGTCTTGACTATCTTTGCGCCGCTGTTGCAAATTACCGTTATACACAAATTACCTGCGTAAAAAACAAGGTTGCCTATACATATGCCGGTACTGCCGAAAAGGAGGGAAATTCCCAGCTTGAATACGACTTTTCAAAGGAACTTATGCTGGAATACTTCAGACAGTGCGGAGATCTGCTTTACGACGATAATTTTAGTTTTATGACGGTAGGATACGGAGGTGCGGCTGATGAATCTTAAAAATCTTGTTTACGGTATTTACGGACTTATAAATTATAAACGCACCGACGTATTTGCCGAATATGAAAAAATTCCCGTTAAGGATCACGATGATATTTATATTGTGACAAGTATTGAAAATATCTCACTGAAAAATCAGTTTATCAAAAGCAGTCTTAAAAGATATGAAACTCTGATTGATCTTAAAGTCAGAGTACTCGGACGTCCGGACGAAGATCCGCTTGTTCTTTATGATTACATGGACAACGCTGTTATCAGCCGTCTTGCTTCTGGCGGATACTACTTGAAATCCGCTGAGATAAAAGGTCCTAAACAGGATAACGGATTAAAGCGTTTTGTCCTTGAGGGAATTTTTACACTTGAAGCGAAATCGGAGGCGGAAATATAATGAATCATGCTTTAGTCCTTGAGCAGGACTGCTCGGTAAACATTTCCGGAATCACAGTTTATATTGACGCATATGAAATATCTGCTGAAAATAAATTTTTATTTCAGCCTATGGCAGTTTCCGGAATTAGATTTCAGGAACTGGGCAGGCATCCGGCGTCCATAAAAATAACCGGAAGAATTCTTAAGTCTGAAGGAATAAATCCGGCAGCTCAGCTAAACGGTCATATGACTAATTCAACGGTATTCAATCTTAATATGGACGGTTTATATATTAATGCCGCAAAGCTGAAAAAATATTCTATAAATACTCAGACTAATTCCCAATTTCATCAGTGCGTTGTTGAATTTTACTGCGACAGCTACATAAACGGAGGCAGCTAATGAATTTAAAGCTTACATTACGTACTACGACAAATACAGATTATGAATTCGGAAGATGCGTTTCTTTTTTCTTCACCAAAGACGCATACACTCCGTATACTTTGTTTGAAGGAGTTTTTCTTACTGAAAAAACCGACATTGCAAATATTAAGGAAGTAATTTTTTCAGTTGACCAAACTGATATTCACTATGGACTTCTTGACAGTGTTGATTTCTGTACATTACAGGGTTATAAAATTATTAAAGTAAAATCCAAAGGATTTACGTCCCTGCTTTGTCAGAATCAGCCCAAACCCGGATTAAAGCCGGATTCCGATCTCGCTACATTAATGTCGGAATTTGACATACCAAATGTTACGTATGAGTCAACGTCGCTTTTAAATTACATTTACATAAAGGAAGGATCTACCTTATGGGACGCCGCTGCAAATTTCAATTTTCGTCTTAACGGAGGGTATCCTTATATTGAGGGGACAAATAACGTAAGAGTTACTCTTAAAACGCCTTCTGAAAAAACCGTTTCTGAAAACGATATTATAAAGACCGGAATAATTTACGATTATTCCAAAATTATCAGCCATCTTCACATGAAAGACGTTGACGGTACTTACGACGCTTTCAGCAGAAGCAATCTGTTTGCCATTAACCGCAGACTGATCAGGCATAAGCAGATCCCCCTTGATATGCAGTATCTCAGCGCTCCCGATTCCGGACTTCTCTTTAAACTTAATTTCAGTCAGAGGGGGTGCAGATGTCATTATGTTCAGTACATAGGATATTCCGGAGAAGATCTAAACGATATGGTGTCTTTTGGCGATGTCAGTCTTCAGAGAATTAAAAAAATTGAGCTTTCCGGGGGAAAGGGAACAGTCAAAACCTTACTCGGAGTTTATTCCGACGCTTTTTAACTTACTTTTTTGAAAAAAAAGTAAGCAAAAAACTTTTATATCGGGTTTAGTTAACTGGTAAATTTTTTATAAGGCTCGACAGGTAAGTAAACAGAGGATTATAGAAAAAATTTTGAAAAAAAATAAGCAAAAAACTTTTATGCCGAATTTTATTGACTTGATTTTCTTTTTAAAAACTCGCAAAGTTAATTTTGCAGAAAATAAAAGAAAAAGATTTTGAAAAAAAGTAAGCAAAAAACTTTTATGCCGAATTTTATTGACTTGATTTTCTTTTTAAAGACTCGCAAAGTCAATTTTACAGGGAATAAAAGAAAAAGATTTTGAAAAAAGTAAGCAAAAAACTTTTATATCGGTTTTAGTTAACTGGTAAATTTTTTATAAGGCTCGACAGGTAAGTAAACAGAGGATTATAGAAAAAATTTTGAAAAAAATAATCAAAAAACTTTTATGCCGAATTTTATTGACTTGATTTTCTTTTTAAAGACTCGCAAAGTTAATTTTGCAGGGAATAAAAGAATATTTTACAAAACATATACCGCCCCAGCTTGTGCATATAACACAAACCGAGGCGGTTAAACTTTATTTTTTATTATCATTGAGAGGAACTCTTCTGACGAACAGGAACGCTATTGCAGTCAGAAGTACTGCAATGCAAGGCAGTACAGCTGTAAGATGATAAACACTTTCCTCAAGCCACTGTATAAATTTCAAGAAAGCTTCGATTATTTTATTGTCGGCAAATTTAAAGTCAATAAAAAGTATAATAACCGATCCTATCTGAAAAATCAGCCACAGACTTAGTGGAATTATAATTTTTAAAATTCTGTTGAGACGGTATAAAAGCGCTCCTATTAAGACACCCAGAGATGAAACAGTGATATACATAGTAAAATCCATTAAAAATATTGTAGGGTATTCTGAAATTTTTGGGCTAATACTAGTTCCGGATTGATAAAGATACATTTGTTCATACATTGAATCATAAAACATTTTAGTGTGTTTTTCATAAGTATTACCAATAATATTAATTATTGAATCTCCTGCGGCTGCTAAGACTGAAATAGTTATAAAACCAAGAATCAATGCCATAAAAAATGTTTTTCTTGATATGCCGTTTTGCATGGAAAGAGCCAAACTTTCTCTGTAAAATACTATTCCCGAGATCATCATAAATATAACTGTGCCCATTTCCATACCGCCGAAGCTGCCGTTCGTATCAATACATAAAGTTAAAAGCAGTCCCAGATGAACTATTACAAAAATTATCCCAAAGTAAATCAGGTAAGATTTTCCCTGTTGCCAAATTAAATATTTGTAAATTGATTTAAGCTTCATATGATTTCCTCCATTATGAGTTAGTAAGCTGAACAAACAGCTTTTGCAGATCCATTGCAGATATTTCAAGTCCTGCCGGAATACCCTCCGATGGTACGCTGCCGATTATATACGCCGTTTTCAGTCCGCCGATGGAATCAGTACCGATAACGTTTTTATCTTTTATAAATTCATCTATAGCGGCGGCTGAGCCTGCAACGGTAAAGCCAGTACGCAAAAGCGAATCCCTGGTTTGATTTCTTATGATCTCTCCGTTTTTCACTATTATAACGTCCTCGATTACCGATGAAACTTCTTCGATCAGATGTGTGGAAATAACGCAGCAGAAAGGGTTTTCAGCATATTTTTCAATGAGAACCTTATAAAAAATATCACGGTGATTAGCGTCCAGTCCCAAAACGGGTTCATCAAGGAAGATATACGGCGTATTTACTGAAAGAGCAATTATAATTTTAAAAATCGAAGTGTAGCCGGTTGAAAGAGAACGAGGAGTTTTATTGACGTTCAGACTGAATTCATTTGCCAGCTTCATTGCATATTCGGTATCAAAATCGGGATAAAATTCCTTAGTCCATTTGAAAATTTTTTTAATTTTCATTTTCGGAGGATATAGATTGCTTTCATTCATAATATATAATTTTGACAAAGCCTTATCATTTTCCCTTGCATTTACTCCGTCAACAAATATTTCACCTTCTGTTGAAAAAATTCTGTTTGAAATAATTTTCAAAAGCGTAGATTTTCCTGCGCCGTTTCTGCCTAAAAGTCCGTAAATCTTATTTTCTTCAAAGGTAAGATTGACCATATTCAAAGCACGCACTTTTTTAAAATCCTTGGTAACATCTTTTATTTCAATACTCATAATGCATCTCCTTTATCCAACATCATAATAATTTCTTCCTTTGTTACTCCAAGCCGTTTGGCTTCAGCAAGAAGCTCCTTTACATAATTTTCGAAAAATAAATTCCGTCGTTTTTCCGTAAGTTTTTTCTTAGCGCCCTCGGCTACAAACATACCGACACCTCTTTTTTTATAAACTATTCCGTTTTCTGTAAGTATATTTATTCCTTTCAGAGCCGTTGCAGGATTTATTTTTAATGTGACGGAAATCTCTGTTATTGAAGGAATTTGGCTGCCCTCTTCAAAAGCTCCTGTTAAAATTGCGTCCTCCAATCCGTCGGCAACCTGGACGAATATCGGCTTTTCACTGTTGAAGTCTAGATTCATTTGCATGCCTTCTTTCTGTTTTGGTTAATTAGTCGACTGATTAACTACAAGTGTATAATACCATATCTTTTTCAGTTTGTCAATACCTTTTAAAGAAAAATTTATTTTAAGATTTTATACTATTGACGAATCAGTAAAAATAATGATATACTATAAAGAAAGCTAATAACGTATATTCGGGGGAGAGAAAAATGAACGAGCTTTTCAAATCGGTACGATATTTAAAGGGCGTAGGGGAAAAAAAAGCTGCTTATTATGAAAAGCTGGGAATTTCTACAGTTTATGACCTCCTTTATCATCTTCCGCGCAGTTATGTTGATTTTTCTAATCCCGTATCTCCTCTTGAAGCTAATATAAACGACTATGCAGTACTTAAAGGAACTATAGTAAAAAAAATGACCGAACAGAGAATACGTAAGGGTTTGAGTATCTTTAAAGCCGTCGCTACAGACGGCGTTCACGATTTTGTTGTTATAATTTACAACAATGTGTACGGATTCCGTGCGCTTAAAGAGGGCGAGGAATACTGCTTTTACGGTAAGATAACAGGAAATCTTTTACGCCGTGAGATCAATTCTCCCCGTATTATAAAATCGGACGCAGAGCCTTTTCAGCCTGTCTATCACCTTACAACAGGACTTACTTCCGCTGCAATTCTGCAAAATATGAGGGAAGCTGTGTCCATACTGGACAGCGAACCCTTTGACAGTATGCCGACAAATCTGCTGATGGAAAACGAATTGATGTCCCTTCCTCACGCACTGAAAAGCATTCATTTTCCTGCCGATTCCCAAGACGCCGCAAACGCAAGGAGACGTCTTGCATTTGACGAACTGCTGATACTACAGCTTGGTATGCTGACTATGAAAAATCACAGTCGTGAGAAAACAGCGTACATAATGGATAAAAATACGGACATGACTGCCTTTTTCGGCAGTCTGCCTTTTGAAATGACCGACGCACAAAAAAAATCAATATCCGACGTTATAAACGATATGTCTACAGATTCTCCTATGAACCGTCTGCTTCAAGGGGACGTGGGCAGCGGTAAAACTGCTGTTGCCGCCGCCGCATGCTATTTTGCCTGTCAAAACGGATTTCAGTCTGCGTTGATGGCGCCTACGGAAATTCTTGCAGTACAGCATTACAATACCCTCAAAAGCTTTCTTGAACCCATAGGCGTAAATGTAGTACTGCTGACAGGCTCAATGACCGCTAAACAAAAGCGTATTGCAAAAGAAGCACTGAAATCAGGCGAAGCGGCGGTAGCCGCAGGTACTCATGCAATAATACAGAAAGACGTTGAATTTCAACGTCTTGGTCTGGTTATTACCGATGAACAGCACCGTTTCGGCGTTGCACAGCGTGCCGCCCTTGCCGACAAGGGAAACAGTCCCCACAGACTTGTAATGTCGGCAACGCCTATTCCACGTACCCTTGCGCTGATTATTTACGGCGATCTGGATATTTCTATTATCAATCAGATGCCAAAGGGCAGACTGCCGGTAAAAACCTATGCAGTAACCGGTAAGCTGAGGAAAAGGGCTTATAATTTTATAAAGTCGGAAATTGACAATGGCAGGCAGGCTTATATTGTGTGTCCCATGATCGAGGACATTGACAGCGATCTACAGGCCGTCAAAAGCTATGCGGACAAGCTGAGAATCGACGATTTTGCAGATTATGAAATCGGTCTGCTTCACGGTAAAATGAAAGCCGCTGAAAAAAATGAAATAATGAGTAAATTTAAGGACGGTAAAATTGATTTACTGGTCTGTACCACTGTTGTGGAGGTGGGTGTGGACGTTCCAAACGCTTCCATTATGCTGATAGAAAATGCCGAGCGATTTGGTCTTTCACAGCTTCATCAGCTGAGAGGTCGTGTGGGACGTGGAAGTCAGCAGAGCCATTGTATTCTCCTGACGGACAATACAGGTGAAGAATGCATCAGGCGAATGAAAATTATGAGCAAAACGTCGGACGGCTTTAAGATTTCCGAAGAAGACCTTAAAATGAGAGGTCCGGGAGACTTTTTCGGTCAGCGTCAGCATGGACTTCCCCCGCTTAAAATCGCAGATATTGCCTCCGATATGGAAATGATGAATCTGACAAAAAGTATCGCCGAGGATATAATCAGTAAGGATCCTCAGCTTGAAAGCCGTGAATACCGTGGATTGAAACTTGAAATAATCCGGCTTTTTAATAAAAATGGCGGCTTCGCTTTTTGAAAAAAGCTTGGCAAAAACTTTCATATCGTCTTTAGTCTGATGAAATATTTTAAATAAGGCTCGACAGGTAAGTAAATAGAGGATTGAAGAAAAAAATTTTGAAAAAAAGTAAGCAAAAAACTTTCATGCCGTCCGCTTTTGAAAAAGCGGAACCAAAACTTTTATGCCGGATTTCCTTGTAAAAACTCGCAAAGTTACATTTCTTGCAGTTCTGTTGCCTTGTAATGGTTGATTTCCTTTTTAATATCGGTAATAGCATTTTTAAGTTCGTTTAAAGAATTTACTATTTCTGTATTTTCCAATTTTGTTTTAGTGTGTTCTTTCATTAATTCATTATGTTCCTGTGCAAAAATATCGTGATAGTCAAAAAATTCCATGGGAGTTACGTCTAGATAATCACAAATTTCAAAAAATTCTTTCATAGTAGGCAAGTAATTACCGTATTCAATAGAATAAATGTAATCGGGTTCGTGTCCGAGAGATAAACTCATTCTTCTAGAAGATACTTCCCGCAAATATCTTAATTCTGCAAGACGGTCGATAAAATCATTTTCGCTCATTTTATAAAACTCCATTCTCTAAAAAATTCAGCTATTGACGGACTAAACCAAAAAATGATATACTATAAATAAGTGTCAATTAAAGTAAACATTATTAGGCTTTTTAATAGCTTATCTATATTATAGTGCAAGATTTTGCACTTGTCAACATAATTAGTGCGAATTTTTATACTTTTGGTGAAAACAAACAAAAATATATTGTTACATTTGTGACATTAAACGTAAAGGAGTATTAAAAAATGTATGAACTTATAAAATCTCTATGTAGTAAAAATGGAATATCAATAACATATTTATGTGAACATGTAACAGGGAGCAAGGGAAATCTGCAAACATGGAAAAAAGATAATATTAAACCTACATCATTAAAAAAAATAGCTGATTATTTTGATGTTTCTGTTGATTATCTTCTTGGAAGA
>CABIYQ010000004.1:83417-121004 GCA_902362965.1 Oscillospiraceae bacterium
AAAAAAGAAGCAAAAAATGTATGACGGATAAAATTCGGCACTTTATGTGCCGCAAGCCGCCCACGGCGTTTGAGTGGGCGCATTTCTTTGTTACTTTCTTGTTGCGAAACAAGAAAGTTAAAAAAAGGAAGTTTTAAAGAAACTTGTTTCTTTGCTTTCTTCTTTTGTGTGAACAAAGAAAGAAGGGCATTTCTTTTCGTTATTTTCTTTGGGCAATCAAAGAAAATGACAAATATGTTTTGCTTTCGCTTTTACAAAGCGTAGAATGTTTGAAACAAGAAACGAACAAAAAAGCTTTAATATAAAAACAGACCGAAACAAAAGTTTCGGTCTTTAAATTTATAAAATAAAGAAAGATAAGGCAAAAATTTAAAAAGTAAAAATTAATTAATAATAGTTGTATCGTTTTCCTTATCAAACAGATGAATTCTGTTTGGATCAATTGCAACCTTGATCTTATCGTGAGCTTTCGCTGTTGAACGAGGTGAAACTCTAGCAGTAAGCTGAGTACCTTCGCATGTAAGGTACAGATAAGTTTCAGCGCCCATCATTTCTGTAATATCAACGTCACAGTCTATAACGCCTGTTGTAGCGTTTGAAAGATACATTTCTTCATCGTGAACGCTTTCAGGACGGATACCCAGAGTAACTTCCTTACCCACATAATTATCCAGCTGAGGAGCAACCTTGGATTCAGGAATTTCAACAGTATACTTAACACTTGAACCAAATTCAACTACATACTTTGAACCATTCTTCTTCAGTACAGCGTCAATAAAGTTCATCTGAGGAGAGCCTAAGAATCCTGCAACAAACTTATTGCACGGATGCTCATAAAGAGCCTGAGGAGTATCAACCTGCTGAATAATACCGTCTTTCATAACAACGATTCTGTCGCCCATTGTCATAGCTTCAGTCTGATCGTGAGTTACGTAAATAAATGTTGTACCCAGTTTCTGGTGAAGCTTAGCAATTTCTGTTCTCATCTGTGCACGGAGCTTAGCGTCAAGGTTTGAGAGCGGTTCGTCAAGCAGGAATACCTGAGGTGAACGAACGATAGCACGACCCAAAGCAACACGCTGACGCTGACCGCCTGACATAGCCTTAGGCTTTCTGTCGAGAAGGTGACCCAGGTCGAGGATCTTAGCGGCTTCCTTAACCTTACGGTCGATTTCGTCCTTTGGAACTTTTCTCAGCTTAAGACCAAAAGCCATGTTATCATAAACAGTCATATGAGGATACAAAGCGTAGTTCTGGAAAACCATTGCGATATCTCTGTCCTTAGGAGCGATATCGTTTACAAGACGGTCGCCTATATAGAGTTCACCTTCCGAGATTTCTTCCAGACCGGCAATCATTCTGAGCGTTGTGGACTTACCGCAGCCGGAAGGTCCGACTAATATGATAAATTCCTTATCTGTGATTTCTAAATTTACGTCTTTAACGGCTGTAAAGCCACCGGGATATTTCTTATAAATTCCGCGTAATGATAAACTTGCCATTTTATCTATTCCTCCCACATAATAATTCTGCTAACCCGAATAACAGATTAACTTACATATAATATAATACCAAATTTTTAACAAAGTTTCAAGTCACTAATTATCCAAAGTTATCATTGCATGTTTATCCAATATGACGAAAAATTCTCTGTAATATTGCGGAAAACTTCTTCAAAACATTGTGATTTCAACAGGTTTTCAACATCTTTGTGCATTATTTCCATATACTCGCCAATCGCCAGTTTTTCTGGCATCAGCAGTCCTCCCATCTGAATTCTGCACAATTTTTCAACACTGTTTTCAACAGCTGAAAACATACGTTTTATCTGATGATATTTCCCCTCGTGAAGTTCTATAAACGCCGTTTTTTCGCAGTCGGGAAACCGCTTCACTTTTGCCGGAAGACACTTCTCCCCTCCGTCTATTATAACGCCTTCAGCAAACTGTCTTACATAATCTTCTTGAAAACTTTCGGCAAGTTTTACAATATAATATTTAGGAATATGTTTTTTGGGAGATAATATTCGGTGACTCAGAGTTCCGTCATTAGTAATAAGAACCATTCCTGTAGTATCCTTATCCAGTCTGCCGGCGGGAAATATATCTTTTCTTTTTATATCATCACCCAGAAGATCCATAACGGTTTTTTCATGTTTGTCCTCAGTGGCACAGACAAAGCCCTCAGGCTTATTTAAAATTATATATACTTTATCCCTGTATAAGATTTTGCGTCCGTCAGCGATGATTTCCGATGTTTCGGGGTCAATCTTTATACTGCCGTCACGAAGTATTTTTCCGTTCACGCTTATTTTACGTTTCCATAGAAGTTTTTTTATATCAGTTCTGGTAAGATCGGTCTGAGAGGACAAAAATTTATCCAGTCTTACATTCATAAAAGTGCTCCTTTACGCATAAAAAGTAATGAGGTGCTTACATATGAAGAAAAAAATTATAGCTATAGCCGCCGTACTTGGCATTGCGGCGGCGGCAATTTTTATATGCCGACGAATTGAACCAAAACAAGACGAACCTCCTCTTGTGCTCAACGAATATCAGCGTGAAGCATATTTAAATATCAGAGGGTGGGAAATAGAGGAAATATCCTGTCAAACTGTAAGAATACCCGAAGAATTTGAGGGTATTTACAGGGAGTATGCCGATATTCAGAGTAAGGACGGTTTCAAGCTTGAAAATTATAAAGGAAAAGAAGTTTTAAGATGTTTATATCGGGTACTTAATTACGGAGGAGACTCAGAAGTCACTGCCGAGCTGCTTCTTTATAATGACGAGCTGATTTCTGCGGCTCTTATTGAAAATAAGCAGGACGGTTTTATAAAACCCTTAAATTCTCTTTTTAAAGACTCGTAAATCATTTACATTCATTTCCCTAAAACACGCAGTCAGCCCTTATAATTTTCAAATTCCTCTTTCGTTCCGTTAAAAACGTTCAGATCTATATACTGTTCTGCTCCGTCATATCCGTCCAGGCGTCCCCTGTTGCAATACTGCCAGAAAGTCCATTTTCTTTCATCCGGCAGCTCAGCCTTGGTAAATATACTTCTTATCCATATATCGTTATCGTCAAAGTAACCTTTAATATAAAGCTCATAAGTAATATCGGTAACGTAAATAACAGGCATTAAACCGTAATAATCATAAACGGCGTCTATCATTTTTTTAAGATTATATCTTGTTTCTTCTTTTTCCGGAGGGTCAGAGCCGTGCTGAGCATAAAATTCAAGGTCTATTACAGGCGGCAGCATATTTTGTGTTTTTGGCACGGTTTTGATAAAATTTTCAGCCTGTGTAATTCCTGAACTGTCAAAGCTGAAAAAATGGTATGCACCGATTCTAATGCCTGTTTCAGACGCATTT
Organism: Oscillospiraceae bacterium; assembly: GCA_902362965.1. Lineage (GTDB taxonomy): Bacteria > Bacillota > Clostridia > Oscillospirales > Ruminococcaceae > Porcipelethomonas > Porcipelethomonas ammoniilytica. The sequence continues at coordinate 86,795 of CABIYQ010000004.1, forward strand.
TGAAAATTCTGCTGAAAATACTCGTCCTCGTAACCGCTTCCCTCTGTAGCCTTAATAAATGCAAAATCAATATCTTGATTCTCCAGCGTTTCCCAGTCAATTTCCCCCTGATAAGAGGACACATCTACGCCCCTTACAGGATATTTCTTTTTTGACGGAGTATTAGGCCATATCAATCCGTTATACCATAAAATTATAAAAAAATAAAGAAAAATAAATACACAACTGATTATTATAATTATTTTGTATTTAAGTTTCATTCTGCTCCTTTCATAACTCTTTTTTAAACTATATCAAAGAATCTCATAGCGTTTGCACAGGTTATATCAAGCATTTCCTGCGCTGTAGTTCCCTTTATTTCTGCCGCTTTTTCAGCGATTTTTTCAATCATACTACTGTCGCAGCGTTTGCCTCTGTATGGCTCAGGCGCCATATAAGGACAGTCGGTTTCAAGCATAAGTCTGTCCGTCGGTACTTTTTCCAAAGCCCTCAGGGCTTTTTTTGCATTTTTAAAGGTAATTACTCCCGTAAAGCTTATATACATTCCCAAAGCAATTATTTCCTTTGCTGTTTCAGCAGAACCGCTGAAGCAATGTACAACGCCCTTAGGTTTATATTCTCTTAATATTTCCATTGTATCGTTTGAAGCGTCTCTGGAATGCACTATAACCGGTATATCAAGCTTTTTTGCAAGCTCCAACTGACTTATAAACAATTTTTTCTGTTTTTCTGCCGAATACCTGTCATAGTGATAATCAAGTCCGATCTCACCAAGAGCCTTTATTTTTTCTGAAGAAAGTATATACTTTTCAAGCCGAGGCAAAAAATCCTCAGGAGTATAGTCCGCCGCTTCGGGATGCACTCCCAAAGCGCCGTAAATATAGTCAAACTTTGAAGTAAGTTCAAGTATTTTCGGACAATCCTCCATACAGGCTGAAACGGTAACTATTTTTTCCACGCCCTTAAACGGAAGATTGTTTAAAAGTTCCTCTCTGTCGCAGTCAAAAGCGCTTTCAGTATAATGACTGTGAGAATCAAATATATTATTCATTTTTCTGAGTCTCCTGACTTTCCGCATTTGAATTATTATCGTCGGTTTTTGTTTCATCAAAATAAATTTTAATATCTTCCGCAAAATAATTGTCTGCAACAAAATTACTTTCCGCTTCATTTCCGTAAGGAGTTATAAACTTTGCTCTCGTGGAACGTGATTCGCTGTCCGAAGGGTCGCTGTACTTAAGCATAAACTTGATCGCATACTTTTTATCATTATAATCTATCGCTGAAATGTCGCTTTTTATCATATTAATAAGAGTTTCAAAAGTATTGTCAAGATTTTCCGCAATTCTGACGCCGCTGGTCTGATTCATCATAGCTGTGACAATTGCCGAAGCTGTTGAAATACGCTGAATTTCTCCGCCGGAATATCCGCCGTAGCTTATAATTTTTTCAATTTGCTCCGGTGAAAGATACTGTTCGCTGTCAGATTCCGGCACTCCTGCTATTCCCTTCGGCACAGCGTAGCTTACCCCTCCCAGTATATTACACGCTTTTTTAAAGCTTTCAGAATCAAATACCGCATATCTGTCGATTTCTATCCCCAAGGTATATTCAATACTCTGGCTTATTCCCGCAGCGCCGCTGCTTACATAGACGTCCTCAGCTCTTTTATTGTCGCTTCCCACAAGCATATTGCTTGGTATTCCCATAAACAGAATCTGTTTATCAACAGGAGTAGAGCGCATCACAATAAACGTATAAGGTTCAGGATAAACCTCTTCTACATCTTCTCCTGTTTCCTCCCAGTCATATGTCTCATCGTCTTCATAATATTCGTCGTCCTGATAATCTTCGTTATCTTCGCTGCTCTCGTCGGGAATATCAACGCTGTCACTTAAATCAAGTATCAGCATAACAGTATGATTGTCCTCCTCTGAGAGAGTCCCTGCCTCGTTTACCATTGTAAGAAGCGAAGAATCGTCTTTATCTATTTTATCGTATATAATCATCGCAATTCCGCCGATTACTATTAATGAAATCAAAAATGTAAGCAGAAAAGGAATGGCTATACTTCCCGATTTCTTCTTTTTCTTTTTAGTCATTATACATTTCTCCTTTTTTTCATAATCCCTGTATTTACAGGGATTTTCTTCATGTTCATACATTTATTAACAGTGTTTATACAAATTGTTGAAAACTCTGTTGAAACAGTTGAAAGTTCGTCTGCCAAAAGACACTTATTTTTGTCAACTGTCAATTTTAACAAATCAGTCCAGATAAAACAGACCTTTTTTTCTTTCATTTTTCTTTAAAATATAATTATTAACATTTATTATATTTATTTTCAGTCCTTGTTTTCTGGCATAATTTATAGTCTGTCCCGTACCGCTTTTATAATCATCCACAACTGCTATCAGCTTTGACGATCTGTCCACCATATACTGATTTCTGAGTCTGTAGCAGTCTCTTGAATAACTTTCCGATACACATATGAGTTCATCTGCCTTTTCAATAACATTTGACAAGCTCCACAGATCCTGATTTTTAAAATTTTCTCCGTGTGCGGCAAAAGGCTTTGCACAGATAAGCTTAATATCAGGAAATCTGTTTTTCACTTCGAGCACATATTCCGCTGCCCAGAGGTCAACGCCTCTTGCAAGTCCGGATATAAAGTATTTATACCCCTCCTCCGCCGACTGATAAATCTGATAGTAAAGCATACTTCTTATTACATTCAACGACGCATTTTCTGTTTCTCCGTATCCCGGAAGCTTTTCCGGTCTGTGTCCTGTAAAGCACACTGTTTTTTCTCTTAAATATGTCACTTTCTTTTTTTCCTTTATTATAAAATATATATAATTTATTATAACATATTAATATTTTAATTTCAAGCAAGCTTTTTGAAGCAGTTGTTCCCTCCTTACGCCATAAGCTAATTGATCGTCTCCTAACGGGCAGGCGAAATAAGCTGGCAGGGAGGTGATAGGTATGGAACTTACATATTTAGTTCTCACTATCCTGCTTCTTGTTACTGTTAATGAAGTAATCAAGAACATAAAGAAATAAACCGCCCCAAGCTGTCAACTTAAGCGGTTTATAAACTAGCTAATTTGGGAGCGACCGTCTATCAATGTGCCCCTTTTTTATTATTATAACAATATTTTTATATAATGTCAAGACCTTGCATTAAATTTCGCCATTGGCGAATTTTTATTTATTCACTAAAATCACATCAGTTGATTTATAAATAGGACAATTATTTCTTTTTGGAAAGTTCTGCTTATAAAACTCCTGATATACACATTTCTTGTACTTAATACAATTATTTACATACTTCAGCGGCTTATATAAGTCCATCTTAATTTGATTTTAGTATATACATGTTTCATTATTTTGAAATCGAGATATTTAATTTTGGTTCTATATTTTTTTAGAAATCAGCAGAAGTTGAAATATTTTAAGAAAGTACAAAATATTTTTTCTATGCATTGAAGCTCGGATAATAACCGGGATTTAGATATTTATTAAAAATTAATTACAATGTTGTTTTTTATTGTCAAAATATTGACATTTTACAATATTTGGTATATAATAAAAACATAGCCATGGTTAAATATTTTAAAGAAGATGATAAAATGAAAAGAAGTGCAAAAAAAATTTGTTCATTGATCATGTCAACCTTAATACTGTTTTCTACGGTACTTTATTTTTTTGAAAATAAAGCTTTTGCTGATCAGAGCAGAATAGATAATTTTAGTAAATCTTATAATTTAAGTAAAAATCCGGCACAAAATATGATTAATATTGCCCTTGCTCAACAAGATAAAACAGGAAGTCTGCTTGGATACACGGAGGAATGGTGTGCTGATTTTGTCAGTGATTGTGCTGTATTAGCCGGTCAAAGTTCTGCTATTCCTCATGATGGATATTGTCCTACATTAAAGCAAAAAATTATAAATGCAGGAGGAAAAGATGTTACATCTTCTCCTCAACCGGGAGATATTGTATTTTTTAACGGTCATGTTGAAATCGTTTATTCCGGAACATTAAATGCATTATATTCTATAGGCGGTAATACTGGAAGTGGAAGTAGTTTATATGCACGTAAGGTTTGTGCGCCGCGTATTCATGGTGGAGTGGTATGTGTTTTGCGACCCAATTACGATGAAAATGCTGTTCCCCTTACATTTCAAAATGATGATGAACTTAAAATACCATATCCACGTCCTACCGGAAATCCTAATTTGCAGAATGGTTCATCAGGAGACAGCGTAAAATGGCTGCAATATGCTTTGAATCTTGTAAACAACGCAGGACTAACAGTTGATGGTCAATTTGGATCGGGAACACAACAAGCAGTTGTTAATTTCCAGCGTGCAAATGGATTAACAGCTGACGGCATTGCAGGTCCGGCAACAATAAGTAAGATTGTAGAGGTTAGGAAGAAACAATTAGGTTCATCAACAAATACTGACACAGAACTTGGAATACCATATCCACGTCCTACCGGAAATCCTAATTTGCAGAATGGTTCATCAGGAGACAGTGTAAAATGGCTGCAATATGCTTTGAATCTTGTAAATAATGCAGGACTAACAGTTGATGGTCAATTTGGATCAGGAACAAAACAAGCTGTTATCAATTTCCAAAGAGCATATGGTCTTGATGTTGATGGAATCGCTGGACCTGCAACAATAAGTAAGATTATTGAAGTTAGAAAAAAGCAGATCTAAAATTGCTGTATAATTAATTAATAATGGAGGAAAATAAAAATGGTAAAAGAAAAAAGGTTATTGAAAAAAACTAGTTCATTAATAATTGCAATTTTTATGTTGTTTTCATTTGCGTTCAACTTTCCAAATGATAAAGTTGAAGCTAGTGATATGGCTTCATATGTTCGCAGTTTAATAGGTACACCTGCAAAGGAATGGGGAAGCGGAACAGGAACGCAATGCGTAGAGCTTCCAAAGTATTATATAGAAAATTATTTTGGATTATATACAAAAACACTTGCATTAGGTAATGGAAATGAAATGTATAAAATAGTAAGCCAAACATTTTCAAGTAAATTTCAAAAAATAGATTATTATAATGGATTCGTGCCGCAACCCGGAGATATTATTTCTTATCATAGTTCATCTTCACCAGCTTATGGACATGCAGCAATTGTATATGAAGTTTCAGGTAATACATATAAAATAGCAGAGCAGTGGAATGGAAGCAATACAGTAAGATCTAATACAAAAACTGTAGCAGCCGGACAATATGGTGTAAGCTATACAATTATAGGTGTTGCCAGACCAAAAAATCAAACAACTACCTCAAATGATACTGAACTTAAAATACCATATCCACGTCCGACCGGCAATCCTAATTTACAAAATGGTTCATCAGGGGACAGTGTAAAATGGCTGCAATATGCTTTGAACCTTGTAAACAACGCAGGACTAACAGTTGATGGTCAATTTGGATCGGGAACACAACAAGCAGTTGTTAATTTCCAGCGTGCAAATGGATTAACAGCTGACGGCATTGCAGGTCCGGCAACAATAAGTAAAATTGTAGAGGTTAGAAAGAAACAATTAGGTTCATCAACAAATACTGATACAGAACTTGGAATACCATATCCACGTCCGACCGGCAATCCTAATTTACAGAATGGTTCATCAGGAGACAGTGTAAAATGGCTGCAATATGCTTTGAATCTTGTAAATAATGCAGGACTAACAGTTGATGGTCAATTTGGATCAGGAACAAAACAGGCTGTTATCAACTTCCAAAGAGCATATGGTCTTGATGTTGATGGAATCGCTGGACCTGCAACAATTAACAAAATTGTTGCAGTTAGAAAGAGTCAATTAAATTAATAGAAAATTTATAAAATGTAAAAATCAGCAATATTTAGAAAAGTTTTTTTACGCATTAAAGCTCGGTTAATAGCCGGGCTTTTGATGTATAATATAGTAAATACACATTAGGGGGCATACTGATAGACGGTTATCCCCATATCTAATGCAACAAAAAGCAAGATAGTGAGAACTGGTTAGGAGTTTTTTGCTTTCATAAATACAAAAAAGCCGATGCTTTCAAATTTTATCAGCATCGGCTATATTAGTATTGATTTTATAATTTTATTATTTTAAATCACTGCTTTTTATAGGAAAGTCATTAGCAGTTATATATCCTGATTCAATCATTCTTATTGCTTTAGCATCATTAGCATTTACGCCGTCGCCTCGATCACAGCAATCTGCATTGTCCTTACCCTGTGCAGACAGAGCGTAATTAGGATTTCCTAAAGACTGAGAAATAGCAACTGAATCAGCTATTGTAACTCTTCCGTCGCAATTTGCATCGCCTAAAAGTAAGTTATCGGAACAAACAGCTATATATCCATCATATGTTTTGTTAATATTTGCGAGTGCAGGCACTTTAAGAATGTCGGCAGCTGTAGCGGTAAATGTAGGATTATCAGAAGAATAAATACCTTTTTTAAAAGTATAAGCCTGCATATTATATCCATTTGTATCACATTCTTTGTTTATAAATAAATCGCTGGCATTATTAGTTGATTTATAAATAATATCAATAGGATAAACATCACCTATTTTTGCATTTTTAGGCAGAATAAATGTAAATGACCACATTACACCGTTAGTACCTGAATTTGCACTGCCAGCTGTACATAAGAAATAACCATTCATACCATATTTAGAAGCATTAGGGTCACTTGTGGGAGTACCAGAACCTAATCGTTTAATTGCATCACCTGCATCAATCTTTGGAAGATTAAAAGTAGAGTCTTCAGCTAATTTAAGACGTGAATCCCAATAAACATGAATACCTGTTGAACAATAAGCAAGTTGTGCTCCTGAAACTTTAAGATTAACTGTAACTTGCTTGCCGGCGGCATTACTTTGTGTAAGAACTATTTTATCCATTGTGAGTTTAGGCTTAGTAAGCGCCGCATTAGCATTTCCGTTATCTTTATAACCTGTTGCAGATACATTTACTGCAAAAACAGTAAGAGCCGTTGTTACCGCAACAGCAGCAGAAATTAATTTTTTTAATGTTTTCATAAAACCACTCCTATAAAATATAATTATACCGAATTATACCATATTTATATATTATTTGTCAATGCTTTTTACTTTATTATAACAAGTTTGACGTATTCAATAGCTTTTGGCATTAATAAAAAATCACGGATAGCCTTTGCTTTCCGTGATTTTTTTACAATAAAGTATTATTCAGTAAACCTTCTTGTACCGTTTGAATCTGTCTGATTTTTTATTTTACTCCAGATGTATCTTAGCTGCCAGCCGTCATAATTGGTTATTTCTGCTGAATTACCGGCCATCATAATTGTAGGTTCCGGAAAGCCTCCCGGCGGGAATCCGTCGATAGCGCCTTCTTCACCGTAAAAGTCAGTAATTCCGAAGCCGTGACCAAGCTCATGTTCAAATACATGTACATTTACGCCGTTAAGCATATTCAAATATGCATTGTCTGAAAGACGCTGCCCCCAGTCGCCTCCGCAGCCGCCGATGTCAGGGAATCCCTGAGTTGCCCAGAGATACATGTCGAAACGCTTGTCAAGACCGCCCGGATACTGATAGCTTCTGTCATAGAAGTGTTCCATACGTGAAAGCTCGTCCGGAGCATTTGGAAGAAGCGTTGGAATTTCTTCATAGCCGTTTGAAGTATCTCCGCTGCTGTCGTAAGGAGTACAATCTGTATAAATTATTTCATCAGGCTGTTTGTCTAGAATAACGCTTTCATCAATAACTGCCCAGCCAACGACATTTACATCAACATGATCGTATTTCCAGCCGTCGTAGCTGACCAGATAATCAGTCCAATTATTTACGGAATCTTCAATCAGCTTTTCAAACTGTTTTCTCTGATCAAGAGTAACCGTTTTGTAGGACTGCCAGCGTACTACGTAATTAAGCGTACCGTTTCCTGCGTCAATCTGATCAAAAATAGTATTCCATCTATCAGTTGATTTTTCTCTTTCTATTCTGTTGGTCCAGACCCAGTCCAGAGCCGCCTGATACTCTGTCGGCATATCGCTTAAATCAAGCTGTTCTTTATCTGACGCTGAATTTATAACAATTCTTTTTATGGCAGCATAGTCGAAAGCATTAATTTTTCCGTCACTGTTGATGTCTGCATATTCCGTATCCTCAACACTGAGAAATGCTTTTTTCACAAGGCAGTCTCCCAATATGGCGACATCCTGTGTATCGACTTTGCCGTCTTGGTTTATATCGCCTTTAAGCACATTATTATCAAGTACGCTTAAAAGCTGCTGATTAAGTGTTGAATCAGTCATTCGGCATTGATTTCTGTCATAATGAAGTCCTGTAATATCCCATAAAACCGGACACATCTGACGATCGTAAGCCGCTTTGCAGACAGAAGAAAGGAAAAGTCTTACCGAATCTTCTTCCTTATTGTTTTTCGGACAGCCGTATTCGCCGAAAATAACAGGAATACCCTTATCAACAAATGCAGATTTCATAAGATCCATATTTTTATTAAGTTCTGCGAAATCTTCTTCCGTTCCCCAGGTAGTACGGTTTTTACCCCAGTCTGCGTCCTCTTCAAGTATTGCAAAATCTGACGGTGTATAATAATGAACTGAAACCGCACATCTGTCTGCGGGATCCTGAGGCATTTCAAAAAGCGGATCGCATGTAAGTTCCACATCTGTTTTATATCCTGAAATCAGAAGATGACGTAAATCATTGTTTCCGCCGGAAGAACGCACTATGTCTACAAAGGTTTGATTTACCTCGTTTACCAGATCATAAGATTCCGCTTTACCTTCGGTACTGCCGCTCCATCTGTTCCAAAGGGAATCCCAGCCTAATTCTTCGTTCTGTGATTCAAATATAAGATAATCTCCGTAATCCTTGAATTCCTCACTGAGCTGAGTCCAGATTTTCTTATATTTATTCATACAGTTTTCTTTATCGGAAGGCATATTTTCCAGCCATCCGCTGTCATAATGAAGATTCATAATGACATACATTCCGGCGTCAAGCGCCCAGTTTACTATCTGCTTTACCCTTTCAAGATATGCTCCGCTTATGGTATAATCTTCAGACATAAGGTTAGACCACGCCACAGGCACTCTCAAGGTTTCAAAACCGGATTCAGCGTAACCCTTGATCATATCTTCGGTAATTTCCGGACTTCCCCATGCAGTTTCATAGGATTTAACGCTGCCGTCTCCCCACTGTGCTATCCAATCGCCGCAGGATTCAAGGGTATTTCCAAGATTTATGCCGATACCCATATCCCGAACAATTTCCGCAGTAGTCAAATTTCTCATCTGACTGCCGGCAGCTGAAGCCGGCTGCGGAATAACTCCGATTACAGCTATAACACACACCGCAGATACAGCTGAAATAATTTTTTTTAACAAAATAAACCTCCTCATATAAATTTTTAACTAAATAAATTTTATCATATAAAGCAACGTCTCGTCAATTGACATTTTGAATAATTTTGTTAATATTTGTTAAAATAAAAGCTACACTATTTACAATCTTCGCTTTCGTCATTTAAATAAGTTTCTACAATAAAATTAGGACGCCGCTTAGTCTCGAGGTAGATTTTTCCTATATATTCACCTATTACGCCGATCGAAAGCAGCTGTAATCCTCCGATCGCCCAGACCGAGACTACAATAGAAGTCCAACCCTGAACGGTTGCTCCCATGAAGTGTCTTATAAGAAAATAAATCAGCATAATTATACTGACAGTAAATATTCCGACTCCTAAAGCTGTGATCATTCTGATAGGCTTTATGGAAAGAGAAGTGATTCCCTCCATGGCAAACGAAAGCATTTTTTTTAAAGGATATTTGGATTCTCCTGCGAAACGTTCTTTTCTTTCATAATAAACAACGTCTGATTTGTAGCCCACCATCGGAACCATGCCTCTTAAGAATAAATTCACTTCTTTAAATTGTTCAAGAGCGTCTAACGCTCTTTTGCTCATAAGACGGTAGTCTGCATGATTATACGTTACTTCAACGCCCATTTTTGACATTATTTTATAGAAAGATTCCGCAGTAAACTTTTTAAAAAAAGTATCCGTTTTACGTGCGCTTCTGACTCCGTAAACTATATCGCATTTTTCATTTAAATATTTGTCGGTCATACCGTCAATTGCGTCTATATCGTCCTGTAAATCGGCGTCCAGAGAAACGGCGGCGTCACATTCGTCCTTAACAGTCATCAGTCCCGCCATCAAAGCGTTTTGATGTCCTTTATTTCTGGAAAGTTTTATTCCTCTGAAAATACTGTCCGATTTATGCAGTTCACTGATAATTTTCCAGGTTTTGTCCTTTGAACCGTCATCAACAAAAACAATACGGCTTTTCGGTGAAATTTTTCCCATGCCGCATAGACTGTTAATTTTTTCTTTAAGCTGTTTTGCAGTTTCGTGCAGTACCTCCTGTTCATTGTAGCAGGGTATAACTAAGTAAAGTATCATTTTTCCGTCATCCTTTTTCTGATCTTTGAATAAACCTTCAGCAATACTGCCGCAGAAATTAAAATTATTCCGGCGAATAATAATACTGATGAAAGTCTTATTTTTTTCTTTTGTTCTGTTTTATTTATATTTTCTGCTTCAGAGCTTTGTTTCTTTGAAGCTTCGGAAGTCACTTCAGTCGGATTGGTTTCATTTTCCGCAGAAAATGCGTCTGCGGTTTCCGTACGGAATTCCCCGTCTGCAAGCCTTATAATTTCGCCGGTTATATCTTCAGGTATTGCGCTGAGGTAATCTTCCGGAATGTTTTCAAGCTGAGTTTTGAAAACCTCACCGTTTCCCGGTTTTTCAAGAGTCTGAATAATTTCCTCTGCAATAAGCATATGACCGACATAATTCGGGTGTATATCAAATTCTTTTATATTTGTATAGAGCCATGAATTTTCCGAAAATTTTTTATGTATATCGGCAATTACTGTCGGCTGCTGTCTGACAGCGTTATTTATAACGCCCAGATACATAGCGGTAAACGTTTTCAGAGGCTTCATTATACTGTTTAATTTTTCATTATCTGTTTCAAAAGGATTATAAACGGTCTGCATGATTATCGGCGCTTCCGGATTCAATTCGCTTATTTTTTTTCTGATCTCAGCAATATTTTCACCTGCCTGTGCAGCGGCAGGACCGAATGCAGACGCATATTTCATTATAAATCCCTGAACAAACTCCTGTGAAAACACAAATTGTTCTTCTGAATTATTACCTCCTGCGTTTTTCAGTTCTGAAAGCGAATCAAGAAAGATCTGAAGCACATCGTTACCGCCTATTGAAACGCATATCAGATCCGCTTGTTCAACAGAGCTTCTGACATCGGCGTCGTTTTCGAGCTGTTCGATAAGCTCCGCAGTTTGTCTGCCGTCTTTTGCAAAGTTATCAAGATCAGCGTCAAAGTACTCCTGTAAATATCCGCAGTAGGAAAGCTCGTCGTCGTCAAGACCGTATCCCGTTGAAATACTGTCGCCCAGTACGGTTATTTTTTCAGCCGTCTCAGCCGAGACGCTCTGCATACACGCTAAAACAGCAAAAGCAGTAACGGCTGCCGCAAACTTTATTTTTATAGTTATCATCGCCTTTCAGGATAAATATTCAGCGTCGGAAAATAAAAAAATTACAGCGGCGCTTACTGTATTAATCATACCACAACACCTTATAATATGCAATAGATTTGTAAAATTTCTGCGGTAAAAAAATCCCCCTGTCCTTTTTAGGATAGGGGGATCATATATTTTTTTCTGTAATCATATCAATGCGTTCAAGAATTCTGCCCTTTTGTATTTCCGACAGCTGACGGAAACGAATTAAAAATTTCAGATTTTTTCTTTTTAATAGGTAAAAACTACGCCTGCGTCATGCAGGCGTTTTTTTTAGTGCTTATCATTTTTTTGATTGATCATCTTAACTATTTCTGTAATACACTTTAATTCTTTTTCGTTTAGTTGGTATAGTTTTTCTTTGATTTTTTTATCTAGCTCAGAATCCTGCGAATAATAGTTAAAGAATTCTTCAGGAGCTACCTTTAAATATTTACAGATCTTAAAGAAATCTTTTAATGATGGGAAAATATTTTTATTTATTATTTTTTCTATGTATTGTGAAGTATGACCAATTGATAAACTTAAATCTTCTTTAGAAATATTGTTTTGCATTATTAATTCAGCAAGCCGTTTTGCAAATTTTTCTTTATCATTCAAAGCAATCACCTCCTTTATCTGCATTATAACATAAAAAATAAGGTTAAGTTGCAAAATAACACAGTATAGTGTAATATATTTTAAAAAAAACACCATATAGTGTTTTTATAGTAACTTTGCGAGCCTTTAAAAATATTTACAAGTTTATGAAATCCGGCATAAAAGTTTTGGTTCCGCTTTTTCAAAAGCGGAAGGCATAAAAGTTTTTGCTAAGCTTTTTTAATATTGTATAAAAGTAACTTTGCGAGTCTTTAAAAGCATTTACAAGTTTATGAAATCCGGCATAAAAGGCTTGAAAAATGCTTCCAATTGAGTTATAATAATAAGTATATGAAAATTCAAGGAGGAACAATTATGTCAAAAAAACCATATTACATTACAACGCCGATTTACTACCCATCGGGAAATCCCCATATCGGACATTGCTACACAACGGTAGCATGCGATTCGATCGCCCGTTACAGACGAATGCAGGGGTATGACGTAATGTTTCTTACCGGAACTGACGAACACGGTCTTAAAATCGAACAGAAAGCCGCTGAAGCAGGCATTACGCCGAAAGAATACGTTGACAATATAGTTGAAATCTTCAAAAAGCTCTGGAGCTACATGAACATCAGCTATGACAGATATATCAGAACTACTGACGACTATCACGTTGAAACAGTACAGAAAATTTTCAAGGAGCTTTATGACAGAGGATACATTTATAAAGGCGAATATTCAGGAAAGTACTGTACCCCATGCGAAAGCTTCTGGACTGATTCTCAGTTAGTTGACGGAAAATGTCCCGAATGCGGACGTGATGTAGTTGAATCAAAAGAAGAAGCCTACTTCTTTAAAATGTCGCCTTTTGCCGAAAGAATAGAAAAACTGCTGACAGAAACCGATTATCTTCAGCCCAAAACACGTGCTGTAGAGCTTGTAAACAATTTTATCAAGCCCGGACTGGAAGACCTTTGCGTTTCAAGAACAAGCTTCAAGTGGGGAATCCCAGTTACTTTTGATACAAACCATGTAGTTTATGTGTGGATCGACGCCCTTTCAAATTATATCTCTGCTCTGGGTTACGAGAATAACGCTCATGACGAATTTGAAAAGTTCTGGCCGGCAGACGTTCATATGGTTGCCAAGGACATCATGCGTTTTCACGCTATTATCTGGCCTGCAATGCTTATGGCTCTTGATCTTCCTCTGCCAAAGCACCTTGCCGTACACGGCTGGATCACCTTTAACGGTCAGAAAATGAGTAAGTCTCTGGGTAACGTAGTTGACCCGTTTGTACTGGGCGAGCGTTACGGCGCTGACGCTATCCGTTACCATATCCTGCGTGAAATGGCACTGGGTGCGGACAGCTCTTTCTCAAATGAGATTATGATAAACCGTATTAACTCCGACCTTGCTAACGGTTTCGGTAATCTGGTTTCAAGAACTGTCGCTATGGTTATCAAATACTTTGACGGTACTCTGCCTGCTGAAAAAGCCTCAGGTGAGTTTGACAGCGAGTTAATTGCCGAATGTGAAGGACTTCGTGCAAAAGTCGACGAATACATGGATAAAACTCAGCTGCAAAATGCCCTTGCGGAAATATTTAAGGTCGTGTCACGAGCAAATAAATATATTGACGAAACGGCTCCGTGGGTACTTGCAAAAGACGAGGCAAACAAACCGAGACTTGCCGCAGTACTTTACAATCTTCTTGAAGCGATCAGAATAACTTCTGCTCTGCTTAGTCCGTTTATGCCGACTACTATGCCGGAAGTCTGGAAACAGATCGGTGCAGCAGAAGATGATGTGACCTACGAAAATGCCGGAAAATTCGGAGTTTTACCTGCTGACGTAACAGTAAACAAGGGAGCGGTATTGTTCCCGAGAATAGATACTGAAAAAGAAATCGACGAATTAAACAAGCTTATCGAGGCACAAATGGCAGAAACTCAGAAAGCTCAGGAAAAAATCGAGCTTGCATCTGAAATTGCTATTGATGAATTTTTCAAAACAGAACTTAGAGCCGCTAAGGTTAAATCTTGTGAAAAGGTTAAGAAATCTAAAAAGCTGCTTAAATTGCAGCTTGACGACGGTATGGGCGGCAGACAGGTCGTATCGGGAATTGCCGAACACTATAAGCCGGAGGATCTGATCGGCAAAACAGTGATACTTGTGGCAAATCTTAAACCTGCAAAGCTTTGCGGTGAAGAAAGCATGGGTATGATCTGTGCGGCGGATATGCCTGACGGCGGTATTAAGGTGGTATTCCTGGACGATGACGTACCGGCGGGAACAAAAATAAGATAATATTATATATAAAAAAACGCCTGCATGAAGCTGATGCAGGCGTTATTATTTTACACAAAAAAAGAAAAAACCCGAGTTGTACGTACTCGGGACAAATAAAAATAAATAAATAAAATATGTGTAGAACAAAAGAAAGGAGACAACAAAACGAGTGTAAATAATCAACTATTATTTAACACTGTTGTTATTATACACCAAAATGTGCTAATCGTCAACAAAAAATTAGATTTTTTTCTGATTTAGACGTTTTTTTGGAATTTTCACCAATTATACACATTTGTAATTAGACATTTTGAACTATTAATCACTAAAAAATTACTGGCGTTTGTTGAAAATTGTCGAACTGATTGTTGTATTTATATTTTAATTGTGCTTTAGAAAGTTTATATAGTTTTTATGTGCAATTTACAAAAAGGTATTTACAAAATAGCGGATTTGTGATATTATTAATGTTGAAGTTATGTGTTTTCATATAACCCCAAATCTATTTTTAACATATATCAGGAGGACTTTCCAATGGCAAGAAAAATGAAAACCATGGACGGTAACAATGCTGCCGCATGGGTGTCATACCCTTTTACAGATTTAGCAGCTATTTATCCTATTACTCCGTCATCACCAATGGCAGAAGTTACTGACCAGTGGTCCGCAAAAGACAAGAAAAATTTATTCGGACAGCCTGTACAGGTTGTTGAAATGCAGTCCGAAGCAGGTGCTGCAGGCGCTGTTCACGGCTCTCTTTCAGCAGGTGCTCTTACAACAACTTATACTGCTTCACAGGGTCTTCTCCTTATGATCCCTAATATGTATAAGATCGCAGGCGAACTGCTCCCTTCAGTTATTCACGTATCTGCAAGATGCGTTTCTTCACACGCTCTGAACATTTTCGGCGATCATTCCGATATTTATGCATGCCGTCAGACAGGCTATGCTATGCTTTGTTCTTCAAACCCTCAGGAAATCATGGATCTGGGCGCTGTTGCTCATCTTTCCACTATCAAGGGAAGAGTTCCTTTCATTCATTTCTTTGACGGCTTCAGAACATCTCACGAGATCCAGAAGATCGAAACTTGGGACGATGCAGATCTTAAGGAAATGCTGGATATGGAAGCTGTTGACAGATTCCGTAATCACGCTCTGAACCCTGAACACCCTGTTTTAAGAGGTACTGCTCAGAATCCTGACATCTTCTTCCAGGCAAGAGAAGCATGTAATCCATACTATGACAATATGCCTGCAATCGTTGAAGAATATATGGACAAGGTTAACGCTAAGCTTGGTACAAACTACAAGCTCTTCAACTACTACGGCGCTGCTGACGCAGAACACGTAATTGTTGCTATGGGTTCTGTTAACGATACAATTGAAGAAACTATAGATTACCTGAACGCTAACGGCGGCAAGTACGGTCTTGTTAAGGTTAGACTTTACAGACCTTTCGTTGCAGACAAGCTTGTTGAAGCTATTCCTGACTCTGTAAAGAGAATCTCAGTTCTTGACAGAACTAAGGAACCTGGCTCACTGGGCGAACCTCTTTACCTTGACGTTGTTGCAGCTCTTAAGGGTACTAAATTCAACGATGTTCCAGTATTTACAGGCAGATACGGTCTGGGTTCAAAGGATACAACTCCTGAACAGATCATCGCTGTATACAATAATACAACAAAGCCAAGATTTACAATCGGCATCAATGATGACGTTACAAATCTTTCACTTGATATTACAGAAAGCCCTGACACTGCTCCGGCAGGTACAACATCATGTAAATTCTGGGGTCTCGGCTCCGACGGTACAGTAGGCGCTAACAAGAACTCCATCAAGATTATCGGCGACCATACTGATCTGTACGCTCAGGCTTACTTCTCATATGACTCAAAGAAATCAGGCGGTGTAACAGTTTCTCACCTGCGTTTCGGTAAGACACCTATCAAGTCAACATACCTTATCAACAAGGCTGACTTTGTTGCCTGTCATAACCAGAGCTATATCGACAAGTACGATATGGTTTCCGACATCAAGCCGGGCGGTACTTTCCTTCTCAATACTATCTGGGATATGGAAGGTCTTGAAAAGCATCTTCCTGGTCAGGTTAAGAGATACCTTGCTCAGAATAACATAAATTTCTATACGATCAACGGTGTTAAGCTGGGTGAAGAAACAGGTATGGGTACAAGAATTAATACTATTCTTCAGTCCGCATTCTTCAAGCTTGCCGACATCATTCCTTTTGAGGACGCTGTTAAGTATATGAAGGCAGCTGCTGAAGCTTCTTACAGCAAGAAGGGTCAGGATATCGTAGAAAAGAACTGGAACGCTATTGATGCAGGTCATCAGAACGTTGTAAAGATTGATATCCCTGCTTCATGGGCTGACGCTGCCGATACTCAGATGGGTATGGCTGCTGTTACAAGCGACAACAAGGCTCTTGCAGACTATGTAAACAATATTCAGATTCCATGTAATGCTCAGCAGGGCGACAAGCTTCCTGTTTCAACATTCAAGGATATGGCTGACGGTGAATTCCCACAGGGTTCAGCGGCATTTGAAAAGAGAGGCATTGCAGTTAAGGTTCCTCAGTGGATTCCTGAAAACTGTATCCAGTGTAACCAGTGTTCATATGTATGTCCTCACGCTGTAATCAGACCTGTAGCACTTAGTGCCGAAGAAGCTGCAAATGCTCCTGAAGGCATGAAGATGGTTGACTTCAAGCCTGCTATGGAAGGTATGAAGTTCGCTATGACTGTTTCCGCTCTTGACTGTACAGGCTGCGGTTCATGCGCTAATGTCTGCCCTGCTAAGAATAAGGCTCTCGTTATGCAGCCATTGGAATCACAGCTCGGCGAACAGGAAATATTCGCTTATGGTACTACTATAGATGAAAAGCCTGCTGTTGCTGCTAAGTTCAAGGCTACAACAGTTAAGGGTTCACAGTTCAGACAGCCAATGCTTGAATTCTCAGGCGCATGTGCAGGCTGCGGTGAAACACCTTATGCAAAGCTTATTACTCAGCTCTTCGGCGACAGAATGTATATCGCTAACGCTACAGGCTGTTCTTCAATCTGGGGCGGTTCTGCTCCTTCAACTCCTTATACATTCAATAAGGAAGGAAAGGGTCCGGCTTGGTCTAACTCACTGTTTGAAGACAACGCTGAATTCGGTTACGGTATGTTCTTAGGTCAGAGAACTCTCAGAAACAGAGTTATCGCTAAGGTTCAGACTTTAAATGAAACTACAGACAATGCTGACGTTAAGGCAGCAATTGCTGAATATCTTGACACTGTTGATGACGGCAACGCTAACACACCTGCTACAGAAAAGCTGGTTGCTGCTCTGGAAGCATGCGGTTGTGACGCAGCTAAGGAAATCCTTGCTTCTAAGGATTATCTGAGAAAGAAATCACAGTGGATCTTCGGCGGCGACGGTTGGGCTTACGATATCGGTTTCGGCGGTCTTGACCACGTTATCGCTTCCGGTGAAGACGTAAATATCTTCGTATTCGATACAGAAGTTTACTCAAATACAGGCGGTCAGTCCTCAAAGTCAACTCCTACAGGCGCTATTGCACAGTTTGCAGCAGCAGGTAAGGAAGTTAAGAAGAAGGATCTTGCCGGTATCGCAATGAGCTACGGCTACGTTTACGTTGCTCACATTGCTATGGGTGCTGACTATAATCAGTGTATCAAGGCTATTGCAGAAGCTGAAGCTTACAACGGTCCTTCAATCATTATCGGTTACGCTCCATGTATCAACCATGGTATCAAGACCGGTATGGGTACTGCTATGGCAGAAGAAAAGAAGGCTGTACAGGCAGGTTACTGGCACCTTTACAGATACAATCCTACTCTTAAGGCTGAAGGCAAGAACCCATTCATTATGGATTCAAAGGCTCCTAATACAGACGAATACAAGAACTTCCTCATGGGTGAGGTTCGTTACAACGCTCTGGCACGTCAGAATCCTGAAAGAGCTGAAAGACTCTTTGACAAGGCTCTCGAAAACGCTAAGGACAGATATGATTATCTGCTCAGACTTTCTAAGCTTTACGGCGAAGCTTAATCATTGATTATCAATTTATTATTCACACTGCGAAAGGAAGTACCGCAGCACAATGCGGGAGGTCCAGACCATAAATAAAAAAAGCGGACTCTTTTTGAGTCCGCTTTTTATTTTTTTTAAAAATCCGCTTTTTGAAAAAAGCTTGGCAAAAACTTTTATACCGAATATCATAAACTTTAAACAGTTACTAAAGACTCGCAAAGCAGCTTATAAAAAACTTTAATATAATTATTTTTTATGTGAATCTGGATTATCTGTTCTGCCTATAAGGTAATCAACAGAGCAATCAAGGTAATCGGCGATTTTGGCAAGACTATCAAAAGCAATTGATTTACCATGATACATAGCTGACATCGTATTACTACCTAATTCGCAAGCAATAAGCATATCTTTAATAACCTTTTTTTTACTTTTTGCTACTGATTTTATTCTAATCGCTAAATTATGCGAATCATACATAATATTCTCCCCTTTTTTGTGCAGATATACAAAATTCGCTAAATTATGCGAATTTATATTGATAATCTCTAAATTGTGCGATATAATTTCATTAAGCTATTAAAAATACCCAAATAATATTTACTTTAATCGATACTTATTTATAAGTATAACATTGTTTGGGTTAGTTCGTCAATAGCTGAATTTTTTATGGAGGTAAATAATATGGCTGACAGCGAATTTAAAAACAGTTCTATCTATAAAGAAATGATGGAAATTTTTATGAAACTTGATAATGAATATCAGAATCGTGTTCTTACAATAATGGAAGAGGGTTTAAATCGTGAAAAACTTTCCTTAGAGACTTCAAAAAATAAGCCAAGTTGATTATACTTGGCTTAAAATTTTTTTATTAACCTGTCGAGCCTTATGAAAAATGTTCCATCAAACAAAAGACGATATGAAAGTTTTTGCCCAGCTTTTTTCAAATTTTATCTTTAATCCTTAGTTTATTGACCTGTCGAGCCTTATGAAAAATGTTCTATCAAACAAAAGACGATATGAAAGTTTTTGCCCAGCTTTTTTCAAAAAGCTGGAGAGGATAAAGGAGGAGTAAAAAACATGGGACTTGACTTTCGTGGTAAAATATTATAAAATATTCTTGATAAAGAATGTTAGGAGAAAATTTAATGATTAAAATTTTATCCGGATTTACGGAAATACTATCCGAGCATAAAGGACAGTTAAAAAAAATATGGGTACTAGCCGTCAACGATCTGATAAAAAAATACAAAGGCGCTGTTATGGGACCCTTATGGGCAATTATAAAGCCTACGTTTACCCTTTTTATACTGTGGTTTGCATTTACAGTAGGTATAAGAGGGTCGGGAACAGTCAGCGGATATCCTCGGTTTATATTTATGCTGTCCGGATATATACCTTGGTTTTTTATAAGCGAAGGAATCGTAGGCGGCGCACGTTCTATAAGACAAAACAGTCAATTTGTAACAAAACTTTCATTTCCGGTTTCAAATATAATGACATTTTGCTCACTTGCCTCGCTTATTGTGCATCTGGGAATGTGCGTAATAATGTATATAATTCTTCTGACGCAAGGATACGGACCGTCAGTATATAATCTTCAGTTTTTCTACTATATGCCGCTTATGTACATTTTCTTTCTGGTACTTTCATGGACAACCGCTCCGCTAAGCGCTTTCAGCAGAGATTTTGAAAATCTTATCAACTCCATTATGACCGGACTTTTCTGGCTTTCCGGCATTTTCTGGGATACCTATGACGTAAAAAATCCCGTACTCAGAACGCTTATGTATTTTAATCCGATAAACTATTTTATAAACGGCTACAGAAAAAGCTTTCTTTATGAAACAGCAATTTTTGACAGTAATTATACCACCGAACTAATAGTTTTTTACGGAGAGTTTATACTGCTGATTTTAATAGGCTCGCATTTTTATAAAAAGCTGCGTAAAATTCTGCCTGATATACTGTAAAGGAGATAAATACTTATGAGTGAAGCTGTTATTAAATTTGAACATGTTAGCAAGGAGTATTTTCTTTACAAAAATGAAAAAGCTCGTTTTAAAGCTATTTTTACCAATAATAAAGGCGTTAAGCGCCATCAGGCGTTAAAGGATATAAGCTTTGAGGTACACAAGGGAGAATCTGTGGGTATAATCGGCAGAAACGGCGCCGGAAAATCCACCCTTCTGAAAATGATAACCGGAGTATCCTTTGCAACATCGGGAAATATTACAGTCAAAGGAAAAGTCGCCGCACTTCTTGAACTTACTGCGGGATTTTCAGCAGATATGACAGGGAGAGAAAATATTTATCTAAAATGCTGTCTCCTTGGACTTGAAAATGATGAAATCAAGGCGATAGAAGAAAATATTATAGATTTTGCAAAGCTTGGGGAATACATTGACCAGCCTGTAAGGACTTATTCCAGCGGTATGAAAATGCGTTTGGGATTTGCAATAAATATTAACATAAAGCCTGACATACTTGTTATAGACGAGGCTTTAAGTGTCGGCGACGCCGAATTCAGAAAGAAATGTGAATCCAAAATAAAAGAACTCAGAGAATCCGGTATTACCGTGCTGTTTGTAAGTCATTCAATGAACAGTATAAACGATACCTGCGACCGTGCAATTTATCTCTCAGGCGGGAAAATTGAATATGACGGTACCGTTAAGGAAGCCTTTGAAAAATATAATAAAAAGAAATAAAGGGCGTTTCTTTATTTATAAGCCTTATTAGTGTTGTATATATTTTGACTATAAATTCGAAATAAATTTGTTTATGTTTAACAAACATGAATTTTTTTTGAAAAACCTATTGACATTTGACGGAATTTGTAGTAAAATAATTAAGTCGCTGAGGGACAGCGATAAAAAGTGGGAGCATAGCTCAGCTGGGAGAGCATCTGCCTTACAAGCAGAGGGTCATAGGTTCGAGCCCTATTGTTCCCACCACTTAATGGCCTGGTAGTTCAGTTGGTTAGAACGCTAGCCTGTCACGCTAGAGGTCGTGGGTTCGACTCCCATCCAGGTCGCCAATATGGCAAATGCCTCTGTAGCTCAGTCGGTAGAGCAGGGGACTGAAAATCCCCGTGTCGATGGTTCGATTCCGTCCGGAGGCACCATAAAGAATATGATGTAAATAAAAATTTCAGTTGGATTTTTATTGTTCTCATTTGTCCTTTTTGACGTATTTCATATTCTTTATATGCGGATTTAGCTCATCTGGTAGAGCGCCACCTTGCCAAGGTGGAGGTAGCGAGTTCGAGCCTCGTAATCCGCTCCATTTCGCTGGGGAAATATTCTTGGCGTACAATCAATCCTAAGGCAAAAGCCTTAGGATTTTTTATTTATAAGATTTAGAATTTTTGTAATAAAATAAAAAAAGCTTATTTATCATAAAAAATAAATTCAGAAAAAATTAAACATAACTACCAAAACAAAGTGGAAAAACTGTATATTTTGACGAAAAATAAAAAAGGTATTGACATTTGTACAAAAACTGTGTATAATAATAAAGCTGTTTAAAACAGTGAAGAAAGTCAAGGCTTCGAGGCGTAACTCAGTTTGGTAGAGTGCTTGGTTTGGGACCAAGATGCCGCAGGTTCAAGTCCTGTCGCCTCGACCATATTTCTTGAGTACTGCAAGAAATATTATTTAGATTTAAGTTGGCTTGTGAATAATTAAAAGTTTACAAAATTCTAAAAAAAGTACTTGACAAACCTAAAAAAGTATGTTATAATTTATAAGCATTGTTAAGATGCTGGTGTAGCTCAGTTGGTAGAGCAGCTGATTTGTAATCAGCAGGTCGGGGGTTCGAGTCCGTCCACCAGCTCCAGATTCTGTCGGCAATAGTCGGCTGAATTTTTATGGGAGAATTCCCGAGTGGCCAAAGGGGGCAGACTGTAAATCTGTTGCTTTCAGCTTCGATGGTTCGAATCCATCTTCTCCCACCAAATTTGTCCTGCATTTTTATGCAGGACATTTTTTATGCAGTAAAAAAAACGCTGATTAAACAAAATGTACTGAACATGTTGATTATTTTAGGGCAATAAGATTAAAAACTTGTAATCAGGAGGATCTATGACAATTAAAGCTGAAAATACAATAGATTTTGAGGATATCAGACAGCTGAACAAAAGCGGTTTGTCCTCTGTTAAAATAATGCTTGGGATTTTTATTGCCGCTATGGTTGTTTTGCTGGTAATTTCTTTGTGTACAGGTAATTCCGGAAGAAATCTTAAAATTTCAATTGCAGGTATTATATGGTGCGTTTTTGTTTATGTGTATATGTTTATAGTAAATCCACGCCTTACATATAAAAATTTTAAGAAAAAGTATGGAAATGCACCCATTAAATATACCTTAAATGAAAAAAGTATGGGAATTTCTATTGAAAATTCTGACGGTTTTTTTGATATCAGAAAAAATTACCGTGATATTTTTAAATTTACTGAAACTGAAAAGTACTTTTTCATTCATATAAAGAGAAATGAGGCTTATATTCTTAAAAAAAACGGCATTTCTCAGGGTACCGCAGAGGATATAAGAAACATTGTTTCTAGAGAAATGGGAAACAGGTTCGTTAACAGAGTTAAGGGGTAATTATGGTTAAGGCTAAATGTTCTTATAGAGATACACATGATATAAAAGAGATATATAAAACTTTTGAAAAATCAAGAAAATATTCACAGATTTTATATACTTTTTTATTAGTAATATTTGCTATATCTTCATTATTTCTTTATATTAAAAATCAAATTTTTTTACTAAATCTCTTTGTTATAGGCGGTTTATTTGCTACACTTCTTCTTGTATCAGAAGTTATTAAATATGAATCTATTTTAAGAACATCAGAAAGAGTAAGATTATATGATGAGCATATTTTTACATTTAAAGATGAAGGTATATTTTCTGATTTACAAGGAACAGGTTATTCGTCATCAATTAAATTTGATTGGAAAATAGTTAGCAAAGCAGTGGAAAATGAACAATATTTTTTATGGAAATATTCAAAACCAGTTTATAATTCAATCAGAAAATCTGAAATAATTGAAGGAAGTGCGGAAGAACTTCGTACACTGTTTGAAATGCAATTGGGAAATAAATTTGTATCAAGGGTGAAATAACGGGGGAATTATGTATAAAGCTGAAATGGTTTATAATCGTAATGATGCAAGAAAATTTTTTATAAAAGGTCCGAAATCATCCGTCAGAAAGTTTATTGACGGATTTGCAATAGGAATTGCTGTTTTGATGACTATTATTTTAATGCTTGCATTAGCAGGCGGCGCGCCGCTTTGGACAGTTGCCGTTACTTGTATATTTTTCATTGTCTGCTTTTTACCTTATTACATATATGCTTTTTGCATTTTTTACAGTAACTATATAAGCAAACCGGACAAGCTGCTGAAAGAAATGCTTAAGTACCATGAAACTGCGGTTTATAAATTTTTTTATTATGAATTTAACGTCCAATTTGGAAAAGATAAGAATATTGTTAATAAAAGTATAGAGTATACTAAGCTTATATATGCTGTTGAAACACCGGAGTACTTTTTTCTATATGAAACGAGAAAAAATGGATATATTATCCGTAAAAACGCTTTTACGGAGGGGAATCCTTGGGATGTAAGCAAAGTCTTGCAGACTCATTTAGGAAACAAATTTACTGTAAAGAAATAATTTGTAATATCATGCTTTTATTTAATTAAATAAACTTGATAATTTTATCTTCAATTCTCTGTAAAGTAAACCATCGTGAATTGATTAAAATATATCAGTAAATTAAAATCGACATAAAAGTTTTTGCCCAGCTTTTCTCTGTAAAATTAACTTTGCGTGTCTTTATAAAAAGTTTCAAGTTAATGAAACTCGTCATAAAAGTTTTATCTTCAATTCTCTGCAAAGTAAACCATCGTGAATTGATTAAAATATATCAGTAAATTAAAATCGATATAAAAGTTTTTGCCCAGCTTTTTTCAAAATTTATCTTCAATTCTCATCAAGGTAAACCATCGTGAATTGATTAAAATATATCAGTAAACTAAAATCGATATAAAAGTTTTTGCCCAGCTTTTTTCAAAAAGCTGGAAGGAGGAATAAAAATGATTAGAGAAGATTTAAGAAATATTGCCATTATCGCCCACGTTGACCATGGTAAAACTACATTGGTTGACGAAATGTTGAAACAAGGCGGAGCGTTCAGAGAAAATCAGGTCGTTGCTGAAAGAGTTATGGACAACAACGACATTGAGCGTGAAAGAGGTATTACAATTCTCGCTAAAAATACGTCCGTATGCTATAACGGTACAAAAATAAATATTATCGACACTCCCGGACACGCTGATTTCGGCGGAGAAGTTGAGCGAGTTTTAAGCATGGTCGACGGCGTACTTCTGCTTGTTGACGCTGCCGAGGGCGCT
Organism: Oscillospiraceae bacterium; assembly: GCA_902362965.1. Taxonomy (GTDB): domain Bacteria; phylum Bacillota; class Clostridia; order Oscillospirales; family Ruminococcaceae; genus Porcipelethomonas; species Porcipelethomonas ammoniilytica. The sequence continues at coordinate 111,812 of CABIYQ010000004.1, forward strand.
ATGCCTCAGACAAGATTTGTATTGTCAAAGGCTTTGGAAATGAATCATAAGATAATCATAGTTGTAAATAAGATCGACCGTCCTGACGCACGTCTTGACGAAATCGGCGACGAAGTTCTGGAACTCCTTCTGGACCTTGACGCTAATGACGATCAGCTGGAAAGTCCTATACTTTTCTGTTCGGGCAGGGCAGGTACAGCGTCTCTCAGCCAGTATGAGGAAGGTACCGACCTTATTCCGCTTTTCGATACTATTATAAATTATATCGACCCTCCAAAGGTTGAAGAGGACGGTCCGTTCCAGATGCTTGTTTCCTCCATCGACTATAACGAATACGTAGGCAGGATAGGTATCGGACGTATTGCAAGAGGTAAAGCTCGAGTAAATCAGAATGTTGTTGTGTGCAACCATCAGAATCCGGACAAGAAAATTACAAACGCAAAGCTTGTTTCACTTCTCCAGATAGAGGGACTCCAGAGAGTTCCCGCACAAGAAGCTGAAGCCGGAGATATCGTATGGATAAGCGGTATTGAGGGCATTACTATAGGCGACACTATTTGCGATCCCGAGGCGGTTGAGGCTCTGCCGTTTACAAAAATCAGTGAGCCGACTGTTGAAATGACATTTGCAGTAAACGATTCACCGTTTGCAGGAAAAGAGGGTAAATTCGTAACTTCACGTCAGCTGAGAGAAAGACTTTTCAAGGAAACCTTAAAGGACGTTTCACTGCGTGTTGAAGAAACCGAAAATACCGACGCTTTCAGAGTTGCCGGACGCGGTGAAATGCATCTTTCAATACTGATTGAAAATATGAGACGTGAAGGCTATGAGCTTTCGGTTTCCACTCCTAGAGTACTTTTCAAAGAGGACGAAAACGGTCAGAAGCTTGAACCTGTTGAAAGACTTGTTATCGACGTACCGGAAGAATGCGTAGGTTCAGTCATGGAAAAAATGGGTACCAGAAAGGCTGAAATGCTGGAAATGCACCCACAGGGTTCAAGAATGAAACTGGAATTTTTAATACCGTCCAGAGGACTTTTCGGCTACAAGAGCGAATTTTTGACCGACACTAAAGGCGAAGGTATTATGTCCAGCGTGTTTGACAGCTATCAGCCGTACAAGGGAGAGATCCCAAGAAGAAATACAGGTTCACTTGTTTCCTTTGAAACAGGCGAAGCGGTCACATACGGTCTTTACAACGCACAGGAAAGAGGTCAGCTGTTTATTCCTGCGGGTACTCCTGTATACGAGGGCATGATCGTCGGAGCGTCTCCAAAGGCTGAGGACTTAGTAGTTAATGTGTGCAAGAAAAAGCACCTTACAAATACTCGTGCAAGCGGTTCGGACGATGCTTTAAGGCTTGTTCCCCCAAGACGTCTAAGCCTGGAGGACAGTCTTGAATTCCTCGCAGACGACGAGCTTCTTGAAGTTACTCCTGAAAATATACGTATCAGAAAGAGAATCTTAAGCAATACTTTAAGAGCAAAAACCCGTGCAAAACAATAACCTACTTTTTTTGAAAAAAAAGTAGGCAAAAAAACTTTTATGTTGAGCAAAAGCAACTTGAAACAGTTTTTAAATACTCGCAAAGCAGTTTTTATAGAGAATTGAGGAAAAAATTTTGAAAAAAAGTAGGCAAAAAAACTTTTATATCGTCTTTAGTTTGATGATATAACAATAAAGTCTCGGCAGGTAAGCAAAAAAGTTATTTTTCTAAATTAGTTCTTTCTTTTGATTTTATAATATCTTTTACTATTTCAGAAACCATATCTTTTTGTTCATCACTAAGCTTTTCAATTTCAGTAAGAAGCTCATTATATAGAATCGGATAATCAATATCAAAGCAAAAAAAACAGATAAGCAGTAATGCCGAAATAATTACAAATTCTGAAAAAATGTCTAAAGGTGGGTAAAGTAACGCCGTTTTCTATATTTTTTATGTATTTTTCAGTGTGACCTATCGCTTTGCCCATTTCTTTCTCAGTTACGCCTTTTTCCAATCTTATATGCTTAAAGCGCTTACCAAATTCTTCCTTAGTAACCATTTTTTATCTCTCCATTCAAAAAATTTAGCTATTGACGGACTAAAACGAGGTTTACATTTTATGAGATAATTATGAGGTTGTTTTAGTCCGTTGGCATTAAACCGTTTCAATAGCTTAATAAAATTATAGCACGATTAATCGTGCTTGTCAATTAAATATCACGATTAACAGTGTAATTCTATTTTTTTAACAAAAATGAGGTATTATTTTTATGTATAATTCACAAGAAATGGTTTTGCGTATTAAACAAATTGCAAAAATCAAAGGCATTTCAATATTAGAAATGCAGGAAAAATGTGGTCTTGGCAGAAATGCAATTTCACAGGCAGCCAAAAGCCAAGAAGGAATGAAATCAAAAAATTTATATGCAATTGCCGATTATTTAGATTGTTCTGTAGATTATCTTTTCGGCAGAACGAATGATCCCAATTCACATAAAAAATAAACTGAAATAAATCTTTTTTCTTGTTCATTTCTTGTCTCGTGACAAGAAACGAACCAAAGAAACACGTATTTTACTTTCTTTCATGTGAAAGAAAGTAAAACAAAGAAAAACTTTATCCGTCATACAGTTTCTGAACTAATAGGTCTCCCAATAAAAGGCAAGACGTGACATCAAAAATTCACGCCCAATGAAGATGGGGGCAGTTAAGTGGAGAACGCAAGTAGCAGATATGTCTCAGTACAGTTTTGGGAGAGTACCTTGCGTGATTTTTTACTGTCAATTATGCAGTCGTTACCTTTCTTTGCTTCTTTTCTTTGTGTGAACAAAGAAAGAAGGGCATTTCTTTTCGTTATTTTCTTTGGGCAATCAAAGAAAATGACAAATATGTTTTGCTTTCGCTTTTACAAAGCGTAGAATGTACGAAACAAGAAAGTTAATAAAAGAAGTTTTAAAGAAACTTGTTTCTTTGGGCAATCAAAGAAAATGACAAATATGTTTTACCTACGCTTTTACAAAGCGGTATTTTTAAGAATAAATTGAATCATTCCCTGTACATATAAAAATTACAGGGAATTTTTATATATTTTTCACACATTTGTCATCTAATAAAGTGCAAGTCTGTTGCAATTTTCCGATGACTATGATATAATAAATTTAATCGCAGAATAAAATTTTGCTCTCTGCATATCGGATAATTATACTATAATTATATTGAATATAGTATAATATAAAAGACAAACAAATCGAAAGGAGTAGATTTGCCTTAAACAGGGAAATCATATTATGATATGTGCGGAATAGTTGGTTATGTAGGCTCAAGACAATGTACTGAGGTGCTTATAGACGCTCTTTCAAAGCTTGAGTACAGAGGTTATGATTCAGCAGGTATTGCGGTTTTTGATAATGGTGAAATTAAAGTTGCAAAGTCTAAGGGACGCCTTAAGGATCTTGAAAATAAAATGGAAAAAGAGGGAATTCCTAACGGTTTTGCGGGTATCGGTCATACAAGATGGGCTACCCACGGTGAACCTTCAGATGTCAATTCCCACCCTCATAGCGGTGAGAGAGTTACGATCGTACATAACGGTATAATTGAGAATTATAAGCCTTTGAAGGAATTTCTTCTGTCTCAGGGACGTGTTTTTCAAAGCGAGACTGATACGGAGGTTGTGGCTCAGCTTCTTGATTACTACTATGACGGCAATCCTCTTGAAACGATAAAAAAAGTAATGCATGAGCTTGAAGGCTCTTTTGCACTTGGTATTGTTTTTGCTGACTTTAAGGATACTGTTTATGCGGTACGCTGTGAAAGTCCGCTGATTGTAGGTGTCGGTGAAAATGAAAGCTTTATCGCTTCCGACGTGCCTGCAATTTTGAAATATACAAAGGATTACTACCTGCTTGAACATGGTGAAATAGCAGTACTGAATAAATCGGGCGTAACTGTTTATGACCGTCACCTCAATGAAATTAAAAAAGAACTTAAAACTGCCGACTGGGATATGGACGCCGCTGAAAAAGGCGGTTACGAGCATTTCATGCTGAAAGAAATCCATGAACAGCCTAATGCCATAAAAACTACGATAGCTCCGAGAATTACAGACGGTCTGCCGAATCTTGAGGAGTGTGGTATCACGCCTGAAATACTGAAAGGTTTCAATCAGATCTATGTTGTAGCCTGCGGTACTGCTATGCATGCAGGTATGGTGGGTAAATACGTTATAGAAAAGCTTGCGAAAGTACCGGTAATAGTGGATATCGCTTCTGAATTCAGATACAGAGATCCTCTGATTACCGATAAGGATCTTGTAATTATAATTTCACAGTCAGGAGAAACTGCCGATAGTCTTGCGGCTATGAGACTTGCTAAAGAACTGGGCGCTAAAACTCTTGCAGTAGTAAATGCGAAGGGCAGTTCCATTGCAAGAGAAGCTGATATGCTGATATATACTCATGCAGGTCCTGAAATTGCAGTAGCTTCAACAAAGGCATATATGGTACAGATCGCTGTTATGTATCTTCTTGCATTTGAATTGGCACTGGCTGTTGGAGAAATTGACGAATCCGAGTGCAGACGACTGACAGAGCTTTTGCAGAAAACTCCTGAACTGATAGAACAGATACTTGAAAATAAAGAGGAAACACAGTATATTGCATCGTCTCTTATCACGGCTGACAGTCTGCTTTACATTGGAAGAGGTCTTGACTATGCGTTGAGTATGGAAGGGTCTTTGAAGCTCAAGGAAATTTCCTATATACATTCCGAATCCTATGCGGCAGGCGAACTTAAGCACGGTACTATTTCGCTCATCTCCGACGGAATGCCTGTTATTGCCGTTGCTACGCAGCAGAAACTTTTTGAAAAGACTGTAAGCAACATTAAGGAGGTTAAAGCAAGAGGCGCTAAAGTGGTAATGATATGCCGTGATTCTTATACGCCTGACAGCGATATTGCAGATTTTAAATTCGGTCTGCCTGAAATTGAGGATATTTTAATGCCGATGATCGCTGTAGTACCGTTACAGCTTATAGCTTATTATACGTCCGTTTTAAAGGGTAATGATGTGGATAAGCCGAGAAATCTGGCTAAATCTGTTACTGTCGAATAATTACTTTCTTAAGAAAGTAATATAAAGATTTTTTGTTGTTCATTTCTTGTCTCGTGACAAGAAACGAACCAAAGAAGCACGTATCGCTTTCTTTTCATCTGAAAAGAAAGCTCGCAAAGAAAAAATTTCATCCGTCATTTTGCAGTTGAACTAATAGGTCTCCTCATAAAAGGCAAGACGTTACATATAAAATTTACACCCAATTAAGATTGGTGCAACTGAAAGATCTCTCAAGATTACCCTTTGATATGATGGGTGATGGCGGCAACAAAGAAATAAATTACCTTTTATTGGGTGAATAAGTATTAACTTAATTTATCCAACCCTTTTTCTTTTCTTTGCTATACTTTCTTTTTTACTTTCTTGTATCAAGACAAGAAAGTTAAGAATTTATAATTTTTATTGAAGATTTTACAAAATCTTCAGATAAATAAAATTGAGGATTAAAATTATGAAATTAAAAAAATTATCTCTTATATTAAGCGCATCTTTGATAACAGTATGTTCTGTTTCATTCAGCGTTTATGCTGACGAGGAAGTATCTGAGGAAGAAACAGCAGCAGAAGAATCCGTAACAGACGAAGATGACGGGTATCTGACTACTGAAGACGGAAATTATAAATATTCCTTTGAATCCAGTGAAGAAAGCGGCGAGAAATACGTTGTACTTGAGGAATATCTGGGAAATGAAGAAAGTGTGGTAATTCCCGAGGAAATTGACGGGATAAAGGTCACTAAAATCGGAGATTACGCATTTAATGAAAAGGAATTTATAAAAAATATTACTATTTCAAAAAATATCGAAGATTTCGGTGACTATACCTTTTACGGCAGTACGTCTATTACCGAATTTAAAGTTGACGAAGAAAATGAAATTTACAAGGCTGATGAAAACGGCGCAATCGTCGGCAAAGACGGACTTGCGTATTTTGTTTATCCCTGCGGAAAAAATCCAACTGAAATTACGATCCCTGACGGTACTGTTGCAATTCAGTCCAGTGCATTTGCAGTTTGTAAAGAGCTTAAAACGGTCAATCTTCCGGACAGTCTTGAATATATCGGATCATTTTGCTTTGCTGAGTGCGAATCACTGGATAATGTGGTGATTCCTGATGGCGTAACGACTCTTGAACAATATACTTTTTCAGGCTGTAAATCACTGAAAAATATAACGCTGCCGGATACTATGACTCTTATCGGAGACGCCGCATTTTTTGAGTGTGAATCAATGACGGAGTTTACTTTTCCTGCTTCACTGACAGAAATAGGACAGGGTGCGTTTGTTTCAACAGGCTTTAAAACCATTGAAATACCTGCTACTGTCATTAGTATAGGCTACAGCGCCTTCGGTTTTACTACCGATCAAACCCATGAGATTATTGCTGTAGACGGTTTTTCTATCAGCGGATATTCCGGTTCATACGCCCAGTCTTATTGTACTGAAAACGGTATTGAATTTATTGAAATTGAGCCTGCAAATACGGATACAGGTAAAAACTCCAGTGAATCAAAGGTAAAACCGGGCGTTGTGATAAGTATCTGTATAGCTGCTGCGGTTATTATAATCGTTGTGATTGTATTTGTCAAAAAAGTCAAAAACTATGATTATGACGACGAAAATGAAGGCGATTACGACGATTACAAGGATGACAGTGAAGAAAGTGAAAATAATGGAAACGAATAAATAAACGGAGAATTTTATGAAGTTTTTGTATATAAAAAAAGCTGCTGTAATTTTTACAGCAGCATGTATGGCGGCGAGTTTTTCTATATCTGTTTACGCTGAGGAAACGACTGATGAGTCGGACGAGAACACTTTTACAGATGAAGTCCTTACCTACAAAAAAGTCGACGGCGGAGTGTATATTACCGATTGCGATGATAATGTAAGTTCGGTTAATATATCAAAAGAAGTTGACGGTTATGCAGTGATCGGCGTAGAAACAAACGCTTTTGCAGAATGTGAGAAGCTTAAGGAAGTAATATTGCCAGATTCAGTAAAATATATGGGAGAATCTGTTTTTACAGGCTGTACGGGACTGAAAAAAGTCAAAATACCCGATGGTATAACTGAAATACCTAAACAGACGTTTGCGCTCTGCGTTGAACTTGAAGAAATAGAAATACCCCAAAGCGTAACCACAATAGGGGAGTATGCTTTCAGTTACTGCAATGATTTGTCATGGTTCGATATACCCGAAACAATTACGGATATAAGTGATTACGCATTTGCCTACAGCGTTATGGGTGAAACTCTTGAGCTTCCTGAGGGACTTGAATCGCTGGGCAGTCTGTCGTTTTATTACAGTCAGGGACTGAAAACGGTTACTCTACCTTCAACTCTCAACTCAGTGGGTTCGCTTGCATTTCTCGGCTGCGCAGACCTGACCGAATACAAGGTAGCAGACGGAAATACTACATATACGGCTGAAAACGGTATTCTTTACACTGCCGATATGACCAATCTTGTAAGCTATCCTGCCGGTAAAACAGACGAAGTATTTAACCTGCCTGAAACGGTTCAGTATATTTCCGACGGTGCATTTTTCGCAAATACTTATGTAAGTGAAATAAATCTTACAGATTCACTTATTTCTTTGGGAACTGCGGCGTTTTCAAACTGTACCTCACTGAAATATATGGAAATCCCTGCCGGCGTTACAGAACTTCCGGACAGCTTATTCTGCGACTGTACTTCTTTGAGAGAAGTTGTGATTCCCGATACGGTAACAACAATCGGGCCTTACGCATTTCTGGAATGTACCCTATTAACAAATGTGACTATATCGGATAACGTAACGGAAATCGGCGACCATGCTTTCGGTTTTACTGATGATGACGAGGGTAATTTCCATAAAATCGACGGATTTACCATAAAGGCTAATTTTGACAGTCAGGCAAAAAAATACGCTAAAGAAAATAAAATTTCAATTGAATACCTTGACGGTAATAAGGACATGCCTTATATCATAGCTCTTATCGGAGTCGGGGCTGTGGCAGCGGCAGTTATTGTTGTGTTAATTATTTTGCGTATGAAAAAAAGGAAGAAAGAAAAGGATTATTATAAGAAATAGCTCTTACCTTCTTCTTTCATTAGCTCTGATCATATCTTTTGTTACATTTATAATCATACCTTTTTGATCATCGTTAAGCTTTTCACATTCAGAAATAAGTTCATTAAATAGAATCGGATAATCAATATCAAAACGAAAAAACAGATAAGCAGTAATGCCGAAATAATCACAAATTCTGAAAAAATGTCTAAGGGTGGGTAAAGTAACGCCGTTTTCTATATTTTTTATGTATTTTTCAGTGTGACCTATTGCTTTGCCCATTTCTTTCTCAGTTACGCCTTTTTCCAATCTTATTTGCTTAAATCGCTTACCAAAATCTTCCTTAGTAACCATTTTTTATCTCTCCATTCAAAAAATTTAGCTATTGACGGACTAAAACGAGGTTTACATTTTATGAGATAATTATGAGGTTGTTTTAGTCCGTTGGGCGTTTAAACCGTTTCAATAGCTTAATCACATTATACTCTAAACTTAGAGAAAAGTCAACAACAATCATCTAAGTTTAGTGAATTTTAGCTGTTTGCATAAATCGGAGGTGTTTTATTTGTGCAAAATGAATATATTTCATCTGAAATTGCAGAAAGAATAAAATTAATTGCAAAATCAAAAGGATTAACAGTGTCTACTGTACTTAAAGAAGTCAATCTTGGCAGAAATACAATGGCAAATTTCAAAACATCTATGCCAAAGGCAGATAACCTTGCAAAAATCGCTGATTACCTTGATTGCTCCATTGATTATCTTATGGGTAGAACAGATGATCCAGATTTACATAAAAAATAAACTGAAATAAATCTTTTTTCTTGTTCATTTCTTGTCTCGTGACAAGAAACGAACCAAAGAAACACGTACTTTACTTTCTTTCATGTGAAAGAAAGTAAAACAAAGAAAAACTTTATCCGTCATTTTTCAGCTAAACTGATTGGTCTCCCCATAAAAGGCAAGACGTAACATCTAAAATTCACACCTAATGAAGATGGGTGCAGTTAAGTGGAGAACGCAAGCTGCAAAAACGTCTCA
>CABIYQ010000004.1:121279-217052 GCA_902362965.1 Oscillospiraceae bacterium
CACTTGACAACTATGCTGATATAATAAAGTAAGTATAATTAGAAGGTGAAAAATGAAAAATCTTTTGTTTATAGGAGACGTTGTCGGAAAAAGCGGATGTGATTTTCTGTCGGAAAAAATTTACGGTATAAAAAAAGAAAATGATATTGATATAACTGTAATAAACGGAGAAAATTCCGCTCAGGGAAACGGTATTACCAGATATTCCGCAGATATGCTCCTTAAAATGGGCGCTGATGTTATTACAACGGGAAATCACTGCTTTAAACGCCGTGATTCGATCGGTATTTACGATGATGATAATATAATCAGACCGATTAATTTTCCTGATGGCTGTCCCGGAAAAGGGTACTGTCTGATCGACTGCGGTTGTTTTAGTGCAGCGGTCGTAAATCTTATGGGTACTGTTTATATGGAACCGTTGGATAATCCTTTTACCGTTATGGAAAATTTACTGGACAGTTTAAAAACCCCTAATATTTTTGTGGATTTTCATGCTGAAGCTACCGCTGAAAAAAAGGCTATGGGACATTTTCTTGCAGGTAGGGTTACGGCTGTATTGGGTACTCATACTCATGTGCAGACCGCTGACGAAATAATTTTGAAGAATCATACCGGATATATAACCGATGCGGGAATGACCGGTCCTGAACTTTCCGTACTGGGAGTAAGCATAGAGGCTGCGGTGGATAAACAGCGATTTAAATATCCTGTAAGGTTTACTGAGGCTCAGACTGCATGTTTTATTAACGGAGTTGTAATTTCTTTTGACGAAAAATCGGGAAAATGCACAAAAATCAAGCGTATAATTAATAGATAATAAATAATATTTTTGTAAAACTATTGCAATTATTTTTTTTGTGTTGTATAATAATAACATACAGTAAAAATTAGAACAATCAACTAATTTAATCAAATATTTAATTTAATGGAGGTCAGTACAATGGAAATTTTAAAAGTTTCATCACATTCTTCCCCAAATTCAGTAGCCGGAGCAATTGCCGGTGTTATCCGTGAGCAAAGAGCTGTAGAGGTTCAGGCTGTGGGTGCAGGCGCTGCAAATCAGGCTATCAAATCTATTGCTATTGCAAGAGGTTATCTGGCGCCTATCGGTGTGGATTTAATCTGTATACCGGCTTTTGCTAATATTCAGATTGACGGCGAAGAAAGAACTGCAATTAAACTTATTTGTGAGCAGAGATAATTTGTAAATATGAATTGTAAAGGTCGGAGGGTTTTTCCTTTCCGGCTTTTTATTTTTATTGCGCAACAAAAAGATGTATTTAAAATTTTCCTTTTTTTTAATTTGCAAAAGTAACTTTGCGAGTCTTTAGAATGTGTTTCAAGTTGAGGAAATCCGATATAAAAGTTTTGGTTTCGCTTTTTCAAAAGCGAAAAGTATAAGAGTTTTTTTGCTTACTTTTTTTCAAATTTTCTCTTTAATTATTTGCGAAAGTAACTTTGCGAGTCTTTAGAATATGTTTCAAGTTGAGGAAATCCGGTATAAAAGTTTTGGTTCCGCTTTTTCAAAAGCGGAAGGTATAAAAGTTTTTTGCTTACTTTTTTTCAAATTTTCTCTTTAATTATTTGCGAAAGTAACTTTGCGAGTCTTTAGAATATGTTTCAAGTTGAGGAAATCCGGTATAAAAGTTTTGGTTCCGCTTTTTCAAAAGCGGAAGGTATAAAAGTTTTTTGCTTACTTTTTTTCAAATTTTCCCTTTAATTATTTGCAAAAATAACTTTGCGAGTCTTTAAAAACAAAATCAAGTTAATAAAAATCGGTATAAAAGTTTTTTGCTTACTTTTTTTCAAAAAAGTAAGGGGTTGTAATAAATTTTTGGTTATGATATAATTAAATAAATATGTTCAAGGAGATAAGGAAATGATAAATAACGAAAATTATATGGGCAAAATCATTATGTCAGACGCTTATCTTAAAGATCTTGTATGCCGTACCGTTTCAAGATGCTTTGGAGTTGCAGGAATGAAAAGCTGTTCTTTCAGAGAATTTATATTAAGCGATATTCTGGGCAGAAAAACAAAGGGTATCGGTACATTAATTACTGAAAAAAATAATGAACTGATTGTTAATCTGCATATATGCGTAACATACGGAACAAATATTTCAGCCGTAGTAAAAAGTGTAAAAAATAAGGTGTCTTTTGCCTTAAATGAATACGCAGGAGTAACTGTACAGGCAGTTAACGTCTATATAGACGGTATTAAAAATTAAAGAAAGGAAACGAAACAGTGTTAAAGGGAAAATTATTCAGAGACAGTCTGATTTCAGCGGGAATCAGTATAGAAAATAACAGACGCAGAGTTGACGAGCTTAATGTTTATCCTGTGCCGGACGGCGATACAGGTACAAATATGTCAATGACAATGTCGGCGGCAGCAAGAGAGCTTGAACTTGCGGACGATAATATAACAGTATCACAGGCAGCGGATATTGCTGCTTCAGCACTTTTAAGAGGTGCCCGTGGAAATTCAGGAGTGATTCTGTCACTGCTTTTCAGAGGATTTTCCAAAGGATTTGCGGGACTTGAAACAGCCGACTGCATACATATTGCGAAGGCTATGGAAATCGGAGTTGAAGCGGCATATAAATCGGTAATGAACCCTACTGAGGGTACCGTTCTGACTGTAGCACGCAAAGCGGCGGAAAGAGCAGGAGAAATAGCCGAATATTCAGGAAGCATACAATCTTTCTGGAATGAAATATGCATTGCCGCACAGGAGGCTTTGGAAAGAACTCCCGAACAGCTTCCGGTACTGAAGAAAGCCGGAGTTGTGGACGCAGGAGGTCAGGGACTCGTTATAATTTACAGGGCAATGCTTGACGTTTTCAGCGGAAACGGTATTGCAAAGAAATCTGACAAAAAACCGGTAGCAAGAACCTTTGAGGTTACAGATAATTCTGCGGAAAATGAAGAAGAAATCAAGTATTCCTACTGTACGGAATACATTATTGAGAAAAAAACCGGTTGCAAAGACGCTTTTATGCTCAGAGCGTATCTTGAAACTATAGGCGACTGCGTTGTGGTAGTTGAAGATGATGAAATTATTAAGGTTCATGTCCATACTGACAATCCCGGACTTGCAATACAAAAAGCTCTTGAATTTGGAAGATTTGTAAACGATCCCAAGCCAAAAATTGAAAATATGAAAATTCAGCATGAAATGCGTGTAAAGGACGAAAAAATTACTAACCGCCAGGAGTTTGTACCTATCCGTCCGGAAAAGGACTTCGGTTTCGTTGCAGTTGCCGCAGGACACGGTCTTGAAGAAATGTTTAAGGATCTGGGTGCGGACTGTATTATAAAAGGCGGTCAGACGATGAATCCGTCAACGGACGATATTCTTAAAGCAATTCATGCAACACCCGCAAGAACTGTTTTTGTACTTCCAAACAATAAAAATATAATTATGGCGGCTGAACAGGCTGTTAATTTAGCTGACAGAAACGTCTGCGTACTGCCAACAAGAACTATTCCGCAGGGAATCTCTGCCCTTATGGCGTTTGATGAAAGCAATACTTTTACTGATAACCGTATGGAAATGATAAAAGCTATTGAAAGAGTGTCTACAGGACAGGTAACTTTTGCCGCAAGAGATTCCGAGTATGAGGGACACAATATCAAAAAAGGCGAAATAATGGCTTTTAATAACGGTAAGCTTCAATTTGCCGAAAAGGACGTAAATAAGGCGGCTTATAAGCTTGCAAAGAAAATGACCAAAAGCGATACTTCTTATATTACCGTTATTTACGGCGCAGACGTAACAGAGGAACAGGCTGAAAGTCTTATAGAGTCTTTAGAAGCAAAGCTCGGTTCAAAGATTGAGATCATGCTTGTAAACGGCGGTCAACCGGTGTATTATTATATTATTTCTGTTGAACCAGCCTTTTGAAAAAGGCTGGGCGAAAACTTTCATGCCGAGCAAAAGCAACTTAAAACCGTTTTTAAAGACTCGCAAAGTTAATTTTGCAGGGAATAAAAGAAAAAAATTTTGAAAAAAAGTAAGCAAAAAACTTTTATGCCGAATTTCATCAACTTGAAACGCTTTATAAAAACTCGCAAAGTTACATTTCTTATTGTTCTGTTGCCTTGTAATCGTTGATTTCCTTTTTAATATCGGTAATAGCATTTTTAAGTTCGTTTAAAGAATTTACTATTTCTGTATTTTCCAATTTTGTTTTAGTGTGTTCTTTCATTAATTCATTATGTTCCTGTGCAAAAATATCGTGATAGTCAAAAAATTCCATGGGAGTTACGTCTAGATAATCACAAATTTCAAAAAATTCTTTCATAGTAGGCAAGTAACTACCGTATTCAATAGAATAAATGTAGTCGGGTTCGTGTCCGAGAGATAAACTCATTCTTCTTGAAGATACTTCCCGCAAATATCTTAATTCCGCAAGACGGTCGATAAAATCATTTTCACTCATTATATAAAACTCCATTCTCTTAAAAATTCAGCTATTGACGAACTAAAACAAATAATGTTATAATTCAAGTTGGGTGATTATATGTATAAATTGTTTTAGACCTTTTCAATAGCTTAATTATATTATACACCCACAATTGTGGTAAGTCAATACAAATTTCCACAATTGTTGGAAATTTGTAAGTTTATACAAAAACAGGTGGTTAGTTTATGTACAATACAAACAAAACCGTAGAACGCATAAAACTTGTAGCAAAACAAAAAAATCTTAAAATTTCTGATATGTTAAATGCATGTGAGATAAATAAAAATGCCCTTTGGTCAATGAAATCTCGTGGTTCGTGGCTTCATGCAAACAATTTAGCTAAAATCGCCGATTATTTAGATTGCTCTGTGGATTATCTTTTAGGCAGAACAGATGATCCTAATTTACATAAAAAATAAAATAAAATAAATCTTTTTTCTTGTTCATTTCTTGTCTCGTGACAAGAAATGAACCAAAGAAACACGTATTTTACTTTCTTTCATGTGAAAGAAAGTAAAACAAAGAAAAACTTTATCCGTCATACAGTTACTGAACTAATAGGTCTCCCCATAAAAGGCAAGACGTAAAATCTAAAATTCACGCCCAAGTAAGATGGGTGCAGTTAAGTGGAGAACGCAAGTAGCAGATATGTCTCAACACAGTTTTGGGAGAGTACCTTGCGTGATAGTTTAAAAGGGCTACGCAGTCGTTACCTTTCTTTGCTTCTTTTCTTTGTGTGAAAAAAGAAAGAAGGGCATTTCTTTTCGTTATTTTCTTTGGGCAATCAAAGAAAATGACAAATGTTTTTTACCTACGCTTTTACAAAGCGTAGAATGTACGAGACAAGAAAGTTAAAAAAAGGAAGTTTTAAAGAACTTGTTTCTTTGGTTCGGAATTAATAACAAAACAAAAAATGAACAATAAATTATTGACGAATCAATCAAAAAAATGCTATAATTTAAATAAGGCTCGACAGGCAGTTAAGTAGTACCATTTATTTCCTTAAGGATTTTGTAGATTAAATTTGTTTGACTAGTGTTAAGCATTCGTATTTCTTTAATAAGTTCGTTAGAAATCAATGGAGATTCATCATCATAATTAAAAAAATCCAAAGGCGTAATTTCTAAATATTCGCATATGCAGAAAAAAGCTTTCATTGAAGGCAAATTGCTTTTGTTTTCTATGTTATTGATATAGCTTGAAGTTTGTCCCATAGATAAGCTCATATCCCTTGCTGAAACGCCTTTTTGAATTCTTAAATCAGTAAGACGTTCTGCAAAATCATAAGTATCACATTCAATTTTCATTCTTATTATCTCCAATCGTTAAAAATTTAATAAGTTGCTTTAAAAGCTTAATCATATTATATCACGCAATCGTGTGAGTGTCAACAATTTGTCACGCAATCATGTGAGTTTTGTACAGATTCACAAATATTAGGGAGTTGTTTTATGTATATTACACAAGAAATAGCAGAAAGAATTAAAAATCGTGCTAAAGCTAAAAATATAACTTTGAAGTGTATGTTATCTGACTGCGATTTAGGAATAAACACTATTTCTGAATTTTCAAAAGGTAAACAATTATCTTGTATAAGTTTTGCTAAAATTGCCGATTATCTAGATTGTTCTACTGATTATCTGCTAGGAAGAACCGATAATCCCGATTCACATAAAAAATAAACTAAAATAAAATTTTTTCTTGTTCATTTCTTGTCTCGTGACAAGAAACGAACCAAAGAAACACACTTCTTTTTTGTTCACACGAAAAAAGAAGCAAAAAATGTAACGACTGCATAATTGATAGTGAAAAATCACGCAAGGTACTCTCCCAAAACTGTACTGAGACGTTTTTGCCACTTGCGTTCTCCGCTTAACTGCACTCATCTAACATGGGCGTGAATTTTAGATGTCACGTCTTGCCTTTTACGGGGAGACCAATTAGTTCAGAAACTGTATGACGGATAAAATTCGGCACTTTATGTGCCGCAAGCCGCCCACGGCGTTTGAGTGGGCGCATTTCTTTGTTACTTTCTTGTTGCGAAACAAGAAAGTTAAAAAAAGGAAGTTTTAAAGAAACTTGTTTCTTTGCTTTCTTCTTTTGTGTGAACAAAGAAAGAAGGGCATTTCTTTTCGTTATTTTCTTTGGGCAATCAAAGAAAATGACAAATATGTTTTGCTTGCGCTTTTACAAAGCGTAGAATTTACGAAACAAGAAATGAACAAAGATTTTGTTTCTGTTTTTTTAAAAGAAAAAACCGGCTTAAAGCCGGTTTATTTATTAAAGTCCGAAAGCTCCAGACCCTCATTTTTATCAAGCGCCCAGTTGATATTCCACTCACTGGAGAACAGCAGCAGGAAATTGTCTTTAAAGTCTTGAACTACTTTGGTATCGGAACTTATAACAAGGTCTTTAGGTTCAACGGGAGTTTTGTCGATCCATCTTATATAGGAGTACGGCAGAGGTTCTCTGATAATTTCAACATTGTACTCATTTTTCATACGGTACTCAAAAACCTCAAACTGCAAAACGCCTACAACGCCCACAATAACCTCTTCCATACCGGTAAAAGGTTCTTTGAAGATTTGAATAGCACCCTCTTGGGCAATTTGTTCAGTACCCTTAACAAATTGCTTTCTTTTGAGAGTGTCTTTTTGGCGTACTCTTGCGAAGTGTTCGGGGGCGAATGTGGGAATACCCTCAAAGGTAACCTTTTTCTTGGGAGAGCAAACTGTATCGCCGATAGAGAAAATGCCCGGGTCAAAAACACCGATAATATCTCCTGCATAAGCGCTGTCAATAATTTCCCTTTCCTGAGCCATCATCTGCTGGGGCTGTGAAAGACGCATTTTCTTGTTACCCTGAACGTGCATAACCTCCATGTCTCTTTCAAATTTTCCGGAGCATATCCTCATAAAGGTTACTCTGTCCCTGTGCGCCTTGTTCATGTTCGCCTGAATTTTAAATACGAAAGCGGAAAAGTCCTCGTCAAAGGGACTGCATTCACCCTCAACGCACGGTCTGGGCAGAGGCGGAGTAGTCATTTCAAGGAAGCTTTCAAGGAACGGTTCAACGCCGAAATTAGTAAGAGCAGAGCCGAAAAATACGGGGGAAAGCTTACCTTTTCTCACCTGTTCCATGTCGAATTCCTCGCTGGCACCGTCTAGCAGCTCAATGTCCTCAAGGAGAGTTTCACGGTGTTCTGCACCTATAAGAGCGTCAAGAGAGCTGTCATTTAAGTCAACTTCAACTGCATCTGCCTGCTTGCTGTTTCCGTTGGCGGAAAAACTGACAATGTGCTTTGAAGCACGGTCATATACGCCTTTAAAATCCTTGCCCGAACCGATAGGCCAGTTGACAGGGTAGGTTTTGATACCCAACTCGTCCTCGATCTGTTCAAGGAGATCAAAGGGATTACGTGATTCACGATCCATTTTATTAATAAAGGTAAAAATAGGAATATTTCTCATTACACAGACTTTAAAAAGCTTTCTGGTCTGATTTTCAACACCCTTTGAAGCGTCTATTACCATTACGGCAGAATCTGCTGCCATAAGAGTACGGTAAGTATCCTCGGAGAAATCCTGATGTCCGGGAGTATCGAGAATGTTGATACAGAAGTCTTTGTACTTAAACTGCAAAACGGACGATGTAACGGAAATACCTCTTTGCTTTTCAATTTCCATCCAGTCGGACACAGCATGGCGGTCTGATTTTTTGCCTTTTACCGCACCTGCCTGATTTATTGCGCCTCCGTACAGGAGAAGCTTTTCGGTAAGGGTAGTTTTACCTGCGTCCGGGTGGGAGATGATGGCGAATGTACGCCGTCTGTTTATTTCTTTTTCTAATTCTGTCAAAGTTTATTTCCTCCTCTCAAGCTTTTATATAAAAAGCTTGATAAAAATTATATCAAATATATTAAAAACCCATCATATCAAAGGGCAACCCTGAGAAATCTTTTAGCTGCACCCATCTTAATTGGGAGTGAATTCTAAATGTGAAGTCTTGCCTTTTAGATGGAGTCCTATTAGTTCATTATCAAAATGATGTATAAAATTTTTTCTTTGCGAGCTTTATTTTCAGATGAAAAGAAAGCGGAACGTGTTTCTTTGGTTCGGCATCAGTCACGAGACAAGAAATGAACCAAATATGTTTGATTAAGCTTTTGTAAAGCTTAATAGTTTGCATAGGCTTTTCAAAGCGTTTAATCCACATATATTCTGGGTACTCTTTTAGAGATCCCGCATACTACCTCATATCCGATAGTACCGTAAAGTGAAGCTAGTTCATCTGCGGTAATTTCTTCGTTTCCGTCTTTGCCAATGAGGGTCACTATCTCTCCCTCTTTTACATCTCCTGCACCGGAAACGTCCAGTACAAGCTGATCCATGCATATTCTTCCGATTATAGGACAGCGTTTTCCTTTAACCAGTACGTCTGCTTTTCCGGACAAAAGTCTTGAATAGCCGTCGGCATAGCCAACTGTTACGGTAGCGGCGGTAATGTTGTCTCCGTCGGCACGGTATGTTCTGCCGTAGCTTACGCTGTCGCCGTTATTCAGCTTTTTAACCTGCGAAACCACAGCTTTAAGCGACATTACCGGTTCGACTTTTATGGGAAGCTTTACCGGATAGTTAGGATAAAGTCCGTACATAATAATTCCTGCCCTTGCAAGAGTACTTCGGGGATTATTATGATAGCATGCTCCGGCGCTGTTTAAAAAATGCAGATGCTCAAGCTTTATTCCTCTGTTACAGAGAATATCATAAACGTTTAAAATAAAATCCGACTGATTTTTTGTATATTCAACACTTTCCTCATCGTCAGGACAATCAGCAACGGCAAAATGAGTATACAGTCCTTCGGCGCTGATTTTTTCAAGTGCAATTATTTTTTCAGCCTCATCTGCACACTTTTCAGGTTCGGAATATTTTAATCCTATCCGACCCATGCCCGTATCTATTTTTATATGGCATCTTACTTTGTTATGTGCGGCGGCAGCAAGCTCTTTTGCATACTCAAGGGAGACGACGCCCTGTAAAATATTATTTTGTTCAAGCTCTGCGGCATACTCCGGAGGAGTGTAGCCTAAAATAAGTATTTCACCGTCGGGACAATGTTTCCTGACGCTCAAAGCTTCGTCCAGATTTGAAACCGCAAAATATTTTATTCCGCATTCACAAAGCTTTTTCAGGATATCGTCCTCTCCGTGACCGTAAGCGTCGGCTTTTATTACCGCCATTATCTGCGTATTGTCACTGAGAATGGATTTGATTTTTTCTATGTTCGATTCCAGCGTCCCCAGACTTATTTCAGCCCAGGCTCTTTTTAAGTAAGGTTTCATAATAAAAAAGCTTCTCCTTTCCTTTTATGAAAATCAATCCATTTTATTATACTACTTTTTCACATAAAAATAAACCCCTTTTAGTCTTTTTTTATTATATGAAAATATTGACATAAGCTGATTTAAGATGTATACTTTATTTAATTATTGTCTCTGCTATTGAAAAAGCGGAAACATATCTTTTATACGTAGTTTTAAATTTTTTAGCCGACTAAAGAAAAAGAAAGAATAAAGTAGGAGCAAGCGATGAGTAAATATTCCGTATTAATGTCTGTATATATAAAAGAAAAACCTGAAAATCTTCGTTTAAGCGTTGAAAGTATGGTAAATCAGACGATTCCTCCGGAGGATTTTGTCCTTTACTGCGACGGACTTCTGACTAATGAATTATATGAGGAAATAGATTCTCTCAGAAAAAAATATTCAATACTGAACGTAATATACAATGAAACTCCTATGGGACTTGGAAACGCTCTCAATAACGGTCTTAAATACTGTAAAAACGACATTGTTGCAAGAATGGACAGTGATGATATTGCAGTACCTGAAAGAATGGAGCTTCAGCTTGAAGCGTTTATAAAAAAAAGCGCAGATATAGTCAGCGGGAATTTATTGGAGTTTACCGGTACTACAGACAATATAATAAATGAAAAAAATCTGCCGGAGACAGACGGTCTTATAAGAGAATATTCAAAGCGGCGCAATCCTTTTAATCATCCGTGTACATGCTTTCGCAAGCATCAGGTTTATATGGCAGGAGGTTATCTTGATTGTCCTGGTTTTGAAGACTATTATCTGTGGCTTCGTATGCTTTCAAACGGCTGTACCGGCTATAATATACAAAAGCCGGTGCTTTATATGAGAAGCGGCAGGGAAATGTATCTGAGAAGGGGAGGACTTAAATATACCGCCGACGCTCTGAGATTCAGAAAGTTAATGTATTCCGGAAAATTCTGTACGTTATCCGATTTTTTGATTTGCTGCTGCGGACATATTATCATAGGTCTTATACCCAACAAACTCAGAATGACTTTTTATTCCGGATTACTCAGAAAGAAAAATATTAAAGGAGATGAAAAATGAGTTTATTGCAAAAAATACCAAGAAAAGTATGGCGTTTTTTAGATATTATTAACCGTCTTATAAAAAAGGATAAAGAAAGTATCTTTATTTATTCAAACTTGGGATTCAGGGATAATATAAAAGCTATTTTTGATTATTTGATAGAAAATAAATATAACAGTGAGTTCCGAATAACGGTGAGCTTAAATAACTATGAAGAATATGAAAAAACATATCAAAATTTAAATATACCTAATATTAAATTTGTCAGCAATTTAAAAGGAGTATTCAGCTTTTTCAGGTGCAAATACTGTTTTTACTGTTTCGGTAAATATCCTATAAAGCCTGCGCCTGGTCAGGTGGTATTTAATTTATGGCACGGAATGCCTTTAAAGCGTATTGGAAATATGGTCAAAGGCTGTGAAAAAGTAAATTATAATTATTTTACTCATCTTTTATGCACTTCCGAATTTTTCCGAGATATAATGAAAAAATCCTTTAACTGTTCAGATAATGAAATTGTTATATGCGGTCAGCCGAGAACGGATAATATGCTTAACAGTCAGGCGCCGGTTAAGGAACGTGAAATAAAAGCCCGTATTATAAGCTTTAATGAAAGAAAAAATAAAATGATTTTATGGCTTCCAACCTTCAGAGAAAAAAGTGCCGATGAATTTGATATACTTTCAAAGGAGCAGCTTGAAAGCTTAAATCAGATGTGTATAAACCGAAAATATACAGTAGTTATAAAGCCCCATCCGCTTTCTTCATTCAAAGCTGAAGATTTTAATGATTACAAAGGAATTAAAATAATAACCGATCAGCGTCTTGATTCATTGGGAATTAATTTTTACAGTGTTATACGATATTCGGAATGTCTTATAACCGACTATTCTTCAGTGTATTTCGACTATATGCTGCTTGACAAGCCTATAGGGTTTGTTGTTTCAGATATATCGGAATATGATAGTCAAAGAGGTTTTGTATTTGATAATCCTGTGGATTTTATGCCGGGGGATATAATAACAAGCGGTGACGAACTTCTTAAATTTGCTGAAGATATTATAAATCATAGGGATAATTACAAAGAACAGCGTCAGACTCTTTGCCGGATTTTTAATACATACGATGATGCTCAGAACTGTAAAAGGGTGTTGGAGGCAGCAGGAATCAGACTTGTGGGTAAGCTTTATTAAACCTTTTATTTAGGCAGAAAACGCAGTTATGATAAAAAAGAAATTTTTTTAGTCTTGAAATTTAAGCAAATATATGATATTATTAAAAAAACAATTATTGGGAGGAATTAAAATGGCAGATGTAAAAATCTCAGATTCTATAGTTTACATAGGCGTTGACGATAAGGATATCGACCTGTTTGAAAGCCAGTATGAAGTACCAAACGGAGTTTCCTATAACTCCTATCTGATACTTGACGAAAAAATTGCCGTTATGGATACGGCTGATATGAGAGTATCGGACAAATGGTTTGAAAATCTTGAAAAAGCGTTAAACGGTGCAGTACCTGACTATTTGATAGTCTCACATCTTGAACCGGATCATGCCGGCAATATAAAAAAAGCGGCTGACAAATATCCGGAAATGAAAATTGTCGTAAATTCAAAATCAGAGACTATGCTTCCGCAGTTTTTTGAAATTTCAGCAGACAGGCTCCTTATTGTAAAAGAAGGGGACGAGCTTTCTTTAGGCAGCCATACATTGCAGTTCTTTATGGCGCCTATGGTGCACTGGCCTGAGGTTATGGTTGAATATGAAAAGTCAGAAAAAATACTTTTCTCCGCCGATGGTTTCGGTAAGTTCGGTGCTTTGGATACTGACGAGGACTGGGCATGCGAAGCGAGAAGATATTATTTCAATATAGTCGGAAAGTACGGCGCACAGGTTCAGGCGCTGCTGAAAAAGGCGTCTGCGCTTGATATACAAACAATTTGTCCTCTTCACGGTCCTATACTCAAGGAAAATCTTGAATATTATATCGGTAAATATATGACCTGGAGCAGTTATGAACCGGAAGATAAAGGTATACTTATAGCGTATGCTTCAATACATGGCAATACAGCCAAGGCGGCGAAAAAACTTAAGGAAATACTTGAATCAAAGGGTGCGGAGAAGGTAGCAATAACCGATCTTGCAAGAGACGATATGGCAGAGGCAATTGAAGACGCATTCAGATATGACAGAATGATCCTGGCAGCTGCAAGCTATGACGCAGGCGTATTCCCATGTATGGAGGATTTTCTGCATCATTTGAAATCAAAGGCTTATCAGAAGCGTACTGTGGGATTGCTTGAAAACGGTTCATGGGCACCGTCTGCTGCAAGAACAATGAAAGCTGTTGTTGAACAGATGAAAAATGTGTCAATCGTTGAACCTGTCGTTACTATTAAATCAACTATGAAAGATTCCGATATTGAAAATATGGAAAAACTTGCAGACGCAATTATAAATGCTTGATTTAAAGCTTTGCGGTATGCACAATTAAGGTATATATAAAATCAAAGCCTGAGATTAAAATCTCAGGCTTTAAATTTTTTAATTCAAAAGATTTCTTTTACTGTTCTTTCCGCAGAATGACCGTCCTCAAGAGGATTGAATTTTTTATTGAATGCATTTAAAGCTTTTTCATATTTTAAAAGTCCGGATCCGCCTTTTCTGATGTCTTGAAGGATCTTATTCAGTTCGTTTTCCAACTTTTCCTGAGTTTGTATTACCGGTCCGGGGAGCATTGCTGTACCGAAATAAAAATCACGCATTTTATTTTTGTATTCTTCCAAGTCATAATGATAAAAGAGCATTGGTCTTTTAAGGTTTGCATAGTCAAAGAAAACGCTTGAATAATCGGTTATAAGAATGTCGCTTATAAGGTACAGATCGTTTATATCGTCGTATTCGGACACATTAAGAACATATCCGCTGTATTTTTTAAAATCAAAAGAATTGGCAATGAAGTAATGGGCACGAAAAAGTATAATAAAATCACTGCCGCACTTATCTTTCAAAGAATCAAAATCAACTGCCGGTTCAAGAGTGTATCCGCTGCCGCTGAATTGATTGTCTCTGAATGTAGGACAATAGAGAACAACTATTTTATTTTGCGGAATATTGAGAGTGTTTTTTAAGTTTTCAACAGTTTTTGAATCAGTGTTGAAAAGTGCGTCGTTTCTTGGATAACCTTTTTGAATTATACAATTTTCCTTACCTGAACTTTTTAGATTAAAAGCGGAAATAAGCTTTGAAGTGGTAAAATCACTGGGTGAGACCAATAGTGAAATACGTTTTGCTTCGTTCGTATACTCATCATATATTTCCTGTACTGTAGAGGTGGCGTTTCCTGCGGCAGTCACATCACAGCCGATTTTCTTAAAAGGTGTACCGTGCCAGCATTGTATATATTTCTGATCGGATTTGGGAATGTAAAAATCCCTGAGACGTGAATTAGTGATCCATGTACCAGCTTGTGCATAGGCATAAAAGGATTCTTCGGAATCAAATTTAACAAGACGGGTATTTTGCGGAAAACTGCCATGGGCATTAATATCCCTGAATACCCATACATATGAGTAGTCGCTGAACTTCGGGCACGATAACATATACTGATATATCGCTTTCGGACTGCATGAATAGCTTCTGCCCTGATACGATTCAAAAACCACCAGCTTTGAATCAGTTGTACACTTATTGGAAATTTTTTCATAGTCCGCAGATCTGTTATTTAAATATAATTTTTTTAGTATTTTTCTTAAAAAGGGAATTTTTTTTACTATGTCTTTTAAAATCATCATCTTTCCTTTCAGTTTTTATGTCGTAAACTCAATTTTAAACTTTCAGAACCGCTTTTACAGTAATTTTAATCTCAGATTTTTTGAAAACGGAGAAAAAGGGACGCTTTTAAAGCGTCCTGTTTTTTATTAATGAATTATGTTGAAAAGCCCTCCTACAACGGGAAGCTTTTTTGCTTTGCCCTGGACTGCATTTATAATACCGATAATAAGTAAGGCAAGGGTTGCAAGACTAAATACGGCGGAAATCAGCGTAGGAAGGATCGGCACCCAGCTTAAAATAAAACCCATAAGGCTGCTTGCAATGCTTAGGATAATAGAAGTAAGCGTTAAAATAAGACCCTGATTTGCATGAAATTTAGCGTAAGGAGACTGTGAGGCGAGCATTGGAACAAGAAATAAAATCGGTATGTACGCAATAGCTGAAATTGCTTTATTCTGCTCTATATCATTTGTATCAAAACTGCCTGTCAGATCCTCTGAGTCAAACATATTATTGTTATCCATTTTTATTACCTCTTTCTTTTTATAAAGTTGCTGATTGATTATTCAGCCTTTCTTTAATAATATCATATTATAATATACTTTTCCATACGCAAAAATATTTTTGTAGGATGTCCTAAATTTTGCGTTTGTTACAATTAAAATTTGTGCAGTATTTCTCGCTGTTTTCTAGTTCGCTTATTGCTTTAATAAAGCTTTGAACATCTGCAAAATCTTTATAAACAGAAGCAAAACGAATATATGCTACAGCATCAATGTCCTTTAGCTGTTCAAGTATCATATCTCCGATTTCTGTTGTAGCTGCCTGAGTTATCAGCGCATTGGCATAATAATTTTCAATATTATCCACAATCTGATTTACCTGTTCAACATTTATAGGTCGTTTTTTTATGGCGTTATAGATCCCTCTGATAAGCTTGCTGCGGTCAAAGGGTTCAAATGAACCGTCTTTTTTATGAACCATAAGCAGCGGTTTTTCGGTGGTTTCAAAGGTTGTAAACCTTTTGGCACATCTGGTACATTCACGGCGGCGGCGTATTCTCATATCCATTGGACGTGTGTCAATCACCTTTGAGTCTTCATATCCGCAGAAAGGACAAATCATTTTGACGTCACCTCAATTGTATTTATTATTTTATTTAATATGTTGTAACTGTCAGTCAGGTCTGATATTCCATCAAAGTTACTTCTGTAAAGCTCCAGCATTACTGAACAGTCGGGACTTTCTTCCCATAAAATTTCCAAAAGCCGTTTTATATTAAAGCGTCCTTTACCGATTTGCAGGCAGTCGCCCATTTCGCCGTGGTCGCTTATATGAACATGGACTACATGATTTTTAAGAGTACGCAGAATGTCAAAGCTGCTTTCATTTGCTCTTACAGCCTGTTTGGTGTCCAGAACAAATTTTGCCTTGTCACCCAGATTTCTGACCATTTCTTTCATAAAACTTAAAGATCCGCTTGAGCATCTTGAAACATTTTCCTGTGCTGCTGTTATACCAAATTCCCTTGCGGTTTCATAAAGCTTCAGAAATCTTTCACAGTAAAGCTCGCATGGAATCTGCAATAAACTTTTATTTCCGTGAAAAACAAAAAGTTCTGCTCCCAGTATATTCATAGCGTTAAAATACTTTTTGTAATATTCCAATACATCGGCTATACGCCGTTCATAGGCGGAAAAAAACATCATAGGTTCCATAGCGCATGTATATGGGTGCAGCGAACGGCAGGATACTTCAAAACGTTTAAGAGTATCTGCAATATTGCTGACATAAGTTTTTTTCAGTTCACTGTCTGTATTCACAAAAATTTCAATGTGATTTATGCCGTTGACGGCAAGGTCGTAGACAGATTCCTCAAGCAGTCTGGGGTATAGACACGCCGTGGAAACGCCGGCTTTCATTGCTTTAACCTCCAAAAAATAATTACTATTATTTACTTATTATACCAAAAAAAATATAAAATTACAAGTAGTTCTGTACTTGCAAAAAAATATATTTTTCTTCAATCCTCTGTTTATTTACCTGTTGAGCCTTATAAAACAAGTTCCATCAGACTAAAGACGATATAAAAGTTTTTTGCTTACTTTTTTTCAAAATTTTTTTCTTTAATCCTCTGTTTACTTACCTGTCGAGCCTTATAAAACAAGTTCCATCAGACTAAAGACGATATAAAAGTTTTTTGCTTACTTTTTTTCAAAATATTTTCTTCAATCCTCTGTTTATTTACCTGTCGAGCCTTATAAAACAAGTTCCATCAGACTAAAGACGATATAAAAGTTTTTTGCTTACTTTTTTTCAAAAAAGTAAGGAATCCCTCGTGTTGAAGGATTCCTTTTTAATTTATTTTTTCTTTTTCTTGTTTGACTTAGATTTCCGTTCATTCCACCAAACCCAAAGAGGTGAAGCGATACAAAGGCTGGCGTATGTTCCGGCGATCATACCAACGATCATAGGAATTGAGAAGCTGAGAATTGAAGATACGTGATAAATTGAAGCAACGATACTTACAATAAGCATAGTTGAAATTGTAGTAACAGATGTTCTGATGGAACGTCTCAGAGACTGGCTTGTACTTACGTTTACGAGTTCTGCAACAGAAGCTTTAGGCATATTGTTCTTGTTTTCTCTGATTCTGTCATAAATAACGATAGTATCGTTAACCGAGTAACCGAGAATTGTAAGTATTACAGCCATAAAGTTTGCGTTGATCTCATAGCCCATAATAACGAATGTACCAAAAACGAAAATCAAGTTGTGGAGAAGTCCGATAACCGCACACACGCCTGCGGACCAGCCGCTTATCTTTTTGAATCTCAAAGCAATATAAATGATTATCAGTGCTGCGGCAAGAATCGAAGCAATTGCACATTTTAAGAAAAATTCTTTACCTGATGTTGGATTTACATCGTTTGAATCAAGAAGTTCAACCTTGTTGTCAGGGAATTTTTCCTGAAGAAGTTCTGTAAGAGCAGTTTGATCTTCTACTGAAAGACCGGTATCATAGCTAAATGAAATTGAAAAACTGTTTGAATCATTTGACAGATTTTCACCTTCCTGAATAACAACAGGTGTTTTCAGAAGATCTTCGATTTCGGACTGTGCGTCCTTAATTGAAGCATCACCCTCATAGGAATATGAGATAATAGTACCGCCCTTGAATTCGATAGCGATTTCAACGCCCTTGATTACTGTTATTACAGCGATTGCGACAATAAGTGCAAGAGAAATGATAAACCAAATCTTTTTCTTTCCTGAAATATCATATACTTTATTATTCATTACTTGCACCTCCGTAAAGCTTCTTATTTCTGAAGACTTTGAATCTTGAAAGTGAAGTAACCATAAGTCTTGAAGCGAATACACCCATAATGAAGTTCAGGAGTGTA
Source organism: Oscillospiraceae bacterium (assembly GCA_902362965.1). Lineage (GTDB taxonomy): Bacteria > Bacillota > Clostridia > Oscillospirales > Ruminococcaceae > Porcipelethomonas > Porcipelethomonas ammoniilytica. The sequence continues at coordinate 139,347 of CABIYQ010000004.1, forward strand.
CCCACAAATAGTGTGAAGCCGAATGAGTAAATAACGCCTTCTGTTGTAGCGCCGATTCCGAACAGACTAAGTACCTTATTAAGACCTGACGCTAAGAAACTGTCAGGAGTACCAAATGCTGCCATAAGAATAACGGCAACTATCATACTTGTAAGGTTTCCGTCCAGAATTGAAGAGAATGCTCTTTTGTAACCGGATCTTAGCGCAGTATCCAGACTCTTTCCTGCATTAAGTTCTTCTCTTATACGTTCGCCGGTAATAACATTAGCATCAACGCCCATACCAACAGTGAGTATAATACCTGCAATACCGGGAATTGTTAGGGTTGAACTCGGCATAAATCCGAACCATCCGGAGATACATGCAAGAGTAACAGAAACCTGTCCGATAATTGAAACTGCCGCAACGAATCCAAGAATTTTATAAAAATACATCATGTATATTGCAATAAATGCAAAAGCGATAAGACCGCTTATTATCATGGCTTTCAGTGCGCCCGTACCCAAGGTTGGAGAAATCGTTTTGAAGCTGGATATTTCAAGCTTGAAAGGCAGTGCACCCGAGTTGATTTTATCTGCAAGACTCTTAGCGCTGTCAGCGGTAAAATTACCTGAAATAACGGCTTCACCGTTTGTAATAGCTTCGTTTACAGTAGGTGCAGAAATCATATCGTTGTCCATCCAGATGGAAATGGATTCACCTGTACCTGCCATAGTTTGTGTAACTGTTGCAAAGGTTTCTTTTGCAGTATCTGAAAGTTTCAGTGATACTACATATGAATATGTACCGTCATTTTCCGGTTGTCTCATAGGTTCAGCCTTTAAAACGTCTTTACCCTCAAGAACTACATCGCCTGCCGGAGAACCGTCCTCATTTGTATCGGTTCCGACTCTGAATGAAAGTACTGCTGTTTCACCCAGTTCCTTAACGGCAGCCTTAGGATCAAAATCCTTTTCTCCTGCCTGCCATGGGAATCTTACAATTACTCTGTCGTTTGCGTTATCCTGATAAACCTCACTGTCATTGATTTTCAGTGAGCTTAGTCTCTGCTTAATAACTTCCATAACTGAGTCAAGCTGTTCATCTGTTGCGTCGACGCCGTTTTCCGGAACAAATGTTACGTCAACACCGCCCTGAATGTCGATACCCAGACGAATGTCGTTGACGCCCTTGATGCGTGTTTTGGTTATATCGCCGTACTGTGTGGTAAAGCCGAGTATAACAGACGCTGCAAAGGCAATTATAAGCGCAAAAACTATAAAGAATACTGGTTTTTTTGCTTTTTTCACATTCAAGCCTCCTAAATCTTATTATTCATTACGGCATAATATTTTATTTATGCCGACAATTAATATTATTATATTATCATTTAACAGTAATGTCAAGGGTATTTATAGTTTTTCACCATTTTTCACAAGCTTTTTAGAAAAGCTTTGTTGAAACTATAGTAACCCTTTTGATTTTATTTTTTATGCGAATCGGGATTATCCGTTCTGCCCATTAGATAGTCAATGGAAACATTGAAATAATCAGCAATTTTTAATAAAATTTCACCATTGGGAATTGCACCGTTTTTCCATTTCGTTGTTATTGAATTGGATAAACCTAATTCTTTTACAACCGGATTAGGTTTAGAACCAATTTTTTTACATAACTGTTCAAAGCGTTCCCAAAACATCAATTACGCCTTTCTTTTGTCAAAGCTTGTTATTTCTTATGCGAATCGGGATTATCTGTTCTGCCCAGCAGGTAATCGACTGAACAGTCAAGATAATCAGCGATTTTAGTAAGGTTTATATACGTAATAGCTTGCCCTTTTGCTAAATGTGAGATGAGGTTTATCCCCAATTCACAATCTGATAGCATAGTTTTTAATGATATATTTTTAGACTTAGCAAAGGATTTTATTCTATTGGATATTTCTTGTGAATTATACATAAAAATAAATCTCCTTTTTGTTTATTTGCACTAATATCACTTGTTACAGTGAAAATATTATTGACAATCACCGACTAAAGTGATATAATTCAATTAAGTTATTATAAACTTGGAGGAAAGTGAATATGGAATATATTTCTACTAGATTAAAAACTCTTATGAAGCAGAGAGGAATTTCTCGAAAAAAACTCGCTTCGGATTTAAGCTTGAAACAAGAAGCAATAGATCAGTATCAAGACAATTTTTACACAGCTGATATTGAAACTCTGATTCTATTTTCAAATTATTTTAACGTTTCAGTCGATTATCTTCTTCAGCGAACCGACCAACCAAAATTGAAAAAGTAAATCATATTTTTTAGGGAACGCCCTCTCTCGCAGGGCGTTTTTTTCGTTTTAAAAACGAAACTAAAACTTACTTGTTCATTTCTTGTCCCGTGACAAGAAACGAACCAAAGAAACACGCCTGCTCAAACGCCGCAGGACGGCTTAAGGCACTTAAAGTGCCGAATTTTATCCGTCATTCTGATACTGAACTAATAATGCTCCTCGTAAAAGGCAAGACGTTACATCTAAAATTCACGCCCATTTTAATTGGGTGCAATTAAAGGTAGATTGTAAGCTGCTTTGCGAGTCTTTAAAAAGTGTTTAAAGTTGATTATATCCGGCATAAAAGTTTTGGTTCCGCTTTTTCAAAAGCGGAGGCTTACTTTTTTCAAAATTTTCCTTCAATAATCTGTTTACTTACCTGTCGAGCCTTATGAAACAAGTTCCATCAGACTAAAAACGATTTAAAAGTTTTTTTGCTTACTTTTTTTTTCAAAATTTTCCTTCAATACTCTGTTTACTTACCTGTCGAACCTTATAAAACGAGTTCCATCAGACTAAAAGCGATTTAAAAGTTTTTTTGCTTACTTTTTTTTCAAAATTTTCCTTCAATACTCTGTTTACTTACCTGTCGAGCCTTATGAAACAAGTTTCATCAGACTAAAAGCGATATAAAAGTTTTTTTGCTTACTTTTTTTTCAAAAAAAGTAAGTTAGTTTTTCATTTCAAATGTTTCGTTTAAGATATCCTTATTTGCTTCAAGGATCGGCTGAACAAGTTCGGACACAAATTCTTCTACCTGCTGAGCGCTTCTGCCTGTAAAGTTTTCAGGAGCCATTATAGCGTCCATTTCTTCCTTTGTTATCATAAACATTGGGTCTGCAAGGATTCTTTCGCAAAGATCGTTTTCAAGTCCTTCTTCCTTGACCTTTTTGCCCGCTTCCATTGAATACTGTCTGATCTTTTCGTGGAGAGCCTGTCTGTCACCGCCTTTTTTAACAGCGTCCATCATAATGTTTTCAGTAGCCATAAACGGAAGCTCTGCCATAACTCTCTTGCGTACTATCTTAGGATATACGACCATACCGCTTGTTACATTTATCATGATATTTAAAATCGCATCTGCTGCAAGGAACGCTTCTGCCACTGAGATTCTCTTGTTTGCGGAATCGTCTAGAGTTCTTTCAAACCACTGTGTACCGGCAGTAAAAGCAGGATTCAGTACGTCGACCATAAGATATCTTGAAAGTGAAGTAATTCTTTCGCTTCTCATAGGATTTCTCTTGTAAGCCATAGCACTTGAACCTATCTGACTCTTTTCAAAAGGTTCTTCCATTTCCTTAAAGGACTGTAAAATTCTCATATCGTTTGAGAACTTGCTGCAAGACTGTGCAATACCTGCAAGAGCGTTAACCACAAAGGAATCGACCTTTCTTGAGTATGTCTGACCTGAAACAGGCACACAGCTTTCAAATCCCATTTCTTCAGCGATCATTTTTTCAAGCTGCTTGATTTTATCTGTATCACCCTCGAACAGCTCCATAAATGAAGCCTGAGTACCTGTAGTACCCTTTGAGCCTAAAAGCTGAAGATCGGAAATTCTGCGTTCAATTTCCTTTAGATCCATAAGCAGTTCGTTTGTCCAGAGAGTTGCTCTCTTACCGACTGTTGTAAGCTGTGCCGGCTGGAGATGAGTATAAGCAAGGGCAGGCATGTCTTTGTATTTCATAGCAAAGTCGGAAAGCTGGGCAATTACGTTTATAAGCTTTCTGCGGATCACCTGAAGTGCGTCACGCATGATTATCACATCAGTATTGTCACCTACATAGCATGAAGTTGCACCTAAATGGATAATTCCTTTAGCGTCAGGGCAAGCCTGTCCGTATGTATAAACGTGCGCCATAACGTCGTGGCGTACTTCCTTTTCACGTGCTGCTGCCATATCGTAGTCGATGTTGTTAATATTTTCTTCAAGCTGTTTCACCTGTGCTTCTGTAACAGGAAGACCCAGCTTCATTTCTGCTCTTGCAAGAGCCACCCAGAGACGTCTCCAAGTTGTAAATTTCTTATCGGCAGAAAAAATATACTGCATTTCCTCACTGGCATATCTTGTGCAGAAAGGACTTTCATAGCTGTTTGTGTTACTCATAAGGGTATTAACTCCTTTTATCTTTATTATTAAACACTTTATTATATCATGGATTACCGCATTCTGTCAATCACCCCTACTTTTTTGAAAAAAAGTAGGCAAAAAACTTTTAAATCGTCTTTAGTCTGATGATATAATCTATACAAGGCTCGACAGGTAAGTAAACAGAGGATTGAAGAAAAATTTTGAAAAAAAGTAGGCAAAAAACTTTTAAATCGTCTTTAGTATGATGATATATTTTATATAAGGCTCGACAGGTGAGTAAACAGAGGATTGAAGAAAAATTTGAAAAAGGCTGGGCGAAAACTTTTATATCGCCTTTAGTCTGATGATATATTTTATATAAGGCTCGACAGGTAAGTAAAAAAGAATTGAAGGAAAAATTTGAAAAAGGCTGGGCGAAAACTTTTAAATCGTCTTTAGTATGATGATATATTTTATATAAGGCTCGACAGGTGAGTAAACAGAGGATTGAAGAAAAATTTGAAAAAGGCTGTAACTAGAATAAATGAAATGGCAAAAAAGGTTTGACAGAATGTATTTTTAGTGTTATTATAGAGAAAACTAAAGAAAGGCAGAAAAACAGTATGAAAAAACGAACCATTAAAATAATTATTTCTGTTGCAGCGTCTGTTGTCGTTCTTACTGCCGGAATCGTTGCAGCAACGGGTAACTATCTGCCTGCAAACAGAGTATCCGCTCCGGATATGAAATATTCTGTGGGGGTCAAAGTCGGAGAAATGACCGCAGGTTATGTTCCTGTGGGAATCGGTATAAGGGGAGACGCAAATGGCGATGGAAACTTAAGTGCTGCGGATGCCGCTTATATTGCCAGTTATCGTGCGAATGTAAGCTTAAATGCTGATTATATGTCAGGTTATGAGGATTCCCTCAACGGAGCTATGGCAGATGCCGACAGCAACGGTAAGGTTTCTGCCGCAGATGCGGCTTGTATAGCTAAATTTCTTGCTATGAGGAGTATTAATGCTGATATCACATGGGAAGAAGTTTTAGGCAGGTAACATATTGATAAATTATATTTTATAATTTAAAAAATAAATCAAAAGGAGTTTTTATTATGAAAAAATATGTATGTGATCCATGCGGATACGTTTATGATCCTGAAGCCGGCGATCCGGACGGCGGAATCGCTCCGGGAACAGCTTTTGAAGATATCCCTGACGACTGGGTATGTCCTGTGTGCGGAGTAGGCAAGGACATGTTCTCTCCTGTGGATTAAAAAATAATTGAATGCCGCCTGAAATTATTAAATTTCAGGCGGCGCTTTTATTACGTCCGGCATAAAAGTTATTTGCTTACTTTTTTCACATTTTATCCTTGATTTTTTGCAAAAGTAACTTTGCGTGTCTTCAAAAACAATTTTATATTAATAAAATTCGGCATAAAAGTTTTTTGCTTACTTTTTTTCAAAAAAGTAAGGAATATTTAAAATTTAAATGGAGAAAATAATAAAAATAAAAAAGAACGGAGAATAAATATGGCAAAAAAAATAAGCAGAAATACATTTACTACAGAAAATTCACCGTCAATAATGTCATTTGCATCTATAGTCGGAGAAAAGGAGGGACAGGGGCCGTTAGGAAGCTGTTTTGACAGAATTGAAGTGGACAGTCACTTTGGACAGGAAACGTGGGAAAAAGCAGAAAGCGAGCTGCAAAAGCAGACTGTAGAGCTTGCAATGAAAAAGGCAAGTCTTAAGCCTTCGGATATTGACTACATTTTTTCAGGAGATCTTATAAATCAGTGTATCGGTACTACCTACGGACTTCGTGATCTTAATATTCCCTTTCTGGGACTTTACGGTGCATGCTCAACAATGGCAGAGGGACTTTTGCTTTCGTCGCTGCTTACAGACAGCGGACTTGGCGGAAAAATTGCAGCGGCAACCTCTTCCCATTTTTCAACAGCAGAACGTCAGTTCAGATTTCCTCTTTCCTACGGAGGACAGAGAACTCCCTCCGCGCAGTGGACCTGTACAGCGTCCGGAGCCGTTGTATTGTCCCCGGAGGGAAACGCCCCTTACGTCAGAGCAGTTTCAATAGGAAGTATTGTTGATCTGGGAATTACCGATGCAAACAATATGGGAGCGGCAATGGCGCCTGCGGCTGCGACTACAATAAAAAAATATTTTGACGATACGGGATTTAAACCGGATGATTTTGATTATATAGTAACAGGCGATCTGGGACTAGTCGGCAGCAAGCTTTTAAATGAACTTTTACTAAAAGATAATATAGATATATCAAATAAGCATAAAGACTGCGGAGCGCTGATTTTTGATCCTGAAGAACAGGATACTCATGCGGGCGGTTCCGGATGCGGATGCTCGGCAAGCGTTTTATGCGGTTATTTTCTTCCTAAGGTTCAGACAGGTGAAATAAAAGAAATGATTTTTGCAGCGACCGGAGCGCTGATGTCGCCTACCGCTTCACAGCAAGGTGAATCAATACCGTCGATATCACATCTGGTGCATATCAGTCATTCAATTTAAGGAGGTTATTATGGAGTATTTATGGGCGTTTTTAATAGGCGGACTTTTTTGTGCAGTAGGACAGATTTTAATAGATTATACTAAGCTTACTCCAGCAAGAATATTAGTGTCATACGTTGTTATCGGCGTTATTATTTCTGCATTCGGCTGGTACAAGCCTCTTGTGGAATTTGCAGGCGGCGGGGCTTCTGTGCCTCTTACCGGATTCGGTCATCTTCTGGCTGAGGGAATTCGGAAAGCCATAGATGAAAAGGGATTTCTCGGCGTGTTTACCGGCGGAATGACCAGTGCGGCAGGCGGTATTACTGCAGCTCTGATTTTTGGTCTGCTTGCTTCTATTATTTTTAAACAAAAAGATAAGTAACTTACTTTTTTGAAAAAAAGTAAGCAAAAAACTTTCAAATCGTCTTTAGTATGATGAAATATTTTAAATAAGGCTCGACAGGTAAGCAAACAGAGGATTGAAGAAAAAATTTGAAAAAGGCTGGGCGAAAACTTTTATAACGGGCAAAAGCAACTTGAAACACATTCTAAAGACTCGCAAAATTAATTTTGCAGGGAATAAAAGAAAAAATTTGAAAAAAGTAAGCAAAAAACTTTCAAATCGTCTTTAGTATGATGAAATATTTTAAATAAGGCTCGACAGGTAAGCAAACAGAGGATTGAAGAAAAAATTTGAAAAAGGCTGGGCGAAAATAAATTTTATAGATTATTTACCGGATTTTCGCAGAATTATCATAAAACAGATATATAATATTAGCATTAAAGGCGTGATGAAGAAAAGGAGAGTAAAAATGGAAACAAAGGATCATTTAGCATTGGCAAGATTAATTACTTTCAGTAACAAAAGCTTCAGCAATTCATACCGTTCAGCTGCATTTGAAACAGGGTGTATTTCGCCGGATATAAATTTTCTGACTTATATAAAAGGTCACACTTATAAGGGTACGATTTCTTATGTTAAAAAAACTGTTTCCAAGCTGCAAAACAAGTTGAAAACAGTATCCGATTACTATGAGCTTGGAAGAATAGTTCATTTCATAGCCGATTACTTTACATTTCCTCATTCTCCTGATTTTACCGGTACTCTTAAACAGCATGTAGAATATGAAAGTCTTTTTCATAAATACATTGAAGCAATAAACGGTATTGACTATAATAAAAGTATTAATGACGTAAAATGCAAAGCTTCATGCGTCAGCATGATAGAATCTGCACATGAAAAGTATCTTGGTATGAAGCATAATTTTCAAACGGACTGGCAGTTTATCAGCAGTGTTTGCATTGAGGTTACTGACGCTGTTACCAGCCGAAACAGTATTTCAGCCAAAAGCAAGTATTCATCACAGCCGCTTTGCGGTTCTATATGAAATATAATTCTCCTCTTAATTATGAAAAACCGCAGAAATTCTGCGGTTTTTTATGCCTTATATAGATTAAATCATCAAACTAAAGACGATATGAAAGTTTTTTGCTTACTTTTTTTCAAAAAAGTAGGAGTGTTTAAAAGCTACTTTACGAGTTTTTATAAAGAAATTAAAGATTATGAAACTCGACATAAAAGTTTTGGTTCCGCTTTTTCAAAAGCGGAGAAAGTTTTCGCCCAGCCTTTTTCAAATTTTTTTCTTCAATCCTCTGTTTGCTTACCTGTCGAGCCTTATATAGATTAAATCATCAAACTAAAGACGATATAAAAGTTTTCGCCCAGCCTTTTTCAAAAGGCTGGTTGACTTTGTAAAAAGTTCATGTTAGAATAATAAAAAATAAAAAGGAAAAATCAGAATGAAAAGTACAGAAAAAAGTCGAGTTATTCTTGTTGTCAGTTTCGGGACAAGTTTTGATAGGGCAAGAAAAAATGCAATCGGCGGTATTGAGAGAAAAATAGCGGAGGAATTTCCGGAATGTGAAATACGCCGTGCATTTACAAGTCGTATTATAATAAATAAATTAAGAGAGCATGACGGTATTGAGGTCGATAGTGTTGAACAAGCTATGGAAAGACTGTTGTCCGACGGTATCAGAGAAGTTATTGTTCAGCCTACTCATATTATTAACGGTATTGAAAATGACAAAATGATTGAAATTTTAAAAGACTATGAGGATAAATTTAAATCTATGAAAATAGGCAGTCCTCTTCTTACATCAGATAAGGATCTTGAGAAGGTTGTTGATATTTTTTCCGGTAAAGTAAAAAAATTTGCAGATTTACATACGGCAGCCGTTTTTATGGGACATGGAACTGAGCATAGCGTAAATACAGTTTATACCGAACTTGAGGAAAAATTCAGAAGCTGCGGAATTGAAAATGTTTTTGTGGGTACTGTTGAAGCAGAACCCGAACTGGACGAAGTTATTTTAAAAGTAAGAGCAGGAGGATATAAAAAGGTTGTGCTCATGCCGTTTATGATAGTTTCAGGAGATCATGCGTCAAACGATATGGCAGGCTTTGGTCAGGATTCCTGGAAAAATAATTTTATTAATGAAGGTTTTGAGGTTGAGTGTATAATGAAAGGTCTGGGAGAATATTCGGAAATTCAAAGTATTTTTGCAGAACATGTAAAGTCGGCGGAATAGTTTATAAAAAATACCTCAGGAATTTATTCCTGAGGTATTTACTAATTAGAAATCTGTAGGCTGATTTGTAAGGGTAAAACCGTTAAGAATGCCTGATTCATCAAATTTAAACTCAACTTCTATGTAAATATCTTTTTCATACCTTATTGTTGTAATACCAAGATCTTCAAGAGTATTTTCATAATCAGGTTCTCCGAAAGCGGATTTTACTTCTTCAAGGGTAGTTTTACCCATTGTAATGTTATCACCGTATTTAATTTCGTTGTTTTTCATATCAAACTGGTCGAAACCTATGCAGGATATATCTCCTTCGGTTACGTTTATTTCGTCGTCACTGTCGTTCATAATATAAACTGAAGGATCCATGTCGTCTTTTTCTATGTATGCGCCTATCAGGTATTTATGCGCCGGAACTTTTTCATCAGATTCGCCGTCATATTCCCAACCCTTATCTGCAAAGTCTTTAAACGGAGCAGGTACAGCATATTCATCGCCGTTTACAGTAAACTTAAAACCAAAAACAGCTTTATCTTCAGCAGTTGACGAGTCTGATTTATCTGACTTTTTCGTATCTTTTGAATCACTGCCGCATGATGCCAGCATGGTCAATGATAAAACAGCCGCAAAAAGAATTGATATTTTTTTTAATTTGTTCATTATATTTCTCCTCTTTTTTAATTTTTTAAATTATATCACTATATTCTTAACTTGTCAAGATAATTTACATAATTATTTTTGATTAGTTATTTTCGTTCATAATATTTTCTGCTTTTTCTTTAGTGATTTTTTTGCATTTTATCATACGGTCAAGTACGGCTGACATTCGTTTTTCGGCAAGCTCTATATTATCGTTTGGTGAATAATCGGAAGGAGCATTTGGAAGACCTGCAAGCATGACAGCTTCATAATCGGTAAGCTCAGACGGTTTTTTTCCAAAGTACCCCTGAGAGGCGTCATAAATTCCATAATATCCGTCTCCGAAATAAATCGTATTAACATAGATTTCAAATAATTCTTTTTTGCTGTACTCTTTTTCCAATGCGAAAGCAGCAAAAATTTCAGCAAATTTACGTTCTAATTTTTTTTCTTGCGTAAACAACAGATTTTTAGCAATTTGCTGTGTAATAGTACTTCCTCCTTCAGCAAAGGAAAATGTCTTTATATCTGTCCATGTCGCTCTGCTTATTGCAAATAGATCAATGCCAAAATGTTTTTCAAAACGTTTGTCCTCGGCAGAAATAACAGCGTCAATGTATATCTGAGGCAATTCATCGTAATAAGTAAAGTTATCCTGACTCTGGATATTATCCGCTATATCTTCGATAGGGGTTTGTTTTATCGTATCTGAGTATAAATTGTAACCTTTAACACAAAAAAAACCTAGGATAATCATAATAACGACTAATAAACGGGAAGTTATTTTTTTTATAAATTTAACGCTCAGTATCATGCGGGTTCATACTCCTTTTGTAATTGATTAAAAATTCAATTCATTTATCGTTTTGCAAGATACATTATAACAGAAACGCTGAATATCCGACATCTATTTACATTACATTTTAACTTTTTATGTGACATTATTGTAAGAATTATGTGATATTATTGTAAGAACAAATCGGTAGAAAAAGCAGCTGAATAGTAAAAAAACGAATCCTTTAAAAGAAAGATTCGTTTTATATTTACATTATTCTCTCAATAATTTCAACATCGTCCGTAGTAATGAAATCACGCAGCTTTACACCATCGAATTCAAAATCAAGAGTTTGCTCAAGTGTAATACCCTCAGCTAAATCTTCTTTATCATTCCATATACAATAACTGTCATTTTGTTTTTTTCCATCTGAGCCGAATACAGCTTCAATTCCGTATTCTACGCCATTGTATTTAAATCCAACATTTGCTCCGCATGAAAGATAAAACTTAAATTCTTTCAGTGTTTCAAATTTATAGTCATCAGGATTATATTCATAATTTTTCATTGATTTTTCATCTCCTGTAATAAAATCAGAGAATTTACATTATTCTTTCAATAATTTCAACATCGTCCGTAGTAATGAAATCACGCAGCTTTACACCGTCAAATTCAAAATCAAGAGTTTGCTCAAGGGTTATATCCTCTGCAAGGAATCGCTCATTGTAAATCCATATTTCAAATTTATTTTCATGTCCTTCAATTCCGTATTCTACGCCATTGTATTTGAATCCAACATTTGCTCCGCATGAAAGATAAAACTTAAATTCTCCCAGTGTTTCAAATTTATGATCATCAGGATTATATTCATAATTTTTCATTGATTTTTCATCTCCTTGTATATTGTTGGCTGCATTTTAAAATATAAATAAATTAAATATGTCTTTCAATAATTACAACATCGTCCGTAGTAATGAAATCGCGCAGCTTTACACCGTCAAATTCAAAATCAAGGGTTTGTTCAAGGGTTATATCCTCTGCAAGGAATCGTTCATTATAAATCCATATTTCAAAACTGTTATTATGACCCTCGATGCCATATTCTACACCGTTATATTCAAAACCGAGATTCCAACCCGTATTTAAATAAAATTTAAACTCTCCCAGTGTTTTAAATTTATGGTCATCAGGATTATATTCATAATTTTTCATTGATTTTTCATCTCCTGTAATATAGTCTGATATTTTTCCAATAAGCTCACTGACAAATTCTTCAAAAGTTGGTATAATATTATCTGTATAATTTATTGGTGAACCAGGGTCGGGAAAATTTTTATCCCAATCGACCAAGTGGTCATGAGGATCGGAATGTTTATGAGGTTTATTGTGATCTGTCAAATGTCTTTCAGCAATAGCTTTTCCATCTTTATTATAATAATCGAGGACATCATAACTGCCTTTGGTTGTTTTTACAGTGTTTTCCCTTATAGTATTAGGTTCACCTAAAAACCTTTCAGAATTTTTGTCCTTAGGCTTCCATTCTCCTCCGAATGCGCTTCCGCCGCCTTTGCAGACATATCCATAACTTTTTATTATTATATCATTAATGTCTGGTTTTGTCAAATATGGTGATATATTGCTGCTAAGATATTTCCATGAACTTAATTCATAGTCGACATAAATAATATCCCCTTTCATTTCATAAAAAGGTTCGCTGTAACAAATGATTTTTTCAGGTTCGATTTCAGAAAGCATTCTGTTGTATCCATTCATAAATAACTCTTTCTGATCCTTATGATGATCGCTTTCATGAAACATATATGTGGAAACCGCTACAATTGAGCCTTTTTCAATTCCCTTAAAACAAAACTCAAAGGATTTCTCATCAGTCCAGCTTACTGTAGGAATTACATGAACTCCCTTTGAGGCAAAAAAAGCTCCGCACCATCTGTTCCTGAATGTGTTGTAAAGCTGAAGTGTATAAGGCATTTCAAGATACATGCTAAAGTCCGGCGTGAGGATTCCTTTGTATTGAGATAAAGATTTCAAATACAATTCCGGATTACTCCATATTTTTTCAAAATTGTAGTCATACAAAAAGAAATGGATTATTCGCTCCGCGTGCTTTCCATTATCTTTTTTAAGTTGATTGAAGCCAAGCAAAAGTAGGTTTTTCAGCTCATCTTCTGTGAATTCTGGTTTCGGAATATCCGGAATACCAAATGAATTTGCAGAATCAAATTGATTTCTTAAAAACAATGGATCAGTACGATAATTAAAATTTTCCAATGTCATTTAAATTTCTCCTTTTATGTATAGTAGAGAACAAGTCCCTCTATAAATAGTGAGAAAAGGACATATTTTTGCATAAAAATATACAATTAAGAAAAAATATTTTAAGAAATTTGTTATTATGCACAATTTATTTAAAAAAATTTGGTGAAATAATAAATAAAAATTCTCAGAACTGTCTGTTTACTGTTTTATTGCTCTACCTTTATATTTCCGTTTCGTGATTCAAGTTCTATTTTGACAGTCGGATCAGAACCAATTGTCCCCTTAGTTGTACGATCTTTTTTTGAAACTTCGTCGTTAAAAGGTACACTGACTGAACCGTTTTTAGTTGTTGCTTTAAATTCAAAGGATAGGTTTTCAGGCAGCATCAGATTAATGCTGTCGTTTTTATTGAACATATATAAGTCGTCGGATAACTCTTCATAGCATACCTTCAATTTGCCGGAATTTTCAGCCTTATAGCTTCCGCCTCCCCGTGCTGATTCAACAGTCAGCGAACCGCCGGTAGACGTATAACTTACCTTGCCTTCTAAAGCTTGAATGTGCACATTTCCGTTTGTAGAGCGTACCGTTATTTTATCTGACGCTACATTTCCACAGTCAATTTTTCCGTTTGTTGTTATAAGACGAATGTCAGAGGTATTGACTTCGTTAATAATAACCTTACCGGAGGTACTCTCAGCATACAAAGATTCTAACTGAATAAAAATATCTGAAAAGTTGATTTCTCCGTTTGTAGTAGATACATTCAGACTTGCATTGTATTCTGACGGCAGATAAACCTTGACATACCGTTCAAAATCACCGCTAAAAAAGGGTTTGCTGCCCTCGCTGATATGAATGCTGTTTTTTTTCTCGCTTACTTCTGCGTAATAGCTTTTCTTGTCAGCGGTCATATATTCTTCTATCCGCAATTCGTTATTGCTGCCCTCATAAAATGAGATGTCTTCTTCGTCATACGCTATTGTAATTTCAGTTACACTATTTAAATCAAAGATCATTTGATTAACCATTTTACAGCTTGAATTACTTGAGCAGCCTGTAAATAATGAAACTATTGATAACATACCGATACAAAATAATTTTTCCTTCATAATAATTCCTCCAATTTTATTAAAATGAATCATTCATTCATAAATATCTTTTAAAATAAGCAGGACTTATTGCCTGCAAATTTTATATTTTATAAGCAGAAATAATATTATCCAAGCAAACTTCTTTTGCTAATTCAGTTGGGATATTCAATGTTTCAAAAGAAGTATAGCGCATATCCATTGTCCACCAGCTAAGCGTTTCGATAATTAAAATAGTTGTCAGTTCCGGATGTTTTAACTGACGAATAATTCCTTTTTCCATAAACTTGACAACATATTCAGTCATTGCGGAAATGAATTTTTTTCTATACAAAAGATAGTGTTCCGCAAGCTCAGTACAGTCCATCTTATTTTTTTCAATGAAAAGACAACCGACTGCATAACGTTCTAAAAGGTCAAAAGCGTCGGATATAAAATTTTCAAACGTATAATCGGCGTCCACATTTTTTAAATTGTATGAAAACACTTCGGCAGCTTTTATGAATTCGTTTTTGATTTCATCGTTTAATTTAATAAAAAGCTTATCCGTGATCGGTCCGTTAAAGTCCCTTTCAAGGAAGCTTGGTTCAATAGTACACTTTAATATAAAGTGCATGATTTCCTGCTTTCCGGCAAAGTCATGGTATATAGTTCCAACAGATACTCCTACAGCTTTTGCAATATGGCTGATTTGAGTTTTTGAATACCCTTGCTGCAAGAATAATTTTACCGCCGCATTATAAATTTCTTTGATTCTTTCATTCTGCATTATCTCACCTCTTTTTATAAATGAATTGTTCATTCATATCATAACATATTTAATCCGGTATGTCAAGGCTTTAAAAAAAATTTATAAACTGTTATGTTTATACTGCCGTCAGCCGTGATTAAATTAAAAAAGCCGACAGCAAAAACTGTCGACTTTACTTTATTTGTTATTTTTGAAAACTGAGTGAGAGTGTATGAAAAATTCTTCCTGACTTGGCTGCCATGCCTTGATTTTAGGCGGAAACTCTGCGTCAAAGAGTTTAAATTTTTCCTCATCGTTAAGCGATTCTATAACGGAACTTTCATGGTAATACCATTTTTGACCGTCGAGCACGCCCTCACGAAGTTCCTTTACAAGAAGCGCTGTAGGGAATATATTACCCTCAATACAAACATTGTATCTTATGCAGCTTTTGAATCCACGAGACACATAATTATCTGGATTACCGAAAATCACAACCGTATCATAACCCATTTCAAGTGCCTTTGCAAAAGAGTGTTCAATGAGGATTTTGCCGTAACCCATACGCTGATATTCAGGCAAAACGCAGATTGGACCGAAAGAAAGGATGTCCTTTTCCATTCCAGATTCATTAATGAGCTTTGATTTAGTGTACATTATGCTTGCAATTATTTTTCCGTCAACTTCAATAACAAAATCAAGTTCGTGAATAAAATCAGCATGGTCTCTCATAATGTGTGCAAAATAATGCTCGTTTGCTCCGGGAACGCTTAAATTCCAAAATGCTTCACGGTTTATATTTTCTACAGTTCTATAGTCGGCTGTTGTCTCCAGACGAATAATATAGTCATTTTTATTCATTGTTTTTCCTCCTGAAAGTTGTTAATGCAACACGGGAGGTTTGTGTGAGATATATTCGCAAACCTCCCGTTTACGCTGCTATCTCAGGTCTGTTATTTTTATTCAAACAATTATCTCCTTAAAATAAACTTTATAAAATTTAAGGCAAAATTACATTCTGTAACTTTGCCTTTGGTGCACCGAGTACGGATAAATCCGAACCCTCAACTTCCGCCAGCGTGATAGTCTTGGAACCGTCCTTATAGTTGAAAGTAAGGATTATCTTGTCCTCATAAAGATACACCGCATTGACGAAGCTGTCAATCAGTCTTTGCCGCTGTTCCAGCTTTGTCACATCAAATTTCCGGAAACGGTAAATGAAGAAAGCTATCTGTTCTCTTGTAAGCATGGGCTTGTGCATTTCTTCCTGCAAAATGCTGATTTCAAGCTGGCTCTTGGTTTCCTCCAACTCGTCCAGCCTTTGTTTGGTGGACGGTGTGAAAATCCCGGCTTGGATAGCGTTGAGCATATTGTTAATGCCTTTTTCCGTTTCTGCAAGCTGTTTTTTCAAAAGAGGCAGGTCGGTGCTTTCTCTTTTCTGCAATTCCATAAGCGTATCAATCAGCCGTTCCATGACTTCATCATTCATAATCGCTTTCATAGTGTAGCTGACAACTAAATCCTCAATCCAGTCTTTCTTGTCGCAGAGTTTCTTTTTCTTGGTATTCACACAACGATAATAGCGGTGTACTTTCATCGTGTGGCTTGTGCCGCTTTCCCCTACCATAAAAGAGCCGCACTTCCCGCAATACAGCTTCGTTGTCAACAAATAATCGTCCTCTGCTTTATGACGGGCGGGAGCTTTTTTATTTTTCGCCAGCCGTTCCTGTACTCGTTCAAATAATTCTTTCGGGACAATCGCCGGAATACCGTCCTCCTTGACTACATCACGATAACTGTATTCGCCCATATAGCGGCGGTTCTTTAACAGGTGGTTCATAATGTTTAGCGTGATTTTCCCGCCACGAATGGAGCGCATCCCCCGGCTGTTCAGCAGATTGACAAGCTCCTGCATGGTCGCTCCCTCGCTGTATCTCGTAAACATTTCCAGCACCACCGGGGCAGTCTTGGGGTCGATTTGATAATACTGCTGTTCGTCAATATAATAGAATAGTCCATTGGGACTGTGCCGCCGTTGTATTTGCATTTCAACGCATTGTCGGTCAATCCCCGAATAACTTTTTCGGAGAGTTCGGCAGAGTAATATTCTGCATATCCCTCAAGCATGGCTTCCAGTATAATCCCCTCGCTTCCCTCGGAGATATTTTCTCTTGCGGAAATAACTTTGACACCGTTCTTCTTCAAAATATTTTTATATCGTGCGCTATCATAACGGTTCCGGGCGAATCGGTCTAACTTCCAAACCAGCACGACATCAAATAAGCCCTTTGCACTGTCCTTAATCATGTGCTGAAATTCGGGGCGGTTATCTGTTTTCGCTGATAAAGCCCGGTCAATATAGGTGCCCAAAATCATAATGTCGTTGCGCTCGGCATACTCTTTACATTCTCTCAACTGTCCCTCAATACTTTCTTCCCTCTGATTGTCGGAAGAATAGCGGGCGTAGATAACACCTTTCATCTGTCCACCTCCATAATTTGAAGAAGCGTCTGCTTTAACTTTTCATCATTGGAGATTGCGGGTCAAAGCACATTTCAATAAATTGTTTCATCTCGTCACTCCTCGCCGCAATCTTGGGACGGTATTCATATAGCTTTCCCTGTGGGTTATCGGTTCGTGCAAAGAGATAATCCATTGACACATCAAAATAATCTGCATACTTCACAAGCGTTTCCAAAGAGGGCGCCGACTGCCCTTGCCCATAGCGGTTGATACTGGACTGTTTTACTCCTAATAATCCCGCCATTTTTACCTGTGACAGCTTCACACTCTCCCGCAATATCCGCAGGCGTTCTCCTAACTCTTTCATAGGTTGTGACCTCCTTGTTTTCTTTACATTCATTATATCATTTATGCGTTTATATTTCAACCCGTATTAAGCATAATTTTTATATAATATAATCATGGATAGGATAGAGAAAACTGGCGGGCAGAAACAAAATAAGCGGTCAATCCGGCTGTAATTTTAACAGCAGATTGCAACCGCTTATTTTACGTTTTGGAAGAAGTGTGGCTGAACACTCCGACAAAACAGGGTTTCCAAAGGGTTACCCCTTTGGCACACGACTTTGCTTGCAAAGTGTAGTGTGTTATACGCTCTGTCGGCGTTGCCGTAAAAATGTCGTTGCCACTGGGGAGGGCAAGGGCATTTTTACGGCAGGAAAACAGGGCTGTGATTGCGTGGCGTGGAGCCGCAAGCGCAGGACTGGTTTCATCAGCAGACAGGGCGTATATGAAGTCCTCGTTTACCCTTTCCCTGTAATTTATAATCGTATTTTTTCATAAGCCAAAATAAGTAGAACGTCCAATTTTATGTGATTTCAATTTGAGGTCTTTTATGTAGAGTATCTTCATACCAAGAGCTTAATATATTTGAATGAAGTTTCTGCATTTTATTTATTTCTCTTGAAGCCCTGTAAATATCCGTATCAAGATACGTCTGTGGTAATATTGCAACATTCGTTTGTTGTTTTGGTGCTAACGGATTTTCGCTATTACCTTTAAGAAGTTTGACATATTCGCCAAATATTGTAGGGCAGTTCTTTTCCAATAAGGCCGGAATGGACGGATATACAATTTTGTTAATTATATTGGATGCCCAATACCCAGTTATTGATAAGTCAAACGGGTTCACATATATGTGATTACGAAAATCAATGTCGATTATGCTCCCATGAATCGTACCAACTCCACCAATTCTTTTTACCATATCTGCAATACGCTTTTGAAATGAAGTAAACTCGTCAAGTGGCTTTTTTATTGTAGAAATCATGGAGTCCATATTATCATAATAATACTGAACATCTTGAATTTCCAATTTTTTCATAGCACCACCATTAAGGATAGTAAGACTGCCACTTCTTGATTTGTGGATAAAACAATAATACCCATTCTTTTTTAACATATAGAGTACATTTACTTCTCGCTGGAAGGTCATTGATATATTTTTCCCTCGATAGAAGTTTTTGTACTGCTCACTCGTGATCTCAAATATGCCATCCTCATAATCAGAAAAACAATCATAATCATTATCAATCAAAAAAGTTTTCAAATGAGGGTTCTCGCTATGGTATCCCACTTGATTGTCCGAATAAACTATATACTCACCGTCATCATGGAAAAAATTCCTGTGTGTATGTCCACTTACATAAACATAATTTTTATCAGGGCCTGCTTCTCTACACCAATCTTTTTTAGGTGTATGCGTTAAAATAATCGTGTTCTTATTGGAAAGAATAGGACGTAAACGATTATACAAATCTTCAAAAATTTTAGATTCTTTTATTTCAGTATCCCTATCCATAGTCATTCGATAAATGCCATTATTGGCATTAAACTCCATATTATATCCCGAAAATCCCAATCCGCCGAAAATCACATATCTCGCACTTCGCAAGCAGTCAGAAATTTGTGCTTCATTCATTTGACACAAATCGTGATATTTAATCAGGTGTGTTCCTGTTTTTGGCTCAGCAAGCAAATCGCAATCTTCTTTGTAAAGAAGATCGTTATGAAGTAAATACATACCGTATTCTTCTAAAATAGTTCGATACTTTGAAACAATCTGTTCTATTTGAAAGCCCGAAAAACTCCATAACTCATGATTTCCAAGTGTAAACACAACCTGTGTGTTCCGACGTAATGTTTTAGAAAGAATCTTTACAAACAGCTGAAATATTCCAATATCTGATGCTACATCACCGTCAATCAATAATAAGCTTTCTGCTTCATTAGCAATAGTATCAACTATTTTTTGAATCACATATATAACATCTTCTTTTGAACGGCAGCCTGCATTTTTTATTCTGTGCATAAGATGAAGATCTGAAATATAGTGAACTCTTTGGCATTTGTTATCAAAAGCCAAATCGAAATTTGATAAGTCTCGTCCTGCTACTTCTGATACCAAGTCTCTTGAAGATTGAAGAACTAAAGCAGTTTCAGATTCGTTTTTTTCAATACACTCAAAGGATTCTATGACGTTCAAGTTGATCGCATAAGTATCATATTGTAGACCAAACTTTTCACATAAGCTACTTTTCATTTTTACGCCTGTAAAGTCAATAAAATCCCACTGAGCTAAATTGTCAAGCCCATCACAAAAAAGTAAATTAGCTTCAGACAAATCACCCTTTAAAAAAGCAACAAAATCGAAAAAATAATCAAAGGAATGTTTGTATTCTTTTATCACACTACCAGATGTATTACACCATTGTTGCGTAACATAGAATTTTCTGTTTTGATAGTATTTTTTTATCGAATAAGTAACCTCTGTATTTGTATGAACTGGTAATTTTGTCGTTTCATCAATAATGTAATTAGAAAAATCCGCATCACATTCAAGTGCACCCGATAAATCACAATATGTCAAATCTCCGTTACGATACCTAGCAAACTCATCAAACGTTTCAAAATATCTATAAATTGTTGATTTATTATCCTCTAGATAGCCTTGAGTTTCTTCGCAATAGTAATGTGTTTCCTTATCAAAAAATGATTTTGAATAAAATTTAATTTCTCCATTTTTCAAGCGGCAGATGTACTCTTTCAATTTCTTCTTATGCTTATATATCGTTCCCTTTACTCCCAGCGAGTAGTCATATGACTGCATAACATCATCAGGGTTATATATTGAACACAATGCGTTGATTATTTTGCATTTAGGATAAGCGCCGGAGGACATATAATCCATAATAATAGAGAATCGTTGTTTATCCTTGACATCTGCGAAAATATACTGAAAAAAGAAAAAGCTGACATCAACAATGGACGCAATCTTAGATTTCTGATAATTTCCCACGACTTTTACCAATTCATCATAGCTACTACAATTATTAAATTTTTTGCTCCACTGTTGACAATATTTATGAATTTGCTTTCCTTTCTCATACTTCTCTTTTTCTTCGTTTGATAATGACAACGAATACTCATCTATTGTATCTTCGATAAACGCTTTTCTTGCCATTAAGTTTTTTGCGTCAATTTTTTTTGAAATAGATATTCTCGAAAAAGGGCAAAATGTATAGCAAGCATTATCATAAATATCCCCATTTAAAAATTCAAAATAAGAATCAAAATTATCAAACGATAGAAAAACGCCTCTTTTTTGTTCCACGCCATCTGTGTCCAAATAAATTAACGTTTCTTCAACGAAGAAAGAATTAGAAATAATGTCAAATCCTCTTTTCCCTGTTATACGAAAACCCGCTTTTCGTTCAAAAGTCACAATCTGAATATCGTTCTTATATTCTTCTGGGACATCAAAAATCCGAATTTCTTTTTTCTTCAATCGTCTAATTATTTCTTTAACTTCTGACTTTACCATATCATTTTCCCTCAAATATCTTTACTTTCCCGCTTGCTCAATTATCTTCTTCATCAACTGCTGGAATTGTTCGTTTGTTTCCTTGTCCAGCGGCATGACCTTTTTAAGCTGTTCCGCAACCAACGCCGTCACATCATCAATGGTATGTAATTCCTGCTTCTGCTCCTGTGCGGCGGTCTGGA
Source organism: Oscillospiraceae bacterium (assembly GCA_902362965.1). Lineage (GTDB taxonomy): Bacteria > Bacillota > Clostridia > Oscillospirales > Ruminococcaceae > Porcipelethomonas > Porcipelethomonas ammoniilytica. The sequence continues at coordinate 160,883 of CABIYQ010000004.1, forward strand.
TATTTTGAAACATAGCTGCGGTCACTGGTTCCTCCGGCGGCTCCCCGCTGTCTATATCGCCTTTTATGTCCCGTAGGATAGGCATAAACACATTCTTGATTTTCTCAATCTCCGCTTCATGCTCCCCCAGCTTGTGGGCGTTCATAAACTGTATATCTTGTCTTGCTTCCGCCCGGTATTCCGGGCGGTCTTTCATTAAATCGGACAGCGAAGATGTTGCCATTTCGATTACCTGGTTTCGTGCCATAACGCCCCTTGCCGCTGTGTCTTGAAAATAAATCTGTATCAGGCTTATCAGGCGTGGGAAATTCTTATGTTCCAACAAGCGGTTGAGAATTTCCACATCTACCATTCCCGTTACAAGCCCCCGGACTGCTCCCTCGGACAATCCCAATTCCGATATGTCATAACTCTTTTGGACGCTCACTGTTGACAAGCCCAGAATATAATCCGTTGACACTCTAAATTCTTTCGCAATGCCTATAAAAATATCACTGCTGACCGTCTTTGTTTCCCCGCTGACGATCCGGCTCAACTGGGAGGGGGAAATCCCTATTTTCTTTGCCAGTTCCTTTTACGGGATATGCCGCCCGTTGCAAAGGTCTGAAATCCGCTGTCCGGGTGTTCCGGGTAAAGCCATGAATACGCACCTCCTCTGTATGCTTCCATTATACAGGATAATTGCAGAAATGCAATTTCAAAAGTATAGACTTTGGGAAAATGCAATTCTCGCAACAATCCGGGATTTGCATTTTTTTCTGATAAACTGGATTCACGAACGTTCGGAATAGCACCTTGAAAACAGAATGACCGTCCAAAAGAAATATGACCGACAGGAGAAGCGACGCATAAAGCGCACCAATGCCGGGACACGCTGCAGAAATGGGGTAGCCGTAGAAATACGGCTTTTAGGATAAAGACTTTTGGAGAGAACGGCAGCAAGGAAACGGAGGAACGCATGAAAGAAAATTTATACAAGCGATTGCCGCCCTTGGAGCGCAAGCCGGACGTCTCCCTCTACCGCATGACGCCGGCACAGAGAAAACAGGCAAACAGCCTTATCCGCCGGGAGTGCTGCAACTGTGAGGGCGGGGATTGTATCGCCATTGACGACGGGGACAGCCGCACTTGCTCCCAGATGATTTCTTTCTCGGTCTGCTGTAAGTGGTTCCGCTGGTCGGTCTTGCCGCAGGACGGGACGCTGGAAGCAGAGATTTTTCGAGGAAAGGACTTGAAACACTGTGAGGTCTGCGGCGGCGTGTTCATCCCAAAGTCCAACCGGGCGAAATACTGTCCCGCCTGTGCCGCCAGCGTTCACAGGCGGCAGAAAGCGGAAAGTGAACGGAAAAGGAGGTCAAGCGTGGACAATTAGGCAGGAAAAAAGCCTTGATTTATAAGGCTTCCAGAGGGCGGAACCGGGGAAAGTGGTATAAAGTATCGCCCTACCCCGGAAATACCGTTCTAACTGTCCACAAAGCACACTATGACAAATACCATTTATATTCATCAGCCGGAGAAATCGGTCAGCTTCACCCGGCTCCCGAATTTTCTCTTTGAAGCCCCCACATTCACAGCTTTGTCCAACGAAGCGAAGATACTGTATGCCTTTATCCTGCGCCGGACGGAGTTGTCACGCAAGAACGGCTGGGCAGACGAGTACGGGCGCATTTACCTGTATTATCCAATCTGCGAGGTGGTCGCCCTGCTCCACTGTGGGCGGCAGAAAGCGGTCAACACCCTGCGGGAGTTGCAGTATGCGGGGCTTGTGGAGATACAGAAACAGGGCTGTGGAAAACCCAACCGTATCTATCCCAAATCTTATGAAGCGGTTTCAAACACCGACTTCAAGAAATCCAGTTCCGGTACGCCGGAGGACTGAAAACCGTACTCATGGAGTACGATAATCAATCCTCTTGAAGTACGAAAACCGGACGGTATATAGAAATACAAAGATTAACAGATTTATTTATATCAATTCCATTCCAATCCTATCAGAGATATTTTCGGCGGGATTTTCCTGTGGAAAAGTCCCGGATAGGAAAGGAATGGGGAAAGGAGTTTATGGCACAGCACGCAATTTTGCGATTTGAAAAGCATAAGGGCAATCCGGCAAGACCGCTGGAAGCCCACCACGAAAGACAGAAAGACAGAAAAACAGAAAGACCAGTACGCCAGCAATCCCGACATTGACACCAGCCGGAGCAAATACAATTTTCACATCGTTAAGCCGGAGGGGAGATACTACCATTTCATTCAGAGCCGCATTGAACAGGCGGGGTGCAGGACACGCAAGAACAGCACCCGGTTTGTGGATACGCTCATCACCGCCAGCCCGGAGTTTTTCAAGGGGAAGTCCCCAAAGGAGATACAAGCCTTTTTCCAGAGGGCGGCAGACTTTCTCATTGATCGGGTAGGCCGGGAAAATATCGTGTCGGCGGTGGTACATATGGACGAGAAAACGCCCCACCTGCATTTGACTTTCGTTCCGCTGACAAAGGACAACCGCCTGTGCGCTAAAGAAATCATAGGCAACCGGGCGAATTTGACGAAGTGGCAGGACGATTTTCACGCCTACATGGTGGAGAAATATCCCGGACTTGGAGCGTGGGGAGAGCGCCAGCAAGACAGGCCGGAAGCATATCCCTACCCGGCTTTTCAAACAGGCGGTCAATCTCTCCAAACAGGCAAGATCGATTGAAGCCACGCTGGACGGTATCAATCCAATCAACGCCGGAAGGAAGAAAAAGGAAGCCCTTGCCATGCTGAAAAAGTGGTTTCCGCAAATGGAGAACTTCTCCGGGCAGCTCAAAAAATACAAGGTCACAATCAATGACCTGTTGGAAGAAAATCAAAAGCTGGAAGCGAGAGCCAGAGCCAGCGAAAGCGACAAAATGAAAGACCGCATGGAACGGGCGAAGCTGGAAAGCGAATTGCAGAATATCCAAAGGCTGGTTGACCGTATCCCGCCGGATGTGCTGGCGGAAGTAAAGCGGCAACGGCAGCACACAAAGGAAAGGTGATTGAGCATAAGCAGACTTTCACGCCGCCCCTGTGCGGCATTGTACTTTGACAACTGAATAAGAAAGGCGATATATGGCAAAAAAGCAACCGGACACAAATATCCCCCAACATGAAATAGAAGCCCTTGCCCACTGTCTGCTCCCAGAAATTCAGAAATTCTTTGAAAGCCCAGAGGGGAAGAAAGAATTTTAAGAATGGAAAGCGCAGAGGGGAAATGAACCGGAAAAGAAAAGGAGCGTATGACAAAAGCAGCGGTATCACTCACGATACCGTTGCTTTTGCTTTAGCACTAAAGATATACTAAAAATCCGAAGCCGTCTCCGATTGGAACCGGGTTCGGATTATCATTATCTGGTGCGGGTGACAGGACTTGAACCTGCACACCTTGCGGCACAAGAACCTAAATCTTGCGTGTCTGCCAATTTCACCACACCCGCATATTTCTTGTTTAATATTTAAATTCCCTTTTCAGAATTGCATAAATATAAAAATCATTATATATTTCATTATTTTCTTTTCGTGGAAACAGTTCCTTATGTTCTGCTTCTTTGCGCATTCCAATTCGTTCAACAAGCTTTAAAGATTTTATATTTCTTGAATCTATCTCAGCAAAAATACGGCGGATGCCAAGGGCGGAAAAAGCATATTTCATCATTCCGCAGATGCTTTCGTAAGCGTATCCTTTACCTTGAAAATTCCTGTTAAAAGTATATCCGATTTCATAGCTGCCGAAACCTTTATCTGAAAAGTATATCTTTCCTATAACTTTATCATTTAAGACAACCGCAAAAAACTCCTCGCTTTTTGAGAAATTTATTGCTTCTTGAACACAGGCTTCTCTTGTAAAAGTTTCATAAGGTTCAAAATAAGTAACTTCAGTATCAGTTAAAATATCTGCTAAATCATCATAATCATCCGGAATAAATTTTCTCACCGATAAGCGCTCTGTCGTAAATAATGCAGTCATAATTACTAAACCTCAAAATATAAAGCCATGTCTTTTATATTGTATTTTACCTATCAACAGCCGCAAGAATTAAATGCACTGTAGTAACGCAAACGAAATTTTGCGTGTCTGCCGGTTTCACCACAGGCGCATATTAGAAATAATAATACTTATTTATTAGAACAAGACCATTCCTGCACCTAACCCTGCTTCTTCACGAGTGACAAACCCGAATTTTTTATAAAATGCATCCTTGCCTTTGGAAGCGCCTAAATAAGTTCTAATGTCAAGATTATCTTTTTTAAATTCGTCAACCTTATTTATGAGATATTTCATTATACTTGAACCGACTTGTTGTCTTTGATATTCAGGCAAAACCATAATATCCTGAATATACAAGAACATTGCCGTATCACCTATGAGTCTTCCGAAACCGATAATTTTGTTATCGTCATATGCGCAAATCGAATAAACAGTATTTTTCAGTGCTTTTTCAACAATTTCTCTATTAGTACAACCCCGGCCAACAGAATCGGTAAGTGTATTGAATTCATCAGCAGTTGGCGTTGCTTCAATATATTGTATCATTTTCTGTACCTCATTTAATCATATATTTTAGTAACGCAATCAAAATCTTGCGTGTCTGCCAATTTCACCACACCCGCATATTTAATTTTTCATGTATAAATCCGAATTTGTCGTTTTTGTTTGTTTCTTTACGCCATAAATAACTCCATATCAATACACTCCCATACACCTATCGGCATCTCACATTTTCGCCTGCTGTACTCTCTAAATCCAATCGACTCGTAACAAAATCTTGCGTTATCATTATTTGCAAATACACCTAAATCAATTCGCTTCGCACTTAAATTGTCTTTAACATACTCTATTCCAAGACGCAACATTTCCTTTCCGTATCCTTTGCCTCGTAAATCAGGATTTAATATAACAAATCCAAATCGAACAGTAGAGTCAACATCTTCTCTTGGATATCGGATTATAAAATGACCTAATAAATTTTCTTCCTCATCTACCGCTGTGAGTGGAATAAATCTTCTGGTTTCAATCTGTGGCATATAGTTATTGTTAATGTCAGTTTCAAGAAGCGGAAATTTATTAAACCTATCAGCCGACCATCTGTATAATTCTTCTTCGGTTCTAAGCCATTTACAGATAATTGCTGCATCTTCTTTTATATAATTTCTTAGAACCATATTTCCTATCTCCTTCACAAATACTGCAATATATAAGTGAAATTAACACAAAATAATAATTTCACCGTAGTAACGCAATCAAAATCTTGCGTGTCTGCCAATTTCACCACACCCACACAACCTTTGAAATTATACCATAAATCTGCTTTATTGTCAATAGGCAAATAAAAAATAAATTTGACGATATTCAGAAAATATGATATAATTTTAACTATATTTAATATTTTAGAATAAATTCCGTCTGACATAAACGGAAAAAAGGAGAAAATTATGAAATCAAAAATCCCGTCGATTATTTTCAGAATACTGACCATACTGACATTCCTGTGCGGCGCAGTTATGTTTGTGCATTTTATCAGAGCTATGATATTTGCCGTTCAGCATGAAGGATCAGGAGACGATCCGAAATTTTCCGGAATACTTGGTGATATAGCCTTATTCTTTTACCCGTTTATGATAATGACGGTACTTTGTATTATATTCAGTATAATTTGCTTTAAGGCATACCATCCGGCAGTATCAGCGATACGTACAATATTCATGGCAATATGTCTTATACTTGATCTTATATCTTTAAAGGTTATGAAAGCATTTATATTAATGGACGATTTATTTAATAAAGGAATAAATAAAGACTTAGACGAGTATCGTGAAGGCTTTGATTTATCTGAATCAGAAATAACATTTATGATTCTTCCGGTAATAGCGGCAGTAATATTTTTTATTTTCTTTATTTCCTCAATTGTTGCACTGGTAAAAGGTCCGAAATTAAAACAGGTTGAAAACACACAGATATAAAAAACCGGTCGTAAGACCGGTTTTTTATTAATAAGGCAATGTAAATGTTTTTGTTTTCCATACGCCGTCTGATTTGACTATAACAAATATGTTGGTTTCATCGTCTTTAGATTCTTCAGTGTCAGGATCTTTAAAGTGTGATACTGCATTGAAAACCGCTTCCGTATCACTTTGAGACACGAGTTCCAGTTTTGTATCTGTATAAGACCTGTCTGCACCTCTACCGCCGTCAAAGCAGTATACGCCGTTTTCTGATTCAAAATATTTGTCATAAAGACCGCCGTCAGGAGAAGCGAAAATCTGACAATAATCGTTTATAATATCCTCCAGACCGGTAACGGCAGGATCGTCGATAAGAACGGCTCCGCTGTTTGTCATAGTGTCATAGTCAAGATTGTAAGGACAGCCTATAAGCATATTCCATGTTACCTGACAGCTTTTTTCAAAAAGTTCGCTGCCGATAGCTTCAATGTCTTGGGATTGCGAACTGCCTTCATCAGCGGGGCTTTCAGAGGACTGGTTGTTTTGTTCTTCTGCTTCAAATATCTCTTTTGACTGTTCATCAAAGCTTTGCATTTCAGCAGTGCTTTGATTTTCTGATACTTTTTCAGTTGCTTCATCAGCTTCCTTTTCAATTTCGCTTTTACCGTCTGCATGATCGGAAGCCTCTGTTTCTGAGTCGGACAAAACAGAAGATGTTTTTGCGTCTGCTGTTTTTGTTTCTTCCTTTGAACAGGCAGCAGTCAGCAGTAACACTGACAGAACGGCTGCAAGCATATATTTTTTCATTGCTTTCTCCTTGTCTATACTTTCAGGTCAAAATCTATATTTCCGCTGTTTACGTCCGCCCTTGAACAAATTACGGTTACACGGTCTCCTACAGAATATGATTTTCCGCTGTATTCGTCACTGAGAGTAAAATAACCGTCGTAATTATAATAACCCTCCGGCAGACTGTTAATATGAACAAGACCTTCAACGGTATTTTCCAGTTCTACATAAAAACCGAATTCTGTAACGCTTGAAATAAGACCTTCAAATACGTTTCCCACATGCTGCTGCATATATTCTGCCTTATAACAGTCCTCGCAGTCTCTTTCAATATTCATGGCTCTTATTTCCGCTGCGGTGGAATGTTCTGAAGCTTTTGCGGCAAATCCGCCGTATCTTTTTTCAAGCCATTGTGAGTCGGCACCGTCTATGACATCTGAAAGAATTCTGTGTATAGCAAGGTCTGGATATCTTCTTATAGGAGATGTAAAATGAGCGTAGTCGTCAAGCGCCAGACCGAAATGTCCGACAGGTTCGGTGTGATATTTTGCCTTTGCCATTGATCTGAGCGTCATCATGTTGACTACCGGATAAAACGGTTTGTCTTTTGCATTTGTCAGAATTTCCGCAAGGTGTGCAGGCTTGACCTGAGAAAATACGGGAATCTCAACATTAAGCCTTCTCAGACCGCTTTTTAAATCGTCAATTTTTTCCGGCGAAGGCGTTTCATGGATTCTGTAAACAAAAGGAATCTGCTTTTCTCTTGCAAGTCTTGCGGCAGATTCGTTGGCTAGAAGCATAAATTCCTCAATAATCATTTCAGATTTGCCTCTGGTTCTGGGTTTGACGTCAACACAAAGCTGTTCGTCGTTTATTATTAGCTTGCTTTCAGAGGTTTCGATGTTCGGTGCACCTCTTTTTTGTCGGTTTGCAATGAGTTTGTCAGCAAGCTCGTTCATTATTTCAATACTTGGAATAAGTTCTCTGTATTTTTCAAGGATTTCTTTGTTAGCATTTTCGGCAAGAATACTGTTAATCTCCGAATAAATGCCTTTTACCTTTGAGCGTATGACAGACTTTTTAAAGGTGAAATCTTTAAGCTTACCCTCTGCTGAAATATTCATTATTGCAGAAAAAGTCAGTCTGTTTTCATCGGGATTAAGCGAACAGATACCGTTTGAAAGCTCCTTTGGCAGCATAGGTATGACCTTATCGGCGTAATAGATACTGGTTCCTCTGTTAAGAGCTTCTCTGTCCAGAGGACTGTTTCCTTTAACATAATGGGAAACGTCGGCGATATGCACTCCCAGTATATATCCGTCTGCGATACGCTCAATAGAAACAGCGTCATCAAGATCCTTTGATTCAGCGCTGTCAATTGTAAAAATCAGTTGGTTTCTTAAGTCAAGACGGTTTTTAAAATCATCTTCCCATACGCCTGCCGCCGCAATTTTTTGCGCTTCCCGCTTTACCTCGTCGGAAAATTCTTTTTCAATACCGTTTACAGCCAATACCGATTCAGCGCAGCATACGGCATTCTGTGAATTTCCGAAGCGGAAAACTATCTTGACTTTATGATCTCTGTGACGTTTTCCCATTCTGCAAAGCTCTGCCATGACCTTATCGCCGGCATGATATTCGATACCGTTTTCTTCAATTTTTACAGGAGTTTTCGACATAGTATCCGCAAGAAAATATTGAGTACCTTCTTCTTCGATGATTATGCCTGTAAGCTTTGATGCCGACGGTACAAGAACGTCGATAACTTCGCCTTCCGGTTTTCCTGAACGGGATTCAATATAACGTGCCAAAACAATATCCCCCGGCATTGCGCCGCAGAGAAATTTTCCCGGAATAAAAATCTCTTCATTATTGTCGCAGCGTTTTATGAATCCGAACGTACGGTTAAGTCTTAAAACTTCGGCTTTGAAAAATCCCAGAATATCGCACATTACAAAGCCTCTGCGGCGTTCGCATATTGTTCCGTTCTGTAAAAGTTCAGAGACCGCTGTTTTGTAATTTTTTTCATTTCCTTTTACGCTTCTGCATTTTGCCGCCAATTCCTTAGAGGATAGGGGCTTTTTTCCGTTTTTTTTAAGAAAAATTATAATTTTATTTTGATAATTTTCTACAGAATATTTACCGCTGCCAAATTTCTTTTTATTTTTTGATTTTTCTTTACTCATTATTAAGTCCTCGTTATCTGGAACATGTGATGACAGAAAGCTTTGTTTCAGCCGTACAGATTTTTAAAAATAATCCCTGCGACATTAACCTTTTCGTTTTTGTCACAGGGAATTAATAATCATTTTACAAAAGCTATAACGGCGTTCACAGCAATCGTAAGAACAAACAAAGCAATAAGTAAAACTCTTGTGATTTTTCTGAAAATAGCTTCTTTTGTTCTTCCTTCATTTTTTTCATAGAATGAATCGTTAGCGCCGCCGGTAATTGCAGCCGTCATATTCTGCTGCTGCTTTGAATCCTGTAACAAACATAAAATAACCGCAAGAACGCAGGTTAAAATCAGCAGTATTCCGCCGATAATTTCCAGTATACTCATATTCATTTAATATCTTCCTCCATTATTATATACCCGTCTCTTTTACAAATTACTTGGTAAAAACTGCCGATTTCTTTTTATTCTTCTAAAGCCTAAAGTACTTTGTAACAGCGCCGGATATAACGTATTTCAAACCATTTAAATTTAGTATAACATAACAATTAAAAAAAAGCAATATCTTTTTATGAAAAAATTAGACAAAAATCAGATCATATTTTCGGTAAAAACCTTTATAGGAGCATGTGCGGTTATCTCGTTTTCTTTTACAATACAGTCGTAAGCAAGAATTTTGACACCCTTTTGCTTTGCAAGGTGTAAGGCTTCTCCGAATTCTCGGTGAGTTTCATAATTCGGAATAAGGTATTTTACTTGATTCATTTGTATGATAAACAAAATATATGCGTCGAAGCCGTTTTCGGCAGCCTGAATAAGTTCGTTTATGTGTTTTACGCCTCTTTCTGTAGGAGCGTCCGGAAACATAACGATGTTTTCATTTTCAAGAGTAACTCCCTTGACTTCAGCAAAAGCTCTTTTATTTGCCGACTCCAAATAAAAATCAAAACGTGAATTTTTATATTTCTGTTCGGGCTTTATAATATAATCCGGAAAAAGCTTTGGCAAAAGTTCTGCGGCAATTTTGTTTGGCGCCTGACTGTCTATATTTATAAGCCGTCCGTTTTTATAGACGGAAATCAAATCAAATTTTGTTTTGCGGTTAGGATTATCTGATATTTCGAGAATTATATCTGCTTCGGGTATAAGAAGCTCTCTGCACCGTCCCGTGTTTTTTACATGACAGATCTCTTCTTTGCCGTCTATTTCGGCGTATGCTATAAATCGGTTCGGACGTGAAATAAATCTGCCTTTTACTATGCTGTTATAAATCATTTTTATTTACAATTATATCTGCGGTATTGATCGGTATGACCTTTCTCAGACTTTCAAATGACATTTCTATCTGACATCCAATCCTGCCGCCGCTGAAAAAAATCTTGTCAAAGCTATTTGCGGTATAGTGAATAACGGTAGTAAAAAGCTTTTTCATACCTATGGGGGAGCATCCGCCGTGAATGTAGCCTGTAAGCGGAAGAAGTTCCTTTGATTTTATCATTTCTATGGATTTTTCATTAACTGATTTAGCAGCCTTTTTCAAATCCAGTTCTTCACATACCGGTACCATAAATACGTAATATTTTTTTGATTTTCCCGCAGTTACAAGAGTTTTAAAAACCGATTGCGGATTTTCGTTCAGCGCCTGAGCTACATCGGTTCCGCTTATTGCTCCGGTATCGCCGTAAAAATGAGATCTATATTCAAGCTTCTTCTGATCCAGTATTCTCATTACGTTTGTTTTTTCCATTTTCTAAAACACCTCTGAAAACAATATATCATATTTTTCCGGAAAAATCAAATACCCTCTTGACAAACCGGAAAATCTGTGATAATATAGTGATATCAAATTGATATCAAAACATATCAATTAATAATTTGAAATAAGGGGAAATCATTATGGAAGAGAAAAAACAAATCAATTTTGAAGAAAAGGAAATGAATCCTTCAAGCGGCTGGGGAATGCTGTTTTTGTCGCTGATTCTGTATCTTGCTTCTATCGGAGCGTTTATTGCCGGGGGAAAAGCCGTTTCTGACGGAGACGACGGATTTGCAGCTGTAATATTTATTTTGGCTTCGCTTATTATTGTTTTGGCTATATTAATCGATTGCGGACTGAGAGTAATTAAACCCAATGAGGCGCTGGTTCTGACTCTCTTCGGAAAGTACAGCGGATCAATTAAAAAAGACGGATTTTTCTTTGTAAATCCTTTCAGTACATCTGTCAATCCTGCGTATACAAAGCATTTAAACGATCTGAATCAAAAAGTAAAAAACGGCGAAATAAAGGTAGCCGTATCGTCAGTAGATAAAAAGCTTTCACTCAAGGCAATGACTTTGCGCAATGAAAAGCAGAAGATAAACGATGAACAGGGAAATCCAATTGAGATCGGAGTAAATGTTATCTGGAAAATCAATAATACTGCGAAAGCCGTATTTAACGTTGATAATTATGAGGATTATCTTTCCACACAGGCAGATTCGGCATTGAGAAATATTGTAAGACTTTACCCTTACGACGTTTCCGAGCAGGGAGACGAAAAGTCTCTCAGAGGCTCCAGTCAGGAGGTAGCGGACGCTCTAAAGACAGAACTTCAGCAGAAGGTCGAGGTTGCCGGACTGGAAGTGATCGAAGTAAGAATAACACATCTTGCATATGCGCCGGAAATAGCGGCGGCAATGTTACAGCGTCAGCAGGCGGCGGCTATTATTGAAGCAAGACAAAAAATCGTTGAAGGTGCGGTAGGTATGGTTGAAATGGCGCTTAATAAGCTTTCTGAAAACGAAATATGCAGTCTTGACGAAGAACGCAAAGCGCAGATGGTTTCAAATCTTTTGGTTGTTCTCTGCGGAAACAAGGATGCTCAGCCGATAGTGAACAGCGGTTCGCTTTATTAAAAATATATCGGAGGGATAAGCTTGGCAGAGAAAAAAGACAGCGGAAAAAAGCAGATAGTGCTGAGATTGTCCCCGAAGCTGTGGACAGATCTGGCAGACTGGGCTGAGGACGATTTCCGTTCTATTAACGGACAAATTGAATTTCTGCTGACGGAATGCGTTAAAAAAAGAAAGAAAAGCAAAAATAAAGAGGACTGATTTTATCAGTCCTCTTTTTTCACTATATTGAAAGCTTTGCAATTCTTTTTTTGAGTATAGGTCCGACAAGTACTGCAATAACTATTTTAATAACATCGCCCGGAAGATATGGAATCACGCATAGGCTAAGAGCTGTTATAAAATTAGTATCCTGCTGGATTGTAAACCAGACAGTACCGAAAAGATAGGCGATAATAATGCCCAGAACCATTCCTGTTACGTACATATATATCTTATCGAATTTAGTAACGAAAAATCCGCATATCAACGCTGTAAAAATAAAACCGATAAGATAACCGCCGGTAGGACCGGCAAGCTTTGCCAGACCGCCGCTGAATCCCGAAAATACCGGAAGTCCGACCATTCCTAAAAGCAGGAATATTACATAGCTTAAGCCGCACAATTTCCAGTCAAGAAGAAACGCACAAATAAAAATTGCCAGTGGGATAAGCGATATCGGGACAGGACTGAACGGTATCGGAATTGCAAAAGGTCCTGCAATACATATCAGTGCGGCAGAAAGCCCCACCATGACAATGTTGAATGTTGTTGTTTTTTTTCTTGTAGCTTCCATTTTTTAACCTCCATTTTTAAGACAAGTTTTTGCCTTTTCTATTATATCATAAAAAAATCGAATTGTCACCCTATTTTTAAAAATAATGTGACATTTTTTGTTTTTTATAAATTATAGTGGATATGTTAATGTCGGATATGTGCAATTTTTACAAAAAAAACGTATGATTTTGTGCATTCATACGAAATATAAATATTTTTTGAAAAAAATGTCCGCAAACAGTCATTTTTGTTGTCTTTATATATATAAGCAATAATATTCCGATTTTTAAAATTGTCATATGTGTCGAAAACTAAAACTAAATATTATTGCAAAATTGTGTATATCAACAAAAATTAAGTTTGTTAATAAAATATGGTAGAATATCCGTATTTTTATATGTATTATGAAAAGGAGGAATCTGAAATGACATAACAGAAGGGACGTTTATGTTTGAGACGTATATGACTTTTACTGAAGAAGATTATGAAAAGGACGGCTTTGAACGTCTTTATAATGCTCAAAAGCAGAAATTGTACTTTATAGCGTACAAGATGCTAAATGATGAAAAGCTTGCAGAGGAAGCTGTTTCTGAAGCGTTTTTAAATATTTCCGTAAAATTCGATTCCTTTAAAACGCTGAGCGATAGTCAGATAGAAGCATATTGTGTTCTTACATTAAAAAACATCTGTAAAAATATTATTAATTCAGAATCGAAAAATAATTGCATAAGCATAGATGACTGTGAAAATGATGACAGTTTTTTATCTGATATTGAATTGCAGTATATAAACAAGATGTATTTAAAGGAAAAAATATCAAAATTAAAACCTAAAGAAAAAGAAGTATTGTTACTTTACTATTTTTATGATTTAAGTTTAAGAGAAATTGCAAAGATGAAAAAAATTACAAATGCTGCTGCTCAGAAACGGTTGCAGCAGGCGAGAAAACATTTGAAAAGATTACTGGAGGCGGACAAAAGATGAAAAAAGATAAATCCATATTTGCCGAAGCTCTGGCAGAATCTGTTATTCCGGAAATACTTAACGAATCGCTTCCTTTAGATTATGAACATGAATTTTCAGATGAGTTTGAACGCAGAATGTCAAAGATTATAAAAAGACGAAAAACTCGCGGGGGTAAAATTATCAGCATGGCCAGACGCTGCGGAGCAAGTGTTGCGGCAATATTTGTTATGGCGGCTGGATTGAGTATACTGACAGACGCCGGAAGAGATCCGGCGGTTGATTATCTGGTTCTGTACCATTATGATTTTGATGAAGTTCGTATAAAATGTGAAGAAAATTATGTTTTTCCTGCTACAATTGAAGAAGAATATACTATAGAAGTACCCGAAGGCTTTGAATTAAAGGATGAAACTGTAGGCGAATTTTCTCAAAAAAAATATTATGAAAATAATGAAGATTATATAAAATTTGTACAAGAAGTAGTGGAAGATAATATAATCTACATTGATAATGAACATGGGATCAATGATATTATTACGGATGGAGACGGAATAAAATATGTGATCCATTTTGATGAAGAGGAAGATTATTATCTGATCATGTGGAGCAACGATATATATTTGTTTACATTGCGAACAAATACAAGTCAGGAAACTGCTCTTGATTTATGCAAATCTACAAAAATAAAATAAATTTCAAAAAAGAATTCCGCAAATTATCGTTTTTATTGTCTTTATATATAGAAATGTGAATTTCTAACAAATTTTAATGAGGTGTAAAAATATGAAAAAAGTGAAAAAATTTATTGCTGTATTTACAGCAGCTCTGGCAGTCGGAACATCGGGAATGATAGTCAATGCTGATGAATTGGATTATGCTGTTGATGAAGAAATCATCGTTTTCAGTGAAAATGTTGATGATGCACAAAGTAAAATTTCTATTTCCAATAAAAAAGCTACTTGTACTAGTATTATATCAGGTAAATCTGATATTACTAAAATTTATGTAGAGCAGATATTGCAGAAAAAATCCGGTAGTGATTGGATAGATCATGCAATATGGTACAGAACCGAATATTCAACGAGTTTAGATTTTAATAATACTTCGGCAACATTAAACAGCGGTACATATAGAGTAAAAACCGTAGCAAAAGTTTATAAGGGAAATTCTTATGAAGATGTAATAAAATACAGTATCGAAAAAAGTCTTTAATTTGTTCATAAATTGTTTACATATTTTTTCAAAAAAACTATTGACAGTACTGGAATATTGTGCTATAATATAAATGGATATGAAAGGAATATAGATTTCCAGTAGTATTCGTGATAGCTTATCAATTTTGGTTATGTCGAAGATTTGCTGTATGATTGTTCACAATATCATCTCAACCTTTTGTGAATCAATTCATATATGTTTCTGTATCGGCTTAGCCGGTACAGAAACCTTAAATTTAGATGTTGATTAGTGGTTCGGTTAGATCCCCCGTTTTTTGAATGTTTCTTGTAATCGATAATATGATATACTTTAGACATATCACCTCTTGATATGAATGAGCTTTGTATTATTATTCAGCACCGATTATTCTTCGGTTAGCGTTGAAAAATCAACTTCAAAGTCTTTGGCATGCCAAAATTGATTTGATATTAATTATTCGTATATGCACCTCATTATATGAGTAATTATTTCTGCTTTTCTTCGCTGACTAGTTTTGGTCAGTGAAGAAATATCAGAATATTCATCGTCTAAGACAATGAATATAATATTTTAACACATACCATAATTCAATTTATGATATCACCTATATAACTTCTGCCGACTGAATTCAGTCGGCAGAAGTTATATACGTAGAAAATTAACATAAAATAGAAAATAATGGAGGCGATTATTATGAAAGTAAAAAAATGTTTGAGTGCTATACTTGCAGGTATGATGTCGGTTTCGTTGTTGGGAAGTTTATCTACAAGTGCATCAGAAGAAAAAATATATACCTTTTCAGAACTGTTGGAGATGAGTGAAGAAGAATTTTTGGCTCTTGACGAAACTGCTAATTCTTGTTATTATGATATGAAATCGATACCTGAGGGTGAAGCTAGGGCAATATATGGTATTAATAATATGCAGGGTTCATCTAATGTGCCTGATTATGAGGCCTTGAAAGTTATGTATAGTGACTATGTCGGGTTAAGAGGCGTATTTGATTGTACTGTAAAATCAAGTGATAAGGAATATATTCCTTATGAAACTGAAAAATGCATACAGTATTTATTAGGGGATAGTGTTGAATATACAGTAAAATCACCGTTGATGTCAGGTTCGTCTTATTTCGATTGGAGGCTTGAGGTAAGTATTACTGATTTTAAATTAAAGTTTTTAGAAATAACTGATGAGGATATACTTTACTTAGCAAAATTTGAATATTGTATTATGCAGGCTGATAGTAATTTACTTTATCTTTCACCTTATGTTGACATTTTTTCGCATGCCTCTAATTATGGAGAAGCTAACGGCGATGACAAGCTTACAGCCGGAGACGCAGCATACATAGCAAAAAAGCTTGCGGAACAGAAAGCAGACGAATTACCGGAAACAGCAGATTTCAATGGTGACGGGAAAATAACAGCATTGGATTGCGCAGAAATAGCTCGGTTCCTTGCCGCTAAAGCTTTGGCAAGAGCCGAAGGTATGTTTGTTGAACAACAATAATATTATTTTTAATAGAGTATTTGTAAATTAGTACAAATACTCTATTAATTTTTGTGCATATATACAAAATTATAAATATATAAAAACAACTATGGTAAAAATAGGAAATTTGTGATATA
This sequence comes from Oscillospiraceae bacterium, assembly GCA_902362965.1. Classification (GTDB taxonomy): domain Bacteria; phylum Bacillota; class Clostridia; order Oscillospirales; family Ruminococcaceae; genus Porcipelethomonas; species Porcipelethomonas ammoniilytica. Next base: position 177,248 of record CABIYQ010000004.1, read on the forward strand.
ATATAAACAGAAGGAAAAATACTATTCAAATTAAAAATAGGAGGACAATACAATGAGCAAATTAAAAAAACTTTTAAGTGCTGCTGTAGGTGGAATATTGGCTGTTAATCTAATCAGTATGTTACCGGTAGGAGCGGAAGAAAATACTTGTTCTGAAGGCGTAATATTGAATTCAACACTAGGTATAAATAATATTTTTGAAAATCCAGGGGACATTCCGACAACGACAGCTTCTGTACCAAGTTCGGTTGATTTAAGTACTTCGCCATGCTTTCCGCCTATAGCCAATCAAGGAAGGTTAAGATCATGTGTGGCATTTGCAACAACTTATTACCAATACTCATATGAGGTAAACAAACTTAATAATGTGACCAATGTTTCTGACAGAGTCATTTATTCACCTAAATGGATTTATAATTTGATAAATAATGGAAATGACATAGGTCTTTGTCCCATAGACGCCTATTCTACATTGGAAACATTAGGAAGCTTAAAAAGCAATGATTTTCCTTATACGGATAATTACACGGAATGGCCTTCTCAATTGCAGAATGAAAAGATAGAGGCTTTAGAAACCAGAGTAGAAAATACTGCAAAATATGATATGCCTCTTGATAATACTATACAGAATGTAAATGATCCTTATCTTAATATAGTAAAGCAAATGCTGAATAATGGTAAAGTACTTACGGTTGTTTCACATAATCGTTGGAATTCAGTTGTTCAAAATGGTGAAAGTTTAGCATTCAGATGTTATCAGGGCGGTTCACATATGCTTACTGTTGTAGGCTATGATGATAATAAAAGTTATGATGTTAACGGAAACGGCATTATTGAAGATTGTGAAAAAGGCGCTTTTAAAATAGCAAATTCATGGGGAACAAGTTTTGTTTCAAGTGGGATTAGCTCAAATACCGGTTATTTTTGGGTAATGTACGATGCATTGAATAAAGTAAGCGCTAATAACGTTAATAATTGGGAAGCAAAATATTCTGGAACGCGTAGTCCCGCTTTTAATAAGTTGCCTGATTGTGAGAATGCTTTTTTCACTATAGATGTTGCACATAAAAATGTTAATTTTGTAGGACGTCTTTCTGTTAATACGTCTGACCGTGAGACTTTAACTTTAAAGATAAACAGGGGAACATCTACATTGTGGTCGCATAATAATGCATATACAATATTCCCGTATGTTAGTTCAAATGCTGGCGGATTTGCTTTTAACGGAGATATCTTTTTTGATTATGATAATTTGGCGTCACCTATTTCAAGGTACTGCAGTGGGTATAATTGGTTTACATATTTATCGGGAACAACAACGGGAGATGATTATGAATTTAATGTATTGGATAATTTAGGAAATGAAATAGGAACGGATAAACAATTGATAAAATTTGACGAGGATAAATTTGCATATGCATATCAAAATATTTCATTGAAAAAAGGCGATGTGAATTACGATGGCGCTATAACAACAGAAGATGTAGACTATATAATTCAATATATATTACAAGTAAATGATTTATCAAACGTACAATATTATCTTGCTGATTACAATAATGACGGTTCTGCAAACAGCGCTGATGTTATTGCAATGAGAAGAGATAATAATTTATATTAAAAGATATAATTTAAAGGAGTGGGTATTATTATGAAAAAACTAAAAAAATGTTTAAGTGCAATACTTGCAGGTATGATATCGGTTTCGCTGTTAGGAAGCCTTGCGGTTAACGCTGAGACGGTTGATACAGAAAAAAAAATATATACATTATCAGAATTATTCGAAATGAGCGAGGAAGAATTTTTTGCACTCGATTCTTTTGAGCTTAATCCTTCACCTGCATATCAACATAAAGTCGTAACGCCGAAAATGATTTACGATGAAATAAATCTTGCTATGGATGGTTATAATTTTTTTGGAAATATGTTTACATGTCGGTATCGTAAATATGTTCCTTATTATACGGAAAAAGAAATTATGAGATTACTTGATGTAGATGATATTGATTTTGTGGTTGAAAGCAGTGTAACAACAGATTTTTATGGTAATGGCATAAGTGATATAGTTTGGGTACATGATCGATTTTATAACACTGAGTGTACTAAACTTGAAGCTGCAAAAGTAAACTATTGCCTTTATCAAGTTATGGAATTTAATCACTTGTCATATGTATTAGATTCTGGATACAGTGCTGGAGATGTTAATGAAGACGGAAAGCTGACAGCAATGGATGCGGCATTTATAGCAAAAAAACTTGCGGAGCAGAAAGTGGACGAATTACCGGAAACGGCAGATGTTAACGGTGACGGCGAAATAACCGCCTTGGACTGTGCAGAGATTGCTAAGTTCTTGGCTGCCAAAGCTATGTCAAAAGCCGAAGGTATGTTTGTTGAACAACAATAATAATATTTATGATAGAGTATTTGTACTAATGTACAAATACTCTATTTATTTTTGTGCATATATACAAAAATAAAAAAACTTTAATAAATTAATAGACAGAATAAGTAGAAAGTGGTATAATACAGTTATACAAATATAACATTTTTATAAACATTTAATGGAAAATACCTTATGTTTACATTTTGATATATTGTATAAAATAGTATATATAAGGTAGCTAGTGAAATTATGGAGGTATTATTATGAAAAAACTAAAAAAATGTTTAAGCGCAATACTTGCAGGTATGATATCGGTTTCGTTGCTGGGAAGTCTTGCAGTTAATGCTGACACAGAAAAAAAAATATATACATTATCGGAATTGTTTGAAATGAGTGAGGAAGAATTTTTTGCGCTTGATCCTGTAGATGAAAATAATCCTAGACCAACTTCTCCGAAAGCAATGTACAATGACTTGAATCTTGGTGTGGATCATTGTAATTTTTTTGGAAATGTTTATACATGTGAATATCGTAAATATGTTCCTTATTATACGGAAAAAGAAATTATGAGATTACTTGACGTAGACGATATTGATTTTGTTATTGAAAGCAGTATAGTAACAGATTTGCATGGTAATGGAATAGACAGTAAGATTTGGGTGCATGATCGTTTTTATAGCAAAGATTTTACTAGACTTGAAATTGCTAAAATAAGATATTGCCTGTATCAGGTAATGGAATTTGGCCATGTATCATATGTACTAGATTCTGCATACTGTACCGGAGATGTTAATGAAGACGGAAAATTTACAGCAATGGACGCAGCGTTTCTGGCCAGAAAACTTGCGGAGCAGAAAGTGGACGAATTACCGGAAACGGCAGATGTTAACGGCGACGGCGAAATAACCGCCTTGGACTGCGCAGAGATTGCTAAGTTCTTGGCTGCCCAAGCTATGGCAAAAGCCGAAGGTATGTTTGTTGAACAACAATAATAATATTTATGATAGAGTATTTGTACTAATGTACAAATACTCTATTTATTTTTGTGCATATATACAAAAATAAAAAACTTTAATAAATTAATAGACAGAATAAGTAGAAAGTGGTATAATACAGTTATAAAAATATAACATTTTTATAAACATTTAATGGAAAATACCTTATATTTACATTTTGATATATTGTATAAAATAGTATATATAAGGTAGCTAGTGAAATTATGGAGGTATTATTATGAAAAAACTAAAAAAATGTTTAAGTGCAATACTTGCAGGTATGATATCGGTTTCGTTGTTAGGAAGTCTTGCAGTTAACGCTGAGACTACTGATACAGAAAAAAATATATATACATTATCGGAATTGTTTGAAATGAGTGAGGAAGAATTTTTTGCGCTTGATCCTGTAGATGAAAATGATCCTAGACCAACCTCTCCAAAAGCAATGTTCGATGACTTGAATCTTGGCATGTATCATTGTAATTTTTTTGGAGATATTTTTATGAGCAAATATCGTAAATACATTCCTTATTATACGGAAAAAGAAATTATGAGATTACTTGACGTAGATGATATTGATTTTGTGATTGAAAGCAGTATAACAACAGATTTGTATGGTAATAGCATAGACCATACGATTTGGGTACATGATCGTTTTTATAGCAGAGATTTTACTAAACTTGAAATTGCAAAAATAAGGTATTGCTTGTATCAAGTTATGCAATTTTATCATGTGTCATATGTACTAGATTCTGCATACAGTACTGGAGATGTTAATGAAGACGGAGAATTTACCGCAATGGACGCAGCGTTTCTGGCCAGAAAACTTGCGGAGCAGAAAGTGGACGAATTACCGGAAACGGCAGATGTTAACGGCGACGGCGAAATAACCGCACTGGATTGTGCAGAAATAGCACGGTTTCTTGCCGCTAAAGCTATGTCAAAAGCCGAAGGTATGTTTGTTGAACAACAATAATAATATTTATGATAGAGTATTTGTACTAATGTACAAATACTCTATTTATTTTTGTGCATATATACAAAAATAAAAAAACTTTAATAAATTAATAGACAGAATAAGTAGAAAGTGATATAATACAGTTATAAAAATATAACATTTTTATAAACATTTAATGGAAAACACCTTATATTTACATTTTGATATATTGTTTAAAATAGTATATAAGGTAGCTAGTGAAATTATGACAGCTGCTCATTGGCATTTCAGTTGTTGTTTTTTATGATCTGAATACTCAATATATTTATTCTTCAAGCGCAACAAGAATAACGTCTGAAATTTTACAGTTTGCATATGATAACAAATATTTATAAATATAATTTGATTGGAGGTTTTTATTATGAAAAAGATTAAAGCTATATTAGGAATTTTATCTGCTATGGCAATAATAAGTGCAGTTGAGTTATCTTCGGCATCAGCACTTACATTTTATCCGGCACCTCCTAATTATGTATGTAATGGAAATAAAGTCGTAAGTGATGATAATACAATTATGGAATTTGAAGACGGAACTAAAATTGTTACATTTGAAGGTGAAAGATGGGATTTTAAACTATCAGTTATTGTTAACGATGATACAGAAATTACAAATGAAATGCTGGGAATTTCTGAAGGTTATAAAATTGAAAAGTCTGGAACGTCAAATAATGTATATGTTATTTCTTTTGAAACCCAGGAGGAAATGAATAAGATGTTTGAACAGTCTTCAAAATGGCTTGATGATGGCATAATTAAAAATGCTTATAAGCAAATGCATATATATTATGGTGGATTCTATGGTTATATTGACGGAGAAGTTATGCGTGATGCACTTGGACGTGTAAATTTAATAACCGGCGAAGCAAATCAGGTTCTCCAAACAACTTATTTAGTATACAACGAAGAAGATGTAAACGGAGATGCTAATGGAGATGGTGAAATAACAGCAAATGATGCAGCTTATATTGCAAGAAAGTTAGCGGAACAAAATAAAAAAGATCTTGATTATCGTGCAGATTTTAATAAGAGTACCGATGTAACCGCTCTTGACGCCGCTGAAGTAGCTAAATATCTTGCTGAAAAGAGTATTGGTAAATAGTGACGCATAAAATAAACTTAATAATAAAAACAGCCCCCGTATTAAGCGGGGGCTAAGTTTATTTAGTTTTTTCCATCATGTTAAAACCGGAAGCCATTTTATTCCATGTATCAGTATCAACTCCTTCAATACCGTTATCAGTACCGCTTATTTTTTTAAAGGAATTAACAGCGTTTTGAGTTTCTTTGTTGTAAACACCGTTTACTTTTACAGGAATTATATTATCAAATCTTAAACTAAGGGTGTTTATAATAGTCTGGATAATATAAACTATGGGACCTTCACTTCCTGGATCAAGAACGAAATTGGACGGAAATACTTCAAGAAAAATAGCGTCCTTATTATAATCCAGATAGACTTCAACTAATCTGTCCCATGTAGCGCTGTCAATTTCACCAGTTACCGGAAGATTATAATCATGCTGAAACGCTTTGACCGCCTGAGTCGTTTCAGGACCATATATGCCGTCCGGAAAGATTCTGGGTATTTTTTCATTATAATGAGAAATACTGTATAAATATCGCTGAAGCTCTGTAATGTGCCTTGATTTCTGATCTTCTGTATAAGCCATATTTGCCTCCTATTTAATAGTATATCCCGGATTTTGATACGGTCGCTTGTCAAATCCGTATTTCAGATCGGAGTAAAGACCAACTATTTCATTCCATGTTACCGCACCGACCAGACCGTTTTGCGGAAGTCCGAACTGCCGCTGAAACGCCAGTACTGATGAGCGTGTAACAGGACCGAAATAGCCGGTATTGTTAACTGCCGGAATATTAGGATATGTTTGATTAATAAACGTAAGATATTCCTGGAGACGTTTGATTTCGTCGTTTGACATTCCCTCCTTGAGGATCGTTCCCTGAAAGAGTATAACATCTTCTCCGTCGTCAATAGGAATTGACTGAATTATACCGTCATAGGCTCTGTATATGTCAAACCATGTGGCACGGTTTACTGTTCCGGTTTCAGGCAGGCCGTAGGTTTTTTGGAAAGAACGGACAGATGCTTCAGTTTCCGAACCGTAATATCCTGTTATATCTACCGGCATTATAGAGTCGTAATATGCGCCTATAACTGCAAGGAAATATTGCAGGATTTTTACTTCGTTGTTCTGCATTCCGGGAGAAAGATCTTCTTTAAATTGCTTATCTACTTCTTCTAGACGAAGACCTTCGGAATTAAGTTCTGCCAGTTTTTTAACGCTTGTAAAAATATATGCAATTTTATACCATGTTGCTTTATCAACTACACCTGTTTGAGGCATATTAAAAATTTGCTGAAATGTTTTGACAGCATCTTCTGTCTGTACGCCGAATGCGCCGTCAACAGAACTTATTTTTTGTATTGCAGGATAATTTCTTGCGATACGGTTTAGTTGTACCTGTATTGTTCTTACGTCGTTGCCGAATGAACCCAGACGCAGTTCAATTCCCGGATATGACGGAGTATTAGTCATAACCTGGGCATCTCTTACTATTTCGATATTATCTCCGTAATAATACTGTAAAATTTCATAGGGAGTCATTCCCTGTTTTGCAAGGTCGACTGTTCCCCATTGTGAAAGTCCTTCGCAGGTTACTGTTGTGCCGTTGCAGAATTGAGTAAACAGCGGTTCAACGTACCCCTGACGTCTTACATAATTGCTGAATAATTCGTCAGTAAGCTGACTTATGTTTTCAAATATTTCACGTCCGTTAATAAATTTCTGATCGTATTGAGTAGAATTTGTTATATCAAAGTCGTATCCCTTAGCTCTGTACCATTCTGTATAAATTCTGTTAAGAGCAAACGTTGAAATTACATAAATATTTGCTCTCAGAGAATTTTCCGGCCAATTAGGAAAAATTTCACTGCTTGCTACATTTTTTACATAATCGGGAAATGTTACACTTACATTTTCAGCATTTGAGTCCGGAGGACCAAGATGAACAGTTATTCTTTCAGGAATAAACGGTGTACCTGTCATTATAAAACCTCCTTATACTTCAGGTTCCTGATTGCCGTAGGATATAAAATTTCCTCCGGAATCAAATGAATATGGTTCAGGAATTAAATTAAATCCCTGAATAGAAGTAATATTCTCAAATATGGGTACATTTCGGCTTACTTCCCTGTAATATCCTCTGGCATAAACCGCAACATCGTAAACTGAATAATTATCATAGTCTTGTGGAGTGTTGCTGTTTCCCTGAGAAGGAGCTGAAAGCCGGAATACTTCAGTATCACCGCTTATATCTGTGGTAGTCATACTGATAATTTCTTCTTTTCCATCATATCTTCTCGAAACGGTTACCGAAGCATTGGGTACAGGAATACCGTTGCTTCCGGTTCTAACGGTAATTTTCAGATATCCCCATTTGTTTTCCAGAGGATTTGAAGAGGGCGGAGTCTCTTGGGGGATTTCGCTATGCTGAGGAGCATTCTGGATATTGTAATTCGGTGTTTCAGCTTCCCTTATTTTTGAAATATTATTTGTCTGACCGTTGTTATAATTTATAACTGCTTCAGTCTGGGGTCGTGTGCTTGTGCTGTCCAATTGCATAAATACGGGGATTTCCGGAGGAGGATATTTTTTTTCAATATCTTCATCTTCCTGTTCATTAAGAACTTCTGGAATTTCTTTATTATCTTCAATTTTTTCATTATATTCTATTTTAATTTCTGAATCAGGTTCTTCTTTTTTTATATTGTCCATTTTAAATTTTGCTCCATATAGCTTGATCATTTCATTTCTGTATTTTTCAGAAGTTTCCTTAAAATTTAAATCTTTCAATATAACTCCCCCTGTCGGTAGATAAAGTTTTCAATAGCATGTATATGTGTTTTCAGAGGAAAATATGCAAAAAAAAGAGCAGTTTAACTGCTCTTTTTAATAAATTAATAAAAAATTATTAATCTGAAAATAATTGAACCCAGTAATATCCATAGGTGGAATTTGCTACATAAATACAGCCAACACCCATTTTATTGTATTCTTTATCTATCATGTTGTTGTAATGTCCTGATGAATTGATCCAAAGGTCCATAGCCATTTCAGGTGAAGAACCTCCTGCTGCAGCGTTTCCGGCTGCAATGTTTTCCGCAGCTGACATCCATGTTAAATTGAAATCATCAAGTATTGTGTAGAATGATTCTTTATTAGGACGTGTATGAGAAAAAGAAGACGCTGATTCTCTTGCTCTGACCATTGCAGCGGCTGTAAGACCCTCATCAAACTTAAGAGGAGCTATGCCTTTCTTAGTACGTTCAGCGTTTGTCAGTTCAATCATTTTTGTAATATTATAATTATTAGCAAGTCTAAAAGCAATAGCGGCAGCGTCTCCGGCAGTTGTCTTTTTGTCTCCGTTATAATCTGCATTTGACGGAAGTTCTGAACCTTTCTGTTCTGCAAGCTTACGTGCTATAAAAGCAGCATCCAGAGCGGTAACTTTTCCGTCGCCGTTAGCATCGCCTGTTATGGTTTCAGCGGCATATGCGGTACTGTTAAAGCCGGATTCAGGCATAAATGAGTGCAGACCTACTGTGCTGATCAAAGCCGCTAAACATGCGGCAGATAATTTTTTTAATTTCATCTTTTGAAACCTCCTTTTTTAAAATATTTTACCACTATTTTTATTGTTTGTCAATACAAAGAATGTATAAAAAAGAACTCTCATTGCCGTCACCTGACAATGAGAGTCGAAAGTCAAAGATGATAAGATTTTGTGCAATCAGATTATCATTTTTTGACAATATAATATAAATTTCAGAAATTTAATAATTCGAATTATTTGCTTGCAATAGCAGCCTGTGCTGCAGCGAGTCTTGCAATTGGAACACGGAATGGTGAGCAGGAAACATAAGTCAAACCAAGCTTGTGGCAGAATTCAACAGATGAAGGATCGCCGCCGTGTTCACCGCAGATACCGATGTGCATATCAGGGCGAACTTCCTTACCCATCTTAACAGCCATATCCATGAGCTTACCAACACCGGTCTGGTCGAGCTTAGCAAATGGATCGTTCTCGAAGATCTTAGCGTCATAGTAAGCGTCTAAGAACTTACCAGCGTCATCTCTTGAGAAACCGAATGTCATCTGTGTAAGGTCGTTTGTACCGAAGCAGAAGAATTCAGCTTCCTTAGCAATTTCGTCAGCTGTCAGAGCAGCTCTTGGGATTTCGATCATTGTACCTACTTCATACTTGAGGTCAACGCCGGCTTCCTTGATAACTGCGTCAGCAGTTTCAACAACGAAATTCTTAACATATTTAAGTTCCTTGATTTCGCCAACCAGCGGGATCATGATTTCAGGAACGATATTCCAGTCAGGGTGCTTCTTAGAAACTGCGATAGCAGCCTTGATAACAGCCTTTGTCTGCATAATAGCGATTTCAGGGTATGTTACAGCAAGACGGCAGCCTCTGTGACCCATCATTGGGTTAAATTCGTGAAGTGAAGCGATGATATTCTTGATTGTTTCAACAGATTTACCCTGAGTATCAGCAAGAGCCTTAATGTCAGCTTCTTCTGTAGGAACGAATTCGTGAAGCGGAGGATCTAAGAATCTGATTGTTACAGGGCAGCCTTCCAGAGCTTCATAAAGAGCTTCAAAGTCAGCCTGCTGCATAGGTTCGATCTTAGCAAGAGCAGCTTCTCTTTCTTCAACTGTATCTGAGCAGATCATTTCACGGAATGCACCGATTCTGTCCGGTTCAAAGAACATGTGCTCTGTACGGCAGAGACCGATACCTTCAGCACCCAGTTCACGAGCCTTCTTAGCGTCAGCAGGAGTATCAGCATTTGTTCTTACCTTAAGAACTCTGTACTTGTCAGCCCAAGCCATGATTCTGCCGAATTCGCCGGCAATCGTAGCGTCTACTGTAGGGATAACGCCGTCGTAGATGTTACCTGTTGAACCGTCGATTGAGATATAATCGCCTTCAGTATATGTTTTGCCTGCAAGTTCAAATTTCTTGTTAGCTTCGTCCATCTTGATATCGCCGCAGCCTGATACGCAGCATGTACCCATACCACGAGCAACAACGGCAGCGTGAGAAGTCATACCGCCTCTTACTGTCAGGATACCCTGAGAAGCCTTCATACCTGTAATATCTTCAGGTGATGTTTCAAGACGAACAAGAACAACCTTTTCGCCTTTTTCATGCCAAGCAACAGCATCGTCAGCTGTGAATACAACCTTACCGCATGCAGCGCCTGGAGAAGCACCCAAGCCCTTGCCTACAGGTGTAGCAGCCTTAAGAGCCTTAGCGTCAAATTGAGGGTGGAGCAGTGTGTCGAGGTTTCTAGGATCGATCATAGCAACTGCTTCTTCTTCTGTTCTCATACCTTCGTCAACGAGATCGCATGCGATCTTCAGAGCAGCCTGAGCTGTTCTCTTTCCGTTTCTTGTCTGGAGCATGAAGAGTTCGCCGTGTTCTACAGTAAATTCCATATCCTGCATGTCTCTGTAGTGATCTTCAAGAGTCTTGCATACATTCTGGAACTTTTCAAAAGCAGCAGGGAACTTTTCAGCCATCTGAGCGATAGGCATAGGTGTACGAACGCCGGCAACAACGTCTTCGCCCTGTGCGTTTGTAAGGAATTCGCCCATGAGCTTCTTTTCGCCTGTAGCAGGATCACGTGTAAACGCAACGCCTGTACCGCAGTCGTCACCCATGTTACCGAAAGCCATTGACTGTACGTTTACGGCAGTACCCCATGAATAAGGGATATCGTTGTCTCTTCTGTAAACGTTAGCTCTTGGGTTGTCCCATGAACGGAATACAGCCTGTACAGCGCCCATTAACTGTTCCTTAGGATCAGAAGGGAAGTCTGTACCGATTTTTTCCTTATATTCAGCCTTGAACTGTGCAGCCAGTTCCTTAAGGTCGTCAGCATCAAGGTCAACGTCCTGAGTAACGCCCTTCTTAGCCTTCATTTCGTCAATAAGTTCTTCAAAGTATTTCTTGCCGACTTCCATAACTACGTCTGAATACATCTGAATGAATCTTCTGTAGCAGTCCCAAGCCCATCTTGGGTTATTGGACTTTTCAGCAATAACTTCAACAACCTCTTCGTTAAGACCGAGGTTCAGGATAGTATCCATCATACCAGGCATTGATGCTCTAGCGCCTGAACGAACAGAAACGAGGAGTGGATTTTCGTGATCGCCGAACTTCTTGCCGGTGATTTCTTCCATCTTACCGATGTATTCATTAATTTCAGCCATGATATCAGGATTGATCTGACGGCCGTCCTCATAGTACTGTGTACACGCTTCAGTTGAAATAGTGAAACCCTGCGGAACGGGAAGACCCATACCTGTCATTTCAGCAAGGTTAGCGCCCTTGCCGCCCAGGAGTTCTCTCATGTTAGCATTACCTTCAGAGAAAAGGTAGCAATATTTCTTTGCCATTGGTTTTATACCTCCAGATATTTTTTGTCTTTCAGTCCGACGGAAAACCCATGTCGGTCTGTTAATTATTATTATAACATATAAGTGGAAAAATTTCCATATATTTTTAAAAAAAATCTTACAGGTTAATTTGTAGCAATATTCACAAAAAATATTAAAATTTTAATTTTTTTTAAAAATCCCTTGAAAAATGACTGAATAGCTGTCATAATATATTTATAATGATTGTTGTGTGCTTATTTAATTGTTTAATTTAAGTTTCATAGGAAAACATTATTTAGATTAAAACGCAAGATATAACTTTTTAATTTACCTAAAACAATATGAGTATTATTGAACGTAGCAAAGCGCATACATAAAAAGTAAATTTCAATATATTTTGAGAGGAAAGATCATGATGAATAATGCTGTTATACTGGCAGGCGGTCAGGGAAAGAGAATGAAAGCGGATATTCCCAAGCCTATGTTTAAGGTATTGGAAGAACCTATGCTTGAATGGGTAATAAAAGCGTGTGAGGAAGCCGAGCTTTCAAATCTTTGTATTGTCAAGGGATATATGGCTGAAAAAATTGATGAATATTTAAGCGGAAGATATGAAACGGTTCTTCAGAGTGAAAGATTGGGCACAGGTCATGCGGTAATGCAGGCAGTACCGTTTATGGAAAAAAACGGCGGAGGGCATACTCTCGTACTGTGCGGTGATGCTCCGTTTATCGACTCTGAAACTATAAAAAAGTCCCTGGAGCTTCATGAAAAGGAAGATAATTCAATAACTGTCATTACCGCTGAGATAGACGAACCAAAGGGCTATGGCAGAATCGTAAGAGGCGAAAGCGGTATAACTTCAATTGTTGAGGAAAAAGACGCTACTGCTGCACAGCGTGAGATAAAGGAAGTAAATTCCGGAGCTTACTGGTTTAAAACCTCCGACCTTATTGAATATCTGGGAGAACTTACTCAGAATAATTCTCAGGGTGAATATTATCTGACAGACAGTGTTTTCATTGCTCTTAATAAGGGCAGAAATGTTAACGCATATATTTCGGAAAATCCGAATGTGGTTTTAGGTGCAAACGACAGAAAAGGTCTTTTGGCTCTTAATACTGCTGCAAGAATGGCAGTAATTGAGAAGCATTTGGAAAACGGCGTTGAGTTTAACTGTATTGACGGTATCGTGATCGGCAGAGATGTTGAAATCGAGGCAGGTACTGAAATCATGGCGGGAACTCATCTGAGGGGAAAGACAAAAATCGGTAAGGACTGCCGTATCGGTCCAAACTGCATAATTGACGATTGTGACATTAAAGACGGTGTAAGTCTAAACTATGTTCAGGCGTTCAAGTCCACGATTGACGCCGGTGTTAAGATCGGACCGTGGGTTCATATCCGTCCGGGCAGCCATATAAAGAGCGGAGTTAAAATCGGCGACTTTGTTGAGATCAAGAATTCCACGATCGGCGAAGGTACTGCAGTTGCACACCTCACTTATGTGGGCGACAGCGACGTGGGTAAAAAGGTCAATTTCGGCTGCGGTACAGTGACCGTTAACTATGACGGTATTGTAAAGAGCCGCTGTGAGATCGGAGACAACTGTTTTATTGGCTGTAATACAAATCTTATTGCTCCTGTAAAGCTGGGTAAGGCTGTATATACTGCTGCCGGAACTACAATCACAAGGGACGTTCCCGACTATGCTCTTGCAATTGACAGGGGAGTTGTTAAAATAAAAGAAGGCTATAGCCTGACTAAACTTAAGAAAAGATTGGAAAAAGCGTGATATTAAATGAGTATTTTTGACAGATTCAGAGAAATTTCAAAATCAGAATCAGTACCTACCGGACCTGTTGAATATCTTATCGTAGGTCTGGGAAATCCCGGGGAGCAGTATGCATATACACGTCATAATGCAGGGTTTATGGTTATTGACGCTATGGCTGAACGTCTGGAGACAGATGTAAAAAGATTTAAATTCAAGTCACTTTGCAGTGATGTGACGATAAGCGGAAAGCACTGTATTCTCATGAAGCCTGAAACTTATATGAACAACAGCGGTCAGGCGGTTTCCGAGGCAATGGCATTTTATAAGCTGGATATTGAGCATGTTATAATTGTTTATGACGATATATCCCTTGAACCGGGCACATTGCGTATCAGACGAAAGGGAAGTGACGGCGGTCATAACGGGATAAAAAGTATTATTTATTTGACCGGTGCAGACACTTTTCCGAGAATAAAAATGGGCGTCGGCAGAAAGCCGCACCCTAAATTCGACCTTGCAGACTGGGTTTTAAGCCGCTTTAACAAAGAAGATATGGAAAAGATCCAGGAGTCATGCAAAAAAGCATGTGACAGTCTGGAGCTTATGATCGACGGAAAAATTGATGAGGCAATGAATAAATATAATTCTTAAAACAAAAAAATATAATTGATCAAACAGCAATCCCCCTGTAATTGGGGGTTGCTGTGTTTGTGCTTGTAAAATTTTTATACTATTAAGTATATCAAAAATTATAAATATTTGTGAACTATAAAATATGCACTAATAAAAAAGGAGTTGACAATGAAATTTTTCAGTGAAACCTTCCGTGAGCTTGAAAGCTGGAAGGATATTGAGAAGTGTATAAAAAGTAAAATAAGTCCTGTATGCGCTACCGGACTTTCTCATATTCATAAGGCTCAGTTCATTTATTCCATTTATAATGAAAGTCCGATACTGGTTATAACGGAAAGCGAAGCGGCGGCAAAAAAACTCTGCGACGATATTGCCGTTATGTCGGGAGACGAAAATTACGCAGTACTTTTTCCCTCCAGAGAGCTTGCTCTTACCAAAGTCGAGGGCTTTTCAAGGGAATATGAACATCAGAGAATTTCCGCACTTTCAAAGCTTATAAGAGGAAAAAGTAAGATAATAGCGGCAAGTATTGAAGCGGTAATGGAACCTGTTATCCCTAAAGACATTTTAAAAAACAGTACCATTGCAATAAAAAGCGGAGCGGAAGTTAATCTTGAAAAACTTAAAACCGAACTTATTAATATGGGATATATCCGCTGCGATAAGGTTGAAGGACCGTCTCAGTTTTCTGTCAGAGGCTCTATTGCCGACATTTTTCCGGTACAGTCGGCGATGCCTGTAAGAATAGAATTTTGGGGCGACGATGTTGACAGTATTTCGTATTTCGATCCGGAAACCCAGCGCAGAACCGATTCTCTTGAATCAATAGAGATCGCACCGGCAGTGGAAACTGTAACAGACCGTTTGGCTTTGGCAGATAAAATCGACAGTCTTGCAAAGAAAATAAGAAGCAGAAAGTCTGATATTGTAAGGGCACGTCTTGCAGAGGACTCGGAGCTTTTGAGAGAGGGAGCGGAGGTTCAGTGCATAGATAAATATATACCGCTTATTTATGATAAAATACCGTTGATCTTTGATTATTTTAACGGAATAACTGTTTTCTGCGAATATGTCAATGCAGCCGAGCATGCAAAGGGTGTTACGGCACAGTATAATGAGGACTGCAAAATACTCCTTGAAGAAGGTGAATTGTGCAAAGGTCTTGAGGGACATTACTGTGAGCTTTCCGATGTTCTATCCGAAACGAGTAAAGGACAGCAGATATTTTTGAGTAATTTCATTCAGGGACTTGACAGGGTAGGATACAAGAAAATTATCAGCTTTGAGGCTCTCCATAACGCTCCTTGGGGCGGTGAAATGCGTCAATTGGACGAAGATCTGAAAAGCTTGTGCGAAAAAGGATATCGTACAATGCTTATTGCAGGAAGTGAAAAAACGCTCCCGATCATTCGTCAGGATCTTCTGGACGACGGAATAAAATGCGATATTGCAAAGGTGGATTCACAGTGTCTGCCGGGCAGAGTTCTGCTAATGACGGGAAGTCTTTCCGGAGGTTATGAATATCCTGAAAATAAAACGGCTGTAATCACTCAATCCAAAGCGGCAAATTCAAAAAAGAAGAAAAAGAAACATAAAAAAGGAGAGGAAATAAGAAGTCTTTCCGATATAACCGCAGGGGACTTAGTGGTTCATTCCATGCACGGTATAGGAAGATTTGTCGGTATCAGAAAGCTTGAACTTGAGGGTGTTACAAAGGATTATATAACAATTCAGTATGCCGGTAAGGACGTGCTTTATGTTCCTGTAACTCAGCTGGATATGGTGTCAAGATATATCGGTCCCAGAGACGATACAGGAGTAAAACTCAATAAGCTTTCATCTTCGGAATGGCAGAAAACAAGAAACAACGTAAAGCGTGCGGTAAAGGACATGGCTCACGAGCTTACCGCTTTGTATGCTAAGCGTGAAAAAAGCAAAGGCTTCGCTTTTCTGCCCGACGATGAAATGCAGAGAGATTTTGAATCCCGTTTTCCTTATACGGAAACAGACGATCAGCTTCAGTCTATTAACGAAATAAAAGAGGATATGGAAAGAATCCGTCCTATGGACAGACTTTTGTGCGGAGACGTTGGCTTCGGTAAAACGGAAGTGGCTTTCCGTGCCGCTATGAAATGCGTGGCAAGCGGAAAGCAGTGTGCAATTTTAGCGCCTACAACCGTACTGGCAATGCAGCATTTTCAGACCGCTTTAAGACGATTTGAGCATTTTCCTGTAACCATCGAACTGCTTTCAAGATTCCGTACTCCGAAGCAGCAGCAGGAAATTTTAAAGAAACTGAAAAAAGGTCTGATTGATATTATAATAGGTACGCATAGATTAGTGCAGAAAGACGTGGAATTTAAAAGTCTGGGACTTGCCATTATAGATGAGGAACAACGATTCGGCGTTGCCCATAAGGAAAAATTCAAGGAGCACTTTACAGGAGTTGATATGCTGACCCTTTCCGCAACACCGATACCCCGTACTCTTAACATGGCAATGAGCGGTATCAGGGATATGTCAGTCATAGACGAACCGCCTCAGGACAGGCATCCGGTTCAGACTTATGTTGTTGAATACAATCCGGGAATGCTCATACAGGCAATAAATAAGGAGCTTAAAAGGGGCGGTCAGGTTTACTATATCCATAACCGTGTTGAAACGATCTCCTCATGTGCCGCAAAGCTTCAGGAGTGGGTTCCAGACGCAAGAATAGCCTACGCTCACGGTCAGATGACCGAAGAAGCGATGTCAGAAATATGGCGTCAGCTTGTGGAGCATGAAATTGATATTCTGGTATGCACTACTATTATCGAAACCGGAGTGGATGTTCCGAATGTAAATACCCTTATTATTGAGGACTCCGATTATTTCGGTCTGTCACAGCTTTATCAGCTAAGAGGCCGTGTGGGACGCTCCAACAGAAGAGCTTTTGCTTATTTTACATTCAGACGGGAAAAGATACTTACTGAAGTAGCGTCTAAGCGTTTGAATGCCATGAGAGAGTTTACGCAGTTCGGCAGCGGTTTCAGGATTGCTATGCGTGACCTTGAAATAAGAGGTGCCGGAAGTATTTTAGGCGGGCGACAGCACGGGCATATGGAATCGGTAGGATATGATATGTATATTCGTCTGCTTACCGAGGCTATTGCCGAGGAAAAGGGAGAACCTGTCAAAAAGGCGGCTGACTGTGCTGTGGATATCCAGATCGACGCACATATACCGGAAAATTACATTGAAAGCCTTGCCCAGCGTCTTGATATATACAAAAAAATTGCGGCAGTGCAGAATGAAGAAGATAAAATGGAAATGATTGATGAACTTATTGATCGTTACGGCGATCCGCCTAAATCCGTTGAGGGACTGATAAATGCTTCGTTGCTTAGAAATACAGCGGCAAGTCTTGGTATTACGGAGATTCAGCAGAGAAAAGAGAATATGATATTCTATATTGAACGACCGTCTCCCGAACAGATCGACGCTATTTCTTCAGCTTATAAAGGAAGGGTAGCATTTAATTGTCTTTCAAAGCCGTATATAAGCGTAAAACTTGATAGGGGACAGAAACCGGAAAGACTAATGGAGTCGGTATTGTCTGTTATGAAAAATGCAATGTGATTCTTTGTACAGTTTTAACTGTTTTGCCGTTTTAAATCACATAAATTTATATAATTTTTATATAGACATTTTGACATAATTAATGTTATACTTTAAAAGTATAGAAGTATTTTTTAATCTTATAAAAAAACAAATCAGTGAAAAATAAGAGGTGTTATATTGAAATTCAGAAGATTTGCTGTCTGTGCAGGTTTATGTACTGCTTCTGTTTTTATGACTTTGACGTCTGCGGCAGTTACTGCTGCTGACGATACTTATAAAACAACTGTAAAAGGCAAGGCCGGTCAAAACCAATTGGAAAGGATTACAGACGCAGAATTGCCGGAAATTACAGGTAACGCTACGTATTCCGCTTATATTCCTCTTGCACAGACGAAAACCGTTGAATATTTTGTTCTGGATATCGACGGCCTTAACAATACCGTTTATGAACATCTTGCAGTGACTGTAGATAAGGTAAGAATTGACGGTGAAGAATATGAAATGAATTCTACTCCGGCTGTAGATATTCAGTATGAAGAAGGAAGTTTTAACGGTACCAGAATTTATATTGCAAACGAAGACAGCAATTATCCGTTTCTGCCTGTACAAACAAAAGTAAACGAATCAATTGAAATAATTTTTACGGTAAAAGGTATGCCAACGGATGGTCCGTTATTTGTTGACAAGCACGGCGCACAGCCTGAAACGACAGAACCTTCTGCAGAACCGACACAGTCTTCGTCAGAGACTGCCGTTACTACTTCGGCACCGAAAACAAGCGGTGCGGAATTGGTTACATATGAAAGCTCCATTACGTCGGAGACTTCTGCATCAGCGTCTGTATCGGAATCATCTTCATCAGTCAGCTATAATGTATTGTCTAACAATACGACGACTGTAAGCCGTAATGCGGGGGTTGGCTTGACTACTACTCAAAGAACAGGTGCTCCCTTAACGGGTTCAAAAGGCATTAACATTGCTTTTGTCGGTTTGGCTGTTACCGGTCTTGCGGCAATTGCATCAAAGATCAAAAGAAAGAAAAACAAATAATTAATTATGAGGTGTCAAAATGAATTTAAAGAGATTTATTGCAGCTATGTCTGCTTGTGCAGCAGTTTCAGCGGCAGCTATGTCAGTTAATGTAAATGCAGTTGAATTATCCGCATATGCATATCTTTGCGGTGATATGGGAACGGCCGAGGTAAAAGAGCTTTCAGATATTCCTGCCGGTTCTAAAACTGCTATTATCAACGGTGACGGACAGTATGAGGTTGTATGGAAAGTAGCTGAAGGAACTGTAAATAATATTGAATGTCTGTATGTTAATATTCCTGATATATCAACAGCTCGGTATTCAGGACTGAAAATTAATGTTGACTCAGTTTATATTGACGGTAATCAATTAAATTACATAACAAGTCCTAATGCCATAAATACGGCGTATGCTGCCATTGGTCAGGAGCCGGGAACAAGAATTTATCTTTACGACGGCTGGGACAATACAGGTGTTGCTGATGTGCCTTTAAATACATCAGTTACTGACAATGTCAGAGTAGTGTTTACGGTTACCGGAACTGGAGTTATACCGGAAACAACACAGCCTTCTGAAACTCAACCTGACGGTTTACTGACGCAGATTTCTGATAATGGATTTTCAAGTCAAAATAATACTACTACAGTTGAGGCGGCTGTGACTGGTGACGGAGGAGTAGCGGCAGTTGCTGTTGCCGGTCTTGCAGTTACTGCTTGTGCGGCTGTTCTTTCTAAAGTAAGGTTTGGAAAGAAGAAAAAATAATAAGATAATGATTTATTAACTTATAAAAAGTACCGATTCAATTAGATTCGGTACTTTTTTAGTTATAATAAAAACTGCTGAGCAATAAACTCAGCAGTTTAAATTTAATATTATCTTGCAGGACCTAAATCATCTAAATCAATAAGCTGAAGAACGCAATTAATAATAGCTATTGAATCCTTTGTATCAATTTCATCATCATAAACAGTCTGAGCCTGTTCATATGCCTGTGCGTCCTTAAGCGGGTAATCAACGCTATTAATCAGATATTTGTTAAGAACAACTATATCTGCTGAGTCAACAGACATATCACGGTTTGTGTCACCATACATAAGATCTTTCGGATCAAAACTTCCTGATGGGATTGTATTTCCTGTTTCTTCAGTTGTAACAGTAGTTGTTGTAGTCGTAGGTATAGTTGTTTCAGAAGTTTCAGAAGTTTCAGGAGGAATCGGTTCTTCGGAAAGTCTGCCGTAAATAATTCCGCAGCCAACTGTTGACATATAAACTGTGCCGAATTCATTCATATCGCCTACAAGGAAATTACCGTTTCCTGTACCGCCGTATAGCATTTCGCTGTTAATAAGCACCCATGTTTCACCGCCGTCCTGAGAACGGTATACACCTTCAGGATCTGAATCCTGGGGCTTGCCGTACATATAAAGAGTATTTACGTCACCTTTCTTTTCAGGAGCGCCGTAGCCAACAGTTTTGCAGTAAGATACATTTTCAAGCTTATTAATTGTTTTGCCGTTGTCAGTTACACTATACATACCATACCAGCCGGCGCCGATAATAAGGTTATCTTCACCGAGGTAAGCAATTCTTCCAGCGCTGTCACACTGGTCGTACATAGCTACATCAGTACCGGTAAATGTTTTTCCGTAGTCTGTGCTTACACAGAGCGTATAATGAGCATCAGACATATCCGGTTTATCTTTTGAATAGAACCATGATTCATTATAGTATGTTACATAAGCATATACTATATTTGGTTTGTTTGGTTCAATGAACATGTTGGTCATCTTTGAACCGTATGCGCTTGGTATACCTGTACAAGTTTCCCATGTCTGACCTAAATCATCAGAATAAAAAACCGCTGAGGTTTTATCATTTTCGTGTGCGCTCTTAAAGAAACGGTATGAACCGTCTTCAAGCTGGGTAATAGCAGCTCTTCCGCCGTTTGCATTAGCCATTTTATTCCATGTTTTTCCGCCGTCAAGGGTATAGAATCCGGGAGCAGTATCATTTTGATCCTTAGCAATTCTTATCATAACATCAGGATTCTGAGGGCAATATGCTATAGCGCTTGTTGAACCCATATTCGGCTGATACTGTTCCGGAATTTCATTAACATCTGTATGAATAAATCCGTCATAGTCTCCGATTGCCGAGTATGCGCTTCCTCCCGGAACGCTTACCATATCCAGTGCAACTACTTCTTCGATTCCTGCCGGATCAAAATAGAACTGAATACCTTTTTCATCCCATACATTATCACAAGCAAAAACACCGTTACCGGATGTCATAAGGATTTTGTCCGAATTTCTCGGATCGATGAGTATACCGCTGCCCCAATGTACAGCCTTGCCGTAGATCCATGCATATCCGTTTGTATCGATCGGTTCTGAAACAAAGTAATGATTATCTGTGTACTGACCTTCCTGCTGACCTGGCGTAATATCTGTCCAATTTTCGCCGCCGTCAGTTGATCTGAAGAAATGATCGCCCCAAGCAATACTAGTTTCAGTCCATTCTTCTTCATACCACTGATCTGACCATAATCCACAAGTTCTTGCCAAAAGTTTGTTTGGATCTGATTTATCAGCCGTAATCATACCGATAGCATTGCCTGACGGTGAGATATCGGTTACTTTACCGCTTGCGATATTGTATTTGTAAGCACCGCCGGCAGAGCCGCTGAATGCAAGACCTGCAATATAAGTTACAAAGATATTTCCGTTTCCGTCATCACTGATAGTTACAGGATAATTAGCTGTAGGAAGATCAGAGCTAAGCTCTGTAAATTCATCTGTATCAACATCAGCTACATGAATATTGGTTTGTCCAGTAACAGATGTACCTACATAAACCTTGCCGTCTAAAACTTTGATTGTTGCAACGCCATTTTGTGTATTATATTCTCCTGAGCCTGTACCTCTTGCTATATGATCTGTCCATGTAGGCCATTTAACGTCATTTTTATACAAACCAAGGTCGTCATAACCTTTAACGGGTTTCCATGTCTTGCCGCCGTCAGTAGACTTGATCAAAGCGGAATCCCCTGCGGTAACATCGCCTCCGGCATAAATAATGTCAGGATCATCAGGGTCGATTGCTATAGGTTCGCTGCATTCACGACCATCGCCGTTTCCGTGAACTTGAATCATATCTGTAACATCGACACGGGTAAACGTCTTGCCGCCGTCGGTAGTTTTTATGATTTCTGTTCTTGCGTCTGAAAAGTAAGCACAGCCGCAGAGGAAATAAACGGTATCATCGTCGGTAGGATCAATTGCAATTCCTTTTACACTTAAAAGTCCCCTGTCTGCTTCATTAATGAATGCAAAAAGTTGATCCCATCTGTTTGTTTCGTAGTTGTATTTATATGCGCCGCCTACGTCTGTTCTGAGGTACATTTCTTTCTGACCTGTTATTATACCGGTAACAAAGCCGCCTCCGCCGATTTCCACTGATCCCCATTCCATTGTATTGGAAATATCTTTAGAAGATGGTTCGGCAAATGATACAGATGGTTTTATTCCGACTGAAGCGGACACAACCAGTGCACAGGCAGTAATGACTGAAAGTGCTTTAGTTTTTAATTTCATAGCTATCATTCTCCCGTCTATATTTTGATTTTTTCTTGCATATTGTCAGAACTCAACAATATCTTTATATAATTATACATTATTTATGTTAAAAAAGCAAGAATAATTTTTATACGATATGTAGAATTCAGTTGACAAAATTTATATATTATGCTATATTTAATGAGTTAATTATAGATAAAAGGAGAAACAAAATGAAAAAAAGTAAAGACGTTTATAGAAAAAGACAACAAGTTCTTTTACTGTGTATAGTAGTGATTCTTGTAGCTGTAATCATATTATTGATGTACTTGTTTATTTTTAGAGATAGGAAAGAAATCGGAAACAAATCAATTTCGTCTTCTTCATCCGGAAGTACAGAAGCTGTTCCAGCGGATGCTCAGGACAGTGATTCCGATTATTATAACAGTATAACCTTTGAGGAAAATGAGATTACAATAAAGGTGGGAGAAAAGTATACTCCAAAGCTTAAAAATCTCCGCAGCAGCGATGATGTTTTTAACTGGGTAAGCTCCAATAATGCAGTAGCTGTAGTAGGGGAAAGCGGTGAAATTACAGGTATAGGCGAGGGGACATGCGAGATTACTGTCAGCATTCGCAATACCGATACTTTGTTGAGTTTAAAAGTAAATGTTGTTCCGGCGGACGGAAACGGACATGAAGTCATTGAAGAAGACGGTCTTACATATATTGATGGTATACTGATCGCAAATAAGTCCTATTCGCTACCGGCGGATTATGATCCGGGTGTAAATCAGGAAGCATTGGACGCATTCAATGAAATGGCGTCAGATGCCGCAGACGAGGGATTAAGTATTTATATTTCTTCAGATTACCGTTCCTATTATGATCAGGAAAGAATTTATAATAATTATGTTGAAAGAGACGGTCAGGAGGCCGCCGATACATATTCTTCCCGTCCGGGACATTCTGATCATCAGACGGGTCTTGCCTTTGATTTAAATAGTATTGACGATTCCTTCGGACTTACTCCGGAAAGCGACTGGGTCGCAGTAAATGCACATAAATACGGATTTATTATCAGATTTCCCGAAGGAAAAGATGAAATAACCGGTTATCAGTACGAGCCTTGGCATATTCGTTATCTTGGCGTTGAAAAAGCTACGGAAGTGTATGAAAGCGGACTTTGTCTGGAAGAATTTCTGGGAATAGATTCAGTATATAAGGATTAATTTAAAAACCCCACTTTTTTAAAAGTGGGGTAAAATTTTTTGAGCGGCTTTGCGAGACTTAAAAAGTGTTTTAAGTTGATTTTGTTGGGCATAAAAGTTTTTGTCAAGCTTTTTTAAGTTATTTTTAAATTTTACAAAAGTAACCTTGCGAGACTTAAAAAAGTGTTATAAGTTGATTTTGTTCGGCATAAAAGTTTTTGCCAAGCTTTTTTCAAAAAGCGGAGTTTTACCTGTCGAGACTAATTTAAATTTTATCATTAAACTAAAGACGGTACAAAAGTTTTCGCCCAGCCTTTTTCAAAAGGCTGGTTACATAAGACCAAAACTAATAGAAAGAGCATTGTTTACTTTATTCATAGAACCGTTGTCAAGTTCTCCCATACGTTCTTTCAGACGTTTTTTATCAATAGTTCTTATCTGTTCAAGAAGAACGACGCTGTCCTTAGCGAGACCGCAGCCGTCAGCGCTTAGTTCTATATGTGTAGGAAGCTTTGCTTTTTCTTTCTGACTGGTTATAGCAGCAGCAATAACAGTAGGACTGTGTCTGTTGCCAACGTCATTCTGAACGATAAGTACCGGTCTTATTCCGCCCTGTTCCGAACCCACAACAGGGCTTAAATCCGCATAATATATTTCTCCTCTTTTAATAGACATAATCTTAATCTCCATTCTTTAAAATAAAAGAATCTTATGTAATTATCATTGCCTGAATTTTAATTTTTAAACCTGTATATCAGAAATTATTTCAGTCCATATATTGACATTATATTACAGTACATACTCTGAGGTGAATCATTGAAAGCTGCGTGAGTATTATGATATAAGCAAAATAAAAAATATTTTTTTAAATTACTATTTTCTTTTTATGAATTTTTTGTTATAATTAGTAATATACGTTTTTAAGGTCAATAATAAATACGGAGATATTGCTGATGAATAAATATAAAAATCTTGCGTTTAATACTATAATACTAGCAGTGGGAACATTCGGTTCAAAGATACTGGCATTTTTCCTCACAAGACTTTATACTACTTACATGCCGTCGGAAACGCTTGGTACAAAGGAGCTTATTGAAACAACCGCTAATTTTCTTATACCAGTTTTTACTTTTGCCATATCCGAAGCGGTTATCAGATTCGGACTTGACAGGGAATATGATAACCGTCAGGTTTTTTCTACAGCCATTATGATTCAGGTCATGGGACTGCTGATAATGGGTCTTTTATCGCCTTTTTTGTCCCTTATTCCATTCGTAAAGGGATTTACTCCGCTGCTTGCGATATATGTAATTGTTTCAAGCTTCAGACAGACCTGTTCGCTGTTTGTACGTTCAATAGGTTATGTAAAGCTATACGCTTTTGACGGTATACTTGCTACCGTTACTATTTTTATTTTTAATATAATCTTTATATCCGGTCTGAAAATGGGACTTAAAGGATTTTTTCTGGCTGTAATTGCCTCAGATCTTTGTTCAACAGTCTTTTTGTGGTGTATGGCAAACTTAAGAAAATATTTCAGTATCAGGTTTGCGGACAGAGATGTTATGCATACTATGCTGAGATTTTCAATACCTATGATCCCAACATCTGTAATGTGGATAATAACAGGCTTTTCGGACAGACTGTTTATAAAATATCTTGACGGACCAGCCGGAACAACCGGAGACTCTGCTGCCGGAATTTATACCGCAGCGTCAAAGATACCAAATCTAGTGTCGATGGTATCGACTATATTTTTTCAGGCTTGGAATATGTCTGCCATTTCGGAATACGGTTCAAAAGGTATAGGAAGATTTTATGAAAAGGTTTATTCCGCATATCAGTCTATAATGTATATTACGGCTGCAAGCCTTATACTTTTAGTAAAGCCGCTGTCCTCCATGCTTTTAAACGACAGCGTTCACCCTGAATATGCTCAGGCAGTTCAGTATACTCCCGTATTGATCCTGTCGGTTCTTATGTCCTGTTTTAATTTGTTTTTAAGCAGTATCTATACTGCCGCACAGCATACGAAAAATTCCTTCTGGACCAGTTTGGTATCAACGGTTTTAAATCTTATTCTGAATATAATTCTTATTCCGAAGTTCGGCGTTCACGGTGCGGTTGCAACAACATTTATCAGTTATGTTGTCTGCTACCTGATTAGAATTGTTGACGCAAGACGGTATATTTACTTTAGAGTTAATCATTTTACAACTTTTATAAATATATCGGTTCTTCTGGGAATGAGTCTGCTTACCATAAAAAAACCGGATTATTATATAATCTGCCTGATACTTCTGACAGTATTTGTTGTGTGTACCAATTTCAGCGCCGTAACATCAACCTTGAGAAAGGTTTTATCAAGAGGAAAAGGATAACGTTAAATGAGAATTTTTATCTGTTTATTATTGCTTGGCGTTATGTTTTTGCTTTATGTTGGCGTAGAAAACCGTATGCTTATTGTAAGACGTTATAAAATCAGTACTGATAATTTCAGCAGTCAGGAGTCTATAAAAATAGTACAGATTTCAGATATTCATAAAAGAAAGTATTCAAACGGCTGGAGCAGATTTGTTATGCGTGTTAAAGAGCTTTCACCGGATATGATTTTTATAACAGGCGACCTTGTTTCCCGTACCGAAATATCATTGGAAAGTACTCAGATACTGCTTGAAAAGCTTTGCCTGATATGTCCTGTTTACTGTTCAAAGGGTAATCATGAACTTGATTTGAGTGCGGAAATGATGGAAAAGTACCGTAAAATGATGAAAAATGCAGGAGCAGTATTCTTAGAAAACGACAGTACAGTATTTGAAAAAGACGGACGAAAAATAAATATTTACGGTACTGATCTGAAAAAATCCGTATATAAAAATGAAAACGGAGGATATGCGGCACTGGACAGAATAACTTCTGATGAGCTTACTCAAAGTTTAGGTGATGCAAAGGAAGGATTTAATATTCTGCTTGCTCATAATCCGTTTTTCTTTGAGGAATATGCAAAATGGGGTGCTGATCTGACTTTTTCGGGGCATGTACACGGCGGAGCAGTTTATGTTCCCTTTATCGGAGGGATTCTTTCACCTGAAAGAAATTTTTTCCCGAAGTATACAAAGGGATTGTATAAAAAGGACAGTCAATATATGCTTGTTTCTACTGGGATAGGTAAGCTCAGGGTTTTTAATCCGCCGGAGATTTTGTATGCGGAGTTGTTTTTGAAATGAAGATTTTTAAACTTTGACTAAAATCAGAGACTATAAAAGTATGGACATATAAATAAAAGTATGTTAAAATTAAAATAATAAAATATAAAGAGGAGAAAACTATGAATTACTCAAAGCTTACTGACTTTAACGGAACTCCTGTTGCAGAAATTTCTGCCGGAGGATACACAGCAATGATCGCATACGAATTGGGTTCAAATGTGATCAGACTACATGATGATAAAAATGGGATTGAATTTTTCCGTTTTAAGAAAGATAATCCTGCGGAGGTAATAAAACAGTCTGCCGAGGTTTGGGGACTGCCTTCACTTTATCTTCCTAACCGTTTTGCAGACGGTGTGCTGAAAACGTCAGATGCAGTATATCAGCTGCCTGTAAATGAAAAAGCTCCGTATAACAATCATATTCACGGCTTTTTACAGAAAAGAGTCCATACTCTTGCCGAGCATTATGCAGATGATAATTGTGCAGTTGTAAAGACCAAATACAGATATGATGAAAATGACGAATTCTTCCAGTACTTTCCTGTAAGATTTCTTGCTGAATTTACATTTACCCTTTCAGAGTGCGGACTTGAACATAAAATCAAACTGACAAATCTTTCAGATAAAATGATGCCGATATCCTTTGCTACGCATACTACTATTAATTCTCCGTTCGTTGACGGCGGTAAGGAAGAAAATATACGTCTTACTGTACCGGTACAGAAAAGATGTCTGTTAAACGAACGCTGTCTGCCTGACGGCAAGCCTGTTGAATTAAACGGTACAGATCTTGAGTATATAAACGGAGGAAGAAAACCGGTTTTGCAGAATGTGGACAATGAAATGTATGTAACCGGCTGTACAAAGCTTAACGGTCAGGATTTTCATGGCGTGATTGCTGAGGATACAGAAAGCGGAAAGAAGATCGCTTATGAAGTATCAAATGAATACAAATTCTGGATCATCTGGAACGATAAGGGATTTAACGGTTATTTCTGTCCTGAACCTATGACCGCTATGATCGATGCTCCGAATCTTTCAATGCCTGCCGAAATGACAGGATATCGTGAAATAAAACCGCAGGAAGCCTTTGAAGCAAATCAGAGATTCTTTACTGTTATTTAAGGAGGTAAATGTGAATAATTTTACCGAACTTCCAAACGGTTATAAAGAAATACTGAAAATTGATTTGCAAAAAAACACAAAGCTTGCTGTATTGGTAAACGTTATGGCTTTGATTATCGGTGTTGTGATGCTGATTCCTCTGCTTTCAGAAAGTATTCGGACTGCTGTTTTTAAATCCGCTTTTGAAAAAAGCTATATAAAACTGGCTGCAATGTCAGTCGGCATGGTTGTCTATATGATTCTCCATGAGCTTGTTCACGGAATTTTAATGAAAAAATTCAGCGGTGTTAAGCCTAAATACGGTTTTACCGGACTTTATGCCTATGCCGGAAGTACTGCTTATTTTGACAGAAAACATTATATTATTATAGCTTTAGCACCAATTGTTATATGGGGAATTGTACTTGCGGTTTTGCAGTTTGCCGTACCTGATTCATGGGCATGGATCGTATATTTTATACAGATTATAAATATTTCCGGAGCAGCAGGGGATATTTATGTTACATATAAGATGAGTCGTCTGCCGGCAGACATTCTGGTAAATGATGTGGGCGTTTCAATGACGGTATATTCGGCTGAATAAAAAATTACTTACCCGCTTAAAGAAGTCGGGTAAGTTTTTTTATTAATTTTGCTGTAAACCACGCAAATACGTAACTGGCTTAATAATCCTGTTACTATTTTCAACAGTTTTATTTACAATATTACTTATCTGTGATACAATAAAGACGTGATCACAAATAATTTTAAAGGAGGTTTTATAATGGAAGAGAAGAAAAATCTTGGTAAATTTATACAATCTAAAAGAAAAGCAAAAGGCATTTCACAAAAAGAATTGGCTGATAAACTTTACGTTACTGAATCTGCTGTAAGCAAATGGGAAAGAGGAATTTCGTATCCTGACATTTCAATGATTCAGGGAATATGTGAAGTTCTTGAAATAACTGAACATGAGTTGTTTACTGCAAGCGATGACTACCGCCAGAGAGAAATAGAAAAGAATGCAAAAAGTTTTGTGAAGACCACAAAGATCTACAGTTATATTCTATATGCTGCATATATTTGTTCATTGGTTCCGTGTTTTATAACCAATATTGCAGTAAGTCATAAATTATCATGGTTTTTTATAGTTCTCTTGTCTGAGGCGGTTGCCTTTACACTTCTTAACGTTCCTGTTATAGTCAAAAGTCATAAGGGATTATGGACTATCGGCAGCTTTTATGTGTCCTTAAACGCACTTCTTGCCGGCTGCTGCATTTATACCGGAGGAGACTGGTTTTTTACAGCATTTTTATCTGTAACATTTGGAATGGCTGTTGTTTTTGTACCTTTAATACTTTTGGATAAAACATTTCCGGAAAAAATACGAAAACATAATGCTTTGATATCTTTGAGTATTGATTCGGTTCTATTGATCGTATTATGTATGTTTTTAGTGACTGATAAAATACAAGCACTTGCTATCTGTGCCTTTGAACTGATACTTGTATGGCTGAGTATGATAGTAATACGCTATATAAGAATAAACGGATTCTTTAAAACAGCTGTTTGTCTGGTTTTGTTTGGAATTTATGCGCTGATAGAACAGCCTGCATTAAATGTCATAATTGACAAAAAACCTTTTAAATTAGATCCGATCAATTTTAAAATATGGAATGAAACATATTTAAACGGCAACATTATGATTATTATAATGAGTTCGTGTATTTTTGCCGCCTTTCTGTTTTTAATTGGAGGTATTATAAAAGAATGTAAAAAAAAGGACGGCTGACCCGTCCTTTGATTATCTGTTGTTATTGTTGTTATGATCCCTGTCTGTTCCTAAAATTGCGTCGCCGGCGTCTTCAACAACAGAACCTGCGTCATCAACTATGTCCTCTCCTGTAGAGACCAGATCATCAACAACATTTCCTGCTTTGGTAACAATATTTCCGTTATTGTCGTTATTATTACCATTGTTATTATTGTTATTACCGTTGTTATTATTATTGTTGCCTGATTCTGATTCCATGGAAGCGTCTGTTGCAGAATTTAATCCGGACGTTTCATTTGAATTGTTCATAGTTTCAGAAGTTTTTGCCTCAGAGTTATTGCTGCTGTTATCCTTGTTTCCGCATGCTGTCATTGAACAGCAGAGTAAGGTTAAACCTAAAATAAGAGGTAAAGTCTTTTTCATCTTCTTATTCATTCCTTTCATTTTTGATATTGCATCATAATCTTCTGCAATACAATATTATTTTTTCCCCATATCCATTAATTTATCCATGGTTTTCGTGTCAATATGCATTTTCAACAAATTTTCATATAAAATACTCAACATTTCACTCTTGAAAGCTTTTCAACATGTTAACAGTCTTATTATGCCAGTATTCATGGGATTTATTCGACTTTTGTCATGAGTATTAAAATATACTTCAACATTGTTTTCAACAAGCTGTTGAAAACAATGTTGAAGTATTCAAAAAGTGGATTAACTGTATTATGTGTCATAATACACAATAATGATTTGGTACAGTTCTATAATATCGGTTAGTTTGCCGATTTACTTTTTTGTCCAAAATGTTTATAATTATTAATATAAAGATATAAGAACCGTTCTTTATGAGAGTATATGCATGAAACTTTATGTTCATAATTCTTGTAAGGACAGTTCATAAAAGAGGGACAACAAAATGAATAAAACAATAAGAATTGTACAAGGCGGTTTTGCGGCAATTTTCGGACTTACCATTATTTCCGTAATTATCAGAGGTATAAAAGAAAACATACCGATATGGGCGGAAATTTTATTGATTTTTGTTTCACTTGTCAGTATTGGCGGATTAGTTATTCTTTATCAAAAACTCAAAGCCAAAAAACTTACTGAAAAACAATCAGACAGGATATTTTTTATTATTGCAGGTTTGATGCTGATAATACAGATTATATTTGCAGTTATTCTTTGCTATAAACCATGGTCTGATTTGGGATTTGTTGATAAAGCCGCACGGGATTTTTGTCTGACATGGGATAAGAAAGATTTATACACTCATCTTCCGGAAAGACATGAAAATTATTTTGTAAGATATACGAACAATCAGGCAATATTAATAATACTTTCTGTTATTTACAGCGTGTGTAATACGGTTTTGGGTAAAATGCCTTATCTTGTTCCGGTAATGATAAATACTTTTGGACTTAATATTTCGGTCATTTTAATGTATTTTACAGCTAAAAAAATTTTCAGAAATCCTACCACTGCTTTATTTACAGGAATTTTAGCGTCAATATTTTCAGTTTTTTACACATATACTCCATTTTATTACACTGATTCATTAAGCATGCCGTTTGTAATGAGTTCTGTTTTACTGTTTTTAAGAGGAATAGATTCAAAAAGGAAGCTTTATTCTGCAATTCAGCTGATTATGTCGGGATTTTTAGTGTTTATAGGATATAAAATTAAAGGAAGCGTTATAATACTTATTCCTGCATTTCTGATTTACTTTATTGTGTTTACAAAAAAGTTTAATATTTTAAAGCACATTTGTCAATTTTCATTATTTTTAGCCGGATGCGTGATAATGTCAGTTTTGTCAGGAATAGTAATTGGTTCATTTAATATAGCTGAAAAGGAAGAATTGGAGGAAATACAATTTCCGCCTACTCACTGGGTTATGATGGGACTCCACGGAAGAGGCAATTATAATAGCGATGATTTTTGGTTTACAGTAAACAGTGGTAATTACGAACAAAAAAAGAAAGCCAATATTGAGGAAATAAAAAAACGAGTGTCTGATTACGGTTTATACGGAAATATTGAACATCTTGCAGTCAAGCTTTCCTGGACTTGGTGGGATGGAACATATATGATAGGCTATTATATAAAAAAGGGTTCTGACAGCATGCTGCGTAATTTTATATGTCATAGCAAGACGTTTAAGATATATTGTACTGTTTTTCATGTTTCTTTATTATTTTCAATTATTTATTCATTTATCCGGGGAGCTTTTTCAAAACGAATCAACAGAGAAATACTGCTGAAAATTATTTTTTGTGGGATTTATTTTTTCCTTGTGATTTGGGAATCACGTTCGAGATATTTAGTGAATTTTACTCCGTTTTTCCTAATGATCTTTGCAGGTACTATACGAGATATTTCAAATTTTTATTCCGTCCGTTTTTTAAAAAAACGATATGTGAGAATAAGAAAGTAAAATTAAATGAGATCCAGTATAAAAATAATCCCTCGCTTTTAAAAAGCGAGGGATTATACATTTTGATTTTTTTATTACTGATTGCTTTCAATGTAGCTTACGATGTCGCCTACAGTTTTAATGTTTTCAACAGCTTCATCAGGGATTTCAATATCAAATTCCTCTTCGATAGACATAACCAAATCAACTACGTCCAGTGAATCAGCACCAAGATCTTCAGTAATACTTGCTTCCGCAGTTACCTTTTCTTCTTCAACATCCAGCTGATCTGCAACTATGCTTTTTACTTTTTCAAATACCATGTTTAAGACCTCCATTGTCTATTTTATATATATAGGTGTGGTTCACCAATATAACTTTTGTTAGAATTTACTATTCTGTAAACTCACCGATTTTTCTAAACTTACTATAACGTTCTTCGAGCAAAATGTCAATATTTTTTGAAGAATTTTCTTTCAGCGTTTCTACCAAAAATTCTTTTATATTTTCTGCAATTTTGTACACGTCATAGTGCGCACTGCCATTCGGCTCATCTATGATTGCTTCAGCAATACCGAATTCAACCATATCCTCTGCGGTCATTTTAAGTACTTCGCAGGCTTCCTGCTCTTTTGAAGCGTCCTTCCAGAGAATACTTGCGCAGCCTCTTGGTGAAATGACTGAATACAATGCATTTTCAAGCATAGCAAGTCTGTCGCATACTCCAAGGGCTAAAGCGCCGCCGCTGCCTGCCTCACCCAGTACCACAGATGTTACAGGCGTTTTAAGACGCATAAATTCCATAATATTTTTTGCAATTGCTTCTCCCTGACCTCTTTCCTCTGCTTCAATACCGCAGAATGCTCCGGGACTGTCTATAAAGCAAATTACCGGACGGTGAAATTTTTCCGCCTGTTTGGCGAGTCTCAGCGCCTTTCTGTAACCCTCGGGGTGGGGCATAGCAAAGTTAGTTTTCTTGTTTTCATTCAGGTCTCTGCCCTTTACTTCGGCAAGAACCGTTACAGGCATACCGTCGATTCTTGCAATACCGCCCATAAGTGCGGCATCATCACCATAATGTCTGTCACCGTGCAATTCGTAAAATTCCTCAAATATAAGCGGGATATAGTCGTTTACAGTAGGACGATTCTTTTCACGTATAAGACACTGACGTTCCCATGCTGTTTTATCATTCATATCAGAGAACCTCCTTTTCATATCCGTGAAGCTTCATAACATGAGACAAAACACTTCTCATACGTTTGCGTTCAACTATCATGTCAACAAATCCTTTTTCCAAAAGAAATTCAGCAAGCTGAAAATCATCGGGAAGTCTTTGCTTTATTGTACCTTCGATTACACGGCGTCCTGCAAAGCCTACAAGAGCCTTTGGTTCTGCTATTATTATATCGCCCAGAGATGCGAAAGACGCTGTCACGCCTCCTGTAGTGGGGTCTGTGAGAACCGTTATATAAAGCTGACCGGCTTCGCTGTGTTTTGCCGCTGCACCGGAAGTCTTTGCCATCTGCATCAGAGAAACGGTACCTTCCTGCATTCTTGCGCCACCTGACGCTGTAAACAGAATAATAGGTTTTTTCTTTTGTGTTGCCAATTCAAAGGCACGTACAATTTTTTCACCTACAACACTGCCCATTGACGCCATCATATATCTTGAGTCCATAACACCAATTACAACAGGAATACCTCTTATAGTAGCTTCACCTGTAACTATTGCGTCTGACAGACCGGTTTTATCTCTGAGAGCTTGTTGTTTTTCATCATAATCCGGAAAATTTATAGGATTTTTGCTGAGCATACTGCCGTTAGTTTCAATAAAGCTGCCTTTATCAACTGTCAGTTCAATTCTTTCTGAAGCGGTAATTCTGCCATGGTATCCGCATTTCGGGCATACCATATTCAATGCTCTATATTCGTCTTCAAATACCACATTACGGCATCTGGGGCATTTAAACAGCAGATCGTCCGGTATATTATTTGAATTTACAGGCTTTTGGTCTGTTTTTTCGGTATTACCATTAAATCTGGTTGTTACGACTTTGAAAAGATTTTCTAATGCCATGTTTTAAAATCCGCCTGCCTTTCATTCAAATTTAAATGTATCCAGAAATCTGTTGTTGTAATCTCCGGATTGAAATTCATCACATTTAACAAGTGCTAATTGAAAATCAATATTTGTATCTATTCCTTCAACTATAAATTCTGAAAGTGCCCATTTCATTTTCATAATAGCTTCTTGTCTGGTTGGAGCGTAAACAATGAGCTTTGCGATCATAGAATCGTAGTAAGGGGATATAGTGTATCCCTGATATGCTGCGCTGTCGATACGTATTCCGGGTCCGCCGGGAGTATGAAGCGCCAGGATCTTACCAGGTGAGGGTCTGAAATTAAGTTTTGGGTTTTCTGCATTAATACGGCATTCAATGGAATGACCCTTTACTTGTATATCATCTTGAGTATAATCAAGGGGTTCACCTGCCGCAATTTTAATTTGTGCTTTGACAAGATCTACTCCTGTGACAAATTCAGTAACAGGGTGTTCGACCTGAATACGTGTGTTCATTTCCATGAAGTAAAAGTCTTTGCCGTTTTCAACCAAAAATTCAATTGTTCCCGCATTATGATAACCGCATACTTTAGCCGCTTTAACTGCTGCTTCTCCCATTTTACGGCGAAGTTCATCGGTCATCACAGGACTTGGGCTTTCCTCCAGAACTTTTTGATTACGCCTTTGCATACTACAGTCACGTTCGCCCAGATGAATAACATTTCCCTGTTTATCTGCAAGAATTTGAATTTCAACATGGCGTGGATTTTTAACAAAGCGTTCCATATAGACAGCGTCATCGCCGAAGAAATTTTTAGCTTCCTGACGGGCGATTTCAATTTGTGAAGCCAACTGATCTTCTGATTCGACCATTCTAATGCCTCTGCCGCCGCCGCCTGCCGAAGCCTTTACAAGGAGCGGAAATCCAATTGATTTTGCTGCTTCCATTGCTTCCTCTACGGACCGCACAGCTCCTTCAGAACCGGGAATAACAGGAACGCCTGCTTTTTTCATTGTTTCCTTTGCCGTTGCCTTATCTCCCAGCATTTCAATAGACTCCGGAGACGGTCCGATAAATTCTATACCGCATTTTCTGCACATTTTTGCGAATGCGGCATTTTCAGACAGAAACCCAAATCCGGGATGAACGGCATCACAGCCTGTAATTTCGCATGCGGAGATAATAGCCTTCATATTCAGATAGCTGTCCTTAGTATCCGCAGAACCTATACATACTGCTTCATCGGCAATTTGTGCATGAAGTGCGGTTTTATCAGCAGTTGAATAGACTGCAACGCAGCGAATTCCCAATTCACGGCAGGCTCTTATTATTCGTACGGCAATTTCGCCTCTATTGGCGATTAATACCTTTTTAAACATATTTTCTGCTCTCTTTCAAATGTAAATTAAGCATTGAATTCAGTGCCGCT
The DNA here is from genome assembly GCA_902362965.1 of Oscillospiraceae bacterium. Classification (GTDB taxonomy): domain Bacteria; phylum Bacillota; class Clostridia; order Oscillospirales; family Ruminococcaceae; genus Porcipelethomonas; species Porcipelethomonas ammoniilytica. Next base: position 212,915 of record CABIYQ010000004.1, read on the forward strand.
GCCTGCGTCCCGTACACGGGACGCAATGCAAATGGCGGATATATAAATATATGATAAATATATGTGAATTCTGCCATTTGCTAAGCTTTCCCTTAGGGGAAAGCGGCAGCGGCTTCTTATTTAATTGCAAAAGTAATTTCAGCGGAAACTGCTTTTACTCCGTCTACAGTGGCAATACCTTTACCCACACCGATCGGACCTTTTACTTTAATTATTTCAACTTCCAGTTTTAAAACGTCTCCCGGTACTACCTGACGCTTGAACTTAGCTTTGTCAATACCTGCAAAAAGTCCCAACTTGCCTTTGTTTTCGGGAAGTGAAAGCATAGCGACACAACCCGCCTGTGCCAGCATTTCGATCATAAGTACTCCCGGAGTTACCGGATATTCAGGAAAATGTCCCTTAAACCAGAAATCATCTTCCTTTATATATTTTGTTGCTGTAACTTTTTTGCCGGGTTCGATTTCATTAATTTCGTCTATAAGCAGAAATGGGTCACGATGGGGAATTATTTCCATTATCTGTTCTTTATTGTAAACTACATCAGCCATTTTATTACTCCTTATTCAATTATCATAATTGGCTGATCAAATTCAACCGCTGTTCCATTTTCTACCAATATTTCTTTTACAACTCCGTCAAAATCACTCTGAACCTCATTCATAAGCTTCATGGACTCAATAATCATTAAAACGTCGCCCTTTTTAACCTTTTTACCTATCTCAACGAAAGGAGCTTTGTCAGGTCCCGGAGCAGAGTAATAAGTACCGACGATCGGTGCTTTTACAACATTTCCGCTTGTAGGTGCAGGTTCTGATGAAGTTTCAGCAGTAACTGCCGGCTGTACAGCCGCTGCAGTATTAACGGAAACTCCCATAGGAGGCATCGGCGGAGGAGGCAGGATTTTGCTTTCCTTTTCAATTACTATTTCACAGTTTCCGTTTTTTATCTTAATTTTTGAAAGCTTACCGTTTTCAACTCTTTCAGCCAGTTTATTAATGTCCTCAAAGGTGAGATTACAGGCAATCATATTTTCACTCATATAAGTTCTCCTTAATCAGTAATCTTTTTCATGCAAATCGTTGCATTGTGTCCGCCAAAGCCCAGTGAGTTAGACAGTGCAGCGTTAATTTCTGTTTCAATATTGCCGTTTACGCAGTAATCAAGATCACATTCTTCATCAGGTGTCTGATATCCGATAGTTTTATGGATAAGATTGTTTTTAATACTTAAAGCTGTAACAACTGCTTCAACTCCGCCGGCAGCTCCCAACAGATGTCCTATCATAGACTTTGTAGAATTGATTTTAACAGTCTTTGCAGCATCTCCCAAAGCCTTTTTGATAGCTATTGTTTCATATTTATCGTTTAATCCTGTTGAAGTACCGTGTGCATTAATATATGTTACTTCCTCGGGTTTAAGACCGGCTTCTTTAAATGCGTCTCTCATAGCCTGAGCAGCACCTTCGCCTTCAGGGTCGGGAGAAGTCATGTGATAACCGTCGCATGTTGCACCGTAACCTGCTATCTCTGCATAGATTTCAGCGCCTCTTGCTTTTGCGTGCTCATATTCCTCAAGTACCAGCATTCCGCAGCCCTCGCCTAATACAAATCCGTTTCTTTCCTTGTCAAAAGGAATTGAAGCTCTTGCAGGGTCTGCTGTTTTTGACAGCGCTTTCATATTATTAAATCCTGCTAGCGTAAACTGAAGTACTGTAGATTCGGTACCGCCGCAAAGACATACGTCAAGATAACCGTCCTTGATTTTTCTGAAGGATTCGCCTATTGCATGAGTACCGGAAGCACATGCGGTAACAGTAGAGAAGTTGTCTCCCTTAAAGCCTGTTTTCATTGAAACCTGACCTGCCGCCATGTTACCGATCATCATAGGTACATAAAAAGGAGAAACTCTGTTTGGTCCTTTATTCAAAAACTTTTCATATTCGCTCAGTGTAAGACCGATACCGCCGATACCGCAGCCGATTATAACGCCTGCCCTGTAAGGATCAATATCCTTGAAGTCAGTACCGCTGTCCTTTATGGCTTCGTCTGACGCTACAACTGCAAACTGAGTAAAGCGTTCCATACGCTTTGCTTCTTTTTTATCTATAAAATCAGTAGGTTCAAAGTCTTTTACCTGTCCTGCAACACTTACGCCGATTGCGTCAGTATCAAACTGTTCAACCTTAGAAATTCCAAGACGGTTTTCCTTGACTCCTTCCCAGAAATCATGAACGTTATTTCCCAATGGGTTAACAGTTCCAAGTCCTGTAATTACAACTCTTCTGCTCATTTAACAGTTTCCTTTCTTTTTATTACATTGATAATCCGCCGGAAATTTCAATAACCTGACCGGTTACATAGCTTGCGTCCTTTGATACCAAGAATGACACAACGCCTGCTATTTCTTCCGGAAGTCCGTAACGTTTCATTGCTATAAGATTCAGCATCATATTTCTCTGTTCTTCTGTAAGAGCGTCAGTCATAGGAGTTTTAATAAATCCCGGAGCTACAGCATTTACGTTGATTCCTCTTGGACCAAGCTCTTTTGCGATTGTTTTTGTCATGCCGATTATAGCGGCTTTTGAAGCTGAATAATTTATCTGTCCCGGATTGCCGTAAAGTCCCGCAACAGAAGCAAGATTTACTATCTTTCCGCTTCTTTGCTTCATCATGATCTTACCGGCAAGCTTCATCATATTGAACACGCTCTTTTGATTTACGTTTATAACCATGTCATACTGTTCTTCTGACATTCTCGCCATAAGACCGTCTTTTGTTATACCAGCATTGTTAACTAATACGTCAAGACCGCCGAAGCGTTCCTTAACTGCGTTTACCATTTCTTCACATTGATTATAATTTGAAACGTCAGCACAGAAATATTCGCATTCTACGCCTGTTTCCTTAATTTGTTCAATTATTTCGTTATTTTCAAACATACTCTCATTTAAGTCGTTGAGAGCGATATTAAATCCGTCCTGTGCAAGTCTCAGTGCGATTGCCGCACCGATTCCTCTTGACGAGCCTGTGATCAAGGCTGTAGCCATTTTTGTTACCTCCTGTTTTTTTATATAAAAATCATTTATTCATAAGCTTTTGCGCTTGTTCAAACATTTCCTCAATTATATCCTTGCAAGGCTTTACATCATTTACCATTCCTGCAATCAGTCCGCAGAGGAATGAGCCTTCTTCAAGATTACCGTCCTGAACGGCTTTTCTAAGAGAACCCAAAGTAATTTCCTCAAACTCATCAGGAGTGATAGTACCGTTCATTTCTCCGCTTGCAAGTTTTTTAGCGAATTTTGTCTTTACATTTCTGCAAGGGTGACCTGTTGTTCTGCCTGTTACAACGTTGTCTGTATCTTTAGCGTCGACAACAAGCTGCTTATAAGTAGAGTGAATCTGACATTCTTCTGAAGCTAAGAAGCGTGTTCCAACCTGAACGCCTTCGGCTCCCAACATAAATGAAGCGGCAATACCTCTGCCGTCTGCAATACCTCCGGCAGCGATAACAGGAATCTCAACAGCGTCCGCAACCTGTGGTACAAGGCACATAGTCGTGTTTTCGCCGATATGTCCGCCTGATTCAGTTCCTTCGGCAACAACTGCGTCAGCTCCTGCCCTTTCCATTCTCTTTGCCAGTGCAACAGATGGTATAACAGGAATGATCTTGATTCCTGCTTCTTTCCATGCTGCTATAAATTTTCCCGGGTTTCCTGCGCCTGTTGTTACAACGGGTACATTTTCGTCTATAACAAGCTGTGCAAGTTCTTCCGCGTTTGGACTCATTAGCATTATATTTACACCGAAAGGCTTATCTGTTAATTCCTTTGTTTTTCTTATCTGGTCACGCAGATAGTCGATCGGCGCAGAACCGCCTGCGATCAGTCCCAGACCGCCTGCGTTTGACACGGCAGCGGCAAGAGTGCTTTCAGCGATCCATGCCATGCCGCCTTGTATGATGGGGTATTTTATACCTAATAATTCTGTTATTCTTGTTGTCATTTGTATTTTCCTTTCTCTTACTTTTTTGAAAAAAAGTAAGCAAAAAACTTTTATGCCAAATTTTATTGACTTGATTTTGTTTTTAAATACTCGCAAAGTTAATTTTGCAGGGAATAAAAGAAAAAGATTTT
>CABIYQ010000005.1 GCA_902362965.1 Oscillospiraceae bacterium
GTTTACAGTAATATTCCATATGGTATTGCTTGAAGGTACTGTTATCGAAATATTATTATTAGGTATCAGAAGTGAAAGATTAGAATTGGAAATTGCATTTTCAAAAGTAACCGTATTACTGTATCTTGAGCTTTGATTTTTAATATAATCTGTTGCAGTTTTTACTTGTTGATTTTTATCAGTCATTTCGCTGTCAGACCATGTCTGGTTTGTACCGTTAATTGTTGCGTTTAAAAACACACTTACAACCAACTGCTTTCCAGTACAATTTTTAGCAGATCCTCTGTTTACAAGGGAAGGATATACCCCTGTGGTACAATTACTAGTATAATAAGGCGTATTTAAGAAGCAATCATTACTAAAAGCTATACCGTCAAGAACATTGATATTATTACCGTTATATGTAGCCTTCGGATAATTTACAGTGGTTAAGCTGGTACAATCTGCAAATGCTCTTTTACCAAAATCTATATTTTTATATTTATTTATATTTACTGTTTTTAAAGAAGAACAGTTTTTGAAGGCTTCTAAACCTACAGAAAGAAAAGCCTGTGAATTGCCTTCAAATGTAACCTGAGTTAATGCAGTACATCCACGGTAAGCACCGTTACTAACACTCGTTACTGAATCTGGAATACTCAGTGATGTAAGACTCTGGCAGCCTTCAAAAGCAGATATATCAATAGAATATAAAGACTTTGGAAGAACTACACTTGATAAATTATAACAGTAAGAAAATGCATTTACTTTTATATCTGTTAAGTTTGAAGACAAATAATTAATGGATACAGTACGAAGGTTAGTACAAGTATAAAATGCTCCTAAATTAATTTTTTTTACAGAATCCGGAATTGAAATAGAAGTTAATGAAGAACAGTTTGAGAAGGAGAGAGACGGTATTTCTTTTAAAATTGAATTGGAGGCAAAAGATACCGTAGTTAGCTTTTTACAAAATTCAAAACAAGACGTAGACATGTTCTGTACGGTATTCGGAATAGAAACATATGTTAAATTACTGCATTTATAAAAACACATTTGACCAATGTTTTGAATTCCTGAAGAAATATAAACTCGTTTAATTGTACTATTCTCTCTGAAAGCATTATAACTCAATTTTTTAACAGTATATGTTATACCGTTATTGGTAATTGTAGATGGAATAGTAAGATATTCTGATGAACCTGTGTAACCTGTTATTGTTGCAGTTGTTCCTGAAACAGTGTAAACAAATCCTGAACTGGTCGTTTCCGCACTGGCTGATATTGATAGATTCTTAAATACAAGAATACTATCATTTGATGTAATTGAAAATGCAGCAATAAAAACAATGGAAAGTAAAGCAGATATAATTTTTTTCATAATGATTCTCCTTAAATTAATTTATTAAGCATGCTTATAAACACATTATATACCAAAAATTTACAGAAATCAACATATAAATATAAAATTAATTAAATATTTACATTATGTCTATATTTTGTATAAATATAAAGTGTAGAATATAAATGTAGTTTATGACTGTTTACCATCTTTTCATTAAAAGTCCCCACTTGACTTATTAAGTTCAAGTGGGGATTTTAATTTTTAAAGACTTTCTGTTGCGTATCTGACAGAACGATATTGGTAGCCTTGCTGAGCGTTTCATGTTAATGTTAAGTACGTGTATAAAATATTGATTAGTTTTTTATATAAGCGTTTTATGGTATATGCTTTACTTTGTTTTTTTGTTACAATTGTCGTAGTAAGTGTCGTAGTCGCAATTTTAAATAAAAATAACGCCGTTCACAATACCTTGTAAACGGCGTAGCTATGTGGTTTATGATGGAGCTGTTTAACGGACTTGAACCGTCGACCTCTTCCTTACCAAGGAAGTGCTCTGCCAACTGAGCTAAAACAGCATAAAATTGGTTGGGATAGGTGGATTCGAACCACCGGAATGACGGAGTCAAAGTCCGTTGCCTTACCACTTGGCTATATCCCATTGCAATGACTATAATATTATACCAAAAAAAAATAGAGATTTCAATAGTATAGAAAAAAATTAAAATATTTTTGGTAAAATTGACTGCTTATCGACCTTGAGTTTGTGCATTGTTGCTAAAAATAATTTACAAAAATATTGAAAAATAAAATACAACAATTGACAGTGGCTTAATTTTATGGTATAATTCATATATAGTTTAAAAAATTCGTATTCCTTTTTGGGAGTACGGATTTTTGATTCATAGAGGACGGTATTATTCAAGTAAAAAATCAAATGCGTAATAAACATGTTCATAATCAGAAAGGATTGATTTATAAATATGATAAAGGAAATTTCAAAAAGTATAAGGGAATATAAAAGAACTTCAATTGCCACTCCTGTATTGGTATCGTTAGAGGTTGTAATAGAGTGTATAATTCCGTTTCTCATTGCTAAGCTTGTAAATGAGATCAAATCAGGCTGTGAATTGAATTTAATAATCAAGTACGGAATAATACTGTTTATAATGGCTGTATTGTCTTTGCTGTTCGGAGCTTTAGCAGGCGCAACGTGCGCAAACGCTTCCTGCGGACTGGCAAAAAATCTCCGCAGGGACATGTTTTACAATATTCAGAAATATTCATTTGAAAATATTGATAAATTTCTGACTTCGTCGTTGGTAACACGTCTTACGACAGACGTTACTAATGTTCAGAACGCTTATATGATGATTATCAGGAGCGCTATCCGTGCGCCGCTTATGATAATTTTTGCATTGGTCATGGCTTTTATAATGGGTGGAAAAATGGCGTGGATATTTCTTTTTGTCGTACCGTTTCTTACAGTCGGACTGTCGGTGATTGTCTATAAAACTATGCCGCTTTTCCGGAAAGTATTCAAGAAGTACGACAATTTAAATAATTCCGTACAGGAAAATATCAAGGGTATGCGTGTAGTAAAGGCTTTTGTAAGAGAGGATTATGAACAGAAGAAATTTGATGCAGCCGCTTCGGACGTCTGCGCTGATTTTACAAAAGCAGAAAGAATTCTTGCATTGAATAATCCGCTTATGCAATTTTGTCTTTATGTAAATATGACCTTTGTATTGTCCTTCGGTTCTTATACTATTATTACGTCTCGTGGAATGGATTTAGACGTAGGTCAGTTTTCCGCTTTATTGACATATGGATTTATGATGCTTGCCAGCCTGATGATGCTGTCCATGATTTTTGTCATGATAACAATGGCCGCTGAATCTGGTAAAAGAATTGCAGAAATCCTTACGGAAAAGAGTACTCTTACCAATCCGGAAAATCCGGTTTATGAGGTTGCTGACGGTTCGGTTTCATTTGAAAACGTGAGCTTTAAATATTCTCTGAAAGCGGAAAGAAGAGCGCTTGCAGATATAAATCTGAAAATTAAGTCAGGGGAAACTATAGGTATTATTGGAGGCACCGGTTCGTCAAAATCGACGCTTATACAGCTTATTTCCCGTCTGTACGACGCTACGGAGGGTACTGTTAAGGTTGGAGGTATAGATGTGCGAAGCTACGATCTGGAAACTCTCAGAAATCAGGTAGCAGTAGTATTACAAAAAAATATTCTGTTTTCCGGTACGGTCAAGGAAAATCTTCGTTGGGGAAATAAAAATGCTTCTGATGAAGAATTAAAGGAAGCCTGCCGACTTGCATGTGCAGATGAATTTATCTCACAGTTTCCCGACGGTTATGATACATATATAGAACAGGGCGGTGCAAATGTATCCGGAGGACAGAAGCAAAGACTTTGTATTGCAAGAGCTTTGCTGAAAAAGCCGAAAATCCTGATATTGGACGATTCTACCAGTGCTGTAGATACAAAAACGGATTCCGGCATCAGAAAAGCCATGAGGGAGTATATTCCTGAAACAACAAAAATAATAATTGCTCAGCGTACTGCTTCGGTTGAAGATGCAGATAGAATTATCGTTATGGACGGCGGAAAAATCAGCGCTGTGGGAACTCATAAAGAACTGCTTGAAAGCAATGCAATATATCGTGAAATTTATACTTCTCAGAACAAGGCAGGTGACAATAATGAAGAATAAAAATGTAAAAAAAGGAGTTATCGGACGGCTGCTTAAAACTATGCATGGCTTTTATCCTGTTATGCTGCCGGTTACGGTTATATGTATTGTGTTCAGTGCGGTAGTCAGCTCTGTTCCGGCAATATTTATGCAGAACATCATTGCAGTCGTAGAAGAAAACTGGCAAAACGGCGATTGGGAGGCAGTAAGCTCAAAAGTTTTTCTTTATGTGGGAATTCTTGTCGTATTCTATATTTTGTCGCTGACGGCAGGCTTTGCGTATAATCAGCTTATGGCAATTATGACTCAGGGTACTCTCAAAAAACTGCGTGAAAAAATGTTCAACGGAATGCAGCGACTGCCTATCAAATATTTTGATACGAACAATCACGGCGACATTATGAGCCGTTATACAAATGATATAGATACTCTCAGGCAGATGATTTCTCAAAGCTTTCCGCAGCTGCTTATTTCTTCAATTTCAGTTATTACAGTTTTATGTCTTATGATCTATTACTGTTTATGGCTGACCTTAGTTGTTTTGACGGGCGTTGTAATTATGTATTTTATTACAAAGAAAATCGGCGGCGGTTCGGCAAAATATTTCTTTCGTCAGCAAACGGCGCTCGGAAAGGTTGAGGGGTTTGCCGAGGAAATAATGAACGGTCAGAAGGTCGTAAAGGTATTCTGCCATGAAGAAGAAAGCAAGGCGGATTTTGACAGGCTTAATGAAAAGCTTTTTTATGAATCCCAAAAGGCTAACAGATATGCAAATATTTTAATGCCGATTCTGAATAATATAGGTAACGTTTTATATGTTATCGTTGCTGTTGCAGGCGGAATACTTCTGGTTTTAGATGTGCCTAATATTAGCGTTTCAGGTATGGCGGTAAGCATTAGTATTATAGTACCGTTTCTGAATATGACCAAGCAGTTTGCCGGAAATATCAATCAGGTTTCCAATCAGGTCAATGCCGTTGTTATGGGAATGGCGGGTACGGAACGTATTTTTAATCTGATGGATGAGCAGCCGGAACAGGATAACGGATACGTTACTTTGGTAAATGCAAAGGAGGAAAACGGAGTTCTTACCGAATGCTCAGAAAGAACCGGATTATGGGCATGGAAGCATCCGCATACTGCCGAAGGAACTGTTACATATACCAAGCTGACCGGAGACGTTCGTTTGTTTGATGTAGATTTTGCATATACAGAGGGGAAAACAGTGCTGAAAAATGTCAGCATTTATGCAAAGCCGGGACAAAAGGTGGCTTTTGTCGGCGCAACAGGCGCAGGAAAGACTACCATTACTAATCTGCTTAATCGTTTTTATGATATTGCCGACGGAAAAATCCGTTACGACGGTATAAATATTAATAAAATTAAAAAGGCTGATCTGCGCCGTTCTCTGGGAATTGTCTTACAGGAAACAAATTTATTTACAGGTACGGTTATGGAAAATATACGCTACGGCAAGCTTGACGCAACGGACGAGGAATGTATTGCCGCCGCAAAACTGGCAGGCGCAGACGATTTTATAACACGTTTGCCTGACGGATATCAGACTTATCTTTCCGGTAACGGAGCTAATCTTTCTCAGGGACAGCGTCAGTTGTTATCTATTGCCCGTGCGGCGGCTGCCGATCCTCCGGTTATGATTCTTGACGAGGCGACCTCGTCTATTGATACCAGAACGGAAGCTATTGTACAGAAGGGTATGGACGCTCTTATGGAAGGAAGAACGGTATTTGTTATCGCTCACCGTCTGTCAACAGTTAAAAATTCTGATGTTATTATAGTACTTGACCACGGAAATATTATAGAACGGGGAAATCATGACGCACTTATTGCTATGAAAGGTCAGTATTATCAGCTTTATACCGGAGCTTTTGAATTGGAGTAAAAAATAACTTGATAAAAATTAAATATTATGGTATAATATTATTTTATAAGAAAGAGGCAAATGTAAAATAAATGAGTATATTAAATGTTGAACATGTAACACATGGTTTCGGCGCAAGACAAATTCTCGATGACGCTTCGTTTCGGCTTCTTAAAGGAGAGCATGTAGGACTTGTAGGCGCTAACGGCGAGGGTAAATCTACTTTTTTGAATATAATTACAGGTAAGCTTATGCCGGATGAGGGAAAGATAGAATGGTGCCGCCATATTACTACCGGCTATCTTGATCAGTACAGTACGCTTGAAAAAGGAAAAACTATATACGACGTTTTAAAAGATGCATTTCGTCATTTAAGCGGACTTGAACAGGAAATGCTGGAGCTTTATGATAAAATGTCAGACTGCACTGAAGAAGAAATGAATGAAATGATGGAATCTGTAGGAGAAATTCAGGATATTCTGGAAACTAATGGGTACTATACTATAGACAGCCGTATTTCCGAATATGCTAACGGTCTGGGACTTGGCGAGATCGGTCTCGACCGTGATGTTTCAGAGCTGTCCGGCGGTCAGCGTGCAAAGGTACTGCTTGCAAAAGTACTTTTGGAAAACCCTATGATTCTGATTCTTGATGAGCCTACTAATTTTCTTGATGAAAATCATATTAACTGGCTGAAGAATTTTCTTCAGAATTATTCAAATGCATTTATATTGGTTTCCCATGATATTTCTTTTTTAAACAGTGTAGTCAATGTTATCTACCATGTTGAAAATGCAGTTTTGACACGTTATACAGGCGATTATGAAAATTTTCAGCGTATGTATGCGCTGAAAAAGCAGCAGCTTGAACAGGCTTATGAAAAACAGCAAAAGGAAATTGCAAACTTGCAGGATTTTGTGGCTCGGAACAAAGCGAGAGCCGCTACAGCAAATATGGCGCGTTCACGTCAGAGAAAGCTTGATAAAATGGATGTTATTACTCTGGCAAAGGAAAAAATTAAACCGTCCTTTGATTTTCAATCTGCAAGAACTACCGGGAAGGTAGTAATTGACGCGGAAAATCTTGTTCTCGGATATGGGGAACCCCTGACCAGACCCATGAGTTTTCAGGTAGAACGTAATAAAAAAATTGCAATTAAAGGTGTTAACGGACTTGGAAAGTCGACTCTTTTAAAAACAATGCTTGGAATTATTCCGTCTGTGGAAGGAAGCGTTAAGCTTGATCAATTTACTGAAATATGCTATTTCGAGCAAGAGGAAATAGCTTCAGAAAAAACTGCGCTTCAGGAAATATGGGACGAATATCCGTCTATGACTAATGCGGAGGTTCGGGCGGCTCTGGCAAGATGCGGTCTTACTACCGAACATATTACTTCACAGGTACGTGTACTTTCAGGCGGTGAAAACGCAAAGGTTAGACTTTGCAAACTTATGTTAAGACCATGTAATCTTTTGGTACTGGACGAACCTACCAATCATCTTGATACAGATGCTAAAGAAGAACTTAAGCGTGCTGTGGCAGCTTACAGAGGTACTGTCGTTCTGGTTAGTCATGAACCGGAATTTTATATGGATATTGTAACGGATGTCTGGAATTTGGAGGAATGGACAACTAAGGTAATTTAACTTTTTATAAAAGTTATTGATTATTTTAAAATAAATTATAATCATTTTTTTATAAAACTCTTCCCATTTTGAGAAAATTATGGTATAATAAATATGATTATGTTATTAGTGGATAACCACTTTTAATTTCAGGAGGTTTTAGCATGAATATTAATGAACTTTACAGCCTTTGGTGTGAAAAAGCAGTTGATGATCCTGATTTAAAGCAGGAGCTTATTTCAGTTGCTGATGATTCCGAGGGTATTAATGATAGATTTTACCGTAATCTTGAGTTCGGAACAGGCGGCCTGAGAGGCGTAATTGGTGCAGGCACTAACAGAATGAATATTTATACTGTAAGAAGAGCTACTCAGGGATTTGCTGATTATATCAATGAAGCCTTTGATAAGCCTAGTGTTGCTATTGCTTATGACAGCCGTATTAAATCTGACGTTTTTGCAAAAGCTGCCGCAGGAGTATTTGCTGCAAACGGTATTCACGTTTACATATACGGCGAGCTTATGCCTACTCCTATGCTCTCGTTTGCGGTCAGAGAACTGAACTGTCAGGCGGGAGTTATGGTAACGGCCAGTCATAATCCGTCAAAATACAATGGATATAAGGCTTATGGAGCAGACGGCTGTCAGCTTAATCTAACGGACGCTGAAACAGTTATTAAAAAAGTTAATGCGCTTGATATGTTCGACGGAGTAAAGCATATCAAATTTGATGACGCTGTTGAATCGGGAATGGTCGAATATATCGGGCAGAGCGTTATTGATAAATTCTATGAAAATGTGCTTGCGCAGGGACTGAATACCAATCTGGTAGCAGACAGCGGTCTGAAGGTTGTTTATACTCCTTTGAACGGAACAGGAAACAAGCCGGTAAGACATATTCTTAATAAAATCGGAATAAAGAATGTTACTGTTGTTCCGGAACAGGAAATGCCCGACGGTAATTTTACAACCTGTCCGTATCCTAATCCGGAGATCAGGGAAGCTTTGGAACTTGGTCTTAAGCTATGCGATGAGGTAAAGCCTGACCTTCTTCTTGCTACAGACCCTGACTGCGACCGTGTGGGAATTGCTGTTCCTGACGAAAACGGTAATTACGTTTTGTTTAGCGGTAATGAGGTCGGAGCTATGCTGCTTGAATATATTTGCAGTGAAAGAACAAGACAGGGTACTATGCCTAAAAATCCGATAACTGTTAAGACAATTGTTACGACAGATATAATTAAGAAAATTGCTGAAAAATACGGCGTTGAATTAATTGAAGTGCTGACAGGATTCAAATTTATCGGCGAGCAGATCGGTATTCTGGAAAAACAAGGGGAAGAGGACAGATTTATATTCGGTTATGAAGAAAGTTATGGCTACCTTGCCGGAAGCTATGTAAGAGATAAGGATGCTGTAAATGCTTCAATGTTAATATGCGAAATGGCAGCATTTTACAGAATGAAGGGTATTTCACTTATTCAGGCTCGTGAAAATATGTATAAAACTTACGGAGTTTATTATCATACCCAGCAGAGCTTTACATTTGAGGGTAAAGCAGGTATGGAAAAAATGAATAGTATTATGGAAAATCTTCGTAAAAACTATGTGGCTGAAATAGGCGGTCTGAAAGTTATTCTTTTTGAGGACTATCTTGAAGGTATTTCAAAAAATGTTGAGACAGGTAAAATAACTGAAATCAAACTTCCTAAATCAAACGTTCTTGTGTTCGGACTGACTGATGGCGCTAAGGTTATTATCCGTCCATCAGGTACTGAACCTAAAATCAAGGCTTACTATACTGCTATCGGCGAAACGCAGTCAGATGCTCAAGCGCTTGAAAAGAAGCTTGCAGAAAGTTTTTCAAAGCTTATTAACTGATTTGGAATTTATACCAATTTTATATTAAATATTTTAAAGCAAATCTGTAAAAAGATTTGCTTTAATTTTTAAAAAACAATAACTTGTAAATGAAATTATATAAACCTATTGACAAGTTATGAAATCAGTGCTATAATTATATCAAAAGGAGGAGAAAAAGATGAAGAAAAGTGTTTATAGTCTGGTTTTGATGGACGATGTTGTCAATGCGATTGACGATATGGCGTATCAGATGAATACCAGCCGTTCCAATCTGATAAATCAGATCCTTGCCGAGCATGTTTCTTACATTACTCCTGAGATGAGAATGAAAGATATTTTTGATTGTGTCCGGACTATGATGGATAATCATTTTCAGATTCAGGGACAGGCGTCAGATGCTATGCTTTCAATACGCAGTCCGCTGAGATTTAAGTATAAGCCTACAATCAGATACCGTGTGGAGCTTCTTCGTGAAATGAAAGAAAGTACATTTGGATTTTTGTCTGTTTCTTTCCGTACTCAAAGCGTTCAGCTTATAAACGCTTTGGATTCATTTTTCCAATTGTGGTATGCAATGGAAAATAAATATATAGGAAAATATTTTGAGAACGGTATAGAATACGAATATTCTGACGGTAAATTTATAAGGCATTTAAAGATTGCGGAAAATGTCAGTCATATTGACAGCGATAAGCTTGGAAAAGCTTTAGGAGAATATATTCGTTTAATGGATTCAGAAATTAAAATTTATTTTGAAAATCTTGACTTTCCGGAATCAGCAGTTATAAAAGTGGAAAAACTTTATAATGAACATTTACCATATATGACGATTATTTAAGGAGGAAAAAATTATGAATGCACAGAAGCTTACTCAAAAATCAATTGAAGCTGTTCAGTCTGCACAGGATATTGCAATTGAATATCAGAATAATGCAATAGAGCCTGAACATCTTATGTATTCGCTTTTGAATCAGGAAAACGGACTGATACCTCAGCTTATGACAAAAATGAATATAGAAAATCAGTCGATCAGCAATTCAGTACTGTCAGTGATTTCTCAGATGCCTAAGGTTTCCGGAAGCGGAAGGCAAAGCGGCACAGTTTATATATCCAATGAAGCTGACAGGATTATGGTAAATGCTGAACAGCAGGCAAAAAATATGAAAGACGAATATGTATCTGTCGAACATATTTTTCTGGCGATTATTGAAAATCCGACTAGTAAGTTAAAAGAAATTTTAAAAGTATTTTCTGTAGATAAGAATAAATTTCTTAAAGTACTTATGGAAGTAAGAGGAAATACAAAGGTTACAAATCAGAATCCTGAGGAAACATATGACGTTCTTGCTAAATACGGTCAGGAACTGGTTGAGCTTGCAAGAAACAATAAGCTTGATCCTGTAATAGGCAGAGACAGTGAGATCAGAAATGTTATCAGAATCCTGTCAAGAAAGACTAAAAACAATCCGGTTTTGATCGGTGAACCGGGTGTTGGTAAAACTGCGATTGCTGAAGGACTTGCATTGAGAATCGTAGCCGGAGACGTTCCGGACAGCTTAAAAGATAGAAAGATTTTCTCACTTGATTTAGGTTCACTGGTTGCGGGCGCTAAATACAGAGGCGAATTTGAAGAACGTCTAAAAGCAGTACTTTCAGAAATAAAAAAGAGCGAAGGCAGAATAATACTGTTTATCGACGAACTTCATACTATTGTCGGTGCCGGAAAAACTGACGGCGCTATGGATGCCGGTAATCTTTTAAAACCGATGCTTGCTAGAGGTGAACTGCATTGTATAGGCGCTACTACTTTGAATGAGTATAGACAGTATATTGAAAAGGACGCAGCTTTGGAAAGGCGTTTTCAGCCTGTAATGGTAAATGAACCCACGGTTGAGGACACAATTTCCATTTTAAGAGGTTTAAAAGAGCGTTATGAGGTGTTTCATGGTGTTAAGATCCATGATCAGGCGCTGATTGCAGCCGCAACTCTTTCCGACAGATATATAAGCGATAGATTTCTTCCTGATAAGGCAATTGACCTTGTAGATGAAGCCTGCGCTATGATACGAACTGAAATAGATTCAATGCCTACAGAGCTTGATGAAATTTCAAGAAAAATTATTCAGCATGAAATTGAAGAAGCCGCACTGAAAAAAGAAGATGATAAAATTTCAGCGGAACATCTTGCAGAAGTACAAAAGGAACTTGCAGAAATGCGTGAAAAGTTTAACAGTATGAAAGCAAAATGGGAAAATGAAAAAAATGCAATTACTAAGGTACAGAAACTCAGAGAAGATATTGAACAGGTCAATGCAGATATTGCAAAGGCTGAAAGGGAATATAATCTTAACAAGGCTGCTGAATTGAAATATGGCAGACTTCCATCGCTTCAAAAGGAACTTGAAGAGGAAGAGGTTATTGCCGAAAAGGCAAAAAGCGGAGATTCATTGTTAAGAGATAAAGTAACTGATGAAGAGATTGCAAGAATAATTTGTAGATGGACCGGTATTCCAGTATCCAAACTGATGGAAGGGGAGAGAGAAAAACTTCTGAATCTCGAGGGAATACTTCATAACAGAGTTGTAGGACAAAATGAAGCTGTTGAAAAGGTAAGCGAGGCTATTCTGCGTTCAAGGGCAGGCATACAGGATCCTGACAGACCTATTGGTTCGTTCCTGTTTTTAGGTCCTACGGGCGTAGGTAAAACAGAACTTGCAAAGGCGCTTGCTCAGTCGCTGTTTGATGATGAACATAATATTGTTCGTATTGATATGAGTGAGTATATGGAGAAATTCAGCGTAAGCAGATTGATAGGAGCTCCTCCCGGATACGTAGGATATGAGGAGGGAGGTCAGCTTACTGAGGCAGTAAGAAGGAAACCTTATTCCGTGGTACTTCTTGATGAAATTGAAAAGGCACATCCTGATGTATTCAATATACTTTTGCAAGTTTTAGATGACGGACGTATTACGGATTCTCAGGGAAGAACTGTTGATTTTAAAAACACTATCATTATTTTAACTTCAAATCTGGGTTCACCGTATATTCTTGACGGTATTAATGAAAACGGCGAAATCAGTGAGGAGGCAAGAGAAAAAGTCGATGCACTTTTGAAACAGCAATTCAGACCGGAATTTTTAAATCGTCTTGATGAAATTGTTTTCTATAAGCCGCTGACAAAAGGTGAAATTTTCAGTATTATTGATCTTATGATTGGCGATTTGAGAAAGCGTCTTAAGGAAAATCAAATTGATGTTGAGTTTACTGATTCTGCAAAGAACTATATAGTGGAACAGGGTTATGACCCTAACTATGGTGCAAGACCGCTAAGAAGATTTTTACAGCGTAAAGCAGAAACATTGATCGCAAGGAAAATTATTGCAGATGATGTAGCGCCGAATACTACTTTAACAGTAGATTATGACGGTGAAAAACTATTCGTTAAGTAAAATAAAAAAGGCTCAGCATATTGCTGAGCCTTTTTATTTATATTATTTATTAATACTTCTCTTAACATAAGTTGTATGAAGTAATTCGTGAGCCTTATGGCTTCCCGGTTCACCGAGATAATTAGCATAAAGTTCCTTAATAACAGGGTTTTCATGTGATTTTCTTATAGTTCTGCTTGCGTCCAGATCATAAAGAACCTTTGCTCTTTCAGCTCTGATATCAGTAAAGTTTCTGATATTTGCAGGCTGTTGTGGCTGACCGCCGCCGTTTACACAGCCGCCCGGACATCCCATGATTTCAATAAACTGATAATCAGCTTCACCATTCTTAACTTTATTAAGAAGTTCTCTTGCATTTGAAAGTCCACTTGCAACTGCAACCTTGACATTCATACCAGCTACATCATATGATGCTTCCTTGATGCCATCAGTACCACGAACGTCATTGAAGTCTACGGAAGGAAGTTCTTCACCTGTAAGTTCTTCAACAGCAGTTCTCAGAGCAGCTTCCATAACGCCGCCTGTAGCTCCGAATATTACGCCTGCACCGGTTGACACACCCAGTGGATCATCAAACTTTTCATCAGGAAGTGCAAGGAACTGAATACCGGCACGTTCAATCATTCTTGCAAGTTCTCTTGTTGTAAGAGCAATATCAACATCCGGATAACCAGCACCGTCTTCATCGTCACGTCCGATTTCGAATTTCTTTGCAGTACATGGCATGATACTTACAGAAACTATATCCTTAGGATCAATGCCTTCCTTTTCGGCATAGTAAGATTTAACAATTGCGCCGAACATCTGCTGAGGAGATTTACAGCTTGAAAGGTTTTCTGTCATATCAGGGAAGTAGTGCTCACAGTACTTAACCCAGCCAGGTGAACATGAAGTAATAAGCGGAAGCTTGCCGCCGTTCTTTACTCTATCAAGGAATTCATGTGCTTCTTCCATAATTGTGAGGTCAGCTGAGAAGTTTGTATCAAATACCTTGTCAAATCCGAGTCTTCTTAAAGCAGCTGCCATTTTACCTTCAACATCTGTACCGATCGGCAGACCGAAAGCTTCGCCAAGCGCTGCTCTTACAGCCGGAGCTGCCTGAACAACAACATGTTTTGAAGGATCGGCTATAGCTTCAAATACTTCCTTTGTATTATCCTTTTCGGAAATAGCGCCTACAGGACATACGGCAATACACTGTCCGCATGAAACGCAGCTTGTTTCACCCAGTCCCATTTCAAAAGCACTTTCAATAACTGTATTGAAACCACGCTTATTAGCGCCGATTACGCCGATTCCCTGAACCTTTTCACAGACTGCTGTACAGCGTCTGCAAAGGATACATTTATTGTTATCTCTGTACATATGAGCAGCGGAATTATCAATTTCATATTCATTTTTAACGCCGTCATAAGCGCATTCGTCATCTACGCCCATATCTCTTGCCAGTTTCTGAAGCTCGCAGTTATGACTTCTTACACATGACAGACATTTTCTGTCATGATTTGAAAGTATAAGCTGAAGGGTCTTCTTTCTGGATTCAATAACCTTAGGAGAATTTGTCAGAACTTCCATTCCTTCGCTTACAGGGTAAACACAGGAAGCAACGATTCTGAAACCTCTTCCTTCATTTGCTTCAACTACGCAGATACGACAGGCGCCGATTTCATTGATATCCTTAAGAAAGCAAAGTGTAGGAATATCAATGTTAGCCATATGGGCAGCTTCAAGAATTGTTGTGCCCTTAGGTACAGAAATTTCCATACCGTTAATTTTAAGATTAATATTTTCCATTCTCTATTCCTCCACTATTTTTTGCTTATTGCACCAAATTTACATTTTTCGATACAAGCGCCGCACTTGAGACATTTATCCTTATCAATAACATGAGGAGTCTTAACAGCGCCGCTGATAGCTCCGGCAGGACATACTCTTGAACACAACGTACATCCCTTGCACTTTTCAGGGTCAATTTCAAAGCTTAACAGATGCTTGCAGACGCCGGCAGGACATTTTTTGTCTACAACATGCGCTACATATTCGTCTCTGAAGTAACGTAGTGTTGAAAGAACAGGGTTAGGAGCTGTCTGACCAAGACCGCAGAGAGAATTCTGTTTTATGTAATAGCAGAGTTCTTCAAGCTTGTCTATATCTTCGAGAGTACCCTGACCTCTTGTGATTTTATCAAGCATTTCGTACATACGTTTTGTACCGATACGGCAAGGAGTACACTTACCACATGATTCATCAACAGTAAATTCAAGGAAGAACTTAGCAATATCAACCATACAATTGTCTTCGTCCATAACGATAAGACCGCCTGAACCCATCATTGAACCAATACTGATAAGGTTGTCGTAATCGATCGGAATATCCATATGTTCAGCAGGGATACAACCGCCGGAAGGTCCGCCAGTCTGAGCAGCCTTGAATTTCTTACCGTTAGGAATACCACCGCCGATTTCTTCAATAACTGTTCTGAGAGTAGTACCCATCGGAACTTCAACAAGACCTGTATTGTGAATTTTACCGCCCAGAGCAAATACCTTTGTACCCTTTGATTTTTCAGTACCCATTGACGCAAACCAGTCAGCGCCGTTTAAGATGATCTGAGGAATGTTTGCATAAGTTTCTACGTTGTTAAGGATTGTAGGCTTCTGGAACAGACCTTTTTCAGCAGGGAATGGAGGACGAGGACGAGGTTCGCCTCTGTTTCCTTCAATAGAAGTCATAAGAGCAGTTTCTTCACCGCATACGAATGCTCCGGCACCAAGTCTCAGACCAATATCAAATGAGAAGTCTGTACCGAAAATATTATTTCCAAGAAGTCCGTATTCACGAGCCTGCTTGATTGCAATTTCAAGACGTTCAACAGCGATCGGGTATTCTGCACGAACATAGATATAACCTTGTGTTGCACCGATAGCATAGCCTGCAATTGCCATAGCTTCCAGAACAACGTGCGGATCGCCTTCAAGTACGGAACGATCCATAAATGCACCCGGGTCGCCTTCGTCGGCATTACAGCATACATATTTCTGATCGGCATCCTTTACAATGTTTCTTGCAAGCTTCCACTTCATACCTGTAGGGAAACCGCCGCCGCCTCTTCCTCTGAGGCCGCTGTCGAGGATCGTCTGGATAACATCGTCAGGAGTCATTTCAGTCAGGACTTTTGCCAAAGCCTGATAGCCGCCTTCTCCGATATATTCGTCTATATTTTCCGGATTAATAACACCGCAGTTTCTGAGAGCAACACGGTGCTGTTTTTTATAGAATGCTGTATCCTGAAGAGACTTGATACCGTTGTCTGTTACAGTTTCCTGATATACCAGTCTTGTAACAATACGGCCTTTGAGGAGATGTTCTTCAACGATTTCAGGGATATCTTCAACCTTAACCATTGAATAGAAAGTTCCCTCCGGATAAACTATCATAATAGGACCTAAAGCGCAGAGACCGAAACAACCGGTTTTAACAACCTGAACTTCTTCTTTGAGTCCATTTTTCTCTATTTCTGAAACAAGAGCTTTTTCAATTGCAGCGCTTCCGGAGGAAGTACAACCGGTTCCGCCGCATATTAAAACGTGTGAACGATACATAATTTTATTTCCTTTCAGCTGTGTAATAGCTTTTGACAGCAAATTTTTCGCAAGTTATACAGGATTTATTATCAGATTGTATATTCGGATACAACCTGTCCGCCGATAAGATGCTTTTCAATTACTTCTTTAGCTTTATCAGCATTCATGTTTACATATGTAACTTTGTCTTTTCCTTTTTCGAAAATTTCAACAATAGGTTCCAGCTGACAGTTTCCAATACAGCCGGTTTGTGAAACCATAACTTTTTCGATATTTTTTTCGGCAACTCCGTCTGCAAAAGCTTTAAGAACATCTCTTGCACCGGCAGCGATACCGCATGTACCCATTGCTACCAGAACTTTAGTACTGTCCGGATCTTCTGCCCTTAGTGTAACCTGATTTTTCATTTTATCTTTTATGGCATTTAATTCATCAATCTTCATTTTTTCCTCCTTGAACGGAAATTTTTTTCAGATAATCTGCAAAACATGCAGAATCAGCTTTATATATGTCAAAACACTTCAATTTATTTTCAAGATATTTTTTTTCTTCGTTTATTGTTCCGGCACTAAGAGAAAAATTTTCATAAAATCTATTAGTAAATTTTTCTGAATCACAGTTTACCGATACGCCGTTTATATCAATACAGACATAAAAATATATTTCCGGATTTGAAATAAACGCCGAGTATACGGTAGAAAAAATGTCGCCGACAGGGATACAGTTAATACTGTCAGTACAAAATACCGCCTTAATTTCAGTACCGTTTTTTTTATCGGATTCAACACTGAAATTTCCCCCCGACAGCTCGGCGGCATACTTAAAAAAAGGAATGCCTAAGCCAGCTGCTTTATTTTCTTTAGTTGTGAAAAAAGGATCAAAGCATTTGTGAAGCTGCATTTTTGTCATTCCCGATCCGTTGTCGCATATACGTACTGTTATTTCATTACTGTTTATAGGTTTAATTATATGTATTTCAATTATTGTTGCGGACGCATATAAGGAATTTTGTAAAATATCAAGAATATGAAGAGCAATTTCAGAGAACATATTTAGTCAGCATATTTTTTAAGGATATCATCTATATCGTCAACTGTTAGACGACCGTAAACATCTTCATTAACAGTCAGAACCGGTGCAAGACCGCAGGCTCCGATACAGCGGCATGCTTCCAGAGAGAATTTACCGTCAGGTGTACATTCACCGCCGGCGATGCCAAGCTTTTCCTGAAGCTTATTGAAAATATCGCCTGAGCCTTTAACATAGCATGCCGTACCAAGACAGACTGATATCTTATATTTTCCCTTTGGATTTAGTGAAAACTGAGAATAGAATGTAGCAACGCCATAAATTTTTTCCAGCGGAATATTTAATTCGTCAGAAATAATTGTTTGTACTTCAATGGGAAGATACCCATAAATATCCTGTGCTTTCTGAAGAATAGGCATTAGAGCACCTTTATCATTTTTCTTTTCGGCAATTACTTTCAATAACTCTTCTTTTTGTTCAGCAGTGCCATTAAAAGAAACAGTATTTTTGGTTTTACTCATTATTAAACCTCCTTGATAATATAAAGTATGCAAAAAAGCACACTCCTTATTAAAATTTTAACATATTTCGATCAGAAAATCCATAGATTATATGACTAATCAAATACTCATAATTTTGTTGATAATTAACAATAACGTTAATTTATTCACAAACATAAAAAATATCTGATAATTGTATTTTATATTGTTAAGTACTTTTATTTTTCTTAAAAATATGCTATAATCATTAAAAACATATGGATTGAGGAAATGTTATGGAAAAAATAAAATTACATTATACTGTAGATGACAGCGATTTCAGCAATATGGGTTTTGTATCAGGTGACGTTCAGGAAAAGCTGAAATCAAAGGGCTTTTCACAGGAAGTAGTACGTAAGGTTTCAACAGCATTGTATCAGGGCGAAATAAATATGCTTATTCATGCCGGCGGTGGCAAAATTGAAATAATTATTGACGATAAATGTATAATAATGATTTTAAAGGATAACGGTCCGGGTATTGAAGATATTGATAAAGCTCTTGAAGACGGTTATTCAACTGCCGACGAGCATGCCCGTTCTTTGGGATTCGGCGAAGGTATGGGATTCAGCAGTATGCAGAAATACAGTGATGAAATGCACATTTATTCTGAAGCCGGCATAGGAACTACATTGATAATGAAGGTATTTGTAAATGAAAATAAGTGATTTAATTAATAATAGAGCTTTTAAAATATATTTCTATAACGGGACAAACAGTATTATCAATAATATTGTATGCTCGGATCTTCATAGCTATGCCTTAAATAAATTAAATAATAATGATATATGGATTACAGTTATAGCTCATATGAATACTTTAGCGGTAGCTAAGCTTAAAAATATTGCCTGTATAATATTGG
Organism: Oscillospiraceae bacterium; assembly: GCA_902362965.1. Lineage (GTDB taxonomy): Bacteria > Bacillota > Clostridia > Oscillospirales > Ruminococcaceae > Porcipelethomonas > Porcipelethomonas ammoniilytica. The sequence continues at coordinate 18,861 of CABIYQ010000005.1, forward strand.
CAGATGGAATTAAACCTCCTCAGGATATTCTAAAAGCGGCTCAGGAACACAAAATTACAATTTTTTTAAGCCAGTATCCTGTTTATGAAACAGCCATAACGGTAAATAATATAATGAACGATAAATCAGTCAGGGAGGGGGAGTGATGAAAATTAGATATGGTTTATTGGCATTTGAATTTATAATACTTGCATTTTTTGCTTTGCCGGTATTGTCAAAGATATTAAATCCCGGAAATGCTTTTGGTATGCTTATATGTATTATTTTAATTTTGATAACGATTTTTTGGGAAAAATTCAGATTATTCTGTATGGAATTATGGAAGCATACGGGAGGAAAAATCATAATAATTTCAGTTTCTGCCGTTATAATTGCCGGACTTATATATGTTTTAGTTCTTACCGGATTAATGATTCATGCAAAGGAAAGAGTCCCTGACAAGGCGGACGCAGTTGTAGCACTTGGATGTAAGGTAAACGGAGAAAATCCCAGTAAAATGTTGAAAAGACGTCTTGATGCAGCCGAGATTTTTCTGTCGGAAAATGAAGATGTAATCTGTATTGTATCAGGCGGAAAGGGTGATGATGAAAAAATATCTGAAGCTCAGGCAATGAAAAATTATCTTGTGGAAAATGGTATTGAGCCTGACCGTATAATTATGGAGGACAAGTCTGTTAATACCTATGAGAATCTGGAAAATTCTTGCAGGATACTTGAAGAAATGGGCATAGGTAAAAATATTGCAATTGTAACAGACGGATTTCATCAATATAGAGCCGGTTTTATTGCTAAAAAACTAGGATATGAACCGTCGGCAATAAATGCGGTGACAGATTTTTATAATCTTACTTTGACGCCGACTTATTATGTCAGGGAATGGATGGCTGTCACTAATGAATATTTAAAGGAATTGAAGTAAAAAGTATTATCGGTTTCTAGTGAAATTTGGAAAACCCGTATCATAAAATGATACGGGTTTTTATGTTAATCGGTACTGTCTGTAAGCGTTGATATAAGTGTATTGTACAGGGAGTCATTACGCTGATCTGGAGGCGACAGGGGAGAATTAGTGTATAAACCGAAACTATTTTCATGGTAGGTGTGGTAATTAAAATTTATGCCGTATTGAAAACAAATATCAATTACATCTGATACCCATTGTTCACCGCCTCTGTTCTCTGAAAAGCAATTTATACCTGCGCCGAATTCACCGCAGTAAACCGGAACATTGTTATCAATTGAAAACTGAATATTATTAATAAGACTTGTTTCTATATAATTTTTGTCAAGAACATAGGCAGAATCAGAACTCCATACGTCTACACGTGGTCTTACAACAGCGTCCTTTTCAGCATTTACAACTTTAAAATATCCGCTTGCTTTATATTTATGTCCCTGAACTGCTGAGATATTGCTTTTTCCGAAATTAGCGTCGTCAGTAGTTCCGTATATGCAGATAGAAGTGTTATCGTCATACCCAATAGAAGTGCTCAGGTATCCGTTTCCGGAGCTGTTATTTGACCAGAAGTAGAATAAATTACTTTTGTTAAAATCGTCATAATAAACTGTTTTTATAAATTGACCGTTTTCATCATATTCGTCAATTTTTAAATTATCCGCATATGCAACACCGTTTTTACCGAGATTCTGCGCTTGAAAAACCAGACTCAGAATCTTATAATTATCATTGTTAATATTCATAAACGAGCTTTCTAGATACTGCCATTCTCCGTCGGACAGATCTGCCGAATCACCGTTAAAAGTAGCGTTCTCCCATTTGGAATCATAGGACATTGCCAGATTTTCATCAGGATATGAATAGTCATAGCCTCCTGTACCAGCCCAGTCAAATCCCTGATGAGTATAAATATGCGGTTCATAGTAATGAAATTCATAAACGATATTATCGCCGTTTACCCGTACGTAATTATTATCATCATTAAAATTGGCCCATTGAGATTGTCCGGTTTCAGTATCTTTTGCAGCGCAGAGCCTTTCGACAAATATAAGATGATTTTCATCTTCTGATCTTATACCGTCTGTAATTTGCTGAGCGAGCTTCTGCCATTGAGTAAGACAGTCTTCAGCAGTGGTGACGATAGGTACTACCGGTTCATTTACAATACCATATCCGAGGACTGACGGTTCGTTACTGTATCTTCTGGCTATTTCTGTCCATAGGGCAATAAGACGCTTCTGATTTTCTTCATTAGTCCATAGAGCCTCGCCGTTTCCCTGGGATTGGTAACCTCCCTGAGGATAATGCATATTGAACAGCAGTCTTATACCGTATTTTTTTGCCTGACTTATATTCTTATCAAGCCATTCAAATCCTTTTTCATTGTATGTATACGGGTTGCTGTCAGATTCAAATAATCCATAATTAATATAGAATCTAACGGAATTAAATCCCATATCGGCAAGTTCTTTATAGCTTTCTTCAGTGTGATGGAGGTTTTCAGGCGGATATGAAGGATTGCTCCATACATTATTTCCGAAAGCCATTCCTTTGATCATGTATTGTTTTCCGGTTTCATCGACAAGAAGCTTACCGTCTGCTTTTATAAATCCGGTATATCCGTCGGAGCTGACCAACATTCTTTTTAGTTTAATAAGGTCGAATATATTAACGTTTCCGTCATTGTTTATATCTGCATTTCCGCTGATAGTACATTCATTGTTAATCAGAAAATCAGATAAAATTTTTACATCATCAATGTCAACTGTCATATCGGAATTTAGATCGCCGTTAATTGTGTTATCATTAAACGCTCCATGTGCGTGTATAGCAAAACAGCTTACAAGAACGGCAGCCGCAACTAATGACCTGAATATTTTCATTATTTTCATATTATCAGCCTCCTTTATGAAATTTTAACATAAAATAAAGCATAAGTCAATAAATTTTGAACAATAAAGCAAAATTCCGCAGAAAATAATTTTACTGCGGAATTTTTGGATTTAATTTATTCGCCCAGTCTTATCATTTCATTAATACAAACCTTGGCTTTTTCAATTTCTTCCATATCCATTTTGATTTCAAACGCTTTACCGTTGTCCAGATTCTGCAAGGTTTTATAAACGTCCATAAGAGTAGTAAGCTTCATGTTAGGACATAAAATTTTCTTTGAAAGATTGTAAAATTCTTTATCCGGACATTTATACTGGAGATGTTCGGTAATACTTATTTCCGTACCGATAATAAATTCCTTATGGTCTGATTCCATTGCATATTTCATTATACCGGATGTTGAACCTATGTAGTCGGCGGCGTCGGTAACCTCCGGACGGCATTCCGGATGAACAAGTACCAAAGCTTCCGGATGTTTTTCTTTTACGCTTTTAAGGTCTTGCAATGTAACGGATGCGTGTACGGGACAACCGCCCTGCAAAAGTTTTATATCCTTGTCAGGAAGCTGTTTTTGTACATAGCTGCCCAGATTACAGTCAGGTATAAATAAGATTTTATTGTTTTTGATTCTATCTACAATTTTTACGGCTGTAGCAGATGTGACGCATACATCGCAGACTGTTTTTAATGCTGCGGTGGTATTTATGTATGCAACTACAGTACGGTCGGGTTCTTTTTCTTTTAACTGAGAGATTATAAAAGGGTCCATCTGTTCAGCCATGGGACAGCCTGCTTCTGAATTTGCAAGAAAAACTCTTTTATCGGGGGAAAGCATTTTAACGGTTTCCGCCATAAAGTGTACTCCGCACATGATAAAAGAATCGCAGTCATACTTTGCAGCTGCCGTACTTAAAGCATATGAATCACCTGTTTCATCGGCAATTTCAACAATTTCTTTTGCCTGGTATGAATGCGCAAGTATTACGGCATTTTTTTCTTTTTTTAATTTTAGTATTTCTTCTTGTATATTTTTTATCATAATACCCTCCGGAATAATTATTGTTTATTAAAATCTTCAGTATCTGAAGATTGTTTTTCATTGTTGCTTTCGGTTTTTGATTTTTTATTATTCAATAAGATTTTTTTACTTTTTTTATAAAGCTTAATAAATCTTGAAGGTGACTTTTTACTGCTTTTCTGTTCATCTTCGCATTTATAATATGCCGTTGAAACAGGTAATTTTTTTCTTTCCAGTTTAGTATTTACCCATTCTCTTATTATATTGTAAAATACCGCAAAAATAGGGATAAATACAATCATTCCAATAGGACCGAAAAGTCCTCCGCCTACAAAAATAGCAAAAATAATCCAGAAAGACGATAATCCAAGTGAATTTCCAATAATTTTAGGCCCTAGTATATTTCCGTCAAATTGCTGAAGAAGTAATATAAAAATAATGAAAATAATTGTTTTTTCCGGAGTGGTCAGAAGAATGAGGAGTCCGCACGGAACAGCTCCTATAATCGGCCCGAAAAACGGAATCATATTTGTTATACCTATAACAACGCTCAGAAGTACCGCATAATTTTTAAGTCCCATAAATTGGAGACCAATAAATGTAAGTATTCCTATAATAAAAGAGTCAAGCGCTTTACCGGTAAGAAAATGACTGAATGTATGGTTAGTTTGCGATGCAATTTTCAGTACAGTATTTCTGGGCCTTTCCGGAAGGATTGCGTATACGATTTTTTTAGCTTGTGCAATAAAGGTTTCTTTGTTGTAAAGAAGATAAATTGAGACAATAAGTCCTAAAAGGCAGTCCTTTAAACCGATTATAAAGGACCATGCGCTTCCTGTAACATTTGCAATAATACCGTCCTTTGCGATTAAGCTGTCTAGCATAGGTTCAAATTTTTTCACATAATCAAGAATAACATGCTGGATATTATTGAATTCGCTATTAAGAAAATCGTTGATTTTCGGATTCTTTTCAAGAATAGAGCTTATTTTATTAGTAAGAAAATTTTGAAGATTATTAAAATATGCAGGCAGACTTTGTATAAAATCTTCCAGAGTGTTTAATATTTCAGGAACGATAGAGCATACAATAGCGATAATAATGCCCAGCATTAATATAAGTGAAATTCCTATAGAAACAGTTCGGCTTATAGATCTGCACTTTTTTGTCCTGCGGAATAGCTTTTTTAAATGCTTATCACATAATATAACAAACGGATTTAAAATATATGCAAAAACTATTCCCCAGATTATCGGAGAGAGTACTTTAATTATTTTATGAATATAGTAAAGAAAAGTATTATATTTAAAAACTAAAGCCACCAGAAAAAGACATGCAGCAAAAACAAGTATACAGTATACCGCAACGGTATTGCTTTTAGTATTAAATTTAATTTTCATAGAAATCTCCATTTTCTCACAAACTTATAATTTAATTATACATCATTTTCTGAAAAAATGGAATACTTTTTTATAATGTTTTTTGTATAATTAGAAGAAAGATGTAATAAATATAATAATTATCATTACAGGTGCAAAGAATTTAATAAGAAATGTTAAGGTTTTTTTAAAATATACTTTATATAATCCGCCTGACGATAATTCTTCAAACATATTTTTGGTTTTCCAGATATACCCGACAAGTATGCAGATACATAATCCTCCTATAGGCATGATAATTTTATCGGACAATATCATCAGCATATCGAATATTGAATGACCGAAAAATCTGATCTTGTTAAAAATTCCAAAGGAAAGCGAAGCGGCAGTCCCTAGCAATATAAATCCTATACCGGGAATTATACACGCTTTTTTTCTTGACCATTTCATATTATCAATAAAGTATGATGCTATAACTTCAATTAATGAAATTGCCGATGTAACTGCGGCAAAAAATACCAGCAGAAAAAAAATAACAGCAAGATATTTACCGTACTTCATATGGTCAAAAACGTAAGGAAGAGTATTGAAAAGCAGTCCTGAACCGGCTGTGGGTTCGAGGTTAAATGCGAAAACAGCAGGAAGAATTGCAGTACATGCCAGCAAAGCTATGATCAGATCAAAAACAGGAATATATAAGGAATTTTTTTGTATATTTGAACTGCGGCTTAAATAGCTGCCGTAGGTGATAAGCGTACCCATTCCCAGACTCAGACTGAAAAAAACCTGTCCCATTGCGTTAAGCAATATAGAAAATATATCGGAAAAAGAACTTACCGCTGACAGATCGGGAATAATGAAAAATTTTAAACCGTTTAATGCGTTTGGCAATTTTATTACATTGATTGCAATTATTATAATAAATACTGCAAGCATAGGAAGAAAAATTTTGCTTATTTTTTCAATCCCTCCGGAAATTCCTTTCATTACGATTATAATACATATAATTGCAAAAGTAATATGCCATAAAATTGGTTCGTAAATAGATTCGGTAAAATTTTTAAAATATTCAGAAGGGTTATCTATTGATGAAGATATAATATATTTAAACAAGTATTTTAAAACCCATCCGCCTATAACGCTGTAGTAGCAGAGTATTATGAAAGCTCCCAGCACGCCTAATCCGCCTACGAATCCCCATCCGTTTTTTATTTTATTGCATGCGCCGATAGGATTCAAACGTGTGTTTCTTCCTATAGCCATTTCTGACATAAGTATAGGAGCGCCAAGTAATACTAAAAGGATCACATATGCTATAATAAAAATACCTCCGCCGTTCATTCCTACAACATAAGGAAACTTCCACAGGTTTCCTAATCCTACTGCCGAACCGGCCGCAGCCATAAGAAAACCGAAGTTTGATGACCACTGATCGCGTTTTTTCATAATAATTTTATTTACTCCATTCATTAACGTTATACTTTCTGCATTATTTTATGCAGTTATTGTAAAGTTATTAATTTAATTTTTAATTTGATATAATCTCTTTTCTTTATTTGAAAAATGTGATATAATAAACGTAAAGATTTTTTAAATTTATTTTATAGGGAGAGAAATCATGTCATCGCTATCATTTTACGAATTGAAAAGAAAAGCTTTAAAAAAATATTTCGGAAGAATGAATGAAAAACAGAAAGAAGCAGTATTTGCAGTAAACGGTCCGGTTCTTGTTCTTGCCGGAGCAGGAAGCGGAAAAACAACGGTTATTGTAAATCGTATTGCAAATATGATCAATTTTGGAGACGCTTATTATGACGACTCTTATCAGGGTAGTGCAGAGGACTGCCGCTTCCTTGAAAACTATATAAACGGCAGCGACGCCGATCTGGAACAGCTTAGGGAAACTATTGCAGTACGTCCTATAAAGCCATGGAATATACTTGCCATTACTTTTACAAACAAGGCTGCGGGCGAGCTTAAAGAAAGGCTTCGTACCCTTCTGGGAGAGGACGGAGATAATATCAATGCGGCAACATTTCATTCCGCATGCGTTAGAATATTAAGACGTGAAATTGATAAACTAGGATATCAGAGCAGTTTTACGATATATGATTCTGATGACAGTCAGCGAGTTGTCAAGGCATGTATGAATGAACTTGGAGTATCCGAAAAACAGTTTCCGCCAAGATCTGTTTTGTCTGAAATAGGCTTTGCGAAGGACAGGCTTATGGAGCCTGAAGATATGGCTGAGGACGCTGCAAATGATTACAGAAGGACAGTTATCGCAAAAATATACCGTGAATATCAGAAAAAATTATTTGCTTCAAATGCTGTGGATTTTGACGATATTATAAAGCTTACAGTAAAAATACTAAATGATTTTCCCGAAACTCTGGAATATTATCAGAACCGCTACAAGTATATTATGGTGGACGAGTATCAGGATACAAATCAGGCGCAGTTCAGACTGGTAAGTCTTTTATCTTCAAAGCATAATAATTTATGCGTTGTAGGCGACGACGATCAGAGTATTTATAAATTCAGAGGAGCTACGATAGAAAATATTTTAAGCTTTGAAAAACAGTTTGTCGGCAGCCGAGTAATAAGACTTGAACAGAATTACCGTTCGACTCAGACTATTCTTGACGCTGCCAATTCAGTTATTAAGAATAATTCCTCAAGAAAACCAAAAGAATTATGGACGGACAGCGGTCAGGGAGATAAAATAATATGGTATAAGGCTCAGGATGAGCGTGATGAAGCTTCTTTTGTAGCTTCGAAGGTTATGGAGTATGTTAAAAACGGCGGCAGATTTGGAGATAACGCCGTACTTTATAGAATGAATGCCCAGTCTAATCTCATTGAACAGGCATTTGTAAAAAGCGGAGTTCCTTATCGTGTGTTCGGAGGTATGAGATTTTACGACCGTAAGGAGATAAAGGATATTACTTCTTATATGGCAGTAATAAATAATAATAATGATTCCCTGAGAATGAGAAGAATTATAAATGAACCTAAAAGGGGTATAGGTGACAGTACACTTGCCCTTCTTGACGATATTACCGGAGATTTGGGTCTGACGCCTCTTGAAGTAATGAGGAATGCCGACGAATATCCTATGCTTGCCAAAAAATCTGCGGCTTTAAAGAAAACTGCGGCTATATTTGATTATCTTGCTGAATTTGCGGACGAAAATCCTTTGGACAAATTTTTTGATGAACTCCTGAAAAAAACAGGTTATCTGGAATATATGAAAAGTCTGGGAGACGAAGGCATCACAAGACTTGAAAATATTAACGAACTTAAATCTACTATTATTTCATATATGGAAGATGCAGAAGAACCTTCGCTTAACGGATTTCTTGAAGAAATCGCTCTTTATACCGATATTGATAAAATGGATGCGGATGCGGACGCCGTTGTTATGATGACTGTTCATTCAGCAAAAGGACTGGAATTTACAAATGTTTTTGCAGTGGGAATGGAAGACGGGATTTTCCCTAGCGGAAGATGCTTTGACAGTGAAGAAGAGCTTGAAGAAGAAAGACGTCTTGCATATGTTGCAATTACAAGAGCAAAAGAGCGTCTGTTTTTAAGCAGCGCTTCTCAGAGAATGCTTTTCGGAACAACACAGCGTAATTTCACATCAAGATTTATAAAAGAAATTGATAAAAATCTTATTGAAAAGAAAGATAATACTATTGTCGGCAAATCGGACAAGCCTCCTGTACAGGCGGTTAAGTCAATGAGCTTACAGCAGCAGCTTGCAAAAAATAAAAGTAAGTCTGTTCCTTCGGCTTCGGCAGCTTTATATTCTGCTGGAGAAAGAGTAAAACATAATATTTTCGGAGAGGGGACTATACTTAGTGTGAAGCAAATGGCAAGCGATGCTATGCTTGAAATTGCATTTGAAAAAGTGGGTACTAAAAAAATTATGGCAACATTTGCAAAATTACAGAAAATATAAAATAGCAAAAATTATACCCTCCGGAAAATTATCCGGAGGGTATTTGTTAATGCTCAGGAATTAGCATCCACAGCCACAATTGTCATTGCAGCCACAGCCGCAGCCATTATTGTTCATAGAACCATTGTTACCGCAGCAGCAGAACAAAAGAATTAAAATAATGATCCACCAGCAACTACCATTTCCTGAAAAACCGCATCCACAACCCATAATTAGCAACTCCTTTAATAAATAAAATGTATTGAAGCGGAAACTTTATTGTTTGAATCCGTTTCATAGTACATAATATGTTATAGTGAAAAATGTGTTACAGATTTATCGGAAGAAATTAAAATTAATTATTTGAATTACATCGACATATATCGCATTGATTTCGTGGCATACTTATTAATGGATTAATATGAAAGGTGAGTGGACTGATGAATAATAATTTTGAGATGTTTACAAGAAGAGCAGTAAATTCTATTGAAACGGCAATCGAAGCGGCGTCTCAGATGGGGCATACTTATGTTGGTACAGAGCACATTATATTGGGGTTTGTTCAGGAGGGCGGAAATATTGCGGCTTCTGTACTGAAATCAAATAATATAACGCTTAATGATATATACGATCAAATGGTATTGTTTATCGGCAAAGGTGAAAAAACACATCTGACATATGACAATTTTACTCCTGCATTGAGAAGAATATTTAACAGTGCAGCAGCTGCTGCGGAATCGTCGGGTACGAAGCTTGTAGGTACTGAGCATATTTTCATGTCGCTCTTAAAGGAACCCGGCTGCGGAGCAATGAGTTTTCTTAGGGCAATGGGAGCAAATCCGGCAAAGCTTTATAATGACTGTGCAGGCGCATATACAGGGGAGATACCGGCAGAGGTTTTAAAATACAGTCAGCCGGACAGAAAACAAATTCCCACACTTTATAAATACGGAAAAAGTCTTACAGAGGAAGCTCTTGAAAGAAAACATGATCCTCTTATAGGACGGGAAAAGGAAATTGAAAGGGTTTTACAGATTTTAGCAAGACGCAATAAAAATAATCCATGTCTTATTGGTGAAGCCGGAGTAGGTAAAACAGCTATAGTAGAGGGATTAGCACAAATTTTTGTAAGCGGAAAGGTACCTGATGAGCTTAAAAATAAAAATATTTTTTCATTGGATCTTACCGCAATGCTTGCCGGAGCAAAATACAGAGGAGATTTTGAGGAGAGAATAAAAACATGTATTGAAGAAGTAATTAATGTTGGCAACGTAATACTATTTATAGATGAAATTCATTCTATTGTAGGCGCCGGTGCGGCAGAGGGAGCAATTGATGCGGCTAATATTATTAAACCTCAGCTTGCAAGGGGAGAGATACAGATAATCGGCGCTACAACTATAGAAGAATACAGAAAAAATATTGAAAAGGATTCTGCTCTTGAAAGAAGATTTCAACCGGTACTGATAAGCGAACCTGATGAAGATCAGACATTTAATATATTAAAAGGTCTGCGTGAACAATATGAAAATTATCATAATGTAATAATAAGTGATGAGGTTATAAAATCTGCTGTGAATCTGTCTGTTAGATATATAAATGACAGATTTTTGCCTGATAAAGCAATCGATATTATTGATGAGGCGGCGTCAAAGGCTAAAATACGCGGAGCAAGGAAGGAATCATCAAGAGAAAAAAATGATGTCTTACAAATGACAGATGAATTTATTACATTAGAAAGTATTGAAAAGGCATTTAAAAAGAAATCAAAAAATTCCGTATTGCGTCCGGTAAAAATTACAGTTGACGATACGGCAGGCGTAGTTTCAGAATGGACGGGGATACCTGTAAAGAGTATTTCAAAGGATGAAGAAAGCAAATTATTAAATCTGGAAAGTAATCTGCGAAAAAGAGTTATCGGACAGGAAAAGGCGGTTTCTGCTATTGCCAAAGCAATAAGACGAAGCAGGACAGGTTTAAAAGAACCGAATAAGCCTATAGGTTCTTTTATTTTTATGGGTCCTACAGGGGTAGGTAAAACAGAACTTTCAAAAGCGGCGGCAGAATTTATTTTTGACAGTGAAAGAAATCTTATTAAAATTGATATGTCCGAATATATGGAAAAGCATTCTGTTTCAAAGCTTATAGGAGCGCCTCCGGGATATGCGGGATTTGATGAAAGCGGTACTCTTACCGATAAAATCAGACGTAAACCTTACTGTGTTCTTTTATTTGATGAAATTGAAAAAGCGCATCCTGAAGTATTGAATATTCTTTTGCAAATTCTTGAAGACGGAGTTCTGACAGATTCTAAAGGCAGGAAAACTGATTTTAAAAATACACTTATAATTCTTACTTCCAATATAGGTTCTGAATTAATGTCTGAAAGCGTCAGACTGGGATTCGGAGAAAATAATGATTCTGATGTCAACAGTAAGGTTAAATCTGAATTGAAAAGGCAGTTAAAGCCTGAATTAATTAACAGACTTGATGAAATAGTGATATTCAAACCTTTGGAGAAAGGCGATCTTAATGCAATTACCGTAAAGATGCTGAATGAATTAAAAGAAAGAGCTGAAAAAATAGGTATAAAGCTGAATTTTGACAGTAATGTTCCTGATGAACTTATTAATGAAAGTGAAGTAAAAAAATATGGTGCAAGGTATATTAAACGTTCTGTTTCGGAAAAAATTGAAAATCTTATTTCTCAGCAGCTTCTGGAGGGTCATATAAATAAAGGTGAAGAAATTGAAGTTATTTATGACGAGGGAGAATTTAAGCTTGCAAGTCCGCTTGTATATAATACTAATCCTTCGTAACTAAATTGGTATAAAATAACAAAACTCTTGCGAATATTGTATGAAATCGCTAACGGAGAATTTAATATTATGTACTGCCCACAGGCTTTGGTCTGTGGGTTTCTTTTTTTAACGGGTATTAAACCTGAAAAGTATAAAAATATAGGACATTTTTTCGAGCAGTAAAAAAAGACGGTTAATTCCGTCTCAATTATTTCTCTGAATAAAAAAACTTTACATAATTTTTTTTCTGACTATTTTATTTTTCTTTCCTGATAGTCATATCAGTTATAAATCTCATAAATATAATAAAAGATTTCGCAAAAGAACATAATTTGCGAAAATTTCTATAATACACTATCCTTTATTATAGCATTTAGTAATATAAAATGCAATAGCTTTTTGAAAAAAATTGGTATTGGAGGAGAATATGGACGGATATAATATTTATTTAAGACAAGATGGTCGTTGGGAAGGAAGAATTTCGCAGGGCAAAAAGGAGAACGGCAAACGAAAGTTCCTTTATATTTTTGGAAAAAGTAGGGAAGCAGTTAGAAATAAAATTGATGAACTGAGAAAAAATTCTATCCGCAGCACTTCAAAAACAGTCGATGAACTTTTTGGTGAGTGGTATAAAAGTATATGCTACAGGGTTAAGGAGTCAACCCTTGCAAATTATCGTACGAAGGCATTGAACCATATACTTCCCGAATTTGGGCATATTCCGGCATCGGATATCAATTCCGATAAGATGTATTCTTTTATAGAAAAGAAACGAAATGAGGGTTTATCAAACAGATATATAGGTGATATTATTGTACTAATGAAATCAGTTTTTAAATATGCTGTTAAGACCTACTGTATCTATAATCCTTTGGAGGGAGTGTCACTGCCGAGAAAGAAAACCTCTGACATAAGGCTTTTAGATAAAAAAGAACAGCTTTGTCTTGAAGAATATGTCTCTAAAATCCACAATTCAACAACCTTAGGCATAACTCTAGCCATGACAACAGGTATCAGAATTGGTGAACTTTGTGCACTTCAATGGAAAGACATTGACCTTGAAAAACGTATTCTGACCGTCAGTAAAACTGTTCAGAGAATACAACTTCACGAAGCAGACAGAAAGACTAAGCTTATAATAACAGAACCGAAAAGTGAATCTTCGAAGCGTATTATACCGATACCCGAAGTTGTTGTTGCTTTTCTCAAAGAAATGAGAGAAAATGATGAAGATTTTGTTGTTTCGGGTACTTCAAGGGTAATTGAGCCGAGGACAATGCAGTATCGTTTTGCTAAAATACTCAAAAACGTTAATTTGCCGTCAGTTCACTTTCATGCTCTGAGGCATATGTTTGCATCAAATTGTATAAGACTTGGCTTTGATATCAAGGCACTTTCTGAAATACTCGGTCATTCAAGTGTTGAAATAACGCTTAACCGCTATGTTCATTCGTCATTTGAACAAAAAACTGAATATATGAACCGTATAACTATTTGTGTATAAACAAGTTTATCGTGAAATATGTTCTTTTGCGAATTTTAATAATTGGTTATGAATGTATTATATCCAATTATATAGCTGTTATGAGACAATACCTGGCCAAAATCGGGGAAGCTGTGATTAAAAAGGTGTTATTTGGAGGAAATGAGTTTTTATGACTAGATTGAATTATAAAAAAGTACATATCCAATTTGATGAGATAAAAAGCTTTATAAGAAAAGTTGAATTTATTTTTGAAATTATGATTCTTTCATTTATTTTTTTTCTTATATGGAAATTCATGTATCATATACCGCTTTTGAGTGGCGGAGGTTATATTCTTATACTTATATATGCTTTTATTATGTTTATGCTTTTTTTGTATTCGGATGCTTTTAAATTCGGATATATGAAGTTTACAGATATAATTATATCACAGGGATTGTCAATAATTATTCTTAATTGTATTACATATTTTCAAATATGTCTTATAGCTCATAATATGATATCTTTTTTTCCTATAATACTTATGACTGTAATTGATATTGCAGCAGCGTTTTTATTATCGTTAAGTTTTACTGCAATATATCATAAATATTGTGTTCCGAAACATATGATAATGCTTTATGGAAGAGAAAATTCACTTCTTCTGAAGAAAAAAATGGATCAGAGAAAAGATAAGTATTGTATTGAACGTATGATATATTGTGATGATTATACTTTTGAAGAAATTATTACAGAATTTGAAAATTACGATGCTGTTATTTTAAATGACATTAAGGCAGAATTGCGCAATAAAATTCTTAAATACTGCTATAGTAACTCAATACGTGTATATTCCGTGCCAATTTTATCTGATATTATATATTCAGGAAGTAAAGATATAACCTTGTTTGACACCCCTCTCAAGCTTATTCATGGATGTGGTTTGAGTTTGGTGCAGCGTTTTGTAAAGAGAACTATGGACTTGATTTTTTGTTTAACAGCCATGATACCGTCATCTTTTATAATGCTTATTGTTGCGGCGGCTATCAAACTTGAGGATGGTGGAACGGTATTTTACCGTCAAAAACGTGTAACACGAAACGGCAAAAAATTTGATATTTTAAAATTTCGTTCTATGATTGAAGATGCTGAATCTGACGGAAAACCACATCCTGCCATAGATAATGATAACAGAATCACAAAAGTTGGAAAGGTGATTCGAGCATTGCGTATAGATGAGCTTCCGCAACTGCTTAATATAATTAAAGGCGATATGTCAATCGTAGGACCGCGTCCCGAACGTGTCGAGCATTGTGAGATTTACAGAAAGGATATTCCTGAATTTGAATTTCGCAACAAAGTTAAGGGCGGTCTGACAGGATATGCACAGGTATATGGTAAATACAATACAACAGCTATAGATAAACTCAGACTTGATTTAATGTACATTGAAAATTATTCATTTGCACTTGATATAAAGATAATACTTATGACCTTACGTATACTGTTTAAAAAAGAAAGTACAGAAGGTTTTTATGAAGCTGATAGCAGGCTTAAGGAAATAAAAGAGAAAGAATTATTGAGGAAGTGAAAGGAATATGAATTACAGTGTTTTAATGTCCGTATATTATAAAGAAAACCCGCAATATCTAAAGCAAGCTATTGATAGTATGTTAAATCAGACATTGAAGCCGGAACAATTTGTAATTGTTGAAGACGGAAAATTAAATGATTTTTTACATAAAATGGTGATGTTATATAAGGAAAAGTACAGCGATTTATTTACCGTTATTGAACTGAAGGTAAATGTAGGGTTGGGTATGGCACTTGATATCGGACTCCAGCACTGTAGAAACGAACTCGTTGCAAGAATGGATTCTGACGATATTTCGTTACCTGAAAGATGCGAGAAGCAGGTTAAGCTTTTTGAATCAGATGAAAATCTTGTGATAGTCGGTTCAAATATTGATGAATTCTGGGATAATCCGACAGAGATAAAATGCTCACGTGTTGTACCATCAGAGCATGAACAAATTGTTAAAAAAATAGGTCGTATTCAGCCATTTAATCATCCGACAATAATGTATAAAAAATCTGAAGTTATCAGGTGCGGCGGATATGGAAAAATCAGAAGAAAACAGGATAGGGATTTATTTTCCCGTATGATTAATATGGGCTGTAAAGCAAGAAATATAAATGAATCTTTATTGCTGTTTCGTTCCAATGCCGATAACTATAAAAGAAGAAAAAGCTGGACTTATTGTAAAAGTACAATTGAAGTAACATATGCAATATGGAAACGTGGGCATTGTTCGATTACGGATTTAATTTATGTAACAATAGGTCAAATGATTTTATTTTTTGCTCCCATGCCTGTTATGAAATTAATTTCGGATAAAATATTGAGGAGAAAAATAATATGAACATTATGTTTATTATACCACGTATGGGCGGCGGGGGTGCGGAGAGAGTAACCGCACATATTGCAAATTATCTTTCAGAGAATGATTATGACGTTACCTTAACAACTTTTATTTCCGGTGAATCGTTTTATTCATTGAATAAAGAGATAAATTATATTGGTGCGTCCTGCAATGTAAGTAAAAAATCTGTATTGCGACAGTTTAGTATGATAAAGGAATTGTTTAAGGCAGTAAAATATATATCAAAAATAATTGATGATATAAAGCCGGATGTTGTGATTTCAATGCTTACTACTGCTGATATTATAACTTATATGGTAAAAAAGTATGGAAAATATCATAATTTCAAATGGATTTCTTCTGAACGTGCTGCCCCTTCTGAACGAAACATTATTTATCAGCGAATTCTGAATAAAATATATCAAAGTACGGATATGTTTGTTTGTCAAGGGAACGTCATGTTTGATTATTACAGCTTTGTTCAAAATAGATGTATTATAGCTAATCCGTTGTTTTCATTAAAATTACCTGAAATTATTGAAGAAAGAAAGCCTATGGAAATTGTTGCATCAGGAAGACTTGACCCACAAAAAAATTTTTCTTTGTTGATAGAAGCTTTTAGTATGGTACTCAAGGAAATAAATATTAGTGTAACCTTAAAGATATATGGAGAAGGACCTCAAAGAAATACTCTTCAAAGTCAAATAAACGAGTTGCAGTTAGGTGATAAAATAATTCTTGAGGGAAGCGTCAGTGATTTGCATGATCGTATAAATGGTGCAGCTTTATTTGTTCTTTCTTCAAATTATGAAGGATTTCCAAATGTTTTGTTAGAAGCTATGGCAATGGGACTTCCGGTTATTTCTACTGATTTTCAAAGCGGAATTGCCCGTGAATTAATTGGCAGTGAAAACGGAATTATAGTTCCAGTCGGCGATGTGAGAGCATTGAAAAGCGCCATAGTAAAAATCTTGAACAATAAAATATATCGTTTAAAAATGCGTAAAAACAATCCTTATGTGAGAGAACAATATAATATTGATACTATTATAAAAAAATGGCTTAAAATTATTGAAATGAGATGAAAAAAATGAAAGATAAACTAATAAAGATACTTAAAAACCCGGGATACATTTTTATTGCACTCAGTCGTCTTGGTTTTTTCAAGAAAATGAATGATGAAAAATATCTTTGCATTGTTTACAAAATTAGAACTGGAAAAACGTTAAACCTTGAAAATCCGAAAACTTTTAATGAAAAACTTCAATGGTTAAAGCTTTATGACAGAAAAATCGAATATACCACAATGGTTGATAAATACGCAGTAAAACAATATGTTGCCGATAAGATAGGTGAGAATCATATTATTCCAACACTTGGAGTATGGGACAAATTTGAAGATATTGATTTTGATAAGCTTCCGAATAATTTTGTTTTAAAATGTACACATGATTCGGGTGGACTTGTAATTTGCAGAGATAAATCGAAGCTTGATATGAATGCTGCAAAAAAGAAATTAAATAAAAGTCTCAAACGAAATTATTTTTATGCAGGAAGAGAATGGCCTTATAAAGACGTAAAGCCGAGGATTATTGCGGAAAAGTATCTTGAAGAAAAAGGGAAAACTGTTCCGGAAGATTATAAGGTATACTGTATAAATGGTAAACCAATATATATTGTTGTTTTTCATAATCGTTTTAATCATGGTGAAGAACTTAGTGAAACGGTTTACAACACTGCGTGGGAACCACAGTATATTTCACTTGATGAACATTTTAAGGTAAGTAATATTGTTGAGTCGGTTCCGGAGTGCCTTGATAAAATGCTGAAATATTCTGAAATATTATCAGAAAATATTTGTCAATCCAGAATTGATTTTTATATAGTAAATAATCATTTGTATTTTGGTGAAATAACGTTATATACAGCTTCGGGATTTCAAAAAATGATACCGGAAGAAATGGATTATAAACTTGGACAAATGATAAAATTACCGAATAGGAAGGAAATAGAGTTGGTATAGTGGGGGATTTTGAAAAGAATCATGTATATATATATTCTGATATTTGTTTTTATTGCATACTTTTTCATGATTGAGAGAATGATTGAAACACGTCATGCAATTACATTTAATAGTTTATCTCACTCCAATTTAGAATGGAAAAGATTTTTTCAATTTTTATTTCTACTTATTATGTCTGTACTTTGGTTCATCTCAGCTTTTCGTGATGAACATATAGGGTCTGATCACGGAAATTATGTAGATGCATTTCATAATATAGAGAAGAATGGTGATGCATACTTTACTGAGAAAGGGTATGTGCTTTTAAACAAGATAGCCATAATAATAGGCGGTGGGACTGTTACTTTAACAATACTTGTAACCACTCTTATTTTATTGAATTTTATTATCTATATAAGAAAATATGTATCACCTGATTATTATATCTTTTCCATTTTAGTTTTTGTGTTCCAGCCTTATCTCTACATACAATGCTCTTTTAATATTATGCGTCAAGGGTGTGCCATTGCAATAGTTTTGCTGTCAATTCCTTTTTTACTTCAAGGAAAATGGGTGAAATACATATTTACTATTTTAATTGCTTCTACCTTTCATTCTTCAGTGTTAGTTATGCTTTTATTGATTTTATTCAGAAAAATTGATTTTACACCTACTTTAATACGGAGATTGGCAATAATTTGTTTGATTATGAATCTTCTCAATGTTGGAACGTTGGTTTTTAAGATTATTTCTCGTTATAGCTTATATGAAACATATGACGCATCTTTGCTGAATTTTAGACCGTATGTGTTTGCCATAACATTCATTGTTTTGTATTTTACGTCTATTTACTCTGAATTATATAAAAGTAAGGAAGAAAAAGTTCTTGTAGATTTATTTATTTTGAGCTTAGTATTTCTTATATTTGCTGTTCAAAATGATATGCTATACCGTGTGTATATTGTATTGGCTTTTATCTCTATTCCGGGAATAACAATTATTTGTAAAAACTTAAAAGGAAAAAGAAACTATATAGAATTATGTTTTGTCGGCTATTACTCTTTATTCTATATTTTCTATGTCTCTCTTTGGTATATCAACAATGATACTGCATATATGCCTTTTAAATTTATTTTTGAGTAAGAGGGAGAATTTATTATGAAAAAAGTAAACGACTTTATATATGACCCATTAAATTTTTCCTGTAGTTACCCAGAAAATAAAATTGTGAGGCTGAAAATAATATGAGTGATTCGAGAATAAAAAATTCAAAAAGGAATTTAAAAAGTGCAATAATTCTACAGATTATAAATATTATTTTACCTTTTGTTGTACGTACGCTTATTTTATATAAACTTGGTGAAGAATATCAGGGACTTAATGGTTTGTTTACATCAATTCTTCAGGTACTTAACCTAACTGATCTAGGTTTTTCTTCAGCTGTCGTTTATATTCTATATAAACCTATAGCAATTGGAGATAATGATACAGTTTGTGCATTGATATCATATTTAAAAAGGGTTTACAGAATAATAGGAATTGTTATTCTCGCTATAGGATTGATATTGCTTCCTTTTTTAAAATTTCTTATTAAAGGTTCGTATCCTGATGAAGTAAATATTTATTTATTATATCTTATATATCTTTCTAATTCTGTTATCTCATACTGGTTATTTGCATATAAAACTGCATTGCTTCTTGCAATGCAGCGTGCGGATCTTACAGATAAAATATCGAGCATAATTAAAAGCAGTATGTTTATTGTACAGGCTGTAGTTTTATTTGTATTTGGTAATTATTATGTTTATGTTATTTTTCTTCCGATATTTTCGATAATCAA
Source organism: Oscillospiraceae bacterium (assembly GCA_902362965.1). Classification (GTDB taxonomy): domain Bacteria; phylum Bacillota; class Clostridia; order Oscillospirales; family Ruminococcaceae; genus Porcipelethomonas; species Porcipelethomonas ammoniilytica. The sequence goes on from CABIYQ010000005.1 coordinate 38,586, forward strand.
TAATTTATTAGTACAATTTGTTTCAAAAAAATACTTTCCACAAATCACTCCGCATGGAAAAATATCTGAAAATATAAAAAAAGAAATTACAAAGCAAGTCAAAGGTGTCTTCTTTAATAAGTTGTCTAATGTTTGCAGAAATACGATAGATACAATTGTAATTTCGTCATTGGTTGGACTAACAAGTGTTGCGATATATAATAATTATTTTTATATTTTTACAGCAATATATGGAGTGTCGCTGACAGTTTCAAATTGTATGCAGGCAAGTGTCGGAAACAGTATAGCAACGGAAGGCGTAGAAAGAAATTATAAGAATTTAATAAAATTTACTTTTATTTTTTCATGGTTAACAAGTATGTGTACTATATGTTTATGTTGTCTTTATCAGCCTTTTGTAAAAATATGGATGAGTGGCAACAAAAATTTGATGCTTTCTGATTTTAATATGTTTTTGTTCTGTACATATTTTTATGTAATAACATCATGCAATATAAGAAATTTATACGTAAGTGGTTCGGGTTTGTTTTGGGAGCTGAGACTATCATATTTTATGGAAGCAGCAGGAAATATAATTTTAAGCTTTGTGCTCGGTTATTATTTCGGAGTTACGGGAGTTTTACTTGCAACAATAATTACCATTGTGCTGTTTAATTTTCTGTCAAGGAATAGAGTGTTATTTAAATCATATTTCCAAAGAACAATAAAAGAGTATTATATCGACCATGTTTTATATTTATTTGTTACAATTGTAAATTGTATTTTAACATATACAATATGCTCGCTTATTCATATAGAAGGAATGGCAGGATTAATAATAAAGCTTCTAATTTGTCTGTCTATACCAAACGCTTTAAACTTACTTGTATATTTTAAAACCAAGCGTTTTAAAGAAGCTTTTAAATTTATTAAATCTGTATTTATAAGAAAAAATAAAATTTAGTTTCAGAGGTGCAAAATGCAAAATTTAGACAATCAAACAATACTTATAACAGGTACGGCAGGGTTTATCGGCAGCAACCTTACAAAGGAAATTATACATACCGCAAGCAATGTGACTGTTATTGGGCTTGACAGTGTAAATGATTATTACGATGTTTCACTCAAAGAATACCGACTAAATGAAATTGAAAATCTTGCAAAAGAAAAGAGTGGCTGCAATTGGAAATTTATCAAGGGAAATCTTGCGGACAAGCTGCTTATAGATACAATTTTCAGCGAATATACTCCAAAGATAGTTGTAAATCTTGCTGCACAGGCGGGTGTACGCTATTCTATAACAAATCCCGACGCTTACATAGAGTCAAATATAATCGGTTTTTACAATATCCTTGAAGCTTGCAGAAATTATCCAGTTGAACATTTGGTTTATGCAAGTTCGTCAAGCGTTTATGGTGGAAATACAAAGGTTCCGTTCAGTACTGATGATAAGGTTGATAATCCTGTATCGCTTTATGCCGCAACAAAAAAATCAAATGAGCTTATGGCACATGCATACTCAAAGCTTTATAACATTCCATCAACAGGTCTTCGTTTTTTTACAGTTTACGGACCTGCGGGACGTCCTGATATGGCATATTTCAGCTTTACCGAAAAACTTGTTAAAAGAGAGAAAATCAAGATTTTTAATTACGGCGACTGTAAGAGGGATTTTACTTACATAGACGATATTGTCGAGGGAGTTAAACATGTAATGGTTAAGCCGCCCGAAAAGAAAAACGGAAATGACGGACTTCCGATACCACCGTACAAGGTATATAATATCGGAAACAGCAGTCCAGAAAATCTTCTTGACTTTGTTCAGATACTCAGTGAGGAGCTTGTAAAAGCTGAGGTGCTTCCACAAAATTATAATTTTGATATGTATAAGGAGCTTGTGCCAATGCAGGCAGGTGATGTACCTGTGACATATGCCGATACATCAGACCTTGAAAGAGATTTGGGTTTTAAGCCGAAAACAAGTCTTCGTGACGGTCTGAGAAGCTTTGCCCAGTGGTATAAGGAATTTAACAGCAAATAGGAGATGATAAAATGAAAATAGCTGTAGCAGGAACAGGGTATGTCGGGTTGTCATTGGCTGTTTTGCTTGCACAAAATAATAGGGTTTATGCGGTTGATATTGTTCCGGAAAAGGTAGAAATGATAAATAACAGAAAATCCCCTATACAGGATGATTATATCGAAAGGTATCTTGTCGAAAAAGTGCTTGATCTTACAGCAACCCTTAACGCAAAGGAAGCTTACTCTGACGCTGATTTTGTTGTTATTGCGGTTCCGACAAATTATGACAGCAAGAAAAATTTCTTTGATACATCGGCAGTTGAAAATGTGATAAAGCTTGTAATGGAGTATAATCCTGAAGCGATAATGGTTATCAAATCGACCATTCCGGTAGGATACACAAAAAGCATACGTGAAAAAACAGGAAGCGGAAATATCATTTTCAGTCCTGAATTTTTACGTGAAAGTAAAGCGCTTTATGATAATCTTTATCCTTCAAGAATTATCGTGGGAACAGATATGGAAGATGAAAAACTTGTAAAAGCGGCACACATATTTGCAGATTTACTTTCTGATGGTGCAATTAAGGAAAATATTGATATTCTGTATATGGGATTTACAGAAGCTGAGGCTGTAAAGCTTTTTGCAAATACTTATCTTGCGTTGAGAGTATCTTACTTTAATGAGCTTGATACATATGCAGAAATTAAAGGTCTTGATACACAGCAAATTATTGATGGTGTATGTCTTGATCCTCGTATAGGAACACATTACAATAATCCGTCATTCGGATATGGCGGATACTGTCTGCCAAAGGATACAAAGCAGCTTCTTGCTAATTACAAGGATGTACCTGAAAACCTGATTGAAGCCATTGTTGAGTCAAATAAGACTCGTAAGGACTTTATTGCCGACAGAGTGCTTGAAAAATCAGGTTGGTACAGTACGGATGATGAATTTGACACAGGTATTGAAAAGTATGTGACGATTGGTGTTTATAGGCTTACTATGAAGTCAAACTCAGATAATTTCCGCCAAAGTTCAATTCAGGGAGTTATGAAAAGGCTTAAATCAAAGGGAGCAATAGTTATTATATATGAACCGACTCTCAATGACGGAGATACATTTTTTGGAAGCGTTATAGTTAATGATCTTGAAAGATTTAAGAAGATATCTGATGCAATTGTTGTGAATCGTTATGATAAATGTCTTGATGATGTATCTGATAAGGTTTATACACGAGATATCTTTATGAGAGATTGAAAGGAAATAAAAAATGGAGAATAGTTATACTATAAAAGAACTTATCGGATTATTTCTGAACAAAATCTGGATTATTATCATTGTAACAATAGCAGGCGGAATATTATCATTTGGATTTTCAAAGATGTTTCTCCCATTTGAATATTCATCCCATGTTTCCATGTATGTTCAAAGTTATACAGGAATTTCAGATCAGATGGCTGATCAGAATAATATCAGTAATTCCAAACAGCTTGTAAATACATACATGGAAGTATTAAAGGACGACGCTGTTATGGCAGCAATTGGTGAACTTCTTCTGGAGCAGTTTGATGAAGTAATACTTTCTGAAAATTTCACGTTTAATATGTCAGGTGAGATTGAAACTGAATCACTGCGCAAATGTATTGAGCTTAGTACTGTAACGGATACATCTGCCGTTAAGGTTATAGCAACTGCGAAAAATCCTGAAATTGCAGCTTCAATATGTAATAATCTTACATCAATAGCGCCTGAATATGTGGCAAAAGCGGTAGGTGTGGGTTCTATTAATACAATTGATAAGGCAAAGGTATATGAAACACCTGTTGCGCCTAATGTTATAAAAAACACATTACTTGGTATGGCAGCAGCATTACTGATAGTAGTAACGATTATTCTTATTACAGATTATTTTGACAATACTGTCAAGGATGTGGCATTACTTGAGAAAAAATACAAAAAAGCTATTATTGGTGAAATACAAGAATTTGCAGCGGAGAGAAATGATAAGTCTTCAAAAGATAATTACAGCAAGCTTACGGATAAGGATATTCCTTTTTATATTGTTGAAAGATATAAGTCTATCAGAACAAATGTAAATTTCTCTCTTGCAACATCTGATAAAAAAATATTTGCTGTATCTTCGGCGAATCCGTCTGAGGGCAAGTCTATAATTTCCGCAAACATTGCTATTGCGCTTGCACAGGGCGGAAACAAGGCACTTCTCATTGACGCAGATATGAGAAAAGCGGTTCAGCATAAAATATTTGAGATTAAAAATAAAAAGGGTCTTTCAACAGCTATCAGTAAAATGAATAAGCTCGATGAGTGTATTCAAAAGAATGTAATGGAAAATCTTGATGTAATGACATCAGGACCTCTCCCACCTAATCCGTCTGAGCTTTTAGCATCTGAAAATATGTTAGCTATACTTGATGAGCTTAACAAAAAATACCAGATAATTATTATTGATACACCGCCTGTTAATGTTGTTACAGATGCAATGGAGCTTGCAAAATGTGTATCGGGTATTGTTGTTGTATTATGTTATGGAAGAACAACTACGGAAGACATCGAAGCAGTTGTAAAGAAAATGGAATTTTCAAAGGTCAATATGCTCGGATTTATTCTTAATAGTATTAAGAATAAGCGTAGCGGAAGATATTATTCCAAATACAAGTATGATTATAAGCGTGGCTATGGTTATTACGGAGAAAAAACGGATAAAAATGAAACAAAGAATGAAAAGAAGTGAGGTTGAGAATATTGCGCACAGAATATCATTGTCATATACTGCCCGGAATTGATGATGGAGCGCATAATCCCGAAATGTCGTTGGAAATGCTTGAAATGATGCGTATGCAGGGAATTGAACGTGTTGTTGCCACACCGCACTTTTATGCACATCGTGAAAAATCGGTTGAAGATTTTCTTGAAAAAAGAAAGAATGCATACAATCGTATAAAGGAAAATAAATTTATAAAGAATATTATTTTGGGTGCGGAGGTTGCGATTGAACATGGTATTTCCGAAATGAAGGATATAGAAAAACTTGTAATTATGGGAACGAATTTAATTATGCTTGAACTGCCTTATCGTTCGTATGAAAAATGGATATCAGAGGAAATTTATAATATTTCAGCGGAGTACAATCTGAAAGTTATTATTGCTCATGTTCACAGATACTTTGAATATTACAGTAGTTCCGAAATTGAAAGAATACTTTCAATAAAGCCTGTATTTCAAGTAAATAACGAAGCTTTTGAAAACCGCAAGGAAAAAAGATTTATAAAAAATCTAATAAATGAAGAGAAAGAGATAGTTTTCGGAAGTGATGCACATAATTTGACAAGCAGAAAACCTAACTGGGATTTGCTGCAGAAAAAGGTGGATGTTTCCATTATAGAGACTTCGGATAAAATGCTTGAAAGGTATGCAAACTACATGGCAGTTAAAGTATAAGATTTATAATAATTATTCAATCAGAAAAAGATAGTATGGTTCACAGAAGTATTGGTTTTAGTTGTACACATTGAAAAGGGTTACAGAAAACAGCCAAAATTACGGTAAATACGTAATTTTGGCTGTTTTGCAATTAGATTTGTCGGAATTAATCGAATTATTTTTTAAGTTCTAAGGTTCATGCAATTATTTGATTGCAAATAACTATATACGTTGCCTTATTTCCTGATCACTTATAAAATTATCCAAGTGGAATCAATTCTGAAACTGTTGAATTGCCCTGAGAATCAGTAACAATAAACATACATACATAATTTTCAGGATTTTCTATTGGAGTTACTTCGAGTTCGTATCCAGATTTAAGATTTTGTTCAAATCCCATTAGTATTCCGGAATTTTCCCAGTCGAAAAACTGGAGGAGTTTGCCGTTATCATCTCTTGTAAGGTAGCTGCATCTGCCGACAACTGACATAATATTATAATCATCAATATCAAGCAGCTGTTTGTTTGCACGTTGAATTTCTTCGTCATCAGATGAAATAGGAACAGCGTTTCTTATTATTCCGTCAGGGTGTTCTTCATCTACAACGATCTGAAGATTTGCACTGGTTGTTGCAAAATCATCTTCTGTTTTAGTAAGTACGACTGAGGTAAGATATCTTTTTTCTGTAGAAGAAGAATCATTGTCAATTAAAACCATAGGAATATCGGAACGTTCTCCGGTTTCCTTATCTTTCATATACACCACATTATCGCTATAGTAAGCATGAAGAACTCCGTTATCGTCCATTTTTACATTTTTGCCGCCATGGATAAATACATACATATCTTCAGCACGTTCATCTTCTCCGGATTCAATAAAACCGCCTGCTTCGGCTTTGCAGAGAATATAGTATGCAGCTGTTCCGAAATTTTGCTGTTGTTCCTCTGTAAGCGCAAGAGAAATATCACTGCCGTTTTGAGAACCGTTTTCCGGAGTAATTTTTTCTACATTTGTTTCTGCTTCTTCAACTGTCCATTCATCAGCAATCTGTTCTCCGTTTTTTATAGAGTTGAATTTTTTAAGAAAGCTTGTATAACCTGAAGAAAAATCAATACTTTCTTGCATGGCTATGCAATATTCAGAATATTCGCTGTCTGTCTGATATGGATAACAGATGGATACGCCTCCTGCATTTGCAGTGTTGGTACGCATATACATTATCATATCGTTTATAGAGGTTATTGTTTCGTCAGCCGAAGCGTCAGAGTCGGCTGAAAGAAGTTCAAGAAGATTTGTTATGTCTACAAGACTGTAATTAAAGTCTGAACTATATGTACCGAAATCTTTTACATTATCACGGTTTCTTACCGCTTCAGGGTAGGTATTGCTATCAAGGTTACTATTAATATTTTCAAAAAATGCATTGAGCTGATCTTCAGCGGTCTGATATTTATTTAAATCCATACATGACAGTGTTAAATCGGAGTAAAACTTTGGATATTCTTCAAATACTGCTTCACTGAAATCCATATATGCATCAATGATTTTTTGACCTAATCTTGCACCGTCCATATCAGGTTCTGAAAGTGAAGAAAGAAACGAGTAATTCCAGCCCCAGCCCGGTTCAGTTTCCTGAGATGAGATTAAATAGTTGGAATAATCGGAAAATACATCAGCAACTTCAAGAGAACTCATAAGGCAAGCATCGAAACCGATCCATTCAAGTTTTTGACCTGACTGACCTACTGAATTTTCCAATGCGGACTGCATTTCAGGAAGTGTAAGCAAATCGTTGTAATTTTCATCTACACCAAATCCGAATACCGGTCCGGCGCCATGATTCCAGAGAATCAAGCCGTATTTATCAGTGTTGTAATTTTCAAGACCATATGAAATAAATTCACTTAAGGTATCCGCTTCACCCATATTTTTTGCGTCTGTGGAAGAAATTTTAGTAAAACCGTTTGATTCAAGCTTAAATATGGCGTTTTCATCAGCGTCAATTTCAGGTGTTTGCCATTGTGAAGCGCCGCCTGTATAAACAATTATGTTATTGTTATCAACATCCGGCATAGCCTCCTGCATTTCCTGTAAATCAAGAGAAGCATTGCCGTATTCAGACTCCAGATCAGAACCTACCATGTAAATCATAATAGTCTGACTATAAACTTTTCCAGTCGAGTCCAGCGTATCAAGATTATTTATAATATTGACTTCGTTTGACGGCGTAACACTAGTGCCTGATACATCGCTTGATGAAGAATCGTTTCCGAAAATATCTTTATTTGTTTTTTGAGTTTTGTCTGAATCCTTGCTGCATCCTGTTGATGCTGCTGTCAGAATCATAGCGGAAGTTAATGCTGCTAAAATTCTTTTCAGAATTAATGCTTTTTCTTTCATATAAAATCTCCTTTAATTAAACTTTTAATATTATATCACAAACATAAAATAAAGTCAATTAATTGGGATAATATTAAAATATATGAAATTTAAATAATCTGATAAAATAAACCGTGCTTTGTACAGTTCCATATAAGTTTTCCATGAGAAAAAGCCGGAATGCGTGTTTGCAAGTTCCATTCCGGATACTGTTTTCTTATTATCAGACTGTCTCCAGTTAAAAGTGCGACAAATGAAATGTAGTGTTCTTTTGTCATTTCGTGATTTGTTGAAATGAAATAATCAGTTTCAATATTTTCTATACTTAGTTTTTCTTGTTCATTAGCTTTTTGCGGTTCTGAAGCTGAGAGCTTTTTACCGCAGCAGGATATAGCGGCATCTTCTGAAGAAGTTATAATATTTCCGCATTGCGGACAGATATAGAATTTAGTTTTTTTCATATTTCCTCCTGTAATAGAATTTATATCAAGCTTACCTGACAACAGTTCTTCCAGATTTACTTCTAGTATTTTTGAAAGATCAGGGAGAAGCGATATGTCCGGACAGCCTAATCCCCGTTCCCACTTAGAAACGGTTTTATCACTGATATTCATACGTTCAGCCAATTGTAATTGTGTAAGCTGTTTTTCTTTTCTAAGCGTATAAATAAGATTTCCTATTTTAATATTATTCATGTGCTTTTCACCTCCGGAATTATTATAACATTATATTGATTTAAATACAATAAACGCTCCGTAGAGTTAACAAAAAAGAACAAGGACAGTTCAACTGTCCTTGTTTGTTAAAAAAAGCTAAGCTGACTCATTTCATATCCGGATTTATATGCTGAAATTATGTCCTTCATTTTGTAAATAATACCATATTTCAGACATTCGGATTCAAAGATTTTCCATAGTCTTCCGACATTTTGGATTGTACATTTATATGAATTACCGTAATATCTTATATATTTTTCACGAAGATTACTTTCCGGAAATATTACGTCTAATTTATCGAAAAAATATTCTCTTTGATTTTGCCGTAATGTTACGCCGAAGGAGGGATAAATAAATTTACCTCCGCATTTTGCCGTTTTATGAATAATATTTAAAATATTTTCTTCGTTATCCTCAATAAAAGGAAGAACAGGCATGAGAACTACTCCGGAAAATATACCGTGATTGCTAAGTGTACGCATTGCTTCAAAACGCTCGCTTGACAAAGAGACATGCGGTTCGATTTTTCTGCAAAGACTGTCGTCAGCGGCAGTTATGGTAAGCTTGCAGATAACAGGGGAGTGTTCTTTAATATTTTGAAGAATGTCGATGTCTCTTGTAATAAGAGCGCTTTTAGTGACAATGGAAATACCAAAATTAAATGCGTCGATCAGTTCCAGACTGTGTCTTGTAAGCTGGAGCTCTTTTTCAAAAGGATTGTAAGGATCACTCATAGCGCCTGTTCCGATAACGCCTGAGCGTACTTTTCTTTTCAGTTCGTCACGGAGCAGCGGCAGCACATCTTTTTTGGCTCTGACTTTATCGAAATTATCAATATTGTAGCATTCGCTGCGGCTGTCGCAGTAAATGCATCCGTGACAGCAGCCACGGTAAATATTCATATTATAATCTGTTCCGAACCATTCTGTACTTTTGCATTTAGTAAGAATAGTTTTAGCATCAATATATTCCATTAGTATCCCAGCGGTTCAGCAACAAGTATTACTTTTATTCTGTTTTTATGCCTTTGTTGTGCAGATACAAGGAAATTGCAGCATATTCTGTCGCTGCTGCTGCAACCGGAGGTCATGCCGGGACATGACTGTCCAAATGCGGCGCATTCGCCTGTTTCATTACAGTATGTTTTACAGTTCAGACGAACGGTATTCGCAGGCGCTGCTGTGGATTTAACACGGTTTATAGCTTCGTCCAGATTTTTTACAATTTTGTTATATCCGGCTACCACGATAACTGATTCAGGACCGTATGCTATTGCTGCGATTCTATTACTGTTTCCGTCAACATTATAAAGCTCGCCGTTTTCGGTGATTGCATTGGCGCTGGTGAAATAAGCATCGGTACTGAAACATTTAATGTAGAATTCTTTAATATTTTCCGGAGTAAAGTTTGCACGGTCTAAAAAATTATAATCAGGAGTTCTCAGTAAATCAATAATACCGCATTGAGTCAATGATACTGAGCCTCCGCTGCCTATAATATCACCCTTTTTTATAAGTGTTTTTACAATATTCAAAACTTCGTTTTTATTGTCTGCAATAAAAACCTGCATATTATTTTTTTCTAGCGCTTTTTTGGCTTTTTCCATTCTTAATTTTATTATTTTTTCGTAATTTTGGTCAGTCATATTTTTACCTCCATTTTATTATATAAAAAGGGTAAGAATTTCTTACCCTTTAAATTTGTTTATTAAGATGCTGTTTTAAAATCAAACGGATCATAACGCTTATAAGCCTTTTCATTTTTTTCTATACTATATCCTGCAACCCATTCGTTGAGCTTATCCTGTAGATCATCGGAGAACATGTTAAATCTAGTACTATTAGCTGATGTTTCGCTCCATAGATCTTCATCGGTCATACGTTCCGTTATGTCAAGTCTTACTGCCACATAAAGAGTGTCTTCATCTTCAATAATTTCCGGAATATTGGTTTTTGCATCGTTATATACCCAGTCATAGAATGTTTTTGAAGGAGTATACTGAATTTCTTCTTCTTTTGTATTTTCGTCGGTAGTAACTACGGAAATGATTGTTTCATTCGCATAAGGATTAGCAGTAGTAGTTTCTGATTCTTCACTACCGGCTTCGGAAACAGCCGTAGTAACTGTTGTTGTTTCAGATGATGAAGCTCCTTCGTTTTCAGCAGTTGTTACATCGGCTTCATTTTCTGATGTGTTTTCATTATCAGAAGTTGACGTTTCGGAAACAGTTTCAACTGAGGTTGTTTCTGTGACAGCTTCAGTAGCGGCTTCGGTTGTTGTTTCTTCACCGGCAGCTTCAGCTGCTTTATCTGCAACATATTTATCGTATTCCTCCTGCATAAGATCAAATTCTTCCAGCATTTTATCAGTAGAATCTGCATTTTTTGCACGTTTGAGGAAGTCGTCAGCCATGTCTGTAATTTCTTTTTTACCTGCCTCGTCAAGGTCGTTGCCTTCCGAGTCATGAAGATCCAGACCGATATATTTTACTCTGGCGTTATTTTCAATATAAAAGTTTTTTACATCCTCTTCTTTAACTCCTTCCGTACCGTTTTCACCGTAAAGAGCTTCAAAAATCTCATTGCTTTTATAAGTATTGGTCATTATTTCCTTTAATGATTCTTTTCCGATTCCGTTGCCTTCAAACATATCAGGATTATTTTCGTAAGCGCTTTCAACGCTTGATTCAATACTTTCTATATCGCTTTCTTTCAAAGACAATTCCATTTCATCAAATTTTTTCATAACGGCAACATGTTCAGCGCAGGCTGTTGTTGTTTTGTCTTCTACCCACTGTAAAAAATCCTTGTCGTTTATTTTGACCTTTTTAAGAGCTTTTTCATCAGTAACATCCAACTTTTCATTAGCTTTTTGAGCAAGATTTTTGGCTTCCTGAAACGCAGTATACTGATAATAAATATATACGCCTGCTTTGACCTGATATCCGTCAACAGTAAGTGCATAAGCAGTAGATTTGCCTGTACCGCATCCGGCGCATGATAAAACCATTGCAGACGCAATAATGCCGGTTAAAATTTTTTTTGCTTTCTTTAACATGATTATTCTCCTGTTCTGCCGCAGAGCAACGGTTTTTAAATAAATATTTCCTGCGGCTTTTAAAATATTTCAGAAATTCCGTTGCTGCCGTCTGTGATGGCGGACGGCATGCCAATTTTGATTTAATATTAATTCACATATTCAATATGCGAGGTGTTAATAAAATGTCAGATACTTTATAATTATACTATATTACTGCTTATAAGTCTATACTTTTATCAAATTTTTTTAAAATTTTCATAAAAATTTCAAAAATATTGAATAAATGAATTAAAAATGTTATAATATAAAATAACTATATATTAAATTGGAAGTGTTAAAAATGAAGGTACTTATAACAGGCGCCAGCTCGGGTATTGGAAGGGATATGGCGAGATATCTTTCAGAAAAAGGGTTTGAACTTGTCCTGACCGGCAGAAATATGAAAAAGCTTGAGGAATTAAAGAAAACTCTTAAATCAGATGCAGAATTAATATATTCCGATTTGTCTGAAGAAAATGCACCTTTTGTACTTTATAAGAAGTGTAAAGATAAGAACATTGATTTTCTTATAAATAATGCGGGATATGGATTATTCGGTGAATTTGACAAAACGGATATTTATGACGAACTGGATATGCTGAATGTCAATATACGTGCTATGCACATACTTACCAAGCTTTTTCTCAGAGACTTCAAACGCAGGAATTACGGAATAATTTTAAATGTGGCGTCCAGCGCCGGATTTATGACAGGTCCTCTGATGTCATCATATTACGCTTCTAAGAACTATGTTTTGCGTCTTTCTATGGCGATATATGAAGAACTTAGAAGAATCCGCAGCAATGTTAAAATAAGTGTTTTCTGTCCGGGACCTGTTGATACGAATTTCAATAACAGAGCCGGAGTTTCTTTCAGCGTTAAATCAATTTCCAGCGAGTACGCTGCAAGATATGCCATAGATAAATGTTTAAGCGGAAAAACTCTTATTATTCCGTCAGTTCAAATGAAGCTGGGAGTATTCTGCACGAGACTTGTACCGCAGAAATTACTCTCTGCCGTTACGTACAATATACAGCATAGTAAAAAGAAATAAATTAGGTTTAGGGAGTTTCGCTGTAATTTCCTAAAAATTTAAAATATTCAAGTTCGTCTGATAATTCTGTCAGAAGCGATTTTACCTGAGGATTTTTAATATTTCCTGTAAAATCCAGATAGAATATAACATCAAAACTGCCGTCCGCAATCGGGCGGTTTTCTATTTTTTCAAGATTCATATTATTGACAAAAAATTTTGTAAGCAATCTGTAAAGGCTTCCTTTTGAATTAGGAAGTTCAAGAGTTACTGCAATTGTGTTTGCATCGTCTGATATAAGAAAATCCTTTGAAATACAAATAAAACGAGTAAAATTCGGAATAACATTTGAAATATTAGATTCAATTATCTCCATATCATAGAGCTTAGCGCAGCTTTCAGAACAGATTGCCCCGCAGTCAAATCCGGATTCGCTTACATACTTTGCGGCAGTAGCGGTATTTTTTGATTCAACCGGTTCAAAACCGGATTTTTTCAGAAATCCGGAACATTGTTTGAGCGCTTGAGGATGTGAATAAACCTTTTTTATATTTTCAATTTTAGCACCTTTTTTTACGGCAAGACAGTTAGTGATTTCTACTTTTACGGTTTTTGCTATAAATACATTGTATTTTCTCATAAGGTCATAATTTTGAGTAACCGAACCGGCGGTGGAGTTATGTATGGGAATGATGCCAAACTGAATGTCGCCTTTTTCTACAGCCTCAAAAACATCTTCAAATTCCTGATAAAAAACGATTTCATTTTCGGAAAACAGTTTTCGTGCGGCAGCTTCGGAGTTTGAACCTGACGTACCCTGACAGCCGATCTTTCCGGTACAGTTCATATTAAGAGGAAGAGGATGGATAAAGTCCTTTTCCTTTAAAAGCTCCTGCTGCTGCAGACACTTGCTTATGTCCATAATTTCGGTAAAAAGCGCCGCCGAACCGTCTTTTAAATGTTCAGGGCTTCTGTCACGCACTTTTTTTATAATTTCCTTCTCTCTGCCTTCCTGAAAAATAGGCAGATTGTTTTCTTTTTTATAAAGCGCAACCTGACGGCATAGATCCATTCTTTTTTCAAATGCGCTTAAAATTTCTTTATCAAGCTTGTCAATATCGTTTCTTAATTGGTTTAAATCCATTTTTTCTTTCCTTTCATAATGCGTCTGAATATTATTATACATTTATTTTCCATAAAAATCAATCGTCAATTTGCTGAAATGACTTAATTTGACTTTTATAATTATAGTAAAATATTAATTTGACAAATCTAATAGTTTAATCCAAGCAGAAACAATTAATTTTATTAAATGAAAGCTGCTCTTTTGAGTACTCCTGCGGCTTATCATGCGATATATTAATAAGAATATCCAAATAAATATTGAGCATTTTATAACAAATTTTCCTGTAAGAAATATTATGAAAATATGACAATATTTGATAAATGAAAAGAAAATAATTTAATCAGTATGCTAAAATTGTTTATTTTTCCTTGACAATAATTTACTTGGGTGGTAAAATCATATTATAATAAAAAAGGAGGTCATTTATAATGACAAAGAAAAGAATTATAAGCTTGGCAACGTCAATGTTATGCGCTGCAAGTATTTGCGGGGGGGGGCACAGCCACTAACCGTTAATGCAGCATTATATAGCAGTGAAATGACTAGTGGTAATTTCCTGTATAAAAAAGTAGATGTGAATTATGATCATACATACGATTACATAGAGATAACCGGATGGACGTCAAATTCTGGTGAAAAGGTTGAAACATTAACAATTCCTACAGTAATTGACAATTTATCAGTACAGAGCATTCAAAGCAATGTTTTCTATGATAATAAGGATCTGTATGAAATAAATGTAAATTCATCAAATGAATACTTCAGCGCTTTAAACGGAGTTTTGTTTAACAAGGATAAGTCCGAACTTATCTGTTATCCGGCAGGAAGAAAAGTATCGACAAATTATGAAATTCCTGGTGTTGTAAAACATATAGGAATCGGTGCTTTTTACAACTGTTCAGTACTTGAAAATGTTGTTATTCCAACAAGTGTGGACAGTATAGGGGACAGCGCTTTTTATAATTGTTCCAGTCTGGAAGATATAGATATTCCGAGAAATGTATCAAGCGTGGGAGCTAATGCTTTTAAGGGAACAGCAATGTTAAATTATCAGATCGCAAATGCAGGTCCTTTATACTATGCGGATACATGGGTAATAGGCAGTACAAGCGGTATTGAAACTATTATTGACGGATCAACTCCTATAAAATCAGGTACAACAGGTATTGCAGATAATACGTTCAGAGGCTGTACCAAGCTTTCAAACGTTGCAATTCCTAACACTGTTAAGTATATCGGAGATTCCGCATTTGAAAACTGCGGCGAATTGGCTATAATTACTATTCCTTCAAGTGTTGAAAGTATCGGCGGATATGCTTTTTCAAATTGCAGCCGTCTTACTACAATGGATATTCCTAACAATGTAAAGAACATGGGAAACGGTGTTTTCTATAATTGTACAAAGCTTTCTGAAATCAAGCTCTCAACTAGCTTAGGTGCTATTGGCATCAGCGCTTTTGAAGGCTGTAAGCTTCTGACAGCCGTAGATATTCCGGCAAGTGTAGCTTCTATTGGAGATAAGGCTTTTTATGGCTGCTCAGGACTTAATACTATAACAATTAATAATGCTAAATGTGAAATTTATGACAGCGGTAATACAATCAATAAAACTCCGATCACAATTTGCGGCGCTAAGGGTTCAACAGCTGAAAGCTATGCTACAAAGTACAATAAGACATTCAAGGAAGTAAGCAGCAGCGGCGTTAAAGGCGATGCTAACGGAGACGGTGTACTTCGTGCAAGCGATGCGGCATTTATAGCAAAGAAGCTTGCTGAGGCTTCAATTTCCGGCAGTAAGGTAACAATTACAGCTTATCCGAATGCAGATTTTAACGGTGACGGTAAAATAACAGCTGCAGATGCTGCGGCAATTGCAAAATATCTTGCAGAACAGAGTATTAAAAAGTAATAAATACAAATTAATGCGGACGTGTAAAAGCGTCCGCTTTTTTGTATTTAGAAAACTCTCAGATAAACTCAGTTACATAATATAAACAATTTCTGATTATGTTCAAGATATTCAAATTAAATTTTGAAAACACAGTATTATCAAACTGAAATTAATAAGTGTAATCTAGTTTGTTACGGATCTGATTTACGGTGGGTAAATGAAGATGATAAAATAAAGCTTCGTCTCGTAAAAAGCGACCATGAAGTACTTATAAAGCTTTTTAATTGTTGGTCATTAGCATAAAAAAATTTAAAAAAGCTTAAGATTAATTGAAAAATAAGCATATGAACTGTGCTGATGTTGTACGTATGTGCTGATGTGTTTGTGCTTTAGCACGATTTGAAAGTGAAATATTTTATGCAGTTTGTAGAAAAATACCATAAATTAAAAAAAGTTTCGGTCAAATCTATAAGAAGTAACATAAATGACTGACTTCATTGACAAGAACTTCATTTAATTGATATAATATAGACAGTTAAAGAACATAAATCGACAATAGAAAATGAGCAGGCAGCGTCGCCGTAATATGGCAGGACGCTGTCTGCTTTTTTATTTAACTGAGAGGACTGATAGTATGGCTGAGATGGCAAGAAATGATGTAGAAATTATGCTTGATAACGTAGGCATGATTTACACAGCAGCAGATGGGAAAGATGTACAGGCGCTTACAAGTGTGAGTATGAACATACAAAAAGGTGAATTTATTTCTCTTTTAGGACCGTCAGGCTGCGGAAAAACAACGCTTCTGCGAATTATTGCTGATTTGCTTCAGCCAACGTCCGGCAGAGTTGAAATTGGCGGTGAAACTCCAAGAGAAGCTCGTCTGAAACGAAAATACGGAATGGTATTCCAGAGCGCAGTTCTATATGATTGGAGAACAGTGATCAAAAATGTTGAGCTGCCCCTTGAAATAACTCATCAATCCAGGGCAGAACGGCATGAAAGAGCTTTGAAAATGCTTGAACTTGTAGGACTTACTGAGTTTCAGAATCATTATCCTCGTCAGCTTTCCGGAGGTATGCAGCAGAGAGTCGGTATTGCAAGAGCTCTGGCGCTTCAGCCGGAGATACTGCTTATGGATGAACCTTTTTCGGCTCTTGATGAATTTACAAGAGAAAAGCTTCATATCGATCTGCTTAAGATCTGGAGAAAAACCAATAAGACTATCATATTCGTTACACATAATATTTCCGAGTCCGTATTTCTTTCCGACAGAGTATGCGTGCTGTCACCTCATCCCGGAAGATTATCCGCTGTAATTGATATTGATTTACCCAGACCGAGAACTATGGACATTAAGGATACTCCTGAATTTACAGCGCTTGTTTCAAAAGTAAGAAACAGTTTTGAGGGCGTTTAAGGCGGTGATTTAATTGAAAAAGGTTAAAAAGATACTCACATCGAAAATATTTGTAATATTTATCTGGATTGCGGCTCTTTTCGTTTTATGGGAAGTATGCGCCGCACACGTTGCAGAAACCAAACGTACACCGGAAAACATTCTTCCTCATATCAGCGGTATAATCAATTCATTGCTGAGTGATAAGAAAATAAACGGCAGTCAGACGGCTTTGCAGATGGTACTGGAAAATGCCGGAGCAACACTTTCACGTGCCGGAGTGGGTTACTTAATAGGAATTGCGTCTGGTTTTGTACTGGCTCTTTTGATGAGTCTTTCCGGAATTGTTGAAAAGATTGCGTTTCCGTATCTTATGCTTATTCAGTTAATTCCGATTCTCGGCATGGCTCCGATCATAAATGCAATTACCGGAGATATCGCAGTAAGCCGAATTGTAATTGCAGCAATACTTACATTCTATCCGGTTGCAACAAATACACTTGCAGGTTTCAAGTCGGTACAGAAAGAAAAGCATGAACTGATGTATTCATATGCTGCCAATAAATTTCAGATTTACACCAAAACAATGATACCGGCATGTATACCGTATTTCTTTACAGGGCTAAAAATTTCTGCTCCAATGGCAATAACAGCGTCAATTCTGGTTGATACTCTTCAGGGCGGAATCGGACTTGGCTGTCTGCTTTCACAGTCTCTAAAAGGGGCAATGACAAGGTATGTTTTCTGGGATATCGTATTTTTCAGCGCTGTTATCGGCATACTCAGTTTCTATATAATGGGAGTGGCTGAAATGATACTTTGCCCATATAAACGCACAGGAAAATCTAAAAAGAAAGGGTGAGAACAATGGCAGTACTGAAAAAGAAAAAAAGAAAATCAGCTGTTGAGTCAGTATTATATCCGGCGCTGTTCGGTGTTCTCATTATAGTTATGTGGCAGACGGGAATACTGCATAAACTTCTGAAAACAGATGAATATATATTACCGTATCCCACAAGGATCATCAGTATTATTTTTGAAAATAGCGACAAAATAATGACTAATGTATGGGCGTCGGTTGAAGTGGCAGTCTGCGGACTGATTTTAGGTTCGCTGTTGGGCTATATCATAGCAATTATAGCTGCAATTTTTCCGATCTACGGAAGCGGCGGGCTTACAATAGTATCAGCATTTAATGCTATCCCTATCGTTGCTCTTGCACCTGTTATTATTAACTGGACTAAAGATGTCAGTGAACAGGCAGAAATACGAAGCATGGTTGCGAAGATAATAGTGGTAACTGTGGTAAGTATGGCGTCAATGAGTGTCAATGCTTACAGGGGACTTACAGAACTTACGCCTTTCTCACATGATCTTATGAAAACCTATGCTGCAGGAAAAATTACAGAATTTGTAAAGCTGCGCCTGCCAAACAGTATTCCGTATATATTTACTGCTCTCAGAGTAAGCGTTCCGGGTAGTGTAATAAGCGCTCTGGTAAGTGAATATTTTGCAGAGTATATTATCGGAGTAGGCAGACAGATCCGTGAAAATATTCTTATTGCACAGTATTCAACAGCCTGGGCTTATATAATTACAGCTTGTATAATAGGCATATTGATGTATGCAGTTCTTATGATAATTGAGTCGGTATTGTTAAGGAAACGCAGATAAAATGTGTTTCTGATAATATAAATAATCCCATTAAACAGGAGGAATTTATTATGAAAAATTTAAAGAAAACACTGGCGGCAATTGCGGCATTAACAATGGTAACGGCATCTATGTCTGGATGCGGATCATCGGAGGATAAATCATCAGGTTCAACAGCATCATCTTCCGGAGAAAGCGTTTCTTCATCATCAGTATCAGAAGAGAGCAATGGGGAAATGTCTAACGAAGAAAGAATCATTTCGGCAGCTCAGGAAGGAAAAGTCGGTAACTGGGGACTTGGAAATGAATATGAAATCCTTGCTCTGCTCACAAAGTACGGTCAGGATACGACATATCTTTCTCAGTCATTTGATATGGACGGATTTGACGACGGTTCAATTACTCTTGCTTCAGCCATGACATACAATGAACTTGGTCTTGTAGTAAACGACTACGAAGGCGGCTACGGCTACGGTGATACAGTCGGCACAATTGATATGAACGATGAAGGTGTTGCAATGCTTGAAGATAATCTCTTCTGTACTAAAGAATTTGCAGAGTCAAATCCGAATACTGTAAAAGCATTTGTTTATGCTTCAATGGAAGGTTGGAAATATGCCTGTGAACATCCTGATGAAGCGGCACAGATCGTTTATGAGGCAGGTTCTTCTGTATCTTCTGACCATCAGGCATATATGGCATCAGAAGTAAAGAAACTGGTTGAGACTGATACAAAGGGTAATATTGTTACTGATTACGGAAAAATGGATGAGGAGGCTATGCAGCAGACTCTTGATCTTGCTAAGCAGTATATTTCACTTGATGACAGCGCTGCTGCTGAAAAGTTACAAACACTCACACTTGATGATATCCGTGATACATCTTATTGGGAATCCGGAATGGCAAAGGATTTTGGTGAGCCTGAAAAGAAAGACGTTTCTGTACAGCTCAAATGGCTGCCGCAGTGTCAATTTATGGGTTATTTTGTAGCTGAAGCAAAGGGTTACTATGACGAAGTAGGACTTAATGTTGATATTATCTCCGGCGGCGGTGACATCGGCGAAACAACAGCAGTAAACAATGGTACTGTTGACTTTGGCGTAACATGGGTATCCAACCTTATTTCCGCAAACGCAGGCGGTATGGATCTTCTTGAAGTTGCACAGGTTTATCAGCGTTCCGGACTTGTTCTGGTATATAAGAAATAATTGATTTATACTCTGTATGGACGGGCATTGCCCGTCTGTCAGAATTTCTGAAAGGAGTAAAATTGCTATGGATATGATTATAAAAAACGGTACAGTTGTAACTGATTCAGAAATGTTCAGAGCTGATGTTGCTGTCAAGGACGGAAAAATTGTTTCTATCGCTGAGAGCATCAACACCGGTGGCTGTAACAATGTTTTAGATGCAGAAGGCAAGCTTGTCCTTCCGGGCGCTATTGACGCACACACTCATCTGGCAATGCCATTTGGCGGAACCATTTCCTCTGATGATTATTTTGCCGGAACAAGGGCCGCTGCCTGCGGCGGTACTACAACGGTATTTGATTTTGTATTGCAGGATTTCGGCGAATCAATGGTTGACGCCGTTAAACGCCGTGACGCTCTCTGTGCCGGAAACGCTGCTGTGGATTATTCTTTTCATGTAGCTGTAAAGGATGTCAGCAACAGACTTATTGATACTATTGAAGATTGCGTGAAATTCGGTGTACCTTCATTCAAGGTGTTTATGGTATACGATTTTGGTGTGACAGACGGCGTATTTTATCAGGTACTGCAAAAGGCAAAAGAATGCGGTGCGCTGATAGGAGTTCATGCAGAAAATAATGAAATGGTGAATATGTTCACAAAGCAGTTCCTTTCAGAAGGCAAAACAAGTGCATGGTATCACTATATGTCTCGTCCGGAGTTTGTCGAGGGAGAGGCAGACGAAAGAGCAATTCAATGGGCAAAGGCTGTGGGGGTTTCGCTGTATATCGTACATCTTGCCAATAAACAGGGCGTTGAGGCGGTAACAAAGGCAAAAGATGAGGGCTACACTATCTATGCAGAAACTTGTCCGCAGTATCTTGAATTTACAAGTGATGTTTATAAGCGTGAGGACGGCAGAAATTTTGTATGTTCTCCTCCGATGAAAGGCGAGGAAAGTCGTCAGGCGCTTTGGGAAGCAATCAGACGAGGCGATATTGATACAATTGCGACTGACCATTGCCCTTTCCAGTCATATGAAAAAGACTGGGGTAAGGATGATTTTTCAAAGATTCCAAATGGCTGTGCGGGAATTGAAAACATGTATCCTTATATGCTGTCCGCAGCAAACGAGGGGAAAATACCATATACTAAGGCTGTGGAGCTTTGCTCAGCAAATCCTGCAAAAATTTTCGGCTGCAAAACCAAAGGCAGTATAGCTGTGGGCAAGGACGCTGATATCGTGATTTATGACCCTTCAGTTGATTTCACTATCACAAATGATAAAATGCATTCAGATTGCGACCATACTATCTGGGAGGGTGTAAAAGTACATGGCTATCCGGTTAAGACCTATTCAAGAGGTAAGCTTGTATATGAAAATGGCGAATTCAGAGGCGAAAAGGGATGGGGAAAATTTATTAAGTGTTCTCTTATATAATGAAATTGCAGAAAGGAGGCTGATGATATGTTCAGATTAAAAGAAGAAGCGGCACGTTGTCTGCTTTGTTTGGAAGGCGCTTGTACTGCTGCATGCGAAAAAGGGTTTGATCCTGCAAGGGCTGTCAGAGCCATTCGTTTTGAAAATGAAGCTGGGGCAGGAAACTTTATTGATAAGGGAGTATGTTCCGAATGTACAGGAAATTGCGAAAACGTTTGTATTCATTATGACAGACCTATAAGAATACGTGAAATGGCATCAATGCTGCCCGAAGTGGCTGAACTTACACAAAAGCCGGATCTTTCAATAGATTTCTGTGGAGTTCACTGCGAGAATCCGTTTTTTCTGTCATCATCAATTGTGGCAGGGGATTATGAAATGTGTGCTAAAGCGCTGGATATGGGTTGGGCAGGAGTGGTTTATAAGACGGTAGGATTTCTTATACCGGAGGAGGTTTCGCCGAGGTTTGATGCAATAGGCAAGGAGGGAACACCTTTTATTGGCTTTAAAAATCTTGAACAGATTTCTGACCATGAGCTATCATATAATCTTGATGTGTTCAGAAAATTAAAGAAGAATTATCCGGATAAGGTTCTGGTAGTTTCCATAATGGGGCAGAATGATGAGGAATGGGTAAAGCTTTCTCAGCTCGTTACCGAGGCGGGAGCTGATATAATTGAGTGCAATTTCAGCTGCCCGCATATGTCCGGTGAAGGTCTCGGCTCTGATGTTGGGCAGAACCCTGAACTTGTAAAGCATTATACGCAGCTTGTTAAATCGGCAACACATCTGCCTGTTCTGGCAAAGATGACGCCCAATATCGGCAATATGGAGATTCCGGCAATGTCAGCCGCAGACGGGGGAGCTGACGGAATTGCCGCTATCAATACAATTAAAAGCATAATCGGAATAGATCTTGAAACTATGTCAGGCTATCCGTCAATTGGCGGAAAAAGTTCAGTATCGGGATATTCAGGAAAAGCTGTAAAACCAATTGCTCTGCGTTTTATCAGTGATCTTGCTCACTGTGAGAGACTTGACGGACTTGAACTTAGCGGTATGGGAGGAATTGAATCCTGGCATGATGCTTTGGAATTTATTCTTCTCGGATGCAGGAATATACAGGTTACTACGGCAGTAATGCAGTATGGCTACCGCATAATCGACGACCTTATATCCGGTATGGGAAATTATATGGTGACCCATGGAATCAGCAGTATTTCAGAGCTTGTGGGAGCAGCAGTTGACAATATAATTCCGGCAGATGAGCTGGATAGAAATACGCTTATTTTTCCTCATCTGAATAAAGCGAAATGTCTCGGCTGCGGCAGATGTGTAATATCATGCAGCGATGCTGGACATCAAGCGCTTAAAATGGTTTCAGGAAAGGCGGCGCTTAATGCTAAAAAATGCGTAGGCTGTCATCTGTGTATGCTGGTATGTCCTGTTGAGGCAATTGATAATAAAGGAATAAGAATTTCTAAACCCCAATAGTATAATATACTTCAAAGAGGTGATGAAATATGGCAATTACATTATCTCAGCTTTGTGCCAACACTGAGAAAAAATACTCAATGAAGCTTATTGCAGGACATGCAGGAATGGGAAATACTGTACGTTGGGTACATATAATTGAAGATAGTGAGGTACCTGATTTTCTGCATGGTAATGAGTTGATTTTTACTACAGGTATCGGTCATGTCGGAAATGAATGGCTGAAAAGTTTTACTGTCAGTCTGAAAAATAAAGGTGCAATAGGACTTGTTGTCAATATCGGTCCATACATCTCCTCTGTTCCGTCTCAGGCAATAGTATTTTGTGAACAGAATGGTTTTCCACTTTTCACAATACCATGGAAAACAAGGATTATAGATATTTCATATGAATTCTGCCGCAGGATAATAGCCAATGAAAAGCGTGAAAGTACTATTGCCGACGCTTTTCGTGGAATAATCAGGAATCCTGCCACTGCGGATGATTACAGTTCCATGCTTAATCGAGCAGGCTTTTATGATGACAGCTCCTATACGGTAATATCGCTGAGTATACTAAGGAGAAGCGTTTCAATTACGGAATCTGTTGTCAGAACAACAGATATGTCTCTCTGGCGTATGCTGAAAAAATCCGGAAACCATTCTTCGCTTTTTATGAAAGAAGGCGACCTGGTTGCAGTTAGGCAAAACTGTTCGGAAGAGGAAATAGTAATGTTTTGTGAACTTTTAAGACCAATTGCCGAACAGTCTGCTGATACTGAAATTTATATCGGAGTTTCAGAAAGCGTAAGAGGTTTTGCGGAAATTTCTCAGGCTTATGAACAGTCGTATGCAGCAATGCTGACTGGACGCATAAAAGGCAAAGAGCGTGTGTTTTACCGTGATATCGGTCTTATGAAACTGATATTCGGTGTAAAGGATAAAATGATACTGTCATCATTTGCAGAAGAAAATTTAGGAGTGCTCCACAGGTATGACTCTGAAAAAAATACTGATTATTGCAGTATTCTGAGAAAATATCTGGAGCTTAACGGAAGTGTGCTTGAAGCGGCGGCAGAAACAGGAGTTCACCGCAATACAATTAATTATAAAATCAGGGCAATACGTGAAATACTCGGACGTGAGCTTGATGATCATACAAAAAGTATGCTGATGCTTGCATACCTTATTGAAGATGTGCTTGACATATATGATAACTTAAACGGAGGTAATAAACAATGAGCGCTGAATCAATCAAATATAACCACTGCACCTACAATCTGCAGTCATGGGCAAAACAAAAAGGACTTAATCCTGTTCCGATTGAAAAGGCCGATGGTATCTATATGTGGGATTTTGACGGTAACCGCTATACGGATATGTCTTCCCAGCTTGTTAATCTTAATGTGGGTCACGGCAACCGTGCCATTATAGATGCAATTAAGGAGCAGGCTGAAAAATACTGTTATCTCTCGCCCTCTTACGGAAGTGAACCCAGAGGCGAGCTTGCTAAAATGATTATCGGGCTTATGCCTGATAACATGGGAAAGGTTTTTTTTACAAACGGAGGAGCTGATGCAAATGAAAATGCGGTCAAAATCGCAAGAATGTATACCGGCAGACAGAAAGTATTTTCACGTTACAGGAGCTATCATGGCTCTACATACGGCGCAGGAAACCTGACCGGAGAACCAAGAAGATATCCTCTTGAACCTGGTGCACCGGGATTTGTAAAGTTTTTCGACCCATATATTTACAGAGAAAAAATCAGATTTGCAACTGAAGAAGAAGCCTCAGAATACTATGTTGCAAAGCTGCGTGAACAGGTAATTTACGAAGGAGCAGATAATGTAGCCGCAATCGTTATGGAAACTATCACAGGTTCAAATGGTGTAATTATTCCTCCGAAAGGTTATCTCAAAGGTGTACGTGCAATATGCAATGAATTCGGTATCATGATGATATGCGACGAGGTCATGGCAGGTTTCGGCAGAACGGGTAAAATGTTTGCATTCGAGAACTTTAACGTTAAGCCTGATATCGTAAGTTTTGCAAAAGGCGTTACCTGCGGTTATGTTCAGCTGGGCGGCGTTGTTGTCTCCAAAAAAATCGCTGAATTTTTTTATGATCACCTTCTTTCCTGCGGACTTACATACAGCGGTCATCCGCTTGCCTGTGCAGCAGGTGTTGCCTGCCTTAACTTCTATAAAGAGGCGAATATACTTGAAAATGTAAATAAATCGGGCGCAGTTTTAGGAGAATGCCTTGAGGAATTGAAATGTAAACATGAGAGTGTCGGCGATGTGCGTTATATCGGACTTTTCTCAGCAATCGAACTTGTCAGGGACAGGGAGACAAGAGAGCCGCTTGTACCATATGGAAAGGATCCGGAGGGAAAAATGGTAAAACTTATTGGCATGCTCAAAGCAAAAGGCTTTATGACTTATTCTCATGAGAATATGATACTCATTTCACCGCCGCTTATCATTACTCCTGAACAGGTTCGGGAAGAAATGGCAAAAGTAGATGAAGTTCTTGATGAAGCCGATAAAATGATTAAATAAATATTGAAA
This sequence comes from Oscillospiraceae bacterium, assembly GCA_902362965.1. Taxonomy (GTDB): domain Bacteria; phylum Bacillota; class Clostridia; order Oscillospirales; family Ruminococcaceae; genus Porcipelethomonas; species Porcipelethomonas ammoniilytica. Next base: position 63,986 of record CABIYQ010000005.1, read on the forward strand.
GGACGGTCTCTATGGTTAAAGAACACTACAGCGATGCCGTAAACTGTGCATTGTCTGAATATATAACACCAGCAAAGTTCAGAACGGTTTTGTTTGAGCAGCATAAACAGCCTGGAGGGATCACAGAAGTTCCGGTTGAAATAACGTTAAGTAAGGAGACCGTAAAAAAACTGAGCTTCAGAGTTTCGTGTGACGGTATGCTTTATGGATTTGCAAGAATAAAGCCGCTTATAAGAGAAAAATTCGGGGCAGAAGCAGTAAAAATATATATCAATGACTGGGAAGTTAAATTTATTCTTGTGTTTGAGTTGGAAAACGAGAAAGAAAAAGCATTTTATATAAAGCAGGAAGAAGTAATAGAACTGCTTGAAAACTGCTGTCGTGTACCTCAGCAGCAATCGTTAAAATAACTGAAAGGGAGTCTTAATTTATGTATACATGCAGCGAAAAGAGAATGGAAGACAAAATCAGAACATTCAGCCAGTTTGGTAATGCCGGACACGGGGGAATTACCAGATATTCACTGTCTCCGGAAGCAATTATGGCAAGAAACGAGTTCAGAAATCGCATGGAAGCAATTGGTGCTGTAATTGAAATTGATGATGTTGCAAATATGTACGCTACGATCCCGGGCAGTGATCCTGACGCAAAAAGAATAGTTATGGCATCTCACTGTGATTCCGTTAAAAACGGCGGCAACTATGACGGTATCCTCGGCGTAATGAGCGCTATGGAGGTGCTGGAAACTGTTGTAGCTGAAAATATCTCTCACAGGCATCCTCTTACAGCAATGATTTGGACTAATGAGGAAGGTTCACTTTATCCGCCGGCAATGATGTGTTCCGGAATTGTTTGCTATGATTATCTTCCTGAAGATATTCGCAGCAAATTCAGATATGAAGATATGATGAAGTCACAGAGTATTCTCGATTCAACAAAGACATTCGGTGAAGCTCTTGAAAAATCAGGATTCAAAGGAAATATTAAATACCGTATCAGTCCGGAAAAATATCAGTATATGTTTGAAACTCATATTGAGCAGGGACCTATTCTTGAAGATGCCGGAAACGATATCGGAGTTGTAGACTGTGTACTTGGAATGTTCAACTATCGTCTGAAATTCTACGGTCAGACAACTCACGCCGGAACATTTCCTATGCTTAAGAGACGTGACGCTTTTCTTGCCGCTTCACAGGCTCTATGCTACCTTCATGAGGAAATTGACAAGCTTGGTTACAGTGACCTTGTCTATACTACTGGTGAAGTTGTATGTCACCCCTGCGTACATACTTGTGTACCAGATTTCTTTGATTTTTCATTTGATGCAAGACATGAAAATCCGGAAGTTCTTAAAAAGGTTCTGGCAATTGTAAAAAGCTGTGCCGATAAAACATGGGCAGGTTGTACATGTGAGGTTGTAAAGGCATGGAACAGAGATACTGTTTACTGGGATAAAAAGCTTGTAGAATATGTAAAAGAGTCAGCAGAGGAGTGCGGAATCAAGCATCAGTACATTCATTCAGGCGCAGGACATGATGCACAGTTTGCAGCATATATGCTGCCGACTACAATGATTTTTGTTCAGTCAAAGGACGGTCTGTCCCATTGTGAACCTGAATTTTCATCAGTTAAGCACTGTACAGAAGGTGCAACTGTAATGCTCAATGCTGTACTAAAAGCTGATAATGACTGAAAAATAATATAGTATATCCGGGCGGATAGTATATTCTGCCCGGATTTTTAGAATTTGTTCTTAAATGAAAGGAGTTAACAGGAAATGGGTATGGAATTTAATGCTCCCAGAAGAATTTTAACAGGTGAAGGCTGTCTTGCAGATGCAGAAAAATATTTTAGTTCTATGGGGAAAAAAGCGTTTATAGTTACAGGAAAGCATGTTAAAAAGCTTGAATGTTTCACACAAGTTATGGGTTTTCTTGATAAAAATGGCATACAGTATACTGTGTACAGCGGAATTACAGGTGAGCCGGACGATAAAATGATAGATGAAGGTGTAAAGCTTTACAAAAGAGAGAAATGTGATTTTTTGATCGCCGTAGGCGGGGGAAGTCCTATGGATTCAATGAAGGCCATTGCTGCTCTTGTGACAAACGGAGGAAAGATTTCCGACTATATGGGAAAAACTATAACAGGCAAAATACCGCCTATGGCAGCTATTCCGACTACAGCCGGAACAGGTTCTGAGGCAACTCAGTTTACTGTTATTACTGATAGTGAAAAAGGAATTAAAATGCTGTTAAAGGGAGCAGTATTAGTACCTGAACTCGCTGTTATAGATCCTGTTTTTACAATTTCTTCTCCTAAGAGCGTTACTGCATCTACCGGACTTGACGCTCTTACTCATGCAGTTGAATCTTATACATCAAGGAAAGCTCAGCCTTTGACAGACACTGTATCTCTTGATGCAGTAAAAAGAATTTTCAGATATCTGCCTGTTGCTTATAAGGACGGAAACAATATGGAAGCAAGAACACAGATGTCTATAGCCGCTTTGGAGGCAGGAATGGCAATCAATAATGCGTCAGTAACGATAGTTCATGGAATGAGCCGTCCTATTGGCGCCTTGTTTCATGTTCCTCACGGACTTTCCAATGCCATGCTGCTTGAAAAGTGCATGAGTTTTGCTGCCGATGGTGCATATGGAAAATTTGCCGAGCTTGGACGAGCTATAGGGGCTGCTGACTCTGCAATGAGTGACAGATCTGCTGCTGAAGCGTTTGTTTCAGCTTTGGGAGAAATGTGCAGTATCTGTGAAGTTCCTACTTTATTAGAATACGGAATAGATAAGAGTGAATTTATGGCGGCGGCGGATAAAATGGCAGCGGATGCTGTTGTAAGCGGAAGTCCTTCAAATACAATAAAAGAAATTTCTAAAGAGGATATACTTGAAATTTATGCATCTCTTTGGAATTGATATTATTATAAGTGATATAGCTGTTTACCTTATTGTTTAAATGATATAAAAAATGTGTGTTATCACAAAATGGTGATGCCTGATTAGTACAAATTAAACAGAGAAGTTATTAAATCTGATAATTCAGAAGTTTTTTCTTTAATCAATTAGATTAATACAAAAATAAACTGTGGTTTTTACACCGCAGTTTTATTTTTGGTATTTAGAAAATCTCCGGCGAGGTCGGGGGTTGCTTATTATTTATAAAAAAACAAAAATTCTATATAAATGTAATTTATCTATTGAAAGTTATGTGTGCTTTGTGCTATAATAAAATATAAATATATTTTTGAGGATGTGTTTTTTTGCGTATTCTTGGAATTGATCCCGGTTATGCTATTGTGGGATTCGGAGTCGCAGATTATTCCGGAATGAATTTTGCACCTGTAGAATATGGTGCAATTCTGACGGAAGCCCATACGGATTTTTCTCAGCGTCTTAAATGTATTGCAGATGATATGGATTATATTCTGGAAAAGTTTGAACCGGATTGTTTATCAATTGAAAAACTGTTTTTTACTAACAATCAGAAAACGGCAATTGATGTAGCACAGGCAAGAGGAGTAATAGTACTTTCGGCTGTAAGGCATGGCATATCAATATATGAATATACGCCGTTACAGGTAAAACAGGCGGTCGTAGGGTACGGCAAGGCTGAGAAAAAACAGGTTATGGATATGACCAGACGTATTTTAAAGCTTGAACAGATTCCGAAACCGGACGATGCCGCAGATGCTTTGGCTCTTGCAATCTGTCACGGACATTGCTGTAAAGGAATAAGATAAAATAAGTAATAAGTAAGGTGAAATGAATGATTTATAGTGTTAGAGGAAAGCTTACACATAAAGAACCGTTTCTGGCAGTTGTGGAGTGTGCAGGCGTTGGGTATGCGTGCAGAACTACATGTTCAACTTCTGCACAGTTGGGGGAAACCGGTAAAGAAGTATATTTGTATACATATCTGCATGTCAGAGAAGACAATGTGGAGCTTTTTGGATTTTATTCAATGCAGGAGTTAAACTGCTTTAAAATGCTTATATCTGTATCCGGAGTAGGTCCGAAGGCGGCCCTGTCAATTCTTTCGGATATTGATGCTCAAAGATTTGCACTTACTGTAGCGTCAGGCGATAGTAAGGTATTTACCAAAACAAAGGGCGTAGGCCCTAAGCTTGCTCAGAGAATAGTACTGGAACTGAAAGATAAAATTGCAAAGGAAAGTATTACAGCTTCAGATATAAAATCTTCAGGCAGTGTTTTTGTACCTGAGGGGGATAACTGTGCTGAAGCGGTTTCGGCGCTTATGGTTTTAGGATTTTCCCAGGAAGAGGTTGCCGCTGCCGTATCAAAAATAGATACATCTCTGGATACGGGAGAAATTGTAAAGCAAGCACTGAAAATAATAGGTAAAAAATAATAATCACGGAAAGGTGAAAATCAATTGATAGAAACAGGAGATATGGAGTTTGAGAGCAGGGCGGTTGCTCCAGAGTACACTGAATCGGATGCAGAAACGGAATTTACGCTTCGTCCTCAGACTTTACAGGAATATATCGGGCAGGATAAGGTAAAAGAAAATCTTGCTATTTATATAGAAGCGGCAAAACGAAGGGGAGAACCTCTTGATCATGTACTGCTGTACGGTCCTCCGGGATTGGGTAAAACTACTCTTGCCGGAATTATCGCTCATGAAATGGGTGCAAATCTGAGGATAACCACCGGTCCGGCTATTGAAAAACCCGGAGACCTGGCAGCACTGCTTACTAATTTATCTGCAAATGATGTTCTTTTTATAGATGAGATTCACAGATTATCACGTTCAATTGAGGAAATACTCTATCCGGCACTTGAGGATAATGCTCTTGATATTATAATAGGCAAGGGACCGTCTGCACGTTCAATACGTGTGGATCTTGAAAAATTTACACTTGTAGGAGCTACAACCCGTGCAGGACAGCTTACATCTCCTCTGCGTGACAGATTTGGGATTGTTCAGCGTCTTGAGCTTTACAGTCATGAACAATTGAGTGATATTATAAGAAGAAGCGGTACTATTCTGGGAATCCCTTGTACTTCGGACGGCGCTCTGGAGATCGCAAAGCGTTCGAGAGGAACGCCGAGAATTGCAAATAGATTTTTAAAGCGTGTAAGGGATTTTGCAGAGGTTATGGGAGACGGAGAGATAACGGGAGATATTGCGTCTATCGCTCTTAACAGACTTGAGGTTGATTCACTTGGACTTGACAGTCTTGACAAGCGAATGCTTACAATGCTTATAAAAGGATACAACGGCGGTCCGGCAGGACTGGAAACGCTGGCGTCCGCTATCGGAGAAGAAGCAATAACGCTGGAGGACGTGTGTGAACCGTTTTTGATGCAGCTTGGATTTCTTGCAAGAACTCCAAGGGGAAGAGTAGCAACAAAGCTTGCTTATGCTCATCTGGGATTTTTAAAAGATGATGAGAATGAGGGACAGCTGACATTATAAATTTTATTATGAGACAGGAGATATTGTCAAATGGGAAGATTATTTGGAACTGACGGTGCAAGAGGAGTAGCAATTACAGAACTTACTTGTGAAACTGCAATGCAGATAGGAAAAGCGGCGGCTATTGTACTTACAAAGAAAACAAAACATAAACCTACGATTTTTATAGGTAAAGATACAAGAATTTCGTCAGATGTTCTTGAAGCGGCTCTTGCAGCAGGTATTTGTTCGGTCGGAGCAAATGCTGAGATACTCGGAGTTGTTCCGACTCCGGCAGTTGCGGCTCTTGTTGAACAGAAGGGTGCAGACGCAGGCGTTATGATCTCAGCATCGCATAACAGTTTTGAATTTAACGGTATTAAGCTTTTTTCGTCAACAGGTTACAAGCTGTCAGATGAAATGGAAGAAGAAATTGAAGAGTTGATTTTAGACAGACCTCAGGATATGAAGCTTGTTTCACATGGAGAAGTAGGTAAAATTACATATTACCGTGACGCACAGACGGATTACATTCGCTATATTATGAAATCTATAAAGGGTAATCTCACAGGACTCAGAATTGCCATTGACTGTGCAAACGGAAGCGCTTCCGCAACTGCAAAAAGACTTTTTGAGGGACTTGGAGCAAATGTTTATGTTATAAATTCTTCTCCGGACGGTACAAATATTAACGATAACTGCGGTTCAACTCATATTGGAAATCTTATGCAGTTTGTTGTGGATAAAAAATGTCATGCCGGTCTTGCCTTTGACGGTGATGCGGACAGATGTCTTGCTGTAGACGAAAAGGGTCAGCTTATTGACGGTGACAAGCTCATGGCTATTTGTGCAAAGGCTTACAAGGAACAGGGAAAACTGAAGAAAAATACCGCTGTTGTTACTGTTATGAGTAATCTGGGATTTACTTATTTTGCTAAGAACAACGGTATAAAAATGCAGACTACTAAAGTCGGCGACAGATATGTACTAGAAAAAATGCTTGACGGCGGATATAATTTGGGCGGCGAGCAAAGCGGTCATATTATTTTCCTTGACGAAGCCAATACTGGCGACGGTCAGCTTTCAGGCGCAAAGGTTCTGGAAATACTGGCTGAATCCGGAAAAAAAATGTCGGAGCTTGCGTCTGTAATGGAGCATTATCCACAGGTTATGATAAATGTCAAAATAAGTCCTCGTGACAGGGAAGTCTGGAAAAATGACAGTCAGATCACAGACCTTATTGAGCATTATGAAAACGAACTTGGCGACAGCGGAAGAATTCTGGTAAGAGAAAGCGGAACAGAACCGCTTATAAGAGTAATGCTCGAAGGAAAGGACTTTAAGCAGATAAACGAATACGCTATTGCAATTTCGGAAAAAATAAAGGAACGTGCCGGAAGAAGATAATAGCGGGGACGTTAAGAAGCGTCTGTGGAAAAATAAACAGTAAAGGACTTAAGGACTATGCGTATCGCACAGAACTGGAAAGAATATAAAATAATAGATACTACATCACAGGAAAAGCTGGAGTCATGGAACGGTAATATTCTTATACGTCCAGATCCGCAGATCATATGGAAAACTCCGAAAAAATCTCCGCTGTGGGATAAGGCAATGGGACATTATCACCGTTCCTCCAGCGGCGGCGGAAGCTGGAGCTTTTCAAAAAAACCTCCAGAGTCATGGGAGATGTCTTATAAGGAACTGAAATTTCTTATAAAGCCTACAGGTTTTAAGCATACCGGACTATTTCCCGAGCAGGCAGTAAACTGGGATTTTATGTCCGATAAAATAAGAAATGCCGGACGTGAAATAAATGTTCTGAATCTTTTTGCTTACACGGGAGGAGCAACCCTTGCCTGTGCGGCAGCAGGAGCAAACGTATGTCATGTTGATGCATCTAAGGGTATGGTTAGTTGGGCAAGAGAAAATGCAGCTCTTTCAGGTCTGACTGAAAAACCGATTCGTTGGATAGTGGACGATTGTGAAAAGTTTATTGCAAGAGAGATCAGACGCAGTAGGAAATATGACGCCGTTATCATGGATCCTCCAAGCTACGGCAGAGGTCCGGGCGGAGAAGTATGGAAGCTTGAGGACTGCGTTTTCGATCTTGTTAAACTCTGTACCGGAGTTTTAAGCGATGATCCGCTTTTCTTTTTGATAAATAGCTATACGACTGGGCTTTCACCGTCGGTTATGGGATATATTTTAGGAGAAACTATTTGTCCGCAGTTCGGTGGAAATGTTACATTTGATGAAATCGGACTTCCGGTTGAAGAAAGCGGACTTTGCCTTCCCTGTGGTTCAACGGCAATATGGCAGAAAGGATAGCGGATATGGAAAATTTTGCGGAATCACTCAATCTTGATTTTAAATATGATGGGGAAGAAGAATTTGTTTTAAAGGATATAAACTTAAGTTTTAAGCAGGGTGAAATGACCGCAGTTCTGGGTCATAACGGGTGCGGAAAATCTACCTTTGCAAAGCATCTTAACGCTATTTTGCTGCCTAGCGGCGGTACTGTTTACATTGACGGTATTGATACAAAGGACGAAAACAGAATTTACGATATACGTCAGCGTGTTGGAATGGTCTTTCAGAATCCTGATAATCAAATAGTTGCGACTATTGTGGAAGAAGATGTGGCTTTTGCCCTTGAAAATCTGGGAGTAGAACCTAATGAAATCCGCAGACGTGTTGATGAGGCTTTAAAAGCAGTGGGAATGTATGAATACAGAATGCATGCCCCTCATCAGCTTTCGGGAGGACAAAAGCAGAGAGTTGCAATTGCGGGGATAATTGCTATGCGTCCTCGATGCATCGTTCTGGACGAGCCTACAGCCATGCTTGATCCGAAAGGAAGATCGGAAGTTATGAAAACCGTTAAGGAGCTTAACAGTAAGTACGGAATAACAATAATTCTGATTACTCATTATATGGAAGAAGCTGCACAATGTGAAAGAATAATCGTAATGGATAAGGGAAAGGTTCTGATGGATGACAGTCCGAAGCAGGTATTTTCCCGTGTTGAGGAGCTTAAAGCTGTGGGACTTGACGTTCCTCAGGTGACAGAGCTTGTATATGAGCTTAATAAATACGGTTTAAAACTTGATACTCATATTATAAATGAAAATGAATGCTGCGATGCACTGCTGACACTGCTTTCATGATTTTGGAGACGGTAAAAAAGGAGCTTGGAAATTGGCAATACTGAAAACTGAAGAATTGACTTATGTTTACAGTCAGGGAACGCCTTTTGAAAAAACGGCGGTTGACCATGTAAATCTTGAGATAGAAAAGGGAGAATTTGTCGGGGTAATAGGTCATACAGGTTCGGGCAAATCTACTATGATTCAGCATTTTAACGGTCTGCTTAAGCCTACATCAGGAAAAATATATCTTGACGGTGAAGATATCTGGGCAGATAAAACAAAAATACGTCAGGTGCGTTTTAAAGTGGGACTTGTTTTCCAGTATCCTGAATATCAGATATTTGAAGATACAGTATATAAGGATATTGCATTCGGTCCTAAAAATATGAAGCTCAGTGAGAATGAAATTGACGGACGAGTCCGCAGAACTGCTTTGTCGGTGGGTCTTACGGAGGACATTCTTGAAAAATCTCCATTTGAGCTTTCCGGAGGACAGAAACGTCGTGTTGCAATTGCCGGAGTTATGGCAATGGAACCTGAGGTGCTTATACTGGACGAGCCTACAGCGGGTCTTGATCCTCAGGGACGTGATATGATCTTAAATCAGATAAACAATTATCATAAAACAACAGGATGTACTGTTTTGCTTGTTTCACACAGTATGGAGGATGTTGCGAAATTTGCTTCAAAAATTCTTGTTATGAATGATTCAAAAGTTTTCTGTTATGATAAAACAGCCGAGGTATTTAAGCGTTCGGAAGAAATTTCAAGTATGGGGTTATCAGTGCCGCAGATAGCCCGTGTATTCAATATATTAAAAAATAAAGGAATTAGTTTTGATGAAGAGGTTTATACAGTAAAATATGCCAAAGAACTTATAATTCAGGAATTGAAAAAAAGGGGGAAAATCTGATGATAAAAGATATTACTTTAGGACAGTATTTCCCCGGAAACAGCATGGTTCATAGACTTGATCCAAGATATAAAATTATTATTTCCGGTATTTTTATTGCAATGCTTTTTATAGGTGATCATGTAATATGTCTGGAGATCGGAGCAGTTTTTGTCGCTATGGCGCTTATCCTTTCATCAATTCCGTTAAAAATGATAGTGAAAAGTATAAAGCCTATTATACCGCTTCTGCTTTTTACATCATTGTTTAATATTTTTTTTATTTCCGGCGGTATGCCGATTTTTGAATGGAAATTTATAAAAATTACCGATGCTGCTGTTCATACAACGTTTTTTATGTTTGTAAGAATAATTCTTCTGATTGCCGGAACTTCACTTCTGACTTACACTACTTCTCCTATTGCGCTTACAGACGCAATTGAAAGACTGCTGAGTCCGCTGAAAAAAATTAAGGTTCCGGTTCATGATCTTGCTATGATGATGACTATAGCTTTAAGATTCATTCCTACTCTCATAGAAGAAACGGATAAAATAATTTCTGCCCAAAAGGCAAGAGGCGTTGATCTTGACGGAGGTAAATTAATGGACAAGGTAAAGGCAGTAGTACCGATTATAATACCGCTTTTTGTGTCTGCCGTAAGAAGGGCAAGCGAGCTGGCAACAGCTATGGAGTGCCGATGCTACAGAGGCGGCGAGGGACGCACAAAAATGCGCCAACTGAAAAGCGGCGCAGCCGATTATGTATCCCTTATGATTTCAATTCTATTTTTGGCTTCAGTTATATTTATAAATGCAATGAATTAGGAAAGGGTAAAAAACGATGGATAACAAAAAGACGCCTGTTCAGAAGGGGCAGAATAAATTTTCTGCCGGCAGAAAACACAGGTTTACTGATATATTATTATATAATAAAAAAGGTGAAACAAGAGTTTTTCTGATACTTTCATTTCTGATTCCGTTTATTTTGATTTGGATAATGTTTTCACATTTTGAAGTGCATCCGTTCGGGGATAAACAGATTCTTGTAACAGATCTCTGGCATCAGTATTTTCCGTTTTTTAAGGAAGAACATGATAAGCTGCAAAACCTTTCATCATTACTGTATTCATGGAATACCGGTATGGGAACAAATTTCCTTTCTGTAATGTCCTATTATGCGGCAAGTCCACTGAATCTTTTGGCAGTATTTTTTCCGATGGAATATTCAAGAGACGCTATGACTCTTTTCCTTACTATTAAGATCGGCTGTGCAGGATTATTTTTTGCAATTTTTTTAAAGCATACTTTTAAAAGAAATGATATTTCGATTGTTGGATTTTCATTATTATATGCATTATGCAGCTATATAATGGGATATTACTGGAATCTTATCTGGATAGATACCGTAGCGTTACTGCCGCTTGTAGTATTGGGTACGATTTTAATTGTAAGAGAAGGAAAATATAAGCTATATGCTGTTTCCCTTGCACTGTCACTTATTGCTAATTTTTATATCGGACTTTTTACATGTATTTTTACCGTTATGGTTTTTGCGGCGGCATCAATTATAAAGTGGCAGGGAATAAAAGGTACTTTTATACGTCTTGGTCAGATAGCCGGAGCAACGGTAATCGGACTCGGAATGGGCGCTTTTATTCTTATTCCTGCTTATCTAGCGCTTCAGCTTACTAACAGCGTTGACAATCAATTTCCTCAAATGATATCTTTTTATGAACCGTGGCTGAAAATGATTTCAAATGTAATAGGGTATCATGAACCTACTGCAAAGGAAGGTCTGCCGAATTTTTACTGCGGAATGTTTGCAGTAATTCTGCTTGGAGTATTTTTAATAAACAAGAAAATAAAAATAAGAGAAAAAATTATAACAGTTTTATATCTTTCATTTATAATTGTAAGCTGTAATATGAATATATTGAATTACATCTGGCATGGATTTCACTTTACCAATATGATTCCTTATAGATTTTCATTTATTTTTTCATTTATACTTGTGGCGGCGGCATACAGAGCGTTTACAGTAATAACGGAAGATATACAAATTTTTGATATTCTGGCGCTTTCGGCTATGACATTTATAATCGCACTTGTAGCTTACAGAGATCAGACTGAAAAAGCGTTGATTTACAGTATTATTACATGTTTTGTTTATACTGCTGTAATGTTTATTTACGAAAGAAAAATTATAAATAAAAATATCATGAGATATCTGATATGTGCGGTATGCACGGTAGAAATGGGAATCAATGCATATAACGGAGTGTCAACTGTTACTACTACTACGTATAGTATTTATCCTAAAAATAATGAGGAAATTCAAGCATTAATTGATTATACTGAAAGAAATGACGGTGATTTTTACCGTACGGAGCTGACTTCAACCTATACGATAAATGATCCGGCTCTTTACGGATTCAAGGGCGTTTCACAGTTTTCTTCGACTGCTAACGTAAGCGTTACAAGATATCTTGAAAGTCTCGGACTCATGGCGTCGGCTGCCGGAAACAGATATTATTATACTCAGTCCACTCCGATTATCAATGCGTTTTTGAATATTAAATATCTTATGGCGCATGACGGCTATTCCGGAGACGAAACATATCTTGATGAGGTTTCAAGCGAAGGTACTGTTAAGCTTTATAAAAATAATGCTTATTTGCCGATAGGCTTTGCGGCGGATAAATCAATAATGAATTATATTGGCGAGTCAAAGGAACAGGTTGAAAATCAGAATGAATTATTCAGACTGGCAACAGGTCTTGATGAAAATGTCTTTACGGCAGTGTCTATAAAGGATGTGGGGCATAAGGGACTTAATGTTGTTAAGCAGTCTGTTGGAAATTACAGCTATCAATATAATAAACCGGAAGACGGAAGTGATGACTGTTATGTCAAATATAATTATACGGTACCTGATGACGGACCTGTATATGCAGTATTTTTCTTTGATAATACCAATGGTTTTCAAGTTAAAAAGGACGGCGTAACTGTTCACAGCTTCGGCAATCAAAAGTATAAAAATGTAGCGGCTCTGGGAAATTTCAAAGCCGGAGATGTAATTACTTTATATTCTAATGTTGAAAAAGAGAAAAGCGGCAGTGGAAAAGTTCTTGTTTATCAGGCGAATGAAGAGCTTTTAAGACAGGGTATCGAAAAGCTTTCAAAGGGAGGAATTGCCGTTTCCGATTACAGCGATACCGAAATCAAAGGTACGTTTACCGCTGAGAATGACAGTGTTTTTTACACTTCTATTCCATATGACGGAGGATGGAAGGTTTATATTGACGGAGAAGAAGCGGAGGTAACTCCTTTAAAAAATGCTGTAGTATGCGTACCTGTTACTGCCGGTAGTCATGAAATCAGATTTAAATACTGTCCGCCGGGATTTGCAGCCGGAGCTGCAATTACTGTCGGTTCCGTAATAGTATTTGCAGCGATTTGGATTCTTGAGAAAAAATACAGAAAAAAAGTTAAGACTTTAAATTGTGAAACGGAGAAGTCCGATGCGGAATCTTAAAGTAATTATGGCGTACAGGGGAACTAATTATCATGGTTTTCAGTATCAGGATAATGCACTGACAGTTCAAGAGGTTGTTCAAAAGCATGTTTCCTCTGTGCTGAACGAAAGAGTAATCATAAATGGCTGTTCAAGAACGGATACGGGCGTTCATGCCAATAATTACTGCTTTTCGGTTTTGACGGAAAGTAAAATACCTCCAAGAAATTTTGTAAGGGGAGTAAACGGCAGACTTCCCGATGATATTTCAATTTTGTCCTGTGAGGACGTTCCGCTTGATTTTCATGCAAGATTTTCATGTAAGGCAAAAGAATATGTTTATTTGATTCATAACAGCGAAAGTAAAAATCCGTTTACGACGGATCTGGCTTATCATTACAGAAGACCTGTTGATATTGAACTGATGCGTAAAACTGCCCGAAAATTTGTCGGCACTCATGATTTTCGGGCGTTTTGCTCAGGATATAATGAAAATAAATGCACAGTTAGAACAATTTATAATTTTGATGTAGAAATTAATGGCGAATTGGTGAAAATGCTTGTAAAAGGCGATGGTTTTCTGTATAATATGATTAGGATCATGGTAGGAACTCTTTTAGCTGTAAATGAAAAAAAGATCTGGACTGACGATATAGAAAGTATTATGGAATCCGGCGACAGACAGCGTGCAGGAAAAACCGCACAGCCTCACGGTCTTTATCTTAATAGAATTTTTTATTGAACAAACGATTTAAGGGGACATATGGTTGATGGAAAAAAATATAAAAGATGTTGATATTGTTATTCTGAGACGACGAAGAAAACGCCGCAGACAGATGGCTAAATTTATAGCTTTTATTTTGTTGGCTTCAATTATTTTCGGTTTGTATGTTAAACGGGACGTATGGTTTCCGAAGCTTGAAGGAATCGGCAGTAGATTTCAAAGTGTAAAATCAAGCGGCGGGGAACTGTCGGGAGAAAATTTTCCTTTAAATATTTCCGGAGGTATTGATTATCAGGTCGGAAATCTAAACGGTTATCTGGCAATTTTAAGCGACGCTTATATTTATATTTACACAGAAGACGGAGAATTGTATGAAGAACGTCAGCATGCGTATGCAAATGCTATGCTTCAGACCTCCGGAAAAAAGGCTCTGATATATGAGTCCGGAGGAAATAAATTCAGGATTGACAATAAAAGAAAAAATCTTTATACTAAAAAGATGGAGCAGAATATTATTTTTGCCAGGATCAGTGAAAATGGCAATGTGGCTGTAATAACAACATCGGATACATATATATGTAAGCTTACGGTTTTTGACGATTCAGGTGAAGAAATATACAGCAGGAATTGTGTTGAAAGAGTTATTGATCTGACATTTAATGAAGACGGTACAGGGTGCATACTTGCAACAAGCGATGCTGCCGATGGCGAGATCATATCAAAGATCATATCAGTTTCATTTGATTCTAAAAAAGATAAATGGACTTCCGATGCACTGAATACAATGTGCCTGAAAACATACTATGACAGGAACGGTATACTGGTACTTGGAGATACCAAATGTGCATATTATAGTAATAATGGCGAGCTTTTAACTTCTTATGATTATCCAAGCAGTCTTGTTGACTGGGATTATCGTGACGGTAAAATAGCAATGCTTTTTGAAAATGAAATTAAACGTCAGAATTATTTTACTACTATAGACAGTGAAAAAAGAGAACCTAATCAAAATGAATTTTCAAACAGCAGTGCGAATTGTATACGTATATCTGGCGGGCAGGTTTTGATATTGTCAAAAGAAGGTATAATAAAATACGATTTTAATGGCGGAGGAGAAAAAAATATAAGTTCCGAAAGCGCTTATGAAAAGTTTATATTGATTGATAATTATATCTTCCTTCTGGGATATGACAGAATAGACAGAATAGAATATAAAGGATAATGAAACGGAGTGTTAGAACAACATGGGAGAAAAGTTCTGGTGGATATATGATATCATATCGGTTGTTGTAATCATATTTTTTGTTTTCAGCGGCGCCAGAAAAGGGTTTTCAAAAATTTTAATTACTGCGCTTGGCTGTGTGGCATCAATAGCTGCCGCTTTGTTTATTGGCAGTAAAACCACTGATTTTATTTATGACAAATTTTTTATAAAAAATAATGTAAAATCTGTTGAGGAAGCTCTTGAAGATTATCAGCCCGAGGATGTCATAAAAACAATAATTGAGAGTAATGAACTTTCGGGAGTCTTAAGTAATGAAAAAATAGAAGCAATTTTAAAAAGCGGAAACAGTATTGACAAGCTGTATGATTATGCAAACAGTGAAGCAGGTAATATTGTCAGCTCACCTGACGTATTCGATGCAGATATAATCAACGGCTTTGCTGAAGCATTTGCCAATCAGATAGGAATCAATCTTCCGCCTTATGTGGTAAATGAAATTACGAAAAATGTAAGTAATAATGAAAAGCTTTTTAATTCAATGATTGATATGTTAATGAATCATCCTCAGGAGGTACCTGAATTTATTGAAGAAAATTACATAAGAGAACCTGCTAAGCGAATTATAAATGCAGCTGTTTTTCTTATAGTGTTTTTTATTCTTATGACGATTATAACTATTGTTATTAACAGGACTGTTAATTTTGGATTGTTAAACGGATTTGACAGGCTTGATAAATTTGCCGGCGGAATTTTAGGCATTATTGAGGCCGCAGCGGCAATTATGATAATAGCGGTAGCTGTAAAAATGATGATAAATATTTCTGAAAGTGACAATTCATTTATAAGTATGAATGCAGTTGAAAAAACAAAAATTTTCAGATATTTTTATCAATTATTATAGAGATATTTAGGAACTTAGAATTTAGAAAGGTGTTTATGTTATGGTATTATGCAGCAGATGTAAAAAAAGACCGGCAGTTGTTTTCATTACTTCAATGCAGGGAAATGAAAAAAAGAACGAGGGGCTTTGTATGGTTTGCGCCAAGGAATCCAATATTCCTCAGATTTCAGAATATATGGAACAGATGGGAATAACTGATGATGATCTTGAACAGATGTCTGATCAGATGATGGAAATTCTTGACGGAGACGGATTTGAAATGGGAGGTGCAGAAACATTGCCGCCTTACATACAGAATATGTTGGACAATGCAGGATTAACCGGACTAAAGTCGGTTCTTTCTGAAAAGAATAACGATAGGAAAAATCCTCCGGCGGAGAAAAAGTCCGGTTCTGCAAATTCAAGAGCAAATAAAAATACGGAAAAAAACAAAAAGAAAAAAGAACTTAAATTTCTGGATAATTACTGTACTAATTTGAATCAGCGTGCAGAAGAAGGCAAGCTTGACAACATTATAGGACGTGATAAGGAGATTTCAAGAGTAGTACAAATCCTTTCAAGAAGACAGAAAAATAATCCGTGTCTTATTGGTGAACCCGGCGTTGGTAAAACTGCAATTGCCGAAGGAATAGCTCAGAGAATTGTCTCGGGAAACGTACCTTTTAATCTGACAGATAAAAAGGTTTATTTGCTGGATCTTACTTCTCTTGTTGCTGGAACCCAGTTCAGAGGACAGTTTGAGAGCCGTGTTAAGGGACTGGTAAATGAAGTTAAATCCGAAGGGAATATTATTCTTTTTATTGACGAGGTTCATAATCTTGTGGGTACAGGTGATTCAGAGGGTTCAATGAATGCGGCAAATATTTTAAAGCCTGCACTTTCACGCGGAGAGGTACAGGTTATCGGCGCTACGACATTTGGTGAATACAGAAAATATATTGAAAAGGACAGTGCTCTTGAAAGACGTTTTCAGCCTGTTACTGTAAATGAACCTACTGTTGACGATACGGTTGAAGTGTTAAAAGGAATAAAAAAATATTATGAAGCTTATCATAAGGTAAAAATCAGCGATGAACTTATAAGAATGTGTGCAGTGCTGTCTGAGAGATATATTCAGGACAGATTTTTACCGGATAAGGCGATAGATCTTCTTGACGAAAGCTGCGCATGTACATGTATACGCACTCCTGAGCTTGCAAAGCATGACGAGGAATCAAAAAGACTGAAAACTCTGATTGAAATGGAAAAATCCATGGAGGAGGAAAAAGAGCCTAACTATGAAGCGCTTGCAGAGGTTAAGGGTGACATTATCCGTGTTAAAGCCGAATTGGAAGAACTTGAAAAGGTTACTTCCAATATTCAGGTACAGGAAACAGATCTTGCAAAGGTTATTGAGCTGTGGACGGGTATTCCGTCATCTAAAATTGCTGAATCAGAATTTTCTAAAATGGCAAAGCTTGAAGATAATTTGAAGAAGCATATAGTGGGTCAGGACGAAGCAGTCAAGCTGTTGTCGGAGGCAATTAAGCGTACAAGAGTTCAGCTTAACAAGAGAAGAAGACCGGCGTCGTTTATTTTTGTAGGTCCTACCGGAGTAGGAAAAACAGAGCTGGTAAAGGTTTTATCCAGGGAACTTTTTGACTCTACTGAACCGCTGATCAGACTTGATATGACCGAGTATATGGAGAAGCATTCTGTTGCAAAAATGATCGGCTCACCTCCCGGATATGTAGGTTACGATGAAGCAGGCCAACTTACTGAAAAGGTAAGAAGACAGCCATATTCTGTAGTACTTTTTGATGAGATAGAAAAAGCGCACCCGGACGTTATGAATATTCTTCTTCAGATTCTTGATGAGGGTAAAATCAACGATGCACAGGGAAGAACGGTAAATTTTGAAAATACAATAATTGTAATGACATCTAATGCCGGTTCTACAGATAAAACAACAGGTTTAGGATTTAATAAATCTGCCGAGGAAATTTCTAAGGAAAAAGCAATGAAAGCTTTAAGAGATTTTCTCAGACCGGAATTTATAAGCAGAATTGATGAAATTGTCGTATTCAGACCGTTATCTCAGGAAAATTTTGCATCTATTGCAGGACTGATGCTTGACGAAATGAAAGAACCGCTTGCAGAAAAAAATATTATTTTTAAATATGATGAAAAATCTCTTGAACTGATTGCAAAAATGGCATTTGGAAAGAGTTATGGTGCGAGAGATATCAGAAGAGTTATCAGACAGGAAATAGAGAATAAGATTGCGGATATAATAATAGAAAAATCAGGAACTATAGCGGGTATAGGTGTTTCTGCTGAAAATGACAAAATAAAAGTTGAATATATGTAAATACTATTTTTAGAACCTGTTTATTAAAACAGGTTCTAAAAAATAGTGATAAGGATGCTTTTTAGAATAAGGAGTAAAATATTATGGATGAACAGCTTAAAAAGCAGATAGAAGAATTTCGTGAGAAAACTGAAAAATTCAGCAAAGGGGAAATAAATGTAGCAGAATATAAATCGTTTTCCGGAAAGTTTGGCAGCTATGCACAGAGAGGAGCTAAATCAGGAATGCTAAGGCTTCGCTTGGCAGGCGGACAACTGTCTAAGGAAAATTTTAAATCTCTTATTGACTTGTGTGAAAAATATGATATAAATCATATTCACTGTACTACATGCCAGACCTTTCAGCTGCATGATTTACCATTTAATATTATTGCAGACGTTATTACAGATGCTATAGAAAATGGATTTTACTGTATCGGCGGCGGGGGAGATTTCCCAAGAAATGTTATGGTATCACCGCTTTCAGGAGTGGAAAAGGATGAAAATTTTGACGTTTTTCCGTATGCTCAGAAGGCTGCCGATTATCTTATAAGTCAGATTGAAACGGTGAAAATGCCAAGAAAGCTGAAGGTTTGTTTTTCTAATTCCCCTGCAAATGCTGTTCATGCAACTTTTCGTGATTTAGGATTTGTATCTCGTCCGGACGGTAAATTTGATGTATATTGTGCTGGTGGTATGGGAGCTAATCCACGTATGGGAGTAAAAATCGCCGAAAAAACAGACGGAACTCAGGTTCTTTATTATGTTAAAGCAATGATCAGTTTTTTCTGCAAATACGGTAATTATGAGGTTCGTTCCAAGGCCCGTACCCGTTACATTCAAGAGGAACTTGGCGACGAGTTTACAGAGAAATTTAATATTGAGCTTCATAAAGCTTTAGATGAAGGCGGATTGGACTGTAACATAACAGAAAATAAGGTGACAAAAATCGGCTGTAAAGCAGAAATCAATTCAAGACGTATTATAGAACAGAAACAGAAAGGCTTGTATGCTGTTAAATTTCACCCGATCGGGGGAATTTTAAATGTAAATATTTTAAAAGACTTATTTAATACAATAAGAGATATGCCTGATGTTTCACTGCGTATATCGCCTGATGAGACTATTTATATTATAAATTGTGACGGTATGGAAGCACAGGAGATACTGAAAGCTACAGAATGCAGTGCTAAGACGGATATTGAAGAATCTGTTGCATGTATTGGAGCGTCTATATGCCAGCAGGGACTGCGTGATTCTCAAGAACTTTTAAAACAAATAATTGAAAAAGTAAAGCCGTTTAATTTTCCTGCTGACGCTTTGCCGGTACTTCACATAAGCGGCTGCAGATCTTCATGCGGTACTCATCAGATCGGCAAAATTGGATTTCACGGAAAAGTTAAAATGATTGATAAAAAGCCTCTGCCTGGTTTTGCAGTATCAATCAGTGGAAATGATGAACAAGGTAATGAAAATTTCGGAGAAGAACTGGGAGTTATGGCATCTGATGATATACCGGAATTTGTAATTGAGCTTGGAAAAGCAGTTACAGAATCAGGTATGGATTATGAAAAATTTGCCTCTGAAAAAGAAAGCGTTTTAAGAGAAATTATAAATAAGTATGTATAATTTTGGTAAATAAAAAATAAACAAATTAAATAATGGATCTACCAGATAGAATGATTTTTCTTTTTTAATAATATAAAAACCATTTAAAGATTTTTTTCTCTTTAAATGGTCTTTGTATATTCCGGTAAAAAAGCAGAGTATAGTTATTTTTTCAATATTCAGTTTTTTACAGGAGCTAATTATATTAATTTTTATTAATTTTCATACATCTCATTGCGTTGAGTATGGCTATTACTGAAACGCCGACATCGGCAAATACAGCCGCCCACATATTAGCCAAACCAACAGAACCAAGAATTAAAATGACAATTTTAACTGTAAGTGCAAAAATTATATTTTGATATACAATTTTGAGGGTTTTCTTTGATATATTTATTGCATCAGAAATTTTTGACGGCTTATCATTCATAAGAACAATATCGGCGGCTTCAATGGCAGCGTCTGAACCTGCGCCCATGGCGATTCCAATATCCGCTCTTGAAATTACCGGAGCATCGTTAATACCGTCCCCGACAAATATAAGCTTACCTTTTTCAGAGGTTTCATTCAGAAGTTTTTCAACCATGTCAACCTTATCACCGGGAAGAAGTCCGCAGTAAACTTCGTCAATTTTCAATTCCTCGGCAATGTGTTTGCCGACTTTTTCTGAGTCTCCGGTAAGCATAACAGTCTTTTTGATTCCGTTTTTCTTGAGAGATTGGATAGTCTGCTTAGAATCCGGTTTGATCTCATCTGCAATAATTATATGTCCTGCATAAAAATTATCTACGGCAATATGAACAGAAGTGCCGACATGATGACATGAATGCCAGTCTGCACCAATATCGTTCATCAGCTTATCATTGCCTATACATATTAACTTACCGTTTATTGTGCATTTAATACCACGACCTGCTATTTCCTCGTAATTTTTAATTAATGAACTGTCAGTATCAGAGCTGTATGCTTCGCATATGGATTGTGCAATAGGGTGATTGGAAAAGCTTTCCGCCATAGCTGCATACTCCAAAAGCTGACTTTCAGAAATTTTTTCCGGATGAACAGCAGTCACTTTAAAAACGCCTTTTGTCAGTGTTCCTGTTTTGTCAAACACAACAGTTTCTGCTTTTGAAAGTATTTCAAGATAATTTCCGCCCTTTACAAGTATACCGGATTTTGAAGCTCCTCCGATTCCTCCGAAAAAGCTCAGAGGTACTGAAATAACAAGAGCGCAAGGGCAGGAAATAACTAAGAATATCAGCGCTCTGTTTATCCATTTAGCCCATTCGCCTGTAATGAAAGAGGGGATAAGCGCTAACGCAAGCGCCGCAAATACAACGCAAGGCGTATAGTATTTTGCGAATTTAGTAATAAAATTTTCAGCTTTTGATTTTTTACTGCTGGAATTTTCAACTAAGTCCAGAATTTTTGAAACCGTTGATTCGCCGTATTGTTTTGTAGTGCGGACTTTAAGCATGCCGCTGAGATTGATGCAGCCGCTGATAACGCCGTCACCGGCTGCCACATCTCTTGGCATTGATTCTCCGGTAAGAGCAGAGGTATCAATACTTGAGTTTCCTTCTTCAACAATACCGTCCAGAGGGATCCGTTCGCCGGGCTTTATTACCGTAATGCTTCCGATCTCAACTTCTTCAGGAGCAGTTGAGATAATTTGTCCGTTTATTTCTACGTTTGCAAAATCAGGACGTATATCCATCAATGCGGCAATGGATTTTCTGGAACTGCCTACAGCATAGCTCTGAAAAAATTCTCCTATCTGATAGAACAGCATTACCGCAGTACCTTCATCGTAATCTCCCGTACCGTTGCAGTAACCCAGTACAAAAGAACCTATTGTTGCAATAGACATTAAAAAATTTTCATCAAAAATCTGACCGTGAAGAATGTTTCTTGCAGATTTTAAAAGTATGTCGTAGCCGATTATAAGAAAAGGAATCAGTGCGGCAACAAGCTGTAAATACTTATTATTGATCGGGATAAATACGACTGTCAGAAATAATATAAAGCTTATAATTATTCTTGCAAGCATTTTTTTTTGCTTTTTACTCATAATACACCTCGATTACTGTTAAAAAATAATTTTACAGTCCGGTTCAATTTTTTTGCAAATCTTTACGGCTTGTTTCATAATTTTATCAAATTTTTCTTCATCTGCGCAGATAGTCATTTTTTGAGTCATAAAGCTAACATTTGCAGATTCAACGCCTTCGATCTTAGAAATTGCATTTTCCATTTTTGCAGCACAGTTTGCACAATCCAGGTCTTCCAATTTAAATACTTTTTTCATAATAATCTCCATTCTATGGTTTGAACCATTAAAAATTTATTCATTTATATGCTCTAATCCCTGATTGATGATACTGCATACATGATCGTCAGCCAGGGAATAAAAAACATTTTTGCCTTCCTTTCGGCATTTTACAAGCTTATTAGTTTTGAGAATTCTTAACTGGTGTGAAACAGCAGTCTGGCTGACATTCAGCAGCTGCGATATATCACAAACGCAAAGCTCAGCTTCAAAAAGCGCATATAGAATTTTTATTCTTGTTGAATCTCCGAAAATCTTAAATAATTCAGCTAAATCATATAAGGTCTCGTCATTTGGTATACTTTCCTTAACTATTTTTATATTGTCTTCATGCATACATAAGAATTCGCATTTTTCTATATTTTTTTCATTTTCCATCATATAAACATCCTTTCATATGAATATCTGTTCATATATTAACATATATTTTTTTTATTGTCAATATGTTTATGATAAAATTAAATAAATTATTTAAATAGGCCTGCCATCTAAATATATTATTACCGTTTTTTCTTCCTGATTTTTGTAAGAATAATTGAATATATCAATTATTTAAAAATGAATTATATATAAATAATATTAGGTTATAATAAAAGCGCAGAAAATATTCTGCGCTTTATAAATTATTTTGATTCAAGCGTACCGTGCGAAAGTGACTTTAAGTAAGCGTTAATAAATCCGTCAAGATCGCCGTCCATAACAGCGTTAATATTGCCGGTTTCAAAATTGGTTCGGTGGTCTTTGACCATGGTATAAGGCATAAAAACATATGAACGGATCTGTGCGCCCCAAGCAATTTCCTTCTGAACTCCTTTAATATCGGAAATTTTTTCAAGGTGTTCTCTTTCTTTAATTTCAATAAGCTTGGATTTAAGCATTTTCATAGCGTAGTCTTTATTCTGGAACTGGCTCCTCTGGGTCTGACAGGCTACGACAATACCAGTAGGGATATGAGTAAGACGTACTGCTGATGAAGTTTTATTGATATGCTGACCGCCTGCGCCGCTTGCTCTGAAAACGTCCATTTTCACTTCTTCAGGACGTATATCGACTTCGATAGTATCATCAATCTCAGGCATTATTTCAATAGCGGCAAAGGAAGTGTGGCGTCTGCCCGAGGAATCGAAAGGAGAGACCCTTACAAGACGGTGTACGCCGGCTTCAGATTTAAGAAAACCGTACGCATTGATTCCTTCAACCAGTATTGACGCACTTTTGATACCGGCTTCGTCTCCGTCAAGATAATCAAGAAGACTTACTTTGAAATCATGGCATTCTGCCCATCTATTGTACATTCTGTAAAGCATTTCCGCCCAGTCCTGCGCTTCCGTACCGCCTGCGCCTGCATGGAAGGTTATTATGGCGTTTTTACTGTCATATTCGCCGGTAAGAAGCGTTGCAAGCTTCTGATTTTCAAGTTTTTTCTTAAAATCTTCAAGTCCCTCTGAAATTTCTTCGGCAGAGCTTTCATCGCCTTCTTCAATAGAAAGTTCTGTTAGAGTTATGAGGTCGTCAAGTTGTGATGACAGTGATTCCAAGCTTGAAATTTTATTTTCGATTGCTTTTGTCTTTTGAAGAACCTGCTGAGACTTTTCAAGATCGTCCCAGAATCCGGGTTCAGCGGCTTTGTTTCTGAGCTCCTCAAGCTCTACCTTGGAATTTTCAATGTTAAGAACATCTGATAATTCCTTGATTTCCGGAATATATGAGGAAAGTTCAGTTTTTAATTCATCTAATAAGATCATGAGTACTCCTTTATAATAATATATTTATTTAATTTTTAGAGATATAATTATTTTACAGTAAATACATATTACATTAAACTCCTTTTTCCATTTTCTACTTATTTATTATACTACAAAATTATCCCGACTGCAAATTTTTTTGTTTTTTTCTTGAAAGTGTTTGAAAATTAATAAAAATGTGTTATAATAATATACAATATAGTCGAATAAAAAATGGGGAGGAAAAATCAGTGTCAAATTTTACAGGTTCAAAATGCATAATATGTGAAAATGAATTCAATGATAATGACGATATAGTCGTATGCCCCGAGTGCGGAACTCCTTATCACAGGGAATGTTATCAGAAGGAGGGTAAATGTGTTAATGTAAGACTTCATGACCAAGGCAAAAGCTGGTCTGATAGCGAGTATGCAGATAATGAAAATTCACGTAAGAAATGCGCTCACTGCGGAACTGTGAACAAACCGCATGCTATTATTTGCGAAAACTGCGGTGCTTCGATGGTCGACGGACTGGATTTTCAGCAAAATGATCAAAACGGAAGCTATTCCGGTTCAGCGCCTAATATGAATCAGGGGTTTAATCCTTACGGTGCGGGATTTAATCCCGATGATAAATATTGCGGAATGAATCCCGATGAAGAATTTGATGATATAAAGCTGTCAGAGGCGGCTGAATTCATAGGTACGAATAAGTTTTATTATCTTACATTGTTTAAAAGAATGAAAGAAACAGGAAAGAAAATTTCCTTAAATGCAATATGTCTTCTTTTTCCTCAGTTTTTCTTTGCAAACAGAAAAATGTGGACGGAGACTATTTTAACAATTATTGTTACAGTTCTTTTATCAATACCTTACATGATATATTCTATGTATCTTATTGGGACTTCATATGATTTGCCGTATTCTATTAATATAAATACGGATTCATTTGAAATAATAGTGACTATTGCCAATTATATGACTATGGCGTTCAGAGTTATTTTGTGCCTGTTTGCAAATTGGCTTTACTATCGTCATATGATCAGGAAAGTTAAAACTATAAAAAATACTGCCGGAGATGATTCAGTACAAAAAATTAAAGTTTCCGGCGGGACAAGCTTTTTAAATATAGTTATTGCATTCGGTGTTCAGTTTTTGCTGACTGCCGCTGCTTTCCTGTGTTTTATATATTTAAAATGAGACTGGAGGATTACAATGAAAATAAGAAAAGCTGTTATTCCGGCTGCCGGATTGGGAACAAGAGTTCTGCCTGCTACAAAAGCCATTCCTAAGGAAATGTTTCCTATAGTGGATAAACCGGCTATTCAGTATATTGTTGAAGAAGCGGCAAAGAGCGGTATTGAGGATATATTGATCATCACAAGCCGAGGAAAATCTGAAATGGAAGATCATTTCGACAGAATGCCGGAGCTTGAAAGCAAGCTTATTGCCGGCGGAGAAAGTAAACGTTTAATGCTTGAACAGGTGGTAGATGTAACTAAGCTTGCAAATATAACTTATGTAAGACAAATGGAGCAGAAGGGTCTGGGGCATGCGGTTTTGCAGGCAAAAAAGTTTGTGGGAGATGAACCTTTTGCAGTACTGTACGGGGATGATGTAATAATCGGAGAAGATCCGTGTATCGGTCAGCTTATAAGAGCTTATGAAGATACCGGGATGTGCGGTGCTGTAGGAATTAAAGAGGTTTCAGCACAGGACATTCAAAAATACAGCTCAATGAAAGTAGAGCCCTTGAAAGATAATATTTTTAAAGTAGTCGACATGATCGAAAAACCCGGACCAAAGCAGATTTATTCACTCTATTCCATATTGGGAAGGTGTGTGCTTCCTGCTGAAATTTTTGATATTCTGGAGAATATTTCTTATGGTGCAGGCAATGAACTTCAGCTTACTGACGCTATGAAAATTCTTGCAAAGCGTTCGGGATTTGCAGGAGTGGATTTTACCGGCGTTCGGTATGATATGGGCAATAAGCTGGGAATTTTAAAAGCGTCTGTTGAAGTTGGAATTAATCATCCTGAGATTGGTGGGGAATTCCGCAGTTATCTGAAAGAAATTGCAAAAAGTTTGTAAAACTCTTGACAAATGCTGAAAAAAGGAGTATAATAAACTTGTTATCCTTGCTCGTATATTATGACGGGCGGAATCCAGAAGGAGGTGTATTTACATGGCAAAAATATCCGAAAAGTATGAAGCAATGGTTGTATTCAGCGTTAGCGTCGGTGAAGACAATGTTAAGGGTCTTGTAGAAAAGTTCAAAACTCTTATTGAAAACAACGGTACAGTTGAAGAAGTTAATGAATGGGGCAAGCGTAAGCTGGCTTATGAAATTGACGATCAGACTGAAGGCTATTATGTACTCTATACTTTTGAATCAAAACCGGATTTTCCGGCAGAATTTGAGAGAGTACTGAAAATCACAGACGGTGTTATGCGCTCAATGATTACTGTAAAGTAATTTTTCAGCCAGACGGGAGGACTTCAAATGCTTAACAAGGTTATTATAATGGGCAGGCTTACTGCTGACCCTGAACTCAGGCAAACGCCTTCGGGTATTTCAACATGCCGTTTTTCTGTAGCGGTTGACAGGGGATACAAATCCAAGGATACCGGAGAAAGACAGACGGATTTTATTCGTGTTACTGCATGGAGGCAGACTGCTGAATTTGTAAGCAGATATTTTTCCAAAGGTAAGATGATTATTGTTGAAGGAAGTCTGAGAAATAATGACTATACTGATGCAAACGGCGTAAAGCATTATTCTATGGACGTTCAGGCGGATAATGTTTCGTTTGGTGAAAGCAAGTCGGCATCAGCAAACGCTTCGGGAATAGGAAATGTAAGCAATTTCCAGCAGCCTAATGTGCAGTCGGTTTCTCAGCAGACAGCAGCTCCGCAGAGTCAGCCAGTTGAAGAATCTATACAGCTTGGTGATTTGGGAGACTTTGAAGAGATCCTCAGTGACGGAGAAGTTCCGTTTTAATTGACTTTGTATTTAAAAGGAGGCTAATGTAATGGAAAGAGAAAGAAATTCTCGCGGTGCAAAGAGACCACGTAAAAAGGTTTGTATGTTCTGTGCTGACAGAGTTGAAGAAATTGATTACAAGGATATCGCAAGACTCAGAAAGTGCATGACTGACAGAGCTAAGATTCTGCCAAGACGTGTTACCGGTACATGCGCTTATCATCAGCGTCAGCTGACAGTGGCTATAAAGAGAGCAAGATATGTTGCACTTCTGCCATACGTAAGCGAATAATATAAAATCATGGAGAAGCATTTAAGCTTCTCCTTTTTTGTTTCTTTTTACATACATAATCATGGCTGCCAAAGGTATAAGCTATGTAATGACTGTAATAAATCATTTTTTATAAGTTATTTTATTTTTCTGATTGCAATTACTGCGGCAATTACTGCATTTTCCGCATCCTTTTCCCTGTAATTGGTTTTTGATGTTTTTTATCACATAGTACAAGCAAAAAGCTATAAAAATAACACATATTAAAGAAATTAATATACTTATAAAATTCATAATATACTCCTATTGTTATATATTTATCAAAATATTTCCTGCTTGATATACAATGAATGAAACTGCATATGCGGTTATGGTTTGAATAACTGCAATTCCCAGAGCCCATTTTATACTTCCGGTTTCTCTTTTTATAGTTGCGAAAGCTGATATGCACGGCATATACAGTAATGAGAAAACCATAAAGGAACAAGCGGAAACAGGTGTAAATACTTCAGAAATTATGGTTGTAAGAGCAGCCGTACTGTCGGTAGAGTAAAGCATGCTCATAGTTGAAACAACAGCTTCTTTAGCAGCTATTCCTGATAGAAGCGATACTGCTGCCTGCCACGTTCCAAATCCAAGAGGCTTTAGAAAAGGCGCTATTACAGAACCTAAAGCGGCAAATATACTTTCTGAACTATTTTCTGCGAATTTGAGTGACGGTGAAAAATTTTGAAGGATCCATATTAACACGCTCAATGACAGAATAACGGTACCTGCTTTTACAATAAAACCTTTAGTTTTATCCCAAGTATTTTTTAATACAGATTTTAACAGCGGACGGCGGTATGGAGGCAGTTCCATAACAAAAGAAGCCTTATTGTTTTTGAATATGGTTTTTCGGAAAATCAAACCCATAATTGCAGCCATTATGATTCCGGTAATATACATGCTGAAAACTGCAAGTCCCTGATAGGATTTAAAAAATGCACCTGCAAAAAGCGCATATATAGGTAATTTAGCTCCGCATGACATAAATGGGATAAGCATAATTGTCATGCGTCTTTCATTTATATTTTTCTGGGTCCTTGCTGCCATTACTGCGGGGGTTGTACAGCCGAATCCCATAAGCATTGGTATGAAAGATTTACCTGATAGTCCCAGTTTTCTCAAAAATTTATCTGTCAGAAATGCAGCACGTGCCATATAACCGCTGTCTTCCAGTATTGAAAGGCATAAAAATAATATAGCAATTTGAGGAAGAAAGACCAGTATACCGCTTGTGCCGCCAATGATACCGTCGGTTATTAGATGCAAGGTCCATTCAGGAGCGCCGGCAGCTGTCAGTATGAATGAAACAGAAGGAATTATTAGATTTTTAAAAAATATTTCTATTATATTACTTAAAAATTTACTGACAGAACCGAATGTTATAGTAAACATAAAAAATATTATAAAAAAGAATATTGGATAAGCTAAGAATCTATTGGTGACTATAAGATCAATTTTATCTGATAAGGTTACTCTATCATTTCTTTTTGATTTTGTAACAGCTTTTGAGACTAAGTTTTCAATATACTGATATCTTGAATCAGCTATAAGTGACTCTCTGTCTGCATAGGGAGAAAGTAACTCATATTCATTAATGATATTATTAATTTCAGTTTTTTGTTTATCTGATAGATTTATGTATTTTTCATACGATTTATCGCCTTCAAGAATTTTAGAAGCAAAATATGGATAAGGCTTATCTTCCGGATTATTTTTGCTGACAATTACAGAATAAACTTTATTAAGAGCATTTCTTGTTGTGCGGTTATAGTCTATTTCAATGGGCTTGCTGGCACAGTTGATCATACGGTGTATTTCATTAATGATGCAATCAATATTTTCATCATTCCGAGCGGAAATGGGGATAAAAGGTATTCCTGTTAATTCGGTAAGATAACGGCAGTCAATATTCATTCCGGAGGCGGTTACATCGTCCATCATATTTACTGCAATAATCATGGGAATATTTAACTCTGTTAGCTGAACTGAAAGATACATATTTCGTTCGAAATTAGTTCCGTCTATTATATTTATAATTAAATCCGGTTTTTCATTTAAAAGAAATTCCTGGGTTATTTTTTCCTCCAAGGAATAAGGGGATAGGGAATAAATACCGGGTAAATCTATAATATTGTAATCCGTATTTTTAAGTTTTCCTGCTTTTTTTTCAACAGTGACTCCTGCCCAGTTTCCTACATACTGATTACTGCCGGTAAGTAAGTTAAAGAGCGTGGTTTTACCGCAATTTGGGTTACCGATTAAAGCAAGGTTACGGGACATTATAATACCTCCGCAGGTTTTACAATAATTTTTTTTGCTTCTGAGCGTCTTATTGACAACTCATAGCCACGAAGTCTTATTTCTATGGGATCGCCCAAAGGTGCTGTTTTTATTACTTTTATTATTATTCCGGGGGTTATTCCCATGTCAATCAACCGGCGTTTAAGAACGCCTGTGAGGTTTGTTCGGATAACTTCGGCGCTATGACCGCATTTGATATTGTTAAGAGTTGTTTCATTCATCTGTTCCTCCAGAAAAAATTCTTTTTCATTATTTTATGCTTTGAAAAAATAATATATTTCAATTGTTAAATAATATTTTTATTTCAGACAGTATGATGATTTTTGGACAAAAAAATATAAAAAAATAAAAAATAAACATATATTTTTCACAAAAATTTCACTTGACAAATTGTAGAAATTGTTATAAAATTAACAAGTAGAAGGACGAAAGTCCTGATCGAAAAAATTACATAAATGGAGGATAAAACTATGGCTAGATTTACGTTACCACGTGATCTTTATCACGGTAAAGGCGCACTTGAAAATCTAAAAACTCTTACAGGTAAAAAAGCAATTGTTGTGGTAGGCGGCGGTTCAATGAAGAGAAACGGTTTTCTTGATAAGGCGGTAAACTACCTTAAAGAAGCCGGAATGGAAGTACAGCTTTTTGAAAATGTAGAACCTGATCCTTCAGTTGAAACAGTTATGAAAGGTGCAGATGCTATGAAGGCATTTCAGCCTGATTGGATTGTTGCAATGGGCGGCGGTTCTCCTATTGACGCTGCTAAAGCAATGTGGGCATTCTATGAATATCCTCAAACGTCGTTTGAAGATCTGATAACGCCTTTTAATTTTCCAACGCTTCGTACTAAAGCTAAATTCTGCGCAATTCCGTCTACATCGGGTACTGCAACTGAGGTTACGGCTTTTTCAGTAATAACAGACTATTCAAAGGGTATTAAATATCCGCTTGCCGACTTTAATATAACTCCTGATGTTGCAATTGTTGATCCAACTCTTGCAGAGACTATGCCTAAGAAGCTTACAGCTCATACGGGTATGGACGCTATGACTCATGCAATTGAAGCTTATGTTTCAACACTGCATTGTAACTATACAGATCCTCTGGCTCTTCATGCAATTAAAATGATTCATGAAAACCTTAAGAAATCTTATGATGGCGATATGGATTCAAGAGCTGCTATGCATGATGCACAATGTCTGGCAGGTATGGCGTTTTCAAATGCACTGTTGGGTATTGTTCATTCAATGGCTCATAAAACAGGAGCAGCATTTACAGGCGACCATATTATACACGGCTGTGCAAATGCCATGTACCTTCCTAAGGTAATTAAATATAATTCCAAAAATGCCGAAGCGGCGGAACGATATGCTGAAATTGCTAAGTTCATTGATCTTAAGGGCAGTACTACAGAAGAATTGGTTGACGCACTTATTGCAGAGCTTAGAAGTATGAACGATCAGCTAGATATTCCGCAGGCTATTAAGTTCTATGGCGCAGGTGGAGTTAAAGCCGATTCAAGTGTAATTGATGAAAAGGAATTTATGGAAAAGCTTCCTGAAACTGCAAAAAATGCAATTGCCGATGCATGTACAGGTTCTAATCCTCGTCAGCCAAGTCAGGAAGAAATGGAAAAGCTTCTGAAGGCTTGCTTTTATGATCTTGAAATTGATTTCTAATACAATCTGTTCCTTGTTGAAAATTGAGTAATGATAATATGAAAAGGCTGCATAGGTTTTATGCAGCCTTTTTCTTATTTGTCATTAACTATATTTTTATATTCCCTCCAAATTAAAATCCGGAGTATACTCTGCTGATGCAGAAGTTTTATCTTGTGAATAGCCGTTTAAACCGAATTCTATTATTCGGTTTAGTACTGAATTATATTCAAAGTTTGTGATTTTTCTGTTTATTTCAGGAATAATATTATTGTTATAATCTGGAGTATACTGGCTCATCAGACTTATCATAAAAGAATCTGACGGAAGATTTTCTGCAATCCAATTAATTATTTTTATAGAATCATGACGGCAGCCGGGGAGTATAAGATGTCTGATAATCAGTCCTTTTTTCAGAAGCAGTCCGTTCCATACCAAATTTGGCTGCTGGTTATGCATTTCGAGAATTGCTTTGGACGCAAATTCAAAATAATTTGCCGCATGAGAATATTTTCCAGATAGATCAGATGAAAAATATTTTAAATCAGGAAGATAAATATCAATATAACCTTTAAGCAATTTTAAAGTTTCTACACGTTCATATCCGCTGCTGTTATATACGATAGGAATAATCAGTTTGTGCCTGACCTGATCAAGCGCTTTTATAATATAAGGTACAAAGTGTGTAGGACTGACCAGATTAATATTATCAGCTCCCTGTTCCTGCAGTTCAAGAAATATATCGCCAAGTCTTTGAACGGTTATTTCTTTGCCGAAATTTGCATGACTTATTTGGGAATTCTGGCAAAAACAGCATTTAAGAGAACATCCTGAGAAAAATACGGCTCCAGAACCGTTTCTGCCGCTTAAAGCAGGTTCTTCCCATAAATGCAGACCAGCTTTTGCGGCTTTTATTTTGTCGTTTGCACCGCAGAAACCTGATGTTTTACTTCTGTCGGTTCTGCACATTTTTGGACATAGCGTACAGCTAGAAAAATTATAATTCATGATATAATTTGTCATTTCCTAAACGTTGGGCAAAATGTGTGTATCCAAATTCACATAAAGTTTCTATTTTGCCGTTTTGGCGAAGAACTGTAATAGACGGCAGATTTATTCCATTAAAAGTATTATTTTTAACAGTAGTATAAATTGCCATATCACAGAATACCAGTTTATCGTTAATATTAAGCGGTGTATCAAAAGAATAATCTCCGATTATATCGCCTGCAAGACAGGTATTTCCTCCTAGACGGTAGGAGTATTTTTTTTCATCAGGCTGTCCGCTGCCGATTATATTTGGACGATAAGGCATTTCTAATACATCCGGCATATGACAAGCGGCAGAAGCGTCCAAAATAGCAATATTTATATCGTTTTCAATAATATCCAGAACACTGGCAACCAGATATCCTGCATTCAGTGCAACGGCTTCACCGGGTTCAATATAAACCTGAATTCCATACTTTTGTTTAAAAAACATAATACAATCAATTAATTTTTCAATATCGTAATCATCTCTTGTAATATGATGACCTCCGCCAAAATTTATCCATTTCATATGTTTAAGGTATTTTCCGAACTTTTCATCAACGACTTTAATAGTACGTTCCAGTGTATCGGAATTTTGTTCGCACATTGTATGAAAGTGCAGACCGCTGATACCGTCAAGCTTACTTTCATCAAAATTTTTCAGTGTTACGCCCATTCTGGAATATTTGAAGCACGGATTATAAATATCCGTTTCTATTTCAGAGTATTCTGGATTTATTCTTATTCCGCATTCAATATTTCTTCCGCTGTTTTGAACAGTATTTTTATGCATATCCCATTGACTAAAGGAATTAAACACTATATGATCGCAGATCTTTACGATTTCTGCCATATCTTTTTCAGTAAAAGCCGGTGCAAAAATATGGTTTTCAGCATAAGGCATATAATTATGACAAAGCATAGCTTCATTTATACCGCTTGCGGTTGTTCCTGCAAGATATTTGCCTATTAACGGATAAAAATTAAAATTTGAAAAAGCTTTCTGTGCAAGAAGTATTTTGCAGTCTGTTCTATCCTGTACGGTTTTGAGTATTTCAAGGTTTTTAATTAGCTTTGCTTCGTCTATGACGTAGCATGGTGTTTTAATTAAATTTGTATTAAACATAACCAGATACCTTAATTACAATTATATAAATTTTACAGCTGTTCCGTAAACCAATATTTCAGCGGCTCCCTGAACGACAGAAGAAGTTGTATAGCGAACGTTTATTATAGCGTCTGCTTGAAGTTTTTCAGCCTCTTTAATCATTCTGTCGGTTGCAAGGTCTCTTGCTTCATTCATCATTTCGGTATAAGCCTTTAACTCTCCGCCGATAATAGTTTTAAAACTTTGAGTTATATCACGTCCTATATTTTTGCTTTGTATAGTACTTCCCTTAACTAGAGCAATTGTCTCCAAAGTTTTTCCTGTTATATAATCAGTATTTACCAATATCATAATATTTTCTCCTGCTGTTTTTATAAATTAATCAACCAATACCGGATCAAAATTTTCTTTCCATGGAAGTCCCCATTTGTTAAGAGCGTCCATAAAAGGATCCGGATCAAATTCTTCTACATTGTATACTCCGGCTTTTTTCCATTTTCCTGTCAGCACCATCATAGCGCCTATCATTGCAGGTACGCCGGTTGTATATGAAACAGCCTGTGAGCCGACTTCTTTGTAGCATTCCTGATGGTCGCAAACGTTGTAAACATAATAGTTAACAGGTTTTCCGTCTTTAAATCCCTGACAGATACATCCAATATTGGTTTTACCAACAGTTCTGGGACCCAGTGAAGCAGGGTCGGGGAGTACTGCTTTTAGAAATTGCAGAGGAACGATTTCTTTACCCTCATACATTATAGGTTCAATAGAAGTCATGCCTACATTTTCAAGACATTTCAGATGAGTAAGATAGCTTTGACCGAATGTCATAAAAAATCTTATACGTTTTATACCCTTAATATTGATAGCAAGGGATTCAAGTTCTTCATGATGAAGAAGATACATATCCTTTTCGCCGACCTCGTCAAAATTATAAACTCTTTTGATTTCCATTGGTTCAGTTTCAACCCATTTGCCGTTTTCAATATAACTGCCCTTTGCTGAAACTTCACGTATATTGATTTCCGGATTGAAATTTGTAGCAAACGGATAACCATGGTCGCCGCCGTTGCAGTCCAGAATATCAATATAATTTATTTCGTCAAAGTAGTGCTTTTGTGCATAGGCAGAAAAAACGCCTGTAACGCCGGGGTCAAAACCGCAGCCCAATACAGCAGTAATTCCGGCTTTTTCAAATCTTTCTTTATAATCCCACTGCCATTTATATTCAAACTTTGCGGTGTCTTCTGGTTCGTAATTTGCCGTATCAAGATAATCTGTTTTGGTTGCCAGACATGCATCCATAATTGTCAGATCCTGATAGGGAAGCGCTACGTTTATTACAATATCCGGTTTTTCTTTATTGATTAATGCTACCAGTTCATCTACATTATTTGCGTCAACCTGAGCGGTTGAAATTTTTGTTGAAGTTTTATCCTGTAATTCTTCCTTGAATTTATCACACTTTGATTTTGTTCTGCTTGCTATGCAGATTTCAGTAAACACTTCGCTGTTCTGGCAGCATTTATGAATTACAACGCCTGCAACGCCGCCTGCGCCTATAATTAAAGCTTTAGACATTTTTATCAGTTCCTTTCAAATTTGATTAATAACAATCCCAGTTGTATATTACATCACTGAAATCAAGATTTTTAAGTTTTGCGCTGTTAATAAAGAAGTTACAGATTCCGGCGTCCCCCCATAAAATTCTATCTTTTCCGTCACCGAATTCACTGTCAAGCTGTAACATAAGAAAATCATAAGAAGTATCTTCTTCTCTTGGATCTTCCTGTGTAAATGCAGGATAACCGCCGATTTTGTGTCCGAATCCGTTAGTATCGCCGTCAATATCATCAATGTCAGTTGTAATGTCATAATAGGATTCTATTTTGTTATTTGTATTAAGCTGATTATATTTTTCAACAAATTTTGTTTCAAAATGACAGTCGCAAACTGATAATGAATCCTCATCGGTATTGAATATCAAACCGTATTCGCCGCTGACCGGAAACATTTTATCATTATCAAATTCATTTTCTTCAAATTTTGCTTTTATTTCGTTTTCGGTCACGCTTGTATCAATGTCATTATAATAAATAATTCTAAAGGAATCCTGTTTAGTATTGTTGTCAAAATCTGCTCCGCAAAGATCATTATTCAAAATCCAGAACTGTAAAAGTCCGGTTTTGGGAAATTCTTCAATGGAAACCTTTGAACAGTCAATTTGTGCAAGAAGTCTTAGCTGCCTGCCTTTACTGTCGGCAGGAAATTTTTCATTGTGGGGAATGTATCCCAAACCTCCGACTTTACTTTCAAATATTGACGGTTTATCGTCATTAAGCTCCATTTTAACGCATGGTACTTTTGTTTCAGCTTTTAACTGACGGTATGTTTCCAGTGCATATTTTTCTTCATCATTTTTTGAATCGCTTGATTTTTTTTCGTCCTGACCTGTATTGTATTCGTCAATTTCTTCAGTCAGACTGTCTTTTTTATTTTTGAAAATATCAAATAGTCCCATTTTATTTCTCCTTGTAAAAATACAATAAAATTTCTCTTAAAAGCTTGCATGCAAGGGCAGTAGATGCACCGCTCTGGTCGAGCATAGGGGAGAGTTCATTAACATCAATACCTACAACGTTTAGTGCGGAAACAGACTTTATTGCAGACATAAGTTCTGTAAAGCTTACTCCTCCCGCTTCAGGCGTACCAGTACCTGGGAAACATGACGGATCAAGAACATCAAGGTCAAGCGTAAAATATACGGGTTTATTTAAAATTTTTTCTGCAATTTTTTCAAGTCCTGTAAAATCAAATTTATTTGTGGTAACATGGTTTTTACCCCATAGAAATTCTTCACGGTCTCCGCTTCTTATACCAAATTGAAAAATTTTACCGTCTCCAACAAGTTCATGGCATCTTCTCATAACACATGCGTGAGAAAGCTTTTGCCCAAGATAATCATCTCTCAGATCTGCATGTGCGTCAAAGTGAATTATATGCAGATCAGGATATTTCTTTACTGCCGCACGCACTGCTCCAAGTGTTACAAGATGTTCTCCGCCTATCATACACGGAAGTTTACCGCTGCCGAGTATTTTTGAAGAAAAGTTTTCAATATCATTCAGTGCTGATTCCGGACTTCCGAAACAAAGCTCAAGATCACCGCCGTCAAAGACTTTAATATCAGTAAGGTCTTTATCCTGATATGGACTGTAAGTTTCGATTCCGAAGCTTTCGTTTCTCATAGCAGAGCTTGCAAAACGAGTTCCAGGACGGTATGATGTAGTACTGTCAAATGGTGCACCGAAAATAACGATTTTACTTTCGTCATATTCGCTGTCGCAGCCTATAAAAGTATGAATATTTTTTTCCATTTTATTTATGTTCTCCTGATTCTCTTAACTGATCTCTTACATTATTTGGAATAGCAAAGCAACCTGTATGTAGTATAGTGTTGTAATATTTTGTTTTAATTCCCAGACTGTTCCACCAATCCGCTTTTAAATCAGTTCTTGGATCGTATTTTTTTGAAGCGAATCCAAAAAGCCAGTGTCCTGATGGATATGTAGGGATATGAGCCTGATAAACCAAAGCTATAGGAAAAGTTGATTTGATTCTGCTGTGCGCTCTTTTCATTGAATTGGCATAGGAAGTGTAGAAAGTACTTTCATGCTGATTGACAAGTATTCCGTCATCTTTAAGAGCCTTGAAACAGTTGCCGTAAAATTCCTTTGTGAACAGTCCCTCGCCCACGCCGAAAGGATCGGTTGAATCAACAATAATAAGGTCATATTCATTTTCTTTGTTGCGTACAAATCTCAGTCCGTCCTGATAAAAAATGTGTACTCTTGGATCTGTAAGACGGCAGGCGGTTTGCGGCAAATACTCACGACAAATTTCTACAACCATTTCATCAATTTCAACCATATCAATATTTTTTATATGATTGTATCGTGTTAACTCTCTTACTGTGCCGCCGTCTCCTGCGCCAATAACAAGTACGTTAGTTATATCAGGATTTACAGCCATTGGAATATGAGTAATCATTTCATGATATATATACTCGTCTTTTTCAGTTACCATTAAGTATC
Source organism: Oscillospiraceae bacterium (assembly GCA_902362965.1). Lineage (GTDB taxonomy): Bacteria > Bacillota > Clostridia > Oscillospirales > Ruminococcaceae > Porcipelethomonas > Porcipelethomonas ammoniilytica. Next base: position 101,320 of record CABIYQ010000005.1, read on the forward strand.
CGTCAAGAGTCAGTATACGTCCGAATTCCTTTGATTCAAAAATATCAATACGCTGATACTCACTTTCAGCACTCCTTAAATGTTTATCGACCTTTATGGAAAATTTTACGTTGTCGGTATGATTTTCCGTATACCAAAGTTCCATTATTTATCCTCCACCACATTTATGTTTTCAATTTTCATATCCTGTGTACCGGTCATAAAACAGCCTTTTTCCTTGGCATAATTTATGTAATTTATAATTTCATCTGTTATTTTTTCACCTGGCGCCAGGATCGGGATTCCCGGAGGATAACACATTACAAATTCTCCGCACACCATACCGCTGCTTTGATTTATCGGTACGGATCTTTTATTACTGTAAAAGGCTTTTTGCGGAGCGGTAATAACTTCCGGATTGATATATTCGTGATCGAACATTCCTGTTTTATCTTTGGAATATAGACGCTTTATTTCAGACAGTGATGATATAAGACGTTCAATTTCCAGTGCTCTGTCTCCGGCAGAAATAATGGCGAGAATATTGCCGATATCACCGAATTCAATTTGTATACCGTAATCATCACGCAGTATATCGTATACCTCAATGCCTGCAAGACCTATATCACGGGTGTGTACAGAAAGCTTTGTTTTATCAAAATCGTAAAAAGCGTTATTATCGCAAAGTTCATTTCCGAAAGCATAATAGCCGCCCAGCTTGTTTATTTCGTTTCTGGCATATTCGGCAAACTGTACTGTTTTTTTGAAAATTGATTTTCCATTTAGGGCGAGATTTTTTCTTGCAATATCCAATGATGAAATAAGAAGATATGAACCGCTTGTAGTTTGAGTAAGGTTGATAACCTGTCGTACATAATCGCTGTTAATATTTGATCCGCAAAGCAAAATGGAACTTTGAGTAAGCGATCCGCCGGTTTTATGCATGCTGACAGCAGCCATATCAGCTCCTGCAGCCATACCGGAAACAGGCATATTTTCTCCGAAATAAAAATGAGTACCGTGAGCCTCGTCCACAAGGGCGAGCATATTATTTTCATGAGCTATACGGACTATTTCACGAAGATCTGAGCATACGCCGTAATATGTTGGATTATTTATAAGAACAGCTTTTGCGTCCGGATTTTCGGCAATAGCTTTTTTAACGTTTTCAACAGACATGCCCAATGGGATACCAAGTTCCTTGTTTGTACCCGGATTTACATACACAGGAATAGCGCCGTTTACAACAAGTGCATTTATAGCGCTTCTGTGAACGTTTCTCGGCATAATTATCTTGTCTCCGGATTTGCAGGCGGTCATGATCATTGTCTGAACTGAGCCTGTAGTACCATTTACTATAAAAAATGCAGTTTTTGCGCCGAAAGCTTCAGCTGCCAGATCCTGAGCTTCTTTGATAACTGAAACAGGGTGGCAGAGGTTGTCCAGCGGTTTCATGGAGTTTACGTCGGCTTTAAGACAGGATTTACCAAGAAAATCGGTGAGTTCGGAATTTCCTCTGCCGCCCTTATGTCCCGGAACGTCAAAGGGAACGACTCTGTTTTGCAGGTGCTGAGTCATAGCTTCCAGTACAGGAGCCTTACTTTGAGAAAATATCATAGTGAAAGCCTCCTATCAGTAAATATTCATTCCGCTGAAAATCTCAATCATTTCTCTTCTTAAGCTGTTGGTAATATCAAGTCTTTCTTTAGGAGGCAGTTCATACACATCAGTATTGAAGAGATAATTCTGGAGCTGAATTTCTTTAATCAGCATTTTAGTATGAAAGATATTGGATTGATATACGTTTACATCTATAGCATCGTATTTAGTAAGTGTTTTTTCATCAATGTAATCCTGAATTGATGTAATATCGTGATCTATATAATATTTTTTGCCGCACATGTCTCGTGTAAAACCTCTGACACGGTAATCAATCGTTATAATATCAGAATCAAAACTGCTGATAAGATAGTCTAAAGTATTCAGAGGAGAAATTTCTCCGCATGTTGAAACATCAATATCAACTCTGAATGTACATACAGTATTTTCCGGATGGGATTCAGGAAATGTATGGACAGTAACATGACTTTTATCAAGGTGAGCGTGTATAGTGTCATTCTGACCGAAATTAAGTCCCTGATTACAGGATTTGTCAATGTTTTCCGGACTGACATGTCCTTCTGCGATAAGAATATTTACAGAAGCCCCTTGAGGATCATAGTCTTGTTTTGATATATTTAAAATGGTAGCACCAATCATTTTGGTTACGTCACATAGTATTTTTGTAAGGCGTTCAGAGTTATACTGTTCGTCAATATATCTGATATAATCAATTTGTTCACGTTTACTTTTAGCATAGCAGACATCATAAATATTAAAGCTTAAAGTCTTTGTTAGATTATTAAATCCATACAATGCCAACTTTTTTTCCAACCCTAACATCACGGCCTTTCAATTAAATTATATTTTGTTTACAGGAATTTATTTTATCATATTTTCTTATGAAATGCAATGATATTTGTAATATTTAACAGATTTTTTTTAATGTTTTTATAATTTGAGAAAAAATCTCCCGAATACACAAAGGACGGGAGATTATTATAAATTAAATATTATTTATCTGATTATAAAAGAATCATATTTCATTTCCTCAAATGTACTGAAAATAGTTTCTATTTGTTGATTTGTCAGTGTAAGGGAAGTGATCTCAGGAATAAACGACGTTTTATATATTGAGTTTTCTGTCTCCTCACAAATCGTTTTTATTTTTTCACTGATTGTCATGGAAGAAAAATCAATTTTTTTACCGTTACATACAATTTCCGAATTAAACTTACTCAGATCAATTTTAAGTACATATTTTTGGGTATTCAGCAAAATGGGCTGAAAAGCTTCACAGGTTCCGGTCAGCATGTCGTAAGCCGATATTTCTATCCACATTTTACTTCCTTTGTCCTCGGCAGTTTTATTCATTGAATTTACAATGTCTATTAAATTAAGGTAGCGGTCGCTGTCAGTGACGCTTTCACCGATTTCATTGAGTGCATTTTCACTGAATGCCGGATATTCGACATTTGTGCTTATAATATATTCAAATCCTGCCTGAGCGATTTCTCCGCTGAGAGAGGATAAGTATTCCCTAGTATCGGAAGAAGCCGGATCTATCCACGGCTTGCCTTTATCCTTTTGTGGGGAATCAAGCCATAATGTTTTTGTTGATTTAATTAGAAAGCCTGCGTTTTTGTTTGCTTTTGGATATAAATTATCCTGCATTGCATTGACGGAAGCAACCGGAGTAAAACCGTAGCTTTTTACAGCTTCAGTTATTGAAGATATTGGAATTTCATTACCGGATTCTGCAAGAACAGCACCTTCGTTTGATGAATTATAATTTAGTTTTCCGCCTTCTATTTTCAAAGGGATAACGACCATATTATAATTTTTATCTACTTTATCAAGAATACTGTCAAGTGCTTCAAGACTTTCTATTTCCATATCCTTTATCCAATACGCTTTAGTTCCTTTTGAAATATTTTCAGTATCCTTGCCGTAGCTTTCTGTAATTACAGTACTGTCTGGGGAACTGCTGCTGTTTTTAACTTCTCCTATTTCACCGAAGGGCTTTGCAACGCTGTATCCGATAACAATAAAAAATGATGCGATTAAGAGGGTAAAAAACAGCGATAAGATGTTTCCGGCAAGATGAGGATGCCGTTTAGGTTTATATACGTTTTTTTTCTTTTTCATTTTTGTGTCTCCGATAAATGTATTTTACTAAAAAATAACACACTTAAAATTTTAATGAATAAAATAATTATATATTGTTTTTCTGGCAATTATAATAATGGAGGATAAGTAATGACAATTAATAAATTAAATGATTATGCAATAAAGATATATCTTGATAAAAATGATATGGATAGATTTGATATAAATTTTGCGTATATAGACACCGAGTGTATAAAAAATCTGATACTTATACTTTCAGATGAAATTAATGAATTATTGGGGATAGTAATAAATAATGAGAAATTGTATGTTGAAGTTTTTTCAAAGAAAAACGGATGTCTTATTTTTATTTCATGTTCTTCAAAAATTTCAGAGAAAAGACGTATAAGAAAAAACATTATATGTCAGTTTGAAAATTTTGAATCCCTGAAGGGTTTATGTGATTACCTAAGCATTAATTTTCCGTCCAGTATAAAATTCAGTAAGCTGTACTGTAATAATCATTATATCAGATTGATTTTAGGTATTAAAGACGATTTAGATAAAATTGTAAAGATTTCGTCGTCATATGGCATTATCATCAGCGGTAATGAAATAAATACAGGAGCGACTAACGAATATTTTAAGTGTGTTTATGATGAGGAAGCTGTTGAAAAGGTGTCACTGTTCACCAGTGAGTGAGGCAACAGCATCTTGTAAATTTTTACTTTTAAATATATAGCTTCCGGCAACCATTATATCTGCTCCGGCATTTCCGGCAAGAGCGGCAGTTTCAGCATTTATGCCGCCGTCAACTTGTATTTTAACATCGAGATTGTGTTCTGAAATATATTTTTTTGCGGTATGTATTTTTTTTAGTGTATCAGTAATAAAAGACTGTCCCCCGAATCCGGGTTCCACGGTCATAATAAGCAGTAAATCTATTTTGTCAAGATAAGGTATAACATCTTCAAAAGGAGTATCGGGTTTAATGGACAGTCCTACTTTGGCATTTGCTTTTTTTATTGCTTTGATAGTATCATCAGTATTGCTGGCGCTTTCTATATGAAATGTAATAATATCGGCTCCGTTTGCGGCGCATTGTCCGATATATTTTAGCGGATCTGCGATCATAAGATGTACGTCAAGGCACATATCGGAATATTGATCGACAGCTTTTAAAACAGGAAACCCAAAAGAAATATTATTTACAAATATTCCGTCCATTACGTCAAAATGAATCATATCGGCGCCGCTGTCTTTTACTTTGTCAAGTTCTTCTTTAAGATTGAGGAAGTCGGCGCTGAGTATTGAAACAGACACTAATTTTTTCACGATTTAACCTCCGAGTCTAATAAATGTGCAAATTTCCTGTAAAAACAGGCTCAATATTTATTATATATGAAATTTTCAATAACGTCAATAAAAATAAAGTTTAATTAAAGAATTATTCTCCTGATTCTGTAATAGACTTTAATAAGTCAACTTGTCAGGAGGAAAATAAATGAATAAGCATAAAATTATAAGGGACACGTTTTTTCTGACAGCAATTGAACTGATACTTCAAGGCTTGTCTTTGCTTTTAAATGTTTTTGTAACCAGAAAACTTGGTTCCTCATTTATGGGTATGATTTCTTTGATCGGATCGTTTTTTGGTTTCGTGACAATTATATCCAGCGGAAATATTTATTTAAGTTCAAGCAGATTTATTTCCGAAGAAATAGGGAAGAAAAACGGTAATCCAAATAAAGTATTCAAGTATTCCGTAGTGAGCTCTGTAACGTTAAGCATTGTAATAGGAATAATAGTATTTTCTTTTTCTGAATTAATAAGTACAAGAATTCTTAAAACGGATCAGTTAATTGTTCCTATAAGAATTCTGGCAATGATACTGCCTGTTGCTTCTATAAATTCGAGTTTAAAAGGATACTTTAATGCTGTAAGGAACGTTTCAGTAGCAGCAGCCGGAAGTACATTGGAATTTCTGGTTAAATCAGGGTTATTTGCATTTTTTGCAGAATTTATGATTTTGAACGGAAAAATTAATACGCTTACTGCATTTGCAGTCAGTATAGCTGCCGGACAAATTGTAAGCTGTCTTGTTCTTGTGTTTTTTTATCTTAAACTGCATAAGTCGTGCGGATGTGAATGCTCAATACGTTTTCAAAAGTTTGTTGTTTCATCTGTTCCGATTTTTTTCAACAGTATCGTTACCTCTGTTCTGAGCAGCGCCAATGACGCCCTTGTTCCGCTGACTTTAAAGCAATACGGTAATTCTACTTCCGAAGCTTTCAGTCAGTTTGGTATATTTGAAGCCATAGTTATTCCGGCATTGTTTTTTCCGTCCAGTATACTTTGCAGTTTGTCCGGTATTCTAGTTCCCGAACTGGCAAGAGAACGCAGTGCGGATAATTCTGCCGGAAATGCAAGACTTATAAATAAAGTATTGAGATACACTTTCAGTTTTTCTATTTTTACAGCGGTGATTTTTTTATGTTTCGGCAAAGAAATAGGTTATATTATGAGCGGAGACTATTTTGCAGGAAAAATTATTTCTATTTTAGCTCCGGCAGTACCTTTTATATATCTTGAAATAATACTTGAAGGTATATTAAAGGGAATGGGTAAGCATAGTTTTTCTTCGCTGAATTACCTTGTTGAGTATACCATCAGAATTTCAGTACTGCTTATTTGCGTTCCGATATTCGGATTTTACGGTATAGTAATATCTTATTTGGCTAGCAATATAGTATGTAATATAACCAGAATGATTATGATAATTAAAATAACCGGAATAAAATTCAGTTTTTCAGATAATCTTATAATACCGATTATTTCAGCAGTATTATCAATGCAGATCGTTGCTGTAACAGATAGGTTAATACATCTTGATAATCTGAATTTTTTAGTTGAAACAATTATATTTGCCTGCCTTACACTTGTTCTTTACATAGTTATACAAAAGCTTATTTACCGACTTACGGAAGATCGTTTGGAATTGGAATTAAGATAAATTAACCCGCCGTTACAGGCGGGCAATTTTTTAATATAAATTTACATTCTAAGATCTGCACCTATGTCTTTAAGTGCTTTCAGTACCTTTTTCATAACTGAATCAGCCTGTTCATCTGTGAGTGTACCGTCATGAGAACGCATGCTGATAGAATAGGAAATACTTTTCTTTCCTTCTTCGATCTGCTTACCTTTATATACGTCAAATAATGTAACCTTTTCCAGAACTTTTCCTGCCGCTTTTTTTATGGCCTTTTCAATTGATGCGGCTGGAAGGTTATCATCGCATATAAGACTCAAATCTCGTGTAGTAGCAGGGAATTTCGGCATAGGCTTATATGTTACTTCCTTTTCAGAAAGTTTCAGCATTTCGGGAACATTAAGCTTTGCCGCATAAACCTTGACTTCAATTCCGTAGTTTTCCGCAACATCAGGATGGATTTCACCAAGAATACCGATTGCTTTGCCGTCCTTTAAAATTACGGCGCTTCTTCCCGGGTGGAAAGCACTTGCTTCGTCAAAAGCGTCTGAATCGGAAGTTCTTACATAATCACAATCATAAATTCTTATTGTTTTAAGCAGAGCATCTGCAACACCCTTGATATCATAGAAATCTATATTGCCGCCGTACATACCGATAGCAAGACGAAGCGGTTCTTCAGGAAGCTTATCAGCTTCAGTAGGGAGGTATTCCTTACCCAGTTCAAATAATTTTGCTTCTGCATTTCTGTTGTTATAATTTTTTGAAAGAATTTCAAGCATTGACGGAATAATCGTAGTTCTCATAACGCTTGTGTCTTCACCGAGTGGATTGATAATTGTTTCTGTTTTTCTGAGTTTGCTGTCAGCGGGAAGGTTTATTTTATCAAAATACTTTGGTGAAATAAATGAAAATGTAGAAATTTCATAACAACCGAGAGCGGTCATTGTATTTTCAATAGTTCTTGTGAATTTCTGTTCCGGAGTGTATTCAGCTTCGGCAACACCCTTGAAAGGGGTAGACGGAATATTGTTGTATCCGTATATCCTTGCAACCTCTTCTGCAATATCGGCTTTGTATTCTATGTCAATTCTGAAGCTTGGTGAGATAACTTTACCGTTTTCAACAGAAAATCCCAGAGAATTCAGATATTTGATCATATCGGTTTCCGAAATATCAGTACCAAGGAAATTGTTAATCCATTCCGAGCTAAAATCAACTGTTTTAAGATTTTTATCTGTAAAATCCTTATCTATAACAGTTTTAACAACTTCGCCTGCACCAAGCATTTCAACAAGTTCAAAGGCTCTGTTTAAGCAAGTCATGCTGATAAGAGTATCAACGCCCTTTTCATAGCGAGCGGAAGCGTCTGATCTAAGACCGAGTTTCTTTGAAGTTCTTCTTACCTGAACTGGTTCAAAGTAAGCTGATTCAAATACTACTGTTGTTGTATCGTCCATGATTCCGCTGTATTCGCCGCCCATTACACCGGCAACTGCAACAGGCTTTTCGGAGTCTGCAATAACAAGCATTTCATCTGTTAATTCACGTTCGACACCGTCAAGTGTAGTGATCTTTTCACCGTTTACAGCATTTCTGACGTTGATATGTGAATCCTTTACATATCTTAAATCAAAAGCATGCATAGGCTGACCGTATTCCAGCATTACGTAATTAGTAATATCAACAAAGTTGTTTATCGGTCTGATACCGCTTGCTCTGAGTCTTTCTCTCATCCATCTTGGAGACGGTTCGATTTTAACATTTTTTACGATACCTGCACAATAACGCTTGCAGCTTTCAGTGTTTTTTATATCCACTTTGAGCATTTCATTGATATCCCCGTCAATGCCTTTAAAAGACGGTACGGGAATATTAAGCGGCAGATTAAAGGTTGCAGACGCTTCTCTTGCAAGACCTGTAACAGAGAGACAGTCAGGACGGTTTGAAGTAATTTCAAATTCAACGGAAGTATCGTTAAGACCTAAAGCTTCATGAATATCTTCACCGATATTGCAATCTTCTTCAATAATAAAGATACCGTCTTCAATAGCGTAAGGGAAATCGTGTACTGTAAGACCAAGCTCGCCTAAGGAGCAAAGCATACCGTTGCTTTCAACACCTCTGAGCTTACCTTTTTTTATTTTGATTCCGCCCGGAAGGGTAGATCCGTCCAGAGCAACCGGAACAATATCGCCTGCTTTAACATTCGGAGCGCCTGTAACGATCTGGATCGGAGCGTCTTTTCCCACTTCCACCTGACATACAACAAGATGATCAGAATTTTCATGAGGAACAACGGAAAGAAGCTTTCCGATGACAACATTTGAAATTTCACTGCCCTCAGTTTCATAGCCTTCGACTTTTGAACCGCTCATAGTCATTTCATGGCAGAACTGCTTTATATCTATATTTTTTAGATCGACATAATCGTTGATCCATTTCATTGATAAATCCATACTTTACCTCCTATTAAAACTGTTCTAAGAATCTTAAGTCATTTTCAAAAAGAAGACGCATATCGCTTATATTAAATCTTCTCATGACGATTCTTTCAAGACCCATACCGAAAGCAAATCCCGAATAAACACTGCTGTCAATACCGCAGCCTTCAAGAACCTTAGGATGAACCATACCCGCACCGAGAAGTTCAATGTAACCTTCTCCCTTACAGATACGGCAGCCTTCGCCGTGACAGTTGAAGCACATAACATCAACTTCTGCACTTGGTTCAGTAAACGGGAAGTGATGAGGTCTGAGTCTGATCTTGCAGTCATTGCCGTAAAGCTTTTTCATAAGAGTTTCTAAAGTACCTTTCAGATCAGACATAGTAATTCCCTTATCAACAACAAGTCCTTCGATCTGGTGGAAAAGAGGGGAGTGTGTAGCATCAACAGCATCTGAACGGTAAACGCAGCCAGGTGAAATAATTCTGATAGGAGGCTTCTGGTTTTCCATAACATGTACCTGTACGGAAGAAGTCTGAGTTCTCAGAAGAATATTGTCTGTGATGTAGAATGTATCCTGTGTATCTCTTGCAGGATGGTCAGGCGGAAGATTAAGTGCCTCGAAGTTATAGTAATCATATTCGACTTCAGGACCGTCTGCAACACTGAATCCCATACCGAGAAAGATTTCTTTGATTTCATTTTCAACAATTTTCAGCGGATGTAGTTTACCGATGCTTTGTTGTTTGCCGGGAAGAGTAATGTCAATTGATTCCGCAGCCATTTTGCGTTCTTTTTCCTTGGCTTTGAGCGCTGACATTTTACTTGTAATGGCTTCTTCAATATCCTGTCTTACCTTATTTGCCAGTTGCCCTATTACCGGACGCTCTTCAGCAGAAAGCTTTCCCATCTGTTTTAAAATAGCAGTAAGTTCGCCTTTTTTACCGAGATATTTGATTCTCAGTTCGTCCAAAGCTTTTATGGAATCGCTTGAGGACGCTTCTGTCATAGCTGCATTTTCAATATTTTCCAGCTGCTGTTTCATTAAATCACCTCATAAAAATATAAATTATTTGTCGGATTATAATATAGAGCAATCAGTTAAAGACTGCATAAAAAAAGCCCTGCCCTAAACAGGACAAGACATACTTGCTTATAAACCACCCATTTCTAAAGAGCCGACACTCTCCGATCTTTAACGCAGATCATACGTCAGAACTTACAATATATTTAATTAATAAATAATACTTCGGTTCTGCCACTCGTGAGTGAACTTCAGTATTCCTGAAAACGAAACAGCTTTCAGCCGCAGACTGTTTCTCTCTGAAGTTTTATAATGGGAATACTTACTCTCTCAGTCAGCATGTTACTTTATATTATATACAATTATTAAAAAAAAAGCAAGTGTTTTGTTGAAGTTTTTTTGAAACTGTGTTATAATTAACGTAATAACGGATTCACATAAATGAAATGATTTGTAAAAGGGAGAATTTATATGGATACATATGCTGAACAATTAGTAGTAAAACAAACAAATTCCTCAGATCAGATGAAAAAATTCGGTATTGCTGCCGGCGGAGTATTGTTAATTGCTGTGCTTTTGTACGTTACAATATTTATTATGCCGATTGCTTTTATAGCCGCAGTCGGGGCAGCATATGGAGCCTACTGGCTGCTTAAGGGAATGAATATTGAGTATGAATACACGGTTACAAACGGTTCGCTTGATATTGATAAAATTATAGCAAAACGCAAAAGAGTAACGCTTCTTTCTGTAGATGTGAAGGAATTTACTGATTTTGGAAGCTATAATTTTCAGAATGATAATTTCGGAGGTACTACTATTTTAGCAGTAGGAGATGAAGAAAAACCGTTTTTTGCAGATTTTAAAAATGAGCAGTATGGTACGGCAAGATTAATTTTTTCACCTAATGAAAAAATTTTACAATGTATTAAACCATATTTACCAAGAACCATAAAATATAGATAAGGAGTAAAAATATGTCAGTATTACAAGAATTGATAGTAAAATTTAACAAAAATAAAAATCAGGAGTTATATATACGAATTATTAAAGAAATTCAAAATATTGAAAAAATATGGGTTGCTTTTTCAGAAGCTTCAAATAATTACTATTTAGGCAACGAAAAGGGAAGAGCGGCAGCGTATATTTTCAGTGAGAAGGATTACTTTGACAAATATTATGTATATGCTGAGCAAAGAGGTATTAAAGTTAAATCTGTGGAAAATACTTCAGAATATAGAATGGCATTTTTGGGAGATCTGTACAGATGCGGATTTGAATGTATTGTTATAGATAATGGTCAGACATATCTGACATTAGATTTATTTGATATTATTCAAAAGCCGGATATTGAAAATATGCCTAAAGATACAAAGCTTATAGTGAATAGGGATCTTATGAGAACATTTAACTGGTTTTTACAGGAGAATTCCAAGCAGCCGGCAAATCCTCAGATGTGGCAGCTTTTATTCAGTGAGATATTCAAGGCAGAATATATTATTCCGGCAGATACTTCTAAGATTAAATTAGGTAAAAATACGGGAAATGAATTTAATATGACGGATGACAGTCAGATTGCATTTCCAATGCTGCAAAACGGGGACGGAAAAACTTTTTATCCGTTCTTTACAGACTGGAATGAGCTGAGAAAATATGATATGGAATCAAAATATACCGGTATGGCAGGAAGTTTTAAGGACATGCAGAGTTTTGCCGGAAAAGCAGACGGTATAGTTATAAATCCATATGGCGCTAATTTTATTTTAAATAATGAAATGCTTGAAAGTATTGCAGAAACGGTAAAGAATTTCAGTAAAGAGACTTCAAAGGTTTCTGTAGGGGATCCGAAAAATTATCCGTTGGAAATGGTCAGAAAAATTTCAGAGTGCCTCTGGGAAAAGGATTATATTGAGGCTGCATATTTGAAGATTATGCTTAAAGATGGTAAAGAAAGCTATCTTGTAGCGCTTGAGGGAAAGCTTCCTGACAATCCGACTTCATTGTATAATGAAATTGCAGAAAAAGCCTTGCCTTCCGCTGATAAAATGCCTATAGACTTTATTGACTATTCATCAGATTTTGCTCAGAGAGCATTTAAGGGAGCGTCGGCGTTTTATAAGAAAAAGTATTGATTTTTACAAGGTGGTGAAAATATGATAATAGTTACACCGGAACAAATGAAATATCTTGAGGCGGAAGCAGATCGGAACGGTAATACATATGAAATGCTCATGGAAAAAGCAGGTGAGCGTTTGGCTGAAAAAATAATCAGTATAATTAACATAGAAAAAAATAAGGATAAAAATCATATATTTGATATTATTTTTTTATGTGGTAACGGTAATAATGCAGGAGACTGTTTTGTGGCGGCAAGATATCTTAAACAGTATGGGATTGATTCCGCTGTGACACTTCTTTGCGGAGAGCCGAAAACTGAAATCGCAAAGCTTAATTTTTCACGCATAAATCAAGTCGAAATAATTTATGATGAAAATATACTTTTAAATAGGATATCAAAACATAATCAATGTCAAATTATTGTAGACGGTGTGTTCGGTACAGGTTTTCACGGTGAGCTTCCGGAACATGTACGCAGAATTTTTGACGTTTGTCAAATCAAAAAATACTGCGGACATGAAATAGGACGTCAATTCACTGTAATTGCTGCGGACGTTCCAAGCGGAGGAGACTGCTGCACTGGAAAAATATCGGAGGGTACTCTCAAAGCGGATTATACAGTAACCTTCGGATTTGAAAAGTTTGGTATGACGCAGTATCCGCTGAAAGAATACTGCGGACAGATATCATGCGCAGATATAGGTATTCGGAAGGAGTATACAGAAAATTTTGATTATATAATACGACGTGCAAACAGCTTCGAGCTAAAATATATAATTCCGCCGAAGAAATCAGATTCCCATAAAGGAAACTATGGAAGACTGCTTATTGTGTGCGGCAGTGAAAAAATGCCGGGAGCATGTATTATGGCGGCTGAAGCAGCAGCAAGAAGCGGAGTCGGACTGTTACAAATTGCCACGGTAAAGGCTATCACCCCAGTAATTGCAAGCCGTCTTCCGGAGGCTATGCTGGAACCTCTTGAATCAGATGAAAACGGTTTTATATCGGTAAATAATTACGATAAAATTATAAATGCGGCAGAAAAAGCTACAGCCGTACTTATTGGCTGCGGTTTGGGAGTAGCGGACGGTACCAGGGAATTGGTAAAAAAGCTGCTTAAAAATTTAAATTGTCCGATAATTTTAGACGCAGACGGAATAAATTGCATATCGGACAGCATAGATATTATTAGACAGGTTAAGTCAAGCATTATATTAACGCCTCATCCTGCTGAGATGGGCAGAATATGCGGAAAGAGTGCGGCGGAAGTACAGTCTGACAGATTGAATACCGCTTTGAATTTTTCAAATGAATATAATGCGATTGTTGTATTAAAGGGAGCCGGAACAGTAATTGCTGAAAAAAATAATGTTTATGTTAATCAGACCGGAAATCCCGGAATGGGAAAAGGGGGCAGCGGTGATGTTTTAAGCGGAATAACAGCTTCTCTTGCGGCACAGGGAATAAGTGCGGTGAATTCCTGCGTTTTGGGTACTTTTATTCATGGCATGGCAGGGGATATGGCGGCTGAAAATAAATCAATGCAGAGCATGACTGCTATAGATATTATCAGCGAGTTGCCGGAGGCATTTAAAAATATAATGAGTGATTAAGCAAAGGAATGTAAAGCTTTAATAAAAATTTAAAGGAGCTTTATATGAAGAAAGTTGTTGTTTTATTAGTATCGTTTGTAATGATGATCGGTCTTTGCGCATGCGGAAGTAAAAATAATGTTAAGTTTGAACCTAAGCTTAATAAAGCGTTTACAGTCAGTGCGCAGATAAAATACGACGATCAGGAGTATCAGGCAAGTATAAAAAGACTTGGCAAAGCTAACTGGGACGTGGAATTTTCTTCTCCGAATACTTTGGCAGGCGTTCTGCTGTCGTACAGAGATGATAACGTAGAAGCGTCTTATAAAGGACTGAGTTTTTCTGTTCCTAAAAGCGCATTGCCTTTGAAAGCTATTATTTCATCTTTGATAGATGTAGTCGATACTACTGCTGAACTTCCTGAAATTAGCGGTGAGGAAAAAGACGGTGAAATACTTGTTGAGGGAGAGTTAGAACAGGGAAAATATACGTTAAAAATGGATAAGACAGGAGTGCTTATAGGATTTAGCATGTCAAATCTTAATTTAGAAATTATATTTACTGATTTTCAGGAAAACGGTTCAGGTATGACTGAAACAACCGAAACAACGGAGAATGTACCGACTGAAACGGTTGTTTCTGAAAGTGAAGAACAAAACGAAATGCAAAGTGAAACATCAGCTTTGGAAGAAATGGAGGAAACACAGGCAGAATAAAAATAAAACCCGGAAAGAAATTATGTTTTCTTTCCGGGTGTTTTAATTTTTTTGATGCATTAGAAATTTTATAAATATCTTGTTAATCAATGGAATTTATCCATTCAATCAAAGGATTTAAATATTTTTTATCGGTCCAGTCACATTTTTGACCTACTGCACACATTAAAGCTTTTTGCCATGGTTCATATGTATCTGGAGACTGTTTTGAAACTGCTTTTTGCAAAAGCTTACATAGGGTTTTGTCTTTAAATGACATTAACGATTCATCCCATGAACCCCGCCCATAATAGCATGGAATTCCGTTTAATGAACCATTAAAATTATGTTTATAAATTTCTTCAAAAGCCTTTTCTTCAAATGGTGATGCTCCTACGCAAAGTACTGCAATTTTTTTATTTGCAAAATGTGCGAAGTTTTTCTTTAAAAACGTTAATCCGGCTATTCCAGAAGCATATATTCCACCGGCAAAAATAATTATATCATATTGAAGTATTTTATTTATATCAATAGATTTATTAATTATACAATCAAAATTAGTTTCTTTTGAAAGCCAATTTGCATATTTTTCTGTTGCTCCGTATTTTGATTTATATATTATTATTCCTTTTTTCATAATAAATGACCTTTATAAATATTATTAAATTTTCTCAAGAGCCTGAGCAATATCTTCAATAATATCATCAATATTTTCAAGACCGCATGAGAAACGAATCATACCTCCGTCAATACCGGCAGCTGCAAGCTGTTCATCGGTTAACTGACGGTGAGTAGCACTTGCAGGGTGAAGTACGCAAGTCCTGATATCCGCAACGTGAACAACGTTTGATGCGAGCTTTAAGCTGTCCATAAATTTGACTGCATTATCTCTTCCGCCTTTGATTGAAAAAGTAATCACGCCGCTGCATCCGTCAGGAAGATATTTTTGAGCCAGTTCGTAATACTTATTGCTTTTAAGTCCGGGATAATTAACGGAAAGAACTTTGTCGGAAGCTTCAAGATAGTCTGCAACTATTTTAGCGTTTTCACAGTACTGCTTCATACGTACTGCCAGTGTTTCCAGACCTAAATTAAGCAGGAAAGCGGAATTTGCAGCAGGATAGCATCCGAAATCTCTCATAAGCTGCATTCTTGCCTTTACGATATATGCAAGCTTTCCGTAGGATTGTGTATAAACTATACCGTGATAGCTTTCGTCCGGTTCGGTGAATTCAGGGAATTTACCGTTTGTCCAGTCAAAATTACCGCTGTCAATAATAACGCCGCCGACTTGTACAGCATGTCCGTCCATGTACTTTGAAGTAGAATGTACAACAATGTCTGCTCCATGTTCAATAGGTCTGCAAAGTATAGGCGTCGGGAATGTGTTGTCAATAATAAGAGGAACATTATTTTTATGGGCAAGTTTTGCGAATTTTTCAATGTCAAGTACTGATAATGCCGGATTTGCAAGTGTTTCGCCGAAAACAGCCTTGGTATTCGGTTTAAATGCTTTTTGAAGCTCTTCTTCAGAAGCGTCTGCATCGACAAATATGCATTCAATACCCAATTTTTTTAAGGTTACGGCAAACAGATTTACTGTTCCTCCGTAAATAGTTCCGGTAGAAATAAAGCTGTCGCCGGCACTGCATATGTTGAGCAACGAACAAAGTGTAGCAGCCTGACCGCTTGATGTTGCCATTGCAGCTGCACCGCCCTCAAGAGCGGCAATTTTTTCTTCAACTGCCATGACGGTGGGATTCTCAAAACGTGAATAAATCAGACTTTTTGTAGGATCGTCAAAGACGGCTGCAACATCGTCTGTAGAGTCATAGACGTAGGTCGTACTTTGTACTATCGGTATAACTCTGGGTTCAGTATTTTTTGGGTGATAGCCTTCATGAAGACATTTTGTTTCAATTTTCATAATAAACTCCGTTCTGCCTAAAGCAGCAAATATTTTTATTTTAATATAATATCATATTTTAAACTCATGGTCAATACTTTATTTCTTAATTTTCATTAAAGCGATATACACTAATTTATCTGTCAGATTTTGTGCAATTTGTGAAATTTTTATTGAAAATATAAAAAAACATTGAAAAATCATTGAAATTTATAGTTGGAATGTGATAAAATAATAAATATGGATATTGGATTAATATTAAAAAATGGAGGTAGATATTAAATGAGAAAAGCAGCTGGATGGAAAAAAGCCATGGCTTCATTAGTCAGCGCTGCAACGCTGTTTTCATGTACGATTACAGGTACAATGAATTTTTCAACAGTTACTGCGGCTGACGGAGCAAATTATGCTGAAGCTCTGGCAATGTCATTGTATTTTTTTGACGCTAATGAGTGCGGTACAGAGGTAGACGATAATTGTCTGACATGGAGAGGAAATTGTCATACATATGATGCACAGGCTTCATTGGACAGTGCTAAAGGCCTTTCATCTTCTTCAAAAAGCTTTATACAGAGTGCAAACGGTGGTTCAAATACAGTCGACGTTTCCGGCGGATATCACGATGCGGGAGATCATATTAAATTCAACAAAACAATGGGATTTGCTATGACAAGTCTTGCATGGTCTTATTACTCACATCCGAATGCATATGACAAAACGGACAGTACAGATCATCTTAAATATATCCTTAAGAAAAATGCTGATTATCTAATGAAGGTTACATACCTTAACGGAAATGATGTTGTTGCTTTTTGTTATATGGTGGGCGATGAAGGTACTGACCATAGCGTATGGAGTTCGCCGGAAAGTCAGAATATGACTCGTAATACATATTGGGCTGATTCATCACATCCTGACGGATGTACAGCGGGTTGGATGTCGTCATGCCTTGCAGCTACGTCTATTGTTTTAAAGGATTCTGCTCCGGATTATGCAAAAGAATGTCTGAAATATGCTAATTCTCTTGAAGCTTTTGCAAAAAAATATCCGTCATGTGCATCGGATGGATATGGTAGTATGTACCAGAACAGTAACGATGCATATGATGAGATAGCATTTGCAGAACTTTGGTGTGCAATTGCAAATAATGGCGGAACACTTCCGGCTTCATATAATCCTACATATAAATGCACAAACAACGGTAAATATACAGGAAACACAGGCGATGTTTATGATTATTATATGTATACATGGGATAAGGCATGGTGCGGTTATGCAGCTCTCCTTGCTGAATGTGGATATGATACAAATACATATGTCAACGAAATGAAGTTTGAACTGAACAATATGGGTGGATTATCTACAAGCAAATATGCGACTCCGGGTTATGACGGCTGGGGATTTTCACGTTATAATTGTGCTTTGCAGATGCTTGCAACACATATAGCTGATATTACAAATGATGATTCGTATTATGAAGCTTCCAAATATCAGATGGATTATATTTTAGGAAACAATCCGACAGGATATAGCTTTTTAATTGGATATAGTGATAAATATGCTTTACGTTATCATCACAGAGCAGCTAATCCGGGAACAGGTAATCCGGCAGATAATACCGAAAGTAAATATGTTCTTTACGGTGCGATGATAGGCGGCTGCGATGCAAATGGAAATTATTTAGATCATCAAAATGAATTCAAATTCACAGAACCTGCACTGGACTACAATGGTAGCTTTGCTCTTGCTATTGCAGCACTTGCAGATAAATACGGCGGAGATTCTTCAACAATTAAAGATATTATAAAGAATGCACCGGAAATTGATGAAAATTACAAATTCGACGGTGAAGAACAGCCTCAGCCGTCAACGGAAACTACTGAAACAACAGGTGATGAAAAGTTAAAGGGCGATGTAAATAATGATGGTGTAGTCAATGTTACTGATGTTGTATGCCTTGGAAGATATCTTGTTAAGGCTGAACTAACTGAAGATGTTGATACTAGTGATTTTAATTATGATGTAAATGATGACGGAAAGATAAATGTTTTTGATCTTGTTGCAGTAAGAAGAATATTAATTGAACAGTAATAATAACTTATAAAATGTCAGTGCATTAAAACGCATTGACATTTTATCTGAAAAGGAGTGTAATGTATGAAAAAAATTATTGCAGCAGCTGTTTCGGCTGTTATTTCTCTTTCTTCTGTGGCTTCTTCCATGCCCTTAATAAAAGAGACGTCAATGACAGTATCAGCTGAGGAAGGAAGCAAATATAATTACGGTGAAGCGTTACAAAAGTCAATGTTTTTCTATCAGGTTCAGCAGGCGGGTGAACTGCCGGACTGGAATGAAGTATCGTGGAGAGCTGATTCAGTTGAGAATGACGTTGTTCCCGGCGGTTGGTTTGACGCAGGCGATCACCTTAAATTCTCATTGACAAATGCTTATTCGGCTACTATTCTTGCATGGGGACTTATACAATATAAGGATGCTGTAAAGAATGCAGGTCTTTATGATTCGTATCTTAGAAATCTTCAGTGGGGACTGGATTTTGTCGCAGGCTGTGACCTAGGCGATAAAGTTATAGGAACAATCGGTGATGACGCTTTTGACCATGTATGGTGGGGTTCTGCTGAAGTTTATATGAGAAAGTATGTACTGAAAGGCGGTACAGATCCCCGTCCTTATGATGAAATCACTTGTACTACAACTGTTGCAGAAATGGCGTCTGCAATGGCGGCGGGATATATCGTGTTCAAGGACGAAAATCCTGAACTTGCAGAAAGCTATCTCAATCATGCAAAAAGTCTTTTTGAACTTGCCGATAAAACAAGAAGCAATGATGATCAGGGCGTGCAGCAAAAATACTATAATACAAAACAGTCAGGCACTGTAGCAGATTATATTGACGAACTTTTTTATGCTGCCAACTGGATGTATATGGCAACCGGAGAACAGAAATATCTGGATCTTTGTGAAAGCGATTATATTCCCTACTTCCCAAAAGAAAATCAGTCTACAGAGCGTAAGTATACGTGGGGTTTATGCTGGGACGATACCTCACAGGCAGCTGCCCTTCTTTATGCTATGAATACAGGTAAGGATGAATGGAAACAGCATGTTAAGCATCATCTTGAATACTGGACTACCGGATACGGCGGAAAGCAGGTTCAATATACTCCGGACGGTCTTGCTTGGCTTTTCAATTGGGGTTCATTAAGACATGCTACAACTACCGCCTTTATGGCTATGATAGCTTCTGATACTATTTTTGCTGATGATGCGGCATTTGTTGATAAATATAACACATGGGCAAAATCACAGATGGATTATGCTTTCGGAGATAATGATCTTGGATTGAGTTATGTTCTTGGAATGGGTGAAAAAAATCCTGTTAATGTTCATCATAGAACATCAAGCGGTATTTATGATGATCACTGGAATGAATTAGGCTCAGACACTCCAAGCGATAAGTGGGAAACTGAATATGCGCATGTTCTTTACGGAGCTTTAGAGGGCGGTCCGAATCAGGACGGAACATTTACGGATACAAATTCATCATACCAGAATACAGAGGTTGCAATTGATTACAATGCTGGATTTACCGCTGCGCTTTGCGCTATGATCGACGATTACGGCGGTACGCCGTTAGAGGATTTTCCTCCTGTTGAAACTCCTACAAGACCTGAATTTCTTATTAAAGCATCAATAAATCAAGCGTCTAATAGCTTTACTGAAATAAAGGCGTATGCTATGAACCATTCGGCATGGCCTGCCAGAGTAATAGAAGATTTATCATATAATTATTATTTTGATATTTCAGAACTGGTTGACGCAGGTTATTCGATAGATGATGTTAAAGTTCAGAAAGGTACTGATCAGCATTCAGGTGATGAGGGCGTTGCAACAGTATCAGATCCGATTCATTATGAAGGCAATATTTATTATGTAAAGATTACTTTTGGCGACGGCAGAGTGGTAATGCCTACGGGACAGTCAGAACATCGTTCAGAACTGCAGTTCAGAATAGGTATTGCAGATACAATTCAGAATGTTTGGGATCCTTCAAATGATTATTCGTTTAAAGACCTTGTACAGGGCGGCGAAGATGCAATGATCGAAACCCCATATATGACGATGTATGACGGAGATAAGCTTATTTGGGGTACTGAACCTAATGGAAAAACGCCTGACGACGTTTCAAAGCTTAAAGGTGATATTAATCTTGACAGTGAATTTAATATAGCTGATGTTGTATTACTTAATAGATATCTTATTAAAGATACGATTAAGATTGATAAGCAGGGCGTAATTAATGCGGATATGAATGAAGATGATAAGCTTAATATTTTTGATGCAGTAATTATGCGAAGAACTTTGGCGAAATAATTAACTTTGTCCGTTCATATATTGAGAGATCTAAATTAACAATTAGAGGGATTTTAAAATGCGATTATATATATAGATATAGGGAATAATGTTCTTCCAAGGGAAAACATGAACTGCATATAAAGCTGATAACATCTGTGTTTTACGCAGATGTTATTGGCTTTTTTATATTTATAAGAGTTTAATTTATTATTTTTATTGCAGGGTTATCTTTACTCAAATAAATCTAATAACTCTACGGCAGTGAATTTACCTCATTGATTGAAACAAAATTCAGTTTCTTTTGACTCAATTAATTTTATCAGTAGTTTTTTATGGAAAAAATTTCACTGAATCATCATGCATTTTCAGGCTTATAAATGCCAATAATTACAATAGAAAAAATTGTGAGGTATTGGCTATGGCATATAATAAAGTTGTTATATCCGGAATTAATACATCTAAGCTGACAGTATTGAAAGAAAAAGAAAAAATGGACTTGCTGCGTGAAATTCAGGAAACAGGCAGCAAGGAAGCTAAGGACAAGCTTATAAATGGGAATTTACGTTTGGTATTAAGCGTTATACAGAAGTTTACAAACAGAGGAGAAGATATAGACGATTTATTTCAGATAGGCGTAGTGGGACTTATCAAAGCAATAAATAATTTTGATCTGACTAAGGAAGTTAGATTTTCAACCTATTGCGTACCGATGATAGCAGGAGAACTCAGGAGATATTTAAGGGATTACAGTCAGATAAAGGTAAGCCGATCAATGAAAGACCTTGCTTACAAGGCTATGCAGGCAAAAGAACGTCTTACGGCCGCTAATCAGCGTGAACCGAAAATTGAAGAAATCGCAAAAGAGATCGGCGCTGAACGAAGCGATGTAGTACTTGCACTGGAAAGTATAAGTGATCCGGTTTCATTATATGAACCGGTTTATTCTGATTCCGGAGATACTCTGTATGTTCTTGACCAAATTGGCGACAAAAATGATGTGGACAGCTGGCTTGATGAAATATCTTTAAAGGAAGCCATAAGGGATTTGCACCCGCGGGAAAAAAATATACTGTATCTACGATTCTTTCAGGGAAAAACACAGGTTGAGGTTGCAAATGAAATCGGAATTTCACAAGCTCAGGTTTCACGGTTAGAAAAAGGCGCATTGGCAAAAGTTAAAGGTCAAATTTGAATTTTTTTTAAATTTATGCAACATTTTGTAGTTTTCAATCGTATAATAAATAGAAAGTAAATTTTCACTGTACAGATAACAAAATGATGCATCATTATTATCAGTAAATAATTGATTTCCAAGACAAATTTCATAAAAAGCATGGTATATATGAAAGTTGCGGCGGAATGGTATAAATGTAAAAAGAGGGATAATAATGAACGAGATTTTAAATAAAAATGATGTAAAAACAAGAGAGGAATATGAGAATTTTGTTTCTAATCATATAAATGGTAATTTTATGCAGTCCCTTTGCTGGACGGGTGTAAAAAAAGATTGGAATTACGAAGCGGTGATTTCAAGAGATAAAAATGGAACAATTAAGGGTACGGCTTTAGTGCTTATTAGGCTAATACCCTTTCTTGGTTGTTCCTTTTTGTATTCTCCTCACGGACCAGTCTGTGATTACAGAGATACAGAAACTCTTAAGGATATTTTTGCAGGAATTGAATTAATAAGGAAGAAATACCGAGGGTATGAACTGAGGGTCGATCCTTGTATTACAGAAAATGATAAAATTGAAATTGAAGTGCTCCGGAATTTGGAATTTGAATTTAATGAAAATGCTCCGGAACTGACAACTATACAAGCAAGAAATAATTATATACTGCGGATAAATGGAAGAAGTGCAGATGAAATTTTTGAAAGTTTTCATAAAAAATGGAGATATAATATAAGAGTTGCTTCAAGAAAAGGAGTAGAGTGTAAAGTTTGCGGTACAGAATGCTTAGATGATTTTTATATGCTTATGGAGGAAACCGGAAAACGTGATGGCTTTTGCATAAGAAGCAAAGAATATTTTAGACGTATGCTTGAAAGTCTTGGGGAACACTGTCGGCTTTATATGTGTTATTATAATGGCGAACCGTTGTCCGGAGCTGTTGCTACTCAGTATGCAGGAAAAACATGTTATGTTTACGGTGCGTCAACAGCACAGCACAGAAACGTAATGCCGAATTATTTAATGCAGTGGAATATGATTTGCTGGGCTGTGGAAAATGGATGCAGTATTTATGACTTTCAGGGAATACCTTTTTATAAAAACGAAAATCATCCTAATTACGGTGTATATAGATTTAAACAGGGATTTAACGGGGAAGTTCTTACATATGCAGGAGAATTTGTTAAGAAATACAGCGGATTCAATTCGGGAATTATTGAAAAGATCGGAATACTTTCCCGTAGATTTTTGCATGTAAGTCCGGCAGGACTTCTTGATATGTGCCGACGTCACAAATAAAAAATCAGGCTTCATTTACGAAGCCTGATTTTTTGAATTACTGTATTTTTTACGGTATGACAGACAGGTTATATTTTCAGATTTTTTAAACTGTTTTGAAAAATAACTTTGATCGTGGAAACCGCATATTTCAGAAATTTCTTCAATAGTCTTATCGGTGAAAGTTAAAAGTTCTTTGGCATATTCTATTCGTTTGTTTAAAATATATTGGATTATCGTAATACCAAATTCCTTTTTGAATTCTCTTGTAAGATAAAATTTACTTATGTAGAATCTTTCTGCTAAATCGTCAAGATTAATGGATTCTGTAAAATGCTTGTCAAGATAATCAATTACTGAAAAAATCTTGTTTTTGGATTTGCCACTGCAATCTTTATATATACAATATTCTGTGATAATAGAAGTCATTAAATCTGTAATAAGCTTTGCGTTTATAATTTCAGTATATTTGGATTT
Source organism: Oscillospiraceae bacterium (assembly GCA_902362965.1). Classification (GTDB taxonomy): domain Bacteria; phylum Bacillota; class Clostridia; order Oscillospirales; family Ruminococcaceae; genus Porcipelethomonas; species Porcipelethomonas ammoniilytica. Next base: position 125,082 of record CABIYQ010000005.1, read on the forward strand.
TCGGTCGTTATTATTTATAATTTGACTTATAATTATTTTAATGTTTTGAGGATTATTAGGAATGAACACACAGCATTTTTCACGGGTAAATAACGAATAATAGTATTGCGCCGGGGTGCCGTTGAATTTTACCCACATGACCTCCCATGGTTCTTTCGAATCGGATTGGTAGGAATGCGGACGGCGGCAGTCAAGAAAAATACATTGCTCTGAATCGGCCTTATAAACTGAACCGTCGTATTCTACAACTCCTTTTCCGTTTACTACATACAGGAAGAGAAATGAATCTGTTTGAAATCGCTTTGTGGGAGATACACTTTTAGATGTTAAATATCCTACTTCGTGAACATACAGTACAGATTTCTCGGTTTCTTTTGAAACAATATTGGTTATTTTTATATCTTTTTGTGAAAAATTATCAAGTGAATTGTGCAATGTATTCACATCCTTTTGTTAATTATAAATATATTATAATATATTTTGTAAAATAAGTCAATAGTTTAGAACAAAATAAAAAATAATATGTTAAATATGCACAAATAACATGCGGCTGGGATAACAATAAAATACAAAAAGAATGCAATATTGTCGGTTGATATTTTGCAAAAACAGGTATATAATAATATTATTGTCGGTGGTTTTATAGTCGGCAACGTACAGATGAATAATTTATAAATTTATAGAATTATACGATATTGACTTGGTTGGATATGAATTTTAAAAAGTTTTATATAGTTTTATAAGAAGATAAAAAAATAACTGTAGTTTTTAATTTATTACTAAACATTATAATTAAGTTACCTGTCCATTTTAACTGTTAAAGGGATATGTTATGTCGGACATATCGGAGAGGCCTTTACAGTGTATCGTTTTTGATTATTATTCTGTATTTTACAAGTCTTATTCTGCAATTAAATAGTCAGAATAAGGCTTGTAATTTTTTGCAATATTAAAGCTATACTATATATAATTAAGTATTGCACAGAATTGAAAAATTTGATATAATATATAATAATTAGTGGTTATTTTAACTGAAATCATCATATAGTGCCAAAAATCTCCGTTTGCCGCTGTGGAGATTTTATTATTGTTTATATGGGTACTTCAACGGCATGAAAGGAGTTTAATATGAATATTGCAGCAGCACAATCCGGAGGCCCTACATGTGCAATTAATGCTTCTCTCGCAGGAGTTTTTTCAGAAGCGTCAAGAAATGAGCAAATCGATAAAATTTATGGTTCTATAAATGGTATTGAAGGCATTATTAATGACAGACTTGTGGAAATGAGCAGTATAATAAAAAGCAATAAGGATCTGGAGCTTCTTAAGCTTACTCCTTCTACTGTATTGGGATCATGCAGATTTAAGCTTCCTGATGCTAATGATAACAGTGAGGTTTATGAAAAGATCATTTCCTGCTTTAAAAGAAATAACATTGATGTCTTTTTTTACATCGGCGGAAATGATTCTATGGATACAGTATGTAAGCTTTCTGAATATTTTAAGAAAAACAATATTAATGTAAAGGTTATCGGTATTCCTAAAACCATTGATAATGACCTTATGTGTACAGATCATACTCCCGGATTCGGTTCAGCTGCAAAATATGTTGCGGCAACAGTGCAGGAAATTGCAAGGGATAGCTCTGTATACAGTGTGAAATCTGTAACTGTTGTGGAGATTATGGGACGTGACGCAGGCTGGCTTACAGCTTCAACCTGTGTTCTTAAAGCAAATGATGAAAATGCTCCGCATCTTATTTATTTACCCGAAACGCCATTTAGTGTTGAAAGATTTCTTGAAGATGTAAAAAGAATGCTAGTGGAGCATAACGCTGTTGTTGTTGCTGTTTCGGAAGGATTAAAACTTAGTGACGGGGAGTATGCTGCTGAAGAATTCCAATCGGGACACGATGATGCATTCGGTCATAAATATTTATCGGGAATAGGAAAATGTCTTGAAAATATTGTCAGAAAAGAAATTGGCTGTAAGGTTCGTTCGATCGAACTTAATGTAATGCAGAGATGTGCGTCACATATGGCTTCAAAAACTGATGTAGACGAATCAGTAAAAATAGGTGAAGAAGCAGTAAAGGCAGCCGTAAAAGGCGAGACTGGTAAAATGATGGCATTTAAAAGAATCAGCGACAGACCTTATTTTTCGGAAATTGTTACTGTAGATGCAAAGGAAGTTGCCAATAAGGAAAGACTGTTTCCAAAGGAATGGATAAATAATCAAGGCAATAATGTTACAGCTTTTGCTCTGGATTATTTCCTGCCGCTTATTCAGGGAGAAGTAAATGTTCTTATGGAAAACGGTATGCCGGTACATTTGAAAATTCCAAACTGGTTTTAATAAAAAATACTTGACAAGCTTAAAAAAAACTGATATAATAACTATGTAAATTTTTATATTGTAATCTCAGGAATTGAAGGGGTGCACCACCACGGGTGCAACCCTTTTTTTGTCTTTTTGAGGAATAAAAGGAGGAAATATGAAAATAAACGGTAAAGAAATTAAACTTGAAACTCAAACAATTCTGTCGGGTATTTTGAAGGATCAGGGATTTAATCTATTGAAAATTGCGGTAATGAAAAATGGAGATATTGTTCCAAAGTCAGAATATGATAAAACGTTAATAAATGATAATGATAGTCTTGAAGTCGTAAGTTTTGTGGGTGGCGGCTGATGAAAATTATACTTAATGGTAAGCCGTTTGAAACGCAGTATTTGAGATTATTTGAGATCCGTGATAAATATTTTGATTCCGCATGTATTACTATTTTAAACGGTTTTCAGACATCTGATAATTTAACTGTCAAAGACGGAGATATTGTCAGTATTATCAAAAAAGGAGTTATGCCTCCTAAGGAAGAGTTGGAAAGTCTTATGGCAGCAAGACATACGCCTAAAGTTCACGATACAGTAAAAAAAGCAAGAGTCGCCGTATGCGGACTAGGCGGACTTGGCTCAAATATTGCAGTAATGCTTGCCAGAATGGGTGTAGGGTATCTGAAACTAATTGATTTTGACATTGTTGAGCCAAGTAATCTTAACAGACAGAGTTATTATGTTGAACATCTGGGTATGTTTAAAACAGATGCTTTAAAAGAACAGATCAAAAGAATAAATCCTTTTATTGAGGTTTGCTGTGAAACAATAAAAATTACAAATGAGAATTGTACAGTACTTCTTAGTGACTGTGATATAATCTGTGAGGCTTTTGATAATCCTGAAACTAAAGCTATGCTTACTGAAAGAGCCCTTTCTGATTTTCCTGACAAAAAGCTGGTATGCGGTTCGGGAATGGCAGGATTTGAAAGTTCTAATAAAATAGTAACTAAAAAAATAATGAAAAATCTGTATATCTGCGGAGACGGTGAATCAGAAGCCAGACCGGGAAACGGTCTTATGGCGCCGAGAGTTTCAGTCTGTGCAGGACATCAGGCTAATATGATATTACGGCTTATTATGGAAAATGAGGAGCCGTGAGAGGAGTAAAGAAGATGAATAATGATAAGCTTATTATCGGAGGACATGAATTTAATTCCCGTTTTATTTTGGGTTCGGGAAAGTTTTCTATGGACATGACAAAAACGGTTATTGAAAATGCGGGAGTAGAAATGGCAACTATTGCAGTTCGCCGTGCAGATGCCGGAAGCAGTGACAGTATTATAGATTATATTCCCGAGGGAATAACACTTCTTCCTAACACAAGCGGTGCAAGAACTGCCGAAGAAGCGCTGAAAATTGCAAGACTTGCAAGAGAACTGGGCTGCGGCGATTTTGTTAAAGTCGAAGTTATTCGTGACACTAAATATCTTTTGCCGGATAATTATGAAACGATCAGAGCAACTCAGATGATGGCAGATGAGGGATTTATTGTAATGCCTTATATGTATCCTGATCTGAATGCAGCGAGAGAACTTGTAAAAGCAGGAGCATCGGCGGTAATGCCTCTTGCAGCTCCTATTGGCAGTAACAAAGGACTTTCTACCAGAGATTTTATAAAAATTCTTATTGAAGAAATTGATTTGCCTATAATTGTTGACGCTGGTATTGGACGTCCGTCACAGGCATGTGAAGCAATGGAAATGGGCTGTGCAGCCGTTATGGCTAATACTGCCGTTGCAACTGCCGGAAATGTAGGGTTAATGGCTTCTGCGTTTAAACTTGCTGTTGAATCAGGAAGACTTGCTTATCTTGCCGGTATGGGACGTGTTTTGGAGCATAAGGCAGAAGCTTCAAGTCCTCTTACGGGATTTTTGGAGGATTGATAAATTATGATAAAAATTCGTGAAACCAATCATATGGAATATCAGGAAGGTATGGAGCAGATTGATCATAGTATCATGAACAAGGTTCTTGAAATGACTGATAAATATGATTACTCAAAATATACTGCATGGGATGTCCGCAACGTACTGTCAAAGGATAGTATTGATATTAATGATTTGGCTGTTTTGCTTTCTCCTGCGGCAGAACCGATGCTGGAGCAGATGGCACAGCGTGCAAAAACTGAAACTGCAAAGCATTTCGGCAATACAGTATGTATGTTTACGCCTCTTTATATTGCAAATTACTGTGAAAATTACTGTGTTTACTGTGGGTTCAACTGTTCTAATAAAATTAAAAGAGGAAAGCTTTCAATGGAAGAGATCGAAGCGGAGTACAAAACTATTTCAGAAACCGGACTTCGTGAAATTCTTCTGCTTACAGGAGAGTCAAAAACCGCTTCTCCGGTTGAATATATTGCAGACGCTGTAAGACTTGCAAAAAAATATTTTTCAACTATAGGCATTGAGGTTTATCCTATGAATTCCGATGAATATGCTCTGATCAAGGAAGCGGGTGCGGATTTTGTAAGCGTTTATCAGGAAACTTATAATCCTGTAAAATATGAGGAAGTACATTTAAGGGGAGCAAAGAGAATTTTCCCATATCGTTTTAATGCGCAGGAACGTGCATTAATGGGCGGTATGAGAGGTGTTGCATTTGGTTCTCTTCTTGGACTTAGCAACTTCCGAAAAGACGCTTATGCAGCAGGACTTCATGCATATATGATTCAGAAAAAATATCCATGGGCAGAGATATCATATTCTCTTCCAAGATTGCGCCCATATATAAACAATGCGGAAAATAATCCGAACGATGTTCATGAAACTCAGCTTTTACAGGTAATGTTGGCGTATAGGATTTTCATGCCTTATGCAGGAATTACAATTTCAACTCGTGAACGTGCCGGTTTCAGAGACAATGTAGTTGGACTTGCGGCTACAAAAATTTCAGCAGGCGTTAAAGTAGGTATCGGCGGTCATGGAGATAATGAACAAAAGGGAGACGAACAGTTTGAAATATCTGATCCTAGAAGCGTTGATGAAGTGAGACGGTCTTTGTTTGATAAGGGACTTCAGCCTGTTTTTACCGATTATGTGAGAGTGTAATATATGGTTATTGCGGTAACAAACAGAAAGCTTTGTACAGATAATTTTGTATTGCGAGTACGTGAAATCCTGTCTGCCGAACCTTTTGAAGTAATACTTCGTGAAAAGGATCTGAGTGATGATGAGTACTGTGATCTTGCGAAAGAAATTATTGAAGAGAATAACGAATATAAAAAAATACTTGCTTTGAACCGTCCGGAAATAGCTTTGGAGCTGGGAATTGAAAATGTTCATCTTACTATGCAGCAACTAATGGAACATGGGAGACCGTCTTTTATAAAACGAGTAGGAGTATCGGTTCATTCCGCAGAAGAAGCTGAAACAGCACAGAAACTGGGCGCTGATTATCTTATTGCCGGACATATTTATGCAACCGATTGTAAAAAAGGTGTTCCTCCCAGAGAAATTGAATTTTTCAGGGGTGTATGTGAAAGTGTTGATATTCCTGTTTTTGCGATAGGAGGTATTTCGGAAAATAACTTTAATGAACCGCTTGAAAACGGTGGAACGGGAGTTTGCCTGATGTCAGAATTTATGAAATGTGAAAATCCATATGAACGTGTAAGGATTTATAAATAAATTTATAAAAAACCAAGATGGAATAATGAACCGGTGTACAGAACAACTATACACCGGTCTTTATTGTATTAATGCTTATATAAAAAAGCGACTAAGAGTTATCTTAGTCGCTTTAATTTATTTTTTAGAATAAAATTCATTATCAGGTTTATCTGCCGGACCTAAATCATCTAATGTGTTTAATTGTAGGACGTAATTAATAATAGCAATAGAATCCTTTGTATCTAATATTTCATCATATACAGTATTAGAGTTTTCTTTTGCAGTTGCATTTTGAAGTGAATACATTGTGTTGCTGATTAAATATTTATTTAATACAACAATATCAGTTGAATTAACCTCGCCATCTACATTAGCGTCACCATAAAGAACTCTGTTCCAATCGATTATTGAATCAGGATCAACGGTAGTTGTAACTGCTGTAGTAACAGTAGTAACGACCGGTGTTGTTGAAACAACTGTTGTAACTACAGGTTTTGTTACTGTTACATTAACTATAAATTCCTGTCCTTCAGGAGTTGTAACTGTGATAGTTGCTGTACCGGCAGCAATACCCGTTACATTACCGTTTTTATCAACAATAGCAACATTTATATTTGTTGAACTGAATGTACAGCCATCTACATTTACATTAAGCTGCTTTGTTTCGTCCACTTCAAGTTCAAGTTCAGCGGGATCAACAATTAGCTCGTTTTCTTGTGATATATATGTGTAGTAATCAACAGATTTAAGAGTAACGCTTTTTACTTCTGTACCTTCCTTATCGCCGCCGTACCAGAAACCAAACATTACTTCTCCATTTTCCTTATACACATCATCTCTAATGGATTCCGGAAGGATCCACATGATTTCTGCTGTTTTACCTCCGTCAAGAACAACGATATTTGATGGTTGATACCAACCTTTGTCTGCTACTACATTGTCTTCGCTTACAGAAATGCCAACGCCTGATGTAAGCTTATGAAGATCTGTTGCAGAAGTTACTGTAAACTTAATTGCGGAAATCTTATCTCTTTCACCGAGATTTAAATCAGCAATAGAAAGCTTTGTCTGATTTGTTGCATCGCTTCCGGATGTGAGAGATTTATTTGAAGTTTTTGTAATAGTTTTGTTGTAAGGAACAGTCATGGTTCTTGTGTATGTACATGAAGCTCCTGTAAGGTTAACAGATTCAATTTTAATAGGTTCATATGTTTCTTCATCTTCACCGTTAGCGCCGTACCAATACTGGAAACCGACTGCGTCGCTTTCGCTTTTTGTCACATATTCCTGAACGCTGACTGGAACGTCCCATACAATTTCTACATATTGACCAGCATTTGTTGCTGTATAGCCTTTACCGTAATCGTCAATTTCAAATTTGTCTCCAAATTCTTTTATGTCTTCTTCACCCTGATCGTTATACCAGTAACCATTCTTGCCTTTAGAGTATTCGGTATCAGCAGGAGAACCCTGTCTTACATTGATGCCGCCGCCGTACATAAACTGCTTAAGATCAGTATCAGATTCAATTATGTAGTTAAATGACTGGAACTTAACGTTAGTAATATCTTCAATACCGAATTCAGAAAATTTGAATTTGTGTGAATTAATTGGTGCAGTACCGTCTAAAAACGCTTGTCTTTCTTCGTCTGTCAGTTCAGGATTTAGAGTAGGATCATAATAATCTTCGTCATATCCGAGAGTAAGAAGATAATTTATATCACCTTCAATTTCAGCTGTCAAAGTTGAAGAAATTGTAGCTGTACCATCTTTATTATCAACAAATGTGCAGCCGTTAATGGGGTTATTTGAAGTTGGAATATTTGGGTCATCGCCTGGGGTAGGACCAACGGCAGCGTCTGTTTCAATTGAAGTGAGAGTGAATGTAGTACCGTCTTTTGGATACCATACTCCGACTCCGACTGTCTTAACCTTGCCTTTTACTTCTGACGGAATAGTGAAAGAAACAGAGAATTTTCCGCCGCTTACATTCGGTTTAGCTTCCTGTTTATCATCCGCCCACCATGGATCTTCAGATATTTCCCAACCGTAAATACCGATTGTTGGAGTACCAGTAAAAGAAGTAGTAAAGTTAAGTTTAATTGTAGAAGCGTTACCTATACCTGAAAGCGGGATTTTTGCTTTGTTTGGTGCAGTTTCTGCGGTGCTTTCAGATGTTGTGAAGGTTTTGTTCACAGAAATTGTTGCTGCAGTTACATTGCTAAATGTTGTTAATGAAGGCGTAATAAATGTGGTAGCTATCATAGCTGCACTTACAACTGCGGCTTTGATTCTACCGATAAGTTTTTTCTTAATCATCCTTAATCATCCTTTCGGTTTTTTATTTATAATTGCCCCTTTATTTATATTTATATTATAACATACAGTTTTTAGCAAATTGTTAACAAACTGTTAACAAAACCCCATTTTGCTAAAACTTGTGTTAAAATATTTTTGCAGTTTTTTGTGCATATTCAACAAATTGTTATAACAATGAGAAATTTAGTAGTAAAAAGCATATATATTGCATTGTTTTGAAAAATATGCTAAAATATATATATTATATACTATTAAAGGAGAATTAACATGGCTGATGAACGTGTAATGTCGATTATTGAATTTATTAAGAATAAATATCCGAATCCTGATTTGTCTGCGTTTCCGGATAAATTTGCTGTACAGATAGAACTTATAGATATACCTGGTGGAGTTTTTTATATGGAGGTTTTAAATGGAGAATTGTCAATAGAACCATACGAATATAATGATAGGGATTTGTCAGTAAAAATTTCTAAATCCAATTTGGAAAAACTGATTAATGGAAAATTGAAAGCAGAAAGTGCACTGATAACCAGAAAAATTATTATTTCGGGTAACATGAGTAAGGCTTTGCTTATTAAAAAACTTTTAAAGTAAGGATTTTATATGGATATTATACTTGCATCGTCTTCTCCGAGAAGAAAAGAATTAATGAAATTGATTTTCGATGAATTTATTATCAGACCGTCTGAGATTGAGGAAAATATTCCGTCAGCAATAAATTATGAACTTGCTGCGGAGTATTTAGCGTCAAAAAAAGCAAATTCTGTAGTTAAAAAATCTGATGAACTAGTTATAGGCTGTGATACTGTAGTAACTGCGGGAAATATTATTCTTGGAAAACCTCATGACTGTAAAGAGTGCAGGAAAATGCTTCGGCTGCTTTCTGGCAGAACTCACAGTGTTTATACAGGAGTATCAATAATTTTCAATGGAAAAGAATTTTGCTTTACTGAAAAAACTGATGTGAAATTCCGGAACATTTCAGATGAGGAAATTGAGGAATATATGAACACCGGAGAACCGTTTGACAAAGCGGGCGGATACGGTATTCAGGGCAGGGGAGCGCTGTTTGTGCAATCTATATGCGGAGACTATTTTAATGTTGTAGGACTGCCTGTTTCCCGTTTGAATTATGAATTGAAAAAAATCGTATTATAAAATGGAAAGAAGGTCGGAGTTAAAGTCCTTGTTATTGTACAAACCCTTTCCTAAAACGAAATATGTAGAAATAGCTTTCCCAATCACAAAATCGGAGGAAAATTATGAATAAACAACAGTTAGCAGCAAAGATTTGGGAGTCTGCAAATAAAATGCGTTCTAAAATCGAAGCAAATGAATATAAAGACTACATTTTGGGCTTTATTTTTTATAAATTTCTTTCAGAAAAAGAAGTTAAGTATCTGAAAGAGAACGATTGGACTGACGAATACCTTCCGGAACTTACCGAAGAAGATACAGAAACTTTAGAAAGCGTACAAAAGAATTTAGGTTACTTCATTTCTTATGAAAACTTATTTTCTACTTGGATTGAAAAAGGACGGGATTTCAGCGTTCAAGATGTACGTGACGCCTTATCTGCATTTAGCCGTCTGATTAACCCGACGCACAAAAAAGTTTTTGAAGGTGTTTTTGACACTCTGCAAACAGGACTTTCAAAACTTGGCGATAGTTCGGCCTCCCAGTCAAAAGCAATCAGCGATCTTATTCATCTGATTAAAGATATTCCTATGGACGGCAAGCAGGATTATGATGTTCTTGGTTTTATTTACGAATATCTCATCAGTATGTTTGCCGCTAATGCGGGAAAAAAAGCAGGAGAATTTTATACCCCGCACGAAGTTTCAATGCTTATGTCAGAAATTGTTGCGGATCATCTGAAAGATAGGGACGAGATTAAAATATATGATCCGACAAGCGGTTCCGGTTCGTTGCTTATCAATATCGGCAAGAGTGCTGCAAAATTTATTGAGAATGAGAACAATATCAAATACTATGCGCAGGAATTAAAGCAGAATACGTACAACCTTACTCGTATGAACTTGATTATGCGTGGCATTTTACCAGATAATATCGTCACTCGCAACGGAGATACTTTGGAGAATGACTGGCCGTATTTTGACGAGAACGACCCGATTGGTACTTATGATCCGCTTTATGTAGACGCAGTTGTCTCCAATCCCCCGTATTCTCAGGCATGGAATCCTGAAGACAAAGAAACCGACCCTCGTTATGCCCGTTTTGGTCTCGCTCCAAAAGGAAAAGCCGATTATGCTTTTTTGCTTCACGACCTTTTTCACATTAAGAGCGACGGTATTATGACGATTGTTCTTCCGCACGGTGTTTTGTTCCGTGGAGGTGAAGAAGGCGAAATCCGCAAGAACTTAATTGAGCAAAACCATATTGACGCAATTATTGGATTGCCGGCAAATATTTTCTTCGGCACAGGTATCCCCACCATAATTATGGTATTGAAACAAAAGCGTACAAATACAGATGTCCTTATCGTTGATGCATCAAAAGGTTTTATAAAGGTTGGTAAGAACAACAAGCTTCGTGCTTCTGATATTAAAAGAATTGTCGATGTAGTAACAAAGCGTGAAAGCGTAGAAAAATTTTCAAAAGTTGTCAGCAGAGACGAAATCAGAAATAATGAGTACAACTTGAATATTCCGAGATATGTTGACTCTTCCGAAGCGTCCGAGTCCTGGGATATTTATGCTTCTATGTTTGGCGGTATTCCTTGGTCTGAAATTGATGAACTGAAAGAATATTGGCATGCTTTTCCATCTTTGAAATCAGCTTTATTTGAAAATACATCTTCAGATTATTGTAAATTAACAGCCACGGATATAAAAAAGGTCATCAAGGATCATAATGATATACAGTCTTTTGAAAATAATTACTATGCCGTCTTTAATGGTTTTGATCAATATTTGTATGATGAATTGATTGATAAGATGGATACCCTTAATATTTCAAAAACCGAAGCTGTTTTATCCTTAAACATCTTTGAACGCTTAAAAAATATTCCCTTGGTTGACAAATATGAAGCATATCAGCTTCTTGATGATGATTGGACTAAGCTTGCCGTCGATTTAGAAATGATACAAACGGAGGGATTTGAAGCAACGAAAAAGGTTGACCCCAATATGGTGGTTAAAAAGAAAGACGGAAAAGAGCAGGAAGTACAGGAAGGATGGGTAGGCCGCATAATACCGTTTGATTTAATTCAGGACACTCTTCTTGCCGATGATAAAGTAGCATTAAAAGAAAAAGAAAACCGTCTTTCTGAAATTGCTTCGGAATATGAAGAATTGTTTGAATCACTAACAGAGGAAGAAAAAGAAGGCGATTATGCAAGTGAAGGCGGTTTTGTTAATGCTGAGATTAAGAAAGCGCTCAAATCTGACAGTATTGAACCGGAAACAAAAGAAAAACTTCTTAAAGCAGCAGCATTGAATACGGAGGAAAAATCACTGAAAGCGGCAATTAAGAAAGAAACCAGACTTCTTGAAGTTAAAACCAAGGATACCATCGAAGGACTGTCTGATACGCAAGTTATCGAACTTCTGAAAGCCAAATGGATTCAGCCTCTTATTCAAAGTTTAATGAAATTGCCGGACAGAATTGTAAACGAATTGGTTTCAAAGCTTGAAACGCTCGCTAAAAAATACGAAACTACATTTGCCGAGGTGGAAACGGAAATCGCTGACACACAAGCGGCTCTTTCTGCTATGATTGATGAGCTTGAGGGCAGCGATTCTGATATGCTGGGACTTCAAGAATTCAAAAAAATGCTTGGAGGTTTTGCAAAATGACGAAAAAAGCAAGCACTCCGGCATTAAGATTCAAAGGGTTTACATATACTTGGGAACAGCGTAAGTTAAGCGAATTTGCAGACAAGGTTACAGAGAAAAATGTTGGACTACAATATATTGAAACCTTTACGAACTCGGCAGAGTTCGGAATAATCAGCCAACGAGATTTTTTTGACCACGATATTGCAAAGATGAGTAGCTTGGGCGGTTATTATATCGTGAGAAGTGAAGATTTTGTTTACAACCCTCGTATCTCAACCTCTGCACCTGTCGGACCGATAAATCGCAATAAGTTAGGCAGAATTGGTGTAATGTCACCACTTTATACGGTTTTTAGACCACATGATATTGGCACAACTTATCTTGAACATTTTTTCAAGAGCAAGTATTGGCATTCATTTATGAATTTCAATGGTGACTCAGGTGCAAGGTCGGACAGATTTTCAATTAAGGATTCTGTGTTTTTTGAAATGCCTATTCCAATACCACATATTGAGGAACAAAGAAAAATTGGAGAATATTTAACTCACCTCGACCGACTTATCACCCTTCATCAGCGTAAGTATGACAAATTGACCAATATGAAAAAATCAATGCTTGAAAAAATGTTCCCGAAAAATGGAGCAAATGTGCCGGAAATTCGATTTAAAGGATTTACTGATGCTTGGGAACAGCGGAAGTTGAAAGAGCTGGCTACTTTTGCTAAAGGAACAGGTTATTCAAAGAGCGATTTAACAGAGCAAGGAACGCCTATTATTTTGTATGGTCGCTTATACACAAAATACGAAACAAAAATCAATGATGTTGATACATTTGCAATAGCAAAAAAAAGCTCAGTATACAGCACTGGCAATGAAGTAATTGTTCCTGCTTCCGGTGAAACGGCAGAGGATATTGCAAGAGCCTCATACGTCGCAAAATCGGGCTTTTTGCTTGGTGGTGACTTGAATATTATATATCCAATTGATAGAATTGAACCAACTTTTTTAGCACTTTCAATTTCTAATGGAGAACAGCAAAAATCTCTTGCACAAAAGGCACAGGGAAAATCCGTCGTTCATATTCACAATAGTGATTTGGAAAGTATCAAAATTTCATATCCCAAAATGGAAGAACAAGAGAAAATTGGACGATATTTTCTCAATCTCGACCGCCTTATCACCCTTCATCAGCGTGAGTTGGAAAAGTTGAAAAATCTCAAAAAAGCGTGCCTTGAAAAGATGTTTGTTTGAGTAAAATAAGCGAATTTTAAAAGTAGGGAGGAAAAAATGATTTTTAATAAAGAATCGGATTTTGAAGCTGCTTTGATTAAAATACTATCTGAAAAAGGCTGGGAAAAGGAAATCCTGAAAAACTACTCTGAACAAGATTTACTGCGAAACTGGGCAAATATTCTTTTTGAGAACAATAGAGATATTGATCGATTGAATGATTATCCCCTTACCGATAGTGAAATGCAGCAAATTTTAGAGCAAATTAAAACTTTAAGAACACCATTAAAGCTAAATGGATTTATCAACGGTAAAAGCGTATCAATTGTCAGAGATAATCCCAACGATACGCTGCATTTCGGAAAAGAAGTGAGTTTGAAAATTTATGACCGTCGTGAAATCGCTGCCGGTCAAAGCCGTTACCAAATTGTTCAGCAGCCTAAATTTCCGACAAAATCAAAAATGCTCAATGACCGTCGTGGCGATTTAATGCTTCTGATCAACGGTATGCCGGTAATTCATATCGAATTAAAGAAAAGCGGCGTACCCGTAAGCCAAGCATGCAATCAAATCGAAAAATATGCGCATGAAGGTATTTTCAGCGGATTATTCTCGTTGGTTCAAATTTTTGTTGCACTAGAGCCTAATGAAGCCGTTTATTTTGCAAATCCGGGTCCTGACGGTCAATTTAACCCGAATTATTACTTTCATTGGGCAGATTATAATAACGAACCTATTAACGAATGGGATAAAGTTGCTTCCACGCTTCTTTCCATTCCTATGGCGCATCAGCTTATCGGTTTTTACACGGTAGCTGATAATTCAGACGGCGTTTTAAAAGTAATGCGCAGTTATCAATATTTTGCGGCAAGTGCAATTTCTGATAAAGTTTCTAAAACCAAATGGGAAGGCAACAATCAGTTAGGTGGCTATGTATGGCATACTACTGGTTCCGGTAAAACTATGACCAGCTTTAAATCTGCTCAGTTGATCGCAAGCTCTAAAGATGCTGATAAGGTTGTTTTCTTAATGGATAGAATTGAACTTGGCACGCAGTCCTTAAAAGAATACCGTAGTTTTGCAGATGAGAATGAGTCTGTACAGGCAACAGAAAACACCGGTATACTTATCACAAAATTAAAAAGTACTGACCCTGCGGATACTCTTATCGTTACTTCTATTCAAAAAATGAACAATATCAAAGATGAATCCGACGGACTGAAATCAAGTGATATTGAATACATAAACGAAAAGCGTATCGTTTTCATTGTTGATGAAGCACATCGTTCCACATTTGGAGATATGCTGATTAACATTAAGAATACTTTCCCGAAAGCCATATTTTTCGGATTTACAGGAACACCTATTCAAGAAGAAAACCAAAAGAAAAAGAACACAACAACCACAGTATTTGGCAACGAACTGCACAGATACAGTATTGCAGACGGTATTCGTGATAAAAATGTTCTCGGCTTTGATCCGTATAAGGTACTAACCTTCAAGGATAAAGATGTCCGCAAGGTAGTGGCCTTAGAAAAGGCAAAAGCGCAAACCGAAGAAGAAGCAATCTCTGACCCTGTAAAAAGCAAAATCTATTACAAATATATGGATACCGGTCAAGTCGGTATGGCAGGATACTTTGATAAACTCGGGAATTACATCAAAGGCATTGAGGATTATATTCCGAATGTTCAGTACCAAACCAAAGAGCACACCAAATCAGTTGTAAAGGATATATTGGAAAACTGGACTACACTCAGCCATAACAGCAAATTTCACGCTATTTTTGCCACAAGCAGTATTCCGGAAGCAATTACCTATTATCGGATGATTAAGGAAATGGATCCGAAATTGAAAGTTACCGCTTTGTTTGACCCAAACATTGATAACGGAGGCGGCGTTGAGTTTAAAGAGACCGGTCTATCTGAAATAATTGAGGACTACAACGAAAAATACGGGCAGGATTTTACAATCCCGACCTTTGCCAAGATGAAAAAAGATATAGCGGCTCGTTTGGCTCACAAAAAGCCTTATGAGCGAATTGCAAACGAGTTTGAAAAGCAGATAAACTTGCTCATTGTAGTGGATCAAATGCTTACCGGCTTTGACTCAAAGTGGATTAACACGCTGTATATGGACAAGGTGCTTGTGTATGAAAATATTATTCAGGCGTTTTCCCGTACAAATCGGTTATTCGGTCCAGATAAACCGTTTGGTACAATCCGTTACTATCGGAAACCGCATACGATGGAACGCAATGTCAATGCGGCGGTTAAATTGTATTCGGGAGATAAACCGTTAGGTTTGTTTGTCCAGCATCTTGCAGAAAACTTAAAAATGATGAACGAACTGTTTATCGAAATTTTGGAACTGTTCTCAAATGCAGGTGTTGAGAATTTTGAAAAATTGCCGAATGATATAACCGTGTGCAAAAAGTTTGCAAAAGATTTCAAAGAGTTGAATGAATATCTTGAAGCTGCAAAAATTCAAGGCTTTAAATGGGAAACAAGCTCTTATACAAACGATGAAACCGGAGAAATTATTGAAATGGCTTTTGATGAAAAGGCGTATTTAATTTTGGTTCTGCGTTATAAAGAGCTCAGCAGTGATGGTCCCGTTCTCCCTGGCGGAAACGAAGATGTTCCGTATGACCTTGTCGGGTATATTACAGAAATTGACACCGGTCGAATCGACGCTGATTATATGAACTCTCGTTTTGAGAAATATATGAAATTGCTCAATCTTGACGGAGCAACTAAAGAAGCTATTGAGCAGGCAGAAACAGAACTTCATAAAACTTTTGCCACATTATCGCAAGAAGAACAGAAATATGCCAATATATTCCTTCATGATATCCAAAGAGGCGATGTAGTCGTTACCAAAGGGAAAACGCTTCGTGATTACATTACCGAATACCTATCAAAAGCGAAGGATGATCAAATTCATAAAATAGCAGTTGCTTTGGGCGTTGATGAAACAAAGTTGCAAAATATTATGAGTTTGAAGTTGAACTCTGCCAATATCAATGAGTTCGGACGATATGATAAGCTGAAAAAGACTGTAGACAAAACGAAAGCAAAAGAGTACTTTGAAAAAATTGAGGGTACAAAGATAATACCGCCTAAAGTCCATGTCAAAGTTGACAATTTACTTCGTGAGTTCATTCTCGGCGGTGGATTTGAAATCAACTTGCCGGATAACAACGAATAATATTGCATAAATTCATCTCCGTAACATAAATAAATTATAATATAAAATGGGCAGCATTTGCTGCCCATTAAAACAGCGTTTTTGCAGTGTACTGATGCTTTTAGTTCATCTTGGATACCTGGCATATGATTTTTATATTAAGGTTTTTATTATACTAATAAATTAATTGCAGAAAATCATTTTCTTCGCTGTCAATGAAGAGTTGTATCTTTCTCATGCTTGTCGGCGTGATGGCACAGAATCTCAGTCAGTAAGCAATAAAAATTACAAATGAAATGAACAGCGGCTATTATACTCCCAAAATTAAACTTTTTGTAATTTAGCACAAATATAATGATGTATTTTTGTTTAAATCTCCAAAATGGCAGCAATGCTCTTGACTTAGAGTTCACTCTAGGGCTTATAATAAAATCAAAGAAGAAGATAAGCGAGGTGACGCTATGACCATTAAAGAAGTCAGTGAAAAATACGGTATATCGCAAGATACTCTCCGTTATTATGAGCGTGTGGGCATGATTCCTCCGGTAACACGTACGGCAGGCGGAATCAGGGACTATAAGGAAAAAGATTTAGCTTGGGTAGAGCTTGCAAAATGTATGCGCAGCGCAGGACTTCCGGTGGAGGCGATGATTGAATATGTCAGACTTACACAGGAAGGCGATGCCACAATTCCGGCAAGACTGCAGCTTCTGAAAGAGCAAAGAGAGGCTTTACTGGAACAAAGAGCCAAAATTGACTCTACACTGGAACGTCTGAATTATAAGATCGGACGATATGAAATTGCAGTTGATACCGGAATTTTAACTTGGGAAAAGGAGCAGAATTAACAATGGCTAAAAATGTACTTATTTTATCATCCAGTCTGCGAAAGGGCGGGAATTCAGATTTGTTGTGTGACGAATTTGTAAAAGGCGTTAGGGAAAGCGGTCATAATGCTGAAAAAATATTTTTAAAGGATAAAAGTATTAATTATTGTACCGGATGCGGCTATTGCTTTGAAAGAATCGGTAACTGCTCGCAAAAGGACGATATGGCTGATATCAGAGACAAAATGCTGTCGGCAGACGTGATTGTTTTCGCAACGCCTGTTTATTTTTATACAATGGCAGGACAAATGAAAACGCTGATTGACCGTTGCTGTTTCTTTTATACAGAGCTGACAGATAAGGACTTTTACTATATTATGACTGCGGCTGATAATAATCGTTCTGCTATGGAAAGAGTTTTGACGGAATTCGGCGGTTTTGTTGCATGTTTGGATAACGTAAGAGAAAAAGGCTGTATTTACGGAACAGGCGCATGGAAAAAAGGCGATATTTTAAAAACCGGAGCAATGCGAGACGCCTATGAAATGGGAAAACATATTTAGGGCGTTAAATTTTAAAATTACATAACCATTGAAACAGGAGGAATTTTTTATGTTAGGAAACTTTACTTATTGTAATCCGACCAGAATTCATTTCGGTGCAGATGCTTTAAATCATTTGAGTGAAGAGCTTGCGAAATACGGTGAAACAATACTGTTGGCTTATGGCGGCGGTTCTATTAAAAAGTCTGGTTTGTATGATGAAGTTGTTAGAATCCTCAAAGACAGCGGTAAGCGTATCGTAGAGCTTTCCGGCGTTATGCCAAACCCAACTGTAGAGAAGCTGTACGAGGGCTGTAAGCTTGCAAGAGAAAATCATGTGGATTTGATTCTTGCAGTGGGCGGAGGTTCTGTTTGTGATTATGCAAAGGCACTTTCCGTATCGGCTTATTGTGATGAGGATCCATGGGATAAGTATTACCTGAGTATGGAAGATGCGGATAACGAAATTATTCCGGTGGGTTGTATTCTGACAATGGTGGGCACCGGCTCGGAGATGAATGGCGGCGCAGTAATTACAAATCATAAACAGAAACTAAAAATCGGTCATGTTTTCGGAGAAAATGTATTTCCAAAGTTTTCTATTCTGAATCCGGAATACACCTTTACATTGCCGAAATATCAGATGGTTGCAGGATTTTATGATATTATGAATCATATAACAGAGCAATATTTTTCTGATACTGATGATTGTACTTCCGATTACGTTATGGAGGGACTGATGAAGTCGCTGATTTACAGTTCACGTATCGCTGTTGAAAATCCGAGGGATTATGAAGCGAGAAGTAATATTATGTGGATTGCTACATGGGCTCTGAATACTATGGTTGCCAAGGGTAAAACTACTGACTGGATGGTACATATGATCGGCCAGTCTGTAGGTGCATACACAGACGCAACTCACGGTATGACTCTTTCCGCTGTTTCTTTGGCATATTATCGTTATATTATGCCATATGGTGTGCCTAAATTTAAACGTTTTGCGATAAATGTATGGAATGTCGATCCAGACGGTAAATCAGATGAAGAAATTGCAAACGAAGGCTTATGCGCTATGGAATCATGGATGAAAGAAATTGGCCTTGTGATGAATATCAGTGAACTTGGCGTAACCGAGGATATGTTGGAGGGAATTGCTAACGGAACTTTTATTATGGAGGGCGGTTACAAAACTCTGAATCATATTGAAATTTTACAGGTTTTGAAAGAAAGTATGATTTAAATTTGTGTTAAATGGGATAAGTATATGAAAGTATTGATGATCAATGGAAGTCCGCATGCTAAGGGGAATACATATACCGCTTTGCATGAAATGGAAAAAATATTTGCTGAAAACTGTATTGATACTGAAATTGTGCATATTGGTAATCAAGCGGTGAAAGGCTGTATTGCCTGTTATTCATGTGCAAAAAACGGAAAATGCGTATTTAACGATATAGTTAATGAAATGGCGCCGAAATTTGAAGCCTGTGACGGATTGGTGATTGGAAGTCCTGTTTATTATGCATCCGCCAATGCGACGCTCATTGCTTTTCTTGACCGTTTGTTTTACAGTACTCATTTTGATAAGACTATGAAAGTTGGTGCAAGCGTTGTGGCTGCAAGGCGAGGGGGATTATCCTCTACATTTGATGAGTTGAATAAGTACTTTACAATAACAGGTATGCCTGTTGCGTCCAGTCAGTATTGGAACAGTATTCACGGCAGGAAACCCGGCGAAGCGCAGCAGGATGCAGAAGGTCTTCAGACCATGCGGACTTTGGCAAGGAATATGACTTTTCTGATAAAAAGTATTGCTCTTGGAAAGAAAGCATACGGATTGCCGGAGAAAGAGCCTTTTGAGCGGACAAATTTTATCAGATAAATATTATGAACGGAGGAAATTCAGATGGTAAAACAAACAGCAGGCAGAGACAGTCTGGGAGACTTTGCACCAAAATTTGCAGAACTAAATGATGACGTTCTTTTTGGTGAAGTATGGTCCAGAGAAGATAAGCTGTCTTTGAAAACAAGATCAATTGTGACGGTGACTGCGCTCATCAGCAAGGGTATTGTAGACAATTCTCTGAAATATCATCTTTCTACAGCACGGCACAACGGTGTAAATAAAACGGAAATGGCGGAAATCCTGACGCACATTGCTTTTTATGCAGGCTGGCCCAACGCATGGGCAGCATTCAATATGGCAAAGGAAGTCTATGCCGATGACTGCGGTCGAGAGGAACACGGCGGGTTTTTCGGTCAGGGTGAGCCGAATACGGCGTTTGCTCAGTATTTCATTGGCAATTCATATTTGAAGCCTCTGACAAACCCGAAGGAAACTGTATTTATCGCAAACGTTACCTTTGAGCCGAAATGCCGCAATAACTGGCATATTCATCATGCGTCAAATGGCGGCGGACAGCTGCTCATATGCGTAGAGGGCGAGGGCTGGTATCAGGAGGAAGGCAAATCAGCACAGAGCTTGAAGCCCGGCGATGTAGTGACGATTCCGGCAGAGGTTAAGCACTGGCATGGTGCAAAATCAAATTGCTGGTTTAGTCATCTTGCTGTTGAATGTCCAGGTGATAATACCTTTAACGAATGGTTGGAACCTGTTACAGATGAGATTTATTATGCTTTAGAGGAGAAGTAGGAGGGAAAAATTTTTAACGGTTATAGTGTAAAATTTATGCGAAACGAACGTAATATGCTCATGATAAACTGTATTGGAGGATGAGTTTTTCTCACAGGAAATATGGAACATAGGATAGAGATAAAGCATTGGGTTGGATTTTCTATAGATTTTTACCTGTAGATGTAATCTTATTATAGTAAAAACAAAGGGAGGAATCTTTCCTCCCTTGTTTTATAAAATTATAAAAAGAATAAAAATCATCTGTCTGCATAGGTATCATCAATACTGTTCGGGTACATAATATTTGAAAGTATAGTTGATACAATTAGAAAAGATCAAAATGTACTTGACATCAGGAAGATTTTGGAGTATAATGAACTCATAGGTTACCTATGACTAACTAAAAAGTTAAAAGAACTGTTGGATATTTTTATATTGAAAATTATTTTCCTACTTGCTTTAGTTCTATATTATACGTAATAGGTTTCTCATTTGTGTAAGCTTAAGTTAGTCATAAGCAACTAATGTGTTTATTATTTAAATATTAATAATCGGAAAGGAATTATTTTATGTATCTTGAAGTAAATAACTTAAAAAAAAGTTATGGAAGCGATGCAGGTGCTGTTCAGGTTTTAAAAGGCGTGACAACATCTGTCGGGAAAGGTCAGATGTGTGTCATTCAGGGGACAAGCGGCTCGGGTAAATCGACGCTTCTTAACTGTATAGGCGGACTTGACGTTATGGATTCAGGTTCTGTTAAGGTTGACAATAAAGAAATATTCGGACTGAAATCTTCTGATCTGTCAGACTACAGAAGAGATAATCTCGGATTTATTTTTCAGTTTTACAATCTTATTCCGAATCTTACTGTAAGAGAAAATATTCAGGTATGTCAGTACCTTGCGAATGATCCTCTCGATATGGATGATCTTCTTGAAATTCTTGGTTTAGAAGAACATAAGAATAAATTTCCGTCTCAGCTTTCGGGCGGCCAACAGCAGAGATGTGCCATTGCAAGAGCACTGATAAAGAATCCGAAGCTTCTTTTATGTGATGAACCTACAGGTGCACTTGATTCGAAAACATCAAAGGATATACTTGTTCTCCTTGAAAAAGTAAATAAAAAATACGGCACAACAATGCTGATTGTGACGCATAACAACTCAATAAAAAATATGGTGCATAAAGTAATTGTTATTAAAGACGGTATGATCGTTAAGGACTACAACAATACAACTATTATTCCTGCCGCTGATTTGGAGGAACTGTAATGGTTAATAAGGTTTTGAAAAAAAGAATACCCAGAGATTTGAAGGCGAATTTTTTAAGATATATTGCTTTGATACTTCTTATAGTAATGGGTATTTTTATAGTGGTAAGTATGGCGGGTGCTGCTGATGTAATAACAGAAGGTACAAATAAAAGAGCTGTTTCGTGCAATACAGAAGACGGAGAATTTAATGTTTTTATTCCTCTTTCAGACAGTCAGATATCTGATTTAAAAGAAGACGGAGTAAATCTCGAAAAGATGTTTTCCATAGATTCACAGCTTTCTGACGGAAGTGTTCTAAGAATAATGGAAAACAGAAATAATATAAATAAAATCAGCATTGATAAGGGTAAAATTGCTTCATTGGACAATGAAACACTGATTGAAAAAAGATATGCAAAAGAACACGGTCTTGATGTTGGTGATAAAATAGAAATATCAGGCAAAGAATATACGATCTGCGGTATAGGTTCAGTTCCTGATTATGAAATGCCCCTTAGGAAATCTTCTGATTCTTCAATTGACAGCAAGAATTTCGGTCTTGTATTCTTTACTCAAAATGAATATGAAAACATTAAAAGTTCATCAGATCAGATGGCAGAAGATTATACATATGCTTACACCCTTGAAAAAAATGCGTCAGATGACGACTTAAGAGATAAAATAAAGAATCTTGAATTTGATTATAATGACGTTGAGGATCTTTATTTTCAGGACTATATAAAAGAATTTACTGAAGGTAAAGATAAGATGACAAACGCCGTTAATGATATATATGATGGTGTGAATGAACTGGCTGACGGTCTTAAGGAGGCTTCAGACAATAATGATAATCTTGCTGATGGCGCTGATTCTCTATTTGACGGATATTTACAGCAGGTATCTGCATCATTGAGCGATTATGGTATTACAGAGCCGCTTACAAAAGACAATTACAAATCAAAGCTTGATGAAATAATATCGTATACAAATTCACAGGATATTATATTATTAAAAAATTCTCTTGAGCAGATTGATAAGCTTTGCACAGGAATCAAGGAATATACAGACGGTATCGGATCAGCGTTTGAAGGCTGTGAAGAATTAAGAAAAGGCGTTTATGACCTTAAAGAGGAGACGGAAAGTTTCCTTGATGAAAATTTCAAGGTAGATATTGATAATCTTAAGTCATTTACTAAAGCTGAGGATAATCAGAAAATAGCGGCAGCATCAAATGATGTTCAAACAAACAAATCAATGGCGCTTACTGCCGGAATAGTTGTAATTGCACTGTTTACATATGTTATTTCAGTTTTTGTATCACATCAGATACAAAGAGAATCAAGTGTTATAGGCTCACTTTATGCTTTGGGTGTGAAGAAAAAGAGCTTGCTTATTTATTACATTACATTGCCTACTATAATAACTTTTGTAGCAGGCGCAATAGGTACGGTAATAGGCTTCAGCAGTTTTGGGATCGGAATGCAGACACAGGACAGCTACAATTATTTTTCTCTTCCTGAATTTGATATAATTCACCCTGTTTATCTGCTCGTTTACGGACTTATTGTTCCACCTGTTATATGCATAATAGTAAATGTTATAGTGATAAACAGGCAGCTTTCAAGAACAGCACTTTCACTTATGAGAAACGAGCAGAAAAATCATAAATACAGTAAAGCGGATATAAAGAGCAAAAGCTTTATAAAAATATTCAGAATACGTCAGCTTCTCAGAGAATCAAAATGCGTTGTGATTATTATAGTAGGTATCTTCATTTCAATGCTTATTATGACTCTTGGTATTGATATATGGGCATTGTGTTCAAATATAAAGGACGATACTATAAAAGACGCTAAGTATAATTATATGTATATGTATAAATATCCTGAAAAGAATGTGCCTGATGGAGGGGAAGCAGTTTACACTGAAACGCTTTCCAAAACACATCTCAATAACACTCTTGATGTTACTCTTATGGGTATAGCGGAAGATGACAAGTATTTCAGCGCTGATCCTTCTGCGGATGAAAACAGTGTTGTTGTAAGCAACGGTGTTGCAGAAAGATACGGCGTTTCTGAAGGCGACATAATTACATTGACAAATAAAGTGAATAATGATATTTATGCATTCAGGGTAGAAGACGTGTGCCAGTATGCCATATCGTTTACAGTGTTTATGAATATTGACAATATGAGAGAATTGTTTGGAAAAACAGATGATTATTATAACGTTGTTCTATCTGAAAACAAACTTGACATTGATGACGGCAGACTTTATTCAGTAACTTCAAAGGATGACATTGAAAAAGCGTCTGATGTATTTATCAAGCTTATGAATCCTACAATATATATGCTAATTATCGTATCGATAATTATATTCTGCGTTGTATTGTACCTTATGATGGGCGTTATGATAGATCGTTCAGCCTTTGGAATTTCTCTTATGAAAGTATTCGGTTACAGGTCAAAAGAGATAAAAAAACTATATATTAACGGAAATACCGTTATAGTGCTGATAGGCGCTTATCTGTCGATAATATTGTCTAAAGTGCTTGTTGACGCATATTTTCCGAATACAATAGCAAATGTAGCATGTGAAATGAATCTTAGCTTACCAATATATGTTTATATTATGGAATTTGCACTTGTGACAATTGCTTATTTTGCAGTGAATACTTTGCTTATTCTGAAAATAAACAAAGTAACTCTTGCAGATGTACTTAAAAACAGAGAATAATACAATGATGCTGCAGCAAATGCAGCATCATTAAAAGCAACAGGTTAGCATATTCTAACTATAAATGAAAGGAAGAAAAATGACGAAAGAAGCAATTTTTTTAAGCAAAAGAGAAAGTCTGCAAAATAAGGAAACTATAAACCCTCAGCTTATCCACGGTAATTTTTTTAAAAATGCAGAAGAAAAACCGGATAATGTATGTGTATATTTTTCTGACGGAACAGAGTATTCATACGGATATATTGCAAAAAAGGCAAGGCAGCTTGCGAAGAAAATAAACGATATATGTTCTGATGAAAATGAAAAAATCGCAGTTGTGCTGAACAGGGGAGCACTTCAGATAATTGCCGTTATGGCTGTTTTGTATTCAGGACATACTTATGTGCCCATAGGAACCCATCATCCGGAAGACAGAAGAAATAAGATCATTGATAAAGCCGATATAAAATGTATAATATCAGAAACCTCGCTTGATATAAAATTTAAAAATGTTATTTTGGCTGATAGGATTGATGAAAATGATGAAGAACTTTACCGTGACATAAATAAAACAGATGTAAATTCGCTTGCATATATTATATTCACGTCAGGTTCAACAGGAACGCCAAAGGGTGTTGCGATAAGCCATAAAGCGGCATGGAATACTATTTATGATATAAATAAGCGATTTGAAGTCAATGAAAATGATTGTGCAATAACCGTTTCAGCGCTTGATTTTGATTTGTCTGTTTACGATATATTCGGATTGACATCTGTATGCGGAAAATTACTTATTATTGATGATTCAATATCAAAGGAAGCTGCTCAATGGTCAGAGCTTACTGCAAAATATAATGTTACAATATGGAATTCAGTCCCAGCGCTTTTTGAAATGTATCTTGTTTCAAAGGAGAAAAATATTTCTGAAAAGGGAATAAGGCTTGCGCTTATTTCTGGCGACTGGATCCCTATGACTTTGCCGGAGCTTGCCCGCAGCATATATCCGGACATAAGATTTATTAGTCTCGGAGGTGCAACAGAGTGTTCAATATGGTCAAATTATTTTGAAGTTAAAAAGGACTGGGAGAAAAGTATAAGCAATTCAGAAGGCGAATGGAGTTCCGTGCCTTACGGAATGCCGCTTACAAATCAGAAATTCAGAGTATGTGATGAAACCGGAAAGGATTGCGAAGATAATATTGCAGGAGAGCTTTGGATAGGCGGCGACGGTGTTGCTGAAGGATATTATAATGATCCTCAACTTACAGATAAAAGTTTTATAACAGATAATGGTGAGAGATGGTATAAAACAGGTGACTACGGTTGTTTCCATAAAAGCGGAATAATTGAGTTTCTTGGAAGAAAAGATAATCAGGTCAAGGTTTCTGGTTTCAGGATTGAACTCGGTGAAATAGATTCGGCTACGCAGAGTATTAAAGGGATTGAAAAATCATATTCCGTTGTGAAGAAAACAGGAAACAGTTTACATATACTTACAGCCCTTACAAGTAAGACTCCTGTTTCAGATAAAAGAATAGCTGAAAAAAAAATTATTTCCGAAAATACTGTAAATAAAGAACATCAAACTGAAATAATAGAAAAAATTATGACTGATATAGTAGAAAATACGGAATTTTCTAAGTCGAATGAAAGTACAAAATATCTGTGGCTCAAGTGGCTGGAATCAAGAAATATATTTACATCAGACGGAAATAAAGGCGGCAGATATAGAATTGTTACAGAATATAAAGGCGATGATCTTGATGAAGAAGAGAAAATTTTAATGGAAAAAGCGGAATCATCAAAAAAGCTTTTATCAGAAGTTTTAAGCGGAGATAAAAGTACGCTTTCAATTCTTGATGATGATTTTTTGTCGCCTGAAAAAATGTCTTATAAAGATAAATCGGTTCAGCTTGCTGTTGAAAAGCTTATTCAAATAATAAGAAACGACTACCAAAAAAATAACAAAGTCGTCAATATTGCTTTTGTTGACGGAAGAACAGGTTCGACAGTAGGAAGAATAATTGAAAAAATGTCTTATAAAGAAAGCGACATTACATATATCGAAAATTCAATGGCAATCCTTACGCAAGCAAGAGAAATTCTCAATAAAACTGATATTCCGATAAACTATGAATTCGTGTCCGATTATTCAGTGAACAATGAGTTGATTTTCAAGTTTGATTATGTTATTTCAGTAAACGGGCTTCATAGATATAAGGATACGGAAAAAGCATTGAAAAAATGCCGGCTTCTTCTTAAAAACGGCGGTAAGCTTGTGTTTATTGAACAGGAAAAACTTATGCCTGTAGGTTATATTACAGCTGCGGTAATAGAAAACGGTTTTGAAAATCTTGATGAAGATAGAAAATCAAAGGGTGATCCTATGCTGGCATCAGATTTGTGGAAAAATATTCTGTTCAGACTTGGTTACAGCAGCTTAAAACTTACCAAAATAGAAAACAGTATGACCTTTATGATGGAAGCTACTTTTCTTACTGATAATGAAAGATTAACAGATAAAGAAGTAAAAGAAAAAGTCTCTGAAATAGTGCCTGATTATATGATACCCGAATATGTAAAATATTTTTATGATATTCCTTTAAGTTCCAATGGAAAAATTGATAGAAAGAAAATTGAGCAAGACTTCAGTATTGAAAAGGAACTTACTGAAGACGATATGATGAAAACTCAAACAGAAGAAACAGTATCGGCTATATGGAGCGAGATTCTAGGGCTTGATAGTATATCAAGAAACAGCGGTTTTATTGAAATCGGCGGAGATAGTCTTGCAGCAACAAAGTTTCTGACTATAATCAAAAACAGAATGGGCGTAGATATTTCATTGCAGCAGATGTTTGAAAATCAGACTCTTTATAAAATTGCTGAGCTTATTGAACAGAAGGTCGAAGAATCAGATATGGAGGAGGGCGAGATATGATCGCAATTATAGGAGGATACGGTCAGGTAGGACTAGGAACTCTTAATCTTCTTCTTTCTGAATATGGAGCAGAAAATATAAAAATAGGCGGAAGATATCCTGAAAAAATCAGCGGAGAAACGAAAGAGCAAATAGGAAATATCAGACTTGAAAAGGTTGACGTTTATGATAAGGGGTCGCTTAAAAATTTTATTCGGGAATGTGATATCGTTATAAATTGCTGCGGTCCGTCGCATAAATTATCCTATGATATTTACAAGATTGTTTCAGAATGCGGAAAAAAATATGTTGACGCAGGATTTGATATGAGATTTACAGTGGGAAAATCATCGTCTGCCGCCGCACTTTACGGCTGCGGATCGTCTCCCGGATTTTCAGGCTTGGCACAGAAATATCTTGTTTCACTTTTTGATGAAGCTGAGAATCTCAATTATTATTATGGCGGGATTTCAAAATTCACAAAAGCAGCGGCGGAGGATTATTTAATCGGTGCATGTGAAGAAAAAACAGGATTTATGGCAAATTACAGAAACTACAAAAAGGAGTCTTTAACTTCATTTGAAAGCGAAACAACAGAACTTCCTTATTTTTCTGAAGATATAAAAATAATACCGTTTTATGATGATGAGTGTGAAGAAACAGCCGTTTCTTCAAAGATCAAAAATGCGTCATGGTTTATTGTATCCGAAGGAGAGAGAGTAACTTCGCTTATGAAAAATGCAAGATATGAATGGAATAAAGATAAAGAAAAATGTATTAAGAATTTTATGACGTCGGTTAATCTTGATTTGATTGGACGAAAAGAATATATGTGTTTTCTGCTTGAATGTGATGGTATTAAAGACGGCAGTTATGTCAAAAAGAGAATGGCAGTTAAAACATATCAGCCTTCTTATTTTACGGGCTTTATGACAGGGATTGCCGCTGTATATATGATGAAAAACAATGTAAAAAACGGAGTTTACACAATGTCTGAAATAGTTGATCCTGTTTTTGTATGGAATTCAATACAAAAATACAATGCGGCGCATATTATAAGTATATCTGATGTTAAAGACGACAGTTACTTTGATGAAGGGGAAATATAAAAATTGGAAAAAAGAAAATTAAAAGTTATAATCTGCGGAACTACCTTTGGTCAGTTCTATATGGACGCAATAAGCAGGCTTAAGGATATATTTGAGTTTGCAGGGATATTTGCGGGAGGAAGCAAGCGCTCAGTGATGTGTGCTGAAAGCTATGGAGTGCCGTTGTACACAAAATTTGAGGATATTCCTAGTGACATTGATATTGCGTGTGTTGTAATACGTTCAGGTGCACTTGGAGGAAAAGGAACAGAAATAGCTTTGAAATTTATGGAGAGAGGTGTAAATGTAATTCAGGAGCAGCCTGTACATTATAAAGATATTGCCGTTTGTATAAAATCTGCAATGAAAAATAAAGTATTCTTTAAAACGGGCGACCTTTATATTTATCTTCCTGAAATAAAAAGACTTATTGATGCTGTCAAGGAAATAGAAAAGCAGCAGAAAATATTATATGCAAGTTTTTCATGCTGTCCGCAGGTTTCATATCCTATGATAGATATACTTGAAAAGCTTCTGCCTTCAATTAAGCCCTTCCATGTTCAGAATGTGCTTAATACGGAAGGACCGTTTCAAACTGCAAGCGCCGTTGTCGGAAAAATTCCTGTAATAATAAATTATGACAATGAAATAGATCCTGATGATCCTGATAATTTTATGCATCTGCTTCATTCGATAGTGATAGGGTTTGAGTGCGGACATCTTACTCTTGTCGATACTTTCGGTCCTCTTGTGTGGACAGCAAGACTTCATTCGCCGGGAGAAGGTTACAGTAAGGAAATATCCGAAAGAATATATCCTGAATACATGAAAGATAAAATATCAACGGTTCTCGGAGATTACAGTGACCATACATATGAGGATATGGTAAGAGAATCCTTTCCTTGTGCCGTTGCACGGGATCTGATTAACATGTATGATTATATAGCCAATGAAGAGAATATCAGTAAAGTGTGTCAGAGAGAGATCGATGTTTCGACTGTATGGCATAAAATGACTCAGGCTTTCGGATTTGCAAAATTAAAAAGAGGCTGTGTACATCAGCCGATACCTTCGGAAATTGTTGTGAATGCAGCGCTAAAACAGAAGTATGACGATTTTTTTATTAAATAACAGGAGAATTCAATGGATAAAAAACAAATAAAAGAGAATATTGTAAAAATCAGAAATAACGGCATAAAATTATGGACAGAAGATGGAAAACTCAGATTTAAAGCGCCGAAAGGCGCAATGAATGATGAATTTCTTTCATTTTTAAAGGATAATAAAGCTGACGTAATAAAAGCTTTGGATGAAGAAAACGGTATTGTTCTGACAGAAGACGTTGAAAACAGATATGAAACCTTTCCTCTTACTGATATTCAATCAGCTTATCTTCTTGGAAGAAGACAGGATTTTGCATATGGCGGAGTTGCGTGTCACATCTATATGGAAATAAAATATAATTGTGAATTTGATACTGAAAGAGCTGCTGGCGTGTGGCAGAAAATATACGAGCATCATGAAATGCTTCATTCTGTAATAAACAGAGACGGTTATCAGGTCATACTTAAAAATTTTTCAAAACTGAACGTAAATTGTTATGATTTTGAAAAGACAGATAACTCCGGGGAAAAATTCAGCCAAATACGCAGGGAGTTGAGTCATAAGATATATGATACGGAAAAAGAGCCTTTGTTTACAGTTGCTTTTTCAAAATTTACAGATAAAACAATAATGCATTTTTCAATTGAATTTATAATTGCAGACTGGATGAGTATATGGACAATATTGTCACAGTTTGAAGAACTCTATTTTGGAAAAGTACAAAAGCTGGCTGAAGTTGATGTGAGTTTCAGAGATTATGTTATTTCAGCGTCAAAAATAAAAGATACAATAAGCTATGAAAACGATAAAGAGTACTGGATGAAGAAAATCGACAGTATTCCCAAAGCTCCTGCACTTCCTTTGAACATTAATACGGATAAGAACAAATATTCTGATAAAGTTACATTTGAAAGAAAAAATATGTCACTTTCAAAGACAAAATGGGATAACTTCAAATCAATATGCGGTAAATTCGGTATAACGCCGACATCGGCTGTTATGACGGCGTATGCCTATGTTCTTGAAAGGTGGAGCAGAAATAAAAAATTCAGTATAAACATGACAGTTTTGAACAGACTGCCCCTTCATGAAAATATTGGCAGGGTTATCGGTGATTTTACATCTGTAGATATTGTTGATGTTGATATGAGCAAAAATGAAAGCTTTATTGATTACGGAAAGCAAGTGAATAAAACTCTTTTTGAAAATCTTGATCACAGACTTTTTTCAGGCGTTGAAGTAATACGTGAGCTTTCAAGAAAAAAAGGCGGCGATTACGCTTTTATGCCTATCGTTTTCACAAGCGCTATAGGTCTTATCAACAATGATATGACAAATTTAAAAGGCGATTTGAGTTATGGTATAAGTCAGACTCCGCAGGTTTTTATAGATTGTCAGGTTATGGACGGAGTTTTTGGATTACAAGTGAACTGGGACGTTAGAAAAGGCGTTTTTGAAGAGACTGTTATTGATGATATGTTCAGTATTTTTGAAAAATTGCTCAATGATTTGAGCGTTTCAAAAGAAAATTGGGAAAAGAACGAAGCTTTGAAATTACCACAATGGCAGGAAAAATTATTTAAAGATGTAAATAATACTGCAAAGGAATTGCCGCGTCATCTCATTCATTCAAAAATACTTGAATGCGCAGCAAAAACACCTGACAGAATCGCTCTTGCCGATGAAAACGGCACGGTTACATACGGCGATATGATTGACAAGGCAGAAAAGCTTGCAGCCGAAATAGTTTTGTCAGGAGCAGTGAAAAATGATATTGTAGCAATTATCGTTGAAAAGTCAATAGATCAGATAATTGCTGCGATTGCTGCTCTGATCGCAGGCTGCACCTATCTTCCTCTTGATGTTACGCAGGGAGAAAAAAGAAGAAATTATATCCTTGAAGAAACAAAATGCAAATATTTGTTTTCATTAAAAAAATACGGTTTTGATTTTGATAAAAATATTAAAGCCGTGTATTTAGATAAGTTTGATTATGTTGCGCCTGTAAAAACAAAGGAATTTCCTGTTGCAGACGAAAATTCCCTTGCGTATATCATATATACGTCCGGTTCAACGGGAAATCCGAAAGGAGTTGCCATTTCGCATAAAGCGGCGGTCAATACAATTGAAGATATAAATATGAGATATAATGTTACAGAAAATGACGTTGTATTAAACATTGCGCAGCTTAATTTTGATTTGTCTGTATACGATATATTCGGACTGCTTTCAGTCGGAGGAACAGTTGTCGTGCCGTCTGTTGATAAATATACAAATCCTGCCCACTGGAAAAAGATTATAACGAAATATAAAGTATCGGTATGGAATTCCGTTCCGTCATTTATGCAGATGTTTACTGTCTTGAAAAACGAAACAAATGAAGAGGAATTGGATTCTATCCGGCTTGTTATGCTGTCGGGAGATTGGATACCGGTTTCACTGCCAAATGAAATTATGAGCATGGCACGAAACGCTAGAATTGTTTCTTTGGGCGGAGCAACAGAAGCGTCTATTTGGTCGATATACCATGAATATGAAGCGGAGGACGCAGATAAGGTAAGTATTCCATATGGAAAACCTTTATATAATCAGGGGTATAAGGTCCTAGATGAAAAATTAAACGATTGTCCTGTATTTACGGCAGGAGAACTTTATATAACAGGCACTGGACTTGCAGATGAATATTATCTCAGTAAAGAGCTTACGGAAAAGAGTTTCTTTATTCACCCTGTAACTTTTGAGAGAGTTTACCGAACAGGCGATTTCGGCAGATATATGCCAAACGGTGATATAGAGTTTCTTGGGAGAAAAGACAGTCAGGTTAAGGTTAAAGGTTTTAGAATTGAACTCACAGAAATCGAATCTATAATAAAAAATTATGAAGGTATTATAAATGCTGCCGTTGTCGTAAGCAAATCGGGCGTGGAGAATAAAATTTTTGCGTATGCTGAAGCTGATGAAAGCAAAATAAATAAAGATGATTTTATGGAGTATTTAAAATCATCATTGACCTCTTATATGATACCGTCGGTAATAAAATTTGTTGATTCTTTGCCTTTAAGTCAAAACGGAAAAATTGACAGAAAAAAACTTATTGAAATGTCATCTGATACGATCAATGAAAGAATTGGTGATACTGAAAATGAAAATATGACAGAGCTTGAAAAAAGTATTTCTGAACTTTTTTCAGAAGCAATAGGCTGTTCTTTCATATCTGCCGGTCAAAATTTATATGAAATGGGCGCAGATTCTCTTATTATGGCACAAAGTGCAGGAAAAATAAGAAATGAATATATACCTGATGTTTCGTTTGATTCAATCCTTTCAAATATACTCAATAGTCCGACGGTTAGAGGAATTGCAGCTTATATTGAAAATATAACTGATTCTGACAAGAAGAATGCTGATATATCTGATAGTACACAAAATACGGAAGATTCGATCAATGAAAATATATTTATAAAGAAATTCAGTGAAGGAAACGAAAAGGCTGTTGTTGTAATACACAGCAACAACGGCGATCTTGAAAGCATTGAGTCTGAAATAGATAATATTGTTTCAGATTCAGATGAAGAAGTTATTTTCATCGGAGTAAAAAACAAGGATTATTTTTGCAGTCTTTCAGAACAAAATGCTGTTGAAATCCTTGGCGGGGAATATGCTGATGAAATAATGAAGTGTAACAAATCGTCATACCGTTTTATCGGATATAATATAGGCGGCGCTGTTGCCGTTGAAGCAGCTTCAAGACTTCTCAACAGTGATGTTGAAGTTTCAGAAGTTGAAATAATTGATTATGCTGAAGAAAGTAAAAATGAAATTGCCGAAAAAAGCGTTTTATTTGGCAAAGCAGAACCTAATTTGTATATGGGTAATATTGCATATAAGGGCAATGATGAAGGTGCAGAAAAATGGCAGGAAAGCTGTCTCGGTGAATTCAGAAGAATATAAAGGAGAAATACATGAAAATTTTTAGTTTTATCGACAGTATGAAAAAATTCAGCAGGGAAATGCCTGATGACGATATTTTAGTACAGTATGAACTGAATGGTGAAAAGCAGCCGCTGTCATTTGTCAATTTTGAAAAGAGAGTTATGTCCTTTGCAGCGCTTTTAAATGAAAATGGAATAAAAAAAGGCGATAATGTTATTCTTTTATACGTTGACGTAATGGACTTTATAGTTGCTTTTTATGCGTGTATGTATATCGGAGCAGTTGCTGTTCCTGTAGATTTTCCGACTGACCCTTCAAATATTGAAAAGTGGGAACTTATAGCAAAAGATTCAGGTGCAGGATTTATTCTCACTTCAAAAAAATCTTCCGAAATGCTTGCAAAAATTACGTCATTATCTGAAACGCTTTCAGAACTTGATATATTATCTGAGGATATGGCTGAAAGAAAAATGGAAGCAGTTGAAGTCGACAGTCAAGATCTTGTAACATTGCAGTACACATCAGGTTCTACAGGAAATCCGAAAGGAGTAATGGTAAGCTATGAAAATCTTTTGACTAATATTGATGTGATAGGAAAGTATCTAGATCTTGGAAAATCAAAGAGTTTCATAACTTGGCTGCCTTATTATCACGCAATGGGACTGATTGCATCAATGCTTTCACCTATTTATTATGGCGGTAAATCAGTTATAGTTCCTGCACAGTATTTCACTCAGAATCCGCTTTTATGGTTCAAGGCAATTACAGAATATAAAGGCGAATATACTGTTGCTCCTAATTTTGCATATGAGCTTATGGCAAATGTTCTTGAAAAACTATCCGACGACGAAAAAAGCAAATATTCGCTTAAAAGCATAGTAAGATGCATTTCAGGTTCTGAACCTGTGCATATAAACACATTTATACGTTTTTTCAATCAGGTTGAGAAAATCGGTCTTGATAAACGTACAATCATGTTTGCCTACGGACAGTCGGAAGCAACATTAGTTGAAACAGCTTACAGGATAGGCGAAGATCTGACGATAATCAAAGCAGATTTAAATAAACTGAATTCAGGGATCATTGACGTTATTGAAGAAACCAGTTTTTATAATATCAATGAAATGATAGATGAAAAGTCAGATAAAGAAGTTTTCCTTGTTGCAAACGGAACGGCAATATCAGATCATGAAATTACTATAAGAGATCCTCAAAGCGGAGAAAAACTCGGAGCATATACTGTCGGTGAAATATATTCACACGGTCCGAGCATTACAAACGGATATTATAATAATCCGGAAGCAACGGAAGAAAGTTTTGGTACAGATGAAAATGGAGCGAGATACTTAAAGACAGGTGACCTTGGATTTCTTAATAAAAAAGGTGAGCTTTTCATTACGGGAAGAAAAAAAGACCTTATTATTATACGCGGGAAAAATTTCTATCCGCAGGATATCGAAAGGACGGTTTTTCTTACAGACAGCAGCTTTGTGGATAATGGTACGGCAGCGTTCAGCTCTGTGGAGGACGATACTGAAAAGCTCATAATTGTCCAGGCGCTAAAAGACGGTATTGAATCCCAAGAATATGAAAAACTTTCTGCAAAAATCAGAAACAATGTTTTAATTAGATTTTCTATAGAAGTTGATACAGTTATTTTCGTCAGAGACGGTAATATTGAAAAAACCGCTTCAGGAAAAATCCAGAGAAAAGCAAATAAAGAAAGATATTATACAAAAAATGACGATGCCATTCTCTTTGTCAAGAATTTTGAAGAAACTGGCGCAGCACAAAATACTAAGAAAATTGAAATACGTGAAAATGATATTTTCAGTGATTTAATAGGCTTTATTTCAGAAAGTTCGGGTCTTACAATTTTTGATATTGATTATAATGCAACTTTCCCAGAGCTTGGAATATCTTCAATGATGCTTTATTCTTTAAAGAATCATATAGAAGAAAAATACAATATCAGCATCGACGCTGCATCTGTTACTGCAAACAATACAATAAGAAAAATGACAGGTTATATATATTCACTCGTCTCTGGCAGTGAAAATATATCAAAAAAAAAAATAAAATCAAATCAGTATAAGATAGATACTGATAACAGATATAAGCCTTTTCCGTTAAATGACATTCAGAAAGCCTATTGGGTGGGAAGGAACAAGGATGTATCTTGGGGAGGAGTGAGCTGCTACGGGTATTGTGAATTTGATTTGAAATACCTTGATTTGCAGAAGTTTGAAGCTGCGGTGAAAAAGCTTGTTGAAAGGCATGAGATGCTGAGAACTGTTATAGACAGTAATGGTATGCAGCAAATCAGACACAGCAGCGAAATAAAAATTCCGCTTACAATATATTCTGAAAATGACATAGAAAATGCAAAAGAATTTGCGGAAAAAATAAGACATGAAATGGAACATATGGTTATTCCGACTGACAGACTTCTTTTTGAGTTCAGAGTTCTTCCTTTGGGAGATAATATATACAGATTTTTTTCAGGAGTCGATCTGATGGCGGCAGACGCAATGAGCTTGTTCCTTATGTGGAATGATCTTGACGCATTATATAACGGTGAAGAACTTCCTGAAATAAATTCATCTTTCAGAGATTATGTAACATATATGTCTAACCCTGTAAAAAAAGAAAAGTACCGGAAGGATAAAGAATTCTGGATGAAAAAGCTAGAAGATTTTCCTCCTTCGCCGGAACTGCCTGTAGATCTGTCTCTTGAGAAAAAAGAAAAGGGAAAATTCAAAAGATATCAGCATCTTATAAAAAAAGATGACTGGAAAAGATTTGTAAAAATTTCTGCCGGTTATGGATTGACGCCTTCAGCCGCATTGCTTGCCGTGTACTCTGAAGTCATTTCAGGATTTGGCTGCGGCAGCAGATTCGGAGTTATAGTGACTGTTTTCGGAAGAGATAATGTATCAGATGATATAGTAAATGTTATGGGTGATTTTACAAAGCTTGCGCTTGTTGATATAAAAAGAGACGATGTTTCTTTTGTGCAGAATGCTTTGAATATACAGAACGAACTTCAGGAAAGTATTTATCACAGTGATTTCAGTGCGGTCGAATATATTAAGGAAATAGGAAAGGTTTCAGCTGAAAATAATATATATCCTGTTGTGTTTACAAGCGGAATAGGTTCTGAAAAAATAACACAAAATATGTTTTTTGATAATGTAATCTATTCATCGTCAACTACACCGCAGGTGTTTATGGATCATCAGGTCTTTGAAATAGGCGAAGATGTTCTTATAAGCTGGGATGTTCTTGAGGGAATATATGCAGGCAATAATGCAGAAGTAATGTTTGAAGTATATATCAGACTTTTAAGCAACGCTTCCTCTGACAGAGCATTCTGGGAAAATAAGGTTTCAGACCTCAGACCGCATTCTCAGGTAAGAATTCATGAAAAGGTAAATCAGACAGATAAAGATACAGGAGATCATTTTCTTTATGAATTTATAATGAAAAACTTCAAAGAGAAACCGCAGAACAGAGCAATAGTTTTTGAAGATAAGATATATACATATGGCGATTTACATAGGAAAGTAAATGGAGTTGCGGCTATTCTGGAAAACAAAAATATCAGACAGGGGGACAGGGTTATAATTCAGTGCCGGAAATCCCCTGAGCAGATAGCGGCAATAATTGCAGTTGTAATGTGCGGCGGAGTTTATGTTCCTGTTTCATATGATCAGCCTTTGACGCGTACAAAAGAGATTTTTAATTCCTCTGAAGCAAAATGCATAATATCTGATATTTCGTACGATAAATTTGACGATCTGAGTGAATATATTATTGATATATATTGTGATTCGAAAAAAGAATATAATTTTGAAAATATCAGTAATTCAGCGGATAGTCTCGCTTATATAATTTACACTTCAGGCTCAACGGGAAAACCAAAAGGAGCTGCAATAACACACAGATCTGCAATGAATACGATAATTGATGTAAACAATAAGTATGATGTCAATGAAAATAGTGCGGTCATAGCAGTTTCATCAGCAAGCTTTGATTTGTCAGTTTATGATATGTTCGGAATACTTTCAGCAGGCGGTCTGATTGTTCTGCCAACTGAAAAGGAAAGGACTAGTCCGGAATACTGGTTCAGAAGTGCGGAAAAATATAACGTTACAATCTGGAATTCTGTTCCGTCACTGTTTGATTTGTTTCTTGATTATCTTGAAACAAAAAAATTAAAAAATAAAACTCTTAAAAGCGTTATATTGTCAGGTGACTGGATACCTCTTCATGTTCCTGAAAAAATGAGCAAGTACATTCCAAAAGCTTTGCTTATTAGTATGGGCGGCGCTACCGAAGCGTCTATATGGTCAAATTATTACGAGGTAAAGAAATTCAATCCTCAATGGAAATCAATACCGTATGGTTACCCTCTTGAAAATCAAAAATTTTTTATTCTTGACGAGTTTAACAGGCAATGCCCTGATATGGTAGCGGGCAGACTTTTTATAGCAGGCAAGGGAGTTGCTCAGGGTTATTATAACAGTCCCGAAATAACAGAAAAATCTTTTCAGCATATTGTAAGCGTATATGACGGAATTTTATATGAGACCGGCGACTGGGGAAGATATCATAAAAACGGCTGTATAGAATTCCTCGGAAGAAAAGATAATCAGCTTAAAATAAATGGGTACAGGGTTGAAATAGGTGAAATCCAGGAAGTGATGAAAAAATCAGGTGCGGAAGATTCTGTTATTGTATTAATAGGTGAAAAGGCAGATAATAAAAGACTTATCGCATTTGTTGTTTCATCATACGGTGAAAATGAAATGAAAGCAAATATGAGAAAATATCTGCCTGAATATTTTATTCCTGATAAAATTATGGTCATGGAAAAATTTCCTGTAACGCCAAACGGTAAAATTGATCGAAAAGCGCTTATTTCTGAATATGAAAAAAATAATAAATCAACATCTCCGGCTGTAAACAGAGTTCTGAATGAAACCGAAAAGAAAATAACAGAAATAATAAAAGAAGTTTTATCTGCTGAAAGTATAGATATAAATGAAAGCTTTATGACGTTGGGCGTTTCATCTGTTGAGATAATAAAAATTGCAAATCATCTTGAAGTTGCATTTGGTGAAAGACCAGATATAAGTGAAATAATGGCATATAAAAATATAGGCGGGCTTCTTGATTTCTATAATGATAAAAAACAAACGGAAAAGCCGAAAAAAGCTGAAGATAAAAAAGAAAATACTATAAAGACTTTTCTTGAAGAACTTCTTAAAAGGAATATTTACTTAAGAAATGAAAACGGAAAGCTTAAATTCACTGCTGAAAAAAATTCTCTTACAGATGAAATAAGATCTGAAATAAAAAATAGAAGGTCAGAGATACTTGAATATCTGAGTGAGTCTGAAAATATTCTCGACAGTAGGGAAATACCTCTCAAACCTATTCAAAGGGCATATGTTATCGGAAGAAGCGACAAGTATGAGCTTGGAAACATCGGAGCTCATTATTATACCGAGTTTATCTGGAATGAGTGTAATGTGAAGCGGCTTGAGACAGCAGTAAACTGCGTAGTTCAAAGTCAGGATATAATGCGTATGGTGATAAACGATAACGGTACGCAGACTTTGCCTGAAGCTGTTCATCACTATGAAGTAAAGGTTTTTGATTTTGATGAAAAAGCTCTTGCCGATTACAGAAATGAAATATCACACCGGACATATAAAATAGGTTCGTGGCCTATGTTTGAAATATCCGTCAGCAACGTAAACGGTGAAAAGCATATTCATTTCAGTATAGACTGCATTATTCTTGATGGCTGGAGCGCCTATATGTTTATGGAACAGATTTTTCGTAAATACAATGGTCTTGAGATAACCGCACCATCTATTGGTTTTGGCGAATATATACGTCTTGAGGAAGATTATTTAAAGAAAAATAATTATAGAGAAAAATCTTTGGAGTTCTGGAAAAAACGTATAAAAGAACTTCCGCCGGCGCCTCAGCTGCCTTATGTAAAGGCAATGAGTGAAGTTGACAAACCTTATTTTAAAAGACTTCAGTATGCCTTGAATGAAGAACTGTCAGCAAAACTTGAAAGCAATATAAAAAAATATAATTGCACCGAATCGGTTGTTATATGCGGCGCATATATGAAAACGCTTTTTAGCTGGTGCAATGAAAAGCCTTTCACGCTCAATCTTACGTTATTCAACAGGATCCCTGTTTGCGAAGATATATCAGACGTATTCGGCGATTTTACAAATACGACATTTATTGCATATAACAGAAAAGAAAGCTTTCTTGAGGATATAGAAGATATAAAAAATCAGATGATATATGCAATTGAAAACAGATATGTAAACGGAATAGAGATAGTTAAGGAAATATCAGACGAAAATTCAAACAAGGCTGTATTTCCTGTTGTGTTCACAAGTATGCTTCGTTCAGGAAGCGATACTGATAATGAAATATATTATCCGGAAAATATGAAAGAGGTATATGCGCTGAGCCAGACGCCGCAGGTATCTCTTGATCATCAGATATATAACAGAAATGGAAAATACGTTTTTGTGTGGGACTATGTTTCACAGCTTTATGATGAGAAAGAGATAATGAACTGTTTTGACAGGTATATTGAATTCATCAGAGAAATTGCTGATAATAATAAATGGAACTGATCGAAAAAATTTTATTCAGGGGGCTTTTGCCCCCCGGTAAAATACTATGATATAAGGAGAAGTAAATGTTACTTAATAAAATGTGGTTCCCATACACCAAAATAGAAAAAAGCAGTAAAAAGAAAAATGTTTTTTGTTTTCATCATGCAGGTGGCAGCGGAATAAATTTCAGCAAATGGAACATGCTGTCTGATAAAGTCAGATTCATACCCGCTGAAATGCCGGGACGGGGCGCAAGAATATGTGATAAGTACGACCATTGTTTCAAGAAGGTAGTATATGAAATTACAGAGGCAGTGAAAAAAGAAGTAGATACTCTTGAAATAGATGATTTTGTTTTTTACGGTCATAGTATGGGTGCGATTATTGCATTTTCTGTTGCATGCTGCATTAAGAAAAAATACAAAATATCTCCCAAGGTTTTATTTGTGGTCGCAAGACATGCACCACAGATGCCGGATCCGTCAGTCTTTAAAAGCACGATGTCAGATGAATCGCTTATAGATGAGATGAAACGCCTTGGAGGTACGCCTGATGAGATACTGAACAACAGAGAATATATGAATATGTTCATAAACAGGATCAGAAATGATTATAAGCTTCACGAGGATTATAATTACGGAAATGAAAAACTTGATATTCCGATAATTGCACATACAGGCGACAATGATTATGGGGCAGATGTGTTCAGTATGACGAAGTGGTTTCAGCTGACAAGCAAGGGTGCCGCTGTTGAAGAATTCAAGGGAGGACACTTTTTTCCCTATGAGCTTGGAGAAAAATATGTCAGACATCTTATAGATGAAGTTTCTTTTTTCTGATATGGTTTATATTTTTGAAAATATTAATACTGTTACAAATGATCTGCTTAAAAAATTTGATTCACTTTATACAGAAGAGAGAAAAATCAAAAGTGGAAAATATTGCAGAGAAGATGATAAAAAGAAATCTCTTATCGCATATATTTTGTTACTTTATGCTTTGAAAAAAGAATACGGAATATTTGAAAAACTTTATTTTGATTATGGGAAAAATAATAAACCGTTTCTGAAAAAACATAAAAATATATATTTCAGTATATCTCATTCAGGTAAATATGTATCCGTTGCGGCTGATATCAATAATATCGGAGTTGACGTTGAAGGATACATAGACGATTATAAAACAATATCAAGGTATGTTTTCAGTGAAGATGAGATGAAATATATAGAGAATGGAAATTCAGGCGCTAAAGCCGCAAAGCTCTGGACTTTAAAAGAAAGCTATCTTAAATATACAGGTACAGGTATAACAGACGGTCTTAAGGCTTATGATTTTGCTTATAAACCTGATGTATTTGAAAAATATGGCTGTAAGTTTAAATGTATTAAAAAGGAAAAATATTATCTTTCAGTTTGT
The DNA here is from genome assembly GCA_902362965.1 of Oscillospiraceae bacterium. Classification (GTDB taxonomy): domain Bacteria; phylum Bacillota; class Clostridia; order Oscillospirales; family Ruminococcaceae; genus Porcipelethomonas; species Porcipelethomonas ammoniilytica. The sequence goes on from CABIYQ010000005.1 coordinate 166,718, forward strand.
TCTGAAAATGATATGACAATAAAATTTGTTAAAGAAGAAGATTTAATAAAATTAGTGAGGTAAATAATATGGAAAATAATAAATCAGAATTTCTAAAGGATCCTATTGAAAAAAAGCAAATTATTTTAAAAGACATTTGGAGTGAAATTTTAAATAAGCCTGACATAGGAATACACGATGATTTCTTTATGGCAGGGGGGACTTCAAAGGATCTTGTGATAATGGTTACAAAAATGAGCGAGATTTTTGAAATATCAATGCAGGAGGTTTTTTCAAAATCAACTATTGCAGAAATTGCGCCCGTCATTGAATACAGAAAAGACGGACTGAAAGATGATGTTGATAAGATATACTATCTAACGGAAAAACTTAAAAATTATGTTCCGTCAGAAGAATATAACAGATATATGGACAATTACATAAAATATAATTCTGAAATTAAGCTTGGAAAGAGGGAAGAATATAAAAAAGTTCTTGTAACAGGCGGGAACGGTTTTTTATCATGCCATCTTATTGAAAAAATATTAAAGAACAGAAAAACTTCAATAGTGGTTCTTGTACGGGAAAAAAGCAATGAAAAAGCAGCGGCAAAGTTCAAAAGGGCAATGGATTGGTATTTTGAAAAGGACGATATACTGAAAAATTACAGCGGCAGATTGAAAATACTTTCAGGAAATGTTTCGGTAGATAAGCTGGGGCTTGATGATGATGTATACAGTGAACTGTCAAAAACGGTAGATGCGGTTTTCCACGTCGCAGGAATCTTAAGACACTATGGACATTGGGAAGAATTTTATAATACGAACGTAGACGGTACTAAAAGAATTATTGAATTTGCAAAACTTAATACCAGAAAGGATATTCATTTTATATCAACAATGGGAACAGGATATAATGAAGAAAGAGCAAAAAATGTTCTGCCGTTTACAGAACTTGAAGTACAAAAGGATTCATATGCTGCAAATTATTATCTTAAGTCAAAGATGCTTGCTGAAAAAGAACTTGAAAAGGAAATAAACCAAAATAATCTCAATGTTAAAATATATCGTCCGGGTTATCTTGTTCAGAATTATGAAACAGGCATATTTCAGGTGAACTCAGACGACAACGCATATTTCCAATTCTTCAAGGCGATTATGGAAATAGGCTGTTTCCCTGCTATGGAAACAGAAATCTTTGATTTTAGTTTTATAGATCAGGCAGCGGAAGCAATCGACATACTTTCGACTGTAGAAGAAGAGGGACATATATATCATCTTTTTAATCCCCAAAGACTTAGTATGAAAGAAATAGGAGAGCTTATGATAGAAAACGGAGTTAATATCAAAAGTGTTTCCGTGAAAGAATTTTGTGAGTATCTCAAAGATAATATGGAAAAATACAAGGATCTTATTTCAAACATCACTATGGTTACATACGTGCGTGAAAAGGATATAGAACAGCTTATTGATTTATGTTTGAAATGTGACAGAACAACACAGATCCTTGCGAATTACGGATTTGAGTGGAATAGTCTTGATAAAAAACATATGGCGGATATAATAAATATTATTAATTAGGGTGATCTGAATATGAGCAGAAAATGGATTAATCATAATACTAATAATGAAAATGCAAAACTGAATATATTTTGTTTTCCTCACGCAGGCAGCAGTTCAACCTTTTTTGCAGGCTGGGTAAAATATTTTTCAGATGATGTGAACATATTTCCGGTTCAGTATCCTGCAAGAGACAACAGAATGAGTGAACCTATGCCGGATTCTCTTTTTGAACTTGCAGAAAATATGATAGATGAAAGTATGGAGCTTTTTGATAGACCGTTTATTTTCGTAGGTCACTGTTCAGGAAGTATCGTGGCATATGAAGCGGCAGAATATTTGCGGGAAATATCAGGCAAGTCTCCTGAATATATGTTTGTATCAGCAAGCGTTGCACCTGAAAACTATAAATTGAGATCAACCAAAAACCTTTCTGATGAAATGTTTTTTAAATATTATAATTATGCTGATTATGAAAAAGAAAAGGATAATCCTTTGTTTAAATTTTTCCTTCCTGTAATAAGAATGGACTTTACACTTTGTGAAAAATATCGTTACAAGGAAAAGCCTCCGCTTGATTGTCCGATATTTGCTTTTGCAGGCTCTGAGGATAAGGAAGGCGGAGATCCTGAAAAGATAAATTTATGGAAAAAATATACGACAAGCGAGATATTCAGTATAAAAGTTTATGACGGCGATCATTTTTACTTTGAAAGAAACGCTGAGGATATAACTGCAATAATAGGAAAAACAGCAAAGAAAATTATAGAAAAAATATAATTTGAAATTTAATAAAAGGGTATGAAAATATGACAGACTTTGAAAACAAAATTGAAAGTCTTGTAAATCTTATAAAAGATGATTACAGGCAAAACAGGGTTATAGACAAGCTTGATATTTTTCAGCAGCCAAGCAAGGGGGAAATAATAAAGATACTTAATAAACTACAAAGCATAATGTATCCCGGATATTTCAGAAACAATGTTTATAAATTCTATACCATAGGAAATAATATGTCTATGCTTCTTGAAGACGCATTATTTAATCTTATAAAGCAAACAAATCTTGTTTTGAAACAGGATATGAGATACAAAGAAATGCCTGCTGACAAAATAGAAAAAATATCAAGGGAAAAAATAATGATATTTATGGAGAAGATACCTCTTATAAGAGAATATCTCAACACAGATATTGAAGCTGCATATCTTGGAGACCCTGCGGCTTACAGTAAAGAAGAGATAATATTTTCATATCCGGGCTTGTATGCAATTTTTGTAAACAGAATAGCACATCAGCTTTATAAGCTTGATATTCCTGTTATACCAAGAATTATGACAGAATATGCACATGGTCTGACAGGTATTGATATTCACCCTGGCGCAGCCATAGGAAAATATTTCTTTATTGATCATGGAACGGGAGTCGTTATAGGAGAAACTACAATAATAGGCGATAATGTTAAGATATATCAGGGCGTTACACTTGGCGCTTTGTCAACAAATGGTGGACAGAAATTAAAGAACATAAAACGTCACCCTACACTTGGAAATAATGTGACCGTGTATTCGGGAACATCAATTCTTGGAGGAGATACTGTTATAGGAAATAATGTTGTAATTGGCGGAAATTGTTTTATAATAAGTTCTGTATCTGAAGGTTCAAAGGTTGTGATGAAACCTTTTGAGATGATATATAAATGATATAATCCTGTAGGATAGTTTTAAATATTAATTATGTATTTTTATGGTATACCTTTTCCAAGCTGTAAAATTTCAAAGTTTTCTACATTTTCAAGAAAAGTTTTAGAGGCTGAACCGTTAATATAAAAGCTGAAAGAACGGGGTTTATCCGGAGTATTTCTATATGATCCTAACATTCCTTCATTTTCTCCTTTCAATCCGACTTTTTCATTATCAACAGTTCCTTCACCGCCGTCTACTTGAATTCTGTTTGACACGCTGTTAATAAATTCATCTTTCATTGCAAATCTGACTAACACGCCGCCGTAAGTAACAGCCTGAGTAAGGTTTCCTGCATGACCATTTATTATATTTAAATTCGCATTATCATGATTTATGTTATAAAATTTTTCGTTTTTGGTTGAAATACCCATCAAATCATTTAGTTCTTTAATAGGCATAGTTCTATAAATATACTTTCCTTTTACTAATTGAAACTTTCTGCTGCCAGTATTGCTTTGAATCATATTATTCCCATTATAATCATTTGGTTTATTAATTAACTGATATTCATTTTTAGACTTATATTTGCCTAATTTATTCTTAACTAATTCTATTAAATGTTCAGACAAATTAATTCCTTGATCCTGTATATTATCGTTATTACTTTGACAGTACATTCTATAAATTGCTGATTTAACTATTTTTTCTTGTCTATTGGGATCGTTACTTGGAATAGAAACATACGGTTCTATTTTTGAAGCAATGTCAACTAATGTATTAATAATATCATTTTTTCTTCCGATATAGTAGTAATCTTCATCCGTTATGAGCCATTTAATAAATTCTATTAAATTATCATTTTGATTATTTCTATGCTCTTTAAATTTTATAAAATTAGCATCAATTTTATTTATATTATTATTTTCATCGGAATAACAATTCAGATAGTCTTTATTTCTTTCATATTTTGTAATAAAATCATTACTGTCATTTTGCTTTAATTCCTTTCCTTGATAAATTAATTTTCTTTGTATAGGTGCAGTACTTTCATTTTTACTGACAATAGCAGATAAAAACTTAAATTCATTAAATGAATCAGTTCTTTTAAGCTGACAAGAATTTTTGTCAGCTTTTTCTTTTGCAAAAGTATCTTTGACTTTTTCAGCTTCAGCATACATAATAATCGTATCCTCATAAGTTTTCAATTGAAATAATAATTTTATTAAATACTATGATTATTCTTTCTGCTGTATTCACCATAAAGGGTTATATATTAGTAAAATTTATAATTAGACTTATCGTTTCAAAATGATTTTAATATAGTATTGCATTCGATAGTATTACATAATAAGTATTAAAGCCACTTTTCAAATCTGTTAATGGCTGCAGCTCTATTTTCAGATATTCAACGTCTACAATTTCCTTAACTTTGAAGCTGCCATGTTTGCATTCAAAAACTGTGTTTCTTTTCTTGTATTCGTTGTATACTATTTGAAACTGATCGTAATAACGGGTATCCGATTGTCCTTTTTTCATAATAATGTTTGAACTTTCGTGATATTAGACAAAACGGCTTTTAAAACTTTGGGTACTATTTCATATATCAGAAAAGGCATATCTGAGATTATTTTTCTCAAATATGCTTCTGAATTCTGAAATATTAAAAAATCGAGAGTTCGAATCTTTTTTATTTGGTTCATTCATCCATGGTTTTTAACCTTGATTTTTCGCAGTTAGAGCAGCAAAAAAGCCCGTAGCTACGGACTTTAAATGGTGTACAGCTATTTAGTATCACCAACATGGAGTGCCTGAATGGAATCGAACCATCGCACATGGCGTCGGAGGCCAATGCTCTATCCGCTGAGCTACAGGCACATTACATTAAAATTATACCAGATTCTATTGAAATTTGCAAGTGTTTATGTTATAATAATAATGAAATTTTATTGAATGAATAATTTTTTTAAAATTTAACACATAAAATTAAACAGTTATAATAAAATCAAGGAAAGAATAATATAAATGTATAAAATTAATTAGTTTAAATTGTTAATATTTGTTGTATTAATATAAGTTGATTTGAAAGAACGTATTAAAAATTATTTTTCTTTCAGGAGATAATTGATTATATGAGGAGAGATTATTTTGAGCTGTCATATTTATATATCAGTGTGTCAGACTGGAACCAATATTGCGAAGATACTGAAAATTTTTACAAGAAAACCGTATAATCATGTATCTGTATTTTCGGATCCGACTCACGGAGAAATGTATAGTTTTTGCAGAAATAAACCGAGCAGACCTCTGCCGGCAACATTTAATAAAGAGATTGTAGGTAAAGGTACGCTGGGTAAATTCAGTTTTATTCCATGTGAAATATATAAACTTGATGTAACTGAAGAGCAAAAAGAATGCTTTGAAAAAAATCTTGAATTTTTTAAAAACAACAGAGATTGTTTTTCATATAACTGTATTGGACTTGGATTAATCTTTTTACATATTGCGTTTAAACGTAAAAATAAATTTGTATGTTCACAATTTGTAGGACATATAATGGAAAAATCCGGAATAAATCTTGATATACCTAAACCTGTCTGTCTTCATACTCCTGAGGATTTCAGACATATAAAATCAGCTCAATTGATTTATAAAGGCGATTTAAATAAATTTCATATAAGTGAAGAATATAATTCTGTGAATTTTATGGAAAATCAAAGTGTTCGCACTGCATAACGATCTCAGCTGTTGTCTTTATTTTGTCCGGCAAAATAATGTAAAGCAGAAATCCGGCAGTATTCTGCAATGATTTATTTTTATCAAAATAAAATTTTTTATTAAGTATTTTTATTTCTGTTTTTGAATTGTTGTTATTTACTTCAGCCATAACAAGCTGATCCTTGCTTATTATATTATAAGAATTTAAATATGCTTTCATAAAGCCCCATACAAAACCGTTTATCATTACATAAATGAAGACGGCAAGTATAGAGGCTCTTTTTATTTTACGTTTTCTTTCCATTATGTTTAATTCTCCTGATTTAATTTAAGCAGAGCTTTGGCTAAAGATTTACCCAGCAGTTCTCCTGAATATTCAACCTGTTCAAGAGTATTCCCGTGAGTGCCAACTTCAATCAACAGACTTCCTGTAGTTAAATCCTGATTGTATTTTCTGTAATCAAACAGGATCGGACGTGTAAAACCTGTGTAATCTGATGACATCTGCTGTTGTAAAAGAGAAGCAAATCTGAAGTTTTTCATATAATCGGGCATATCCATAGTACCATCGTCACAGCCTGATATAATCATAACAGGAGCAGCGTCTTTACCGTTGACTTCAACTACAGGCTGCATAATGCTGTCATTTGTTCCTATTGCATCTCTATGTATATCCAGAACGACTTTTATTGACGGATATTCTTTCAGAATTTTTTTTACCGTTTCAGCGCTTCTGTCATATGATCCGTTATAAGACGGATAGTCGTGGATAGTTGTATCATGAATGACCTCTATGCCTGCATTTTCCAGCTGTTGGGTAATTTTATCTCCGATCATAACAACATTTTTTGAAGGATCGGTTGTCCGGTAATTAAAACTTGAATCAAAAAAATCTCTTTCAAAGGGTTCAAAGCTTTCAGTCGTATGAGTATGCATAATAAGTACCTGGGGTTCATCGTTTAATTCTATTGTAAATTCCGGCATTAGACGGCTTTCCTCTAAAAGTACGCCGTTTGAAATATCAGTTTCATTTCTTACCTGTCCGCCGTCATCAAGACCAATATATTTTACTCCGCTATAACGTTCAAAGGTGTCTTTATATACTGTGCTTTCTCCTGTGTTCCATTCGGTAGGGTAGGGCTTTGGACCTGCTTCACTGTCAGATTCAGTATTTGAAACTTCTTCCTGTTCTTCATGCCAGCCGTATCCGCTTGATAAAATTTCATCTTCACCGTTAATACTTTGAAAATTAAAATCCATTTCACCTGTGTAATTTTTTGGATCAGATTCAAAGCCTACTTTAACTTCTCCAAGTCTGCCGGCAGCTTCGGCAAGACCCGGAATTGATTTGTATCCTATACCGGCAGCTGTTACAGCAATGAGCGATGAAAAAATCAGTATAACTCTTGATTTTCTTTTTCTTCTTCTTCGCATTAAACTCCCGCTTTCTATTTTACTATTGGTAATTATTTATATTGTATTCATTTAAAATAAAAATATGACGTCATATGTTCAAAAAATATTTCATATTATATAATAATACCGATTCTTATAGGCATATTTTATTATTTCCTATGAAAATCGGCTCAGAAATAAATTATTATTTTGGAGCTGTAAGATGATGTATAAATGCTGTAATATAAAAAAAATATTAAAAATTATTTTATGTGATGCCGCAATAATTTTGATTGCTTTAATTATAACTGTAACTGGAAAAAATCACTGGATTGCTTTTAATAACGTCGAAGATGATCCGATATTTGTACCGATTATTATGTATCATAGTATAGTAGATAATCCAAGCCGTATGAGTGATTATATAGTCAGTCCGGAAATAGTTGAAAATGATTTGAAATATCTAAAAGATAATGGATATACAAGCGTATCAGTTGAAGATATCGTAAATTATGTGCACTATAACAAACCGCTGCCGGAAAAGCCGGTAGTTATAACAGCAGATGATGGATTTTATAATAACAGCTATTATCTTATTCCGCTGCTGGAAAAATATGATATGAATGCTACTGTTTCAGTTGTAGGGTATTACAGTGAATATATTTCAGTCAATGATCCTCATGTGCCTGAATATTCATATCTGACATGGGAAGATATAAAAGATATGAATAAAAGCGGAAGAATTGAATTCGGTAATCATACATATAACATGCATTCAAATGATAATCGTAAGGGCTGTGCAAAGCTCAGTTATGAAACAGAAGAGGAATATGCGGAAATGTTTAACAATGATATCGGGCTTATGCAGTCGCTGATGAAAATTAATACTGGTATTACACCTGTTGTTTTTGCATATCCTTTTGGGTACATTTCAAAAGAAAGCGTGCCTCTTTTAAAGAATCTTGGATTTTCTGCGGCATTAAATTGCTTTGAAAAGCCGAATTACATTACTCATGATGAAAGCTGTTTATTTGAACTCAACAGATATAATCGTTCAAGTAAAATGTCAACGGAAGAGTTTATGACAAAATTGCTTGAACATTAAAGAAATAGTTATCAGTACTTATAAAAAAATCCCCGGAAAATACCGGGGATTTTTTTAATCACGTGTGCTTACAATATGATAATAAATTTTGGCTGTGAGAGAATAAATAACAGCATAAATAATTGTAAAAGCAACAAAGCATACGATAGTACAAATAATATACAGACGGGTATTCGTAAGGTTAAGCATCATTAAAATTTGCTTTACAATAGGAAATGCGAATGCAACGTGAATACCTGCCATAATAAGCGGCATAAAGAAAACTGTCATAATTTGTGAATGAATGGAGCGTTTTACTTCTGCATGGCTCATACCTACATTCTGCATTATCCTGAACCGTTCTTTGTCCTCGTACCCTTCGGAAATCTGTTTGTAATAAATTATCAGAATAGTAGCCATTGTAAATATTGATCCAAGAAAAATTCCAAGGAAAAACATTCCTCCGTATAGACCTTTTATGCCTTCTCTTTGAATTTGTCCGCATTCCGAATCGCCTATAAAATTACTTTCCTTAAGAAGCTTTTTTATATCGTTATATAAGGATTTTTTTGAATCTTCACTGCCGTTAATATCAAAACCGTATAAATATTTAAATGCCGGTTCTTCTTTAAGATCCTGTTCTTCTTTAGGATCTTCTTTAAAATTTTCATTCAGATAATTATTTATTTTGTCAAGAACGCTTCTGTCCTTTACTACGATTTGAATACTTTCGGTAAGGTTATTTGAGAAAAATCGACCGTTGTTAATAGCCTGTTTGATATTTTTCTTGACATTATATTTTGTATCAAATAGTTGAATAGTAGAATATTCATATTCATTTCGTCTGGAATAAATGAGAACTTCATTTTCATTCAGAGTTTCGTTTTCTGAATTAACACTGTTGTAATCATCAAGAGAGATCATAAAAACAGTATTTATTTTGTCTAAATCAGACATATTCATTTTATTGGTATTTTCCGGATAATAAAACTGATTTTTATTTTTTAATACGGAAAAATCAATATAACTATATTCGATTTCATTTTTTACATCCGATTTGCTGTCATTTAAAAATTGTTTTACATTCTTTATTGTTTCAATATTCTTTTCATTATCTATATCTTCAGAATATATCGTTATGTCATTTGGATATCTTGTTTTCACTAAATCATTCATACCGACAACCAGAGAGCTTGTGGAAGAGATCATAATGAGTACCATTGTAGAAAGTATACAGATATTTGCAAGTCCGACAGCGTTCTGCTTCATACGGTATATCATACCTGAAACGGCTGTAAAATGTTTTGTTTTATAATAATACCGTTTATTTTTGCGGAGTGATTTAAGAAAAGCGATACTGCCTGCTATAAAAATGAGATAGGTTCCTGCAATTACCAATATTACCGCAATTAAGAACGAACTTAACGACTCAACCGGATTTTTACTGGTAACTGAAATATAATATCCGACAGCCAGACATATAACTCCGAGTATTGCCATAAACCATTTTGTTTTGGGTTCTTTTTCTCCGACATTTCCGCCGTTTAAAAGTTCAATAGGTTTTGACAGATGAATCTGACGAAGTGAATTCAGATAGATACAGAAAAAAATTATGCCGAAAAGAATTACTGTATGGATCAATGCTTCTTTTGAAATGTAGAAACCAGGGGAGTGTTCGGCTCCGAGCATTTTAGTCAGGATCAAAAACATTGCTTTGTCGAGAACCATGCCGATAATAATACCCAATAACATAGTAATAAACGCAATATAAATATTTTCAAGTAAAAGCACTTTTGAAATGTGCCGTTTTTCCATACCCAGAATATTTAAAACTCCGAATTCCTTTTTACGGCGTTTCATAAGAAAGCTGTTAGTATAAAAAAGAAAAATGAATGCAAAAATTGCTGTAACATATGTGCCGTAGCCAAGAGTTATAAGGATAGTTTCACCGCCGTAAAGCTTTTTAATGCTTTCGTTATTTGAAAGGGAATTAATTATGTAAAACATTGCCGCAGTTATAATACAGGTTATGATATACGGGATATATGTTCTTGAATTCTTTTTTATGTTGCTTGCCGCAAGCTTTGTGTAAAACCCTTTACGCATTATTATCACCGCCTGTAGCAAGAAGAGTCAGCGTGTCTGATATTTTCTGATACATTTCTTCATTGGAACTGTTTCCTCTGTAGATCTGATGGAATACTTCGCCGTCTTTTATAAATAGTACTCTTCCGGCATGACTTGCCGCTTTTGTGGAATGTGTTACCATCAGAATAGTCTGACCGTCTTTGTTAATATCACTGAAAATTTTAAGAACACTGTCTGATGAACGGGAATCCAGTGCTCCTGTAGGTTCGTCAGCCAGAATCAGCTTTGGATTTGTAATAATTGCTCTGGCTATTGCAGCTCTTTGTTTCTGTCCGCCCGATACCTCATAAGGATATTTTAATAAAATTTCTTCAATACCCAGCTTTGGCGCTATAGGGCGCAGACGGCTGATCATATCCCTGTAATTTTTACCGGAGAGAACCAGCGGAAGGAAAATATTGTCCTGAAGAGTAAAAGTATCCAATAGATTGAAATCCTGAAAAACGAATCCCAGATTATCACGCCTAAAAGTTGAGATCTCTTTTTCTTTGATTTTTGAAAGCGGCTTTCCTTCAAGGAAAACATCACCCTTTGTAGGTTTGTCTAACGCTGCTAATATATTAAGCAGCGTGGACTTTCCTGAACCTGATTCGCCCATGATCGCCACATATTCGCCTTGTTCCACAGAAAATGATACATCCGTAAGCGCATGCACCTGATTGCTGCCGAAACGTGCAGTATAAATTTTTTCAAGGCTTTGTATTTCTAATATTGCCATTTTGAAAACCTCCTTAAATTTCTGTATTTAGTATAACAGAAAAAATAAAAGTTCAAAATTGATTTGTGTGACATTACGGCAGTTTTATGTGACATTTTTGTAAGGTTATTCTATTTTCAGTTTATCCGAGTGAAGATCAATATAAAAAATACTGCCTTTTCCTATAGTAGATTCAGCGCTTATTCTGATGGAAAGCTTGTCCGCCGCCTTTTTGCTGAGATATAACCCCAATCCTGTGGATTTTTTATTCGCTCTGCCGTTATAGCCGGTAAAATTTTTCTCAAATATTCTTGGAAGGTCTTCTTGAGCAATTCCTATTCCGGTATCACTGATTTGCAGAATCTCATCTTTTACTTTAATAGTAATTTTTCCGGATTCAGTATATTTTACAGCGTTTGAAAGAATTTGTTCTATGATAAAAGACAGCCATTTTTCATCTGTCAATACAAATATATCAGTCGGTTCATATTGAAGCTTAATTCTTTTGGAGATAAACTGAGAAGCAAATTTTCGAATAGTATTTCTTATTATTTTATCTAAATTATACTGTTTAAAAACAAAATCTGAAGAACTGCTGTCTAGTCTGAAATAACAAAGTATCATATCTATATATTGTTCTATCCGGAATAATTCGGAAGACAGCTGACGATATTCGTCCGTATCCTTACTCTGTAGAATCATAGACATTACAGAAACGGGAGTTTTTATCTGGTGTACCCAGGTTGTATAGTAGTCAATACTTTCACTGCGTTCATTTGTATATTTTGTTACATTTGCAAGGTTTATGTTTCTTAGCTTTTCTATCATTTCCAGATAATCGGATTCTGCAAGAGTTTTAGGTTCGGGTAAATTTTCAGTCATGATTAAAATGTTACTTAAAATCATATGTCGTTTTTTATGTTGTTTGCAGAAATTATAAAAGTGAAATATAATTAATACAGACGAAATAAATAAACAAAGTATTGCCGCATAGAGAACGGCTTCGGTTTCCAGGTTATATAATGAAAAAATCCCCGCAAAAATCAGTGTAAATATTATAAATACTATTGCAGTATATTTATACTGACAAATATATTTCCATATTAGAATGTGTAGTTTCATATTGCACCTCACAATTCAATTATATAACCATATCCGATTTTGGTTTTAATAAAGTCAGTCAGACCCGCACTTTCCAACTTGCGGCGAAGTCTGGTAACATTAACAGTAAGAGTATTTTCCTCAACATAGCAGTCTATCTGCCACAGCTTTGTCATAAGAGTATCGCGGCTTACAACTTTTCCTTTATTTTCAAGGAGCGTCTGTAAAATACGAAATTCGTTTTTAGTCAGCTCAATTTTGCTGTCCTGATATAATAATGTGGTATCGTTTAAATTGAGTATTGCTCCTTTGTGCTCTAAAACGGGGGTCTTATCTGTCATGTTGTAGGTACGGCGTAAAATTGCCTGAATTTTTGCAATCATCACGCTTGGTTCAACAGGCTTTGCAATAAAATCATCACCGCCCATATTCATTGCCATAACAATGTTCATATTGTCTGAAGCAGATGAAACAAATACTATTGGTATATTTGAGATCTTTCTCAGTTCAGTACACCAATGATATCCGTTGAAAAAAGGCAGCATAATATCAAGAAGAACAAGGTGAGGATCAAATTCCGTGAATTCAGGTATTATATTCTGAAAATTGCGTATGCATTTTACATCATAATTCCATGATTCTATGTGCTTTTTCATAATTTTAGAAAGAGCACTGTCGTCTTCTATAATCAAAATTTTATACATTTTAAAAACCTCTTTTTAAAATAATTCTACTTAAAAATTATATCATTTTTTTATATCAGCGTCAATGTTGATATTTGACATATAACCGTAGGTTATTATCATGTTGACGAATTTCTGATTTATTAAATATCTTGTAATTTTCTGATATAAATGTTATAATAAGTATAAAAGTATATTAGGATAGGTGAATCTATGAAAAGATGGATTGTTAGGAAACCGGAAAAAGAATATTCTGAACGAATTGTTAAGGAAAGCGGAGTAACTGGCCTTTGCGGAGACGTTCTTGCTTCAAGAGGATTTAAGAATGCAGCGGAGGCAGCAGAATATTTAAATACAGATAAGCTTTCAGATCCGTTTATTCTCAAGGATATGACAGAAGCTTCAGAAATAATTAACAGAGCTGTTGAAGATTTTGACAGTATATGTATATACGGTGATTATGACTGCGACGGCATAACGTCTACAGTGATGCTGTTTTCATATTTGGAATGTATGGGCGCAAACGTAACCTACTACATACCGGAACGTTCAGAGGGATACGGTTTGAACAGTGACGCAGTAAAAAAACTTGCTGAACAGGGAGTAGATCTGATCATCACTGTAGACAACGGAATTTCTGCTATAGATGAAGCAGAATTGATATATAAGCTGGGAATGAAACTTATTGTTACCGATCACCATCAGCCTGGCGAAAAGCTACCAAGAGCTGAAGCTGTTGTAAATCCTCATAGAAAAGATTGTGATTCACCTTTTAAGTTTTTGTGCGGAGCAGGAGTTGTGCTGAAACTTATTGCAGCATTGGAAAATGGGGATTTTGAAGCTGCTATGAACGAGTACGGAGAGCTTGCGGCAATAGGCACAGTTGCCGATATTGTTTCTTTGAGCGGAGAGAATCGTTTTATCGTAAGCCGAGGACTTCAGCTTTTAGTTAATTCCGAAAGATGCGGAATTAATGCTCTTATTAAAAAAAGCGGACTGAAATCACCAATTACGTCAACATCTCTTGCCTTTGGAATTGCTCCCAGAATAAATGCGTCAGGAAGATTTGGTTCGCCGTCCCTTGCGGCAAAGCTTCTGCTTACCGATAACGAACAAGAAGCGGAAATGCTAGCAAATGAACTGGATAGACTAAATAGTGAACGTAAAAAAGCAGAAAATGAAATTATTGATTCGATAAATGAAAAAATAAACAGCGTACCGGAAATATTATATAACAGAGTTTTAGTTTTAAGCGGAGAAAACTGGAGTCACGGAGTTATTGGAATCGTTGCCTCAAGAATGGTGGAAAGATTTGATAAACCTTGTTTTATGATAACCATAGAAGGGGAGATTTCAAGAGGTTCCGCACGTTCATTCGGTGATTTTTCGATTTTCAAAGCTCTGGACTATTGTTCGGATCTTCTTATAAAATACGGCGGACATCTTGGCGCAGGAGGATTTTCTATTGAAACCTCTAAGATAGAAGATTTTAATAAGCGTATTCAGGAGTTTGCTGAAATTAATTTCAGAATGATGCCGGTTCCGGATATTACTGCCGATAAGCTTATACTTCCCGATGAAATAAATGTAAATAATATTGAAGGACTTCAGATACTTGAACCTTTTGGTGAGGGAAACCGTCAGCCTGTATTTGCATTGTGCGGTGCAGTGATTGAAGATATTGTGCCGCTTTCAAAGGGTATACATACTAAGCTCAAGCTTCGTTACGGGGGCTCTTTCATGGACGCACTTATTTTTCGATATTCTCCTGAAGATATTTTTCTGAAAAAGGGTGACAGAGCTGATTTTATGGTTACGCTTGAAGCACAGGTGTATGCCGGAAGAAAATCCATATGCATAATAGTAAAAGATTTCCGGAAAAATGGTATTGAACAGAAAAAATATTTTGCAGCTAAAGAAACTTATGAAAAATATAAAAGAAATGAAGATCTGCCGGTTACATATTATAATCGCATATGCCCAGAAAGAGGAGAGCTTGTATCTGTCTATAAAACTATTGCAGGCGGAAGATTCAGTATGGATACTCTGTATATGTCTGCAATGTCGCAGGATATGAATTACTGTAAACTGCGGCTTTGCGTTGATATTTTCAGTGAACTCGGACTTGTTAATGCCGATATGTTTTCCCAGGAAATCAATGTGGTGAAAAATGCTCCTAAGGCAAATCTGGATAACTCTGAAATTTTACAGGATCTTAGAAATAAAATTAATAATAAACTTACAGTCTGATCTTTTTATAAGAAAGGAGTTGCTACTATGAAAGAAGAATATACAATAGATCTGCTTATTCAAAAAATATTGACTGATGATAAGCAATATGATCTCAGCAAAATAATTACGGCATATGAATTTGCGGCAAAAGCTCATGAAGGACAGTTTCGTTCGTCGGGGCAGCCATATATAATTCATCCTCTTGCCGTTGCATATATACTTTTAGAATTGGGAATGGATACCGATACGATTTGTGCTGCAATGCTGCATGACGTTGTTGAAGATACGCCTGTCACTCTTGATGAAGTAAAAAAACGATTCGGTCAGGATGTTGCTATGCTGGTTGACGGTGTTACAAAATTAAATCAAGTTCCTATATTTAATAAGGAGGAACAGCAGGCGGAAAATGTAAGAAAAATGCTTCTTGCCATGTCTCAGGATATAAGAGTTATTATTATTAAGCTGGCTGACAGACTTCATAATATGCGTACATTGAAATTTCGTCCAAGTGTTAAACAACGCAATACGGCTCATGAAACTATGAATATTTACGCTCCTATTGCTCATCGTCTCGGAATGAGAGGAATTAAAGAAGAGCTTGAAGATCTGGCTTTTCATTACCTTGATCCCTTTGCTTATTCTGAAATTGAACATATTCTGGAAATAAAAAAGAGCGAACGTGAAGCCTTTATAACCTCCATAAAAGATACCATAGCTTACCGGTTCAGAGATCAGGAATTTATAAAGCCGCCTCAAATTGACGGGCGTGTAAAGAGCATTTACAGCATTTATAAGAAAATGTTTGTTCATCATAAATCAATTGAAGAAATTTATGATAAATATGCTGTAAGAATTATTGTTTCAACAGTAGGGGAATGCTATAATGTTTTGGGTTTGGTTCATGATATGTTCAGACCTATTCCAAACAGATTTAAGGACTATATTTCTACTCCTAAAGCTAATATGTATCAGTCGCTTCATACTACTGTTCTGGGTAAGGAGGGCATACCTTTTGAAATTCAGATAAGAACATGGGATATGCATGCTACGGCTGAATACGGTATCGCTGCACACTGGAAATATAAAGAAGGTATTCAGCGTACTGATAAGATGGATCAGCGTCTGGCATGGGTGCGTCAGGTAATTGAAGCACAGCAGACTTCTGATGATGTTGAAGAAATAGTGCGTATTATTAAGACAGACCTTGCACCGGAAGATATAGTAGTTATGACTCCTAAGGGGGATTCCATTTCATTGCCCGTAGATTCTACAGTTATTGACTATGCTTACAGGATTCATACTCAGATAGGACACAAGACGATCGGTGCAAAAATTGACGGTAAGCTCGTACCTCTTGACTATAAGCTTCATACCGGAGAAATATGTGAGATTATAACCAGCAATGAACCGAATAAAGGTCCGAACAGAGCTTGGTTAAATATTGCAAGGACTAATGAAGCAAAATCAAAAATTCGTTCATGGTTCAAAAAGGAATGCAGGGAAGAAAATATTATTACAGGGAAAACTGAATTGGAAAAGGAATTCAGGCATTTCAGAATACGAGTTCCTGAGGAAGAGCTTGGAGAATTTCTGGGTGACGATTTAAAACGTCATAATTGCAGCACATTAGATGATTTTTACGCTTCAATTGGTTACGGCGGCGTTATGCTTTCTAAAATTATGCCGAGGCTGAAAGATAAGTATATTAAGCTATATCAGACGGATGATGAACCGGAAACCGCTGTGATAAAACCGGTTCATAAACCCAGCAGCGGTATTATTCTGGACAAAATAGATGATTGTACGGTGAAATTCGCTCAATGCTGCAATCCTCTTCCGGGTGATGAAATTGTGGGATTTATTACAAGAGGTCATGGCATATCTGTTCATACTGTAAACTGTACAAATTATCTTTCGGCTGTAAAGAGGAATAATCCTGAAGAACTTGCAAGATGGATGGACGTTCAGTGGACTGATAGTGAACAGACAAGTCTTCAGACCAGTATTGAAGTTACTGCTCTGGACAGAGTCGGTTTGGTTTATGATATTACGGCGATTCTAACAGAGGCAAGGATTCCTATTGTTCATTCTTCTTCAAGAAATTTAAAAAACGGAAATGCTCTTTTTGAAGCGACTATTACTATAGCAAGTACCGAACAGCTTAATAATTTGTTTGAAAAGCTAAGACGTGTTAAAAATGTTGTATCTGTTGAAAGAGCTAAGATATAGATTGGAGAAAATTATGAAAATTTATCGTATTCCGGTAGGGGAGCTTTTAGCTAACTGTTATATTATTGAGACAGAAAATAAAAATGCTGTTGCTATAGATCCGGGAAGTGACTTTCAGAGAATAAAAAATCTTCTTGACGAACATGAACTTACTTTAAAGAAAATTCTGCTTACTCATGGACACTATGATCATATAGGTGCAGCTGGTGAAGCGGCTGACGTATACGGCGCACAGGTTTACATACATGAAGAAGATGCGCCTATGCTTGCAAGTCGTACAAAAAGTCTGGCTGACGCAATAGGTGCGGGTCAATTCAATGAAATTACGAAATTTACAACAGTAACAAACGGTGATGTTATTATCCTTGATGAGCTTTCATTTGAGGTCATTCATACTCCGGGTCATACAAGGGGAGGAGTCTGTTATAAATGCGGTAATGCGCTTTTTACAGGTGACACACTTTTTAAACTATCAATGGGAAGAACGGATTTTCCGGGCGGAAATATGGGAGAAATGTTTAAGTCACTTCAGAAAATTGCAAAATTGGAAGGAGATTATGATATTTATCCCGGGCATAATGAAACCAGTACTCTTGCATATGAGAGAAAAAATAATCCATATTTAAAAGGAAATCCTTATGAAGATTTTATTTAAAGGTCACGATTTTAAATATGAAACGGAAGCAACGGTAAAGCTTTTTGTTCCATCCAGATTTACCTTTCATTATGACATTACAGATGCTGACGGTGATATTGTAATGTCTCAATTGAAAGAATGCCGACAATTTACCTATCTTTTTGCTTATTGCCGTATTAACGGTATGAAAGCTAGAAAAGCATATAAAATTCCTAATGAAAGTTTCGATAGAAATAATTGTGAGCATGAAATTTGCAGGCTTATTTACCTGTGTTTGCAAAAGCTTACGGGGATTACGCCTCCATGGGGGCTTATGACCGGAATAAGACCTGTAAAAAAAATGTCCGCTTTAATTGAAAACGGAATGAGCAAGGGACAGGCATTTAAAGCTTTAAAGAATAAGTATATGGTTTCGGACAGACGTCTTGAGCTTGTTTATATGACTGCTGTAAATCAGATTCCGCTTTTAAAGCAAATAGATTCTGATACGGTAAGCCTTTATGTTTCTATACCTTTTTGTCCTTCCAGGTGCAGTTACTGTTCATTTGTTTCACATTCTATTGAAAGCGCCAGAAAACTAATACCTGATTACATAAGATTTCTCTGCCGTGAAATTGAAATACTGGGAAAAATTATCAGAGACTTAAATCTTAAAATTGATACTGTATATTTCGGAGGCGGTACTCCAACGTCCGTTGAAGCATCGCAGCTTGATATTATTATGAAAACTCTTTCTGAAAACATTGACGTTTCAAAAGTTAGAGAATATAATGTTGAGGCAGGACGTGCAGACACCATAACTATTGACAAACTGAAAGTAATCAAAGAAAACGGTGCGACAAGAATATCAGTAAATCCTCAAACCTTGAATGATGAGGTTTTAAAAATTATCGGACGCCGTCATACTGCTGAGGACACTATAAATGCTTTTTATTCTGCACGATCCTTAGGATTTGACAATATTAATATGGATTTGATTGCCGGTCTTCCCGGCGATTCTTTTGAAAGCTTCTGCAATACTCTTGATAAAGTAACGGAACTTGATCCCGAAAGCATTACAGTACATACCCTTACAATAAAACGTTCAGCAAAGTTATATGAGGAGAATATAAGTACATTTAAAAATAATCCGGCGTATGATATGGTAAACAGGAGTATAGATATTCTTCCGAAAAAAGGATATATGCCGTACTATCTCTACCGTCAGAAAAATACTCTTGAAAACTTAGAAAATATCGGATTCGCTAAGGAAGGCAAAGAGAGTCTTTATAATATATTTATAATGGATGAAACTCAGATCATTCTGGGTGCCGGTTGTGCAGCGTCAACCAAACTGATTGAGTCTGACGGAAAGATAACAAGGATTCACAACTATAAATTTCCTTTTGAATATATAAACAGATTTGATGAGCTTATGAAGAAAAAGGAACTTATATACAAGATTATTAAACCATTGGAGAAAAATTGATTTATGGATAAAAATCAGATCGTAACACTTGAAATTACCGATATTACATCGGAGGGAAACGGAGTAGGCAGAGCAGACGGAATGGCAGTATTTATTCCGGAAACGGCTGTCGGTGATATTATAGAAGCCAGAATAGTAAAGGTTTTAAAAAATTATGCATATGGAAAAGTGGAAAAAATAGTAAAACCGTCTGCTGACAGAATAGAAATTGATTGTAAATATTTTCCTAAATGCGGAGGGTGTTCATTACGTCACATAAGTTATGACAGTGAGCTTAAAATTAAGGAAAAATTTGTATATGACGCTTTTACAAGAATTGGTAATATTAATACTGAATTTTTACCTATTTTGGGATGTGATTTACCTGATAAATACAGGAATAAAGCACAGTATCCTGTAGGAACAGTAAATAATAAGCCGGTGTATGGTTTTTATGCTAAGAGAAGTCACCGTATTATATCTGGCAGTGAGTGCAAACTTCTTCCGGATATATTTGACCATATTGCCAGTGATGTTATAGAATTTGCTTTACAGAATAATATAAAAGGGTATGATGAAAATACAGGGAGAGGATTACTTCGTCATATTTTTATCAGACAAGGATTTCATTCAAAAGAAATAATGGTATGCTTTGTTGTTACTAAAGCATTAGCTATTAAATTTACAAGATTATGTGAAGTTCTTACAGAAAAATATCAGGACATAAAAAGTATAGTAATGAATATTAATCCTGAAAATACGAATGTGATTTTAGGTAAAAAAACTGTCACCTTATGGGGGAAAAACGAAATTCAGGATATAATGTGCGGTAATAAAATAAATATTTCACCAGAAGCCTTTTATCAGGTGAATACTAATCAGGCAGAAAAATTGTATGCTGTTGCTGCAAATCTTGCCGACTTTAAAGGAAATGAAATTCTACTGGATCTTTATTGTGGGGCCGGTACTATTGGTCTTTCAATGGCATCAAAAGTCAAAAAGCTTATCGGAGTGGAGATTATACCTCAAGCTGTTAAAAATGCCATGGAAAATGCACACAGCAGTAATATTTTTAATTCAGAATTTATTTGTTCGGATGCCGGCAAAGCGGCAGCAAAGCTTAAAGAATCCGGTATAATACCTGATATTATAATACTTGATCCACCTAGAAAGGGTTGTGATAATCTGACTCTGGATTCAGTATTGCAGATGAATCCGAAAAAAATTATTATGGTTTCTTGTAATCCGGCTACTGCCGCAAGAGATTGTTCATATCTTTGTCAAAATGGATATATCGCCGAAAAAATCCAGTCGGTTGATATGTTCCCTAGGACGATACATGTCGAGTGCGTAGTGTTGATGTCAAAAGTACAGAAGTAAATACCGAAAAAGGCTTGAAAACAAGGCATTTCCGAGGGTTTGGTAGCAAATCCAAGTCCTCGGATTTTTTGCGTTTTAGGTTGAATTCTATGGCTATTTAATAAGGTTGACCGTATGGCATAGTGTAGTAATGGTTGACCATACGAAAATGTTTAATGGTATCTACTTAAAATACAAATGACTATAAATGATAGCAAATAACATCAAATCACTACAAATACGTTGAAAAATTCATAATTGAATGATATACTGTATTGGTATCATTGTGCGATTAAATAGAGAGGTATCAGGATGAATGATAATCAAGAAAAATGGATTAGCATAGATGAAGCAGCAGAATATTTAGGTGTGAAACCTGGGACTGTTCGTGGATGGTTAAGAAAAGATAAAAGCATTCCGGCACATAAGATTGGCAAACAGTGGAAATTTAAACTAACTGAACTTGATGCATGGGTAAAAAGCGGAAAAAGTGCCGAGATTTAAGGAGGTATACCCTATGAAGAATAATTATTTTCCCTCAAATAGTATGCTTGAAGAGGCTGTTATTAAGTCATTGGAATTACTTAATGGTACCGCAACAACTAAGCAGATTAATCAAAAAGTAATTGAGGTTTTAGAATTGCCAGATGAAATAGTTCAGCTAGAGGATGAAAGTGGTCTTGGAACTAAATTGAATTACCGACTTCGTTGGGCAAGAACCAATTTAAAGTCAAAAGGCAAGATTAAAAATGTTACAAAAGGGACTTGGTCCTTAAGTTAACAATCTTTAGGAGGAACTATGAGTTTATATAAAATTGAGAGAGAATTCTTTCAAAATGTTACTGAGCATCAGCGAGAGGCTATGCTTACAAATTTTGTGTTAGATGATGATGGGAATATTGTTATTCCTTATACACATAAAGGTTATACGGTAAATGATTTGAAAATTGATTACCGAAAAGACGTAAAGGCTATTAGTATGTTTTCAGGGGCAGGTGGCCTAGATATTGGCACCCAATTGGCGGGAGTAAAAGTGATTTCTAGTTTGGATATATTTGAGGACAGTGTTGAAACATTAAAAATGAATAAGTTCTTTGATCATACAATTCATGAGGTTGGAGACATTACTAAAATTGATGGCAAGCATTACGAGAAATTACTAAAAAAAGAGAATCCAGAGAAGTTAATAATTGTTGGTGGACCTCCTTGCCAGCCTTTTTCAAAAGCAGGATATTGGGTAACAAATGAAAAAAGAAATTCAAATGATGACCCAAGGAATATGATTGTTCCATATTTCAAAATAATTTCAGAGCTTCAACCCGATGGGTTTGTTTTAGAGAATGTTGAAAGCATTCTTCACCCATCAAACAAAACTGCAGTTGAATCGATTTATGAAAATATGAAAGCGCTAGGATATCATTGTTCATTATTAAGGGTTAATGCTGCAGATTATGGAATTCCGCAAAAGAGAAAAAGAGTATTTTTTTTAGCGAGCAAAAAAGAAATAAATGCTACATTGGTGAAAACACATGGAAATGAGAAAGAATGTTTAGCTAATCCTGATTTATTACCATATGAAAGAGTAATTGATTGGATTGGAAAATTCGATGCTGTAGAATTTTGTGAGGGTGAAAAACTAGAAACTGAAGGAAAATGGGAATACGAATTAACATGTATTCCTTTCGGTAAAAATTATATAGCATTATCCGAAAGAGAGAATCACCCTAACCCTGTATTTGTGGCGGGGAAAAGATATTGGTCTTCGCTTTTGAAACTACATCCGTTTCTTCCATCTTGGACCATTATTGCAAGTCCAGGACATTGGGAGGGACCTTTTCATTGGAAGAATAGAAGATTGAATATAAGGGAGTTGGCAGCAATACAAACGTTTCCTGATGATTATGCTTTTTTTGGAAGCACATATTCACAGCATAAGCAAATAGGAAATGCGGTGCCTCCATTATTAGGAAAAAAGGTGGTTGAAGAATTATGCAAATGGATATAAAAAAACCTAGGGTAATTAGCCTTTTTTCTGGGGCAGGTGGACTTGATATTGGTTTTAAAAAAGCTGGGTTTAGAACAGTCTTTGCTACAGATGTTTGGAATATTGCTTGCGAAACTTTAAAAGCAAACAATATGTCGGATGAAGTATTTTGTGGCGATGTAAGAAATATTGATTTTAAGGAACTGAAGAAAAGATATGGTGAGGTTGATTGTCTTATCGGTGGACCACCCTGTCCGCCTTATAGTCAGACGCGTCATTATTTGGTAGGCAAAGCTGGTGGTTTTGATGACGAACACGCGGGGTTTGCTGTCCCTGAATATTTTAGAGCGGTGGAAGAACTGGAACCTAAAGTATTTCTTTTTGAAAATGTAGATGGTTTTTCATTCAAAACACATCAAGAAGAATTTGATTTTTTGAAAGAGAGAGCTGATAGTTTAGGGTACAATATTGCGTTTAAAGTTGTAAATTGTGCAAATTATGGTGTGCCTCAAACTAGAAAAAGATTTTTCTGTGTTGGAAGCCGTAAAGAGTTACCTAAGTTTGAATTTCCCGAAGAAACTCATGCAGATCCACAGAAAAAAACAGATAAACTTCCGTGGGTTACTTGTGGTGAAGTTATTTCTGATTTTGATAATATCACAGAAGAAGAAAAACTTCAGAGACCAGGAACCAAGGATTATGAGTTGTTGCTAGAAATACCAGCGGGTGACAATTATCTTTATTTTACAGAAAAACGTGGATATCCTAATCCAAAGTTCAAGTGGAAATCAAGATACTGGACATTTCTTTTGAAATTGACACCAGACAGACCTTCATGGACAATTCAAGCTAGTTTTTCTACTAATCAAGGTCCGTTTCATTGGAGAAATCGTTTCTTGAGGATTGAAGAACTTAAAAGATTACAGACATTTCCGGATGAGTATGTATTGACTGGAAATATGAAGGAACAGTGGCGTCAAGTTGGTAATGCTGTTCCTGTGAGGATGGCACTTATATTAGCTACAAAAATAAAGGAGGTATATTTCGATGGAAAGAGATGAGCGTTATGAGGTTAATTCGCAAGGTTCAATAGTTGTAGGAACACCGGTCACTTTAACACCGTCAGAAAGGAAAAGCATGATAGAGAATATGTTCTCTATTAACGGATGGACATATACTCTTTTAGAGGAGATTACATCTGCCCATTATTACATCGAACTTAAAAACGAAAATTTGCAGATTGAAAAGCGTTTCCATCTTTTCCACGGGAATGTTCGTAAAGAAGACCCAGAACGTAATCGTGAAGAAAAGAAGATACAGTTGGGTACAGAAAATGATCCAAGACAGTATTTTGATGACGCTTTAATTCTTGGTTTTTATGTATATGAAAGCAAGAATTCCCTTGCCGATACTATTATTGTTGCATGGCCGATTGAGGAAGGGAAAAATTATCCTGCCAATCCTAGTTTGCGCGTAAACATGAGAACTGATGTAATGCCTGCGAAAAATGCTGGATATTATGTTGATAGAACAACAGGTAAAAACTTAGTTGTATTTCGACCAGAATTTATCTATCACTATATTGAAAATTATAAGGATTTACACTATGGACCAACAGATGTTAGCCATCCAGGCGATATGAATGATGATGGAAAAATTGATAATACGTTAGAGCCTGTGAGACTTGCTGGTGGCACAAATGTCCTACTCTATGGTGTTCCAGGTTCAGGTAAAAGCTGGACTATTGAACATGAGTACTGTAAACCTGGTACTGTAGTAGAAAGATTAGTATTCCATCCGGATTATACAAATGCTGATTTTATTGGTCAAATTTTACCTGTGGTTGACCCTGTGGATAAAATGGTTACTTACGAATTCACACCGGGACCGTTCACTAATATTCTTAAAGAGGCGTACAATAACCCTTCAAAATCTTATGTGTTAATCATTGAAGAAATTAACCGCGGTAATGCTCCAGCTATCTTTGGGGATGTATTCCAGTTATTGGATAGGACTGTAGAGACTAAGGTTATGGATGGGATTAGCTATCCTAGAGGAACTAGTGAATATGGAATTACAAATGAAAACATCGCAAAGGTTGTATATGAAAACGGAAAACACAAGGTAAGAATTCCATCAAATCTTTCTATCTTAGGTACTATGAATACATCAGATCAGAATGTATTTACATTAGATACAGCTTTCCAAAGAAGATGGAACATGAGACTTATCGAGAATAATTTCAATAATGTTAGGGGTTCACTTGCTAATGCGGAAATTCTTGATACTAAGGTTACATGGCAGAAATTCTGTGAAACAGTTAATACTATTATTATCGGCAATAGAGCTAAAATGGCATCTGCTGAAGATAAGAGGTTAGGTGTTTACTTTGTGCATGAACAAGACCTTGCTTTTGATTCTAGAGTACTACCTACTGGAAACTTTATGACTACTTATGACGAATTAAATGATTTAGTTCGTCATGAGTTACTTGGCACGTTGGATGCTACTAAGAAAGCAAGACTTGAAGAAATGAGAGATGCTATTCTTCACAATAGATTATTCCCTGAAAAAGTAATCAAGTACTTGTGGGATGATGCTTTTAAGTTTAATCCTGAGGCAATCTTTGATACGGAGAATATGGACAGCCTTGAAGAAGTAATCAGAACATTTGTATACAGCAAAGGTTCTGATAGATTTAAAATTTTCAAACAGAATGTTAGGGATACCCTTTACCCTACTCAACAGTAAAAAAGCGTAAGTAGATAAAGGTGGTGATTCTTAATGGACTTAACGAAAAATCTAAGGCAGCGATGTCATGTAAATACAAATGAAGATGGTGATAGTTTCGTTGGTGTAAAAGCTGATACAGATGATGCCGTGATTTATTTTCCATTGGGTTATCAATTGCCGGAAAATGATGATGACTTAAGAGTTGATATTAATAACTTATTCGGTGTTCTTGCTGCATTTATGAAAGAGGATAAGGTTATCGAAGCTCCTAAGTTTGAGGCACCAAGAACCGTAGATTTTCCAAT
This sequence comes from Oscillospiraceae bacterium, assembly GCA_902362965.1. Taxonomy (GTDB): domain Bacteria; phylum Bacillota; class Clostridia; order Oscillospirales; family Ruminococcaceae; genus Porcipelethomonas; species Porcipelethomonas ammoniilytica. The sequence goes on from CABIYQ010000005.1 coordinate 192,687, forward strand.
TCATGCATACTTAACGGTTATTCGTGGTTTCTTAAGAGCGGGACGATATTATATTGAGACTGACCCACAGTACAAAACAGATACTAAAGGAAGGACTTCTTGGCCAAAGACCGTAAAGGAACAAAGAGCATTAGTTCAGAAAAATGGTTCACTGATTTTCACTAATATGACTATTCGCTCATCTACTCCAAATGCCAATAAGGAAATAACGCAGATACATAGATACTGTGTTTACGAGGCATTTGAAAAAATGGGATGGTTGTATGTTCCTTTTATGCCTGAGAAACCAGGAATGCATCCAGGGATAAAAGAGTCTATCTATATACTTAACAAAAAATTGGCAAGTACCAACAATGATAATGAGCAAGAACTTTTCACAGCTATGAGAGCAATGCTTGAATACATGGATCAGAAATTGTCTGATACACAGTATTTCTTTGGTACTGACCATTTTGAAACAGTATGGGAGAAAATGATAGATAAAGCATTTGGTATAGAAGACAAGACACAATACTTTCCAAAAACTAGATGGTTGTTGGATTATGGACACGATAAGGAGAAAACTCCGCTATATCCAGATTCAGTCATGATATATAAAGATAAGTATTATGTTTTAGATGCCAAATGCTATCGTTATGGTTGGACAGGAAATCCTGACCATCTGCCTAACGGAACTGATATTAATAAACAGATTACATACGGTGAATACATCGAAAGAGTAAAAGGTGTTCCGAATGATAGTCTATTTAATTGCTTTATCATGCCGTACAACAAAAAGGATAATCTTTTCAGATTAAACAGTAATGTTGGAAATATTGGTGAGGCAATTGGCGATTGGAGATATGATTCAAGTAATCCTAAAATGAAGAACTTTGAAAGAATTCAAGGTATAGTTATGGATACTAGGTATTTGATGTATAATTATATTGGTACCCCTGAACAACAGAAAAAGGAACTTGCAGAATGCATAGAAAAGGTTCTGTCAAGAGGACTTGTGTCTCCTCCAAAACAATAATATAAAAACACATAAATACTAAAGCCTCCATTTAGTAGCGTAACAGCTATTAAGTGGAGGCTTTTTTTATTTGCCGAGTTTTCTTTGCCTGCTACGTCTTTGAGCAGCAGCATTGGCACAAGCCGGACAACAGTATTTTTTATTTGTGACAGTAGCACTAATCAAGAAATATTTTTCATGTTTGCAATAAGGGTTTTCACATTCCTTATACAACTCTACTCCTGGTTTCATATAAAATACTGAAAAATATAAAGCCTCAAGAAGACTATTGAGTTTCCAAGTAGGTGCAAGGGCATTGATTTCTAACTGTGGGCAAATATTACGCAAGTTAGCATTTATTTCTTCACTGATTACAATCTTAGCAATTTTAACTAGTGCAGTTTTCATCTCATCTGAGAAGTTTTCTCTCTTTGGATTTGTGTGATAGGTAACTCTTGTAGGTTCAACATCTTTAATAACACCGACCTTCTTTTGATAGTTGTAATAGAAGTCAATGATGTTTCTTAAGTTTTCACCAGCTACATTGTAAGTAGTATACAGACAGAAGAGATTTCTAAAATGCCAATCTCTACTTCCTGCGAGTCCGTTAATTCCATCTCCGGAACTCATCCCAGCAAGCTCATTTATATCAAGCTTTTCATAATCCCCTTTTAAAGTATCGAATATAGATATACATTCAGTGTCAAAGAATTCCTGGTTTCTATTTAAGTTAGGAATGGCATTGTACGTTCTAATCAAATCAGTGAATTCGTGAAAATTGGTATTGTAGTTTACTCCTGACAGAACCATTTCTACGGGATTCGAAAAAAGCAAGTAAGTTGTATAAACAAGAATTGCTTTATAGTCTTTCTTTCCTGCTATCGCACTCATCAGCTTTACAGTAGCTTTGATTCGATTCAAAATTTCTAATAACGCAGTTCCATCAACTGTCTCATACGATTCTGAACTAACCGGAAAAATAAAACCATATTTCTCTAAAAAGCTAATTGTCCCATCCATATCATTAGGTTTTATTGCAAGTAGCTGACCGAGAATATTTTCACTAATCACTCCTCCAGCATTGCCAGATAGGTTTAATCCCTTTTGCGCAGAATAGGAAAAGCGAAGTGTGTCACTGTCAGGTTTTGCACACACCTTCAAAATAAAAGAAGGATCTACACCTGGGGCTGTATATACAGTCTCTTTTTTGCATTCACAAGGACTGTTTTCTAGTTCAAAAAAATTATTTAGAAAAAAATTCGATGAATTTATCATGACATACCTCTTTTCTGAGATTTTATTACTGCTAATATTTGAAGATTTGTGACATAACCCATTACGAATGAGAAAGTGCCTCCTCAAAATATAACTCGTAATCATATTATAACATCAAAATAATGGGAATACAATATATAACCCCTTATGCAACTATTAAGCGTGTGGGGTATTTTTATGGAAATTTTCTTACATATTGAATGAGAGTAAAATAAAAAGCAGTTAAGACACATGACTTAACTAATAAATATCACAAGGCCTGATTAGCTATAAGGGCATTGGGATACAGATATCGACACCAAACACAGGACAAACCCTGTGGAAAGTGCGATGGAAGTACCCTTATTTCCTTATGCCCATTTTCAGGCAATCCGGGTCGGTACTTCTATAAGCACCGGCCTTTATTTGTTCCCATTGCCCGACTGCTGAGAACCAGGCAGAAAGGCAGGAACATTATGAAGATTAAGATGCGTTATGAGGATGCATACCAGACCCTTGAGGTCGAAACACAGGAGATTGAAAAGTGGTTAAACATTTCTATCTCAGAAGATGAAAGCGAAGAGGATTACGAAAAGAGAATCCAGGAAGAAATCGAAGTCAGATACAACCGTCCTGACTACAACAGCTGGCACAAGCATGACCGCCATACAGGTGTTGCTAAATGTAAAGGTAAAGAAGGAACTGTTGAAGTGAACACAGAGGAAGCCATCATGGCGAGAGCAATTGACACTTCTGTATTTACAAAGAGCATCGATGAGGTGGAAACCAAGTTAGACCACGAATATCAGTATGCGCATTACTGTGGCTGGATTCGTGAAGTGCTTAAACCAACAGCAGCAGAAATGGTGATTGCCATTGTTCTTGATGGAATGTCTGTTGGTGAATACGCAGCATCAATTGGTGAAGATGCTAACAATGTCAGTCACCGTTATAGAAGAGCAATCAACAAATTAAAAAAAGTTTTTGAAAAAACGTTCTTTTAACCCTATCACCGAGGCTACCCATTAGGAGGCAAGGGTCTCCAAGAAATTTTATGGAGGTAATTCGAATGGACGAATTAATCAGAATCAATTTTGACAGTGACAGACCTACTGTGAGTGGTCGAGATTTACACGCAGCATTGGAAGTAAGAACTGCATACAAGGACTGGTTTCCAAGAATGTGTGATTACGGCTTTGAAGAAGGTACTGACTTCTGCTCATTTTTGAGCGAAAGCACAGGTGGAAGACCTGCAGTGGATCATCAGCTTACCATTGCGATGGCAAAGGAACTCTGCATGATTCAGCGTTCAGAGGCAGGCAGAACGTCAGTACTTCATCAAAGTTGAAGAGGCATGGAACTCACCGGAAGCAGTAATGGCAAGAGCATTACAGTTTGCCAATAATCAGCTTTCATTGGTGAAGAAACAGAACTTGGAACTTCTTGAAACAGTAGCTGTTCAGAATCAGCAGATTGCAGAGATGCAGCCTAAGGCAAGCTACTACGATGTGGTGCTTAACTGTAAAGACCTTATCTCAACATCTGCAATTGCAAAGGACTATGGAAAGTCAGCTATCTGGATGAACCGTTATCTTCACGATAAAGGGGTTCAGTTCAAACAGGGCGATATCTGGCTGCTTTATCAGAAGTATGCAGAAAAAGGATATACAAGCACCAAGACTCACAGTTATCCAGGTTGCAATGGAGATATGCATACAAAGGTTCATACATATTGGACACAGAAAGGAAGACTCTTCATTTATGAACTTATGACTGGTGATGGATACTATCCACTTATTGAGCAGGAGGTGTAACGGATATGAGTATTGATAAGTTTAACCCCGATGGTTATTACGACCCTACTACATATGAGGCACTTACCAATATTCACCGTGAAGAAGTGGCAGCTGATAAAAAGGCTGCCTATCTTCCTTTGGTGTATGTATGCAGTCCGTATGCAGGTGATATTGAAAATAACGTGGCAAATGCAAAGAAGTATAGCAGATTCACTGTAGAGAATAATGCAATTCCGGTTACTCCACATCTTCTTTACCCACAGTTTATGGATGATGCAAACGAGAAGGAACGTGAGATGGCTATGCACTTCAATTATGTATTGCTCGGCAAATGTACCGAGTTATGGGTGTTTGGTGGTGTTGTAAGCCGTGGAATGGCTCGTGAAATCAATGTAGCCAAGAAAAGAAGAATGAAAATCAGGTGGTTTACCTGGGAGATGAAGGAGGTTCAGGAATATGATTAATTTCACTTTATATACAGCTGACTGCACGGGTAACAGCAGTAACTGTCTATACCCACATAAAATGAAGGTCACGGGCAAAGATACATTTATTGCAGCAATCAAAACAGATCATGTAACAGCAAAATACAAAGGAAATTACAGAAGTAATGACAATTTTGAATACTCCGACTGTGTGCCTCTTGACTGTGACAATGATCATTCAGAAAACCCTGATGACTGGATTACACCATTTGACCTTGCAATGGCTATGCCGGGAGTTCAGTTCGCAGCATCTTATAGCAGACATCACATGAAGGTAAAAGGTGACAAATCCGTAAGACCTAGATTTCATGTGTTTTTTGCGATTACGGTAATCAAGGATGCAGAAGAATATGCAGACCTTAAAAAGAGAATTGCATCGGCATTTCCCTACTTTGATACCAATGCACTTGATAGTGCGAGATTTCTTTATGGAACTGATGATACCGATGTTGAAATCTATGACGGTGATAAATCAATCGTGGATTTTCTTGAAGAGGATGGCTTTGCAGATTTTGATGCCAGCCTTGAACAGGTGCCGGAAGGACAGCGTAACAGCACCATGAGCCATATCGCAGGGAAAATCATCAAGAGATACGGAAATATAGAAGAAGCTTATCAGATTTTTCTTAAGAAAGCAGAACTCTGTAATCCGCCACTTCCTGAAAGCGAACTCAAGATAATATGGAGAAGTGCATCGAAGTTTGGCACCAAGGTATCTAACCAGGAAGGTTACATTCCACCTGAACAGTACAACTCCGACTGCAGATTAAAGCCAGAGGATTTTTCGGATGTGGGACAGGCTATGGTGCTTGCAAGAGAATACAAGGATATCCTTCGTTATTCTCCATCAACAGATTACATGGTCTACAACGGCAGTTTCTGGGAAGAGTCGAAACCAAAGTCCCAGGGTGTTTCGCAGGATTTAACAGAAAGACAGCTTGCAGAGGCTGAAGCCGAAATGAAGAAGGCTATAGATGAACTTGTAAAGAATGGTGGTATGGAGATATTGGTTTCTGTGGGTCCGAAGAAGGCAGTGCAGATGTTCAATAAGCAGCAGGCTCATGCCTATGCGTTGTATGAAGATGCTGTCGCATACAAGAAGTATGCCGTCAAAAGAAGAGACACCAAAAACATAGCTGCAACGCTTAAGGAGGCTCGTCCAATGCTTGAAGTCGAACAAAGAAACCTTGATGCAGATGAGTTCTTACTTAATACACCTGCTCTGACTTTTGACTTAAGACAGGGACTTAAAAGTCCTCTTGAGCACTTGCCGGAGCATTTCATTACAAAGCAGACAACTGTTGACCCATCAGATGATGGCAAGGATATATGGGAATCTGCACTTGATATCTTTTTCCTTGGTGACCAGGACCTTATCGATTATGTTCAGAGAATGGTTGGTTTGTCAGCCATCGGAAAGGTGTATGTAGAGGCACTTATTATCGCATATGGTGAAGGCCGCAATGGTAAGTCTACTTTCTGGAATGTTATCGCAAGAGTGCTTGGTACATACAGTGGCAACATTTCAGCTGATATGTTGACCGTTGGATGCAGAAGAAATGTAAAGCCTGAACTTGCAGAGGCAAAGGGCAAGCGAATGCTTATTGCAGCAGAACTTGAAGAAGGTATGAGATTAAACACAGCCAATGTAAAACAGCTTTGTTCAACTGATGAAATTTATGCTGAGAAGAAGTATAAAGATCCGTTCTCATATACTCCGACACACACACTTGTGCTTTATACAAACCATCTGCCAAAGGTCGGGGCGATTGACAAAGGTACATGGCGAAGACTCATTGTTATTCCATTTGATGCAAAGATTGAAGGCAGTGCAGATATTAAGAACTATGCTGACTACCTTTATGAGAATGCAGGTGGTGCGATTCTTTCCTGGGTTATCGAGGGTGCAAGAAAAGTGATTGCAGACAATTACAAAATCGAACCTCCACAGAAGGTGCGTGATGCCATTGAGCATTATAAGGAAAGTAATGACTGGCTTTCCTACTTCTTAAGTGAACGCTGCGAACTTGACCCTGCCTATGTGGCAAAGTCGAGCGAGATATATAACGAGTATCGAATCTTCTGTACCCAGGTGGGTGAGTTTACAAGAAGCACAACAGATTTCTACACAGCCTTGGAAACGGTCGGATTTGAAAGATATCGTGACCGTAAAGGCAGATACATTAAAGGCTTAAGACTCAAGACGGACTTTATGGAAGAAGAGTAATGACAGTAGGTGTGACAGTTAATGACGGCTATTTGCTATCCTTTTCTATAGAGTAAAAAAAAATAAGTCTATATATAAAGTATAGGAAATGACAGTCTTACCCTGTCACACCATCAAATTCAGCATTGATGGAGGTGGCACGAATGCGTGAAAAGGAAGTAGAGCAGAAGCTTGTAAAAGCCGTAAAGCTTGCAGGTGGTTTCTGCATCAAATTTACATCTCCCGGATTTGACGGAGTGCCGGATAGAGTGGTTCTTCTTCCAAAAGGGAGAATGGCTTTTATAGAACTCAAGGCTTCTGGCAAGAAACCAAGAGCCTTACAGATAAGAAGAATGAAACAGTTATCAGCTTTAGGGTTTCTCTGTTATGTGGTTGATAACACTGATGTGATTGGGGGTGTCATTGATGAAATACAATCCTCATGATTATCAGACTTATGCAACAAACTTTGTCCTGGAACATCCCGTGGCAGCAGTCTTTTTAGAAATGGGACTCGGAAAGAGCGTGATTACCTTAACGGCTATATTTGAACTTCTCTATAACAGATTTGAAGTTGGAAAGGTTCTGGTGATTGCACCCCTTCGAGTAGCAAGAGATACATGGCCTGCAGAAATAGAAAAGTGGGATCACTTAAAGGGACTGACCTATTCGGTGGTTATAGGTACAGAGGCGGAGCGAAAAGAGGCATTAAGAAAAAGTGCTGGTATCTATCTGGTCAATAGAGAAAATGTGGACTGGCTCATCAATAAGAGTGGATTTCCGTTCGACTTCGATATGGTTGTTATTGATGAGTTATCGTCTTTCAAGTCAGCATCGGCGAAACGATTCAAGAGCCTTCTGAAAGTAAGACCAAAGGTAAAAAGAATTGTGGGTCTTACAGGAACTCCAAGCAGTAATGGACTTATGGATTTATGGGCAGAGTTCAGAATCCTTGACATGGGAGAAAGGCTCGGAAGATACATCACACATTATCGTATGAATTTCTTTGTGCCAGATAAACGAAATCAGCAGATGATATTTTCCTACAAACCAAGACCAGGTGCGGAAGATGCCATCTACAGACTGATATCGGATATTACGATTTCTATGAAGTCGGCAGATTTTCTTAAAATGCCTGAATGCATTATGAACGAAGTGGAAGTAAAGCTTTCAGAAAAGGAATGGTCTGTATATGACGAATTAAGACAGGAAATGGTTGTGTCTTTGGGAGAGGAAGAGATTGATGCTGCAAATGCAGCTGCTCTTTCAGGCAAACTTCTGCAGATGGCCAATGGTGCTATCTATAACGAAGAAAAAGAGGTCTTTCATATTCATGACCGTAAGCTTGACGCACTTGAGGACTTAATCGAAGGAGCAAATGGCAAACCTGTGCTTGTGGCATATTGGTATAACCATGACCTGGAGCGAATCAGGGAAAGATTCAAGATTCGTGAAATCAAGACTTCCAAGGATATCAGTGATTGGAATAATGGAGAGATACCTGTCGTAGTTATCCATCCTGCGAGTGCCGGACATGGCTTGAATTTGCAAAGTGGTGGTTCGACCCTTATATGGTTTGGTCTTACCTGGTCATTGGAACTTTATCAGCAGACCAATGCAAGGTTATGGAGACAGGGGCAGAAATCCACGGTTGTCATACACCACATTATTTCAAAGGATACCATTGATGAAGATGTGATGAAGGCATTAAAGCTCAAAGAGAAAACACAGACAGATCTTATCAATGCGGTTAAGGCGAGAATCGGAGGTGGTGCTTATGACGGCTAAAGATTATCTGAACAGACCGTTCATTCTAAATAACAAGATTAACGATAAGCTTATCAAGCTGGAATGCTATAAGGAATTATCAACAAGTGTTTCTTCCCCAAGCTTTGATGAAAAGTTTTCGGGAACAAGAAATCTTGAACCACCCTTTGTAAGATACCTTGGCAAAATCAGTAATCTGGAAGAAGAGATAAAAGCTGACTATGAAAAGCTTGAAGATATGAAGAAGGAAATCGATGCAGAAATCGATAAACTGGAAGACCCGTATGAACAGCTTATCCTTCGCTACAGATACCTGATGTTTATGCCGATGAACCAGATAGCAACGAAGGTACATTACACATTGAGGTGGACACAGCGAATTCATAACAGAGCAATAGAAAACTTTGAAAGAGTTCACCCCAGTTCACCCTAGTTCGCCCCGAGTTCATCTATAAGTCGCATAAGGGATGTGCTATACTTATAATAGCAAAATAGAATGAGTTACAGCCTTGTGGGGAAACCTGCAGTGGACCATAGTCAATAATCTGGACACAAAAAGGCGAAAAGAATTAAGAAGAAAGTAAAGAATTTTCAAAATGAATGGGTGACAAATAATTAATAGCCGAGTGAATGCGATTAAGATTATAAAAGCCATTAATATAATCAAAGAGTCTGATATTAGCCTCAT